>NZ_JPLW01000007.1:416433-676084 GCF_000754115.1 Amycolatopsis sp. MJM2582
TCCGCCCCGAAGCGTTGGGCCGCTTGCCCACCGCCGCGCCGACGAGGACCGGGCGGAGGGATTCGGCGGGGAACCGCTCGCCGCCGACGATCACGGGAACGTCGTCGCCGACCCGTTCGTGGAACCCGGTGAGCAGACGGGCGGGCGCGGACCGGCCCGCCTCGACCGCGGCGTCCCCGGTGAGCAGGTAGCCGTCGTCGTCGAGGAACACCGCCGACGCCGCCGCCGGGCCGCGCGCGCCGAGCCACGACGGCTCGGGCACGCTCCACCCGTCGCCGGAGTTCACGCAGGTGGCGGCGGTGGTGCGGGTCGAGGCGATATCGATGCCGAGGACGTAGGGCAACGAGCATCCTCCTTCGCTTGACCAGCCCCTAAGGACCAAATAGGGCCACTCACCTGAACGGCTTGACCCATCCGGGTGAGGGTTGGCATTAAACCCAACCGAGTGCGTCTCGGTTAAGCCCCTAACGCCCTAACGATGTCATACCGATCCCCTATTGGCTGAGTGAGTGACGACCAGGAGTGATCCCCGATGTGCCCACGGGTACCGGCTCACTAGCTTCGGTGACCTGCGCTCAGCCGTGCCCTCCGGCCGCTGGGCCCGCCCCACCGACCTAGACCCCCAGGAGAGTCCTTTCATGGGTTCCGTCCAGACCCTGCACGACTTCACGCTGAACCTGCTGAACGACACCGCGGCCCGCGCGGCGTTCGCCAACGACCCGCAGCAGGTGCTGGCCGACGCCGGCCTCGGTGACATCAACGCCGCCGACGTGCACGAGGTCGTCCCGCTGGTGCTCGACTTCGTCCCGGTCGGCACCGCCACCGACCTCACCGGAACCACCGCCGCCACCGCCGACAATCTGGCCGGCTTCGGCGGCGTCACGAACGCCGTCAACGGCACCGACGGCGAGTGCGCCGACGGCGTCCAGGGCGCGATCGACCAGCTCACCGCGCTGACCGCCGGTCTGCCGGTCGCGGTCCCCGGTGCGGGCTCCCTGTCGGGCCTGCCCGAGGCCGGTCTCCCGGCCGTGCCGGGTCTGCCGGAGCTCGGCGGCGTGCCGGAGCTGGGCGACCTGCCCGCCGTCCCGGCCGTGCCCGCCGTGGGCGACCTGCCGGTCGACGTCCCGGGCCTGTCCGGCGTCCCGGCCGTCTCCGACGTGACCGACGTGTCGAACGCCGCCGCCGGCGTGACCGCCCTCGCGCAGAACACCGTCGGCAGCTTCGGCCTGACCGACGACCTTTCGCGTGGCCTCGACGCCGCTTCCGTCGGCCAGGCCGGCGACCTCGCCAACGGCGCCGTCGACAGCGCGACCGACCTGGCCCACAGCGTCCCGGCCGTGGACACCGCCGGTCTGCCCGCCGTCGACTCGGTCCCGGCCGTCGGCGACCTGACCAGCGACCTGCCGCGCGCCGACGGTGTCGCCGGCGACGCCCCGAACTTCCTGTCCACGGTCGGCGACCTCACCAGCGTCATCGGTCAGACGACGGGCGTCGCGGACGTCACCACCAAGGTGCACGACATCGCGGGCAAGGCGCACGACATCGGCAACGGCAACGTCGCGAGCGACGTGACCGACAACGTCGCGACCGACGTCACCGACAACGTCGTGAACGATGTCGCGAACCACGCGGGCGTCAACGACGTGCACGACGTCGTCTCCGGCGTGGCCAACAACATCGGCCACGTGGGCGACATCAACCTCGGGGCCGGCGACATCGCCTCGAACAACGACATCCACATCGGCTGATCCGAACATTTTTCAGCTCTGTGCCAGGGCCCCGCGACCGTCGCAGGTCGCGGGGCCCGCACGGCATGTTGGCCCATGCCACATTGATTCCGCGCTTGGTTAAGGGAACACTGCATCCCCGTGACAGCCCCCGCCTGGCTCGACGTGCTCAACGAGACCTTGGACGCCTGTGCCGCCCACGGTCGCGCCGACCTGGCCGAACGACTCCGGCGCAGACGTGACCAACGGGCGCCGGGCACCCGGATCGCGGTGGTCGGTTTTCCCAAGCAGGGCAAGGGATACCTGCTCAATGCACTGCTGAACGCGCCGGTCTGCGCGGTCGGGGACGCGAGTACGCCCGCCGTTCCCACGGAGATCGGGTACGCCGCCGACCCCGCCGCCATCCTGGTCGGGCACGCGCGGGAGAACGTGCCGGTCGGCGACCTCGCCAAGGAACTCGAGATCCGGCCGCCCGGGTCGCTGCGCCGGGTCGAAGTCGGCCTGCCGCGCGAACTCCTCGGCACGGGCCTGGTGCTCGTGGACACCCCGGCGATCGGGGATCCCCGGTCCCCGCGCACGGCGGCCACCCTCGACGTCCTCGCCGACGCGCACGCGGTGATCCTCGTCTCCGACGCGACACAGGAACTCCAGCCCGCCGAACTCGCGCTGGCGAGGCACATCCGGACCTGGTGCCCCGCTTTGGTGCTGGCGCTGACCAAGATCGACGTGAGCCCCGACTGGCGGGAACTTGCCGCCCGCAATCGCGCCGCGCTGTCGGAGACCGGTGTCGTCGCCGACGTCTTCCCCGTGTCCGCGACGGTGCGGCAAGCCGCCGCGAAGGCCGGTGACGCGGCCCTCAACGGTCGGTCGGGCTTCCCGGAACTCCTGAACTGGGTGGGAGAACAGGCCGCCCGCCCGATCGAACGCACCCGCGCGCTCGCCGCCGCGGTGAGTGTGCGCGCGGCGGCGGTCGAACTGGTCGAGACGTTGCAGACCCGGCTGAACGCGGTCTCGCAGGACAACGGCGTCGACCAGGTCACCCTGCTGCACCAGGCACAACGGCGCACCGAGGAACTGCGGCGGCAGAACGTGCGCTGGCAGAACATGTTGTCCGACGAGATCACCGACCTGATCTCCGACGCCGAATACGATCTGCGCGAGCGGACCCGGGTGATCGTGCGGCATGTCGACCGCACCTTCGACGAAGGCGACCCGGTGCAGATCTGGCCGGAGTTCCAGACCTGGCTGGAAGAGAACCTCGCCGAGGCCGTCGAGACGAACTACAACTGGGTGTCCGACCGGTCGGAGTGGATCGCGCAAGCCGTCGCGTCGACCTTCGGGCCGCATTACGGCCACGCCCCGGAACTGCCGCTGACCGGGTCCGGAGTGGACTCGATCCCCGAGGTCGGCACGCCCAAGATCGAGCGGTTCAAGATCGGGCAGAAACTCTTCACCGGCTTGCGCGGCTCCTACGGCGGCGTGCTGATGTTCGGTCTGGTCACCAGTCTCGCCGGGCTGCCCTTGATCAACCCGGTGTCGCTCGGCGCCGGTGTCGCGTTCGCCACCAAGAGCGTGCGTGACGAAGGCGGGATGCGGTTGCAGCGCCGTCAGGCGTTGGCGAAGGCCGCGGCGCAGCGCCATGTGGACGACGTGTTCATCCGGTTCAGCAAGGAGATCAAGGACGAGGTCCGTCAGGTGCAGCGGCGCCTGCGCGACCATTTCGCCGCGCTGTCCGACCAGCTTTCGGAAGAGCTGACGCGGCAACGGGAACTGATCATCGCGGGCTCCGCCGAACGGGACCGGCGTACTCAGCGGGTCAAGAAGGAGATCGACCGGCTGGCCGTCCTGCACCGGAAGGCGGGGGCACTCGGCACCGGCGCCGCGCCGCGCCGGGAGCTGTCGGCGTGACCACGCTCGATGTCCGGGAACTGCTGAACGAGGCCGCCGCGCATTACCGGGACCGCCCGCACGCCGTGGCGATGCTGCGGGAATGCCTGGAGCGGCTGGACGAACCGCTGCGCGTCGGCTTCATCGGCACGCCGGGGACCGGGAAGTCCACTTTGGTCTCCGCGCTGGCGGAATGGCCGACGCGGGCCTTGCGCGAGATCGATCTGTTCGACACTCCGGCCTTCGCCGAACACGTCGACGCGACGGTGCGTTTGGTGCGCCATCTCGAACCCGACGAACTCGCCGGCACCCGGCCGGTGGGCGGTTCGGCGTTCGCGCGGCAGACGGCGGTGAACTCGGTGCTGGTGCTCGGCCGGGCGGACGAGGTCGGCGCGGGCCGGATCGACGCCTTGCTCACCGCGAAACAGCTGGCACGCCGGGCCTGGCGCGAAAACCCGGATTGCGCGGGATTCCAAGGAGTCATCGCGGTCGCCGGACAGCTGGGCTACGCGGGACGAGCGTTGCGGGACGACGAATTCGAGGTGCTGCGCGCGCTCGCGTCGATCTCCCGGCCGGAGCTGGAGCGGTATCTGCTGTCCGTCGATTCCTTTGTGGACGATCCGTTCCCGGTGCGGGTCTCGCCGGAGTCGCGGAAACACCTGGTGTCGCGGTTCGGACTCTACGGCGTCCGGCTGGCGATCACCCTGATCCGCACCGGCTGCGACAGCAGGCTCAAACTCTCGGCGGAACTCGTGCACCGAAGCGGTCTCGGCGACCTGAGGGACACGCTCGCCGGATGCTTCGTCGCGCGTGCCGAAGCGTTGAAGGCGCGCACGGCGGTGTTGCGCTTGGAAAGCCTTCTCGCCGCGGAACCCCTTCCGCACGGTGACCGGCTGGCCGCCCGCGTGGAACGTTTCGCCGCGGCCGCGCACGACTTCCGGGAACTGCGGCTCATCGCGGGTATCCGCGGGGGCCGGACGGCGTTGTCCGGGGAGAGCGCCGAGGAGGCCGTCCGGCTGCTCGGCGCGCAGGGACTCGCGCCCACCGAGCGGCTCGGTCTCGAACCCGACGCGGATCCGGCCGAGATCCACGCGGGTGCCGAAAGCGCCCTCGTCCGCTGGCGGCACGAGGCGGAACGCGCCGACGCCGCGCACGCCGAACGCGCCGCCGCCCGGGTGATCGTGCGCTCGGTCGAGGGACTGCTCAGCCTGTTCGTGGCTTGACGCCTGCCGGTCACCGAGTCACCATAGAGCACTCTATGGCGGCTCTGACCAGGCGAAAGGGGTCCGGCATGCCCGACGACGCGCGTCCGGATGTGCGGCTTCTCGGTGAACTTTTCGCGCACTGGGCCAAGGCGATCCCCGAGCGGGAGGCCCTCTCGTTCCCCGGGCGGCGGCTCACCTGGGCCGAACTCGACGACCGGGCGAGGCGCGTCACCGGCGCGCTCGCGGCCGCCGGAATCGGCAGAGGCGACCGGGTCGCCTTCGTCGACAAGAACACGCCCGCCTGCCTGGAGGTGACCTTCGGCGCGTCCTCTCTCGGGGCGGCGAACGCGGTCGTCAACTGGCGTCTCGCCCCTGAGGAACTGGCGTACGTCCTCGGTGACAGTGGCGCGCGGATCGTCTTCGCCGGCCCGGAATTGCTGCCCGCCGTCGAGGCGCTGCGCGATCGGCTGCCGTCGATCGAGCGCGTGATCGTCGTCGGGGGAGAAGACGACCAGTACGAGGACTTCCTGGCCGGCGCGGCCCCTGCCGAGGTCTCACCCGAGGTCGACGAAAACGACGGCGCGCTGATCATCTACACCAGTGGTACCACCGGTTTCCCCAAGGGCGCCGTCCTGACGCACCGGAACCTGCTGGCGCACAGCCGCAACGCCGGTGCCGCGTTCCCGATGGGCGACGGCGACCGCAACCTGGTCGCGATGCCGCTGTTCCACGTCGGTGGGAGTTGTTACGCGATCATCGGTTTCCACTACGGGCAGCCGACGACGATGACGCGCGAGCCCGACGGCAGGTCGTTGCTGGGCGCGCTCGCCGAAGGCGTCACGCACGCGTTCCTGGTGCCCGCCGTGGTCGCCGGCATCATGCAGGCGGGGGAGCAGGCCGTCGCCGCGTTCAAGCGGTTGAAGTACCTGGGCTACGGCGCTTCGCCGATGCCGCTCCCGTTGCTGCGCAAGGCACTCGCGGCCTGGCCGGACACCCGGTTCGTGCAGGTCTACGGCATGACCGAGCTGTCCGGGGTGGTGACGACGCTCGATCCGGACGCGCATCGCGACCCCGCCCGGCCCGAGCGGCTGGCGTCGGCGGGCACGGTGCTCCCCGAGGTGGGGATGCGCGTCGTGGACCCGGCGACCCTCGAAGACGCCGAACCGGGGACCCCCGGTGAGCTGTGGTTCCGCACCGATCAGGCGATGGCGGGCTATCTGGGCAAACCCGAGGCGACCGCCGAGACGATCGTCGACGGCTGGGTCCGCAGCGGTGACGTCGGCAGGGTCGACGACGGAGGTTTCGTCTTCATCGAAGACCGCGTGAAGGACATGATCATCACCGGTGGCGAGAACGTCTACTCGCCCGAGGTGGAGCGGGTCATCGCCGAACATCCCGCGGTCGGCGAGGTCGCCGTGATCGGGATCCCCGACGACCGCTGGGGCGAGCAGGTCAAGGCCGTCGTCGCCCCGGCTCCGGGAGAGCGCGTCGACGCCGACGAACTCGTCGAGTACTGCCGGGAACGACTGGCGCATTACAAATGCCCGCGCACGGTCGAGCTCGTGGAGGCGTTGCCGCGCAACGCGACCGGCAAGATCCTCAAACGCACGTTGCGGCGCCCGTACTGGGAGGGGCGGGAGCGCGCCGTCTGATGCCTTCCACGGTCAGCCGCGAGCAGTACTTCGACGCGGCGCTGGAGATCCTCGCGGAGTCCGGGTTCGCCGGGCTCAACGTCGGCGCGCTCGGCAGACGCCTCGGTGTCACCAGCGGATCCTTCTACCACCATTTCGGCGGCTGGCCCGGATTCGTGGGCGCCTTGCTCGACTTCTGGGCGCAGCGGCAGGTCCGGATCCTGCGGGAACTGGACTTCGGTTCCGGCGGCCCCGAGGCGGATTTCGCCGCGCTGATGAGCCTGACGCGCGGACTCCGTCATCGCGCGGAGGCGGCCATCCGCGCCTGGGCGGCGAACGACGAAACCGTTCGCGTGGCGCAGAAACGCGTCGATGACGCCCGGGTGAAGACGGTCGGGAGGGTGGTGGCCGAGCTGATCCCCGACCGGCGTCGCGCGGAGGTCGTGACCTCGCTGGGGCTGGCGATGCTGGTGGGTTATCAGCAGGTGGCGTCGGCGGGTGGGTTCACCGACCTCGGCGAGATCCTGGACGAGTACACGCGGTTGGTGCTCGCCGGTTAGCGGAGAGGAGTGCCTGATCCACCGTCGTCGTGAGTGGCGTTTCGGGTTCTAACCCGAAACGCCACTCACGACCACCGTGAGGTTCAGCGGTCGCGCGTGATCGGACGGACGACACGCACGTAGGCGGGACCCGGCTAGGCGTTGCCGAGCACCCGCGTCACCGTGATCTCGATGACCACCCGCTCAGGGTTCGGCTTGGGCTGCCGATAGCGCGCGGCGTAGCGATTCTCGGCGTCGTGCACGGACTCCGGGTCTTCGCGCAGGACCGCGCGTCCCTCCAAAGTGGACCACCGAGGCCCGTCGATCTGGCAGGCGGCGACCGGAATGCCGTTTTCGCCCGCTTCCTTGACCAGGCGTGCCTTCTTGGACGAGCGGAAGGTGATCACCCGGGCGATTCCGGCCTCGAAGTCCACCGTGACCCCGACCGCGACGACGTGCGGGGTCCCGTCCGGGCGGACGGTGGTCAGGGTGGCGAGATGCCGTTCGGTCCAGAATTCCCGGAAGGCTTCGCCGCGTTCGCTCAGGTCGATCTTCATGGGGTCAACGCTAGGCCACTGTTCACGTAGGCGTCATTTGAGGTAATAGTAAGGAAACTTTCTTAACTCTCTTGTTTTTGCCCGATCCGGATGTCACTCTCGGAACGCGCCGCCGCCACCAACGACGTTTCCGGAGGAGCCATGAGAAAGACCGTTCGGACAGTGCTGGCCGCGGCCGTGCTGACCGCCGGGCTGGTCGCCACGACCGCCCCCGCCACCGCGGCGACCACTCAGGGGACGCCTTACCTGCCGGGCGTTCTGCGTCCGTCGGCGAGCCAGTCGGCGCAGGACGCGGCGCTGGCCAAGTACTACGACTTCTGGAAGAAGAACTTCCTGACCACCAAGTGCGGCACGGGCACCTACGCGGTCAAGGCGCCGGACGCCGACCACGCCTTCGTCGCCGAGGGGCAGGGCTACGGCATGACGATCGCGGCCATGATGGGCGACAAGGACCCGCAGGCGCGCACGGTCTTCGACGGCATCCTCAAGTTCGTGAAGGCGCACCCGTCCGTCATCGACAAGGACCTGCACGCCGCCGAACAGGACCCGAACTGCAAGAGCGTCAACGGCGGCGACTCGGCGACCGACGGCGACCTCGAGATCGCCTACGGCCTGCTCATCGCCGACAAGGTCTGGGGAAGCGGGGGCTCGGTCAACTACAAGGCCGAGGCGCTGCGGATCATCAAGGCGATCAAGCGCAGCGAGGTCAACCCCGACACCAAGTTCATGCGGCTAGCGGACTGGGCCGACAGCGGCAAGTACATCAACAGCTCGCGCTCCTCGGACTGGATGCCGGGGCACCTTCGCGCGTTCGAAAAGGCCACTGGGGACTCGTTCTGGGGGCAGGTGCGGGCCCGGCAGGAGAAGGCCGTCACGCAGCTGCAGGAGAAGTACGCGCCGAAGACCGGCCTCATCCCGGACTTCGTCGTCGGCACCAACGCCACGCCGAAGCCCGCGCCGTCGGACTTCATGGAGGACCACCCGCAGCACTTCAGCTGGAACGCCTGCCGTGACCCGTGGCGCCTCGGCGTCGACGGCGTCACCGTGTCGGGCAGCCCGGCGCAGGGTCAGGTGCGGAAGATGAACACCTGGATCCAGCAGGCCACCGGTGGCGACCCCGCCAAGATCAACCAGGGTTACACGCTGTCGGGCTCCAAGATCTCGGGCGAATCCGGCGAGCACCCCTGCTTCACCGCGTCGTTCGCCATCGCGGCGATGAACGACCCGGGCAGCCAGGCATGGCTGGACAAGCTGTGGACCCGCGTCACGTCCTGGTCGCCGCAGGCCGACGACTACTACGGCACCGGCATCACCGTGCAGGTCCTGATCATCCTCTCGGGGAACTACATCGCGGTCTGATCCGGCGGTGACCACCGCTTACTGAAGTGTCATGAAAGGGCCGTTCAGGACATCTTTTGTCCTGAACGGCCCTTTCATGACATCTGACCGGACAAGATTTCAACACCCAGTTGACCTCTTCAACACCCAGTTGTAGCGTCGGCGACCACCCGAAGCCCCCGTGGAGGTCCGTCATGCCGTCGACGCCGCTCACCCTGAACCGAACCTGGCGCCTGGCCGTGCTCACCGGCCTGGCCGCGCTCGTCGCCGCGGCCTGCGGAGGCGGGCCCGACGGCGCCGGCGGCCAGGAACCCGCGGCCCCCGGCGCGCCCGCCGCGATCCCGGACACGACCGCGCTGATCGAGTCCGTCCAGAAGGACGCCGCCGTCGCCGGCACCCTGCCCGCTAAGTACACGCAGGCCGGGATGCTGCACCTGGCCTCGAACCTGCAGTCCGCGCCGAACAACTTCTACGCCGCCGACGGCAAGACCCCGATCGGCTACGAGGTCGACCTCGCCAAGGCCATCGGCAAGAAGCTGGGCGTCACCGTGCACCACCAGGACATGGCGTTCGGTTCGCTGATCACGAGCCTCCAGTCCGGCCGCGTCGACCTCACGATGGCCGCGATGAACGACACGAAGACCCGGCAAGCGCAGATCGATTTCGTCGACTACTTCTCGTCCGGCATCACGATCATGGTCCGCAAGGGCAACCCCGACCGGATCTCCGGCCCGGACACGTTGTGCGGCAAGAACGTCGCGGTGGTGCAGGGCACGAGCCACCAGAAGTTCGCCGAAGAACAGAACGGCAAATGCGCGCAAGCGGGCAAGCCCGCGTTGACCGTCACCGCGACCGATTCCGACACCCAGAACCAGAACCAGCTCCGCACCGGCCGGGTCGCCGCCATCCTCAACGACCTGCCCAGCGCGGTCTACATCTCGCGGACCGCGGGCGAGGGCAAGTTCTTCGAGGTCGTCCCCGGCGAGCCGATCAACGGCGGGCCGTACGGGATCGGCGTCAACAAGGAGAACAAGCCGCTCGCCGAGTCGATCCAGAAGGCACTGCAGTCGCTGATCGCCGACGGCGGCTACGGCAAGATCCTCCAGGCCTGGGGCGTCGAGCAGGGCGCGCTCAAGGAGGCGAAGCTCAATGGCGGAAGTTGAGCCGCTGCCGATCGTCCGGCGCAAACACTGGGGCCGGTGGGTCAGCGCCGCGATCATCCTGGCGCTGCTGATCCTGCTCGGGATCGCGCTCGGCAACGCCCAGATCCAGTGGGATTCGGTCCCCGAGTTCCTGTGGTACCGCGTGATGGCGGTCGGCCTGCTCAACACCGTGCTCCTCGCGGTGATCGCGCAGGCATCGGCGATCGTCATCGGGATCGTGATCGCGTTGATGCGCCGGTCGGCGAATCCGGTGGCGCGCTGGTTCGCGGCGGGCTACATCTGGCTGTTCCGCGGGCTTCCGGTGCTGCTACAGATCCTGATCTGGTACAACCTGGCGCTGGTCTTCGAGTTCATCTCGATCCCGCTGCCGTTCGGCGGCCACCTGCTGCACGAGCAGACCAACGTGCTGATCACCGCGTTCACCGCCGCGCTGCTCGGCTTGGCGCTCAACGAGAGCGCGTACATGGCGGAGATCGTCCGCGCCGGGCTGAACAGTGTCGACAGTGGACAGACCGAGGCGGCGAAGTCGATCGGGATGTCGCCGGGCGCGACACTGCGCCGCGTGGTGCTGCCGCAGGCGATGCGGGTGATCATCCCGCCGACCGGCAACGACTTCATCAACATGCTCAAGGGCACGTCGATGGCGTCGGTGATCGGCGTGACCGAACTGATCCACGCCGCCAACAACATCTCGTCCAACAACCTGCTGGTGATGGAGACCCTGCTGGCCGCCGCCGTCTGGTACATGGTCGTGGTGACCGTCGCCGGGGTGGGGCAGCACTATCTGGAGCGCGCCTTCGACTCCGAAGACCGGTCGCGGAGCGCGTTCTCCCGCGCCGCCAAGGCCCTGCGCACCGCGCCACTGGTGAGGAGTGAACGTGTCTGAGCCACTGCTCAAGGCCGTCGGCGTCCGCAAGAGCTACGGCCACACCGAGGTGCTGGGCGGGATCGACCTCGAAGTCCACAAAGGACAGGTCGTCTGCCTGCTCGGCCCGTCCGGCGCCGGGAAGAGCACCTTCCTGCGCTGTGTCAACCATCTGGAGACGATCGACGCCGGGCAGGTCTGGGTCGACGGCGAGCCGATCGGGTTCCGGCTGCGCGACGGCAAACTGTACGAGCTGAAGGAACGCGAGGTCGCCCGGCAGCGGCGCGACATCGGCATGGTGTTCCAGCGCTTCAACCTGTTCGGTCACCGGACGGCGCTGCAGAACGTCGTCGAGGGGCCGGTGCGCGTGCTCGGCGTCCCCCTGGAGGAGGCCCGGGAGCAGGCGCTCGACCTGCTCGACCGGGTCGGCCTCGCGCACCGCGCCGACGCGTACCCGGCGCAGCTTTCGGGCGGGCAGCAGCAGCGGGTCGCGATCGCCCGGTCGCTCGCGATGAAACCGAAGCTGATGCTGTTCGACGAGCCGACGTCGGCGCTCGACCCGGAACTCGTGGGCGAGGTGCTGGCGGTGATGGGTACGTTGGCCGCGGAGGGGATGACGATGGTCGTGGTGACGCACGAGATGGGGTTCGCGGCCGAGGCCGCGGACGAGGTGGTGTTCATGGCCGACGGCACGGTCGTCGAGACCGGTCCGCCGGGGGAGCTCCTGAGCTCGCCGAAGCACGAGCGGACCAAGCAGTTCCTGGCCAGGGTCCTCGCATGACGCGGATCTCGCCGCGGTACCTGCTGCAGTTCGGCGAGCCCGCCGGGTACCTCGACTTCGCCCGGTTCGGACCGCCGTCGCACGCCGTGCTCGACACGACGGCGAGCCTGCTGGACGCTTCGACCAAGGCCGGTCCGTCCACTGTGGACGACCTGATGCGGCAGGAGACCAGGGCCAAGGCCGCCGCGGCGCGGCTTTCCGGCAGCGACACCGACCACACGGTGCTGTTGCCGCACACCAGTCTCGGCCTGTTCCAGGCGGCGTTCAACGCGCCGGGCGGTGAGGCGCTGGTGTCGGCGGCGGAGTTCCCGGCCAACACCTACCCGTGGGCGCGTGCGGAACAGGCGGGGCGGCTGACCGTGCGGCGGCTGCCGCTGGGCAATGTCACCGCGGACGCGGTCAAGGCGGCGCTGACTTCGGAGACGTCGCTGGTGAGCGTGAGCGCGGTCGATTTCCGCACCGGGTACCGCGCCGATCTGGCGGCCATCCGCGAGGTGGCGGGGGACCGGCTCCTCGTGGTCGACGGGATCCAGGGCTTCGGCGTGACCGAGGCGCCGTGGGAGGTCGCGGACGTACTCGTCGTCGGCGGGCAGAAATGGCTGCGGGCGGGCTGGGGCACCGGCTTCGCCGTCTTGTCGGATCGCGCGCTGGAGCGGATGGAGCCGATCCTCTCCGGCTGGACCGGCGCCCGCGACCCCGGCCTGTTCGACGACGAGATCCATCCGGCCGACGACACCGCGGCCGCGTGGTCGATCTCGAACCTGAGCCCGATCACCTCGGGCGCGTTCGCGGCCGCGCTGGAACTGGTCGAGGAAGCGGGCGTCGGCGCCATCGCCGGGCGGATCGCCGAACGGGTCGGCGAACTCGAAGAAGCCGTGAAATCCGTTGGTGGCGAGGTGGTTTCCGCCGTCGAGCGACGGGCCGGGATCCTCGCCTTCACACTGGCGGGGCACGCGGCCGAACAGGTGGGTTCCGCGCTGGCGAACGCCGGGATCGCGGCGACCGTGCGGCCGGAACACGTCCGGCTGTCGCCGCACGCGTCCACTCCGGCGAGTGCGGCGGAACAGGTGCGTTCGGCGTTGGAACGGCTGAAGAAGCCGGCTCGTGTCTTCGAGGCGCCCGTTGTCGCGTCCGCGGCCTCCGGCGATCTGCTCACCGCGCTCGTCCCGGCGGTGCACGCGCTCGCCGCGATGCTGGGGCCGGGCAACGAAGTCCTGCTGCACGATCTGAGCAGGCTGCCGGATTCGATCGTCGCCATCGCGGGCGACCTCACCGGCCGGACGGTCGGCGGGCCGATGACGGATCTGCTGCTGGGGCTCGTCCGCCGGGGTACGACGCAGGATCTGACGAACTACGAGACCCACGGCCCCGACGGGCGCGCGATCCGCTCGTCGACGTTGTTCCTGCGGGACGCGGACGGGGTCGCGATCGGCTGCCTGTGCGTCAACCGGCTGTCCGACGGTGCGCCGAAGGCCAACGGGCACGAGCCCGAGACGTTCCCGCCGGACGTCGACAGCCTGCAACGGTTCCTGGTCGGGCGCGCGGTGGCCAAGGCGGGGATCCCGGTGGACCTGATGAAGAAACGCCACAAGGCGGCCGTGGTCCGGGAACTGGACGAGGCGGGGTTCTTCCTCATCAAGGATTCGGTGGACCACCTCGCCGGCGAACTCGACGTCACGCGGTACACCATCTACAACTACCTGAACGAGATCCGGGGCACCTGACGCGCGTGCCATGAAAGGTCCTTTCCTTGCAAATTTTGCAAGGAAAGGACCTTTCATGGCGTTCCTGAGGGACTACGGGAGGAAGGACTCCACGGCATCGGCGGCCCGCTCGATCCCGCCGTTCCCGCGGGTCTCGGCCCGCACCTCGGCCAGCCGCGCGGCCACCGAGGGCGAACCGGCCACCCGCTCGACGGCGGCACGCAGCGTCGATGCCGTCACCTCGTCGGCCGGAAGCTGTTCACCGACGCCGAGTTCGGCCAGTTTCGCCGCGTTGCCGAAACCGTCGGTCGCCAGCGGGATCGCGACGGTCGGCACGCCGTACCACAGCGATTCCGTGCTGCCGCCCATACCGGCGTGCGTGATGAACGCCGACGCGGACTCCAGCACCGCGAGTTGCGGCACGAACGACCGCACCTCGATGTGCTCCGGCAGCGGCCCGAGCGCGGCCGGATCGGTCTGGCCGATCGAGATGACCACGTGCCAGTCCGAGTCGCGGAACCCGTCGACGCACGCGCGGAACAGGTCGAGCTGGTCGGTGAACGCCGTGCCGAGCGACATCAGGAGGACCTTCCGGCCGCTCGACGGCGGGGTCCAGCTCCGATCGGCCAGACGTTCCGGGTCCAGTGCCGGGCCGACGAACCGCACCGACGACGGCACCCGCTCGACGTTGGGCTGCATCGCCCTCGGCAGCAGCGCGAGCACCTGCTCCGGATGGGAGATCCAGTCCCAGGCGTCGGCCTCGATGCCGTTCTCGTTCAGCCAGCGGGTGAACGTGGCGAAATAGTCCTTTCCGGACGGTGAGGTCCGGATCGCGGTGACGATCTCGCCCATGTCCTCCTCGTAGCCTTCCCAGGCGACATACGTCGGGGAAAGCTGCACCGCGGGAACGCCGTAACGCCTCGCCAGCAGCGGCCCCGGAAGCCCGCCGATGTCGTACAGCACCAGATCCGGGCGGTTGTCGTCGTAGAAGTCGGTGAGCACCGGCATCGCCTGGATGCCTTCGTCGAGGAAGACCCGCATCTGCGACGCCGGATCCTCCGGCCACGCCGACTGATCACCGAGCGGGAGGATCGAGGGGTGCGAGACGACCTCGGCCCCGGTCGGCGCGATCAACCCGGTGAGCGGCTCGCCCACGGCGTAGCTGACCCGATGCCCGCGAGCGACGAGCTCGCGGATGATCGCCAACGAGGGATAGATGTGACTCGGCGCGGTGGAGCCGATCATGGCGATGTGCTGGTTCTGCATGTGTCCTGTCCGGATCCGTGAAGTGGGGTCAGAGGGCGCGAACGCGGATGCGGCGGATCATGATCGACAGCCTAGCGAGGCCCGCGAGGCCTCCCAACCGATTAACCGGTTGCCCGGTTTGCCGCGATCGGGACCCGCCGTTGGTAGGGACCTTCGCCGGAAGGCTTCCGCAGGTCATGGACGTGGATAGGGTTTCGGGGCTTTCACCTTTGGAGGGAAAGGGAGAAACCTTGAGACGTGTTCTCATCACCGCGCTGACCGCGGCCACGCTCGCCTCGGTCGCGGTGACCGCGCCCGCCGGCGCGGCGGAGGCGGCGCAGCCCGTCGAGACGATCACCTGGGGAGCGTGCACCGACCCGACGTTGATCAACGCCGGTGCCGAATGCGGTCACCTGTCCGTTCCACTGGACTATTCGAGGCCGCGCGGCGAGAAGATCCAGCTCGCGCTCAGCCGCGTCAAGCACAAGACACCCGAGGCGCAGTACCAGGGCGTCATGCTCACGAATCCGGGCGGCCCCGGTGGTTCCGGGCTGCTGCTCGCCACCCGCGGCACGCGCGTGCCGAACCACGCGGGCGACGCCTACGACTGGGTCGGCTTCGACCCGCGCGGCGTCGGCTCCAGCAAACCCGCGCTTTCGTGCATCCCGGACTACATGGACTACAACCGGCCGAACTACGTGCCGACGACGCGGCAGCTGGAGAAGACCTGGCTGCAGCGCTCGAAGTCCTACGCCGACGCGTGCTCGGAGAAGAACAGCCGCGCGCTGCTGGAGAACATCAAGACGACCGACACGGTCAAGGACATGGACAGTATCCGCAAGGCGCTCCGCGTGGAGCAGCTGAACTTCTACGGGTACTCCTACGGCACGTATCTCGGCCAGGTCTACGGGACGCTGTTCCCGCAGCACGTCCGGCGGATGGTCCTCGATTCCACTGTGGACCCCCGCAATGTCTGGTACCAGGCGAATCTCAACCAGGACGTGGCCTTCGACGTCAACCTGAACATCTGGTTCGGCTGGGTCGCGCAGCACGACGACGTCTATCACCTCGGCAAGACGCAGGCCGCGGTGAAGCAGGTCTTCAACGAGCAGTTGAAGAAGGTGGCCGCCGTTCCGGCCGGTGGTTTCATCGGACCGGACGAACTCCTCGACGTCTTCCAGCAGGCGTCGTACTACCAGTTGCGTTGGACGCTGCTCGGTGACGCGCTCGCGAAATTCGTCAACAAGGGCGACTGGCAGACGATGAAGGGTCTGTTCGAGGCCTTCGGCGGACGCGGTGACGACAACGGGTACGCCGTGTACCTCGCCGTCCAGTGCACGGACGTGAAGTGGCCGCCGAGCTGGCAGCAGTGGAAGCGCGACAACTGGCGCACGTACGAGAAGGCGCCGTACTTCACGTGGCAGAACGCCTGGTTCAACGCGCCTTGCCTGTACTGGCCCGCGAAGCCCGCCAAGCCGGTCAAGGTCGACGGCTCGAAGGTGCCGAGTGTGCTGATGATCGGCGAGACGCTCGACGCGGCGACGCCGTACGAGGGCAGCCTCGAGGTGCGTAGCCGGTTCCCCGGCGCTCGCCTGATCGGTGAGCCGGGCGGCACGAGCCACGCCATCACCCCGCGCGGAAACGCTTGCGTCGACAACCGGATCGCCGACTACCTGGCGACCGGGGCACTGCCCGACCGCAAGCCGGGACGCACCGCCGACGTCGAGTGCGCGCCGTTGCCGCTCCCGGTGCCGCCTCCGGCACCCGCCGCGGCTACGGCTTCGGCCCCCGACGCGGCGCTCTCCCGGGTGCCCGCCTAAGGAATGCGCGTGAAGGCCCCCTTCCCTCGGCTCAGCCGAGGGAAGGGGGCCTTCACGCGCTACGGGGTTTCCGAGGCAGGGGACTTTGTGTTACAAAGTGCGAATGAGCTTTGTAGTTCAGAGTGCTCGAAGGGGGAGAGTCATGGCGGACGCGTTCAGCCTCGAAGGGCTGGTCAAGCGCTTCGGTGACGTCCTGGCCGTCGAAGACGTCAGCATGCGGGTCGCGCCAGGGGAGGTGGTGGCGCTGCTCGGGCCGAACGGCGCGGGCAAATCGACCACCATCGACATGCTGCTGGGGCTGAGCAGGCCGGACGACGGCCGGGTCCGGGTCGCCGGGCTCAGCGCGGCCGAGGCGATGGACCGGGGGATGGTCGGCGCGATGGCGCAGAACGGGACGCTGCTGCGGGACGCCACGGTCGCCGAACTCGTCGGCCTGTTCGCGTCGCTGCACCGGAATCCGCTGCCGGTCCGCGAGGTGCTCAAGCGGGCGGGTGTCACCGAGTACGCGAACCGCCGCTGCGGCAAGCTTTCCGGCGGCGAGCAGCAGCGGGTCCGGTTCGCGCTCGCGCTGGTCGGCGATCCGGATCTGCTGGTGCTCGACGAACCCACCGCGGCCATGGACGTCGACGGGCGGCGCCGGTTCTGGGCGTCGATGCGCGAGTACACCGAGACGGGCCGCACCGTCCTCTTCGCGACGCATTACCTCGCCGAGGCCGAGGATTACGCGGACCGCGTGGTGCTCATGCGGCACGGCCGGGTCGTCGCGGACGGTCCCGTCGGCGAGGTGCGGGCCGCGGTCGCCGGGCGGGTGCTGCGCGCCGTCGTCCCGGACGCCACCCAAGCCGCGCTCGCCGCGCTGCCCGGGGTCTCGCGAGCCGTGCTGCGCGCCGGGCACGCGGAACTGAACTGTGCCGACTCCGACGCCGCCATCCGCGGCCTGCTGCGCGAGTTCCCGCTCGCCGCGAACATCGAAATCACCGCTGTGGGACTGGAAGAAGCCTTCATCGCGCTGACCACGGACGCGCCTGAAGGGCAGAACACAGACGCGCCTGAACGGCGAAACACAGCTGGGGCCGAAGGAGCCTTGCGATGAACCCCGCCTACCTCGCGCTGGAGATCAAGCGCATCGTCCGCAGCCCGCAGTTCGCGTTGTTCACCATCGGCATGCCGCTGGCGATGTTCCTGTTGTTCGGCGGGATCTTCGGTGCCCGCGAGATCGCTCCTGGCATCTCGACCGCGACGGTGACCATGGTGAACATGGCCGCGTACGGCGCCATGACCGCCGCGCTGTTCACCGGCACCCGCGTCGCCACCGAGCGCACCGACGGCTGGCAGCGCACCCTGCGGCTGACGCCGTTGCGCGCGTCCGGCTACCTGATGGTCAAGGTGGCGGCCGGACTGTTCGTCGCCTTGCCCGTCCTGCTGGTGATCTTCGCAGCCGGGATGATCCGCGGCATCCGGCTCGAAACCGGCCAGTGGTTCACGATCTTCGGCACGCTGTGGCTCGGGACGCTGCCGTTCGCCGTACTGGGCCTCATGATCGGCCTGTTCGGCAAGGGCGACACCGTCCAGGCCGTGACCGGCGCGCTGATGCTGCCGCTGGGCATGTTCGGCGGGTTGTGGATCCCGCTGCAGGTGCTGCCCGGCTGGATGAACACCGCGGGGCACCTCATGCCGACGTACTGGCTCGGCGAGATCGGCCGCGCTCCGGTGCTCGGCGGCTCGGGCATGGTGACCGCCGTCGGAGTGCTCGCGGCGTGGCTGGTGGTGCCCGCGCTCGTGGTGATGGCGAGGTTCCGGCTCGACACGGCGAGGCTGTGAACCCGTGTTAGTTTTCCCAAGTGGTGGAGGATGAACGGGACGGCGACGAGCGGCCGATGACGCCCGAGGAGTCGCTCGCGCTCATCGCCACGCAGTCGGAGCGGACCCGGCGCGAGATCGGGCCGAATCCGGCCGTGCTGCTCGCCGTCTGGGGTCTGGTGTGGCTGTTCGGTTTCGGGCTGATCTACGTCTCCACTCCGCCGACGGCGCTGATGCCGCTGTGGGTCGCCGCCGTGCTCACCGTCGTCGGTTTCGCCGGGGCCATGACGTACTCGGCGATCTACGGCATCCGCGCGGGCCGCGGCGTACACGGCCCGTCCCGGCTCGTCGGGGCGATGTACGGGTGGAGCTGGATGATCGCGTTCGGCGGGCTGACGGTGGTGAACACCGCGCTGATCCGTCTGGGCATCGACGCCGACCTGATCCCGTTGCTCTGGTCCGGGACCGCGCTCATGCTGACCGGCCTGATGTACCTCGCCGGCGGAATGCTGTGGCAGAGCAAACTGCAGTACGGCCTCGGCGTGTGGATCATCGCGTGCGGCGCGGCGAGTGTGCTGGCCGGGGGACCGTACAACTTCCTCGTGCTGAGCGTCGCGGGCGGCGGTGGCTTCCTGGTGGCGTCCCTGGTCTTCCTGGTGCGGGCGCGATGAGTGAGGACGGGCTGCCCCAGCTGGATCCGGTGATCCACGCGCAGGCGCGGCTGCGGGTCACCGTGGCCCTGTCGAGCCTGGGGCCGGGGGACAGCATCACCTTCCCGCGGTTGCAGCAACTGCTGGACATGACGCCGGGCAACCTGTCGACGCATCTGCGCAAACTCGAGGACGCCGGCTACGTCGGGATCACCAAGGCCTTCGAACATCGCACGCCGGTGACACTGGTCGAGCTGACCACGCGTGGCCGGGCCGCGTTCGAGGAGTACACGAAGGCCCTGCACCGTCTTCTCGAGGTGCCGGGCGATGGGCGGGCATGACCGGTGGGTCATCCACCTCGACATGGACGCGTTCTACGCCTCCTGTGAACAGCTGACCCGGCCGACCCTGGCGCACCGCCCGGTCCTGGTCGGCGGCGCGGGCCCGCGCGGCGTGGTCGCCGGGGCGAGTTATCAGGCGCGCGAACACGGGATCAAATCGGCGATGCCGATGTCGCAGGCGCGGCGGCTGCTGCCGCCCAACGGGGTCATCCTGCCGCCGCGGTTCAAACTGTACGAATTGCTGAGCACCCGGGTGTTCGACCTCGTCGCCACGTACGCGCCCGTGCTGGAACGGATCTCCCTCGACGAGGCCTTCGCGGAACCGCCGTCACTGGCCGGGGCTTCGTCGGAGGATGTGCGGGAGTTCGGTGCGCGCCTGCGGGAGCACATCCGCTCCGACATCGGCCTGGTCGCGTCGATCGGGGCGGCGTCGGGGAAACAGGTCGCGAAGGTCGCTTCGGATCTGGCGAAACCGGACGGGCTGCTCGTCGTCGACCAGGGCACCGAACGCGATTTCCTCGCGCCGCTGCCGACCAGGGTGCTGTGGGGGATCGGCCCGGTGGCGGAGGGGAAACTGCGCGCGATCGGCGTCCGGACACTGGGGCAGCTGACCGAGCTCTCCGACGCCGACGCGGTGTCCACTTTGGGCAGTGTGGTCGGGCGGGACCTGCGGCGGCTGGCGACCGGCGTCGACGACCGGCCGGTGTCCGACCGCGCGGAGCTCAAGCAGGTCAGCGCGGAAACGACGTTCGACCGCGACCTGATCGACCTGCCGAGCCTGCGGCGCGAGGTCCGCGACCTCGCCGTGCACGCGCACCGGCGGCTGGTCAACGCAGGCCGGGTCGCGCGGACGGTCGTGGTGAAACTGCGGCACACCGATTTCAGCACGGTGACGCGTTCGGAGACGATGGCCTCGCCCACTGACGAATTCGACCAGCTCGCCGCGATGGCGGAACGGCTGCTGATCGACCCGACCGAATTCGGCGGGGTGCGGCTGGCCGGTGTCGCGTTGTCCGGGCTGTCGGTGCCGCATCAGGATCCGCTGTTCACGCTTTCCGTTCCGGCGCCGGACGTGCCGGTGGTCGAACGGGCGCCCGCGCCGGTGGCCGTGGTCTCGTCGAGCTGGCGGCCCGGCGACGACGTCGTCCACGACGAGTTCGGCACCGGCTGGGTGCAGGGCGCCGGGCACGGCCGGGTGACCGTCCGGTTCGAGACGCGGTCCAGCGGGCCGGGGGTCGCGCGGACCTTCACCCAGGAGGATCCGGCGCTGCGGCGGGGAGAACCCGGCGACTGCCTGGCCTGAACGCCGAACTCGCGTGATTGAAGGCGGAACTCGCGTGCTTGGAGGCCGATCTCGTCGGGGCGGCGGGCCGGTAAGGCAGGATGGAGGGGACTGTCACCCGATTGAGGGAATCGATGTTCAGCTCCCGCGTCCGCCAGACCACCGCCCTCCTCGGCGCCGCCGTCCTGCTCGCCGCGTGCAGCGGCACCCCTGAGCAGCAGCCGCCGCCCGCCGCCTCCGAGGCTCCGCAGGCGAGCCAGGCGCCGGACGGGTCGTTCACCGTGGTCGCCACCGGCGACGTGCTGATCCACCCCGCGCTGACCGAGCAGGCGAAGGAGGACGGCGGCGGCAAGATCGACTACCGGCCGCTGCTGGCCGGGATCAAACCGCTGATCTCCGGGGCCGACCTCGGCATCTGTCACCTCGAGACCCCGCTCGCGCCGAAGGGCGGGCCGTACAGCGGCTACCCGTCGTTCAATGCGCCGCCGGAGATCGTCGACGCGCTCAAGGACGCCGGGTACGACAACTGCTCGACCGCGTCGAACCACACGATCGACCAGGGCGTGGACGGCGCGACCCGCACGCTCGACAAACTCGACGAGGCGGGGATCAAGCACACCGGTTCGGCGCGTTCGGCCGAAGAGGCGAAGAAGCCGCTGATCGTCGACGTCAACGGTGTCAAGGTCGCCCAGATCTCCTTCGCCTACGGGTTCAACGGGATCAAGGTGCCCGCGGGCAAACCCTGGCTGGTCAACCAGATCGACGCCGAGGCCGTGATCGCCCAGGCCAAGGCCGCGCGGAAGGCGGGCGCCCAGGTCGTCCTCGCGAGCCTGCACTGGGGCACCGAATACCAGCACGATCCGACCGCCGAACAGCGCACGCTGGCGAAGAAACTCCTCGGCGACGACTCGATCGACCTGATCATCGGCCACCACGCGCACGTCGTGCAGCCCTTCGAGCAGATCAACGGCAAGTGGGTCGCCTACGGCCTCGGCAACAGCGTCGCCCGCCATTCGGAACCGAAGGGCTCGACCGAACAGGGCGCCGCGGCGCGGTTCCGGTTCGTGCGGGACGGCGACCGCTGGAAGGTCGGCAAGGCCGAATACGTTCCGACGCTGGTCCAGCTCGGCCCGCCGATCCGGTTGCTCGACCTGACCGCGGGACCGGCCGGGAACGCCGGCGCGGAAGCGCTCAAGGCGACCGACGAGGTCGTCCTCAGTCGCGGTGCCGGTGACCAGGGCTTGACCCGGCCCGGCCGCTGACCTGAGGGGACAGGGGTGGGCTCTTCCCCGCCCACCCCTGCCTTACCGCGCCCGGCTTCAATACCGTCGCCGCACCACCAGTTTCGCGAGGGCCGCGAGCTCGGCGCCTGGGCGGGGCACCGGGTTCGCGACGGCGAGATGGTGCAGCGCGCCGGTCAGGAGCGCGTCGGCCTGCTCCTGGCTCCACGTCCGGCCGCCCGCCCGTTCCACCAGCTCCGCCGCGTGGGGCAACTCCGCGGCGTCGAGGTTTTCCTTGCGGTACAAGGCATCCAGTTCTCGCCCGGCGTCCGTCCCCGAGTGGAGCGCGGCCACCACCGGCAAGGACTTCTTCCGGTTGGAGAGATCCGAGTGGACCGGTTTCCCGGTCACCGCCGGATCGCCCCAGATCCCGAGGAGATCGTCGATGTGCTGGAACGCCAGCCCGAGTGCCCTCCCGTACTCGGTCAGCCGGTCGACCTGATCCTGCCTCCCTTCTCCGGCCAGCGCTCCGAGCGTGCACGACGCCCCGAGCAACGCGCCGGTCTTCCCCTCGGCCATGCGAACGCATTCGGCGGTGTCGACGTCACCGCGTTCCTCGAACTTCAGATCGGCGCTCTGCCCTTCCAGCAGGTCGATCACGGCGGTGCTGAGCACCCGCAGCGCGGTCTGCCCGAACGGCGCCAGTATCTCGAAGGCACGGCACAGCAAGGCGTCCCCGGCGAGGATCGCCGCGCCGGTGCCGAAAACGGTCCAGGCGGTCGGGCGGTGCCGCCGCGTGGTGTCGGAGTCCATCACGTCGTCGTGCAACAGGGAGAAGTTGTGCACCATCTCCACCGCGACGCCCACCGGGACGGCGGTCTCGGCGTCCCCGCCGACCGCTTGCGCCGACAACAACGCCAGCGCGGGCCGCAGCGCCTTCCCGCTGTCCGAAGTGGACGGACGACCGTGTTCGTCCCACCAGCCGAAGTGGTAACCGGCGATGAGCCGCATCGACTCGGGCAGTCCGTCGACGGCTTCACGCAAAGCCGGGTCGAGGAGATTCCGGCTCCAGGTCAGTACCTCGCCGGCGGGCCGGGCGCCGGTATGGGTCTCGATGGTCGTCAACGGACTCCCTTTCAGTCGACCCGGTGAACCGCGATTTTTCGCAATTCGCGGATACCCATTCGAGTGGGGTGGGCGCAAAGTCAACATAGCAAGGCGTAATGCCCGGTCAAACAGCTCGATCGGGTCTACGGAGAGGTTCACCTGTTTGCCGGATTGGGCCGGACGCGCGTTCTGCTGCGGCTGATCGGGTGCCGTCACTACGCGAAATGCCCGTATGTTGCGAGGCTGGTGACGTCTCGTGGTGGCCGCTCACCCGGTCGTGAAGCGGGGTTCTCCGACCGGTGACGGGCCTTTCCGGCGCGTGTCGGAAATGGTTTCGAGTCGTGGGAAATTGGGCCGAGCCGGTGATGATCGACTTCTCTCCGTCCGCCGCTGGTATGAATTGATTCAACCGGTCTTTTCCGTTCGTCGAAGGGTGAACTAGTTTCAGCAGTCTCCCGCCTGGAAGGACTCGAATGGGTATTTACCTGACCGGCATCGCCTGGGTCGTCGGCGCGGCGGCCCTCGCGGGACTCGTCGGCTACCTCGTCCGCAAGTTCGGCTGGGACGAAGGACGGCCTGACAACAACGACGCCGCCGGCCAGGTGTTCACCATCGTCGGCGGGCTGCACGCCGTCCTGGTCGCGTTCATCCTGATCTCCCTCTTCGATTCCGCGAGCGCGGCGCGCGAAGGCTCCTACCACGAGGCGGACAGCCTGGTCGCCGCCGTCTGGGCCGCCGATTCGCTGGGGGCCGAGGTCAAGGACGAGGTGCGGAAGCTGAGCACCGAGTACATCACCACGGTCGAGCAGAAGGAATGGCCGCTGATGGCCGGAGGGCAGACGACCCTCCCGGACGCCGGCTGGACGCAGCTCGACCGGTTGCGCAAGGCCGTGGACAAGGCCCCGACGGACGACGACTGGCTCCGCGAGCGCAAGACCGAGGCGAACACGCAGCTCTGGCAGGTCTACGAGGCCCGGCAGGAGCGGCTCAACGCGGTCGTGGGCGGCCGGGTCGGCGGTGTCGTGTGGTTCGCGCTCATCCTCGGCAGCCTCATCTCGGCACTGCTGCCCAACCTGTTCGGCGGTACCCGGCTGGCCGCGCATCTGGTGATCGTGTCCACCCTGGCCGGCACGGTCACGTTGCTGCTGTTCGCGATCTACCAGCTGCAGAACCCGTTCGGCGGTGGGGTGCGGATCCCGCCGGACGCGTTCACCGCCGCGCTGGCGAGGATCTCTTGAGCCGGTGAGCACTGTGGACGGGGTGACCCGCGCGGCGGCGACGGTGGCCGTCGCCGGGCTGGTGGGGGCGTCGGCGCTCCTGGCGCCGATGGCCGCGCGAGCCGCCGAATCGTGCCTGGTGGTGCAGGCGGAGACCGGGTCGTACGGCAAGTCGAAACTGCGCTGGCTCGATGTCGGCTCCGGCACGACGTCACGGGTGACCGAGCCGGGCTACCGGCTCAACGCGCTCGGCTATTCCGCGACGCGTGATCTGGTCTTCGGTGTCGCCGAAGGACTCAGCCGGGGCGCGCACGCGGTGACGATCGACCGGGCGGGGAAGACCCGGGACCTCGGCCCGATCACCCGCGCCGGGAACCGGCTGCCGCTGTGGAGCCCTGTCGCCGGGGTGACCGCCGGCGCGATCGGCGGGGATTCCTGGTACCTGCTCAGGAACGGCACACTGTACACAGTGGACTTGACGCCGGGGGAGCGGTTCCTGCGGGTGATCAAGACGGTGTTCCTGCGGCCGATCACGCTCGCCCACGACGTCAACGATTTCGCCTACCACAACGGTTTGCTGTACGGAGTTTCCACCACCTGGCGCGGAAAAGGCGCCGTGATCACCATCGATCCGGAGACCGGCAAGGTCCGTGAAGCCGAAGACGCGCGTTTCCCGCCCGCCGACGTCTACGGCTCGGTGGTGCTCGGCCGCGACGGTGCCCTGTACGCCACGGCGAACCGGATCGGCGGGCGCAGTGTGCTCTACCGGCTGGACCGGAGCGGGCAGGTGACCGTGGTGCTTTCGGGGCCGCCGCTGGCGGGTTCGGACGCCGCGGGCTGTCTCACCGCGCCGGAACCTGAGCCGCCCAAGCCTGAGCCGCCGAAGCCGGAACCGCCCAAACCGACGCCCACACCCACGCCTACTTCTACGCCGCCGTCGCCCAGTCCGTCACCGTCTCCCTCACCGAGCCCGAGCCCGACTCCGAGTCCGTCGCAGACGCCTTCGCCTTCGCCTTCGCCGTCGTCGAGTCCGGCGCCCACGTCCGCTCCCCAGGTGATGCCGCAGCCGCCCGTTTCCCCGCCGAGGCCGTCTCGTTCGGCGGCGCCCAGGGAGCGGAAGGAGGTGGCGGCGGAGGTCGACGCGCACGCCCGCACGAAGGAGAAACGACGGTGGGGCTTGACCGCATTGGTCCTGATCCTCGGCGGTGGCGCGGCGGCCGGTGCCGTCCGGCGGGCGCGGTGAGTCAGTACTTGAACTGGTCCACGTTCTCGCGCGTGATCAGGAGCGGGTCGCCCAGCAGCAGGGTCTTCTTGTCTTCCTCGTACTTGATCGCGGGGAGTTCGAGGTTGACCTTGTTCGACGGGCCGGGCAGTTTGCCCTCGGCGATCTGCTTGCCCGCCCAGGCGGTGAGGTAGCCGAGCGATTCGACGTTCCACAGCACCGAGAGCGACGCGGAACCGTCCAGCAGGTACGGCTTGATCGCCTGCGGGGTCCCGACGCCGACGGTGAAGACGCGGCCGATCTTCTGCTGCGAGCGGACCGCTTCGGCGACGCCGGGTGCGGACGTCGTGCATTCGCCGACCAGGCCGGTGAGGTCCGGGTACTTGGTCATCAGCTGTTTGGCCAGCGCGGTGGCGTTGTCCTTGTCCTCACCGGCGTAGACCGTCTCGACGAGCTGGGCATGGGGGTACTGGGTAGCGGTATAGGCACGCTGAACGGCGATCCACGCGTTGAGGTTCTCGGCGGTCTCGCCACAGGAGACGATCGCGTACTTGCCCGCGTTCCCCATCTTCTTCATCAGTGCGTCGGTGAGCGCCTTGCCGATGCCTTCCGAGGTCGCCTGATTGACGAAGAGCTCGCGATCGGTGCCTGGTGCGTCGGTGTCCGAAGTGATCACATGGACGCCCTTGGCCCGCGCGTCGGTGATCGCGGGAGCGATCGCCCTGGGATCGTTCGGCGCGATCGCGATGACGTCCACCTGCTGGTCGACGAGGCCGCGCACGATCGAGACCTGCGCCGCGGGGTCCACCGTGACCGGACCGGTCGAGGTCCATTCGACACCGAGCTGCTTGGCCGCGGCCCGCCCGCCGGTGTTCATCGCCTCGAAGTACGGGATGCCGGCGACCTTCGGCACGAACGCGATCCGGATCGGCCTGGCCGCCATGCCCGCCGGCTCTTCGTCGTCGCATCCGGCCAGCCCGAACACCATGCCCAAAACGAGCACAGTGGCAACGACGAGCGTCTTCGTCGGCCCTCGCATCTCCACCCCATAGTCACGGAACCATCTGAACCAGCCGATCGGTCTACGCGCGGTGGAGACCTCCGGCGAAACTAGGGGTCTCCGGTTACCCCGGTCAACCGGATGAGCGCAAAGGGTTACGGAAGTGAGTTCATCGACCTGGGGCGATTACCCAGTCGGCCTTCGGGGGTGACGGTGAGCGACGACTCGCCCTGCGGTCAATACGGGCGGGGGGTATGGTCTCCCGTATGGACGACGCAAGGCATGGAGCAAGCTGGTCGATGGCGGTGTCGGCGACCCTGCACTGCCTCACCGGCTGTGCGATCGGTGAGGTCCTCGGCATGGTCATCGGCACCGCGCTCGGCCTCGGCAACCTGGCGACGGTCATCCTCTCGGTGGTGCTCGCCTTCGTCTTCGGTTACGCGCTGACCATGCGTGGCGTGCTGAAGTCGGGGCTGCCGTTCGGCGCCGCGCTCAAGGTGGCGCTGGCCGCCGACACCGTGTCGATCGCGGTCATGGAGATCGTCGACAACGCGGTCATGCTGGTGGTGCCGGGCGCCATGGACGCCGGGCTCGGCACCCTGCTGTTCTGGGGTGCGCTGGTGTTCTCGCTGGCGGTGGCGTTCGTGCTGACGGTGCCGGTGAACAAGTGGATGATCGGGCGCGGGCTGGGGCACGCGAAGGTCCACGCGCACCACGGTGGTCACTGAGCCGTTCTTCGGCGCTCCCGGTTACACCACTGGTCACGCGCGGCCGCGCCGGAACGCGTTGCGAAAGCCACTTTCGCAACCTTCAACGTTGCGAAAGTGGCTTTCGCAACACCGCGCCGCAGCCGGAAAGCCCGCCCGGCTCAGACGCTCGACAGATCGATGGTCCGGTCGATCTCCCGCGGCATCAGCACCCGCAGAATGCCCTCCAGCAGGTAGTAGTCGCCGTACGGCAACGAAACCTCGACACCGTCCTCGGCCCGCCGGTTGCGCGTGCCCCGCGCCATGATCGCCTCGGCCTGCGTGGATTTCGCGGTCAGGCACGTGTCGCACAGCGCGGTGAGGATCCGGATCGCGGCTTCGCGGTACTGCGGCCGGTTCGCCACCTTCGCCAGGTCGAGCAATCCGCACGCCATCACGGCCCCGGCGGAGGAGTCCTTGATGTCGTACGGCGCCTGCGGTGCGAGGTAGTCCCACACCGGCACGTTGTCCGGAGTCAGCGCGCGCAGCGCGAAGTCGGCCAGGCGTCGCGCGGTCCGCAGGAACAGCGGATCCCCGGAGCGCCGGTACATGGTGGTGAACCCGTAGATGCCCCAGGCCTGACCGCGCGACCAGCACGACGTCGGGCTGTAGCCCTGCACGGTGTTCGGCCCGATCTCGCCGCCGGTGTCCGGGTCGAAATCGAAGACGTGCGGGGTCGAACCGTCCGGGCGCACGAAGACCCGTTCGGTGGTCTTCGCGTGTGCGACGGCGATGTCGAGGTACTTCCGGTCTCCGGTCTGCTGGCTCGCGAAGGTCAGCAGATCCAGGTTCATCATCGTGTCGACGATGACCCGGCCCGCGTTGCCCGGCGTGCCGAGCGCGCCCCACGCCCGGATGAACCGGCCTTTTTCGTTGTAGCGCTGGATAAGCGACACGGCCGCGTTGAGCGCGCCGGCCCGCCACTTTTCGTCGCCGGTGAGCCGCCAGCCGGTCACCCACGACGGGTAGAAGAGGAATCCGAGGTCGTGATCCCTGGTCTCGTACTGGCGCGGCGCGAGCTTTTCCGCCGACGTCATGGCGAGTGTGCGGAATAACGGATCACCGCTGTAGATCGAGGCGAGCCACAAAGTGCCCGGCCAGAATCCGCCGATCCAGCCGCCGTTCTGCGAATAGGTCCATTTCTCGAATCGGGTGATCTCCGGAAAGGCCGTGACGCCGGGGGCGACGGCCCGCAGCTTGGTCACCGCGTAATCGGCCGTTCGGCGGAAAGTGCTTAATCCGTCAGCTTCTTCCCCCGCCGCACGGGCGGCCGGGGTGATCGTCGTCGCCGCGACGGCGGCACCGGCAGCGGTGGTCAAGAGGGTTCGCCGGGAAACGTTCACAATGCCCGCCATTCGTCAGTGGGAACGCGTCACGGGAGTTTCGCACGACGATTACGGACTTGTGAAGACCATTCATGGTTGTGAATAGACGCGTCACTCAGCGGGACGGATGTTCGCGTTGTGGTGGAACACGTTGTCCGGGTCGTACACCGCCTTGATCGCGGCCAGCCGCGCGTACTTCTCCGCGCCGAACGCCGTGCGCACGCGATCTTCGTCGTATTCGTTCATGAAGTTGAGATAACCGCCGTAGTTGTTGGAATGCGGCAGGAGTTCCTCCCACAACGACCGCACCCAAGCCCGGTCGGCGGCCAGGAGTTCCGGCGTCGGCGCGGTCGCCGCGAGGCCGATGACGAACCCCGGCGTCCGCGGCCCGCCGAACGCGGTCGCGTCGTCGGGCACCGTCGAGAACGTGTCCTGCAACGGCACGATCGGCATCACGGTCGTCGGCGACGCCTTGTCCGGCAGGCGAGCGGCGATCACGTCGATGACCTTTTCGGACAGTGACGAGACATAGAGCGACTTCTCGTAGGCGAGGATGCCCCGGGGCGCGGTCGGGTCGAGTAGTTTCTGCAGCTCCGCGTAGGGCATCGGCGTGACGAGTTCGAACGCCGTGGGCAGCCCGCCTCGGATCCGCTCGACCAGCCGCTCGTGCCGTTCGGGGCCGTCGAAGCCGGCGACGACCAGCGCGAGTCCCGGCGCGAAGTGGTGCTCCGGCGGGACGAACGGCGCGGGCGGCGCGGTGATCCCGACGAGCATGGAACCGGTACCCGGCGGCAGCGTCGCGATCACGTCCTTCGCGAACCGCATCGCGTCGGGCGCGTCCGCCAGTGTCCAGAAGAACAGCCCGACCTCGGCGAGACCGACCCGGTGCAGCCGGAACTCGAATTCCGTGACCACGCCGAAGTTCCCGCCACCGCCGCGCAAGGCCCAGAACAGATCCGGATGCTCTGCTTCGGACGCCCGCAGGATCCGGCCGTCGGCCGTGACGATCTCCGCCGAAAGCAGATTGTCGATCGTGAGCCCGTGTTTCGCGGTCAGCCAGCCGAAGCCGCCCCCGAGGGTGAGACCGCCGACGCCGGTGTCGCTCACCGTGCCGCCGACCGTCGCGAGCCCGTACCGCTGCGTCGTTTCGTCGAGGTCGGCCCAGACGGCGCCGCCCCCGGCCCGCGCGGTGCGGGCGTCGGGATCGACGGTGATCCGGCGCAGCCCGCCGAGGTCGATCACCAGACCGTCGTCGGCCACGGCGGACCCGCTGAAACTGTGCCCGCCACCGCGAACGGTGATCTCAAGACCCTTCTCGCGGCCGAAGGCCAGCGCGGTGACGACGTCTTCGCGGGTGGCGCATTCGGCGACCACCGCCGGACGCCGGTCGATGTCGCCGTTCCACACGGCGCGGGCGGTGTCGTAGCCCGGATCGGCGGCGGTGACCACCGTGCCGGAGAGCTTTTCGCGCAACGTGGTCGTTTCGGGCGGATTCATGGGGACCCCCTCAGGTCGTGGCTACCGCAAGTCTCGATGGCGGACGCCGCGGCCCAAGGTCCTCACGAGCGGGAAAAGGGGCGGACGAAAGGGCGAAGGCCCGGCGTTATGGGGTACGCCGGGCCTTCGCGATCTGTGTTCGACCTATGAACCCGCGACCGCGATCGACGTCGGCAGGGCGCGGCCTGGCATCTCGGGTCACGACGAGTGGCAGGGCGCCCTGCCACCGCGATAGCGGGGCCTTCGGCCGAAGCGGGTTCAGGAGTGCGTCAGCACTTGGGTGCCACCGGCAGATCCGAGCCGGTCTGCAGGTAGGTGTCGGAGATGTAGTGTCCCGGCCCGATCCGGTCCCAGATGTTGCTGGTGCCGAACTTGCCGGTGACGGTCTCGCCCTCGACGTAGCATTCGATGTTGACCTTCGCGTAGTTCGCCGCGAGGCCCTTGATCGCCGCCGAGGTGCTCGCCGAAGCGCGGACGTTCATCGGGTCGCCCGCGGTGCTGACGACGCCGGTCGGGCCGGAGCCGGTCCACAGGTAGGAGACGTTGACCCAGCCGTTGTCCGTCATCTTCAGGCCGTCCCAGAAGGTGCCGTCCGCGAGGTCGATACCCGCCGGGTTGGCCACCTTGCGGCCGAACTCGTCCTTGCCGCCGTTGTAGCCGTCCTGGTACGCGGCCTGCGCCTCGGGCTTGCCCTGCGGCAGGTTCTTCCACATCTGGCGGGTGGCCGACGGGTTCCAGTAGTCGTCCTTGGTGTTCCACGGGCCGACGTCCCACACCGGCGCGTATTCGCAGCGGCTGTTGTCGGTGCGGCAGATGCGGACGGTGTAGTTGCCGGTGTTCTTCGGCGCCAGGCCGCGGCCCGAGGGGAGGGCGACGAAGTGGTCGCGGGACTTGATCACGTGCCCGTTGGCGGTGGTGCCGCCGACGAGGCCTTCGCGGGTGCCGTAGACCTTGTACGTCAGCGGGGCAGCGGCCGCGCCGATCGCGTTCACCTGCGGCGCGAGCTCACCCAGGAGGGTGACGTCGCTGACCTTCGCGGTCACGCCGTCGTTGACCGTGCGCAGTCCGACGCGGACCTGGACCGTGGAGACCGAAGCGGACAGCTGGGCGCCACCGTCGGCGGGAGTCCACTCCGTCCAGTCCTGGGAGTTGAGCTTGCCGCGGACGTCGACCTCGACCTCGGTGCCCTTCGGCGCGTCGGCGGTCACCTGGGCGGTGACGCGGTTGACCGGCTTCCCGAGCTTCTGCTCGGCCAGCAGCAGGTAACCCTGGCTGCCGATGGAGTCGGGTTTTCTGTGCCAGGCGGCGTTTTCCAGGCTGAGCACACCGCCGTCGCTGCGGACGTTGACGTCGTCGCCGTCCACAGTGGACAGGTCGGCGCGCCAGCTTCCTTCGGGCGCGGCGTTCGCGGGGCTGGCGGCGAGCGCGGTGACCGCCCCCATGGCCAGCACGGCCGCCATCACCCGGCGGGCCTTCACGGTCCGGACCATTCCGGTCTCCCTTCGAGCACTCTCGGTTGCTACGAAGGGAGCTTCGCCGGGGGCTGTACACGATCGATACAAACGCAAGTCGGCACCCGATCGCGGTGCGTGAACACCGCGCTCAGGTGCCGAAAGGCGAAACGGTCAGGCGCTCGCGGAGTCGTTGTAGGACGCTTCTGCCGACTCCTGAAGGCGCGAAGCGAGCGCGGATTCCTGCGGCCGTGCGGAGAGTTCCCGCCACAACGCCAGCGCGCGTTCCGAATAGGTCCGCGACCGCTCGGGCTGGCTCAGCGCCTCGTGCAGTTCGCCGAGCAACTGCGACACCTCGGCCTCGGATCGGCGATCCCCGTTCCGCCGGTGCACGCTCAGCGAATTGACCAGCAGCAGTTGCGCGTGCGCCAGATCGCCGCTGTGCAGGTACAGCTCGCCGAGATTCTGGTTCGCGTAGCCGACGCAGTGGTCGTCGCCGAGTTCGTTGAAGAGGGCGATGGCGCGGTCGACCCACTCCCGCGCGCCCGCGAGGTCGCCCTGGTGCTGACGCAGCATCGCGAGCCGCTTCAACGCGTGCGCCTCCCGATGCCGGTCCCCGATCCGGGCGGACTGTTCGAGGGCCTCGGTGAACCAGCGTTCCGCTTCGGCGAACCGGCGCCGCGCGAGCCACACCGCACCGATCGCGATCCGCGCGAGGGCCTCGCCATGCGGGTCGCCCGCCGCCGAGAACTGGTCGAGCGCCGCGTGACAGTGCTCCAGCGCGACGGTGTCCTCGCCCTTGATCCGCAGCACCGTGCCGAGCCCGGCCAGCGCGATCGCCGCGCCCTGCGCGTCGCCGACCTTGTCGAACAGCAGCTGCGACTGCTCGAACGCGACCAGGGCCTCGGCGTAACTGTCCTGGTACAGCTGGATCTGCCCGAGGTTGCGCTGGATGATCGCCTCGCCGCGGACCTCGCCGGACCGCCGGGCGGCGGCCAGCGCGACGGCGTGCGTCTGCAGCCAGTCGTCCTGGTGACCGCGCTGGTCGAAGTACGGTGCCAGCGCGGCGGCGAGCCGCCAGGCCAGCGAATCGAAGCCGAGGTCGGCGGCCAGCGAGACGGCGGCGACACAGGTGTGCCGTTCGGCGGCGAACCACGCGGCCGGATCCTCGATCAGCCTGCCGGTCCCCCGGGGGAGCGCGGGCTGGGCCGCGGTGTCGTCCCGGTAGAGGCCGAAGAAGTGGATCGGCAACCGGTCCGCGGCCTCGACCGCGAGCGCGAGATAGCCCTCCAGCACCCGTTTCGTGGCGCCGTGCGCCTTCGCCGGGACGTCCTGCGCGCGGAGTTCGAGCGCGTAACACCGCAACAGGTCGTGCAGGCGGTAGCGAGGCTCGCCGGTGGTGTCCGAGCCGCTGAGCTCGACCAGATGGGCGTCCACCAGCACGTCGAGGACGTCGTCCCCGTGTTCGCGGCCGAGCAGGGCCGCGACCACCCAGCCGGGGAACTGCACCGAGCCGAGCCCGCCGAGGCCGCGGAACGCGGTCGCCGCCGACATGGGCAGCAGGTCGTAGCTGAGGGTGACGCTCGCCCGCACGGCGAGATCGCCGACGCGGAGTTCGTCCAATCTTCGTCTCTCGTCCCGCAGCCGGTCCGCCAGCACCCGCAACGTCCAGCCCGGCCGGTGGGTCAGCTTCGCCCCGGCGACCCGGATCGCCAGCGGCAGATACCCGCAGTGACGCAGGATCGCGGTCGCGCACTCCGGCTCCGCGGCGACCCTCTGGGCACCGACGATGCCTTCGAGCAGCTTCGCGGCCTCGGCTTCGGGAAGGAGCTCGACGTCGACCGGGGTCGCCCCGGCCAGATCCGGCATCCGGATCCGGCTGGTGATCAGCACCGCGCACGACCCCGCGCCGGGCAGCAGCGGCCGGACCTGCGCCGCGCTGCCGGCGTCGTCGAGGACCACGCACATCCGCATGGTCGACAGCCGGGACCGCAGCAACGCCGCGCGTTCGGGAAGATCGCGCGGCAGCCCCGCGTCGGGGACGCCCAGCGCGCGGAGCAGCTCGGCGAGCACCGTCATCGGGGGCCGGGGCGAGGACGACGTCCCGGCGAGGTCGACGTGCAGCTGACCGTCCGGGAAGTCGTCCCGGACCGCGTGCGCCACCCGGATCGCGACGGAGGACTTGCCGATCCCCGGCGCCCCGGAAAGCACCGCGATCGCCGGCTTCCCCTGTTCGCGGCGCTCGCGGAAGAGACCGACGAGCTCGCCGACCACGTCGTCGCGGCCGGTGAAGTCCGGCAGGTCCAGCGGCAGCTGGCAGACCGGCGCCATCGGCCGGGTCAGGGCCGCGGACACCGCGTCCTGGGTCGCGGACGGCGTGAGGACCAGCGAGGCCCGCAGCTCCCTCAGCCGCGGGCCCGGTTCGGTGCCGAGCTCCTCGGCCAGCACCTTCTCGGCCGTTTCGTAGGCCTCGATCGCGTCGGCCGTGCGGCCGTCGGCCCGCAACGCGACGATCAGCTGCTGCCAGAGTTCCTCGCGCAGGGGATGCTCGGTGACCAGGCCGCGCAGTTCGGCGACGGCCTCCGCGGTCCGGCCGAGTTCGATCCTCGCCCGCAGCCGCTGTTCCTGCACCGCCAGCCGCAGTTCCGACAGCCGCGCCACGGTCGCGCCCCAGCCGTGGTCGTGGGGGAGGCCTTCGAGTACTTCCCCGCGCCACAGGGCTTCAGCCTGATCCAGCAGGTCGAGAGCGGATTCGGCCTCGCCGCGGCCGAGCGCGTCCTGCGCGCGGGCGGCCAGTTCGCCGAACCGGATGTGGTCGATCTCCTCGGGCGTGGCCTTGAGGATGTAGCCGGACGCCCGACTCCCGATGCGCTCCCCGAGCGCGGGGTCGTGGTCGGCGAGGCGTTTGCGGAGTGAGTGGACGTAGGTGCGGATGTTCGCGGCCGCCGACCGGGGAGCCGACGAAGGCCACAGGACCTCGATCAGCAGTTCGGTGGAGACGACGACGTTGGGCTGGAGCAGGAGAGCGGCCAGCAGCAGACGGGGTTTGGGGCCGCCGAGCGGCACCACCTGCCCGTCCACCGCCACTTCGAGCGGACCGAGAACGCGAAACCCGAGAATAGTCACCTAAACCGCCAATACGGCAGGAGCCCCATATCCGCCGATAATATTGCCGTCCCGCCATGGTTGGCTAGATCCATTCGCATGCATGTGCAGACACCGGTCGGTGTTTGTACGTGACGTGTACGACCCCGGTCGACCCTGCGGTCATGAAGCGTTCAAGTGTCCGGCGGCTTGCCGGTTTCTTTCTCGTGCTGGTGACGGCGGGCGCCTTGGGCCTCGCCGGAGCCACTCCCGCGGTGGCCGCGGCCACCGGGACCGTGAAGACGGCGGGTGATCCGCTGAACGTCCGCCGCGCCCCGAGCACCTCCTCGACCGCGGTGCGCACGGTCGCCAACGGCGCCACGGTGACCATCGACTGCCAGACGATCGGGACCTCCGTCGCCGGCCCGCTGGGCACGACGACGTTGTGGGACTACGTTCCCGCGCTGGGCGGTTACATCTCGGACGGTTACGTCTACACCGGTTCCGATCAGCGCATCGCGCCCGACTGCGGAGTCGGTTCCGGCAGCGCCGAATGTTCGACCGGCGTCTGCGCGGGCGAGGGGCAGTTCCGTTCGTCGGACGCTCATTTCCTCGTCTACGACAAGGACGCCGACGGCAAGTCCGCCGTGGTCGCCTACTGGCTGAAGGGCGGCGCCGGCCCGTTCTACGTCTGGGCTTCCGGCGGCAACGGCACCCACGTCGACAAGGCCGTGCCGGTCGCGAAGGGATCGTGGGTCTATTACAAGGTCTGCGTCGCCAACGCCGCCGCCAATCCGACGCTCGAAGCCTGTAGTGGCGGCATCACCGATTACGCCGCGTGAAATCCCTCCCCGTTCTTTCCCCACTTCGAAAGGTTGAATTTTCATGGGCCAGGTGAATCGGCGGGCGGTACTCCTCGGCGGTGCCGCGGCGGTTTCGGCGGCGGCGTTGTCGTCGACGGTGCCTTCGTGGGCGAACGCGAGAACGCTGGCGGCGGCACCCGCCATCCACGATCCGTTCCAGCTCGGGGTCGCCTCGGGTGATCCGCTGCCGGACAGTGTCGTGCTGTGGACGCGGCTCGCGCCCGCCCCGCTGAACCCCGACGGTTTCGGCGGGATGCCGGACGCTTCGTACACAGTGGACTGGGAGCTCGCGAACGACCAGGCGTTCACCTCGATCGTGCAGCGGGGCACCGCGACCGCGGCCCGCGCCTCCGGGCACAGCGTGCACATCGAACCGGTCGGACTCGAGCCGGGACGTGAATACTTTTACCGGTTCAAGACCAGCGGCTACATCTCGCCGGTCGGCCGGACCAGGACCGCTCCCGCCGCCGGTGCCGCGGTGAACCAGCTGAAGTACTGCTTCTCCTCGTGTCAGCACTGGGAGGAAGGCTGGTACCACTCGTACAAGGGCATGCTGGCCGACAACCCCGAACTGGTGCTGTTCCTGGGCGACTACATGTACGAGCGGAAATCCGGCCGTGCCGCCGCCGAGCGGAATCCGCGCAGGCTGGCCTTCACCGAGGACGTCACGACCCTCGCCCAGTACCGCGCGCGGCACGCCCAGCACAAGACCGACGCCGACCTGCAGAACGCGCACGCGATGGCGCCGTGGATCGTGGTCTTCGACGACCACGAGGTGATGAACAACTGGAACGGCACCACCAGCCCGGCCACCGCGGACCGCAAGGCCGCCGGATTCCAGGCGTTCTACGAGAACATGCCGATCCGGTCGACCGCCAAGCCGAGCGGCGCGTCGATCCGCCTGTACCGCCAGTTCACGTGGGGGAACCTCGCCCGGTTCCACATGCTCGACACCCGTCAGTACCGCAGCGTGCAGGTGCCCGACCCGTCCGGTTCGACGGGACCGGCGTGCACCGACATGCGGTCGACGTCGCGCAGCATCCTCGGCACCACACAGGAAGCGTGGCTGCTGAAGGCATTGGAGACGCAGCCGGCGAAGTGGGACTTCCTCGGCCAGCAGGTCTTCTTCGCCACCCGTGACGGCGACGGCAACAAGGCGACGTGCGAGAGCCCCGACTCCTGGCAGGGTTACGAGGCTTCGCGCGACCGGATCGCGAAGGGCATCGTGGACCGCAAGGTGCCGAATCCGATCGTGCTGACCGGCGACGTCCACCGGCACTGGGCGGCCGATCTGCGCCGCGACTACTTCAACCACAGCGACCCGGTGTTCGGTTCGGAACTCGTGACGACCTCGGTCACGAGCAACAGCGACACCGCGACCGACCCGTCGTCGACGTGGCTCTCGAACAACCCGCACATCAAGTACTGCCGGGGAAAGCGCGGCTATGTCCGGGTGACGGCGTCACAAACCCAGATGCGGGCGGATTTCATGACGGTTTCGGACACCACCGAGTACGACTTCTCGAAGGTGACCTTGGCCGCGGACCGTTCGTACGTCGTCGAGGCGGGCAAGCCGGGACTGCAGCGGGTCTAGTCAGGAGAGCAGGTCCACCAGCGCGTCACCGCGAGGAGTCCGGACCACCAGGACGACCTGGCCCTCGCGGTGCCGCTGGATCAGCCCCGCCGAAACGAGCTGTTCGCAGTGGTAGGTCGCGGTGCTCGCCGCGCACGACAGCAGATTCGCGATCTCGCCCATCCGGGCGGGTTTTCCCAGATGCCGCAACAGTTTCGCGCGGTGGGCGCCGACCACCAGGTCGAGCCCGTCGACACCGGGGACCGGTTCGGTCTTGCCACCGTCGAGCAGACCGTCGAGCCCCGGCAACGGGTAGCCGATCCAGATGGCGTCCTCTTCGTCGAAGTTGGACACCACCGAACGGCTGCCCGCGAGCATCGGGACGAGGATCAGTTTGCGGCCGCGGGTGGTGTATCGCGCAGGCTCGGCGTCTGGCAGCAGGAGACATCCGTTGCTGAACCGGAAATGGGGTCGCAGCAGGCCGAGTACCGCGTCCGTCCCACCGCGGACGGAGGCGACGCCGATGCGTTCGATCTCGCGGTCGAGCAGGGGCCGGGCCTTGGTCCAGAGATTTTCGGTCGCCAGCCTGGTCGCGGTGAAGGCGTCCGCGAGCGAGGCGGCCCAGCGTCTCGGCTGGTCGGCGGCCTGCCGCCACTGTGCGGGCAACCGGTCGCCGAAGACCTCTTCCAGGCCTTTCAGCACGTCGGCCTCCGGCAGTTCGCGCAGCATCTCCGCCTGTGCGGCGGCGGAGGAGTCCGCGCCGGGGCTGATCGGGACGATGAAGTCCGGTTGCACCGAAGTGCCGCGGCGGGCGAGGGCGCTCGCCGCGCGGTATCCCTGCTCCGGGATCGCCGAGCCCACCTGACGGCGCCAGGCGGCGGGCAGGCCGCGGTCGTACCCGCCGACGACCTCGACGAGCATCGAAACCAGTGAGATGTGCGGGGAAACCGTCACACCGACCGGGATCGTGCTGGTGTCACCGAGTTCGAGCCGGGTATAAGAAGCCGGGGGCGGCGTCTCGCGCATCCGGTCGTCCCTCCTGGGAGTGGGCGTCGCAGCACGCGATGTTAGCGCCTCCGGTCAATACCCGGCACCCGCCCGGAAACCGACCGAAGGACGCTTTCCCCAGCTCGGAAGCGGGGAAGGCGTCCTTCGGCCGGTGCGGCGACCTCAGCGGGCGAGTTGCTCATTCATGATGAGGAACGCGCCGAGACCGTGGAAATCGTTGGTGTTGCGTTTACGCGCGTAGTAATACGCGGTGTCGCCGACGTTGGTGCCTTCGGAAATGTTCGCGATATCGGTCAATCCTTCGGGATTGGTCGAAACCTGGGACAGCACCCCGCGGTACCCCTTCGCGGCCACAGGCCCGTACTCGGGGCCGACGTAGCCGCGTTGCACCGCGCGGGACAGCAGGAACGTGTACATCGCCGAAGCCGAGGTCTCCAGCCAGTTGTCCTTGTCGCCGCCCCGGTCGACGACCTGGAACCAGCGGCCCGAAGCCCGGTCCTGCCAGCGCCGGTAGCCGGCCGCGAGGAATCCGACGATATCCACGAGACGACGCCGCCGCGGATGGTCGCGGGGAAGGATTTCGAGGAGGTCGATCGCCGTCATCCCGAGCCAGCCGATCGCCCGCCCCCAGTGGTACTTCGAATGCCGTCCGGCGCCCGAAGCCCACGGTTCCGAGCCGTCCTCGTCGTAGGCGTGGTAGAGCAGGCCCTTGGCGGGTTCCTTGAGGTGGTCGAAATAGACGCTGACGTTCTTCGCGGCCTCTTCGTAGCAGTAGCCGGCATCGCCGAAGGTCTTGCCGTACAGGGCGAGGAACGGCTGCGCCATGTACACGCCGTCCGCCCACAGCTGCCCGACCCTGCTCGTGGCGTGGAACATCCCGCCGTCGGACGTCCGGGGATAGGACGGGAAGCGGCCACGCAGCTGCTCCGCCGCGGTCTTGTACTTCGCCTGCCCGGTTTCGGTGTACAGCAAGGGGAACATCTGCCCGGAGCGCATCGCGTCCAGATTGGTGAACCCGTTGGAAATACCGCTGTCGGTGATGAATCGGTCGTACCACGCGAGGATGTAGTCGAGGTAGGACTTCTCGCCGGTGCGCCGGTACACCAGGTACTGGCCGTAGAGGTAGAGACCACGGGTGTAGCCCCAGCCGCCGAGCGTGGCCGGGGTGTGGCGTTTCATCGTCGAGTCGACGACCGCACGCGACCAGTCCACCGGTGCCGCGGTGGCCACGCCGGGCAGGGTGAGCGCGCCGAGGGCGCCCGCGGTTCCCGCCAGCACGGTGCGTCGCGAAAGCCGTGCCGCGCGAAGAGGATCCGGTGTCATTCGAGGTCCTTCCTGCGCCGGGGAACCGGGAGAATGAGTGGCCGGGACGCCGATCCGCCGTCCGTCGCCATCCCGGCCGAACAACGTCTACCCGCGTGTTCGACGGCGAGTCAAGAGAGATCCGATCTCTTACGTCATATATCAGATATGCCACTCGAATGGGCGCTCCCGGTCGCCGGGACGGTCCCGCTGGGCGGCACTTTCCGTCCTCTGGCCCGCGCTCGCCTACGATCGGTGCGTGAACGAGCTGACCTTCCGCGGGCGCCGCGTCGCCAGGGACCGCGCCCTGGTCATGGCTATCGTCAACCGGACCCCCGATTCGTTCTACGACAAGGGCGCGACCTTCTCGGATCCGGACGCGCTCGCCGCCGTCTCCAGGGTGGTGGCGGAGGGCGCCGACATCGTGGACATCGGCGGGGTCAAGGCGGGCCCCGGCGCGGACGTCGACGTCGAGGAAGAGATCCGACGGGTGGTCCCGTTCGTCGAGCGGATCCGGGAACTGCATCCCGACCTGGTGATCAGCGTCGACACCTGGCGCCACGAGGTGGGCAGGCGCGCGGCGGAGGCCGGCGCGGATCTGATCAACGACACCTGGGCGGGCGCCGATCCGAAACTGGCCGAGGTCGCCGCGGAATTCGGCACCGGCTACGTCTGCTCGCACACCGGGAACGCCGTCCCGCGCACCCGCCCGTTCCGGGTGCGCTACCCGGACGTCGTCGCGGACGTCGTCGCGGAGACGACGGCCCACGCCGAAGCCGTCGTGGCGCTCGGTGTCCCGCGTGAAGGGGTGCTGATCGACCCGACGCACGACTTCGGCAAGAACACGTGGCACAGCCTCGCGCTCCTGCGGCACGCGCGGGAACTGGCGGACACCGGCTGGCCGGTGCTGATGGCACTGTCCAATAAGGACTTCGTCGGGGAGACACTCGGCGTGGAACTCGCGGAACGGGTCGACGGCACCCTCGCCGCGACGGCCTGGGCGGTGGCCGAAGGGGCGAAGGTGTTCCGGGTGCACGAAGTGCGGCGTACCCGGCATGTTCTGGAGATGGTCGCGTCGATCCAGGGTGTGCGGCCGCCGGCGCGCGCGATCCGCGGGCTCGCTTAGCCGTCAGTCGGTCGCCGGCGCGAGTCGTCCCTGCAAACACGCGCGCCGGATCGCGGCAGGGGCTAGGCGTCCAAGGGGATGACGGCCGAAACCGTGGTGCCCGAGCCGGGTTCGCTCGCGACGGTCAGTTCGCCGCCGAGCGCGCGGACCCGGTCACGGAGGCCGTGCAGCCCGGAACCGCCGCCGAGGTCGGCCGTGCCGACGCCGTCGTCGTGGACGTCCACCCGCAGGCCGTCCTCCCCGACGCGGATGCACACCCGGACCTGCTCGGCTTGCGCGTGTTTCAACGCGTTGGTGACCGCTTCCGAGACGACGAAGTACGCCGTCGCCTCGACGGCGCCGCTGAGCCTGGGCACGTCCGCCCCCGCGAGGTCGACGGCGATCGGGACGCGGTCCAGCAGCGACCGGACCGCGGGGATCAGCCCGGCCTCGGTGAGGATCGGGGGCCGCAGTCCGCGCGCGAGTTCACGCAGTTCGGTGACGGTGGCCTGCAGTTCGTCGATCGTGCCGGTCAGCAGGGTCGCGACGGCGGGGGTGAGGTCGTCCCCGAGCCGTCGTTCCGCCATCCGCAGCAGCAGTACGACGCTGACCAGGCGTTGCTGTGCACCGTCGTGCAGGTCGCGTTCGACCCGTCGCCGCTCGTCGTCCGCGGCGGCGACGATCCGGGCGCGGGAGGCCTGGACCTCGACGAGACGTTCCTCCAGTTCCGCGGCCAGCCGCTGGTTGTCCAGCACGAGCCCCGCGGCGGCGTTGAGCGCGTCGATCGACCGGCTGTCCTTCCACACCTCGTCGTCCTGCACGAGCGCGGCCAGCCCGGAGCCGTCGCGTTCCAGCAGGAGCCGGATCATCTCCGCGTTGCCGACCCGCGCCCGCAGCACCCCGATCAGGAACGTCAGCGGCCACAGGCAGAACGAGATCCGGTAGACGTCCAGCAGCGGTTCGGAGAACGGGTGCCCGGAGCCGAGCGCGCTGCCGACCGTGGTGCTCACCGCGCCGACCACGGCGATCGCGAGGACGGGGGAGAGCAGCCGCCGCTGCGGAAGCCGCCCGGCGAGCCAGCGGTAGAGCAGCACCACCACGACCCCGCCGCCGATCAGCGCGCCGACCAGCTCCAGCAGCCGTTTGACCAGCTGTTCGGCCTCCGGCGAGGCGGCGACCGCGGCGAGGTTCCGCGGATCGTCGTTGACCAGCAGGCCGAGGACGGCCGACCCGAAGACCACGGCGTACGCGGAGAACGCGAGGATCCGCTCCCCTCGGGACCGGAGTTTCCCGTGGGGGAAGGCGAGTACGAGATGCGCGATCACCGGACTGGACGCGGCCGGGAGCGCCAGGCCGAGGGTGTGCGTGAGCGGCTCGTCGGAGAACTGGAGGTCCTCGGTGAACAACGCGAGCCCGGCCAGCGCGATGAGCAGGCCGATGGGGTTCGAGGCCCGGCGCACGTGCGCGACGGCGCCGGCGAGGAGGAAGAGGAACCCCGTCGTGGACGACAGGGTGGTGTCGAGCACGGTGTGCGTGCCGTCGGCGATCTTGAGCGTCGTCGCGACGACGCCCATGCCGATACCGGCGGTCAGCACGCCCGCCATTGCGACGGTCCGAGGGTGCGTCACCACTAAGCGTGATTCGTCCGTTCGGCCCGGACCGTTACACCGGTCCTGATATGTGGAACACCTGTTCCGCCAGGTGTCAAGGATTCTCAGCATCTTTCCCGTCATTCGGATGGCGATGCAGTCACGTGGGTGAACATGCGACTCTCGCGCCACCACCCGAGCCGAAGTCGTACCCTCCGAAAGGCGACCTTCCGTGAGCACCCACCACAGAACCCGTTTGCTGGCCGCGGCCTTCGCCGCCTTGACCTTGGCTGGCGGGATCGCGGGGTGTTCACGTGCGGACAGCGGCGCCGCCCCGGCGGAGCAGAAGAGCCAGGGCGCCGCGGCCGAGGTGCGTGTCGGGTACTTCCCCAACGTGACGCACGCGCCCGCGCTGATCGGCGTCAAGAACGGCTTCTTCGCCAAGGAAATCGGCTCGACGAAGCTCACCACGCAGACGTTCAACGCCGGACCCGAAGAGGTCAACGCGCTGCTCGGCAACTCGCTCGACATCGCCTTCATCGGCTCCGGGCCCGCGATCAACGCCTTCACCAAGTCCAAGGGCGCCATCCAGCTGGTCTCCGGCGCGGTCACCGGCGGCGCGCAGCTGGTGGTGAAGCCCGAGATCACCGCTCCCGAGCAGCTCACCGGCAAGAACATCGCGACACCGTCGCTGGCGAACACCCAGGACGTCGCGCTCAAGAAGTTCATCGCCGAGAAGAAGCTGCCCGACGTCAAGATCACCAACCTCGAGAACCCGAAGACGTTCGACGCCTTCAAGAAGGGCGAGCTCGACGGCGGTTGGCTGCCCGAACCGTGGTCCTCGCGGCTCGTGCTGGACGCGGGCGCGAAGGTCCTGCTGGACGAGAAGAACCTCTGGCCGGAGGGCAAGTTCCCGACCACGGTCGTGATCGTCCGCAGCGAGTTCCTGCAGCAGCACCCGGAGACCGTCACCGCCATCCTCAAGGGTGAACTCGCCGCCATCGAGTGGGCGAAGACCAACCCCGCCGAGGCGAAGAAGGTGGTCAACGGAGAACTCAAGGCTCTCGCGGGCAGCACACTGAGCGAGGCCGTCCTCGATCGCGCGTTCTCCGGTATCGAACTCGGCATCGATCCGGTGGCGTCGACCTTCACCCAGCTCGCCCAGGATTCGGTGACCGCGGGCGTGGTGAAGTCCGCGGTGGACCTCAAGGGGTTCGCCGATTTCGGCCCGCTCAACGCCGTGCTCAAAGAGCAGGGCAAGCCCGGCGTGAACGCGCCCGGGCTGACGAAGTGACCGGAGGGGATCAGCGATGACGACCACCTTGGAGCCCGGCTTGTCCACCGAGGTCGCCGTGCGGCTCGACGGGGTGCGGAAGGCGTTCGGGCCGACCGGCCGCGCCGTCGTGGCCCTCGACGGGATGGACCTGACGGTCGCGCCCGGCGAGTTCGTCTGTCTCCTCGGCGCCTCCGGCTGTGGCAAGAGCACCCTGCTGAACCTGGTCGCCGGCCTCGACCAGCCGACGTCGGGCTCGATCACGCTCGAAACCTCCCGGCCCGCGGTCATGTTCCAGGAAGCCGCGCTGATGCCGTGGCTGACCGCGGCCCGCAACGTGGAACTGCCGCTGCGGCTCGCCGGTTTCGGCCGGGCCGAGCGCCGCGAGAAAGCGGCCGAACTGCTCGAACTCGTCCGCCTCGGCGGCGCGGGCGACAAGCGGCCGCACGAGCTGTCCGGCGGGATGCGGCAGCGTGTCGCGCTCGCCAGGGCGCTGGCCGCGACCCTGCGCGTCGGCGGTGACGCGGAGCAGTCGCTGCTGCTGATGGACGAGCCGTTCGCCGCGCTCGACGCCATCACCCGCGACGTCCTGCAGGGTGAACTGCTGCGCGTCTACCGCAGCACCGGCACCTCGGTGCTGTTCGTGACCCACGACGTCCGCGAGGCCGTCCGGCTGGGCCAGCGGGTCGTGCTGCTCTCGTCGCGGCCGGGCCGGGTCGTGCGGGAATGGCGCGACGTCCAGGCCTCCGACGCCGAAGAGCTGACCCTGGAGATCACCGGTCACCTCCGGGAGGTGATCAGTACCCATGCCGCGGCTTGACCGCCCTGAAGCCGCGGTGGAAGACGCCGACGAGGCCGTCGGCGCGGGACTCGATTCGCTCGACACCCCGACCGGGGAACGCCGGGAAAGCCGGGGCAAGCGGTTCCTGCGCGGCTTCGTGCCGCCGGTGGTCTTCCTGGCGCTGCTGGTCGCGCTGTGGCAGGCGCTCTGGGCCGCCGCGTTCTGGCCGGAGGCGATGCTGCCCGCGCCGCTCGCCGTGTGGGACGAACTCGTCGGCATCACCGTCGACGGCGAGATCTTCGAATTCGTCTGGACGTCGGTGCACCGGGCGGCGCTGGGCTTCCTGATCGGCGTGGTCATCGGGACCCCGCTCGGCCTGCTGGTGGCGAAGGTCCGCATCGTGCGCGCCGCGGTCGGGCCGTTCCTGACCGGGCTGCAAAGCCTTCCGTCGGTGGCGTGGGTGCCGGCGGCGATCCTGTGGTTCGGGCTGAACGACGCTTCGATCTACTTCGTGGTGTTGCTGGGTTCGGTGCCTTCGATCGCGAACGGCCTCGTCTCGGGCATCGACCAGATCCCGCCGATCCTGCCGCGCGTCGGACAGGTGATGGGCGCGAACCGGCTCTCGTCGGCAAGGCACATCCTGCTGCCCGCCGCGTTGCCCGGATTCCTCGCCGGGCTCAAACAGGGCTGGGCGTTCTCGTGGCGTTCGCTGATGGCCGCCGAGCTGATCGCGCTGTCCCCGGCGCTGGGCAAGGGGCTCGGCGCGTACCTCAACGAGGGCTCGTCGTTCAACAGCATGGAGGCCGTGATGTCGGCGATCTTCCTGATCCTGCTGGTCGGCGTCGGTATCGAGCTGCTGGTGTTCCGTCCGCTGGAGCGCTCGGTGCTGCGGGCGAGGGGGCTGACGGCCTCGCTGTAAGTCGTTCATCTTCCGGAGGTGGCAAACCTACGACACCGTAAGTTACGGTGTCGTAGGTAGCGTTTTCCGTACCCTGGAAGGACGAAACGCATGGCGGTCCCCGAAACCACCCGGCTGATGCTCGAGCTCGAGGGGACGGTCGAGGAGAACCTCAACCGGCATCTCTCGGTCGCCAAGGAATGGATGCCGCACGAGTACGTGCCGTGGGACGAGGGACGGAACTTCGCCGATCTCGGCGGCGAGGCGTGGGATCCCGAGCAGTCGCGGGTGTCGCCGATCGCGCGGACGTCCCTGGAGGTCAACCTCCTCACCGAGGACAATCTGCCGAGCTACCACCGCGAGATCGAGCGTGCCTTCGGCCGCGACGGCGCGTGGGGGACGTGGGTGCACCGCTGGACCGCCGAGGAGGGCCGCCACGGCATCTGCATCCGCGACTATCTGCTGGTGACGCGTGCGGTCGATCCGGTCGAGCTGGAGCGTATGCGGATGCAGACCATGGAGACCGGCTACGACAGCGGCGATAAGGCGCTGCTGAACGTCTTCGCGTACGTGTCCTTCCAGGAGCTGGCGACGCGGATCTCGCACCGCAACACCGGGAAGTACACGCAGGATCCGTTGTGCGAGAAGCTGCTCGCGCGGGTCGCGATGGACGAGAACCTGCACATGCTCTTCTACCGCAACCTGGTGCAGGCGTCGCTGGAGCTTTCACCCGACGCGATGATGCGCGCCATCACCGACGAGGTCGTCCAGTTCCAGATGCCGGGCGCGGTGATCCCGAGCTTCGTGCGGAAGGCCGCGCTGATCGCGAAGGCGGGCATCTACGACCTGCGGATCCACCACGACGAGGTGATCTGGCCGCTGCTGCGGCAGTGGAAGATCTTCGAGCTCGAAGGGCTCGGTGAGGTGGGGGAGAAGGCGCGGGACGAACTCGACCAGTTCCTGAAGGCCCTCGACACCCAGGCGTCACGTTTCGAAGAACGTCGCGCGGCCGCCGAGGCCCGCTCCGCCGCCCGTCGCGCGTGATCGGAGCCGTCACTCGCGTGATCAGAGGCGTAACTCGCGTGATTGGAGCCGGATCACGGAGTTACGCCTTCGATCACGCGAGTTACGCCTCCGGACACGCGTGATCCGCCTTCAATCACGCGTGTCCGGGGTGGGTCAGCGCGAGCGGCGCGAGCCGGCCCGGGTTCCCGACGAGAACGCGGCGGCACCACCACGACGGGCCGGAGCACCGCCGGACTGGTTCCGCGAGGATTGCGACTTCGCGGCGCCGGAGCCACGGCGCGGCTGTGCCTCGGCGGCGGCGCGACGACCTTGACCGCCCTTGGGCGCGCCTTCGCGACGTCCGGTGGACTCGGCCCCGCGGCGGCCCTGGCCCGCGGAAGCGCCGCGACGGTCGCCTTCGGTACGGGGCTGACGCGAACGGCTGTCCGAGGAGCCACCGCGACGTCCGCCGCCGGAAGCGCCACGGCCACCGGCCGAGGGACCGCGGCCACGCCCACCGCGGGCGCCACGCCCACCGCGAGCCGGACGCTCTTCGTCGTCACCCTTGGCCGGGATGGCCTCACCGGAGGCGCTGACCTTCTTCGGCCGCGTGTCCACGATCGGCCGCCGCGGCGACGCGGTGAACGAACGCTCACCGGGCGCCAGCTCCGACAGCAGCGGGTGGCCGGGGCCGAGCTGTGTCGTGGTCGGCTTGATACCCGCCTTGCGGGTGAGGTCGCGGACGTCGCCGACCTGCGCGTCGGTCATCAGCGTGACGACGGTGCCGGACGCCCCGGCCCGCGCGGTCCGGCCGGAGCGGTGCAGGTACGCCTTGTGCTCGACCGGCGGGTCGGCGTGGATGACCAGCGTGACGTCGTCGACGTGGATACCGCGCGCGGCGATGTCGGTCGCGACCAGCGTCTTCGCCGCGCCGGAGGCGAACGCCTCCAGGTTGCGGGTCCGCGCCGTCTGGCCGAGGTTGCCGTGCAGTTCGACCGCCGGCACACCGGAGGCCATGAGCTTGCGCGTCAGCTGCTTGGCGCGGTGCTTCGTACGGGTGAACACGAGCGTGCGGCCCGGGGCGGCGGTGAGGTCGATCAGCACCGGCAGCCGGTGGGTCTCCTCCAGGTGCAGCACGTGGTGCTTCATGGTCGCGACCGGCGACTGCGCCGAGTCGACGCTGTGCGTCACCGGGTCGTGCATGAAGCGCTTGACCAGCACGTCGACACCCGCGTCGAGGGTCGCGGAGAACAGCAGACGCTGCCCGCGCTCCGGGGTCTCGGCCATGATGCGCCGCACGTCGGGCAGGAAGCCGAGGTCGGCCATGTGGTCGGCCTCGTCCAGCACGGTGATCTCGACGTGGTCGAGCTTCGCCTCGCCGGACCGCATGTGGTCGGCGAGCCTGCCGGGGCAGGCGACGACGATGTCGACGCCGTCACGCAGGCGGGTGATCTGCGGGTTCGGGCTGACCCCGCCGAAGATCGTGGTGACCTTGAGGCCGAGCGGTTTGGCCAGCGGCAGGAACGACGCCTCGATCTGGGTCGCCAGCTCGCGGGTCGGCGCCAGGACCAGCGCGCGCGGGCGGCCGGGGCGGCGCCGCGTCGGGCCGTCGGCGAGCCGGGCGAGGACGGGCAGCACGAAACCGTACGTCTTGCCGGAGCCGGTGCGGCCGCGGCCGAGGACGTCCCGGCCTGCCAGCGAATGCGGCAGCGTGGCGGCCTGGATCGGGAACGGGCTGGTGACGCCCTGTTCGGCGAGGGCGTCGACGATCGTCTTGGACAGGCCGAGTTCGGTGAAGGTAGGTGTGCTCATAAGCGTGTGGGCGCACGGGCGCCCTGGTATCTCCGTAAGAGTAGAAACGGTTGTCCTGCCCGGCGCAGACCTCGGGGGCCGCGGCGCGTGGTCTTCGACAACGAAACGCGGCCCGAGGCAGAACTGAGCGGACCGCAAGACCAGTGTACTGGGTCGTGATCTCCCGGGCTACGTGATATCGCCCGCACCGGCCCGCCGATGTTCGTCGGTTCGTACGAGCCGGACCCGCCCTCACGGTGAAACGCTGACCTGACCGGACGAAAGGGGACACGGGTGTCGAACGTTCAGGAACTGCAAGGGGTGCTCGACGAGGAGGCGCGTCGCGCGAGCGTCCCCGGGGCCGTGGTGGGGGTGACGCACCGGGGCGAGGAGTCGGTGTTCGCCACCGGAGTGTCCAGTGTGGACACCGGGCTCCCGGTCGACCCCGGCACGTTGTTCATGATCGGCTCCACCAGCAAGACGTTCGCCGCGGCCGCCGTCATGGCACTGGTCGAAGACGGGGTACTGGACCTGGACCGGCCGGTCGTCGAACACCTTCCCGATCTCCCGCTGGCGGATCCGGTGGCGCGGAAGACGGTGACCCTGCGCCAGCTGCTCACGCATTCGGCCGGGTTCCTCGGCGACGTGGACTTCACCACCGGGTGGGGTGACGACGCGCTGGCCCTCGCGATCGCGAAGTTCGGCGACCTCCCGCAGAATTTCGCGCCCGGCGAGGTGTTCTCCTACTGCAACGCCGGGTTCCAGCTGGCCGGGCGGGTCGTCGAGGTGGCCGCGGGCGAGCCTTTCGAAGACGTCGTCCGCGCCCGGCTGCTCGAACCGCTCGGCATGACCGAGTCGTATTACCTGCCGTGGGAGGTGCTCACGCGCCGTCACGCCGTCGGTCACGTCCTGCGAGACGGCGGACCGGCGGTCGAGCACACCGTGGGCCTGACCCGCGCGGACAGCGCGAGCGGCGGTCTCTGGTCGACGGCGGGTGACCAGCTGAAGTGGGCGCGGTTCTTCCTGACCGGTGAGGCCGAGGGGAAGGCGCCGCTCAGCGAGGCCACCCGCGATCTCATGCGCGCGCCGCAGCGCAAGGCGGCGCTGCGCTTCGAAGAGGTCGGCCTGAGCTGGCTGCACACGACGCACGGCGAGGCCCGGCTGGTCCGGCACGGCGGCAACGTGAGCAATCTGCAGCTGTCGGAGTTCGTGACCTTGCCCGAGCACGATTTCGCCGTCACGGTGCTGACCAACAGCGCGGGCGGATCGGCGCTGGGCGCCAAGATCGTCGACTGGTGTCTGGAGAACGTGGTCGGGCTGCCGCCGCTCGTGAGCCCGCCGCCCGTGCCCCAGCCGGATATCGCCGAGTACCTGGGCCGCTACCAGACCGGTGACCTGGCGTTCGTGATCAGCGACCGGGACGGCGCCCTCTGCGCTCAGATGGTCGCCGATATCGAGGACTTCCCGTCGCCTCCGCCGTTCGAGGCCGTGTTCGTCGGCGACGACGCGATCGCCCCGGCCGCGGACACCCGCAAGCCCACCGCGCGGTTCCTGCGGGACGAGCGTGGACGGGTGACTTCGGTCGAGTTCGGTGGCCGGACGGCGAAGCGAGGCGCTACGGTTACCGGGTAGTAACTTCGGCTGACCAGGAGTGACCATGAGCGAAAAGGCGACCGCGTTGTTGCTGAACCCGGGTGGGTACGACCCCCAGCAGTTCGACCCGGAGACGCGTCGCCTGTTGCGTGCCACCATCGAGTGGTTCGAACAGCGTGGCAAGCGCAAGCTCGTCGAGGACTACCACGACCGGACCTTCTACGCGGACTTCATCGAGTTCGCGGGCAAGGAAGGGCTGTTCTCGACCTTCCTCACTCCCGGCGCCAACGCCGAGGGGAACCCCGACAAGCGCTGGGACACCGCGCGGGTCGCGGCGCTGTCGGAAATCCTCGGCTTCTATGGCTTGAATTATTGGTACCCGTGGCAGGTCACCATCCTCGGCCTGGGCCCGGTGTGGCAGAGCGCGAACGAGGCCGCCCGCAAACGCGCGGCGGACTCGCTCGCGGCCGGCGGCGTCGCCGCGTTCGGACTGTCCGAAAAGGAGCACGGGGCCGACATCTACTCGTCGGACCTCGTGCTCACCCCGGGCGGTGCGGGCGGCTACCGCGCGAACGGCTCGAAGTACTACATCGGCAACGGGAACTGCGCGCGGACGGTGTCGGTCTTCGGCCGCATCGAAGGTGTCGAGGGGCCGGACCAGTACGTGTTCTTCTACGCGGACTCGGAACACCCGAACTACCGCGTGGTGAAGAACGTCGTGCCGTCGCAGATGTACGTCGCCGAGTTCGAGCTCAACGACTACCCGGTGTCCGAAGAGGACATCCTGCACGTCGGCGCCGAAGCGTTCTCCGCGGCGCTGAACACGGTCAACATCGGCAAGTTCAACCTGTGCTTCGGCGGTATCGGGATGTCGACGCACTCGCTGTACGAGGCGATCACGCACGCGCACAACCGGGTGCTCTACGGCAAGAAGGTCACCGATTTCCCGCACGTGCGCCGGGAATTCGTCGAGGCGTACGCGCGGCTCGTCGCGATGAAGCTGTTCTCCGACCGCGCCGTGGACTACTTCCGCAGCGCGAACGCGGACGACCGCCGGTACCTGCTGTTCAACCCGATCACCAAGATGAAGGTGACCACCGAGGCGCAGAAGGTCATCGGCCTGGTCGCGGATGTGGTGGCGGCCAAGGGTTTCGAGGCCGACACCTATCTCGCGATGTCCAAGAACGACATCGACGGCCTGCCGAAGCTCGAAGGTACGGTGGCGGTGAACCTCGCGCTGATCGCGAAGTTCGTGCCCGCGTACCTGTTCGCGCCGCAGGCTTACGAGCCGGTGCCGACCCGTTCCGACGCGGCGGACGACGAGTTCCTGTTCCGCCAGGGCCCCGCGCGCGGGCTGTCGAAGGTGCGGTTCCACGACTGGCGCGAGGCCTACGCCAAGGCGTCCGCGATCCCGAACGTCGCGCGGTTCACCGAACAGGCCGAGGCGCTGGTGAAGCTGTTCACCGACGCGGCCCCGGACGAGGCGCAGCAGCAGGACCTCGACTTCGGCCTCGCGCTGACCGAGCTGTTCACGCTGGTCGTCTACGGGCAGCTGGTGCTGGAGCAGGCGGAGATCACCGGCATCGAGACCGAGGTCGTCGACCAGATCTTCGCCGTGCTGGTGCAGGACTTCAGCGTCGCGGCGATCGACCTGCACGGAAAGTCGTCGTCGACCGAGGCGCAGCAGGCGCTGGCGCTCGCATCGATCCGGAAGCCGGTCGTGGACGCGGACCGCTTCGACCACGTGTGGTCGCTGGTCCGCGATCTCTCCGGTACCTACGCGATGAATCCCTGAAGTCCCGTGAAGGCCCCCTTCCCTCGGCTCAGCCGAGGGAAGGGGGCCTTCACGCGCAAAGTAGCCTTACTTGCCGAAGCCGGCCTTCCGGAGCGCGTCCGCCATGGCGCCGCCGCCACCGAAGTTGCCGCCGCGGTCCCGGCCGCCGCCACGGCCGCCCTGGCCGCCGCGCTGGCCGCCTTGACGCTGACCGCCGCCCTGGCCGCGGTCACGACCGCCGCCGCCCTGCTCGCGGGCGGGCTTGCCGGGCTCGTCGTCCAGGCGCAGGGTCAGCGAGATCCGCTTGCGAGGCACGTCGACCTCCAGCACCTTCACCTTGACGATGTCGCCCGGCTTCACGACCTCACGCGGGTCCTTGACGAAGTTCTTCGACAGCGCCGACACGTGCGCGAGCCCGTCCTGGTGCACGCCGACGTCGATGAACGCGCCGAACGCGGCCACGTTCGTCACGACGCCTTCCAGCCGCATCCCCGGCTTGAGGTCGCCGATCTTCTCGACACCGTCGGCGAAGGTCGCGGTCTTGAACGCCGGACGCGGGTCGCGGCCCGGCTTTTCGAGTTCGGAGAGGATGTCGGTCACCGTCGGGAGACCGAAGGTGTCGTCGACGAACTCCGCGGGCTTGAGCGCCTGCAGCGTCCGCGTGTTGCCGATCAGCGAACGGATGTCGGTGCCGGTCGACGAAAGGATCCGCCGCACCACCGGATACGCCTCGGGGTGCACCGAGGACGAGTCGAGCGGGTCGTCGCCGTCCGGGATCCGGAGGAAGCCCGCGCACTGCTCGAAGGCCTTCGGGCCCAGCCGCGCGACCTCCTTGAGCCCGCTGCGGGTCTTGAACGGCCCGTTCTCGTCGCGGTGCGCGACGATGTTCTCGGCCAGCGTCGTCGTGATCCCCGAAACGCGGGTCAGCAGCGGCGCCGACGCGGTGTTGACGTCCACGCCGACGGCGTTCACACAGTCTTCGACCACCGCGTCGAGTGACCGCGACAGCGAGATCTCCGACAGGTCGTGCTGGTACTGCCCGACGCCGATCGACTTCGGGTCGATCTTCACCAGTTCCGCCAGCGGGTCCTGCAGCCGCCGCGCGATCGAGACCGCGCCGCGCAGCGAGACGTCCATGCCCGGCAGTTCCTGCGAAGCGAACGCCGACGCCGAGTAGACCGACGCGCCGGCCTCCGAGACGACGGCCTTCGTCAGCTTCAGTTCCGGGTGCTTCTTGATCAGCTCGCCGGCGAGCTTGTCGGTCTCGCGCGACGCGGTGCCGTTGCCGATCGAGATCAGGTCCACCTTGTGCCGGGCGCACAGCGCGGCGAGTTCGGCGATGGACTGGTCCCATTTGTTCGCGGGCTGGTGCGGGTAGATCACGTGCGTGTCGACGACCTTGCCGGTCGCGTCGACGACGGCGACCTTGACGCCGGTGCGGAAGCCCGGGTCGAGGCCCATCGTGGCGCGGGTGCCCGCCGGGGCGGCGAGCAGCAGGTCGCGAAGGTTCGCGGCGAACACGCGGACGGCGTCGTCCTCGGCCGACTGGCGCAGCCGCATCCGCAGGTCGATGCCCAGGTGCAGCAGGATCTTCGTCCGCCACGCCCAGCGGACGGTGTCGCCGAGCCACTTGTCGGCCGGACGGCCTTCGTTGGCGATGCCGAACTTGTGCGCGATGCGGTTCTCGTACTCGGTCGGCCCGGTGCGCGGCTCTTCGGAGGGCTCCTCCGACTCCATCGACAGGTCGAGGATCTCTTCTTTCTCGCCGCGGAACATCGCGAGGATCCGGTGCGAAGGGAGCTTGGTGTAGGGCTCGGAGAAGTCGAAGTAGTCGGAGAACTTCGCGCCCTCTTCGGCCTTGCCGTCGCGGACCTTCGAGGCCAGGCGGCCTTCCGCCCACATCTTCTCGCGCAGCTCGCCGATCAGGTCGGCGTCTTCGGCGAAGCGCTCGACGAGGATCGCGCGGGCACCGTCCAAGGCGGCCTGTGCGTCCGCGACACCCTTGTCGGCGTCGACGAACACCGCGGCGGCGGCCTGCGGGTCGGTGTTCGGGTCGCTCAGCAGCCCGTCGGCGAGCGGCTCCAGACCGGCCTCGCGGGCGATCATCGCCTTCGTCCGCCGCTTGGGCTTGTACGGCAGGTAGATGTCCTCGAGACGGGACTTGGTGTCGGCCGCCATGATCGACGCTTCGAGCGCCTCGTCCAGCTTGCCCTGGCTGCGGATCGACTCCAGCACCGCGACCTTGCGCTCGCCGAGTTCCCGCAGGTAGCGGAGGCGTTCTTCGAGGGTCCGGAGCTGGGTGTCGTCCAGCATCCCGGTGACCTCTTTGCGGTACCGGGCGATGAACGGCACGGTCGATCCGCCGTCCAGCAGGTCGACGGCCGCCTTGACCTGCCCCTCGCGCACGCCGAGTTCTTCGGCGATCTTCTGCTCGACTGTCTGCAGGCCCTGCACGCTCACTCCCACGCTCCTGAAATCCGCCCTCGGGTGCTCTCGGACCCTGCATTCTGCCGCTCGCGCCGAGCCGACTTTCGTATGGCCTCCCCTAACCGAACCCTTGACAGTTGTATTGGTCTGTACCATTTTGATGTGGCCGACATCACCCGTTCGTGGAGGCCAGTCGTGAAAGTGAAGCCGAAACACGCGTTCCTCGCCCTGCTGTCGTCACTGGCCGTGTGCCTGGGGGTGACTTTCGCGGTCTCGGGCAACGCCTCGGCCGCCAACATCCTGACCAATCCGGGCTTCGAACTCGGGACCACGAGCGGCTGGACCTGCTCCGGCACGTCCTCCGTGGTCACCACGCCGGTCCACTCGGGAAGCCGCGCGCTCAGCGCCACCCCGGCCGGACAGGACAACGCCCGCTGCTCGCAGAGCGTGCCGGTCAAGGCCAACACCGCGTACACGCTTTCGGCGTGGGTGCAGGGCAGCTACACCTATCTCGGTGTCACCGGCACCGGGACGGGTGACAAGAACACCTGGACGCCGGGCGGCGGCAGCTGGAGCCAGCTCTCGCTGAGCTTCACCACCGGCGCGTCCACCACCAGCGTCGAGATCTACCTGCACGGCTGGTACGGCCAGCCCGCGTACTTCGCCGACGACGTGAACCTCGACGGCCCCGGCGGCTCGCCCACCACCACGCCGACCACGCCGACGACGTCCACGAGCCCGACGACCACCACGTCGAACCCGCCGACGACCACGACGAGCACCCCGCCGACCGGGAACCTGCCGAAGCACGTGATCACCGGCTACTGGCAGAACTTCTACAACGGCGCGAAGGCGCTCAAGCTCGCCGACGTCCCGACGAAGTACAACATCATCGCGGTGTCCTTCGCGGACGCGACGACCACGCCGGGCGCGGTCACCTTCACCCTCGACTCCGGTCTGTCGAGCCAGCTCGGCGGCTACACCGACGCGCAGTTCAAGGCCGACATCAAGACGGCGCAGGCGCGCGGGCAGAAGGTCATCCTGTCCGTCGGCGGCGAGAAGGGCACGATCCGCGTCGACTCCTCGGCCGCGGCGACGAACTTCTCCAACAGCATGAAGTCGCTCATCGCGACCTACGGTTTCGACGGCGTCGACATCGACCTCGAGAACGGCGTCAACGCGACCTACATGGCGCAGGCGCTGCGCAGCATCCACGCGGCGGGCGGCACCGTCATCACCATGGCGCCGCAGACGATCGACATGCAGAGCCCGGCGGCGGAGTACTTCAAGCTGGCGCTGAACGTCAAGGACATCCTGACCATCGTCAACATGCAGTACTACAACAGCGGCTCGATGCTCGGCTGCGACCAGAAGGTCTACTCGCAGGGCACGGTCGACTTCCTCACCGCGCTGGCCTGCATCCAGCTGCAGAGCGGTCTGCGGGCCGACCAGGTCGGTCTCGGCCTGCCCGCGTCGGGCTCGGCGGCCGGTGGCGGCTACCAGGCGCCCGGCAACACGGTCAGCGCGCTGAACTGCCTCGCGAAGGGCACGAACTGCGGCTCGTTCAAGCCCTCGACGACGTACCCGGCGATCCGCGGCGCGATGACCTGGTCGATCAACTGGGACGCCTCGCAGGGCTACGCGTGGTCGAACACGGTGAGCGCGGGCCTGGCCGGCCTCCCGTGATGATCCGCTAGACCGGGGCGGGGCACCGTCGTCGCGCGGGCGACGGTGCTCCGCCCTTTCCACTTCACGCGTTTCGTCCTCTGGATGCGGTAGTTGGCAGGGCGAACTACCGCATCCAGAGGACGAAACGCGGGGGGTTAGAGGGGTGTGAGGGGCAGGCGGAGGGCCGCCGGGGCCTCCGGAGGGACGACGGGCTTCAGCGGGGCGACGGGGGACAGGCGCCGGTAGGCGGAGCCGAGCGGCGGCCGGGGATCGTCCTCGCCTTTGTTGGGCCACAACGACATCGCGCGTTCCGCCTGCGCGGTGATGGTCAGCGACGGGTTCACGCCGAGGTTCGCCGAGATCGCCGAGCCGTCGGCGATGTGCAGCCCCGGATATCCGTGCACCCGCTGGTACGGATCGACGACGCCGGTCTCGGCGCTGTCGCCGATCGCGCAGCCGCCGATGAAATGCCCGGTGATCGGGATGTTCGCCAGATCCGTCCACGCTCCCTGCGCCAGCCCGCCGATCTTGTCAGCCACCCGCCGCGTGACCTCGTGCCCGGCCGGGATCCACTCGGGATTCGGGTCGCCGACGCCCTGTTTCGTGGTCATCCGGCGGCCGAAGAGCCCGCGTTTCGTGTACGTGGTCACGGAATTGTTCAGCGTCTGCATCACCAGCAGCCCGACCATCCGCTCCGACCAGCGTCGCGGGTTGTGCAGCCGCACCAGGTTCCGTCGGTTCCGCCACAGTTCGCGCGCGCCCAGCACCCATCGGCGTTTGCCCGGTTCGGCGTCGACGAGCACCGTCGTCAGCAGGCCCATGAAGTTGCTGCCCTTGCCGTAGCGCACCGGTTCGACATGCGTGACGGCGTCGGGATGGATCGACGACGTGATCGCGACGCCGCGCGTGAAGTCCGTGTCGTCGCGCAGCGAGCGCGCGGCGAGGACGGCCTCGGAGTTCGTCCTGGCGAGCAGGCCCAACCGCGGCGACAGCTCCGGCAGGATGCCCGAATCCTTGAGCGAGTGCAGAAGTCGTTGCGTGCCCAGGGAAGCGGCGGCGAACACGACGTGCTCGGCGGTAAAGGTCCGCTGGGCCTTGCGGACCCACCGTCCTGTTCGGACGGTGTCGACGGCGTAGCCGCCGCCGATCGGCCGGACCGACACCGCGGTGGTCAGCGGGTGGACCTCCGTGCCCGCCTTCTCCGCCAGGTACAGGTAGTTCTTGACGGTCGTGTTCTTCGCGCCCACCCGGCAGCCGGTCATGCACTCACCGCAGTGCGTGCACGGTTTCCGCAGCGGGCCCTCACCGCCGAAGAACGGGTCGACGTCGCGTGCGCCGAAGTGGACGCCGACCGGGGTCGGCCGGTAGGTGTCCGCGATCCCCATGTCCTCGGCGACTTCCCGCAGCACGCGGTCGGCCGGGGTGACCAGCGGGTTCTCGACCACGCCCAGCATCCGTTTCGCCTGGTCGTAATGCGGGGCGAGTTCGGCCTTCCAGTCGGTGATGTGCGCCCACTGCGGATCCCGGTAGAAGGTGTCCGGAGGCTCGTAGAGCGTGTTCGCGTAGACGAGCGAGCCGCCGCCGACACCCGCGCCGCTCAGGACGAACGTGTTCTTCAGCAGGGTCAGGCGCTGGATGCCGAAGCAGCCCAGTTTCGGCGCCCACAGGTATTTCCGCAGCCGCCAGGAGGTTTTCGCGAACTCGTCGTCGGCGAAGCGGCGTCCGGTCTCCAGCACGCCGACCCGATAGCCCTTCTCGGTGAGCCGCAACGCGGTCACGCTGCCGCCGAAACCGGAGCCGATCACCAGCACGTCGTAGTTCACCGCGGTCCCGCCGTCCGGTAGTCGCCGAGGTCGAGCGTCTTCGTCCGGCGGTCGTATTCGGTGACCAGACCGGGCCAGTTCGTGCTCACGCGCCCGTTCTCCTGGCGGTACCAGCTGGCGCAGGACGTCCAGACGCTCTTGCCCAGCCGCCGCTGGATCTCCTCGTCGTACCGTTGCTCGACCTCCGGGACGACGTCCATATAGGACACTTCGGGTTTCGCGAGATGTTCGACGGCCTGGCGGATGTAGCGGGCCTGCCGTTCGATCATGTAGATGATGGAGCCCGCGCCGAGGTTCGTGTTGGGGCCGTAGACGCAGAACAGGTTCGGGAAGCCCGGCACGGTCATGCCGAGGTACGCCCGCGCGCCGCCCTTCCACGCGTCCGACAACGCTTTTCCGCCGAGGCCTTCCACCTTCAGCTCGCCGAGGAAGTCGGTCGCCGCGAAACCGGTGCCGTAGACGATGACGTCCGCCTCGTGCTCGACGCCGTCCTCGGTGAGCACGCCGGACGGGGTGATCGCGCTGATGCGCCGCGTCTCGACGGCGACGTTGTGCTGCGCCAGCGCGGGCAGGTACTCGTTGGTGAACAGGATCCGTTTGCAGCCCAGCGGGTAGTCCGGCGTGAGTTTCTCGCGCAGCGCCGGGTCCTTGATGTGACGGCGGCGCAGCTGGGCCGTCCGCAGCTCGAAGACCTTGGCCAGCAACGGATGCTTCGTCATCGCGTAGGTCGCGTATTCGGCGAGCAGGAAGATCCGGAGCCTGCCGAGTAACTGGGTGGCGGGCAGATGCCGGAACAGCCGCTGCTGCCAGCGCCGGTAGCTGGTGTCCCGTTTCGCCATGATGTAGGGCGCGGTGCGCTGGAAAACGGTCAGTTCGCCCGCCTGGCGCTGGAGTTCGGGCACGAACTGGATCGCGCTCGCGCCGGTGCCGATCACCGCGACCTTCTTGCCGCGCAGGTCGACGTCGTGATCCCAGTGCGCGGAGTGGAAACTGGCGCCTTCGAAGGTCTCCTGGCCGGGTATGTCCGGTTGGACGGGGCGCGAGAGTTGGCCGACGGCGGGGACGAAGACGTTCGCCTCGTACGTCTCGCCGCCCGCGGTCTCCACCCGCCAGAGCCCGCGCTCCTCGTCGAAGGTCGCGGAGGTGGCGCGGACGCCGAACCGGATGTGCGGTTCGAGCCCGTAGCGGCGCACCACGCGTTTGAGGTACTCGTGGATGTCCGGTTGCAGCGAGAACCGCTTCGGCCAGTCGGGATTGGGCTCGTAGGAGAACGAGTACAGCGGCGACGGGATGTCGCAGCCCGCGCCGGGGTACGTGTTCTCCCGCCAGACGCCGCCGGGTTCGTCGGCGCTCTCCAGGATGGTGAAGTCGTCGAAGCCGGCGCGTTTGAGCTCGATCGCCGTCCCGACCCCGCCGAAGCCCGTCCCTACGATCAGCACACTCGTATCGCCCATGCCGATCGAAGTTACCCAGCGGTCACCCCTGGTGGAAGTACACGAGCGGCCACTCGATCGAGATTTCCGGCCACGCCCCTCCCGCATTTCGTCCTCTGAATGCGGTGGTTCGCGCTGCCAACTACCGCATTCAGAGGACGAAATGCACCGAGTGGGTCTCCGCCTGCGGGTGCGCCCAGGCCAGGAGGCGGTGCGCGGAGCTCTCCAGGGTGTCCAGATCGCGCTTCGGGACGCGCTCGAACGGCGTGATCACCACCGAAGCCGCCTTCTTCACCGTCTTGATCTCCCAGAAGCCCTTCACCATGCCGCCGACCAGGATGGTGCCCTTGACCAGGCCGTTCTGCGTGATGACGACCTTGCGGTACTCGTCGCTGATCACCCGCGTGCGGTCGGCGTAGGACAGGACGGTCTGGTCGAACGGTCCCAGCAGCCGCGCGGGCGCGGGGGTGTCCGGATCCGGACGCGAGGCCTCGGGCAGGTCGAAGAGCTCGCGGCCGTTCTCGTCACGGAACGTCCGCAGCTCCGGCCGCAGCCGCTCGGCGACGTCGCCGAGTTTCGTGATCCCGGCCCAGGCCTGCGCGTCCTGCACACTGGCCGGCCCGAACGCGGCCAGATAGCGCCGGAACATCGCTTCCGGCGACGGCGCGGTGTCCGGTTCGGCGCCCAGCCAGTCCCCGGTGGTCTGGTACGTCGGCTGCCCGGATTTGCCCCAGACGCCGCGCGGCGGGATCTGCACCAGCGGCAGCAGTGCCCGCGCGACGTGCACCAGCGACGACGGCGCGACGCCCTCCCAATGCTTCGCCAGTTCCGCGCCGAGGCCTGCCGACGAAAGCGGCCGCTCGCCCAACAGCTTGCGGGCGGTGCGGGCGATCTCCTGGTGGTCGAGACCCTTGATGTCGGGGCCGTGCTGGGTGTTGCCGAGCACCGAGCGGTCGTAGAGCGGCTGCACGATGGGGCGCCACGCGAGCGCGTCCGACGGCGTGACCAGGTGCACCGTGCCGCGCATGAGGGCGATCCGCACGACACTCTTGTCCAGCAGGAGGCTCGCCAGGTCTTCCTGGCGGAAGCCGTGCAGCCGGGTCCACAGCGCGAAGTACGGCGGGTTCGGCGCCTGCGCCTGCAGGCCCGCCAGATGCTCGACCGCTTCGAGCGCGGTCATCTTCGAACGCCGGAGCAGCAACTGCCGGTCCAGCATGGCGCGGTTCAGCGCGCGCCTGCTCAACGTGTCGGACATGCCGCTCACCCTAAAGGGGATCAAGGACAGTTATGGTCCTCAATGGGCCGATCGACGCCAGGGGATCCATAATCCCGGCCATGGAACTACCGCCGCCGGTGATCCGGGACTGGGACTACCCGCGCGGCACGGCGAGCATCGTGCTCATGGCCCGCTTCGCCGCGGAGAACGGCGTCGAGGGGCTGGAGTCCTACGAGCACGCCCCCGTGGACGGCCAGGTCGACGCGCGTCAGGAACTCGCCGTGGTCCGGGCCCTCGTCCGCGGGCTCGGCGGCGAGGACGCCGTCGCGCTGCGGCTGAGCAGGCGATACCGGGTCAGCGCGTTCGGCATCTTCGGGTTCGCGTGCATCAGCAGCCCGACGCTGGGGGACGCGATGCGCTTCGCCCTGCGCTACCTGGACCTGAGCTTCACGTTCTGCATCCCGCACGTGACCGTCGAGGCGGGACGGCTCGCGCTCGCCATGGACGACAGCCGCGTGCCCGGCGACGTCGCCCGCTTCCTGCTGCTGCGCGACCTCGGCGCCATCCACACCGTCATGCGCGACATCCTGCCGGACATCTCCTTGCGCTCCTTGGCCTTCCGGCACGACAAACCCTCCACTGTGGACGAATACGTGCGGACCTTCGGGCTGGCGCCGTCGTTCTCGGCGCCGTCACATGTCGCCACCCTGGACCCGCTCCTGCTCGACAAACCGCTGCCGCAGGCCAACGACCAGACCGTCGCGGTCTGCGCCGCGCAATGCGAACTGCTGGTGTCACGGAAACGGGAGCGGTCCGGGATCGCCCAGCAGGTGCGCGAAAGACTGGTGCGGCTCGGCGGGGTCGACGCGGGTATGGAGGAGGTCGCGCGGCAGCTCGCGCTCAGCCCCCGGACCCTGCGGCGACGGCTGTTCGAGGCCGGGACCGGCTACCGGGCCCTGCTCGACGAGGTCCGCCAGGCGCTGGCGGAGGAACTGCTGGACACCGGCGCGCTCACCGTGGAGGACGTCGCGCTGCGGCTGGGCTACGCGGAGGCGTCGAGTTTCATCTACGCCTTCAAACGCTGGAAGGGGATGACGCCGGCGGCCTACGCCCGGCGGAACGCGTTGCGAGCACGACCGGGTAGGTGACCCGCAGCAGGTGCAGGATCGACTCGGTGAGGAAGACCCGCAGCTCCTCCCGGCCGAGCGTGCCGCGGATCAGCCATTCGCGTGACGCCGCGCGCAGCATCCCGCCGTACGACCGGATCATCGCGCGGAGTTCTTCGCGACCCTCGGTGACGTCGCTCATCAACGCGGCCGCGAGCACGCGATCGGCGGCGATCTCGTCACCCTCCAGCATGATCCGCTCGATCTCCGGATCGCGGCCCACCGCCTCCGGGCCGATCGCCGTCAGCCAGGCCTGCTCGTTGCGCTCGACGACTTCGATCCAATGCCGGACGCTGATCGCGAGCCGCTCTTCGGCGGTCGTCTCCGGCAGGTTCTCGATCACCGGCGCCGGGACGATCATCATCTGCCGGACGACTTCCAGGTACAGCTCGCGTTTGCCGCCGAAGTAGTGGTTGATCAGCGGCCGGGCCACTCCGGCGGCCTTCGCGATGTCCGAGGTCGAAACCGAGGCGTACGTGCCCTCGCCGAACAGCCGCCGGGCCGCGGTCAGGATCTCGGCCCGCCGGGCGGCCGGTTCGAGGCGGCGCCGCCGGGTCTCCGGATCGGTGCTCATGGGCCGAGCGTAACCGTTTCGAAGAGAGCTTCGGACGGGTTGCCTGACTCGCAGAACATCGTCACTCCGCGGTCGACCGCGGACAACGCGGCGTTGATCCGGCCATGGAGGGGCGGCTTCACCAGCCGACCAGCCTCCGTTGGCGGGCACAGCCTCACAGACCGGATCTCAGGGTCTGTCGACTCGATAGCGCCTACTTCTTCTTCGGTGATCAAGCCGCCGTCGAACACGAAAGCCAATCCCTCCGGCATGACGCCTTGTGTGGGGACGTGGTCGACGACCAGCAACGCGCCTAGAGATCGGGTGATGCCCAGCTCTTCGTGGAGCTCGCGGGCCGCAGTCGCCCACGGCGTCTCCTCCGCCTCGACCGCCCCTCCGGGGATCTCCCACTCAGGTTTGTACGTGGTCTCCACCAGCAGCACTCGCGACCGGTCATCGCGGAGCAGTACTCCGGCCGCAGTGCGCTTCCGGTTGAGAGAGGCCGCGTATTCACCGAAGGGGAGGAGTTCCACGATTTCGCAGGCTACCGTTCGAGGCGGCGCCGCCGGGCTTCCGGATCGGTGCTCATGGGCCGAGCGTAACCGTTTCACGTGGCCGCCTGCCGTTACTCATTCGGAACAACCCCTCGGTAACCCCCGGGGCCTTCGCGGCGACGTTCGGGGCGGGGGGACCGGGTGTCATGGGTAGGGACGAATGACCAGTGCTGAGCGCGATCCGGTTCGCCGCGCCGGGCGGTGGGTCAGTGTGCGGCTGCAGCATCGTGACGTCCGCATCCAAGGTGACAGCGGGGAGGAAAGCGTCTCCTACGCGGGGATCGTGATCACGAGTTTCGAGAACGGTGCCGAGGTCTGCGAACGCTGGATCCCGCTCGGGGTGGATCCGTCGGAGGCCGACGACGAACAGCTCATCCAGCAACTGCGCGACGCGCTGGTCTGGCAGGCGCGGCGGCCGCCGAAAGGCTGAACGTCCGGCTATTGGGTCCGCAGGCCGTCGAAGGCGATCTTGCACACCGCGTCCGCCAGCTCCGTCCCGGCCGAACCACGACGCGGCCGGTACCACTCGATCAGCGAGTTCACCATGCCGTACAGCAGGCGCGCGGTGACCGCGGGATCGATGTCGGGGCGCACGTCGCCCTCGGTTTCGGCCTGTTTCACCAGTTCCGTGACGAGCCGGTCGAATTCGCGCCGCCGCGCGAGCGCCGCCCGTTCGATTTTGGTGTTGCCGCGCACCCGCAGGAGCAGGGTCACGAACGGCAGCTGGTCGACCAGCACGAGGACACTGCCCCGCACCAGATGCTCCAGCTTTTCGATCGCCTTGCCCTCGAAGGATTCCGTCTCGGCGGCGACGGCGAACAGGCCGTTCAGCGCGCGGTCGACGGCGAGCCGCAGCAGCTCCTCCTTGCTCGGCACGTGGTGGTAGATCGCGGATTTCGTGATGCCGAGCTTGCGGGAGAGGTCCTCCATGCTGGTGCCGTCGTAGCCGCGCTCGTTGAACAGCTTCACCGCGACCTGCAGCAGCGACTCGAGGTCGTACCCGGGGCGCCCCCGGCGGGCGGGGGTGCTCAAGCGCGGTCCCGTTCGTCGAGGACGCGGCGCATCTTGCCCAGCGAACGTTCCAGCGTGTCCGGGTCGACGACCTCGACGCCGACGCTCACGCCGACCCCGTCCTTCACCCCGGCGATCAGCCGGGCGGCGGCCTCGGCGCGCTGCTCGGCGGTCGCGTCCGGACGCGCTTCGACGCGGACGGTCAGGTGGTCCATCCGGCCCTTCGTGGACCGGATCAGCTGGAAATGCGGCGCGAGCGCGGGGGTCACCAGCACGACTTCCTCGATCTGCGTGGGGAAGACGTTGACGCCACGCAGGATGATCATGTCATCGCTACGCCCGGTCACCTTCTCCATCCGCCGGTACGCCGGCCGCGCGGTCCCCGGCAGCAGCCTGGTCAGGTCGCGCGTGCGGTACCGGATGATCGGCAGCGCCTGCTTGGTGAGCGAGGTGAACAGCAGTTCGCCCTCGGCGTCGGTCGGTTTTTCGGTGAACGGGTCGATCACCTCGGGGAAGAAGTGGTCCTCCCAGATGTGCAGCCCGTCCTTGGTCTCGACGCATTCTTGCGCGACGCCGGGGCCCATCACCTCGGACAGGCCGTAGATGTCGACCGCGTCGATGCCGACGCGTTCCTCGATCTCCGTGCGCATCTGCTCGGTCCACGGCTCGGCGCCGAAGATGCCGACCTTGAGCGAACTCGTCTGCGGGTCGATGCCCTGCCGCTCGAACTCGTCGAGCAGCGTCAGCATGTACGACGGGGTGACCATGATGATCTCGGGTTTGAAATCGGTGATGATCTGCACCTGCCGCGCGGTCATGCCGCCCGACGCCGGGATCACCGTGCAGCCGAGCTTTTCGGCGCCGTAGTGCGCGCCGAGCCCGCCGGTGAACAGGCCGTAGCCGTAGGCGACGTGGACCTTGTCGCCCGGCCGCCCGCCCGCGGCGCGGATCGAACGCGCCATCACCGTCGCCCAGGTGTCGATGTCTTCGGACGTGTAGCCGACGACGGTCGGTTTCCCGGTGGTGCCGCTGGACGCGTGGATGCGGCTGACCTGCGACTCGGGCACGGCGAACATGCCGAACGGGTAGTTGTCGCGCAGATCCTGTTTGGTGGTGAAGGGGAACTTCGCCAGATCTTCCAGCGCCTTGCAGTCGTCCGGGTGAACGCCCGCCTCGTCGAACTTCCGCGTGTAGAAGGGCACGTTGTCGTACGCGTGCCGCAGCGTCCACTGGAGGCGCTTCAGTTGCAGCGCCTGGAGTTCGTCGATGGTGAGGTTCTCGGCTTCGTCGCTGAAAGTCATCGTCACGCCTTCTGGATGGTGCGGCTGCGGCCGCGGAATTCGGCGACGACCTCCGGCCCGTCGGGGGTCTCCCGGTGCACGGTGACGTCGTAGATGCCGTTGCGGCCGTAACGCGTCCGTTCGGTGGCGGTGGCGATGAGGTGGTCGCCGAGTTTGCCCGCCGCGACGAAGGAGATCTCCGCGCCGGCCGCGACGGTCACCGGGCCGTGGCTGTTGCAGGCGCAGGCGAAGGTCGTGTCGGCCAGCAGGAAGACGTAGCCGCCGTGGGCGATGTCGTGGCCGTTGACCATCGTCTCGTTGATCCGCATGGTGGCGACGGCGTGGCCTTCGGCGGCCTCGATCAGCTCGATGCCCAGCGCCTTCGACGCCTGGTCGTCGGCGAACATCGTGTGCGCGGCGTTGCCAGTCATACGAGACCACCTGGTTACTGACCGAACGGACGGTTGTTAAAGGGTGCCGCAAGTAAAGGCGCGCCCTCGGGCAGATGTCAAGGGTCCACCGCCTTCGGGGGGTTTGCAAGACCCCGGTCAGGAGCTACAGTTGAATTACTGAACGGACGGTCTGTAAATCCACCATGTGAAGGGTCGACCCATGGCATTGCTGCGCAGCTACGTCTCCGGCGGGTGGCACACGGCGGAAAGTGACGGAGTACCGCTGCACGACGCCTCCACCGGCGAAGAGGTCGCCCGGGTCTCGTCCGACGGCATCGACTTCGCCGCCGCGCTGGAGTACGGCCGCCGCGTCGGGGGCCCCGCGCTGCGCGAGCTGACCTTCCATCAGCGTGCCGCGCTGCTGAAGGCGCTGGCCTCCCATCTGCGCGAACATCGCGAGGAGCTGTACGCGCTCTCCGCGCGGACGGGTGCGACCAAGGGCGACTCGATGGTCGACATCGACGGCGGCATCGGCGTGCTGTTCGCCTACTCCAGCAAGGGCAAGCGCGAACTGCCGAACGACACCGTCTACGTCGACGGCAACGTCGAGCCGCTGAGCAAGGGCGGCACCTTCGTCGCCCAGCACATCGCCGTGCCGCTGCGCGGGGTCGCCGTCCAGATCAACGCGTTCAACTTCCCCGTGTGGGGTCCGCTGGAGAAGTTCGCGCCCGCGTTCCTCGCCGGGGTGCCGAGCCTGATCAAGCCGGCCAGCCAGACCGCGTACCTCACCGCGCGGCTGGTCGAGATCATCATCGAATCCGGCATCCTGCCCGAGGGCACGCTGCAGTTCGTCGCGGGCAGCGTCGGCGACCTGCTCGACCACGTCACCGCACAGGATCTCGTGTCGTTCACCGGTTCCGCTTCGACCGCGCAGAAGCTGCGCGCGCACCCCGCGATCGTGCGCAATTCGGTGCGGTTCAACGCCGAGGCCGACTCGCTCAACCTGTCGATCCTCGGCCCGGACGCCAAACCCGGCACCACCGAGTTCGACCTCTACGTCAAGCAGCTGACCACCGAGATGACGGTCAAGGCCGGCCAGAAGTGCACCGCCATCCGCCGCGCCTTCGTCCCCGCCGACCTGCTCGACGACGTCGCCGAAGCCGCGAGCGCACGGCTGGCGAAGACCACCGTAGGAAACCCGACCGCCGAGGGCGTCCGGATGGGTGCCCTGGCCAGCCTGGAGCAGCGCGAGGAGGTCCGGCGGTCGCTCAAGGCGCTGCTGGACGTCGGCACCGTCGTCTTCGGCGACCCGGAGCAGGTCGAGGTGGTCGGCGCGGACGCCGAACGCGGCGCGTTCATCTCACCCGTACTGCTGAAGGCCGACCCGGAGCGCTCCGAGCCGCACGAGGTCGAGGCGTTCGGCCCGGTGTCGACGCTGCTGCCCTACACCTCCACCGAGCAGGTCATCGAGCTCGCCGCCCGCGGCGGTGGCAGCCTCGTGGGCTCCGTCGTTTCCGCCGACAAGGAGTTCGTGCGCGAGGTCGTCCTCGGCGTCGCGCCGTACCACGGCCGCCTGCTGGTGCTGGACGCCGAAGACGCCAAGGAATCCACCGGTCACGGTTCCCCGATGCCGCAGCTGGTGCACGGCGGCCCCGGCCGCGCCGGTGGCGGCGAGGAGATGGGCGGCGTCCGCGGCGTGCTGCACCACATGCAGCGCACGGCGGTCCAGGGTTCGCCCGCCGCCCTGAGCACGGTCACCGGCCGCTGGGTCGCGGGTGCGCCGCGCGCCGAAGGCGACGTCCACCCGTTCCGGAAGTCCTTGGCGGAGCTCAAGATCGGCGACTCCGTGGTCGCCGGCCCGCGCACCGTCACCCAGGAGGACGTCGACCACTTCGCCGAGTTCACCGGCGACACCTTCTACGCCCACACCGATCCCGAGGCCGCGGCGGCGAACCCGCTGTTCGGCGGGATCGTGGCGCACGGGTACCTCGTGGTCTCGTTCGCGGCGGGCCTGTTCGTCTCGCCCGAACCCGGCCCGGTGCTGGCGAACTACGGCCTGGAGAACCTGCGGTTCCTCACCCCGGTCAAGGTCGGCGACTCGCTGACCGTGACCTTGACCGCCAAGCAGATCACCCCGCGGATCGACCAGGAGTACGGCGAGGTCCGCTGGGACGCCGACGTCACCAACGCCGACGGTGACTCGGTCGCCAAGTACGACGTCCTCACCCTGGTGGCGAAGGAGCAGTCATGACCGCGACGTTGCCGGAAGAAGACCTCGAACGGCATTTCGAGGCGACGATCGAGCGCGACCAGCGCATCGAACCGCGTGACTGGGTGCCCGAGGGTTACCGCAAGACGATGATCCGGCAGATCGCGCAGCACGCGCATTCGGAGATCATCGGCATGCAGCCCGAGGGCAACTGGATCACCCGCGCGCCTTCCTTGCGGCGTAAGGCGATCTTGCTCGCGAAGGTGCAGGACGAGGCCGGGCACGGGCTGTACCTGTACTCCGCGGCCGCCACGCTCGGCGCCGACCGCGCGGATCTGACCGACAAGCTGATCAACGGCAAGCAGAAGTACTCGTCGATCTTCAACTATCCGACGCTGACCTTCGCCGACGTCGGCGTGATCGGCTGGCTGGTGGACGGCGCGGCGATCTGCAACCAGGTCCCGTTGTGCCGCAGCTCGTACGGGCCGTACGCGCGCGCCATGATCCGCATCTGCAAGGAGGAGTCCTTCCACCAGCGGCAGGGTTACGAACTGTTGATGACCATGATGCGCGGCACCGAGAAGCAGCGCGAGATGGTGCAGGAGGCGGTGAACCGCTGGTGGTGGCCGTCGCTGATGATGTTCGGCCCGCCGGACGCGGATTCGCCGAACACCGCGCAGTCGATGGCGTGGAAGGTCAAGCGGCACACCAACGACGAGCTGCGCCAGCGCTTTGTCGACATGTCAATTCCGCAGGCCGAGGCGCTGGGTGTCACCTTCCCGGACCCGGACCTGAAGTGGAACGCCGAGCGCGGGCACTACGACTTCGGCGCCGTCGACTGGGACGAGTTCAAGAACGTGTTGAAGGGCAACGGCCCCTGCAACGCCCAGCGCGTCGCGCACCGGCGGCGGGCCCAGGAAGACGGCGCGTGGGTGCGGGAAGCCGCCTCGGCGCACGCAGCGAAGAAGGGTTCGCGATGAAACACGACTGGCCGTTGTACGAGGTGTTCGTCCGGGGCAAGCGCGGGCTGAACCACGTGCACGTGGGTTCGCTGCACGCGGCGGACGACGACATGGCGTTGCACCACGCGCGGGATCTGTACACCCGCCGCAACGAGGGCGTGTCGATCTGGGTCGTGCGCGCGTCGGACATCACCGCTTCCTCGCCGGACGAGAAGGACCCGTTCTTCGCGCCCAGCGGCGACAAGGTGTACCGGCACCCGACGTTCTACGAAATCCCCGACAACGTCCCTCACATCTGATATGAGCTTCGACAACGCCTACGAGGCGATCACCGAGGAGAACGACTCCCGCTGGGCCTTCGGCACCGGGTTCGAGGATCCGCTGTCCGGTGTGGACACCACGGTCCCGTCCGGTGTGGACGGTGACAGGCTGGCGGCCTACTGCCTGATGCTCGGCGACGACGCGCTGATCTTCTCGCACCGGCTGCAGGAGTGGTGCACGAACGCGCCCGAACTCGAGGACGAGGTCGCGATCGCCAACATCGCGCTCGACCTGCTCGGCCAGGCCCGGCTGCTGCTGGCCCGCGCGGGCAAGGCCGACGGCAGCGAGCGTTCGGAGGATTCGTACGCCTTCTTCCGGAGCGAGCAGGAGTACCGCAACGTCCGGCTGGCCGAGCTCGAAGGCGGGCACTTCGGGCATCTGATCGCGCGGCTGCTGGTGTTCTCGATCTGGCGGCTCGCTTTGCTGCAACGGCTTCAGTCCTCTGTGGACCCGGTGCTCGCGGCCATCGCGGACAAGGGTGTCAAGGAAGTCGCGTACCACCGCGACTACGCCGCCCAGTGGGCCGTGCGCCTCGGCGACGGTACCGAGCTGTCCCACGCGCGGATGCAGGAAGGCCTCGACGCGGTCTGGCCGTACGTGGACGAGCTTTTCGCGGCGCACGAGGTCGAGTTCGTCGAGTCGCCGTCGCTGCGGCCGGAGTTCGACGCGATCCTGGACCAGGTGCTGGCCGCCGCGACGCTGAAACGTCCCGACGTCGGTGCCCTCGCCGGGGTTTCCGGCCGGATGGGCCGCGACGGCGTGCACACCGAGCGGATGGGCTACCTGCTGGCGACGCTGCAGAGTGTCGCCAGGGAACATCCGGACGCGACATGGTGACCGCGTACGCCGTGGCGGCCACGGTCACCGACCCGGAACTGCCGATGCTCACCCTCGCCGACCTCGGCGTGCTGCGAGAAGTGTCCGAAGAGGACGGTCGGGTGGTCGTCGCGATCACCCCGACCTACACCGGCTGCCCGGCGATGGACACCATGCGCGACGACCTCGTGCACGCGCTGACCGGCGCGGGTTACGGCGAGGTCGAGGTCCGCACGGTGCTGCAGCCGGCCTGGTCCACCGACTGGATCACCGAAGACGGCAAACGGAAACTGGCCGAGGCCGGGATCGCGCCGCCGGGCGCCGCGCCGCGGCGGACCGGGCCGATCCCGCTCACGCTGAGCCCGGCGGTGTCGTCGGTCCGCTGCCCGAACTGTGGTTCCGCGGATACCGAGGAACAGTCCCGGTTCAGCGCGACCGCGTGCAAAGCCTTGCGCCGCTGCCGGTTCTGCCTCGAACCGTTCGAACACGTCAAGGAGATCTAGCGTGACCGCAACCCTGCGCCGCACGGGATTCCACGCCCTGAAGGTGGCGGACGTCCAGCGCCTGTGCGACGACGCCGTCGCGGTGACCTTCGACGTGCCCGAAGAGCTCGCGGACACCTTCCGTTTCAAGGCGGGGCAATCGCTGACCCTGCGCCGCGAGATCGACGGCCGCGACGAGCGCCGGTCGTACTCGATCTGCGCGCCCGTCGGCGCGGCGCCGCGGGTCGGCGTCCGCGAGGTACCGGGCGGGCTGTTCTCGTCGTGGCTCGTGCGCGACGTGAAACCCGGCGACGAGATCGAGGTGGCGCCGCCGACCGGCAACTTCAGCCCCGATCTGGAAGCGGCCGGGCATCACGTGCTGATCGCGGCCGGATCCGGGATCACGCCGGTGTTGTCGATCGCGTCCTCGCTGCTCAGCGACTCCGACGCGACGGTGACCGTGCTCTACGGCAACCGCCGCACGGACACCGTCATGTTCGCCGACGACCTCGCGGATCTGAAGGACCGTTACCCCGCGCGGCTCGAACTCGTCCACGTGCTCTCGCGTGAACCGCGCGAGGCCGAACTGTTCACCGGGCGGCTCGACGCGGAGAAGCTGCGGCGCCTGTGCGGCGTGCTGATCCCGGTCGAGGACGTCGCGCACTGGTGGCTGTGCGGGCCGTTCGAGATGGTGACCGGAGCACAGGAACTCCTGCGCTCGCTGGACGTCGCCGATGAACGCGTGCATCAGGAACTGTTCTATGTGGACACTCCGCCGGAGCCGGTGCATCACGTCGACCCGGCCGTCGTGGGCGCGTCCAGCGAGGTCACGCTGGTGCTCGACGGCCGGTCGACGACGATGACGCTGCCACGCGGGACGTCGGTGCTCGACGGCGCGCAGAAGTTCCGGCCGGATCTGCCGTTCGCCTGCAAGGGCGGCGTGTGCGGCACCTGCCGGGCGAAGATCTGCGACGGCAAGGTGGACATGCGGCGCAACTTCGCGCTGGAAAAGGCCGAAGTCGACGCCGGTTTCGTCCTCACCTGCCAGTCGGTGCCCGTCTCCGATGCCGTCACCGTGGACTTCGACGCCTGACCCACCCCCGCGTTTCGTCCTCTGGATGCGGTACTTGCACGCGCAAGTACCGCATCCAGAGGACTAATTGCGGAGGGGGAGCCACCGGGTGATGCCGATGTCGGCGAGGAACGGCCGGTCGTGGCTCGCCACGATCAGCGTGCCCCGGTAGGCCAGCAGCGCCTCGGTGAGCCGCCGCACGCTCGCCAGGTCGAGGTTGTTCGTCGGCTCGTCGAGCAGCAGGAGCCGCGGCGTGGGCTCGGTCAGCAGCAACGTCGCCAGCGCCGCCCGGAACCGCTCGCCGCCGGACAACGACGCCACCTCGCGGTCGGCCGCCTTGCCCCGGAACAGGAACCGCGCGAGCCTCGCGCGGATCTCGTTGTCCGTGAGCGACGGCGCGATTAGCCGCACGTTGTCCACAATGGACAGGGTGTCGTCCAGCACGTCGATCCGCTGGGGGAGCAGTTTCGCAGGGACGAAGAGCCCCACCTCACCCGACTTCGGCGGCAGCTCGCCGGCGATCGTCCGCAGCAGGGTGGTCTTCCCCGACCCGTTCGGGCCGGTGAGTGCGATCCGCTCGGGGCCCATGACGTGCAGGTCCACCGCCGGCCCGAACCAGGGCACGGCGTCGATCCGGAGCACGTCCGTGCCGCGGGCGACGGTCGTCTCCGGCAGCTCGACGCGGATTTCGGCGTCCTCCCGCACCAGTTCCTCCGCGGCCTTCAGGGCCTCGACGGCGCCTTCCAGCCGGTCGGTGTGCAGGTTCCGGTACTTGCCCGCGGCGATCTGCGCGTCCTCCTGACGTTTGCGCATCCGCACCTTGGGTTCGCGTTTCCGGTCCCACATCTGCTGGCCGTAGCGGGCCCGCCGGGCGAGTTTGATCCCGGCCTCGACCAGCTCCCGCTTCTGCCGTTTGACGTCCGACTCCGCCGCGCGCACATGCCGCCGGGCGGCCTCCTGCGCGACCTCGACGGCGTGTTCGTAGTCCGCGAGGTTGCCGCCGTACAAGGTGACCTCGTGGTCCCGGATCTCGGCGATCCGGTCGACCAGCCGGAGCAGTTCGCGATCGTGCGAGACCACGACGAGGATCCCGCCCCAGCCCGCGACCTCGCGGTGCACGAGTTCACGGGCCCGCAGGTCGAGGTTGTTCGTGGGCTCGTCGAGCAGCAACGCGGCGGGACGGCGCAGCAGCAGGGCGGCCAGCCCGAGCAACGTGAGTTCGCCGCCGGACAGCTCGCCCGCCCGCCGATCCAGGCGGACGGCTGCCAGGCCGAGCCGGTCGAGGATCGCGCGGATGCGTTCCTCGACGTCCCAGTTGTCGCCGATGGTGGCGAAGTGCTCTTCGGTGGCGGAACCGTCCTCGACGGCCCTGATCGCCGCGCGGATCGCGGTGACACCGAGCACGTCGTCGACGCGGCGGCCGGTGTCGAGGACGAGGTTCTGCGGCAGGTAGCCGAGTTCACCCGGTGTGGTGATGGAACCCGTCGTGGGCCGCAGCTCGCCGGCGAGCAGCCTGAGCAACGTGGACTTGCCGGATCCGTTGGTGCCGACCAGGCCGGTGCGGCCGGTGCCGAGGGTGAGCGAAAGGCGGTCGAACGCCGGGGCGCCGTCGGGCCAGGTGAAGGTGACGTCGGAAAGCGTCAAGGAAGAAGACATGAGACTCCCTGCGAAGGAGGTGGATGAGGGCGCAGGTTCGTCTCAGAAGATCACCGTGGCAGGGTAGCTCTTGGGTGGCCGGGTGGCGATCGATTTTCGTGGGCCCGGTCGCAGCTCTGGATCATGCGACCGCAACCACCGTCGCCGATATTCGGCGACACGGGGACGGTCCCTGGTGCCCTGGGCGCTGTCGTCGAATTGCGGCAACGCGGGGGAGTCGGTCATGTGGCTGCGGTTAGCGTCGTGGATTCCGCGGTCGTTGCCGAATTGCGGCAAGGGTCGCCGGTGCGTTCGGCCCTGATTCGGTGCGGGGGTGGTCCCTGGTGTCGGCAGGCGTTGTCGCCGATTTGCGGCAACGGTGCAGGCGTGTCGATCTCGGTCACGTGACGTCGGGCCGGTCCCGGTTCCCGCAGGTGGTCGTTGCCGAATTAAGGTAACGGCCGCCGTGCGGTCGGCCCTGACGCGGCACGGGGGCGGTCCCTGGTGCAGGCAGGCGCTGTCGCCGAATTTCGGTACGCCGAGGGTGTCGTCCTTGGTCACGTGACATCGGACGGTCCCGGGTTCCCGCAGGTGGTCGTTGCCGAATTGCGGTAACGGCCGCCAGGTGCGTCGGCCCTGATGCGGCATCGGGCCGGTCCCCGGTCCCCGGCAGGCGCTGTCGCCGAATCCCGGCAACGGCACCAGGGCGTCGCCCCGACGCGACACCCACCCCCGGCCCAGGCTGTCGCCGAATCCCGGCAACGAACGACCCGCCACAGAGCCCCGAGTCACGACCTGTCCCAAAGACCCGCGAGAGGCATACTGGCGAGCGTGATCGAACGCCCTCATGTCCTGCTCTCCGCCGCGGTCTCGCTCGACGGCTACCTCGACGACGCGAGCGACACCCGGCTGGTGCTGTCGAACCAGGAGGACTGGGCCAGGGTGGACGGCCTGCGCGCCGCGTCGGACGCGATCCTCGTCGGCGCGAACACGGTGCGGGCGGACAACCCGCGGTTGCTGGTGCGTTCGCCGGAGCTCGTGGCGAAAAGGGTCGCGGAAGGACGCCCGGAGCAGCCGGTCAAGGTCACCCTCACCCGGAGCGGGTCACTCGATCCGGCGGCGCAGTTCTTCACCGTCGGCGACACCGAGAAGCTGGTCTACGCGCCGCCCGGCGTCGTCACGGGGGTGAAGGCGACCGTCGCCGAACTGTCCGGCCTGAATGAAATGCTGGCCGATCTCCACGCGCGCGGCATCCGGCGGCTGATGGTCGAAGGCGGCGGCGCGATCCACACCCAGTTCCTCACCGAAGGCCTGGTCGACGAGCTGCATCTGGCCGTCGCGCCGTTCTTCGTCGGCGACCCGAACGCGCCGCGCTTCGTAGGGCCAGGTGCGTACCCGCGCGGGCTGACCTTGGTCGAAAGCACAAGGCTGGGTGACATAGCCGTTCTCGAGTACCACGCGACGCCGGAACCGTCCGATGTGGACATCCGGCACCTGCGCGAGGCCATCGCGCTGGCGGAGAACTGCCCGCCGCGCACGTTCCGCGTCGGCGCGGTGATCACCGCCGCCGACGGCGAAGTGCTCTCCACCGGTTTCTCGGGCGACGGCGATCCCGCCAACCATGCCGAAGAAGCCGCGCTCGCCAAACTCGAACCAGGGGATCCGAGGCTGGCGGAGGCGACGATGTACACGTCACTGGAGCCGTGCAGCTCGCGGACGTCACATCCGCGAAGCTGCACCCAGCTCATCCTCGACGCCGGCATCTCGCGCGTCGTCTTCGCCTGGCGCGAGCCGTCGGTGTTCGTCGACTGCGTCGGCGCCGAGACACTGGAGGCGGCCGGACGCCGGGTGATCGAGGTACCCGCCCTCGCCGCCGACGTCCGCCGCGCGAACACCCATATCCCGGGCGTCCACCTGTGAGCTACTTGCAGGCGTCGCAGCAGCCGCAGCCCTGACCGGTGCACGCCGAGCAGCAACCGTGGCGAAGCACGACCCTCAACAGACGCTTGATCATCGCTGTCCTCCCGATCATTGACGTCCCACCGCCCTTGTCACGCTAAGTTCTGCGCATACGACAGTGGTACCGCCGGGAGTGCCACGGCACTGCTCCAGCGGGTGATGTCACGATTCGAGATCCCCCTCCAGCGATAGGTAGACCTCGCGCAACTGAGCCAAAAGATCGGCGTCCGGCTCCGCCCACAGTCCCCGATCGGCCGCCTCGTTCAGCCGCTCGATGATGCCGCGCAGCGCCCACGGGTTGGCCTGGCGCAGGAACTCCTGGTTGACCTCGTCGAGCACGTAGGACTCGGTGAGCTTCTCGTACATCCAGTCACCGACCACACCCGCGGTGGCGTCGAAACCGAACAGGTAGTCGACCGTCGCTGCCAGCTCGAAAGCACCTTTGTAGCCGTGCTTGCGCATCGCCGCCAGCCAGCGCGGGTTGACCACGCGGGCCCGGAAGACGCGGGCGGTCTCCTCGCCGAGCGTGCGGGTGCGGACGGCGTCCGGGGTGGTGCTGTCGCCGACGTAGGACGCGGGCGCGGTCCCCGTCAGCGCGCGGACCGTCGCGATCATCCCGCCGTGGTACTGGAAGTAGTCGTCGGAGTCGGCGATGTCGTGTTCGCGGGTGTCGGTGTTCTTGGCCGCGACCACGATCCGCTTGTACGAGTTCTCCATGTCCTCGCGCGCCGGCCTGCCGTCGAGGTCGCGGCCGTAGGCGAAGCCGCCCCAGACCGCGTAGACCTCGGCGAGATCCTTATCGTCGCGCCAGTTCCCGGAATCCATCAGCGGCAGCAGGCCCGCTCCGTACGCGCCCGGCTTGGAGCCGAAGATCCTCGTGGTGGCCCGGCGTTCGTCGCCGTGCGCGGCGAGATCCGCGCGGGTGTGGGCCCGCACGAAGTTCTGCTCGTCCGGCTCGTCGAGGTTCGCCACCAGGCGCACGGCGTCGTCCAGGAGGGTGATCACATGCGGGAAGGCATCGCGGAAGAACCCGCTGATCCGCACGGTGACGTCGATCCGCGGACGGCCGAGTTCGGCGAGCGGGATCGCCTCGATCCCGGTGACACGCCGCGAAGCCTCGTCCCAGACCGGCTGGACGCCCAGCAGGGCGAGGACTTCCGCCGCGTCGTCACCCGACGTGCGCATCGCCGAGGTGCCCCAGACCGAGAGGCCGACCGAACGCGGCCAGTCACCCGTGTCCTCCTTGTAGCGGCGGAGAAGCGAGTCCGCGAGCGCCTGTCCGGTCTCCCACGCGAGACGGCTCGGGATGGCCTTCGGGTCGACGGTGTAGAAGTTGCGGCCGGTCGGCAGCACGTTGATCAGGCCGCGCAGGGGAGAACCGCTGGGGCCCGCCGGGATGTAGCCACCGTCGAGCGCGTGGAGCACGGCGTCGATCTCGGCGCCGGTGCCCGCCAGGCGCGGCACGATCTCGGTGGCGGCGAAGGTCAGCACGCGGGCGACCTCCTGGTGTTCCGGCACCTCGGCGACGACTTCGGCGACGGCGGCGGGGGACCAGTCCCTGGCCTCCATCGCCTCGACGAGCGAGCGCGCCGTCTGCTCGATGGCGTCCACTTCGGACAGTGGGGCGTCGCTGTTCTCCTTGAGCCCCAACGCGGACCGCAGACCGGGGACCGCGCCCTGTTTGCCACCCCACATCTGCTGGGCGCGCAGCATGGCGAGCACGAGGTTGATCCGCGCCTCGCCCACCGGCGCGGCGCCGAGGATGTGCAGGCCGTCGCGGATCTGGGCGTCCTTGACCTCGCACAGCCAGCCGTCGATGTGCAGCAGGAAGTCGTCGAACTCCGCGTCGTGCGGGCGTTCTTCGACACCGAGGTCGTGGTCCAGTTTCGCGGCCTGGATCAGCGTCCAGATCTGCGCGCGGACCGCGGGCAGTTTCGCCGGGTCCATCGCGGCGATGTTGGCGTGCTCGTCGAGGAGCTGTTCCAGCCGGGCCATGTCGCCGTAGCTCTCGGCGCGGGCCATCGGCGGGATCAGATGGTCGACGATCGTGGCGTGCGCGCGCCGTTTCGCCTGCGCGCCCTCGCCGGGGTCGTTGATCAGGAACGGGTAGATCAGCGGCAGATTGCCCAGGACGGCGTCCGGCGCGCACGAGTCCGAGAGACCGGCGGTCTTGCCGGGAAGCCATTCCAGCGAACCGTGTTTGCCGAGGTGGACGACGGCGTGCGCGCCGAATTCCTCCTCCAGCCAGCGGTACGCGGCCAGGTAGTGGTGGCTCGGCGGGAGGTCCGGGTTGTGGTAGATCGCGACCGGGTTCTCGCCGAAACCGCGCGGTGGCTGGATCATCAGGATGACGTTGCCGGACTGCAGCGACGCCAGCACGATGTCCCCGTTGTCCACATAGAGTTCGCCGGGCGCCGGGCCCCAGTGCTCCTCCATGCCCTCGCGCAGCTCCGCGGGCAGCTCGGCGAACCACTCGCGGTACTTGTCCGCGGGCACGCGGATCGGGTTGCCGGACAGCTGTTCCTCGGTGAGCCACTCCGGATCCTGGCCGCCCGCGGCGATGAGCGCGTGGATCAGCGCGTCGCCGTCGGGCTGGTCGGTGCCGGTGGGCTCGACGCCGGGGAACGGATCCTCGCCGAGGTCGTAACCCTGGTCCCGCATGCGGCGCAACAGTTCGATCGCGGACGCGGGCGTGTCGAGGCCGACGGCGTTGCCGACGCGGGAGTGCTTCGTCGGGTACGCGGACAGCATCAGCGCGATCCGGCGTTCCGGCGGGGGAGTGTGGCGCAGCCGCGCGTGCGCGAGCGCGATCTTGGCGACCCGCGAAGCGCGCTCGGCGTCCGGCACGTACTTGGGGAGGCCGTCGTCGTCGATCTCCTTGAACGAGAACGGGACGGTGATGAGGCGGCCGTCGAACTCGGGGACGGCCATCTGGTTGCCCGCGTCGAGCGGCGAGAGGCCGTCGTCGTTCGCGGACCAGGTCTCGCGGTCGCTGGTCAGGCACAGTGCCTGCAGGATCGGGATGTCGAGCGCGGCCATCTCGGCGACGTCCCACGCCTCGTCGTCGCCACCGGCGCCGACCTCGGACGGGCGGGTGCCGCCGGCGGCCAGCACGGTGACCAGGAGCGCGTCGGCCTTGGCCAGTTCGGCCATCATCTCCGGCTCGCGGGTGCGCAGGGAGGCGCAGTGGATGGGGAGCGCGCGGCCCCCGGCGTCCTCGACGGCGTCGGCGAGGGCGTGGACGAACTCGGTGTTCCCGGACAGGTGATGCGCCCGGTAGTAGAGGATCGCGACGACCGGACCCTCGGTGCTCTTCGGTTCGCGCTCCAGGACACCCCACAGCGGCTGCACGGCGGGCGGCTCGAAGCCGTCACCGGTGAGCAGGAGGGTGTCGCTCAGGAACCGGTGCAGCTGGGTGAGGTTGGCCGGGCCGCCCTGCGCGAGATACGCGTGCGCCTCCGCCGCCGTGCCCGCCGGGACGGTGGACAGCTTCATGAGCTGCGCGTCCGGCGTCTGCTCACCGCCGAGGACCACCACGTGCGCGCCGCTCGCGCGGACCGTGTCGAGCCCCTCCTGCCAGCTGCGCTCGGAGCCGAGGATCCGGACGACGACGATGTTCACGCCGTCGAGCAGGGCGGGCAGCTCGGCGAGGTCGAGGCGGGCCGGGTTGGCCAGCCGGTACTCGGCTTCGCTGGAGCGGGCGCTGAGCAGGTCGGTGTCCGAAGTGGACAGAAGCAGGATCACGGCAGTCCTCACTCGGGGTGTCCGCGCCCCGGGTCGGGTGGTCGCGACGGCCGGAGTTCCTGGCTCCCCTCCCGTGCCGGGAGGGTGACAGTGGCGGGACCGCCCCGGACTTTCACCGGGTTCCTCCCTCTGCCGTCGCATGGGTCGAGTTCACTCTCCGGTGCGCTCCGGCGGGAGTCAAGGTGATGTGTGACCGGGGTCGAACGCGTACCCCATCCCGCGTGCGGTGCGGATGTGGCCCGCCCCGATCTTGCGGCGCAAGGTGCGGACGTAGACGTCGACGATGTTGGAGCCCGGGTCGAAGTCGTACCCCCACACGTGGGAGAGGATCTGCTCACGGGTCAGCACCTGGCCCTGGTGCCGGATGAACAGCTCCAGCAGGGCGAACTCGCGCGAGGTCAGGTCGACGCCGGTGCCGTCGACGTCCGCGCGGCGCGTGCGCAGATCCAGCGACAGCGGGCCCGCGTGCAGCACCGTGGTCTCGGCGACGAGTTCGGTGCGGCGCAGGCGGAGCCGGATCCTGGCCAGCAGCTCGTCGAAGCGGAACGGTTTGGCCATGTAGTCGTCGGCGCCGCCCTCCAGCCCGGCCAGGGTGGTCTGCGGCGAATCGTGCGCGGTGAGGATCACCACCGGGGTGGTGTTGTGGTGTTCGCGCAGCGTCCGCAGCACGGACAGGCCGTCGCGGGAGGGCAGGCCGAGGTCGAGTACCAGCAGGTCGTAGCCGTCACCGAGGGCGTACTGGAGGGCCTGCTCACCGTCCGCGACGACTGTGGTGGTGAAGCCGTTGGCGATGAGCCCTTTGCGGACGAACGAGGCGATGCGCTCCTCGTCTTCGGCGATCAGGATACGGGCCACGGCGTGCCTCCTTCGGCTGAACGGACCGGGATTTCGATGGTGAACCGGGCACCGTGCCCCGGCGCGGATTCCAGGCGCACCAGGCCGTGCTGCGCCTCGGCGATGGCGCGCACGATCGCCAGCCCGAGCCCGGCCCCGCTCCGATGGCCGCCCGACGGCCCCCGGTTGAACCGCTGGAAGATCTTCTCGGCGTCCTCCCTCGGCACTCCCGGGCCGTGGTCGGCCACCCAGAACGACACGGTGTCCTCGGTGACGGCCGAGCCGATCAGGACCTCGTCGCCGTCTTCGGTGTGCTGGACGGCGTTCTGGGCCAGCTGCACCACGGCCTGGGTCGTGCGCTGCTCGTCGAGCGGCACCTGGCCCTCGCCGAGCGCCTCCAGCCGCCAGCGCCGATCGCCGATGGTGCGGACCTTGGCGTAAAGATCGCTGGTCAGCTCGGTGACGTCGGTGGGAGCCAGGGTGACGAAGTCGGGCTGCTCGGCCTTCGCCAGCAGCAGGAGATCGCCGACGATGCGGTTCATCCGGTCCAGTTCGTCGACGCACAGCCGGATCGCCTCGGCCCGCGCGACCGGGTCGTCGTCGAGCAGTTCGAGATGGCCGAGCACGATCGTGATGGGTGTCCGCAGTTCGTGGCCGGCGTCGTCGAGGAAGCGCCGCTGGGTGGCGAACGCGAGGTCGAGCCGGTCGAGCATGGCGTTGAACTGTTCGGCGAGCGCGGCGACGTCGTCACGGCCGTCCACCGGGATGCGGCGGGTCAGGTCGTGTTCGGTGATCTCGGCGGCGGCGCGGCGCACCAGCCGCACCGGGGCGAGGATCTGCCCGGCGACCAGCCACGCCGCGGCCCCGGCCAGGACGAGCCCCAGCAGCCCGACGAACAGCAGGGTCCGCACGGTGGTGGCGATCTCGGCGCGGTCGCGGTCCACGAAGTAACCGACGACGAACGAACCGCGGTCACCCTCTCGGGTGCCGGACGCGTCGACCCGGATCCAGCGCATCTCCCCGGCGGGGGTCTCGACGCTGCCGCTGCGCGCCGGGTCGGCGAGGATCGGATCCAGCACCGCCGGGCTCTCGCCCAGCCGGAACGGTTCCTCGCGGTCCTGCAGGATCGGCCCGGATGACGGCGTCCAGGCCAGCACCACTTCGTCGTCGTCGACGTACTGGCGGCGCAGATGCGCCGAAAGCGCGGACCGCACGTCCGGGAACGGCTGCCCGGTGGCGCGGTCCACCCCCTCGGCCAGCACCTGGCCGAGTTCGGCGGCCTCCTGCTCGAGCGCGGCGTTGACGTCGCTGTCGACCTCACGCAGCAACAGGTTGTACGTGACCAGCGTCGTCGACACCGTCACCACGGCGACGAGCAGCAGCAGCCAGCCCATGATCCGGACGCGCGCGGGGATCGCCCGCATCCTGGTTTCAGTCGTCGTCGGCACCGTCGTCGTCCTGGTCGTCGCCGGGCGGGACCACCGGGGGCGGTGGCACGACCACCGGCGTGGAACTGCTCGGCGGAGGGGGCTGGGTGGTCGACGTCGGATGTTCCTTCAGTTTCACCTCGATCGGCGCCTGCGGTGCGGGCGGCTCCGGCCATGCCCAGGTGACCGCGGCCGCACCGAGCGGGAGTGCCACGGCGGCGATGAGCAGGGCGATACGCGGCGAACGGGCCATGGCTCCACCCTTCCGGTCGTCGATGTGGCGAAGATGAGGACAAGATGAAGGAATCTTCACATAACGGGCGCGGACAGGCGGGTGCCGACCAGCACCATCCGCAGCAACCGTTCGGCGGCGTCGGTGAGGAACTCCGCGCCGCGCAGGATCGCCTCGTCCAGATCCACCGGACCGGGCTGGATGGCCTGGAAGGCGTCGATGCCGACCGCGTAGGTGGTGTCGGCGTCCATGCCGATCCGCCCGGCGAGCGCGACCACCGGCTTGCCGTGCGCCTTGGCCCGGCGCGCGACCTCGGCGGGCACCTTCCCGTGCGGGGTCTGGGCGTCGATCGTGCCCTCGGCGGTGACCACGAGATCGGCCGCCGCCAGTCGCGTGTCGAGGTCGACGTGGTCCAGCAGCACCTCGAAGCGTGGCAGCAGCCGGGCTCCCAGCGCCGCGCACAGCCCCGCGCCGAGACCGCCGGAAGCACCCGATCCGGGGACGAGCGCGACGTCGGCGCCCAGATCGCGGCGCAGGACGTCGGCCCAGTTGTCGAGCGCCGCCGACAGCCGCTCCACCTGCTCGGGAGTGGCGCCCTTCTGCGGGCCGAACACCCTGGCGACGCCGCGGGGGCCGCACAGGACGTTGTGCGGGTTGACCGCCAGCCGGAGTTCGGTGCCCGCGAGTCTCGGATCGAGTCCGGACACGTCGATGTGCCGGGCCCGCGCCAGCTCCGCCCCGCCGGGCCCCACCTCCTGACCGGCGCGATCGAGCACCCGGGCACCCAGCGCCTGGAGCGCCCCGGCCCCGCCGTCGGACACGCCGGAATCGCCACACCCGACGAGCACCGACGAACAACCCGAGTCGAGCGCGGCGATCATCAGCTCGCCGACGCCCCGGCTGGTGGTGCGCCCGGGATCGCGCCGATCGGCGGGCACCAGGCGAAGCCCCGCGGCCGCTGCCATCTCGACCACCGCCGTCGACCCGTCGCCGAGGATCGCGAAATGGGAGCGCACCGGCAGCCCGACCGGACCGGTGACGACGGTGTCCACGATCTTCCCGCCGGTGCTCCCGGCCAGGGCCGCGGCCGACCCCTCGCCGCCGTCCACGAGCGGGACGCGGTCGATCTCCGCGAACGGGACGACCCGCAGCACGCCCTCGGCGATGGCGTCGGCGGCGGCTTCGGCACCGAGACTTTCCTTGAACCCACTGGGGGCGACGACGATCCGCATGACTTCCTCCTGGTGGTTCACGGGATGAGCGAGAGGCCGAGGCGCGGCCAGACGAGCAAGGCGAAGACGGCGACGACGACCACGTGCAGCGGCGCGAGCACTTTCGAAAGCCGGAGCAGGTCGCGGGACGAATAGGTCGGCACGCCGTCGATGTCGGAGAAGAGGGCGACGGGTTTCGCGGACGAGGTGAGGGTGTGGCAGAACCCCGCCGCCGCGGTGGAGGCGAACACCGCCGCGGCCGGGGCCAGCCCGGTGGCCGCCGCGAGCGGGATCACCACCGGCACCAGCACCGAAGACCGCGCCGAGCGGGACTGCACCGCCAGATGCGCGGCCGTGCTCACCACGATCACCGCCGCCAGCACCACCCACGCCGGCGCACCCCGGACGGGACTCAAGGCCACGTCCGCCACCCACGCCGCCGCGCCCGACCCCACCAGCGCGCCGCCCAGCGCGGCCGTCGCGGCGGTGAAGAGCAGCAACGACCACGGCACGCTCTTCAGGGCCGTACCCGTGGTGACCCGATGCGGTGGCACGCACATCGCCAAAGCGCCGACGAGCCCGACCAGCGCGGGCGGTAGTCCGTGCCACGGCTCGGTGCACCACAGCACCAATACGGCCCCGATGGTGACCGCCGCGAACCGTTCCGTCCGGGTCCACGGTCCTCGCGTGGGGAACCTGGAGCGCAGGTCGAACCGCTCACGACGGTCTTCGCGGGTGGTGAACAACCGCAAGACGACCTCGGCCGCGAGATGGGACGAGACCACCGCCAGCGGCAGGCCGAGCAACAGCCAGCGCAGGAAGCCGATGCCGTCGCCGGTCGCTTCACGCAGGAGCTGGTCGGCCACCAGATGCGCGCCCGCGCCGATGAGCGTCGAGACCGCCGACAGCAGCACCACCGTCGGGAACAGCACCGAGAGCGCCTTGACCATCCGCGGGAGTGCGCTCGCCAAGGCGGTGAACACCGGCACGGCCAGCGCCGCCCGCCCCGACGTCGAGGGGACCACCAGCGACGAGACCACCACCGCGACCGTCGACAGATGCGCCAGCCCGCGCACCGATCGCGCCCGCGCCGGGACCACGGCCACGAACCGGTCGACCAGTCCTGAAGCGGTCAGCCCCGCCGCCAGCACGAACGCCGCGATCAGCAGCCACACCAGATCCGCGCCGAGGGTGGCGAACAGGTCGGCGGGCGCCAGCACCCCTGCCACGGCGAGGACGGCCACCGCCGCCAGCGCGATCCAGGTGTCGTCCAGGCTGGTCAGGATCCAGGCGCCCACTGCCGCGGCGAAGACGGCCAGGACCAGTGCGCCCTGCCATCCCGGTCCGCCGGGTACGAGCGCGGTGCTCAGCGCCGGGATGGCTGCTGTGGGGATCAGCCATGCCTTGGTGTGCTTGGGTTTTCCGGGGTTGGTGGGTTTTCTCTGTGGGCTGGTCGTGTAGGTGTAGGCGGTCACGGTGATGAGCTTGTGACTCGCTTCTGAATCGTCCGTTAAGGACGGATGAGGAGGTCTTCATGTTGGCTTGGCGGCTGTTGCCGTGCGGCGGGTAGGTCGTGACTGGTCCAGTGGTGATGGACTGTGTGGGTTTTGGGACGTCAGATGTCCCGAAACCCACACAGTCGCCGACTGCGGGCATGACGAAGGGCCCGTCGCCGGCGTGGCCGACGGGCTCTTCGGGGTTCAGACGTGGTGCAGGGTGTTGCGTCGGGGTTTTCGGAGTGGGTCCCGGTATTGGGGTGGAATGAACTCCGGTAGGCCGTCAGCGGCCATCCGGACTTGCCAGTCACCGTGGTGAATCAGGCGATGATGGAAGCCACACAGGAGGACTAGGTTCCGGAGATCAGTTGGTCCGCCGTCTGCCCAGTGGTGAATGTGGTGGGCGTGGCAGTTCTTAGGTTTCCGGTGACACCCGGGGAATGCGCAGCCACCATCGCGGATGTTGAGTGCACGTCTTTGGCCTGGGGTGACGAATCTTCGGAGGCGTCCCATATCCAGAGGTTCACCTGAGGCACCCATGACCACTGGCAGCATGAGGCAATCGCAGGCCGCGAGCCGGGCTTCGCGGGCGGTCATCGTTCCCACGTAGTCGAGGCAGGCGGTGCCGAGGCCGGATTTGAGTTCCTCGAGTCCGATGGTGACGTGGACGAGGGTCCGGTAGCCGCTGGTCCCGGGCTGGTCGGGGCAGGCGATCGCCAGATCGAGCAACTCGGCCCAGGCGTCTCCCATGCGTTCGCACTTCATCCGCAGATCCGCCTGGCCGAACTCGTCCACTGGCCGTGGCTGGGCGTGTGCTTCCAGGGCGGCGGCGGTGCGGGCCCCGGTCTCGTCGTCCAGGAGGCCGGTGAGTTTCCAGAACCCGTCTTTGCGGCGTTCCAGGGTGATTTCGCGGCGTGGTTCTTTGGGTTCGGGGTCTTTGGGTTCGTTTCCGTCGGGGTTGAGCCAGTCCTGCAGTTTCGCTTCGGCGTTGGCGAGTTGGCGGGGTCCGGCGTTCGGGGCAAGCTCGGCCAGGATCTTCTCCGCGCTCTCCCGATCCTCGGCAGAAGTATCGGCAGGGAGCCGTTTCAAGATCTCCAGGATCTGATCGATCCGTTCATCCCCGACCAATCCCTGAGCGGCGACCGCAGCGGTGGCGGGAGCGACCGGCGGAACCTCCGTGCCATCCAAAGCCCGCGTCGGATTCAACGCGATCGCCCGCTTCACCACCGCACCCGCCTCGCCCCGAGACAACCCCGCAATCTCCGCGAACCAGCTCGCCGTGCTGCCGTGCCCGTACAAGTCTTTGACGCCACGAGACTCGATCTCCGCCAGGAACCGCCCTAAGCAGGCGGTCGCTATCCGGATCACCTGCAACGACTGCTGCACACCATGCGCAAGCTCCAGCTTGCCAGCGCGCCACAACTCCTGCGGCAACTCGGGGAGAAAGGTCTCGGACACCCCTCCATAATACCCGAAGAAATCGAACTTGTGTTCGTAATTTTAAGCAACAAGCCAACTCGCGCCGACAACACTGAAGGGTGAAGCAGTCGACAACGCCGAATCACCCTGGGCAACCCTCGCATTTAGTCGACTAAATGCGAGGAACCCCACGCAATTAGTCGGCTAAATGCGGCGAAGGGCGGCGACCTCGGCCCGCAGCGAAACGACCGCCTCGGCCAGATCCACCGGATCGACGGTGGCCGCCCATTCCCGGATGAGCACGGATCGCCGCCGCTCGACCTCTTTCTCCTTGTCGCGGATGAGGCCAGCCTGGGCGTACTCCTGCGCATCGACGGCCACTTCCTTGCGTCGCCGATATTCGGCGATCTCGGAAGTCAGCGCCTCGATCTCAGCGGGCGGATCCGCAGGGCGGCACGCAACGGAACTTCCCCAGACGGCGTTCTCATCCAGAAAGGGAGCCCAGATCCGCGCATAAGCCTCCCGCACCCGCTCCTCGGTCACCCCGTGTTCGCCCAGGACGCGAGCCGCTCCGCCCCCGGCGGCCAGCAGGCCGACGACCAGCTCCACCAAACCCGAGGACCGCGGCACGTCAAGGACTTCGGTCGTGACCGGATAACCGTCGACGGTCCCGGCGGCAGGCGACGAAGGAGCTTTCTCCAGTTGCCCCACAAGGACATCGCGAGAGATCCCCAAAGCATCCGGGAGAGCGTGTCCGACGCCGTCGTCGAAGACGGCGAGCAGAAGTTCCTCGCCCCCGATGCGATCGCGCCCCAGCCGGACCGCGTGCGCGTGCGCCCGCTCCAGCAGGCTCACGCCGACCGCTCCGACGAAGAGTCCCCGATCCGCGGGAAAGGGGCGGTGGAGAAGATGATCTCCACCGCCACCTCGAAGAACTCCGCGATCCGCAGGGCGAGGTAGAGGCTCGGGCTGTACTCGCCGCGTTCGAGGTAGCCGATGGTCTGGTAGTGCACGCCCAGCGCATCGGCGAGTTCGCGGCGGGAAATGCCCCGTTCCGCCCGCAACATCGCGATCCGGTTGTAAACGACCTCGCTCATGAGCTAGCCAATTCGCTGCATCGCCTTTTCCCGTCGTGCCGCCACCGAGGACCCGGACTCGCGCCGCGCCATGCGCCGCAGGACGACCGGGGCCAGCGTCAATCCGATCACGGCCCACACCGACAGCACGCCGAGGGTCTCCCAAGGCCGCCAGGACTGGCCGATCTCGATGGCCACCGTCGAGTCCGGCAGCAGCGCCGACCGCATGCCGAGGCCGAGCCAGTACATCGGGAACACCTGCCCGAGGTACTGCAGCCATTCCGGCAGCGCGGTGATCGGGTAGAAGATCCCCGAGATCGCGCCGATCCCCAGTGTCGGCAGCATGATCAGTCCGATGCTGCGCGCGTTCGAGGTCAGCGAGCCGAAGATCGCGCCGATCGGCATGGTGGCGAGCAGGCCGAGCACCAGCACCCACAGCAGGCCCAGCCACGACGTCAGCCCGCCGGGCGCGATGCCGTCGAACAGGATCAGGCTGGGGATCAGTACCAGCAGCATGCCGATGACGGTGCTCATCGACACCGTGACGACCTTGCCGACGAGGTAGCCGATCATCCCGTTCGGGGTGGCCTTGGCGCGCAGGAGCGTGCCGTCCTCACGTTCGACGGCGAGGACTCCCGCCATCCCGAGCATGCCGGTGAACACGATCGACGCGCCCAGCACGCTCGGCACGGTGGCGGCGCCGAGCGAGAACTCCATGCCCGGCAATTTCGCGTCGCGCATGAAGAACATGACGATCACGAAGATCGCCGGGTAGAGGAAGGTGTTGAAAAGGTCTTCCCAGTTGGTCATCATCTGGCGGGCCTCGAGCCAGCCGCGCCGGAAGCCCAGCCGGACACTGTGCTGGATCGTGTTCATCGCGCGCCCACCGCCTCCAGGGATTCGGCCTTGCGGACCAGGGTCATGTACGTGTCTTCGAGCGACGCCCGCCGGACCTCCAGATCGCCGATGGCGTCCCCGTGCTGTTTGAACAGTTCGTGCACGTACTTAGTCGATTCGGTCGTGGAGTGCACGAACCGCTGGCCGTCCAGCGTCCAGCGCACCTCGGCCTCGCCGGCGATCTGCCTGCTCAGCGCGTCGGCCGAACCGTCGGCCACGATGCGGCCGTGGTTCAGGATCAGGATCCGGTCGGCCAGCTTCTCGGCCTCGTCGAGGTCGTGCGTGGTCAGCAGGATCGTCGTGTCGTCGTCATCGGTCAGCCGGTGCACGAGTTCGTGGAACTCGCGCCGCGCCTCCGGGTCCAGTCCGGCGGTCGGCTCGTCGAGGAACAGCAGTTCCGGGCGGCCGACGATGCCGATCGCGACGTCGAGCCGTCGCCGCTGTCCGCCCGAGAGCATCCGGACCTTCTTGTCCGCGTGCGCGGTCAGGCCGACCGCGGCGACCAGTTCGTCCGGATCCCACGGCCGCCTGATGCGATCCGTGGAGTACGGCGCGTAGTAGCCGCCCAGGTGCTCCAGCAGCTCGCGCACCCGCCATTTCGCGTGGTCACGCCAGGCCTGGAGGACGACCCCCAGCCGCGCCCTCCAGTTCTCGTCGGCGTGCGCCGGGTCGACGCCCAGCACGCTGACCTCGCCCTCCGACCGCATCCGGAAGCCTTCGAGGATCTCGATCGTCGTGGTCTTGCCCGCCCCGTTCGGGCCGAGCAGGCAGATCACCTCGCCGCGGTGGGCGGTGAAGTCGACGCCGTGGAGGACGTCGTTCGTGCCGTACCGCATCCGGAGATCTTTGACGGAGATCATCACGTCGTGTGGATCTCTCATTTGGTCACCCCCATCTCAGTGCTGCGATCGAATGTAGCACACCTACTACATATGATCTGAGACATACTCTCGGTGGAATCGGCCATCTACAGTGAGCGCATGTCCACGAGCGCACGTGTCCGAGCCGACGCGTGCCCTGGTGTTTTCGCCACGCACGACGCGGCCGACGGTCCGCTCGCCCGGATCCGGCTACCCGGCGGCGCCATCTCGGCAGCTCAGTTCAGGGCGCTCGCCGACGCCGCCGAAGACCTCGGTGACGGCGCCCTCCACCTGACCTCCCGCGGCAACGTGCAGCTGCGCGGCGTCACCCGGCCGGGGCTCGCGGGCAGGCTCGCCGCGGCCGGGCTCCTGCCTTCGCCGTCGCACGAACGCGTCCGCAACATCCTCGCCTCACCGCTGAGCGAGACCGCGCAAAAGCTCGCTCGGGAACTCGACGAGGCCTTGTGTGCCGTCCCGGAGCTGGCCGAACTCCCGGGACGTTTCCTTTTCGCCTTCGACGGCGGCCAGGGCGACGTCGCCGGTGAGGGCGCCGACGTCTGCTGGCGCGACGGCGCCGTACTGCTCGCGGGCGAGGACACCGGCCTGCGCGTCCCCGCCGAGCACGCCGTCGAGACGCTGCTCGCCCTCGCGCGCGCGTTCCTGCGCACGAGGGGGACGGCCTGGCGGATCAGCGAACTCGCCGACGTCGAGCCGCTGCTCAGGGGCGTCCCGGGCGAAACGACGGAGCCGCGGCGGTTCGAGGTGAACCCGGGCCTCCCGATCGGGCCGATCGGCGACGCGATCGGGGTCGCCCCGGTCTTCGGCAGGCTCACCTCGGCTCAGGCGCGCGCGATCGCGAACGCCGGGAACGCCGTGGTCACGCCGTGGCGATCGATCCTGGTGCTCGGTCCCTTGGCCGCGGACACGGGGCTGATCACCGATCCGGACGCGCCGTCGCTCGGGGTCAGCGCCTGCATCGGGCAGCCGGGCTGTGCCAAGTCGCTCGCCGACGTGCGGGCCGACGCGGCGCGGGTCGGGCGGACGCCGCGAGCCCATTTCGCCGGTTGTGAACGGCGCTGCGGCAAACCCGCGCGCGAGCACGTCGACGTGCTCGCGACGGAGGACGGTTATCTGGTCGACGGGGCGTTCGTCCCGGTCGGCGAGCTGGCGAGGACGTTGGCGGAGAAAGGGACACAGTGATCGACTACATCCGGGACGGGGCCGAGATCTACCGGCATTCGTTCGCCACCATCCGTGAGGAGGCGGATCTCGCGATCCTGCCCGACGACGTGGCGGTGCTGGCCGTGCGGATGATCCACGCCTGCGGGATGGTCGACCTGGTCGACGATCTGCGCTACAGCCTGGACGTGGTGGAATCCGGCCGTGCCGCACTCGAAGCGGGCGCGCCGATCCTGTGCGACGCGAACATGATCGCCTCCGGGGTGACCCGCAAACGTTTGCCTGCCGCCAACGAGGTGCTGTGCACGCTGTCCGATCCGAAGGTGCCCGGGCTGGCCGAGCGGATGGGCACCACCCGGTCCGCGGCCGCGCTGGAGCTGTGGCGCGACAAGCTGCCCGGTTCCGTGGTGGCGATCGGCAACGCGCCCACCGCGCTGTTCCGCCTGCTGGAACTGCTGGAAGAGGGCGTCGGTGCCCCGGCGGCGATCATCGGGGTCCCGGTGGGCTTCATCGGCGCCGCCGAGTCCAAAGTGGAGCTCGCGAAACGGGCACCGGCCCCGTACCTGGTGGTGCACGGACGACGTGGCGGCAGCGCGATGGCCGTCGCCGCGATCAACGCGATGGCGAGTGAGGTCGAATGAGCGGGCTCGGAAAACTCTGGGGTGTCGGGCTCGGACCGGGTGACCCCGAGCTGATGACCGTCAAGGCCGCGCGCCTGATCGGCGAGGCCGACGTCATCGCCTATCACAGCGCGCGGCACGGCCGGAGCATCGCGCGTTCGGTCGCCGAGCCGTACCTGCGGGACGGCCAGATCGAGGAGAAGCTGGTCTACCCGGTCACGACCGAGACCACCGACCACCCCGGCGGCTACGAAGGCGCCATCGCCGACTTCTACGAGCTGAGCGCGAAACGGCTCGCCGAACACCTCGACGCCGGACGCGACGTGGTCGTGCTCTGCGAAGGCGACCCGTTCTTCTACGGCTCCTACATGTACATGCACGAACGCCTCGCCGACCGCTACGAGGCGACCGTGGTGCCGGGCGTGACGTCGGTCAGCGCGGCGTCGTCGGTGCTCGGCCGCCCGCTGGTGCAGCGCGACGAGGTCCTCACGATCCTGCCCGGCACGCTGCCCGCCCCGGAGCTCGCGCGACGTCTGGCCGACACGCAGGCCGCGGCGGTGCTCAAACTCGGCCGCACGTTCGGCAACGTCCGCGAGGCACTGGCCGAAGCCGGGAAACTGGACGACGCCTTCTACGTCGAACGGGCGACCTGGCAGGCACAGCGCGTCGAGCCGTTCGCCGACGTCGATCCGGAGTCGGTGCCGTACTTCTCGCTGGCGCTGCTGCCCAGCCCGGCCTACGCGTCGCGGCTCGCCGACGAACCCGAAGTCACCCGCGAGGTGGAAGCGCACACCGGCGGGGAGGTCGTGGTCGTCGGCCTCGGCCCGGCGGGTCCGGAGTGGCTGACCCCCGAGGCGACCGCGGAACTGGCCGCGGCGGAGCACATCGTCGGCTACGGCCCCTACGTCGCGCGGGTGCCGCAGCGCGCGGGTCAGCAGCGGCACGCGTCGGGCAACCGCGTCGAGGCCGAACGCGCCGTCGAAGCGCTCGAACTGGCCGCCGGCGGGGCCAAGGTCGCGGTGGTCTCGTCGGGCGATCCCGGCGTGTTCGCGATGGCGTCGGCCGTACTGGAGCAGGTCGCGGCCGGACACGGCGCGGGCGCACGGGTGCGGATCGTGCCGGGCGTGACCGCCGCGCAGGCGGCCGCGTCCCGGGTCGGCGCGCCGCTGGGCCACGACTACTGCGTGCTTTCGCTCTCCGACCGGCTCAAGCCGTGGGAGATCATCGAACGACGGCTCGACGCGGCGGGTGCGGCGGATCTCGTGCTCGCGCTGTACAACCCGGCGTCCCGCACGCGGACCACGCAGCTCGCGCAGGCCCGCGACGTCCTGCTCCGGCACCGCGCGCCGGAGACGCCGGTGGTCGTCGCCCGCGACGTCGGCGGCCCCGAGGAGGACGTCCGCGTGGTCACCCTCGGCACCCTCGATCCGGCCAGTGTGGACATGCGCTGCCTGCTGATCGTCGGCTCGTCGAAGACCCGCGCCGAGAACGGCGTCGTCTGGACACCTCGCACTTACGAGTGACGGCCGAGCCCGGCGTTCCGGGCTTGGGCGAGCAGCACCTCCCGGTCGTCCGTGCCGGCCTTGGCCTGGATCGAGGTGACGACGTTGCGCACGGTCTTGGGCGCGAGCCCCAGCCGGCGCGCGACGTCCGGGATCGTCAGCCCGCCGGCCAGATGGTCGAGCACCTCGTGTTCGCGTGGGGTCAGCCGCGGGAACGCCCGCATCGGCTGTGAAGCGGAGAGCAGGCCGTAGAGCCCGTCCGCGGCGCGCTCGCCGAACACGACCGCGCCCGCCGCGACCCCGCGGATGAAGCGGATCAGATCGTCGGGGCCCGCGCCGCGGGACAGGACGCCGCGCGCGCCCGCGAGCATCGCGGCGACCACGAGTTCGCCGTCGCCGGGCGGGGTCAGCACCAGCACGGCGGTGTCCGGTACGCGGGACGACACCTCGCGTGTCACGGCGAGCCCGTCGAGCGCGGGCGGGTGGACGGACAGGACGAGGACGTCCGGCCGCAGCGCCCTGGCGTGCCAGACCGCTTCACGTTCGTCGGGGGTATGGGCGACCACCTCCAGCTCCGAGGACGCGGGCGGTTCGGGCACGCCCGCGAAGACCACGGTCACCGCATGGGTTCGAATCGGCACGCCATCGGTTGTAGCGCAGAACTTTTGTACAGTGTCGGGCCGTTTTCGGTGAACAATGTCCAATCGGTAACGGTTCGACGATCAGGGGGGCCTGGTGCCGAGACGCGAGCGCCCGCTGGGGCCGGGTGACGACGTCGTCGTGAGCTTCGCGGCGGATCTTCGCCTGCTTCGCGAGAAGGCCGGCGGGCCGACGTACCGCGAGCTTTCGGCCCGCGCGGGTTACTCGGCCGCCGCGCTTTCCGAAGCCGCGGGCGGACGGAAGCTGCCCGGACTCGCGGTGACGACGGCGTACGTCGCCGCGTGCGGAGGTGACGTCGCGGCGTGGGAGGAACGGTGGCGCGCGGTCGCCGCCGGGCTCGCCGCGGCCTCCGGCGAACGCGACGAAACCGAACTCCCGTACCTCGGGCTGGCCGCGTTCCAGACGGCCGACGCCGACCGCTTCTTCGGCCGCGAGCGGCTGGTCGCCGATCTGACCGGCAAACTCGCGGAACGACGGCTCGTCGGCGTCTTCGGCGCGTCGGGCTCGGGGAAGTCGTCCGTCCTGCGGGCAGGGCTGGCGCCGGTGAGCGAACGCCCCGTCGTCCTTCGCACGCCAGGGGCGCATCCACTCGACGAGGACCTCGACGCCGAGGGACGGTTGCTGATCGTCGACCAGTTCGAGGAGGTCTACACGCTCTGCGGCGACCGGATCGAACGCGAGAAGTTCATCGACGCGCTGGTCGCGCTCGCCCGCGACGAGCACGGCACGCGGGTCGTCCTCGGTGTCCGCGCGGATTTCTACGGTCACCTCTGCCGTCACGCCGGTCTGGTCGAGGCGCTCACCGACGCGCAGGTGATGGTGGGCCCGATGACCGCCGACGAACTCCGGACCGCGATCGTCGAACCGGCCGTCCGCGCGGGGTGCCGGGTCGAGGCGGCGCTGGTCACGACGCTCGTCGCCGACGCCACCGGCCAGCCGGCGATGCTGCCGCTGGTCTCGCACGCGTTGCTGGAGACGTGGCGGCGGCGTCAAGGGATCACGCTGACCAGCGCGGCGTACGAGGCGGCGGGCGGGATCCTCAACGCGATCGCACGGACCGCGGAGACGGTCTACACGGATCTGGAGCCGGACCGGCAGCGCGTCGTGCGGCAGATCTTCCTGCGCCTGACCGCGCTCGGCGAAGGCACCGAAGACACGAAGCGCCGTCTCAACCGGCGCGAACTCGACGACGATCCTGCGACGACGGAGGTTCTCGAGCGCCTCGCCGACGCGCGCCTGCTCGTCCTCGACCGGGACGGCGTCGAGATCGCCCACGAGGCCTTGATCCGCGGCTGGCCGCGGCTGCGCGACTGGCTCGCGGAGGACCGCGAAGGGCATCGCCTGCATCGGCAGCTGGCCGAGGCGACCGAGCTGTGGGAGTCGCTGGATCGCGACAAGGGCAGTCTTTATCGCGGCACGCGGCTGGGTCTCGCGGCCGAATGGGCGGAGCGGGAGCCGGACGCGCTGAGCGCGCGCGAGCGGACGTTCCTTCAGGCCGGGCTCGACGCCGAAGCCGAGGAGACCGCCGTCGGCCGCAAACGGACGCGGAGGCTGCGAAGACTCGTCGCGCTCCTCGGCGTCCTGTTGCTCCTGGCGGGTGTCGCCGTCGGGTACGCCGTCGACGCCGGGCGGACCGCCACCGAACAGCGGAACGAGGCGCTCGCGCGCAAGGCCGTCGTCGAGGCGAAGACGTTGCGGGAGTCCAACCCGGCCTTGTCGACCCAGCTCAGTCTCGCCGCGTACCGGCTCGCGCCGATCCAGGAGACCCACGACGGCCTGCTCACCGCCATGGCGGCGCCGTTCGCCACGCGGATGACCTTCGACCCCGGCGACGTCACCGTCGCGCTGAGCGGGCAGCTCATGATCACCTCCGACTCCTACCGGGCGACGCAGGTGTGGTCCATCGCCGATTCGCGGCATCCGGAACTCCTGGCGACGCTGCCCGGATCGGAGGAGGTCCGCGGACCGCTGGCGTTCAGCCGCGACGGGCACGCGCTGGCGACGGCCACCCGGGATCATCGGGTCCGGCTCTGGGATCTGACCGATCCGCGGCGTCCGGTGCGGAAAGCGGATGTCACGGGGCATCGGGACGTCCTGCTCTCCCTCGACTTCGGCCAGGACGGCCGCCTGCTCGTCAGCGGCTCGGTGGACCGGACGGTCCGGCTCACCGACGTCGGCGACCTCGGCGCGCCGAAACCGCTCGGCGGGATCCCGGCCGAACAGCTCGAACGCGCCGTCCTGAGCCCCGACGGCACGCTGCTCGCGGTCACGAACACGAACTGGACGGCGGAGCTCTGGGACGTCACCACCCCGTCCGCGCCACGGCGGCGCTCCGTCCTTTCCGGACACAAGGATCTTCAGCTCACGCCGTCGTGGAGCCCCGACGGCAGGCGGCTGCTCACCACCAGCTGGGATCGCACCGCGAGGCTGTGGGACGTCGCCGATCCGGCGGCGCCGCGGTCCTTGTCGACGTTGACCACCCCGGCCGTGGTCTGGGCGGCCGGGTTCAGCCCGAGCGGCAGGCTCGTGGTGACCGCGGGGGACGACCAGTCGGTGCGTCTTTGGGACGTCACGGGGCCGGCGAAGGAGCTGCCGCCGCTGTCCGGGCACACGAACGCCATCTGGTGGACCGCGTTCTCCCCGGACGGCAAGACCATCGTGTCCACCAGCGCCGACCGCACCGTCCGGCTGCAGGACGTCGGGGAACTCGCGCTGGCGTCGAGCGCGGGCTGGAACGTCGGCACCTTCCTCGAACAGGGGCGCATCCTCGTCACCGCGGGGGACGACGTGCGGCTCTGGGCGATGGACGATCTCCGTGCGCCGAGGCAGCTTTCGAAGCTGCCCGGGCCCGCGACCGTCACCGCGGTCGCGGTGAGCCCGGACCGGCGGAGTCTCGCGCTGGCGGCGCACGCCGGTGCCGGGGTGGCCGGGACCTTCGTGCTCCAGCGCTGGGACATCGGCGATCCGACGGCGCCGAAACTGCTGGCGTCGACCGAGGTCCTGCCGACCTACTCGCTCGCCTTCAGCCCGGACGGGAAGACCTTCGCCTCCGGCCGCGACGACGGACCGATCACGCTCTGGGACGTCAGCGACCCCCGGCGGTTCACCGGGCCGCGGGATCTGCCGGTCGGCGACGGCACCGTGTGGTCGCTCGCGTTCACCCCGGACGGGCGGACGCTCGTGGCGAGCCAGGGGCCGGACTCGTCCGCGGTGACCCTGTGGGACGTCGCCGATCCCCAGCGGCCCAGCCTGGTGTCGACCCTGCGGCCCGACGGCGGCACGGTGTTCAAGATGGCGCTCAGCCCCGACGGCCGCACGGTCGCCGCGGGCAGCAGCGACCGGAACGTCTACCTGTGGGACATCACCGATCGCGCGCACGTCGCGCGGCTCGCGAAATTGGGCGGGCACGCCGAAGGAGTCGGGCCGCTCGCGTTCGGTCCGGACGGCCGGGAACTGGCGGCGTCGGCGTTCCGGACGGTGCGCGTCTGGGACGTGGCCGATCCGCGGAAACCGGTGGAGACGACGCAGCTCACCGGCTTCGCGGCGACGGTCAACTCGCTGGCGTACCGGGACGACGGGCATACGCTCGCGATCGGGAGCAGCGGTGTCCAGCTGTGGCAGACGGATACTGCGCGCGTTGCGGAGGAGATCTGCGAGCTGGCGACGCCGAGGATCACGCGGGAAGAGTGGGAGAAGTACTTTCCGGGGCTCGAATACGCGCCACCGTGCGGATGAGCAAGTTCCGGAACTGTCCCTAAAGGACAGTGGGCCGAGCGTCGCGAAAGCCACTTTCGGGACATCACACGTCGCGAAGGTGGCTTTCGCGACGTGTCCAGGGCATGGGGCTCAGCAAAGCCGCATCGGCAGCGTTGCGAAGGACTCCTTCGCTACCTTCAGAGTAGGGAAGGAGACCTTCGCTACCGTCTGGGCCGACTCGCGCCCCCGCCTCAAACGTCGCGAAAGTGGCTTTCGCGACACGTCGACTTGCGTGGATACAGGGCCCGACCGGGCCAAGAAGTAGACGGAGCAACTTCCTCCGTAATAAACATATAGCGCATGGGGGGACTTGCCACAAGACCCCGGTGATGCCTCAGACTCACTCGCCGTAGCCGAAACCTGGCGAAATGGGAGTCTGTGTCAACTCAGGGTCATGAAGAAGAGCTCCGGTCCGAACGCGAGTACGTCGCCGGGCTCTACACGCGCCTGGACGCCGAACGCGCGCGGGTGAAGGGGGAGTACCAGGCCGCGCTGGGCGGAACCGGCGGGACGGCGATGGAACGTGACGTCGAGGTGCGCGCGCTGGCCAGGGAGTCGCGTCGGCTGGACGTCGTCGACAACGGGCTGTGCTTCGGCAGGCTCGACAGCCTCGCGGGGGAGACCTCGTACATCGGCCGCATCGGTCTCTTCGACGAGGAGAACGACTACGAACCGGTGCTGCTCGACTGGCGGGCGCCGGCGGCGCGCCCGTTCTACACCGCGACCGCCGCGACGCCGGAGAAGATGCGCCGTCGCCGCCAGTTCCACACGCACGGCCGTGAGGTGCTCGGGTTCACCGACGAGGTGTTCGGCCGCCCCGGCGGCGACGCGGAGGGTGACGCGGCGCTGCTCGCGGCCGTCAACGCGCCGCGTGGCGAGGGGATGCGGGACATCGTCGCGACGATCCAGTCCGAACAGGACGAGATCATCCGGCACGAGCACCCCGGGGTACTGGTGATCGAGGGCGGGCCGGGGACCGGGAAGACCGTGGTCGCGCTGCACCGCGTCGCGTACCTGCTCTACACGCAGCGCGAGCGGATGGAGCGCCACGGCGTGCTCGTGGTCGGACCGAATCCGGCGTTCCTGCACCACATCGGCCGTGTCCTGCCGTCGCTGGGCGAGACCGATGTGGTGTTCATGACCACCGGCGATTTCGTGCCCGGCAAGCACGTCACCGCCGAGGACGGGCCGGAGGTCACGCGGCTCAAGGGTTCGTTGAAGATGCTGGACGTCCTCAAGGCCGCCGTCGCCGATCGTCAGCGGCTGCCCGAGGAGCCGGTGTTGATCGACCTCGCCGACGTCACCGTGCGGATCGACGCCGAGACCGCGGAATGGGCCCGTGACGAGGCACGCAAGAGCGGCCTGCCGCACAACGAGGCGCGCGGGACGTTCACCGACATCGTCACCTACGTGCTGACCGAGCGGGCGATCGCGCGGATCGGCCGCGGCTGGCTCAGCCGGGACGACCGCGACGAATGGGAGCGGCTGCGGAAGGACCTGCTGAAGGAACTGGCGGAGAGCGAGACCTTCACCGCCGCGCTCGACGCGCTCTGGCCGATCCTGACGCCCGAAAGTCTGCTGGGGACGCTGCTGTCGTCCTCGGAGCGGCTTCGCGCGGCGGGGGCCGACCAGGCGTTGCTGCGCGCCGACGGCGAGGCATGGACGGTGTCGGACACGCCGCTGCTCGACGAACTCGTCGACCTGCTCGGCCGCGACAAGGCGGAGGACAAGGCCGCCGAGATGGCGCTCGCGCGGGAGAAGAAGGCCGAGGCCGAGTACGCCGAAGGCGTGTTCGACACGATGAAGCTCGACCGCGAGGAGATGGACGAGGACGTCATGCTGTCGGCGGAGAACCTGCTCTTCGCCGACGAACTCGCCGACCGGTTCGTCGAGCACGACACGCGCAGCCTCGTCGAGCGTGCCTCCGCGGACCGGGACTGGACGTACCGGCACGTCGTGGTCGACGAGGCGCAGGAACTGTCCGAAATGGACTGGCGGGTGCTGATGCGGCGCTGTCCCAACCGGTCGTTCACCGTCGTCGGCGATCTGGCGCAGCGCCGCTCCGAGGCCGGAGCGCGTTCGTGGGACGCGATGCTGAAGCCGTACGTGCCGGGGCGCTGGGTGTACCGCTCGCTGACGGTGAACTACCGCACCCCGGCCGAGATCATGGCTGTCGCCGCGTCGGTGCTCGCCGAGTTCGCGCCCGAGGTCCGGGCGCCGGAATCGGTGCGGTCCAACGGTGTCCGGCCGTGGGCACGGCAGGTCGACGCGGAATCGCTGGCCGGTGCCATCGAAGAGTTCGTCAAGGACGAAGCCGGGCGTGAAGGCACGAGTGTCGTGATCGGGCCGCCCGGCGTGCCGGGCACGGTGCCCGCGTCGGAGACGAAGGGGCTCGAGTACGACGCCGTCCTCGTCGTGGACCCCGAGCGGATCCTGGCCGACGGACCGCGAGGTGCCGCTGAGCTCTATGTGGCGCTGACGCGCGCTACGCAGCGCCTCGGCGTCCTTCACGAGGCTCCGCTGCCGCCCGCGTTGGCGGGCCTGAACGCGTAACTCGCGTGATCAGACAGCGCACTCGCGTGATTGGGGCCGGAACTCGTGAGTTCCGGCCCCAATCACGCGTGTTACGGGCTCAATCACGCGAGTGACGGCTAGCGGGTCGGGTCCTTGCCGTTCGGCTGCCGCGGTCCGGGGCCGGGGGACCACCAGCCGGGGACGACCTTCTCGCCGTGGACGATCGTCGGCGCGATCCCCTCGGTGAACGGTTCGACCTGCAGCAGCTGGCCCCAGGACTGGCTCGGCTGGCCGATCAGGTAGCTGGGCACCTCGGGTTCGGCCGCGACCTCTTCGAGCCAGCCGATCGGGCCGCCGTTGGTGCTGGACGCCCAGTTCGCCTCGTCGGCGACGGCGCCGGCGGTGATCCGGTACTCGGGCATCTTCGAGATGCCGTCGTGCGAGGTCACCGGCTGCACGCACGGGTAGACGAACGACGCGGGCCAGTCGACGTACACCGGTTTGCCCGCGATCTTCTCGGTCAGCGTGGTGAACGTCGGCACGCGCGGCGCGGACGCGGCGATCCAGCCGTCCTCGGTGAGGTCGTTGTCGACGATGTTGATCCGCACGGATGTCGTCTCGGCGGGGAGGTCGCGCAGGTTGATCCGGGTGTCGTTCCAGCCGTTGGTCCCGGCGCCGGGCGGCAGCACGAACTGGCTGCGCACGACCTTCACGCCTTCGCTGGTGTTCACGCCGTAGTCGAGGCTGACCGACGTCGGTCGCCGGGCCGCGCCCGCGGTGGCGACCACGATCTGGCCGTCGGCCGGCTTCTCGGAGAGGGCGTACCAGTCGCTGCGCAGCCGCCCGGCCCGCGTCTCGGGGTCGAGGAAGCTGCTCCACATCGGGACTTCGTCGGGTTTGAAGCCGTGCGGCGGTTCGGCCAGCGGATCCTTGTCGTCGATCGCGCGGGTGTGGAACCCGGTCTGCACCCGGCCGTTGTCCTGCTCGGGATCCGGCAGTGGCGGCGGGGTCTGCCCGGCGGGCGGCTCCTCCTTCTTCACCGGGACCGTCCGCTGTTCGGGCTGGGCCCGCAGGATGCTGGTCGCGGCGTCCCGTTCCACCATCACGTGGTCGGAGAGGTTGCAGCTCTTGCCGAACAGATGCCCGAAGTTCGCGGCGCCGAGGCTGTAGGAACCCTGCTGGTTGTGGATCGCCCACGCCATGCTGACGAACTCGCCCGTGGCCATCAGACCGCAGACCACCACCAGCGAGAGCGAACCGAGCCGCAGCGACCGGCTCCGCCCTTCTTGCGGTCCCGCTTGCAGGCCGGGCCGGTGCGCGCGGACGTTCTCCACGAACGCGTACACCCCGGAGATCGCCGCCGCGATCAGCAGGATGGTCGACAGCGGGATCCCGCCGATCGACGGCGCCACCGCCGTCCACTGCACGCCGAGTTTCGAGACGAACCAGTACGAGTTGGGCCCGGTCGCGGCCAGCGCGCCGACCACGAGCAGCCCGGCGAGGAACGCCGCCCGGTTACGCCGTGAGCGCAGCACCGTCGAACTGGTCGCCAGCGCGGTCAACGCCGCCATCGCCGCGCCGACCGCGGCGAACGCGCCGAAGTGGTGCGTCCACTTGGTCGGGGTCAGCGCCAGCAGCAGGAAGAACAGCGCGACCGTGCCGATCAGGCGGCGGCTGGGGCCGAGCGCGGCGCCGGGGATCCGGCCGCGGCGCAGCAGCACCACCAGGCAGGTCCCGGTGCACAGCAGCACCAGCAGCACGGGGAACCGGCGTGGCACGGAGCCGTCCGGCAGGCTTTCGAACAGCAGCTGGTAGCGCGCGAGTTCCTGGAACCACGACAGGTTCGGGCCGACCAGGGTGCGGATCCGGGTCGCCTCCTGCACGGTGGCGAAGGTCTGGTCGGCGAACACCACGACCAGCACCAGCAGCCCGGCGGCCAGCACCGGCGCGAGCACCGGCAGCCAGCCGTTCTCGGCGCGCTGGCGGACCAGTTTGTACAGCGGGCGCGCGGCGACCAGGAACGGCGCGACCGCGATCAGCCCGGTCGGCGTCGCGGCCAGGGTGAACCCGGCCGCGGTCAGCCCGAGGCACAACGGCAGCAGACGGCGGGTCACCAGCGCGCGCTCGACGGCGCAGATCGCCAGCAGCGAGCCCAGCGCGGCGACCGGTTCCGGCCGGACCCCGTTGTTGAACGGCATCCACCAGACCAGGAACACCGCGGCGGCGGCCCAGCCGGCGGCGCGGCTCGTGCGGACCTGGGTGCCCAGGCGCGGCATGACCTCGCGGCTGATCAGCAGCCAGCTCAGCACGCCGAGCACGAACGACGGGAGCCGGATCCACGGCGGCACCGTGCTGACGTGCGCCATCAGCTGATACACGTGGTAGAACCAGCCGAACGGCGCTTCGGCGACCCCGAACCAGCGGTGGTAGTTCGTGAGGTAGCCGGTCTCTTCGGCCACTCTCGACATCGTGAGGATGTAGCCGTCGTCCGAGGTGACCGGGCCGATGAACACCCACGCGCCGAGCGCGATGATCACCGTCGCGTCGCGGGCGGTCAGCCGCCACCAGCCGACCGGCGCCCAGCGCGGCGCGCGGCGGGCGAATCCGGAGTCCATCCGCCACACCGCGATCAGGCAGCCGATGAACGACAGCGCCGCGATGACGCCGATGATCCACTTCCACACCGTCGGCGACGTCTGGTAGCGGGTGTCCGGGACGACCGAGACGTGCAGACCGGCGATCGGGTCCTTGCCCGCGTTGATCGACGAGTAGATCCCGACCAGCCGCGGCCGGACGTCGCCCTCGGCGTGGAACACCACGGTCTCGGCGACGGTCAGCGTCATCTGGTTCGCGTCCGCCGACAGCTTTACGTCACATTTGTTCTCGGGAAGCGGCTGCTGCACGATCTGCTGCCCCTGGCTGGAGGCGAGCAGCACCCCGTTGTCGATGCGCAGCTGCAGGCCGACGCCCTTGCCCGCGCGCGGGTCGGTGCGGCCGTCGGGCACGGTGGAGAACAACAGCGCCTGGCCCTGCGAACGCGCGTCCAGCGAACGGACGGTCGTGCACGGCAGGTCGACGCGCAGGTCCTGCGCCCAGTACCCGGTCAAGGGCGCGTTGACGGAGCGGGTGTCGCCGCCCGTTGGCCAGACGACCTCCGCTGTGTCCTGCACCACCGGCAGGAAGGGGAAAGCCAATGCGCACAAGGCGGACAGCAACCCCAGCGTGACAGCGATCAAACGCATCGGCGCAACGCTAACGGGTCTGGTCCGAACGGCTTACGCAGGGCTGCCCTTCGTCCTGTCGCCAAGCCAGGTTATAGCGCCCTGAACTGTCGTTACGCTGGCCGTTTCCGGCCGCGCCGGCCGCCGCACGACGACCACCGGGAGGCCGAGCCCGCGGGCCGCGGTGAGCTTCGCCGCGGTCATCGCGCCACCGCTGTCCTTGGTGACGAGGACCTCGACGCCGTGCCGCTCCATGAGCGCGCGTTCCTTCTCCACCGTGTACGGCCCGCGGTCCAGCAGTATTTCGTGACGGCGGGGGAGCGGCGCCTCAGGCGGGTCGACGCAGCGGATCAGGAACCAGAGATCCAGCCCGGCGAAGGCAGCGAGGCCCTGCCGCCCGCTGGTGAGGAACACGCGTCCGCCGAGCGCCGGGAGCAGCCGCGCGGCGTGGTCGAGGTCGTCGGCCCAGTGCCAGGTGTCGCCGGGCTCTTCGGTCCAGCCGGGCCTGGCGAGCCGGAGCAGCGGTGTGCCCGTGTCCCGTGCCGCGATGGCCGCGTTCGAGCCGATGCGTTCGGCGAAGGGATGCGTGGCGTCGATCACCGCGTCGATGTCGTTCTCGGTCAGCCAGCGCGCGAGCCCCTCCGGCCCGCCGAAACCGCCGACTCGGGTCTCGCCGTGAGGCAGCTTCGGTCGTGCGACGCGGCCCGCGAGTGAGGACACGACGTGCTCGCCGCGCGCCACCAGCTCCTTCGCGAGCTCGCGTGCTTCGCCGGTGCCGCCCAGGATCAGCAGCTTCATCGGGCCACAGCCTCGCGCCACCGTTCCAGCGTGCGCAGGTTCGCGAGCGTCTCCGCCCAGGTGAGTTCAGGCGCCTGGCGGTCTTCGATATGCGCCGCGACGTGGTCGGCTTCGCGGGCGAAAAGGCCTTGTGTCGCCTCGACTTCGATCACCTCGGGCTCGCCGCCTTCCGGCGTGAGCACGATCCGCGACGTCTTCGGCTTGCGCATTTCGTGGATCCACGCCGGTTTCGGCACGTACAGCTGCCCGTCCGAGCCGTACACGCGGATGTGATCGTCCTGCGTGAGCTGGAAACCGCAGGCCAGTTGCGCGAGGATCCCGCCCGGCAGCCGCAGCAGACCGAACGCGACCTCGTCGACGCCGTTCTCATCCAGCCTCGCCATCCCGAGCACTTCTTCGGGCTCGACGACGTCCTGCCCGGTCGCCGCCTGCGAGACCAGCCGCGCGAGTGACGTGCAGTAGCAGCCGACGTCGAAGATCCCGCCGCCGCCCAGCGCGGGATCGGTGAGCCGGGGGACGGCGAAGTTGTAGCTGAAGGCGACGTCCACGGCGCGGACCTCGCCGATGGCGCCGCAGGAGATCAGCTCGGCCAGCCGCCGGATCTGCGGATGCAGCCGGTACATGAACGCCTCCATGAGGAAGACGTCGTTCGCGCGGGCGGCTTCGACGACCTTCTCGGCCTCGGCGACGGACATCGTCAGCGGTTTCTCGCACAGGATGTGCTTGCCCGACTCGGCCGCGCGGATCGCCCATTCGCCGTGCAGCGGATGCGGCGTCGAGATGTAGATCGCGTCGACGTCCGGATCGGCGAGCAGATCCTCGTAGGCGCCGTAGCATTTCGGGATCTCGAAACGGCTCGCGAACTCGGCCGCCCGGTCACCGGATCGCGCGGCGACGGCTTCGAGCACGCCGTGCTTGCTCTCTTCGACGCCCGCCGCGAACTCGGCGGCGATGGTCCCGGCGGCCAGCAGGCCCCAGCGAAGACTCTTCACAACGACTCCGGTTGGTTCGCTCGATCACGGGTGGCCGAATACAGGAAACTGTCGGGAAACCCTTCCGCGGCAAGGACTTCCCCGACGAAGATCATCGCGGCGCGACTGATCCCGGCCTCGCGGGACTGCGCGGCGATGGTGCCGAGCGTCCCGCGCAGCACCTGTTCACCCGGCTGGCTGGCCAGCGCGACCACCGCGGCCGGGCAGTCGTCGCGGTAGAACGGCCGCAGTTCGTCGACTACCTGCTCGATGCGGTTGATCGCGAGATGCAGCGCGAGCGTGGTGCCGGTGCGCGCGAAGTTCGCCAGCGTTTCCCCCGGCGGCATGGCCGTGGACCGGGCCTGGGCCCGCGTGATGACCAGGCTCTGCCCGACCTCGGGCACGGTCAGCTCGCGGTTGAGCAGCGCGGCCGCGGCGGCGAACGCGGGAACGCCCGGCGTGACGTCGTACGGAACGCCTGCCGCGTCGAGGCGGCGCATCTGCTCGGCGACGGCGCTGTAGATCGACGGATCGCCCGAGCACAACCGCGCGATCTCGTGGCCCTTGCCGTGCGCTTCGACCATGCGCTCGACGATCGCGGGCAGGTCGAGGTTCGCGGTGTCGACGAGCACCGCGTCGTCCGGGCAATAGGCGAGCAGGTCCGTGGGGGTCATGCTGCCGGGGTACAGGCAGGTTCGGCAGCGGCCGAGCAGGTCACGGCCTCGTACGGTGATGAGGTCGGCCGCACCCGGACCGGCGCCGATGAAGTGGACAGTCACGACTTGCTCCATTGGGTCACGGCTCGCGCCGGGGTCCAGCCGGTGAATCCGCCGAGCGGCGCGGCCTGTTCGACGGCGACGCGGATCAGTTCCCCGCCGCGTTCGCCGTACGCGCGGGCCAGGGCCTGTTCGGCTTCGAGGGTCACGCCGTGCGCGACGATCCGCGCGCCGGTCGCCAGGCAGGCGTCCAGGACACCGGGCACGGTCAGTCCGCCGCCGATGAAGATCGCTTGCGGGGTGGCCAGCCCTTCGAGGGCTTCCGGCGCCGCGCCGGTCACCACGTCGAGTTCCGGGACGCCGAGCGCGTCCGCGTTCCGGGTGATCCGGGCGGCCCGCTCCGGTGACCGCTCGATCGCGATCGCCCGGTTCAGCGGATGCACCCGGGACCATTCGATGCCGACGCTGCCCGCGCCCCCGCCGACGTCCCACAGCAGTTCGCCGGGCGACGGCGCGAGCCTGGCCAGCGCGGACGCGCGCAGGTCGCGTTTGGTGAGCTGGCCGTCGTGCTCGAAGGCGTCGTCCGGCAGCCCGGTCAGCGGCAGCGCGGGGCCGTCGGCCTCGATGGCGAACACGGTCAGCGAGCCGGGGCCGACGCGTTCGTCTGGGCCGCCGAGGTCGGACAGCGCGGTGACGCGGCTCTTGCCGTAGCCGCGGGTTTTGAGCAGGTCGAGCAGGTCTTCGGCGTTCGCGCCGAGGACGAGGATCTTCCGCCCGGGCGCGAGCGCGCGGCTCACCCGGGCGATCGCGCGGCCGACGACGGTCACCACCTCGGTCTCCTCCGCCGACCAGCCGAGCCGCGCGCGGGCGAGCGTCACCGAGGAGAGCGCGGGCAGGACCTCGACGTCGTAGCCACGCTGGATCAGTGTCGTGCCGATGCCGGACAGCAGCGGATCGCCGCTGGCCAGCACGCAGACACGGCCCTCGCGTTCGGCGAGGAAGTCGTCCAGAGCGGGCAGGAGCGGGCTGGGCCAGGGCTCGGATTTCAGCCCGGCGGGCAGGTACGCGAGCTGACGCGGAGCGCCTACGACCACGTCGGCGTTCAGGACCGCTTCCCTGGCCTGCGAGGACAGGCCGGGCCAGCCGTCGGCCCCGATCCCGACGACCGTCAGGGGTGATTTTTCGCGCACGTTCGTCACGGTAGATGACGGATTTCCTGTGCGATGATCGGCCGGAGGTCGTCGAGGATGAGGGAGAGCTGTGAAGCCGTACCCGTTCACCGCCGTTGTGGGGATGCCGGATCTGCGCCTGGCGCTGGTGCTTTCCTCCATCTCGCCCGCCGTCGGCGGGGTGCTCGTGCGCGGTGAGAAGGGCACGGCGAAGTCCACGATGGTGCGTGCGCTGGCCGGTCTGCTGCCGGGCGTCGACGTCGTGGAGGCGTGCCGGTTCTCCTGCGATCCCGTCGAGCCCGATCCGGCCTGCCCGGACGGCCCGCACGCGGAGGGCTCGCCCGCCCACCGTCGTCCCGCGCGGCTGGTGGAGCTGCCGGTCGGCGCGGCCGAAGACCGCGTGATCGGTTCGCTGAACCTGGAACGCGCGCTCGCCGACGGCGTCACCGATTTCCAGCCCGGCCTGCTCGCCGCCGCGCATCGCGGGCTGCTGTACGTGGACGAGGTCAACCTCCTGCACGATCACCTGGTCGACACGCTGCTCGACGCCGCCGCCATGGGCCGCGCGACCGTCGAACGCGAGGGTGTCTCGGTGTCGCACGCGGCCCGGTTCGTTCTGATCGGCACGATGAACCCCGAGGAAGGCGAGCTGCGGCCGCAGCTGCTGGACCGCTTCGGGCTCACCGTCGAGGTCGCGTCCAGCCGGGATCCCGAACTGCGGGTCGAGGTCGTCCGGCGGCGGCTCGCCTACGAGGCGGATCCCGACGGTTTCGCCGGCCAGTACGCCGCGGCCGACGCCGAACTCGCCGCGGACATCGAGGCGGCGCAACGACTTCTGCCGTCGGTCAAACTGCCGGACGATGCGTTGCGGCAGATCGCGGAGGTCTGCGCGTCGTTCGAGGTCGACGGGATGCGCGCGGATATCGTCACCGCGCGGACCGCGGTCGCGCACGCCGCTTGGGCGGGACGCACCGAGGTGACCACCGACGACGTCCGGGTCGCGGCCCGGCTCGCGCTGCCGCACCGTCGTCGCCGCAATCCCTTCGACGCGCCCGGGATCTCCGAGGAGCAGCTGGAGCAGGCGTTGCAGGACGCCGAACCCGAAGGCCCCGGTCCCGACGACGACGGTCCCGGTTCCGGTTCCGGTACCCCGCCCGAGGGCGGTGAGGCCCCGCCGCCCTCGGAAGGTGGCCAGGAGCCGTCAGGCGGCGGGAGTGGCGGCGACCAGAAGCCGGTCGGCGCCGGGGAAGCCTTCCGTGCCCGGCGTTTCGAGGTGAAGGGCACCGGTGAGGGTGCCGCCGGGCGGCGGTCGAGGGCGATCACCGACAACGGGCGGACCATCGGCGTCCAGCCCGCCGGGACCAAGGACGGGCATCCGCATCTGCTCGCGACCGTGCGCGCGGCCGCACCGCATCAGCGCTCCCGCGGCCGCAGCGGCGCGGGTCTCGTGGTGCGGCCCCAGGATCTGCGGTTCGCGCGGCGGGAAGGACGCGAGGGCAACCTCGTGCTGTTCTGTGTCGACGCGTCCGGTTCGATGGGCGCGCGCCAGCGGATGCGGGAGGTCAAGACCGCCGTGCTGTCGCTGCTGCTCGACGCGTACCAGCGCCGCGACAAGGTGGGCCTGGTGACTTTCCGCGCCTCGGGCGCCGAACTCGCGCTTCCGCCGACGATCAGCGTCGACGCCGCGGCGTCCCGTTTGGACGGTCTCGCGACCGGCGGCCGGACGCCGCTGGCCGAGGGACTTCTCGAAGCGGCAAGGGTTCTGCGGATCGAAGCGGTCCGTGATCCGTTGCGGCGTCCGCTGCTGGTCGTCGTCACCGACGGGCGTGCGACCAGCGGTGCCGACGCCGTCCAGCGCGCGCGGCAGGCGGCCGGGCTGCTGGCCGGGAACGTGACCTCGGTCGTGATGGACTGCGAGAGCGGCAAGATGCGCCTCGGGCTCGCCGCCGAACTGGCGGAACACCTTGGCGCGGAACACGTTCCGGTCACCGAGGTCGCCGCCGACACCCTCGCGGGCGCGGTCCGCAGCCGTATCTCCGGAAAGGCGGCGTAATGCCACAGGGCAAACCGGAAACGGTGCCGAACGACGGCCTCACCACCCGCCAGCGGCGCAACCGCCCGCTGCTCGCCGTGCACACCGGCGAGATGAAGGGCAAGTCCACGGCCGCGTTCGGGATGGCGCTGCGCGCGTGGAACCAGGGCTGGTCGATCGGCGTGTTCCAGTTCGTCAAGTCGGCGAAATGGCGTGTCGGCGAGGAAGCCGCGTTCCGCGCGCTGGGCAAGCTGCACGAGGACACCGGCCAAGGCGGCGCCGTCGAGTGGCACAAGATGGGCGAAGGCTGGAGCTGGGCGCGCAAATCCGGCTCCGAAGAGGACCACGCCGAGAACGCGCGTGAGGGCTGGGCCGAGATCAAACGCCGTCTCGCCGCCGAGACCCACGACTTCTACGTCCTCGACGAGTTCAGCTACCTGCTCAAATGGGGCTGGCTCGAAGTGGACGACGTCGTCTCGACGCTGACCGGACGCCCCGGCCACCAGCACGTGGTGATCACCGGCCGGTACGCGCCGCCGGAGCTGATCGAGGCGGCGGACCTGGTCACCGAGATGACGAAGGTGAAGCATCCGATGGACGCCGGGCAAAAGGGCCAGCGAGGCATCGAATGGTGAACCGCGTGGTCGTCGCCGCGCCCGGTTCCGGGCACGGCAAGACCACGATCGCCGCGGGCCTGATGGCGGCGTTGCGCGCGCGGGGGCTGAAGGTGTCCGGGCACAAGGTCGGGCCCGACTTCATCGACCCGAGCTACCACGCGCTGGCGACCGGGCGGCCGCCGCGCAACCTCGACCCGTTCCTCCAGGGCGAGGACCGGCTGATCCCGTTGCTGCGGCACGGTTCCGCCGGTGCCGACATCGCGGTCATCGAAGGCGTGATGGGCCTGTTCGACGGCGCGCTCGGCACCGAGGGGTTCGCCTCGACCGCGCACGTCGCCCGGTTGCTGGACGCGCCGGTGGTGCTCGTCGTGGACGCGTCGGCCGCGTCGCGCAGTGTCGCCGCGACCGTGCTCGGGTTCGCGCAGTACGACACCCGCGTGCGGCTCGCCGGTGTCATCCTCAACAAGCTGGGCTCGCAGCGGCACGCGGACGAGATCGTCACCGCGCTGGAGGCGACCGGCGTCCCGCTGCTGGGAACGTTGTACCGCAACGAAGAGATCCACGCGCCCAGCCGTCATCTCGGCCTGGTCCCGGCGGCGGAACGGGCGAGCGAGTCCGAACGTCTGCTGCCGGAGTTGGCCGCGTGGATCAGCGAAGGCGTGGACCTCGGCGCCGTCGTGCAGGTGGCGCGCTCGGCTTCCCGCCTTTCGGGGGAGCCCTGGCGACCGCCGTTCGCGGTCGAGGGGCGACGTTCGGTGGTCGCCGCGGCGGCCGGTCCGGCGTTCACCTTCCGCTACACCGAGGCCGTCGAGCTGCTCGCCGCCGCCGGTGTCGACGTCGTCGATGTCGATCCCTTGCAGGACAAGGAACTCCCCGAAGGCTGCGCCGGGCTGTACTTCGGCGGCGGCTTCCCCGAGGTGCACGCCGAAGAGCTTTCGGCGAACCTCCCGCTGCGGACCGCGATCGCCCGCGCCGTCGGCGACGGAATGCCCGTCGTCGCGGAATGCGCGGGGCTGCTGTACCTGTGCCAGGACATCGACGGGACGCCGATGACCGGCGTCCTCGACGCGTCGGCCACCATGACGAAACGCGGAAAGCTGGGATACCGCAAGGCTTTCTCGCCCGCGGACAGTGTGCTCGCGGTCGCCGGGCAACGCGTCACCGGGCACGAATTCCACCGCACGATCATCGAACCCGGGAGCGGCCCGACCCCGGCCTGGGGCTGGGACCGCACTCCGGACGGTTTCGCGTCGGCGTCCCTGCACGCGTCGTATCTGCACGTCCACTGGGCGGGCTACCCGGAACTCGCCGAGCGGTTCGCCGCCGCGGTGCACGCCCATGGCTGACTACGACCTCTGGCATCACGGCGACCGCGAGGTCGGCGAGGGTCTCGTCGACCTCGCGGTCAACGTCCGCCTGCCGGCGCCGCCCGCCTGGCTGCGCGCCGAACTGGCGGCGGCACTGGACGATCTGGCCGCTTATCCGGACGTCACCGCCGCCACGGCCGCGGTCGCCGCCCGGCACTCGCTGCCCGAGTCCCGGGTCCTGGTGACCTCCGGCGCGGCCGAGGCGTTCACGTTGCTGGCGACGGCGTTGCGGCCGTCGTGCGCGGTGGTCGTGCACCCGCAGTTCACCGAACCCGAAGCCGCCCTGCGCGCGGCCGGCCATGCCGTGCACCGGGTGGTGCTGTCGCCCGACGACGGTTTCCGGCTGGGCGAAGTCCCGGAGGAAGCCGATCTGGTCTTCGTCGGGAACCCCACGAACCCGACTTCCGTCCTGCATCCGGCCGCGGACCTGCTCGCGCTGGGCCGCCCGGACCGGCTGGTCGTCGTCGACGAAGCCTTCCTCGACGCCGTCCCCGGCGAGACCGAAAGCGTTGCGGGACAACCGGGTTTCGTCGTCCTCCGCAGCCTGACGAAGACGTGGGGGATCGCCGGGCTGCGTGCCGGGTACGTCCTGGCTGATGAGTCCATTGTGGACCGTTTGCGCGCGGTCCAGCCGCCGTGGTCGGTGTCGTCGCTGGCCGCCGTCGCCGTGGTGGCGTGCTGCCGTCCGGCGGCGTTGGAGGAAGCCGAGAAACTGGCCGTGGCGGCGGAAGCGGACCGGGAGTACCTGGTTTCGGGCTTGACCGCTTTGGGTGTCGAAGTGCTGGGGGAGCCCCGGGGGCCTTTCGTGCTCGTGCGGCTGCCGGGTGCCGACGGCGTTCGGGAACGGTTGCGGGAGAACGGCTTCGCCGTCCGGCGTGGGGACACCTTCCCGGGGCTGGACGGGCGGTACCTGCGGATGGCGGTGCGGGACCGGGAGACGGCGGACCGCTTCCTGGCGGCGCTCGCGGCGGTCAGGCGGCTCCCCGCTTGAGGATCTCGATCACCGAGGAGTAGCCGCTCTTGCCGAACCCCGCGGCGACCGCCCGGTCCAGCAGTTCCTTGTTCCCGGCCGGGATGCCGGCGTCGACTCGCTGCTCGTCGCTGGTGCCGATGATGTGCTTCAGCGTCGTGACGTTCATTTCCAGGGAAGCGAGCTCGCCGGGATACTCACCCTTGTCGATGGTGGGCGCCTCGGCCTTGATGATCCCGCCGATCACCGAGGGCAGGAACCAGTCCACCGCGATCTCCGTGAACTCGGCCGCCCCGACCCCGGCACTGCCGACCAGCGCGGCGGCGTGCAGGAATCCGTTCAGGGACGAGTACATCATGCTCAGCAACGCGGTGTTGTACAGCACGGCGAGGCCCGGGTCCGTGCCGAGATGGGTCGGATCGCCCAGATCGGCCAGGGTCTCCTTGTGCGTCTCGAAAACCTCGGTGGGGCCGCTGTAGAGGAAGAGCGAGCCGGGGTGCCCGACCAGGGGCGGAGGAACCATGATCGCGCCGTCGAGATAGCCGATTCCGTGTTCTTCCGCCCACTGGGCGGCCTCGCGTGCCTCCCTCGGCGTGCCGGAATTCAGGTTCACCACCACGCGGCCGCGCAAGGCTTCCCGCGCGGGGCCGAGCGCGGAGTAAAGCGCGTCATAGTCGGCGAGACAGACCACGAGCAGACGGCTCGCGGACACCGCGTCCACGATGTCGTCCGCCTGCCGCGCGCCTTTCGCCACCAAGGGGGCGGCCTTGCCGGGGGAACGGTTCCACACGGTCACGTCGTGGCCGCGGTCGAGCAGGGCGGCGGCGAGCGCGGCACCCATCGGGCCGAGTCCGGCGACGGCCACCGGGAGGTTCTGATCGGTCATGGGGCAAGGCTAAAGTCTCTCATCGATGTGAGAGTCAACTCCTGATCGTGTAATGGTTGTTCTCATGCGGATCGGTGAGCTGGTGCGGCGGACGGGCGTGCGGGAACGGTTGCTCCGCTATTACGAGGAACAGGGCCTTCTGCATCCGGTGCGAAGGCCGAGTGGTTACCGCGAATATTCGGAAGCGGATGTCGCGCGGGTGCGCAACATCCGCACCCTGCTGTCCGCGGGGCTGGGCACCGCGACCATCGCCGGGGTGCTGCCGTGCATGGTCGATCTGGGGAACGGCCTGGCGCCCGCCTGCGTCGATCTGCTGCCCGAGTTGTACCGGGAGCGGGACCGGATCACCACGGCGATCGACGAGATGACGGCGACGCGGAAGGTGCTGGACGGCATCATCGCCGCGACCATCCCGCACGCCGACGAAGTCGCCGACGCCTTGGGCTCGTGAGTGGTAAGTGTCGTTAGAACGCGACTTACCACTCACGACCAACTCGGCCAAAGCGCACGGCGGCTTCTGGTTGGATAGGCGAGTGAACTTCGCGATCGGCGTCTTCGATCTCTTCGCCTACACCATCCCCGGCGCGCTGTACGTCGCGTTCTTCGGTTACCTCGGGGCGAAGCTCCACATCCTGACGGCGGCGAGCATCGGCGGCGTGCCGACCGTGGTGCTGGTCGTCGTGATCGTGGTCCTGAGTTTCCTGTTGGGCTATTTGGCCTATCCGCTCGGGGAAGCGCTGGAGCGGATCGTGCCGCGCAGGCGGGACCGGGACGCCGCCGTGGAGTTCGTGCGCCGGATGCCCGCGGCCAAGGACCGCGCGTTCCTGAAGGAGAGCCCGCATCTCCTGCTGTGCGCGCTGCAACTGCACGACAAGGAGGTCGCGGCCGACGTCACGCGGCTGCGCGCGTCCGGGCTGATGGTGCGCAACTGCGCGCCGCCGTTGCTGCTCGGTGCCGTCGCCGCGATCGTCGACATCTTCGCGGGCAAACATCCGTTCATCGCCGCCGTGATCGCGGCGCTGCTGCTGTTCTCGTCGGTCACTTTGGTTTCCCAGGGCCGCAAACTCGGCTTGTGGGCCGGGATGAAGACCTTCGAGTTGTGCTTCTGGCTGCCGGAGATCGACGAGAAACTGACGGTTCCTCAGAACGACGAAGCCAGCAAGATCCCCGCGACGGAGACCTCGACGCAACCCCCGAGCACGTCCCCGGTGACCCCGCCCAGCCGCTGAACGCACCGCGCCAGCAGCGCGGACGCGGCCAGATATCCCAGCGCCACCGCGGCGAGCCCTTGCCACCACGGCAACGCCAGCGCCGCCGCGCCCGCCAGTACGGCGAAGACCGCGGCCGCCGCCCACACCGGCACCGAACCGGCGACGGTCGCGCCCAGCCCTTCCGGCCGCGCCGACGGGACACCACGCGCGCAGCACAGCGAGAGGACGCCGCGTCCGGCGACGACCGCGACGGCGGCCGCCGCGATCCCGTGCCCGGCCGAGATCGCCCCGGCCAGCGCGCCGACCTGGACGAGCAGCACCAGCACCAGGGTCGCGATCCCGGTCGGCCCGGAATCCCCGCGCCGCATGACCTCCAGCGCCCGAGCACGGTCGTAGGAAGCGCCGAGACCGTCGGCCGTGTCGGCGAGCCCGTCCAGATGGAGCCCGCGGCTGCCGAGTGCCACCGCGCCCAGCGCGAGCGCCGCCGACGCGAACGCGGGCAGACCGATCAACCCACCCAGGAAGACGATCAGCGAAGCGACGGCCGCGAGCGGCACGACGGCCAGCGGGCCGAGCACCATCGCCCCGCCCGCCACCCGCCGGTCGATCACTCCCGGCGCCGGCACCCGGACGGTGGTCAGGGTGCCGACGGCCATTTTCAGCGCGTCGGCGATCAAGCCAGATCCGCCAGCAGACCCATGTCCGCGAGGATCGCCCGGGCCGCCCTCAGCACCGGTACCGCCTGCACGGCGCCGCTGCCCTCGCCGAGCCGCAGCCCGAGGTCGAGGATCGGCTCCAGGTGGAGCGCCTTCAACGCGTACGCCTGCGACGGCTCGGTCGAGCGATGCCCGGCCAGCCACCACCGCTCGGCACCCGGCGCGATCTCGCGGGCGACGAGCGCCGCGGCGCCGGAGAACACGCCGTCGAGCAGCACCGGCACCCCGCGGACCGCAGCCTGCACGAGGAAGCCCGCCGTCGCGGCGAGACAGGCGCTGCCGAGCGAAGTCAGCAAGGTGAAGGGGTCTTTCACCGCACCGGCCCTGATCAACGCGGCCTCGACGACCGCGAGTTTCCGCGCGCGCCCGGCCTCGTCGATCCCGGTGCCCGTGCCGACGACGTCTTCCGGGAAAAGACCGAGCAGCGAGGCGACCACGGCCGCGCAGACCGTAGTGTTCCCGATCCCCATGTCACCGGGGACGAGCAGATCCGCGCCGCCGTCGATCTCCTCGTCCGCGATCGCCAGCCCGTGCTCGAACGCCGTCCGCGCCTCGCCCTCGGCGAGCGCGTCCTCGACGTCGATCGCGCCGGAACCCCGCCGGACCTTGTGCGCGGTGACCTCGGCGGGCACGTCCGCGCTGTCCCAGTCCACCGCGATGTCCAGCACCCGCACCTTCGCCCCGGCGAGCCCGGCCAGCACGCTGACCCCGCTCTTCCCGGCGAGGAACACTCGGACCATCGCCGCGGTGACCTCACGCGGATAAGCCGACATCCCGGAAACCCCGTGGTCCCCGGCGAAGACCACCACGCGGACGTCGTCGAGCGGCCGCGGCGGGACGACACCGTGCGCCGCGCTGAGCCACGCGGCCAGGTCTTCGAGCCGTCCGAGTGAACCGAGCGGTTTGACCAGTCCGTCCAGTCTGGCGCGCGCGGCGGTCGCGGCGGCGGCGTCCGGGGTGGCGATACGCATAGGGACTCCCTAAGGCAGGTCGAGCATCCGTCCGGCGACGACCAGCACGGTCCGGTCGGACACGGCGGACACCCGGTTGTTCAACGCGCCCAGCACATCACGGAACACGCGTCCGGACACCGTCGCGGGCACCACACCGCTGCCGACCTCGTTGCTGACCGCGATCACCGGCACGTCGGCCTGCGCCCACGCCGCCAGGAAATCCTCCAGCCGGTCGTCGAGCCGCCGCTCCCAGCCCTTGCGCTGGTCCCAGGCGCCGACCTCGTCGAGCACCCGGCTGATCCACGTGCCGAGGCAGTCGATGAGCAGCGGATGCGTCGCCGTGCGCAGCACCGTGGCCAGGTCGGTGGTCTCGACGGTCTTCCAGTGGCTCGGCCGCCGCGCGCGGTGCGCGGCCACCCGGGCGGCCCATTCGGGATCTTCGGCGCTCGGCGGCAGCCCGGGCGCGACGTAGGTGAGGTGCGGGTGGCGGGACGCGAGCCGCTCGGCGTGGTGTGACTTCCCAGAGCGGACGCCGCCCAGTATCAGCACCTTGCCGTCGTCGCGCGAATAGCGGCGAAGTGCCCGCGCGAGAGTCTCCAGAACCCTCGCGAGGCGATGCGTCAGCTTGGTCATACCCCGCATTCTCGTGCACGCGCTACCGTTCGCCACGTGCCACTCCGACAAGCCGCCACCGCAGCCGGACTCGTGACCGGTTACGTCGCCGACGCCGTGTTCGGAGATCCACGGAAGAGGCATCCGGTCGCGGGCTTCGGCCGCGCCGCGCAAGCCCTCGAACAGCGGGTTTACGCCGATTCGAAGGTACGGGGCGCCGCGTACACCGCGCTCTGTGCGGGCACCGTCACCGGTTTGGGGGTCGCGGCCCAGTTCTTGACGCGGAAGCGTCCCTTCGCGAGGTTCGCGCTCACCGCGGCGTCCACTTGGGTGGTTCTCGGCGGCAAGGGGCTCGCGGACGAGGGCACGCGCATGGCTCATCTGCTCGACGACGGCGACCTGCCCGGTGCCCGGCGGCGGCTTTCGCATCTGTGCGCCCGCGACGCCACCGGCCTCGACACCGAACAGCTGGCGCGCGCGACCACCGAGTCCATCGCCGAGAACACCTCCGACGCGGTCGTCGCGCCGCTGCTGTGGGGCGCGGTCGCCGGGATCCCCGGTCTGCTGGGTTACCGCGCGCTCAACACGCTCGACGCGATGGTCGGCTACCGATCGCCGAAATACGCCAACTTCGGCTGGGCGTCGGCGCGGACGGACGATCTGGCGAATCTGGTGCCGTCCCGGGTCGGCGCGGCGCTCACCGTGGCGTCGGCGCCGCTGGCGGGCGGCTTCGCCAGGCCAGCGTTCCGGATCTGGCGCCGCGACGGGAAACACCATCCGAGTCCCAACGCGGGCCAGGTCGAGGCCGCCTTCGCCGGCGCGCTCGGGATCAAACTGGGCGGGACGAACAGCTACGGCGGCCGCACCGAACGCCGCGGCGTCCTCGGCGACGGCCGCGAACCGGAGCCGGTGGACGTGCGCCGCGCGGTCCGACTGTCGAGGGCGGTCGGGCTCGCCGCGCTCGCCGTCGCGGTGGCGGTCGCGCGATGAGCGGCCTGCTCGTCGCGGGGACGACGTCGGACGCGGGCAAGAGCCTGGTCACCGCCGCGTTGTGCCGCTGGCTCGCGCGCCGGGGTGTGCGGGTTGCGCCGTTCAAGTCCCAGAACATGTCGAACAACTCGATGGTGTGCGCCGACGGCGCCGAGATCGGCCGTGCGCAATGGCTGCAGGCACGGGCGGCCCGCGTCGAACCCGAAGCCGCGATGAACCCGGTGCTGCTGAAACCCGGGAGCGATCGGCGCAGCCATGTCGTCGCGCTCGGGAAACCGTTCGGCACGCTGGAAGCGGGGGAGTACGCGACGGGCCGGGCCGGGCTCGCCGAGATCGCCTTCGACACGTTCTCTTCGCTGCGAAAGCGTTTCGACGTCGTGCTGTGCGAAGGCGCGGGAAGCCCGGCCGAGATCAACCTGCGCGAAGGCGACTACGTCAACATGGGGCTGGCTCGGCGCTTCGGCCTGCCTGTGGTCGTCGTCGGCGACATCGACCGCGGCGGGGTCATGGCCGCGATGTTCGGCACCCTCGCGCTGCTGTCCGCCGAGGACCAGGCGCTGGTTTCGGGCTGGCTGGTCAACAAGTTCCGCGGTGACGTGGGCCTGCTGCGGCCGGGTCTGGAGACGCTGGAAAAGCTCACCGGCCGCGAGGTGTTCGGTGTGCTGCCCTGGCTCGACCAGGTGTGGATCGACTCGGAGGACGCGCTGGCCGCCGCGGGCTGGGGCGCCTCCGGCGGGTCCCTGCGCGTCGCCGTGGTGCGTTTCCCGCGGGCCTCCAACGCGACCGACGTCGACGCGCTCGCCGCCGAGCCCGGCGTCTCGGTCGCACTGACCGCCGATCCGGACACGGTCCGGTCCGCCGACGTGGTGATCCTGCCGGGTTCCCGCGCGACCGTGGACGATCTGGCGTGGCTGCGGGCGCGTGGCCTGGCCGACGCCGTGCGCGCGCGGGCCGAGGCGGGGCGTCCGGTGCTGGGGATCTGCGGCGGCTATCAGATGCTGGCCGCCGAGATCGAGGACGACGTCGAATCCGGGGCGGGAACGGTCCCCGGTCTCGGTCTGCTGCCGACGCGGGTCTCGTTCAGCGCCGACAAGGTGCTGGCCAGGCTGACGGGTGCGTGGCGCGGTCGATCCGTGGAGGCGTACGAGATCCACCACGGCACCGTGACCGCCACCGGCCCCGCCGAGTCCTTTTTGGACGGCTACCGGCAGGGCGCGGTGTGGGGCACGATGTGGCACGGCGCGTTCGAGAACGACGGCTTCCGGCGCGCCTGGCTGGGCGAGGTGGCGGACTGGTCACCGGCCGCCGGGGCACCGGGGTTCGGCGCACTGCGGGAGAGCATGCTCGACAGGCTCGCGGACGCCGTCGAAGAGCACGTCGACACCGAGGCTCTGCTGCGCCTGATCGAGAACGGTGCCGACGGCTCTCTGCCTTTCGTGCCGCCCGGCGTCCCCTGACGCATTTCGTCCTCTGAATGCGGTCCTTGCACACGCAACTACCGCATTCAGAGGACGAAATGCTAGCTTGCCCGCACGGTGTCCTTACGCCCCAAAGCCTTCTCGGCCAACGCGCCGAAGGCCAGGCCGAGCGCGGTCCAGAGCACCACCTGGGTGCCGACCGACGCCAGCCGGAAGGACCACAGCGTGGAACCGGGGAACCCGTCGGGGACCTCGTCGATCGACGGCAGCAGCGCCGCCGCCACCGAGATCAGCACGACGTACCCGCCCGCGGCGAGCAGACCGCCGCGCCAGGCGCCGAGCTTGTCGGCCAGCTTCCGCCCGAACGCCGCGGCGAGGATGCCGACCAGCAGCGAAAGCGCGACGAAACCGAAGTACAGCGAAGTCCGGCTCCCGATCGTGCCCGCCTGACCCACCGCGGGCGGGTTCCCCGGGTACTTCAAGAACGGCACCAGGAACACGACCACGAAGCCGCCGCCGGCGAGCAGGGCCGCGGTCACCCGCGGTCGCAGCGTGCCGAGGCGGCCGTAGGTGAAGGCGAACGCGAGCGAGAACAGCCCACCGACGGCGACGCCGTACAGGCCGACGCCGGTCAGCAGCCCGACGGTGCTCTGCACACCGCGGGTGACGAGCTCTTCCTCCGCCGCTTCGGCGTCGGCCGGGGCGTGTTCGTGGGCACCGGGCGCGCTGTGCGAATGCGCGGCGGTGCCCTCGAGACCGATGGCGGTGTCGACCGAAGGCTCACCGAAGAAGTACGCGAAAAGGGTCGCCAGGACACCGGCGACCAGGCCCGCGAGCATGCCGCGGACCAGCAAGGTCCTCATCATGGAGCGCTTGCCGCCCTAGTGACAGGGGAAGGCCAGCAGGTGCCGGCCGTCGTGGACGAACTCGTGGACGTACGAATTCGCGAACACCGACACCGCGCCCTGCTCGGCGCTGACGAAGTACAGCGTGATCAACGAAAGGAGGATGACGAGCACCGCCCAGGGCAGGATCTCGCGGACGGGGATCCGGACGGGGACGGGTACTGCGGCTACCGCTTCGGACATGGCGGTGGGACCTCCTCGGGCTAGCGCGGCCTCTTCAGGGGTGTCACGACGGCTCCGGGTCTGGCTTCCCCGATCGCTCGGGGTCACAGTGGCGCGACCGCGCGGATTCTCACCGCGTTCCGGGTGCCGTCGTCTGGCCGACCGAGCGTAGGTCGCGGTGAAGCCTCCGGTCAATGTGACAATCGTGGGTATGACACCTGCGGTGGCGGCACTCGATGTCGGCGGCACGTCCATCAAGGCGGCCCTCTACGACGCGGACCTGAAAGACCTCGCCAGCCTGCGCGAGCCGACGGCGCGCGGGGCGGACGGCGAAGCGCTCGCCGATCAGGTCGCGCGGATCGTGGAAACGCTGGGCAAGCAGGCTGGGACCGGTACGCCGGACGCCGTCGGCGTGGTCATCCCCGGCATCGTCGACGAGGTCGAGCGGGTGGCCCGGTTCTCGGCGAACCTCGATTTCCGGAACGTCCCGTTCGGCGAGATGCTCGACAGCAGGCTCGGCCTGCCGTTCGCGTTCGGGCACGACGTCCGCGCCGGCGGGCTCGCGGAGTTCCGCGTCGGCGCGGGCGAGGGCTGCACCGACGCCGCGTTCATCCCGGTCGGCACCGGGATCGCGGCCGCGCTCCAGCTCGACGGGAAGCTGTACGCCGCGGGTGGGCAAGGCGGCGAAATCGGGCATATCGACGTCGGTCACCGGCTGCCGTGCGGTTGCGGCGCGACGGGATGCCTCGAAGCGATCTCCTCCGCGTCGGCCATCGCCCGCCGCTACAGCGAGCACACCGGGCGGCCTGCCGAAGGCGCCGAGCAGGTGGTCGACGCCGCCCGCCACGGTGACGAGGCCGCGATCTCCGTGGTCAACGACGCGCTCGAGGGGCTCGGCCACGGCATCAAGACCCTGGTGACCCTGCTCGCGCCCGAAGTCGTGGTCCTCGGCGGCGGTCTGTTCACCGCGGGCGATTACGTCCTCGAGCCGGTGCGGGCCTGGCTGGCGGCGAACCTGCAGTTCCAGCGGATGCCGGAACTGCGGATCGCGCGGCTCGGCGACGAGGCGGGCAGGCTCGGCGCGGCGCTGCTGGGGCTGGACCTGCTCAAGCCTTGACCACGCGCACGCCTTCCTCCTCGAAGGCGTGCACCCGCTCGGGATCGGCGCGGCCGTCGGTGACGAGCACGTCGACGTCGGCGGTCGCGCAGATCTTCGCGAAGGCGTGACCGCCGAGCTTCCCGCTGTCGGCGAGGACGACGACCTGCCGGGCGCGGGCCGCCATCAGCCGGTTCGTGCTCGCGTCGCCCTCGTGGTGCGCCTGCGCGCCGTGCACCGGGTCGAAGGCGTCCACGCCGAGGAACACCAGATCCAGTGAGATCTGGTCGAGGAACAGCTGGGACAGCGGCCCGGACAGGTCGAACGACTGCTGCCGCGCGACGCCGCCGGTCACCACGATCTTGATATTGGGCCGCACGGCGAGTTCGTGGGCGATGTTGAGCGCGTTCGTCACCACGGTGAGCGACGGCCCGCCGCTCGGCTCGCCCATATCCGGCCGGGTCGCGAGCGCGCGGCCGACCTCGGTGCTCGTGGTGCCGCCGTTGAGGCCGACCACCATGCCCGGATCGACCATCCTGGCCGCGGCGGCGGAAATCCGTTGCTGTTCCGGCGCGTTGCGCGCGGCCTTGTGCCGCAACGGAAGGTCGTAGGCGACGTTGCTCGCGACGGCGCCGCCGCGGGTGCGGACCACGAGATTGCGGCCCGCCAGATGATCGAGGTCCCGGCGAATGGTCGCGGGGGAGACACCGAGTTCGCCCGCCGAAACCTCGACGTCGACTTTTTCCCGCTCTCCCACCATGTCCAATAAGGCCGTCAGCCGTTCATGCCGATTCATCACCAGCTCCCTCCCCGAAGCCCGATGTCGCTTACCGCACCGGACAAAGTACTACGCGTCGCGATACGGACCGAGAGAAGGGAGAAAGCGGGCGCCGGCCACCCCCAGCGTGACCGGCGCCCGCCGGATCAGTTCTTCCCGCCGAGCCCGCGCAGGAAGGCGAGTGACGGCATGAAGAAGTAGTCACCACCCTTCAGTGTCACCGCCTGCGGGATGGGATCCGCGGTCACCGTGCGCGTGCCCGCCCATTCCGCGGTGTAGACGGATTCCGGGCGCGGGCCCTGGCCGATGACCGGATCGAGGCCCGGCGGTTTGACCCCGACCGGGGGGATCGGGAACCCGGGGTTGTTCGACCAGGTCGCCTGCGTGAACTCGAACTGGTTCCCCAGCACCGAATTGAACGCCATGAACAGCAGGCCGACCCCGCCGCTGGGCCGCGCGGACGGCGGCAGGTCGGCGTTCGGATCGTCGGCTCGTTCGCCGTACGGCACGCCCCGCCGTGCCATCAGGTGCAGACGTTCCTGCGGCGGTTGTTCCGCGCCGCCGCTGCCGCGCGGATTCGTCTTCCGGATATGCGCCTGGAACGGGCATTTGGCGCCGGCGATGTCGCTTCCGTAGTCGAAGTTGTTCGGTACCGGGCTTTCCGCGCCCTCTTCCCGTTGCGCGGTGACCGGCGTGCCGTCCTCGAACCGGCCGACGATCATCGCGCCCGCCCGTTCCCGGTCTTCGCCGACGAGCCCCAATTGATCCGCCAGTGCCTCTTCCGACTGCTTGAACCGCCGCACGTTCTGTTCCAATTTGCGGAAAACGAAGTAGCTGCCGAAATGCACTTCGGGATCGGGAGCCGCGTGATCCGGAACGAGCACCTGGTTCAGCGGGGCGCTCGGATCCCAGACGCTGATCCCGTCCGTTCCCGTCTTTTCCGCGTGGATGTCCTCGACCAGGAAGAGCGGCTGGCTTCGGCCGTCGACGTAGCCGAAATGCTCGATACCCTCACCGTTGGCGTTCACCCTGCCGAATCCGGTTTCCTCGGCGACGACGGAAACGGTCGACGGAATCAGTGCGAGAACCGCGTTCCGGCGCGCGGTCATCGGGGCGTCGGCGCCGTCGCCGATGACGACGACGGCGTGGATCTCGTCGTGGTATCCGCTGTCAAAGGTGGAGCGAGGCGGGTCGTTCAGCTTCTCCCGGGTCTCCTGCGTGCGCATGCCCAGACGGAAGGATTCGTCTTGTGGCGCCTCGATTTTCAGGAACCGGTAGCCTGCCGAGGTCAGCCCGGTGCCGACGTAGGGCGTCCCCTTCACCCCTTCGGTTTTGAAGCGCTCGACCTCGGTCAGGTGGGTCTTCGCGGACTTCATCAGCGGGACGAGCGACGCGAGGAACTTCATCGCGCTCGGGGCCTCCGAAAAACGGAGGAAAAGTGCGGAAAAATGGTCTCTGGCGTGCGCTTTCAGGATGTTCGGCTGTAGTTCTTCGAGCATTTTCGCGGCATCGCCGGTGGCGGTCTTCCATTCCAAGGGCACGGTCAGATCGACGGACATATCAAGGAACCCCCTCCTTGGGATCCCGTCCGGCGGCCCCGGCAGGTCTTGCCGGTCCCCGCCGCCGCACGGGATTTACCCCCTTGATACAACCGATACCGAAACCTTGCTGTCATCACCCGCAAGTACACTCTTCCGGCGGTTCTTTCACTCGAAAGAACCAATGCGCCGATTACGCCCCGCGTTTAGTCCTCTGCTTGCGGTGGTTGCCCGCGCAACTACCGCATCCAGAGGACTAAACGCGACGGGGGCAACACGCGTGAAGGCCCCCTTCCCTCCGCTGAGCCGAGGGAAGGGGGCCTTCACGCGCAAAACGGCCTAGGTGAGCGGCCGGTCGGTCGGAGCGATCGGCGCGGGCAGCACGTCCCGGCCGGTGAGGAACGCGTCCACCCCAGCCGCGGCGGACCGGCCTTCGGCGATCGCCCACACGATGAGCGACTGGCCGCGGCCCATGTCGCCCGCCACGAACACGTTGTCGACACTGGTCTTGAACGCCTTGTCGCGGGCGACGTTGCCGCGCTGGTCCAGCTCGACGTCGAGCGACTCCAGCAGGCCTTCCCGCTCCGGGCCGACGAAGCCCATCGCCAGCAGCACCAGCTGCGCGGGCAGTTCGCGTTCCGTGCCGGGCACCGGGACGAACTTGCCGCCCTCGTTGCGCACCTCGACCAGCTTCAGCGCCCGCACCCGGCCGTCGGCGTCCGCGACGAACTCCTGGGTGTTGACCGAGTACAGCCGCTCGCCGCCCTCCTCGTGCGCGGACGAGACGCGGTAGATCATCGGGTACGTCGGCCACGGGTGCGCGTCGGACCGCGAAAGCGGCGGCTTCGGCATGATCTCCAGCTGCGTCACCGATTTCGCGCCTTGGCGGTGCGAGGTCCCGACGCAGTCCGCGCCGGTGTCACCGCCGCCGATGACCACGACGTCGAGGCCTTCGGCGCTGATCGGCGAGACGTCCAGTTCCCCGGCGGCGACGCGGTTGGCGTGCGGCAGGAACTCCATCGCCTGGTGGATACCGGCGTGCTCGCGGCCGGGGATCGGCAGATCCCGCCACGCGGTCGCGCCGCCGGCGAGGACCACGGCGTCGTAGGACGACTTCAGCTCCTCGACGGTGAGGTCGACGCCGACGTTCACCGAGGTCCGGAATTCCGTGCCCTCGGCGCGCATCTGGTCCAGACGGCGGTCGAGCCGGTGCTTCTCCATCTTGAATTCGGGGATGCCGTAGCGCAGCAGCCCGCCGATCTTGTCGGCTCGCTCGAAGACCACGACACTGTGGCCCGCGCGCGTGAGCTGCTGCGCCGCGGCGAGTCCCGACGGGCCGGATCCGACCACGGCCACCTTCTTGCCGGTGAGCGCCACCGGCTTCTGCGGCGTGACCCAGCCTTCTTCGAAGGCCCGGTCGATGATCGAGATCTCGACCCGCTTGATGGTGACGGGATCGTCGTTGATCCCGAGCACACACGCCGTCTCGCACGGCGCCGGGCAGAGGGTCCCGGTGAACTCCGGGAAATTGTTGGTCGCGTGCAGCCGCTCGGCCGCGTCGCGCCAATCGTCGCGCCAGGTCAGCGTGTTCCACTCGGGGATGAGGTTCCCGAGCGGGCAGCCCTGGTGACAGAACGGGATACCGCAGTCCATGCAGCGTCCGGCCTGCTTCTGCAGCTTCGACGTCGCGAAGTCCTCGTACACCTCGCGCCAGTCCATCAGGCGCAGGTCGACGGGACGGCTTTTGGGCGTCTCGCGAGTGGTGGTCAGAAAGCCCTTGGGGTCAGCCATGTGCGGCCTCCATGATCGCCTCGTTCACGTCACGCCCGTCACGCTCGGCCTTCGCCTGCGCCGCGAGCACGCGCTTGTAGTCCTTCGGCATGACCTTGCCGAACCGGTCGACGGCGGCGTCCCAGTCGGCGAGCAGCGCACGCGCGACGGCGGACTCCGTTTCGTCGTAATGCTTTTCGAGCGCCTCGCGCAGGAAGTCCACATCGGACGAATCCAGCGGGTCGATGTCGACCATCTCCGGGTTGATCCGGTGCGCGGGCAGGTCCAGCACGTAGGCGGTGCCGCCCGACATCCCGGCCGCGAAGTTGCGGCCGACACCGCCGAGCACGACGACCCGGCCACCGGTCATGTATTCGCAGCCGTGGTCGCCGACGCCTTCGACGACGGCCAGCGCACCCGAGTTGCGCACGCAGAACCGCTCGCCGACCTTGCCGCGGATGAAGATCTCGCCGCTGGTCGCGCCGTAGCCGATCACGTTGCCCGCGATGATGTGCTCTTCGGCGTTGTACCGCGCCACCTTCGGCGGCCGCACGATGAGCCGTCCGCCGGACAGGCCCTTGCCGACGTAGTCGTTGCCGTCGCCGTAGAGCCGCAGCGTGATGCCCTTGGGCACGAACGCGCCGAACGACTGACCGGCGGTACCGGTGAAGGTCACGTCGATCGTGTTGTCCGGCAGGCCTTCGCCGCCCCACCGCTTGGTGAGCTCGTGGCCGAGCATGGTGCCGACGGTCCGGTTCACGTTGCGCACCGGCAGTTCCAGCCGCACCTTGTCCCCGGACGACAGCGCGCCCTCGGCCAGCTGGATCAGCGTGTTGTCGAGCGCCTTCTCCAGCCCGTGGTCCTGGACGGTCTGCTGGTGGCGCAGTCCGGCCGGGGCCATGTCGGGCACGTGGAAGATCGGCGTCAGGTCGAGACCGGCGGCCTTCCAGTGGTCGATCGCCTTGCGCTTGTCGAGCATCTCCGCATGGCCGACGGCCTCGGCGATGGACCGGAAACCCAGCTCCGCCAGGTACTCCCGGACCTCCTGGGCGATGAACTCGAAGAAGTTCACCACGTACTCGGCCTTGCCGCTGAACTTCTCGCGCAGCTTCGGGTTCTGCGTGGCGACGCCGACCGGGCAGGTGTCGAGGTGACACACCCGCATCATGATGCAGCCGGACACCACCAGCGGCGCCGTCGCGAAACCGAACTCCTCGGCCCCGAGCAGCGCGGCGATGACGACGTCGCGGCCGGTCTTGAGCTGGCCGTCGGTCTGCACGACGATCCGGTCGCGCAACCGGTTGGCCAGCAACGTCTGCTGCGTCTCGGCGAGCCCGAGTTCCCACGGGCCGCCCGCGTGCTTGATCGACGACAGCGGCGAAGCGCCCGTGCCGCCGTCGTGGCCGGAGATCAGCACGACGTCCGCGTGCGCCTTGGAAACCCCGGCCGCGACCGTGCCGACGCCGACCTCGGACACGAGCTTCACGTGGATGCGCGCGGCCGGGTTGGCGTTCTTGAGGTCGTGGATCAGCTGCGCCAGATCCTCGATCGAGTAGATGTCGTGGTGCGGCGGCGGGGAGATGAGCCCGACCCCCGGCGTGGAGTGCCGCGTCTTCGCGATCCACGGGTACACCTTCGCGCCGGGCAGCTGGCCGCCCTCACCGGGCTTCGCGCCCTGCGCCATCTTGATCTGGATGTCGTCGGCGTTGACCAGGTACTCGCTCGTGACGCCGAACCGGCCGCTCGCGACCTGCTTGACCGCGCTGCGGCGCTCGGGGTCGTAGAGCCGTTCCGGATCCTCGCCGCCCTCACCGGTGTTCGACTTGCCGCCGAGCCGGTTCATCGCGATGGCCAGGGTTTCGTGCATCTCCGCCGAGATCGACCCGTAGGAGATCGCGCCGGTGGCGAACCGCTTGACGATCTCGGAGATCGGTTCGACCTCGTCGATCGGCACCGCCGGCCGCTGGCCGACCTTGAAGTCGAACAGCCCGCGCAGCGTGTACAGCTTCTGCGCCTGGTCGTCGACGGCCTTCGTGTACTCCTTGAAGACCTCGTACTTCCCGGCACGGGTGGAGTGCTGCAGCTTGAACACCGTCTGCGGGTTGAACAGATGCGGCTCGCCCTCGCGGCGCCACTGGTAGTCCGCGCCGGTCTCCAGCTCGCGGTGGTTCGCGCGGAACCCGTCGCGCGGGAACGCGCGGCGGTGCCGTTCGGCGACCTCCAGGGCGAGCGTGTCGAAGCCGACGCCGCCGAGCCGGGAAGTGGTGCCGGTGAAGCAGTTCTGGATGACCTCTTCGCCGAGCCCGACCGCTTCGAAGATCTGCGCGCCGGTGTAGGAGGCCACTGTGGACACACCCATCTTCGACATCGTCTTGCGGACGCCCTTGCCCAGCGCCTTGATCAGGTTCGCGGTCGCCTGCTTGGCGGTGGCACCGGCGATCAGGCCCTGCTCGGCCATCTCCTCGACGGTCGCCATCGCCAGGTACGGGTTCACCGCCGCGACGCCGTAGCCGATCAGCAGCGCGATGTGGTGCACCTCGCGCGCGTCGCCCGCCTCGACGATGAGGCCGACCTGCGTGCGGGTCTTCTCGCGCACCAGGTGGTGGTGCACCGCACCGGTGAGCAGCAGCGACGGGATGGCCGCGTGGTCCTCGTCGATCCCGCGGTCGGACAGCACGATCAGCCGCGCGCCCTCGGCGATGGCCGCCGACACCTCGGCGCGGATCTCGTCGAGCCGCCGCACGAGCGCCTCGCCGCCGCCGTGGACGTCGTAGGTGCCCTGCACGGTGACCGCCTGGAACTCCGGCAGGTCGCCGTCGTCGTTGACGTGCACCAGCTTCGCGAACTCGTCGTTGTCCAGCACCGGGAACGGCAGCACGATCCGGCGGCACGACTTGGCGTCTGCCTGCAGCAGGTTCGGCTCCGCGCCCAGCTGGGTGCCCAGCGAGGTGACCAGTTCCTCGCGGATCGCGTCCAGCGGCGGGTTGGTCACCTGGGCGAAGAGCTGGATGAAGTAGTCGAAGAGCAGCCGCGGGCGGCTGGACAGCGAGGCGATGGGGGAGTCGTTGCCCATCGAGCCGATCGGCTCCGCGCCGGTGCGGGCCATCGGCTCGAGCAGGACGTCGAGCTCCTCCTCGGTGTAGCCGAACGCCTGCTGACGGCGCACGAGCGCGGCGTGCGGCGGGATCTCGCGCTCCCGCGCGGGAAGCCCGTCGAGCGGGAGCAGGCCGTCCTCGACCCATTCGTCGTACGGGTGCTCGGTGGCGAGCTCGTTCTTGATCTCCTCGTCCTCGACGATCCGGCCGGCGGCCGTGTCCACGAGGAACATGCGGCCCGGCTCCAACCGTCCTTTCCGGACGATGGTGGACTGGTCCAGCTCCAGCACGCCGACCTCGCTGGCGAGGACGACGAGGCCGTCTTCGGTGACCCAGTACCGGGCGGGGCGCAGGCCGTTGCGGTCGAGGACCGCGCCGATCTGAGTGCCGTCGGTGAAGGAGACCAGCGCGGGGCCGTCCCACGGCTCCATCAGCGTCGAGTGGAACTCGTAGAACGCACGGCGCGCGGGGTCCATCTCCTGATGGTTCTCCCAGGCCTCCGGGATCATCATCAGCACCGCGTGGGGCAGCGAACGGCCGCCGAGGTGGAGCAGCTCCAGCACCTCGTCGAAGGACGCCGAGTCGCTCGCGCCACGGGTGATGATCGGGTAGATCCGCTTGAGGTCACCGGGGATCAGGTCGGATTCGAGGAGCGCCTCACGCGCGTCCATCCAGTTCCGGTTGCCGCGCAACGTGTTGATCTCGCCGTTGTGGGCGACGTACCGGTACGGGTGCGCCAGCGGCCACGACGGGAAGGTGTTGGTGGAGAAGCGGGAGTGCACCAGGCCGATGGCGCTGGTGACGCGCTCGTCGGTGAGGTCGGCGAAGAACTTCTCGACCTGCGGCTCGGTGAGCATTCCTTTGTAGACGATCGTGCGCGAGGACAGGCTGGGGAAGTAGACGTCGTCCTCGACGAGCTCGTGCTCGGCGCGTTTGCGCACGACGAAGGCGGCGCGCTCCAGCGCCAGGCGCTCCAGCGCGTCGTTCCCGGCGAGGAACAACTGGCTGAAATGCGGCATGGTCTCGGCCGCGCCGGTGCCGACGTGATCCGTGTCGACGGGAAGGTCACGCCAGCCGAGCACGCGCATGCCCTCTTCGGCGGCGACGCGCTCGATGGTCGTCATCGCCCGGCCGCGGGCCTTTTCGTCCTGCGGAAGGAAAGCGGTGCCGACGGCGTAGGCGCCGGCCGAGGGAAGGTCGAAGTCGACGACCTCGCGATAGAACTCGTCGGGGACCTGGATGAGGATCCCGGCGCCGTCGCCGGTCTCCGGGTCGGCGCCGCGGGCCCCGCGATGTTCCAGGTTCCGCAGCGCGATCAGCGCTTTGGCGACGATGCCGTGATCGCGTTTACCGGAGAGATCGGCGACGAACGCGACACCACAGGCGTCGTGTTCGAACTCCGGGTCGTACAGGCCTTCGGGGGCCTTGCTGCCCTTGTAGCTGGCATGGTGGGTCACGGCTGGCCGCCTCCCAAGGCGTCGGCGCGACCGGTAACACTCCGTTCGGGTGGTTCGGACGTGAACCAGTTAACGGAGTGGTCCGGGACCGCGATGGTCAGTCGAGAGGGAACGATCCCGCCCGCGGAAACGGGGGCAGGCCTCGTAGAGCCGCACTGCACTGGGCGGCCGATGCGCATATCGGTACTGCTGTGCACGTGGGTGCCGCCTGGCCGCTGTGGTGGGTGGCTGGCGGGTACACGTGTTACTCCCGGGTTCGCCGGTCTTATGACGATAGTGTGAAATCGCTGTTATCGACATACGTCGCTTGGTCGGGGTGGGAAATGCCACGCGGGCGTTGACTTCAAACATCATCTGCCCACGGGCTGGAATGACGTGTCCACTGAGTGGGGCATCAGCGCGTTGACCTGCGATTATCGCTGCCCGGCTCGTCCGAAAGTGTGACCTGGGTCGCGCGGAAGAGTGGGTTTCGCTCCTGCGGTGGTGACCTCGGGTGACCGGCGAATCGCCCGAACGGCAGAGCGACCTGCCCGGTTTGAGAGGCTTGGCCGATGGCGGATCGTTATCTCACCGTGGCGGGTACCGGGGTCCACGAGATCGAAATCCGGCGGTCGCGCTTCCTCTGCGCGCTCGCGCCGGTCGCCTCGGAGGAGGCCGCCCGTGAAGTGATCGCCGCCAGGAAGAAGGCCGATCCGGCGGCCCGGCACCACTGTCACGCGTTCGTGCTGGGCGCCGACGGCAGGACTCAACGTTCGAGTGACGACGGCGAGCCCGCGGGCACGGCGGGCACCCCGATGCTCGAGGTGCTCCGCCGCCGCGAGCTGACCGACACGGTCGCCGTGGTGACCCGGTACTTCGGCGGGGTGCTGCTCGGCGCCGGTGGCTTGATCCGGGCGTACGGGCAGGCCGTTTCGGAGGCCGTCGACGTCATCGGGGTGCGGGAGTACCGGCGGCTGCGGCTGGTGGAGGTCGTCGTCGACTACGACCGGGCCGGCCGCCTGGAGAACGACATCCGCTCGTCTCCGTACCTACTGCACGCGACGCGCTTCGAGGACGTCGCGCATTTCGACGTCGGGCTCGCGCCGGACCAGGGTGAGACGTTCCACGCCTGGCTCGCCGACCTCACCGGCGGGGAGGCCCTGGCCGAGGAGATCGGCGAAACCTGGCTGCCCACCGGCCGCGTTTAGTCCTCTGAATGCGGTTCGGGCGCCGACCGCCACTCGTCCAGGGTGATGGCGTACTCGACCTCGCCCTCCTCCGTGCCGGGGATCGGGTGGTCGAAGTGCTGGTGGTAGGTCCGGACGTACCGCATCCCGATCTTTTCCATGACCCGCCGGGACCCCAGGTTCACCGCCATGGTCGCCGCCCAGATCCGCCGGGCGCCCAATTCGGTGAACCCCTTCTCCAGGAGCGCGAGCGAACCTTCGGTCGCGTATCCCTTGCCCCAGGCCGACCGGTTCAGCCGGTACCCCAGCTCGGGATCGTCCGTGTGGTGTCCCCGCAGCGGGCGGAAATGGAACCACCCCAGGAAATCCCCGCTCGCTTTCTCGATCGCCGCCCAGAACCCGTAACCGGGGAAACGCTCGTAGTAACCGAGAAAGGCGGGAAGGTCCAGCTTTTCGATCTCCGCCCGGTCGGCGGGTTCGCCCCCATTGAGGTACCGCATGACTTCGGGATCGTCGTAGAGCGCGAACAGGTCGTCGACGTCGGCACCGGTGAACTGCCGCAGCACGAGCCGCTCGGTCTCCAGAAAGACACGCATCACGAGATCGTGGCGCTCCCCGCGCGCACCCGCAAACGTTTTTAAGCGGCGGCCAGCGGCGGGAACGCGCCTTCCAGCGCCACCGCTCCGGCCTCGGTGAGCAGGGCGGGAACCCGCTCGCCCCAGCGGCCGCCCCGCGCGGGCATCACCAGGCCGAGGTGGGCGAGACGATGCGCGGTGTGCTGGTCGCAGCAGGCGAGACCGTCGACGAACAGGTCCGGCTCGCAGCTGCAGCTGATTTCGGCGTGGCCCTCGGCCACGGCTCTCAGGGTGGCCCGCTCACGATGGTTCAGGCCTGTCCGAACGTCCATGGCGCGCCTCCTTTCCGTTTCCGCTGTGAACAGTGAAACCCATACCCCCGACAGTTTCCGTCTCCTACGATGCGAAGTCTCGGATTTCGGGCGTACTTAGGGGTGGTGTGTCGGGTATTCCGGGGTGAGGACCTAGGGGGTGTCACCCGGTATTCGGCGCGGAAGGGGTTCCAGCTCGGTCTTGCGCAGATGCCGGAAAATGATCGAACTCCGGAAGCCGATGATCTCTTTGCGCTTCGCCAAACGATCCACCAGGAATGCGTGGAGCTGATCGACGTCCTGGGCGGCGACGTGGATCAGGAAATCGTCGCTGCCGGCGGTGACGAAAACGGAGAGGACCTCCGGCAATTCCGCGACCGAGCGCTGGAAGGAATCGATCACCTCCCGGCTCAGCGGCCGCACCTGCGCCGAGACCATCGCCTGCACGCCGCGGTTGAGGCTGCGCAGGTCGATGTCCGCGTGGTACCCGCGGATGACGCCGCGCTCCCGCAGCAGCCGCGTCCGTTCCAGGCAGGTCGACGGTGCGACGCCGACCTTGCGGGCGATGTCGCGGTTCGACTGCCGCGCATCCGCCTGGAGTTCCCGGATGATCGCCGAATCAAGTTCGTCCACGCCCACTCCTTCACCAGCCTTGCCGAATATCGTTCGGCAAGGACTCCGTAACCCTGCGCATCACCCTAACTTCGGCGCATTCAGTCGACTAAATGCGAAGAAGGGGAGTCAGATGTCCGTACAGGAGCTGGTCGTCCGGCGGGGGCGCCGGTCCGGGGTGACAACGATGGTGGCCGTGCATTCCAGCACGCTCGGCCCGGCCGTCGGGGGCTGCCGGTTCAAGGTCTATCCGCGCGTCCACGACGCGATCGACGACGTCCTGCGGTTGTCCGCGGCGATGACCCGCAAATGCGCGGTCGCGGGGCTGGACTTCGGCGGTGGGAAGAGTGTCGTCGCGCTCGACGGCGTGCCGTCCGTCGAACAGCGGCGCGAGATCCTGCTCGACCACGCGGACCTCATCGCGTCACTCGACGGTGCGTATCTCGCCGGACCCGACGTCGGAACCGGCCCGGACGACATGCTCGTGCTGCGCGAGCGGACCCCGCACGTCTTCTGCCTGCCCGAGGAGCACGGCGGCACCGGTTCTTCGAGCGGGCCGACCGCCGTCGGCGTGCTCGCCGCGCTGCGAGCGGGGGCGCGGGCGGTCTTCGGCGACGACGGGATGAACGGCCGCAAGGTGGTCGTCAGCGGCTACGGCTCGGTCGGTGCCCACCTCGCCGCGAACCTGGTCGAGCAGGGCGCCGAGGTCGTCGTGTCCGATGTGGACGAACGACGCCTCGCCGCGGCCCGCGGACAAGGCCTGACCCTGGTCCAGCCGGAGAAGGTGCTCGGCGTCGAAGCCGACGTCCTGATCCCCGCGGCCGTTGGCGGGGTCTTCGGCCCCGGAACCGAGGTCGCCGCGCCGCTCGTCGTCGGCCCGGCCAACAACCAGCTCACCGACGACACAGTGGCCGGCGACCTCGCCGCCCGGGGAGTCCTGTGGATCCCGGATTTCGTCGCGAGCGCCGGGGGAGTCGTCTACACCCTCGGCCGGGAGAAGGAGAACCTCACGCACGCCGAGGCGCTCACCCGCGTCGAGGCACTGGAGAAGACCACGCAAGGGATCCTCGACGCCGCTTCGGCCAACGGCACCACGCCGTTGGCCGAAGCGGACGCGCTCGCCGAAGCGAGACTCACTTCTGGTGCGGGGCCACGTACTCCTTCGCCTCGGGAGCCTCGAACAGCGGCTTGACGTAGCGGACGCCGCCCTCGGCCGACGCGTCCGGTGTCGCCGCGTACACCTGACGTGTCGCCGGGGTGCCCGGCTTCGAGAAGTCCAGCGCCGCCACGAGATCCTCCGTGCTCGCCGACGTCGTCTGCTTCAGCGCCGCCGCGACGCCGTCACGGGTGAGGTCCTTGTTCTCGCAGGCCTTCTTGAGCACCGCGCCCCACACCTCGCCGACCGCGTAGCCATAGGGGATCCCGCCGTTCGGGGTCTCCTTGTACGCCGCCTTGTACTTCGTGGCGACTTCCTTGGCCTTGGGGATGTCGGCGGAGAACGGGACACTGCTGGCGACGATCGTCAGTTTGTCCAGCGCGTTCGCCGCGGGGCTCTTCAGCAGCACGGGGTCGAAGGTCGGGTTGTTCCCGAGCACCGGCACGTTCAGTCCGAGCGCCTTGTTCGCCGCGAGGGCGGAACCGGTCTGTGCCGGAGTGGTGGTGAGAACGATGGACTTCACCCCGTCGCCTTTGAGCCCGGTGATGATGTTGGTGAGGTCGTTGTCCGTGGAGGTGATCTTGACCTCCTTCACCGTCAGATTGTGCTTCTTGGCGTAGAACTGCGAGCCGCGCAGGCCGTTCTTGCCGTACTCGCCGTCGATGTAGACGTGCCCGATCGTGTCGCCGTCCTTCACCAGGCCCTTTTCCTGGAAGTACGACAGCCCGTCGATGATCTCCAGGTCGTACGTCGTCCCGACGATCATCACGTACTGGTTGTCGAGCAGTTCCGAAGACCACGACGCGGGCGCGGCGACGGTCTTGTCCGAGGCGATGTTCTGCTTCAGCGCGGCCACCACCGGCGAGCCGAGCAGCTGCACGAAGCCGAGGACCTTCGGCTCGATCTGCGGATACAGCGTCTTCGCCGTGTCCGCCTTGTAGCCGTGGTCGACGGTCTCGAGTTTGACCTGACGGCCGCACACCCCGCCCGCGGCGTTGAAGTCCTTGGCCCACAACTCGTTCCCCTGCGTGATACCGAGCCCGAGGTTCTTGAACACCCCGGTCTTGTCGGTCATCACGCCGAGGGTGATCTCCGAGGCCGTCGCCCCTTTGTCGGTCTTGACGCCCGAACCGTCCGCCCCCGAGGACCCCGAGTCGCCCGCTTTCGTGCTGCACGCCGAAAGGGCGAGGACCGCCGCCAGCGCGACGGCCGGATAGATGCGCTTCATTTGTCTTGCTCCTCCGGGAGATGAGGTTTCTTGGCGGGTGTGATCCGTCGTCCGATCGCGGCGAGTCCGCCCGGTTCGAAGAGCACCACGAGGATGATCGCGGCGCCGTAGACGAACGAACTGACCAGGATCGGGGTCAAGGCGCCGTCCCCGGTTCCGGAGAACCAGCCGAGATCGGCGGAATACAGCGAAAGCACCTGCGGCAGCCCGTTGACGATCAGCGCGCCCACCAGCGCGCCGGGCACCGAGCCGAGTCCCCCGATGATCACCATGGCCAGGAAGGCGATGGAGATGTTGATGCCGTACGTGCCGAATTCGCTCTCGTCGGGTTTGAGGATGTCGAACCACAGCACGGTCATCGCGCCCGCGAGCCCCGCGTACGCCGAGGAGACCGCGAACGCGCCCGCCTTGGCCCGCGTGACGCTGACGCCCATCACGGACGCGGCGGCCTCGTTGTCGCGCACCGCCCGCCACGACCGGCCGACCCGGCTGCGCACCGCCGCCTTGGCGACGACGAACGCGAGCACGGTCAGCAGCAGGAACAGGTACCAGAGCCGTTCCGCCTGCCGGATCGGCACGCCCATCAGCTCGATCTCGGGGCCGCCGTTGGTGAACGGGAAGCCGAACAGCGAGAACGGTTCCGGGGTGCGCCCGGTCGACGTCCCACCGGTCAGCGTCTCGGCCGACTGTCCGAAGTAGAGCCCGAGGAACACCAGCGAAAGCGACGCGACACCGAGATAGATCCCGCGCAATCGTCCGGAGACCGGCGCGAACGCCAGCCCCAGCAGCGCGGCGACGACCACCGCGCCGATCAGCGACAGCCCGGGATCGAGCCCGAGCCCGATCACGCGCTCGTCGTCGGACGGTCCGGAAAGGACGGTGTACCCGGTCGCGCCCGCCAGCAGGAAGAACGCGTGCGCCAGCGACAACTGCCCGGCCTGCCCGACCAGCAGTGTCAGCCCGATCGCGCCGACCCCGCCGATCATCATGTACTGCCCGGCCTTCAGCCAGGCGGCGTCGAGGTACAACGGGATCGCGAGCAGGACCACCAGCAGCGCGACCCAGGCCAATGCCTTGAGCAGGCGTCCCCGATCGCGTTTCGGGGGCGGTGCCGTCGGGGCGGCGGCGGGGGTTTTCACGGCGGTGTCAGACACGGGTGCTCTCCCTCGTCCCGAACAACCCCGACGGCCGCACCACCAGGACCACGAGCATGACCAGGAAGACCGCGCTCTTGGAGAAGTCGAACGACACGTACTGCGCGGAAAGCGCCTCGACCAGCCCGACGACGAGGCCGCCCACCACCGCGCCCGCCGTCGAGTCCAGCCCGCCGAGGATGGCCGCGGGGAACGCGGCGAGCGCGATGGAGTGCGTGCCGCGGGACAGCCCCGCGCCGGAGAAGTCCTGCGTGGCGATGAAGAGCACCGCGACCCCGGCGAGGACGCCCGCGACCACCCAGGCGGTCGCGGTCACCCGGGAACTGCGGATGCCCATCAGCGCGGCGGCCTCGCGGTTCTCGGCCTGTGCCCGCATCGCGACGCCCCAGTTCGAGTACTTGAACGCCAGCGTGAACGCGGTGATCAGCACGGCGGCGACGAGCAGCGCCACCAGATGCGTGCGGAACAGCGTGATCCCGCCGAGCTGGAACGGTTTCGCGTCCCAGGCGTCGCCGAGGAACGGCAACGTGACGCCGAGCCGCCGCACGATCTCCTCGGTGATGATCACGTCGACGCCGATGGTCAGCAACGCCAGGCTGTTCGCGTCCGCGTGCCTGGAGCGGGACAGCAGGAACCGTTCCAGCAGGAGGGCGAGCAGACCCGCCGAGACGATGCCGGCCAGCGAGGCACCCACCCAGCCGAGCGTTTCGCGGGTCACGACGACCAGGTAGCCGCCGAAGAGCACGAGCGAGCCGTGCGCGAAGTTGACCACCTCGGTGGCCTTGAAGATGATCACGAAACCCAGCGCCAGCAACGCGAACACCGCGCCCTTGCCGAGTCCGTTCACCACGAGTTGCAGGAATGTGTTCACGCCGTGGCCTCCGTGCCGAGATATGCCCTGATCACGTCCGGATCCGACTGGACCTCGGCCGGTGTGCCGTCGGCGATGCGCTTGCCGAAGTCCAGGACGGTGACCCGGTCGGCGATGCCCATCACCAGCCCCATGTCGTGTTCCACCAGCAGGATCGAGATGCCGAGTTCGTCGCGGACGTCGCGGATCGTCCCGGCCAGCTCGGCGGTCTCGGTCGCGTTCATGCCCGCCGCGGGTTCGTCGAGCAGCAACAGGACCGGTTCGACGGCGAGCGCGCGGGCGAGGTCGACGCGTTTCACCGCGCCGTAGGGCAGCGCGCCGACCGGGAGGTCCACCAGCGCGCCGATGCCGAGGAAGTCGCAGATCTCCCGGACCCGTTCGGCATGGCGGCGCTCGGCCCGGACCGTCCACGGCAGACGGAGGCCGCAGGCGAGGAAACCGCCCTTGGTCAGCGCGTGACGGCCGAGCATGACGTTGTCGAGCACGGTCGAGCCGGGGGAGAGGGCGGCGTTCTGGAACGACCGGCCGACCCCGAGCCGGGCGAGCCGATGCGGCGCGAGTCCGGAAAGGACGGTGTCGCCGAGCCGGACGCTGCCCGTGTTCGCCCGGTAGAGGCCGCTGATCACGTTGAAACAGCTGGACTTCCCGGCGCCGTTCGGGCCGATGAGCGCGTGCAGCGAACCGGAGCCGACGGTGAGCGAGACGTCGTCCAGCGCCCGGATCCCGCCGAAGCGCAGGGTCACGTTCTCGACGTGCAATTCGGGCGGCGTCATCAGGCCCACCTCGACAGGCTCCGGCCCGCGAGGTGCTTGCGGGCGTCGGCGGCTTCGGCTTCGGCGGTGGCCTGCGATTCGGCGTGACCGCCCAGGTAAAGGCGCTGGACCTCCTCGCTCGCGGCGAGCTCGGCCGTCGTCCCGGCCAGCGCGACCCGGCCGACTTCGAGGACGATCGCGTGGTCGGCGACGCGCAACGCCATCACGGCGTTCTGCTCGACCAGGACCACGGCGGTGCCCTGTTCGTGGATCTCGCGGATGATGTCGCCGATCCGCTCGACGATCTTCGGCGCGAGACCGAGCGAAGGTTCGTCGAGCAGCAGGAGCCGCGGGCCGGACATCAGCGCACGGCCGATCGCGAGCATCTGCTGCTCGCCGCCGGAAAGCAGGCCGGCGCGCTGTTTGGCGCGTTCGGACAGGACCGGGAAGAGCTCGTCGACGCGTTTGCGGGCGGCGGCGCGCTGCTCGGGGGAGCGGGCGCCGATCCCGCCGGCGCGCAGGTTCTCCTCGACCGTCATCCGCGCGAAGACCTGGCGGCCTTCGGGGACGCCGACCACGCCGAGACCGACGATGCGGGCGGGGTCCAGTTTGGTCAGTGGTTTGCCGTCGTAGCGCACCTCGCCGGCGGAAACCGAGCCGCGGTGCATCCGCAGCGTGCCGGAAACGGTGCGCAGCAGCGTCGACTTCCCGGCGCCGTTGCTGCCGAGGACGGCCAGCACGCCATCAGGTGAAACGTCGAGGTCGACCCCGTGCAGCGCGGCCACCGACCGGCCGTACCGCACCTGGAGATCACGAACACTGAGCAAGCCGCCTCCTCCGTTCGTGTGACGCGAGTCACGATCGGTGGCGGTCATCCTGCGTGGGCACCCTCCGCCGCGTTACCCCCACCTGGAGACCCACCCGGACACAAAACGGACACGACGCAATTCGTCCTCTGAATGCGGTCCTTGCGCGTGCAACTACCGCATTCAGAGGACGAAACGCGTCAGAGGAGGCCGGCTTCGGAGGCCTTGCCGATGGCCTCGACGCGGTTCCGGGCGCCGAGTTTGTGCAGCGCGGACTGCAGATAGGTCTTGACGGTGTTCCGCGCCAGCCCGGTCGATTCCGCGATCTCCGGATTCGTCTGGCCCTGCGCGGCGAGCCGCAGGACCTCGTACTCGCGCCGCGTCAGGCCGCTGCGGGCCAGCGCGTCGGACCGCTGGCCGTCGTCGGGGAAGATCCGCGGATCGACGACGCGCTCGCCCTTGAGCACCTGCCGCAACGCCGCCACCAGATCCGTCCCGGCGACGTCCTTGAGCAGGCAGCCGTGCGCCCCGGAGTCCAGCGCGGCCCGCACGCCCTGATGGTCGCCGTGCGCGGTGAACACCACGATCCGCCCGGCCGGGTGCACGCGCCGGAGTTCGGCGATGACCTCGGGCGCGAGCATGTCCGGCAGCCGCAGGTCCAGCAGGATCAACGCCGGTTTCAGCTCACCCGCCCGCCGGATCGCGGACCGGCCGGTCTCGGCCGAGCCGACCACGGTCATCGCCGGGTCGTAGCGCAGCAGCAGGCTCACCCCGTCGCGGACCACCGGATGGTCGTCCACGACGAGGACCGTCACCGGCGACGGCACGGTTCCGGCACCCAGGCGCGCAGCGTGCAACCGTCGTCGTCGTCGCGGACCAGGCTGACCCGGCCGCCGACCCGCGCGGCGCGTTCGGCCAGCGCGCGCAGCCCCATCCCGGTGCCGGGTCCGGGCTCGTCGGTGTCTTCGGCGCGGCGTCCGGTGCCGTCGTCGGCGACGACCACCTGCACACCTTCCTCACTGGGCAGGAGACTCACCACGACGGACAGCGCTTCGGCGTGTTTCTCCACGTTGAGCAGGCCCTCCCGGACGGCCGCGACCAGGACGCCGGTGCGTTCGGCGTCCAGCCGCGGCACCGGGGCGAGCTGCACGAAACGCGCCGGGACACCGCAGCGCGCCTGGAACGAACGGCAGTGCTCGGCCAGCTCCACCGGCAGCGCGCGTTCCGGGCTCGACTCCGACAGCGCGAGCAGCGACTCGCGCAGCGCCCTCGACGCGGCCGACACGTCGCCCTCCAGCCGCCGCAGCCGCGATTCGAGCGCCGGGTTGTCGCTGATGTCTTCGTGCAGGTTCCGTACCTGGACGCCGATGGAGAACAGCAGCGCGCCGACCGAATCGTGCAGCGCGCTCTGCATCCGGAGCCGCTCGGCGGACAGCGCGGTCTCGCGGTCGGCCTCGGCGACCGATGCCAGTTTCAGCGCCCGGCCCGCCTCGGTGGCGATGTCCTCGAGGGACTGGACCGCGTCGTCGCCGAAGTCCCGGCGCTCGCGCATGGCGGCGTACGCGATGGCGACGGTCTCGGTCCCGCTGACGATCGGGACGGCGATCATCGCGGCGAGCCCCTCGCCGCGGACCTGCGCGTCGAACTGGTGGGTGATACTCGGCGAGCTGACGTAGTCGTTGACCCGCACGGGCCTGCCCAGCGCGAGCACCCGCCCGCCGATGCCCTGGCCGATCGGCACGGCGAGATCCTGCAGGGCGTCGGTGCGGGTGCCCGACATCCAGCGGATCACCGCCTGTTCGGGTCCGGCCAGCTCGGCGACGAAGCCGGAATGCGTGCCGATCGACTCGCGGATCAGCCGCGCGGTGCCGTTGAGGGCCGCGACCCGGTCGAGGGTCGCGAGCAGCTCTTCGCGCTCGCGAAGAAGCCCGCCGAGCACCGCGCTGTGCTCGGCGGCGAGCTCTTCAGCGGCGTGCCGTCTCGCCGTCACGCGCTCACGATCGCATATCGGACGTGGTTTCCGACACACCCGTCCGGAGAGGTTCACCGATGCGGTTCCGGCCGCGGTTGTCTTGAATGGACCCCGTGGAGATCCTGGCCGACGCCGCGACACTGGCGCTGTACACGACCGATGCCTCCAACTACCGGCACGTGCCGAAGGGCGTGGTGCTGCCGCGGAGCGTCGACGAGGTGATCGAGGCCGTCGCCGCCTGCCGCCGGGCCGGGCTGCCGGTGATCGCGCGCGGCGGCGGCACCAGCGTCGCGGGCAACTCGTGCGGGCCGGGCGTCGTGATCGACACTTCGCGTCATCTCGGCGGGGTCCTCGACCTCGACCCGGCGGCGCGCACGGCGAGGGTCGCCCCGGGCACCGTCCTCGACGACCTCCAGCGGCTCGCCGCGCCGCACGGGCTCCGGTTCGGCCCCGACCCGTCGACGCATTCGCGCTGCACGATCGGCGGGATGATCGGCAACAACGCCTGCGGTTCGCATTCGGTGGCCTGGGGGCGCACGGTCGACGTCGTCCGGGAGCTGGACGTGCTGCTCCACGACGGCACGCGGTTGACCGTCGGGCCGACCTCACCGTCCGAAGTGGACGCTCGTGCGGCCAAGCCCGGCACCGAAGGACGGGTCTTCTCCGAACTGCGCGCGCTGGTCCGGGACAACCTGGCGTTGCTGCGCACCGAACTGTCCTCCTTCAGCAGGCGGGTCTCCGGATACGGGCTGGAACACCTGTTGCCGGAGAACGGTTTCGACGTCGCCAAGGCACTGGTCGGCAGCGAGGGCACCTGCGTCACCGTGCTGGAGGCGCTGGTCTCGCTCGCCGAAGTGCCGGAACGCAAGGTGCTCGCGGTACTCGGCTTCGAATCCGACATCGCCGCGGCCGACGCCGTCCCGGCGATCCTGCCGTGGTCGCCGCTGACCGTCGAAGGCGTCGACGCGGATCTGGTCGCGCTGCTGGAGCCCGGTCGCGCCGACGGTCTGCCGCCCGGTGGCGCCTGGCTGTTCGTCGAAATGGCCGACCAGGGCCAGGCACGCGGGCTGATCGACGGGCTCCGTGGCGCGCTGACCGGATCCACGCTGCTGGACGACGCGGCCGCGCAGAAGCGGCTGTGGCGGATCCGGGAGGAGGGCGCCGGTCTCGCGACCCGGCTCGCCGGGGGTGAGGAAGCCTGGCCCGGCTGGGAGGACGCGGCCGTGCCGCCCGAGCGGTTGGGCGCCTACCTTCGGGAGTTCAAGCAGCTCATGCGCGAGCACGGGCGCAAGAGCGTCGTCTACGGCCACTACGGCGAGGGCTGCCTGCACCTGCGGCTGGACTTCGATCTGCTTTCACCGCGAGGGATCGCCGGATTCCGGTCGTTCCTCGAAGAGGCGGCGGACCTGGTCGCCGCGCACGGCGGCTCGCTGTCGGGGGAGCACGGCGACGGCCAGGCGCGTTCGGAACTGCTGTCCCGGATGTACAGTCCCGAGATGCTCGCGCTTTTCGCGCGGTTCAAGGGGATCTTCGATCCGGCGGGCATGATGAACCCCGGCATCCTGGTGAATCCCCGGCCGGTCGACGCCGATCTCCGCGTCCGTCGCGCACCGCTGGAGCTCGAAGACGTCACCGCGCTCGCGTACCCGGAGGACCGGGGGAGTTTCGGGCAGGCGATGCGGCGCTGCGTCGGTGTCGGGAAATGCCGCAACACCACCGGTGCGGGCGTCATGTGCCCTAGTTACCGCGCCACACGCGAGGAGAAGCATTCGACGCGGGGTCGCGCGCATCTGCTCGCCGAGATGGTGAACGGCGAACTGATCACCGACGGCTGGCGCTCCGAGGAGGTCGCCGAGGCGCTGGATCTCTGCCTGTCGTGCAAGGGCTGCCTGTCCGATTGTCCGGTCGACGTCGACATGGCGACGTACAAGGCGGAATTCCTGCACCAGCACCACAAAGGACGGATCCGCCCGGCGTCGCATTATTCGATGGGCTGGCTGCCGGTGTGGCTGCGTGCGGCGTCACTCGCGCCCCGGCTGGCGAACACGCTGTCGCGCCGGTTCTCCGGACTGCTGAAGAAGTTCGGCGGGATCGCGACGGAACGGGATCTGCCGACCTTCGCGGCGGCGCCGTTCACCCGGCGGCGGACGGATCTCAAACGCTGGGCGACCGGTGCCCGGCCCGTGGTGCTGTGGCCCGACTCCTTCAACAACTACCTCACGCCGGACGTCCTCGACGCCGCGACGGAGGTGCTCACCGCCGCGGGCTACGACGTCGTCCTGCCCGATCGCGGCGTCTGCTGCGGTCTCACCTGGGTGTCGACCGGACAGCTCGATGTCGCGAAGAACGTGTTGCGCCGCACGCTTTCCGTGCTCGAACCGTACCTGCGGGCGGGGTATCTGGTGGCCGGGCTGGAGCCGAGCTGCACGGCGCTCTTCCGCGGTGACCTCCCGGCGCTGCTCCCCGGCGACCCGGTGGCGGAACTGCTCGCCGAACGGACCAGGACCTTCGCCGAACTCGTCGAGGATTCGCCGCTCGAATTCCGCTCGCTGGACGTCGAGGCGCTCAGTCAGGTGCACTGCCACCAGCACGCCGTGCTCGGCTTCGACGCCGACGAGGCCGCCATGCGCGCCGCGGGTATCCACAATTCCACAATGGATTCCGGCTGCTGTGGATTGGCGGGCAACTTCGGTTTCGAGCGCGGGCACTACGACGTTTCCGTCGCCTGCGCCGAAGACCGCATGCTGCCCGCGATCCGCGCCGCGGCCGAGGGCACCGAAGTGGTCGCGGACGGCTTCAGCTGCCGGACACAGATCGAGCAGCTCGACGGGCGGCGGGCTTTGCATCTGGCGGAGTTGTTAAGGCGCGCGCTGCCCTAGCCGCGCGTCGCGTTCGGCGTGTTGCGAAAGCCACTTTCGCAACCTTCAACGTCGCGAAAGTGGCTTTCGCAACGTCGGCGGAGCCGGAAACGGCAGCCGACCCAGGGACCCAAGGGAGCATGTCGCGAAAGCCACTTTCGCGACGTCCTTCGGCGGCCGACCGAACTTACAAGACGTGACCGAGCCGCGCATCCCGCTCAGCGTACTTCTTCAACGTCAGCAACTGTTTCCGCATCATGATCAGGTCACCCCAGCCGAGCAAGAACTCCTTGAGGCGCCCGCCGAACCCCGCGGACGTCACGACGATGCGGCACAGCATGCGGCAGGACGTCTCGTCGATCGGCTCGACCGAATACGTGGCGGCCACCGGGCCGAACAGCTTTTCGGACTGGGCGAAGGTCCGCCCGGTGAGGCTGTGCCCGCGGTCGACCTCGGTCAGTTCGAACACGATCAGCGTGTCGCCGGGAGCGAGTTCGTCGGCGCCGGGGGTGAGGGTGCCGGGGCTGCGGTGTCCCCGGTTGTCGAGCAGGTCGTAACTGTAGGGCGCGACCGAGATCTGACAGAGCCAGCGGTAGGCGAGCGCGGCGGGCGCCCGCACGGTGACCGCGCGGTCGAACCGCGCGACCGGGCCGTCGAGCAGGGTGTCCGCCGGCTGCGCGCGGCGGCGTTCTTCCGTGGTCGCGCCCCAGTTCGCGGGTGATCCGAAGGGCATGTCCGCCTCCCGTACGGTGCCGTATGTTTTTCCATACGGTAGCGTATGCCGCGTGAAACGGAAGCTCGCGCGGGAGGATTGGGCGGACGCGGCGCTCGAAGCGTTGTGCGAAGGCGGCGTCGGCGCGATCGCCGTCGAGCCCATCGCGGCGAAACTCGGGACGACGAAAGGCAGTTTCTACTGGCATTTCGCGAATCGGGACGCGCTGGTCGAGGCCGCCGTGCGCCGGTGGGCCGAGCAGCACACCGAGGCGCTCATCACGTTGCTGGACGGGATCGCGGATCCGGCCCGAAGGCTGCGTGAACTCTTCGAGCTCGTCTTCGGCGCGAAGGACGAGCGGGCCGAGCTGGCCCTGCTCGCCCACGCGGGCGACCCCGTGATCGGCCCGCTGCTCGCCGACGTCACCGCGCGGCGCGTCGAGTTCATCGTCCGGTGTTTCCGCGAGATGGACTGCCCGGAAACCGAGGCCCGCCATCGCGCTTTGCTGGCGTACACGGCGTTCGTCGGGTTGATCCAGGCGCAGCGGGCGAGCGGCGGCGCACTGCTTTCCGCCAAGGAACGTCCGGCCTATCTGGAGTTCCTGCGCGGGATTATCACCCGGTGAGAAGGGCCTTCCGGCCGCGCGCCGCGCCGCTCATCATCATGCTCCATGACAGCCACCTATCCCGCGGCGAAGGACGACCCCGCGACCCCGATGGGCGCGATCTACGCCGAATACCCGCCGATGTCCCGGGTCGTCTTCCCCAGCGGCTGCGAAGGCTGGCTGGTGACCCGGTACGAAGACGTCCGCCTGATCTTCTCGGACACGCGGTTCTCCCGGAACCTGCTCGCGCCGGGCGCGCCGTGCCTCATCGAACCCGGTGACTTCTCCACCGGCGAGCACAGCATCCTCAACATGGATCCGCCGGATCACACGCGCCTGCGGAAGCTCACGGCGCAGGCCTTCACCGTCCGCCGGATCGCCGGGCTCCGGCCGCGGATCCAGCAGATCGCCGACACGCTCCTGCGGGCGATGGCCGAGCACGGTCCGCCGGTGGATCTCGTGGAGATGTTCGCCTTCCCGCTGCCCACCGCGGTCATGTGCGAGATCCTCGGCGTCCCTTACGAAGGCAGGGAACGGTTCCGGCAATGGTCGCGCGTGATCGTCACGCCGATGGCGTACAGCCCCGCGGAAGTGGCGCAGGCCCGGCGTGACGGGGCGGACGACATGGCGGCGCTCGTCGCCGTCAAACGGGAGACGCCGGGGGAGGACCTGCTGAGCGTCCTCGTACACGCTCGCGACGAGGACGGCGACCGGCTCACCGAGGCCGAGCTGATCGATCTCGCCACCCAGCTCCTGCTCGCCGGGCACGAGACCACGGTCAGCCTGATCGCGACCGGGATCGTGCTGCTGACAGGACATCCGGATCAGCTCGCCGCGCTGCGCTCCGATCCGAGCCTGACGGAGGGGGCCGTCGAGGAGATCATGCGGTTCGACGGACCGGCCGACGCGTCGCTGCTCCGGGTCGCGCTGGAAGACGTCGAGCTGAGCGCCGGCCCGGTCCGGCGCGGCGAGGCCGTGCTGGCGCACACCGGCGCGGCGAACCGTGACGAAGCCGCCTTTCCCGGCGCGTCCCGGTTCGACATCCGGCGGCGGAACGCGCCGCAACTCGGCTTCGGGCACGGCCTCCACTTCTGCCTCGGCGCGGCACTGGCCCGCCTCGAAGGGGAGATCGCGTTCCGGACCCTGCTCGACGGGCTCCCGGGACTGGATCTCGCGGTTCCCGCCTCGGCCATCACCTGGCGTCCGCCGCTTTCGATCCGCGGCCCGGAGGCGGTGCCCGTGACCTGGGCTACCACCAAGCGCGGCTGAGGCTTTCCAGCGTCGGATCTTCCGGTGCGGGGAGAACACTGAGGTACCAGGTGAAGTTGCTGTAGACGTGCAAAAGCGCGTACGCCAGGCAACGCCGGGAGAAGTCTTCGTCCGGCTCGGCGCCGTATCCGGTGAGCAGCCGCCGCAGGAAATCCTTGTCCCCGCCGGAAACGAACAGGCCCACGGCGACGAAGTCGTACTCGGCCGCGCCCCGCATGGCCGGTTCGAAATCGAAGAGCCCGGTCAGCCTCGGACGGCCGCCGTCGTGGGTGACCATGAGGTGGTCACGCATGAATTCGGTGTGCAGTGGGACGGCCAGTGGGCTGCCCAGCTCGACGGAATCGAGGAACGCCGGGATCTGCGCGATCCAGCTTTCGTCGAGCCCGGTCCTCCGGTGATGCTCGACGACCTTCGCGCGCTGTTCGGCGACGAACGTGGTCCAGTCCGGCGGGCCGAGGACGTCGAGCCGGGGATCGCGCAGCGAATGCAGGGCGGCCAGCGCCTCGCCGAGTTCGGGCGCGAGCCGGTGTTTGTCCTCTGTGGACAGTTTCGGCCAGGCGTCCTTGAGTGTTTCGCCGCGCAGGCGTTCCATGAGCACGTAACCCCAGCCGTCCCGCTCTCCGGCTTCGTGCACGGCCGGGGTCGGGATCGGCAACTTCCCGTGCAGGACTTCGAGCATCGTCCGCTCGGTGGGGAGTTCGCCGAGATGCACCGGCGGGAACAGTTTGAGGACCAGATCATCGCCGACCGCGTAGACCGGCAGGGAGCCCTCGGTGAACGGGACGGCTTCGCCGAAGCCGAGCGACCTCACGGCGGGGAGCAGGTCTTGCCTGGTCAGCGCGTCGAACTCGGCTTCGGTGCCGGCGGGCGGGAACGTGATCACGGCCCGACCGTAGAACAGCGCGTCGGGGACGGCGACGCAATTACCCGCTGCGTTCCAGCAGGGTCCTCGCCGCGCCGAGCACCAGACGGCAGACGTCGTCGGGATCCGCGCTGGCCAGCGGTTCCTTGCCGGTGATGTCGCGGACCAGGCCGATCCCGAGCAGCCAGGCGAGGACGAGGTCGGCCCGCAGTTCGGCGTCGTCGGCGTCGCTCAACGTGGCGAGCACCTTCGCGTACTCCTCGCCGAGCTGCCGCCGGACCGCGGCCGCGGCGCTGTCGTGCCCGGTCGAGCGCAGGTACGCGTCGAGGGTGCGGTCGCGGCCGGTGTCGGATTCCAGCATGCTGCGCAACGCCGTCCCGAGCAGTTCGTCCGGTGGGGTGGTGGCGATCTGCTCGCGTCCGCCGCGCGCCAGGACCTCCTCGAACAGGGCGTCCTTCGATCCGAAGTAGCGGAACAACAGGGCCTGGTTGACTCCGGCGAGTTTCGCGATGTCGCGCACGGTCGTCCGGTCGAAGCCGCGCTCGGCGAAGAGAGCCGCCGCCGCGTCGAGCAGGGCCGCCCTGGTCGCGGCCGCGTCGCGCTTGCGGACCTGCGGTTCTTCCGTCATCGGCAAAGGCTAGCCGGGCGTCGCACGGTAGGCGCATTGACGCTCAGCGTGATCATGGTTAGCGTTGTAAGCAGTTGCTTACAAACCGCCGAGCCGGGGGGTTTCCGGACAAATGACCACCACAGACACCGAATTCGTCGCCTATCCCTTCAACGAGGACGCCGGCCTCGAACTCAACGAGGCGTACGCGGCGGCACGCGCCACCAAGGGCATGCTCCGCGTCCGGCTTCCGCACGGTGAGCCCGCCTGGCTCGCCACCCGGTACGCCGACGCGCGATTCGTGCTGGGCGACCGGCGGTTCTCCCGGGCGATGGCGGCGGAGAAGGACGAGCCGCGGATGGCACCCGGCAGGCGCCCCGGCGGGATCCTGAGCATGGACCCGCCGGATCACACCCGGTTGCGCACGCTGGTCGCGAAGGCGTTCACCATGCGCCGCGTCGAACTGCTGCGCCCGCGTGTCGCCGAGCTGGCGGCCGGGCTGATCGAGGACATGAAGGCCAAGGGACAGCCCGCGGACCTGGTCGAGGACTACGCGCTGCCGATCCCGGTCGCGGTGATCTGCGAACTGCTCGGAGTGCCGGTCGAGGACCGGCCGAAGTTCCGCGTGTGGAGCGACGCCGCGCTGTCCACCAGCCCGCTGACCACCGAAGAGATGATGGCCAACCAGGACGAGCTGCGGGCGTACATGCACGTGCTCGTCGAGCAGCACCGCGCCGAGCCGCAGGACGATCTGATGACCGCGCTGATCGAGGCGCGCGACGTCCGCGACCGGCTGAGCGAGCTGGAACTGGTCGACATGTGCATCGGCATCCTGATCGCCGGGCACGAGACCACCGCCAGCCAGATCCCCAACTTCGTCTACGCCCTGCTCGAACAGCCGGAGCAGCTCGCCCGCCTGCGTGCGGACCTGGAGCTGATCCCGGCCGCGGTGGAGGAACTGCTGCGGTTCGTCCCGCTGGGTGCCGGAGCCGGGTTCGCCCGCTACGCCACCGAAGACATCCAAGTGGGTGACGTGCTGGTGAAGGAGGGCGAGCCGGTGATGGTCGCGATCGGCGCCGCCAACCGGGACGGGCTCCAGTTCACGTCGGCGGAAACCCTCGAATTCGGCAGGGAAGCCAATCCCCATCTCGGTTTCGGGCACGGCGTGCACCACTGCCTCGGCGCTCCGCTGGCCAGGCTCGAACTGCAGGAGGCCCTGAAGGCGTTGCTGCGCGATCTCCCCGGGCTGCACCTCGACGGCGATATCGTGTGGAAGACCCAGATGCTGGTGCGGGGCCCCCGCTCCATGCCGATCGGATGGTGAGCATGAGCTGGAAAGTCGAGGTCGATGGCAACACGTGCATCGGCTCGGGGATGTGCGCGGCGCTGATGCCGGAGGTCTTCGAACTCGAAGGCGCCGTGGCGACAGTGGTCAAGCGGGAGGTGGATCCGGACGAGACGGTGCTCGACGCGGCGGATTCCTGCCCCGCGATGGCCATCGAGGTGACGGAAAAGGGTGAGGTGATCGGGCCGAGGCCCTGAACGCCGCCCTTCTGTGCTTGCTTCGAAAAAGGCGTGGCGGTCGTCGTTGAAGGGGCGTAGTACGAACAGGGTGAGCGATGACGGCTTGACCCTCCGCACCCTGACCACCGACGACCTGCCCGCACTCTCGGACATGCTGGCGCGTGCCTTCCTCGCCGATCCTTCGGAAGGGTTCCAATACCGCGAAGGGCTGGTGTTCGAACCCGAGCGTTCACACGGCGTCTTCGAAGGCGACGAGCTGATCGGGATGGGGGAGATCCTCACCCGGAAGATCACCGTTCCCGGTGCGGGGCCGACGCCGTTCGCGGCGATCACTTCGGTCGGCGTCGCGCCGGGGCATCGGCGGCGGGGCGCGCTCACCCGGGTCATGCGGGCTCAGCTGCACGGCCTGCACGAGGACGGCGGCGAACCGATCGCCGCGTTGTGGGCGTCCGAGGCCGTCATCTATCCCCGCTTCGGCTACGGGCTCGCGGCACAGTTCTACCGCGCGAAGATCCGCGCGAAATCCGCGTTCCGGCCCGGTGTCGAACTCGAAACCGAGCGGGTGCGCGAAATCGGCCGCGAGCAGGCGATCCCGCTGATCAAGGCGATCTACGAAAAGGAAGCGCCCCAACGGGTCGGCGCGCTGGACCGGCCAGGGGCGACGTGGGAGTTCAACCTCGACGACCCGGAGCGGCGGAGGAACGGCGCGACCGCGATGAGGTTCGCCGTCCTGCCCGACGGCTACGTGATCTACCGGCTGAAGAACGACTGGAACGACGACGGCCCGCGAGGAATCCTGAGCGTGCAGGAGCTGGTCGCGACCACGCCGGAGGCGTACGCGACGCTGTACCGCTTCCTGCTCGACTACGACCTCGTCTTCACAGTGGAGGTGTCGGCCGCCCTCGACGAACCGCTCATCCACCTGCTCGCCGATCCCCGCGCCATGACCCGGACCGGCGGCGATTCGCTGTGGCTGCGCATCGTCGACGTCGATCGCGGCCTGATCACCCGGCGCTACAACGCCCCGGTGGACCTCGTGTTCGGCGTACGCGACGCTTTCTGTCCGTGGAACGCCGGGAACTGGCGGCTCGTCACCGACGCCGACGGCCACGCGGAAGTGACGCGCGTGGAGGACACGCCGGATCTCGAACTGGACGTCACCGACCTCGGCGCCGTCTTCCTCGGCGGAACCAGGCCCAGCACCCTGGCCGCGGCGGGCCGGATCAAGGAGCGGACCGCCGGCGCGGTTTCGCGGGCGACGGCGGCGTTCGCCACCGACCGCGAGCCGTCCTGTCTGGAATCCTTCTAGGGTTTCAGGATTCCGTGCTCGGTCACCACCGCGGTGACCAGCTCGTGCGGCGTCACGTCGAAGGCCGGGTTGAACACTTCCGCGCCTTCGGGTGCGACCTTCGTGCCGCCGAAGGCCAGGATCTCGCCGGGATCGCGTTCCTCGATCACGATCCCGGTGCCGTCCGGCATCGCGGTGTCCACAGTGGACGACGGAGCGACGACCACGAACGGGATGCCGTGGTGCTTCGCCGCGATCGCCAGACCGTAGGTGCCGATCTTGTTGGCGACGTCGCCGTTGGCGGCGATCCGGTCGGCGCCGACGAGGACGCAGTCGACCAGGCCCCGGCTCATCGCCGCGGCGGCCGCGCCGTCGGGCTGGATCCGGTACGGGACACCGGCTTCGGCCAGTTCCCAAGCGGTCAGGCGGGCACCCTGCAGCAGCGGCCGGGTCTCGTCGACGAGTACGGACTCGACCAGGCCGCGGGCCTGCAGATGCCAGACGACGCCGAGCGCGCTGCCCCAGGCGACCGTCGCGAGATGGCCGGCGTTGCAGTGGCTCAGCAGCCGCAACGGCCGCCTTCCGCAGTGCTCGATCACCACGTCGGCCGCCAGGCGGGAGGCTTCGTGGTTGATCCGCTCGTCCTCGTCGAGGATCGCCAGGGCTTCGGCGAGAACGGCTTCCGGGCCCTCCGGGAGCTTCGCGAGGGCGCGGGAAACGCCCCAGCTCAGGTTGACCGCCGTCGGCCGGGCCTGGGCGACACGGCGCGCCTCTGCCTCGACGTCGCCCTGCGCGCGGGTGGCCAGCACGACGCCGAGCGCCCCCGCAGCGCCGAGCGCCGGCGCCCCGCGCACCGCGAGCCGCTGGATGGCGGCGACGAGTTCGCCGACCGTGCGCAGTTCGAGCACGCGATACTCGGCGGGCAGGACGGTCTGGTCGATGATCGTGACCGCGTCACCGGTCCAGTCGATCGTCCTGCGCATGGCTCCCCCGTGAAATCCGGTTGTCCCGTCGCGGCCGCCTCGGTGAGGATGCGGCTCGTGACCATTGAACGCCACCATCCGCCCGGTCTGCACCCGACGCCCACCTACCACCACGTGACCATCGTCGAGGGCCGGAGGGACGTCCACCTCGCCGGCCAATGCCCGCTCGCCGAAGACGGCAAGGTCGTCGAAGGCGACGTGCTCGCCCAGGTCGACCAGGTCGTCGCGAACACCGCCGCCGCGCTCGCCTTCGCCAAGGCGACCCCGGCGGACGTCGTGCGCACGGTGATCTACGTGGTGACGCCGGACGCGGACGTCCTCTCGGCCGTGTGGGACCGCTTCGTCGAGTCGGAGATCGGGGAGGCCTTCACCACCGCGAGCACCCTGCTCGGCGTCGCGCAGCTCGGCTACCCGGGGCAGCTCGTCGAACTCGACGTCACCGCCGCCACCGCCTGACCTCGCGTCGAGCCGCAAAGTTCCGTGAAGGCCTCCTTGAGGGACTCTGGGTCCCTCAAGGAGGCCTTCACGGACTGCGGCAGGCTTTGTCAGGTGATGATCGTGACGACCGGATCCCCGGCCTTCGCGGCTTCGGCGAAGAAGGTCACCAGCTCGTCGTAGTGCCCGCGCACGTAATCGAGCGCGTCCGGCTCGTCCCAGATCGACGGGTAGATACCCTCGGCCTCCAGTTCCGAGAGCTCGACGCCTTCCGAGAGCCGGTCGAACCCGGTCCGCGCCATCTCCGCCGAGATCGTCCGCACCTGGTCCGCAGTGAAGTACCGCGGTGGCCCGTCGCTGTCGGCTTCCCCCAGCAAGGTCCCGCCCAGTACGAACTCGACCTCGAACCCGGCGCGTTTGGCCAGGAACCACAGCGCGTTCCACGCCTTGTCGATGTCCATCGCCCGCTCGGTCCCGTCGGCCTTTTCGGCATAGGTCCAGTACCGCTCGGGTTCCTCGATCAGCTCGCGCAACTCCTCCGGCGTGACCCGCAGATACGCACCGCACATGCCCATCGGTCAGAGACCGGCCATGATGTCGGTCTCCGTGATGCCCGGCCCCTGCCCGGCCCGGATGAACCACTCGACGCCGAACGCCTGCGCGAAAGCCTCGTCGGGCATCGCCAGGAAGAACGAGTCCTCGCTGATCTGGCTGGCGTGCGCGCGCATCGCGGCCCGCTTGGCAGGCAGGTACGCGGTGACGTCGACCCTCGCCGTCAGGATCGCCTCCGGTTTGCCGAACTCGGAACCGTCCTCGAAATCGGGAAGGTCCTCGGCCTTCATCTGCCCGGTCCGCACCGCCTCCTCCATGCCGCGGCGCATCTCGTCGCTGTTGCTGGTCGCCTCGTAGACCCGCGGCGTGCCCGCCAGCTCGGCCGCGCGCATCCCGACGCGGTGCACCTGGATGTGGTCCGGGTGCCCGTAGCCGCCGTTGTCGTCGTAGACGGTCAGGACGTCGGCCTGCTCCTCGCGCAGGATGGCGGCCAGCCGCTGCGCGGCCTCTTCGACGTCGGCCTGCCAGAACGTGCCGGGCACGTCGTTGCGCGGCTCGCCCATCATGCCGGAATCGGTGTACCCCAGGAACTCCACGCGTTTGGCCCCCAGGACCTCGGCGGATGCGTGCGTCTCCTGCACGCGGCGCTGCCACAACTCCTCTCCGTCGTCGAGGAACCCGTCCGGCACCTCGCCGACCTCCCCCCTGGTCGCGACGACGAGCACGACACGGTGACCTTCCTCGAAGGCCTTGCGCATGACGCCTCCCGCGACGATGCACTCGTCGTCGGGGTGGGCGTGAAAACTCACCAATGTGGCCATGGTGGGGAAACTACCGGGAGGCACCGACATATTCCGCCGGTCGGCCGAGCCTGCCGGGCAGGTGGGCGGCGGGCCCCGCGCCGGGGAGGCACGAGCGGGGTCGACAGGGAGGCGGACGGAATTGAATCCGTTGTCGAATAAGCGGGCTGGGCCATTCGGGTTGTGTTGGAACTCGACAGACTTTCGCGCGCCTGCGACTGAAGTCGGGACTTTTCCGGCTCGATCATCCCTATTCGGCGCTTCGTCAACAAGGGATTTCGGTGAACTGGCCCGAATCGTTAAGAGCGGTCTCCTTAAACTTGAAGTCCTCTCTGTTAGCGTGCATTGCTTCGGCTTAACTTTTCGGGTCGCGCGACGGGGACGAGGGGTTCGATGCTTGAGGCGCGGGAACTGCTCGGTCCGACGAGTGGCACGAAGGAGCAGAACCGCCGGAAATTGATCATCGAAATCATGATCAAGGCGGATCAGCAGTCGCGTCTCGCGCAGCGGCTCGGGGTTTCCGGGGCGTCGGTGTCCACCGCCGTCGCCGATCTGGCCGCGGAGGGAACGGTGGAGGTCGAAACCGGCCGCAAGGGCGGAGTCGTACGCCTGCCCGAGACCAGAGGGGTCGCGCTGGGCATAGATCTCGGGTTCCGGCGGGTGGCGGTCATCGCCCGGCCGGTGGACCGGGCGTTCGACTCGGTCGACCCGCAGATCGAGATCGAGGGGGCCAATCACGGATTTCCCCGGCTGCTTCCCCAATTGGAGAGCATGATCCGCGCCGCCGTGCGCTCGACCGGGCAAGAGCTGGAGGACGTCGTCTCCGCGGGCCTGGCCGTGCCCAGGATGATCGACCCCCGCAGCGGCCGGTTCACCACTCCGGTCCTGCCGCCGTGGTCCGACGTCGACGACCCCGCCGCCAGTCTGGGCAAACTGCTCGGCGTCCGGGTGGCCGTGGACAACGACGCCAACCTCGGCGCGATGGCAGAGCAGACCTACGGCCTGGACAAACCGTTGGAAACGGTGGTGTACATCAAAGCGTCCACGGGGGTGGGCGCGGGGATCATGATCGGCGACAAGCTGTTGCGCGGCGAGCGGGGGATGGCGGGCGAAATCGGCCACCTGACCATCGAGCGCGACGGTCAGGTCTGCCTGTGCGGTGGCCGCGGCTGCCTCGACACCCTCGTCGGCGCCGAAGCCCTGACCGGGCAGGTGCGCCGCGCCGGGCGGCGGGACTACCGGCCGCCCGACAGCCTCGGCCTGCTGATCGGCTTGGCGCAGCAGGGCGACGCGGCGTGCCGCCGGATCCTCAACGACGCCGGTCGGACGCTGGGGTTCGCGCTGGCCCAGCTGTGCAATCTGGTCAATCCCCGCCTGGTGGTGCTCGGTGGGGAGCTCGCCGGCGCGCAGGAAATCGTCATCGATCCTTGCCGTCAGGAACTGGAGCGCTTCGCCCTCGCCGGGACGGTCACGGACGGCACCCGGTTCGAGTTGCGGACCAGCGGGCTGAACGCGCTCGCCGAGGCGCACGGCGCGCTCATTCTGGGGCTGCGCGCCCGGCAGCAGGACCATCCCGGTGACGGCGCCTCGGGTGGCGTCGTTTCGAATTGAACAAAGGGAAGGTTCGCTCCCGGCGGCACGGTTGAATTCTGTCCGGGAAGTATGTCGATTAAGACGACTCACTCAGACGTGTGATTCTTGCGGGGCCGCGAGCGCACTTCTTCCGGACCGCTCTGTCACGCTGGTCTTTCGCACCGGACTTCCCGTGGGGCCGACCAAGGCAGACAATCGACTCCCGTTACGATCCTGCCTTCCCTGGCGATTCGACAAGTCGGGGGATGCTTCTTCTCCTGTCGACCAGGAGACAGCCGGACTCGAAGGTGCTGATCATGAAACTGCTTGCCGTGCCACGTCCGTCGCCCGCGCGCGACGCCGCCGACGCGATGACGGAGCCACCCACGGATGAGGCGGGCTACGAGCCGCCTTTGCTCTTCGACCTCGGGCACGTGCGGGAGCTGACCCTGGGCAGCTCCTCCAGCGGCAGTGCCGACTCCAATTCACAGTATTACTGGTGATGCACAGTGAACGCCGACGTGCCGGGCCTGCTGGGTGCCGTCCCCGGACCCGCGCCGGCGACCGCCGGACTCCTCCGCGTACCCGCGGAACCGGTGTGGCCGGAAGAGCCCTCGTGGGCGTCGTTCGGGCGATGGCGGCCCCGCGAATTGCGCGCCGTGACCTGCCCGGGAGGGAAACTGGCGCTGGTCGGCCAGTGTTTCGCGACCGATGCGGAGATCCGCCGGGATTTCAGGCGTGCGCTCGAGAATGACCGGCTTGTCGAGGTCACCCGGTGGCCGGGCAGCTACCTGGCGGTGGTGATCCGGCCCGGCGACGTGACCGCGTTCGCCGATCTGGCGGGGCAGTACCCGCTCTACTTCCACACGACACCGGAACGGACCGTGCTCGGTACGAGGGCGCGAGTCACCGCGCGAGCCGCCGGGCTGCCGATGGAACCGGACGTGACCGCGCTGGCCGCCGAGATGTTCTGCCCGGGCGTTCCCCTCCCGACCGGAAACCGCTCCGTCTATCGGGGGCTAAGCCGGCTGGTCGGTGGCCAGGCCATCCGAGCCGGACGTGACGGCCGGTGCAGGACATGGACCTACGAAACACTCGCGCCGGACCGGGACCGGTCGCCCGCGGACGCCGCGCTGGCGTTGCGAGTCGCCCTCGAAAACGCCGTCGGCGCGCGCGCCGCCCAGCCGTTGACCGCCGACTTCAGCGGTGGTTTCGATTCGACGTCGATAGCCTTCCTCGCCGCCCGGTACCGGGACGAACCGCTGCCGGTGTTCACCTACCACCATCCGGACGCGCCGGCGGACGATCTGGCCCACGCGGAGCGCTATCTGCGGTTCGATCGGCGACTGCGTTCCACGGTGGTCACCGGCACCCCTTCTTCCCTTTCCTACCAAGGACTCGACACGGCCACCGCCACCGATCTCCCCGATCCCGGCGCGGTCACCCAGATCCGGACGAGGCTGCGGTTGAGGCATGTCGCGGCCGAGGGCGGCGGGGTGCACCTCGGCGGCGAAGGCGCGGACGCCCTGCTCGTGGCGGCGCCCGGGTATCTGGGAGACCTCGCGAAGGAAGGGGCGTTGCGGCGGCTGGGGCGTGAATGCCGTCAGCTGGCCAAACAGCGCCGGGTCGCGCCCGCGCGGGTGCTGGCGCGATCCGCGGAGCTTTCGATGACCTCGCTCGGCCGGGCGCTGCGCCTGCTGGCGAAACGCTTCGAGAGGCCATCGGAACGCGACATCGAGTGGCTCGACGCGATCGCGTGGTGGCCGGCTCCCGGCACCGAGACCACTTGGCTGTCCCCGTCCATGCGGCTGGGACTGGCCGAACTGGCGCGGGCGGGTGCGGGTGAACTCGCGCCTCCGGACGGAGCGGGCGTCGGCGACCGCATGGCGGTGGCGGAGGTCCGGGCCTCCGGAGCGGTCCAGCGTCAGCTGGACGAACGTGCGCGATCGTGGGGGGTGTGGCCACAGGCGCCGTTCTTGGACAACGACGTCATCCGGGCCTGTCTTTCCCTGCCCGCCCATCGCCGTGCCGATCCGACGACCACCAAACCCCTGCTTCGCCGTGCCCTCTCCGGTCTCGTTCCTGACGTGGTCTTTTCCCGGAATACCAAGGGGAACTACACCGGCGAGGACTACAAGGGGATACGGCTGGCCTCCGCGGAACTGAGTGCCCGGGTGGCCCGCACGAGACTCGCGGACCTCGGCGTGATCGAGCCGGCCAAGGTGAAAACGGTCTTCTCGCGTGCCGAAGCGGGCCTTCAGGCGCCGTTTCCCGCGCTCAACCGGTTGCTCGCGGCGGACTTGTGGCTACGAGGGCTGGAGAGGGGTGAGGTATGACCGGGGCTTCGAAGGTGGTCCATCTCGAAGGCGCGGCCCACGAGGGGGGTGTGGTGCTGAACCTGCGCAATGGCCGCTGGTACGCGCTCAACGCCACCGCCACCCTGCTGTGCCGTGAACTCCGTACCGGCGGGCTCGAAACCGCGGTCCGCGCCATCGGTGATCGCTATCCGGCGGTGGACGAACACCGCGTCCGCCGGGACGCGGGCGAACTGCTCAAGACGCTCGCCGACCGGGACATGGTCGTTTTCGAACCTCCGGTGATCACGGAGACGGGCGCCGCCGGTCCGCCGATCGTCGCCCGCCGCGGGACCCGCCGTTATCGGCTCCGCGCCGGTGTGGCGGTGGCCGTCGCGGTGATCATGTTGAGCCTGCCGTTCCGCTGGACCCTGTGGGTCGCGTCCGTTCTGCGTGCCCGCGACGTCTCCGAGGCGACGACGGAAGAAGCGGTGGCGATGGTGGCGATGGTGGCGACGGTCGCGGAGCGGTACCCGTGCCGGACCGCTTGTCTGGAGCAGTCACTGGCCGCGGTGCTCACGGCGGCCTTGTCACGCCGGAGGCTCCGCTGGGTCATGGGGGTCGCCGAAGATCCTTATCGATTCCACGCCTGGGTGGAGGCTTGCGGCGTACCGGTTCTTCCATCGGAGGAACCCGGGTTCTCCGAATATCGCCGGGTGCTGAGCCGGTGAACGCGGAAAAGGCGACCGCGCCGGACCGCGATCGCCTTTCCGCGTCACCGCTCAGTGGAGCGGCGACGTGATCAACTCACCCCACTCGTAAGACGGTACGAGAAAGATCACCACGATGATGATGATCAACCAGCGGACCGTGCGGAAGGACGGTGTGGCGCAACGACCTTCCAGTGTGAAACGGAACTTCATTCCTTCACCTCACCCGAATAATCACCCGCCCCGCCCATCTCTGCCGTGCCGGAGCGGGGATGACTTCGAGTCTTACACGCTTTACGGGGTCGGGGTTCCCTTGCTTTCCCTGCATTGATCGCACGTTCCGCACGAAACGGTTTTCGGCTTGAGTGCCGATTCCCGTCAAATGTGCCCATGACCGTTTTCGAAAAGAAGGCCGATCATCGAAAAGAACGCGTGCCCGGCCTGAATTGAAGGAGAGGGCGGGTTTCGACGGCCGGTGCGCCGTCTTCGCTCGATTCCGGCCGAGGCTCGCCGGTCGTGGCGATCGGCGGGCCGTGGCCGTGTCCGCCCCGGTCCCGGAATCCACACCTGGCGAACCCCAGCCCCGCCGGGCGGCGGCCCACCCGACGATTTGAACGTCGTCCGAGCCGCTCAGGCGCGGGGAAGATAATCCCGAAGCCGGGTTCCGGTTGCCGGAACCCGGAGCGCGATCGAGCCGGACCGCGGTAACGGTCCGGGCAAATCACCCGTTCGGGCTAGGTTCACGCCGGGTAGGTCCGACCCAAGAACTCCAACGTCAGCGCCCAGGCAGCCGCGGCCGGCTCCGGCTGATGGAACATCGGCGCCACGTGGTTGTGGAACGCGTGCCCCGCGCCCTCGTGGATGTGGATCTCCGCGCCGTCGTGGGAGGCGACGGCGTCGGCGAGGCGACTCACTCCCTCCGCGGGGATGTAGGGATCCGCGCCGCCGAACTGGAACTGGATCGGGCAAGTGATCTTGTCCAGCAAGGGAAGTTGCTCGGGAACGCGGGAGCCGTAGTACGAGACCGCGACGTCCGGGTCGCCTTCGGCGGCGGCCGCGTAGGCCATCGAGCCGCCGAGGCAGAAGCCGAAGACGCCCGCGCGGCCGCCGGTTTCGGGCAGCGCGCGCAGGGTCGCCAGGGTCGCGAGGACGTCGGTGACGGCGCTCGCCGGGTCCAACTGGCCGGCGACGGCCATCGACGCCGAGACACCGGCTTCGTCGTGCGTGGCCGACCAGCCGGGGGAGATCCGCCAGAACAGCTCGGGCACCGCGACGACGTAGCCGAGGGCGGCCAGGTCGGCGGCGACCGACTTGAGGTAGTCGTCGAGACCGAAGATCTCCTGGATCAGCACCAGACCCGGGCCGGAGCCGGATTCGGGCAGCCAGAGCGGTGCGTCGAACGAGCCGTCGGCGACGGTCACCTTGGTCATCGGGGTCCTTCCAGTGCGCGCACGAGGCAGTCCGCCACGAGGGCGGCCTGCGTGCCGTCGGGGTCGAGGTCGGGATCGAAGATGGTCAGCTCCAGCCCGGCGGCGCCGGGGATCGAGAGCAGCCCCCGGAGCAGTTCGACGAGCTTGTCCGGGCTGAGCCCGCCGGGGTCGGGACTGTCCACGGCGGACACGAATTCCGGGTCGAGGGTGTCGATGTCGACGTGGATCCAGAAACCGTCCAGTGGCGCGAAAATCTCCCGGGCGGCGGCGAGCGCGCCGTCGGTGCCGGACGCCATGATCTCCTGGCTGGTCACGATCCGGAGCCCGGCGTCCCGTGCCTCGGCGGACTCCTCCGCGCGCACGCCGAGCACGAGGACGTCCTCGTCGCGGACATAGGGCTTCAGACCGTCCACATCGGCCAGTTCCGGTTGGCCGCGGCCGGTGACGACGGCGAGAGCCTCGCCACCCACGTTGGCGACGTACTCGGAATTGCCGAGATGCCGGAAGTCGTCGTGCCCGTCGAAGTAGACGATGCCGTAGCGGCCTTCGCGACGCAGCGTCAGCATCGCGGCGAGCGCGATCGAGCAGTCGCCGCCGAGGACCACCGGGAAGCCGCCGTCCGCGCGGATCTTCGCGAGACGTGCGGCGAGGGCCTCGGTGTAGGCCGCGATCCCGGCCGCGTTCCGCACACCGCCATCGGGTGACCAGGCGGGCAGATAGCGCGGCGGGGTGACGACGCCGCCGTCGGCCGCCCCCAACCGGGTGAGCAGGCCGTGGTCACGCAGCGCGCCCGGCGCCTTGTAACAGCCGGGGACCACGCCTTCGGCGGGCGGGCGCAGCCCGAGATTGGATGGTGCGTCGAGCAGTACGAGATTCCCCATGGTCACACCGTAGTAGCGATGTCTGGTGCCGCGCCGTCCGTCCCTTTAGGTTGATGGGACGGACGGAGGAGGCTCAATGGCGGAGCGGACCAAATACATCCTCGACGAAGCGGATATGCCGACCAGGTGGTACAACGTCGTCCCGGATCTGCCGGAGCCGCCGCCACCGCCCTTGCATCCCGGCACCCGCGAGCCGGTCGGCCCGGACGATCTCGCGCCGCTGTTCCCGCAGGCGCTCATCGCCCAGGAGGTCAGCACCGAGCGGTACATCGACATCCCGGAAGAGGTCCTCGACGTCTACCGGCTCTGGCGTCCGTCGCCGTTGTTCCGGGCGAGGCGGCTGGAGAAGGCGCTCGGCACGCCCGCCCGCATCTACTACAAGTACGAGGGTGTCAGCCCGGTCGGCTCGCACAAGCCCAACACCGCCGTGCCGCAGGCGTTCTACAACGCGGCGGAGGGCGTCACCAGGCTGACCACCGAGACCGGCGCCGGGCAGTGGGGGAGCGCGCTCGCGTTCGCCTCCGCCACCTTCGGGCTCGAGTGCGAGGTGTGGCAGGTCCGCGCTTCCTACGACCAGAAGCCGTATCGCAAGCTGATGATGGAGACCTTCGGCGCGAAGGTGCACCCGAGCCCGTCCGAGCTGACCGAATCCGGCCGCGCGATCCTGGCCGCCGACCCGGACTCGACCGGCAGCCTCGGCATCGCGATCAGCGAGGCGGTCGAGCAAGCGGCGCAGGCGGAGAACACCCGCTACGCGCTGGGCAGCGTGCTCAACCATGTGCTGCTGCACCAGACGATCATCGGCGAAGAGGCGCTCAAGCAGTTCGAGCTGGCCGGGGACACCCCGGACGTCCTCGTCGGCTGCACCGGCGGCGGATCCAACTTCGGCGGACTCGCCTTCCCGTTCCTGCGCGAGAAACTCGCGGGCCGGATGGACCCGGTCATCCGCGCGGTCGAACCGGCCGCCTGCCCGACGCTCACCCGCGGGAAGTACGCGTACGACTTCGGGGACACCGCGGGGCTGACACCGTTGCTGAAGATGCACACGCTCGGTCACGACTTCATCCCCGACCCCATCCACGCCGGTGGCCTGCGCTATCACGGGATGTCCCCGCTGATCTCGCATATCTACGAACTCGGGCTGATCGACGCGATCGCCATCGGGCAGGAGGACTGCTTCGCCGCGGGCGTGCGGTTCGCCCGTACAGAGGGCATCATCCCCGCGCCCGAGCCGACGCACGCGCTCGCCGCGTGTATCCAGGAAGCGTTGCGGTGCAAGGAAACCGGGGAGGAGAAGGTGATACTGACCGCGCTGTGCGGGCACGCGCACCTCGACCTCCCGGCGTACGGCGCGTACCTGGCGGGGAACATCTCCGATCACGCGCTGCCCGACGAGGCCCTCGAGAAGTCCCTCGCCGGCCTCCCCTGAGCGCGTTTAGTCCTCTGGATGCGGTCCTTGCGCACGCAAGTACCGCATCCAGAGGACGAAACGCGGGGGTCAGCCGGTCACCTGGTAGCCCGAAGTCCGGTTCCGCCCGGTGTTCTTGGCCTCGTAGAGCGCCCGGTCCGCGACGGCGATCACCGTGTCCAGATCGGCGACGCCCGGCCGGTCGGCGAGCCCGATCGACACGGTGACGTGCTCGGGCAGGTCATCGGCGCGCGAAGCCACGCTCGACCGGATCCGTTCCGCGATCGCGTGGGCGTGCACGGCGGGGGTGCCCGGCAGCAGGACGACGAACTCCTCGCCGCCGAAGCGCCCGACCAGATCCGTGCCGCGCACCTCGGTACGCAGCGTTTCCGCGATCGCCGCCAGATACCGGTCGCCGACCAGATGCCCGTGCCGGTCGTTGATCAGTTTGAACCGGTCGACGTCGACCATCAGCAGGCTGGTGTGCCGTCCCGCGCGCCGCGCGCGGTCGAGTTCGTCGGTCGCGGCCTCGCGCCACGCCTTCGCGTTGAGCAGCCCGGTCTTGGCGTCGCTGCGCGCCTGACGTTTCAGCTGCCGCAGCAGGACACCGCGATGCAGCACCAGCGTGATCCCGACGACCAGCAGCAGCACCACCGGCCAGTCCCGCAGCGCCCACGCGACGATGACGCCGAGCGCGATCGTCGCCGCTTCGAGCGCGTACTCGAACGGCTTCGCCAGCGCGTCCCGCAGGCGTTCGTGCGGCGTGCCGTAGTACACCGCGACCGTCATCAGCACGGTGTTGACCAGCAGGAACACCCCGCCCGCAGCGACAACCGAACCGAACGACGAGGCGTCGCGGGGGAGCACGTCGAACGGCACCGCGTACCGGGACAGGTAAGCGGCCGCCGCGAACCCCGAGAGCACGGTCGCCGAGGTGGAGAACACCCGGCGGAACAACGGGTTCGGCTGACCGCGGAACCAGCGGTAGAAGAACGACACGGCGATGACCAGCGCGGCGAGCGCCGGATGCACCAGCAGCACGGCGGCGAAGGTCCACACGCTGTCGAGCGAGATGTGCGGCGTACCGGCGAACCGTTCCCGCACCCGCTCCACCGGACGCGACAATTCCGTGTACAGCACCGAGCTGAGGATCAGGATCGCGAAGGGGAGCGCGTCGCCCTCGGTGAAGGGGACGCGGAGAAAAGACCAGGCGGATCCGGCGATCGCCGCGACGTCCACCAGGAGGACGAAGCCGATCAAACCACGGTTGGGTAGCCGCCACAGCGCCCAATTCGTTAGCGCCACGGAGACGAACGTAATCGGTTGGATACTAGGTGTCACTACGCTGTATGGGTAGGCGTGGGTGCACCACGCGTGACCGGAACGGGGAAGCGGAGGGGGTGAGCCCTATGCGCGGGCAGAACTGGTGAGTATCGGGTTCCGGTCTAAAGGGGGTGCGGTGGGGCCACGTGGCGCCAAGCCCGGGTGGCCGGAACAGCCACTACGAGACCGGCGAGTGCGATGACCGAGACCGTCGTCGCCGGTGAACCGAGCACGCCGACGAGCAGGCCGCCGGCGATCAGCCCGATTCCCTGCACGGCGATGAGTCCCGACCCGGCGAGGCCGAAGGCCTGGCCTCGTTCGGTGTCGGGTACCAGCCGCATGAACGTGGTGCTCGCGGTGACCTGGTAGGCCGCGCACATCCCGGACAGCACGAGCAGTCCGGCGGCGTAGGGGAGCGACGGCCGGAACCAGAACGCCGCGAGCGGCACGATCGCGCCGAGCGCCAGCGCGCCGACCAGGCGCAACCGGATCTCGGGCCGCACGAGGCGGCCCAGCGCGAACACCCCGAGCACGATCCCCGCGGGATGCGCCGCGAGCAGCAGCCCCGCGGTCACCGCCCCGCCGCCGATCTCCGCGGCGTACGGCACGGCGAGCCCTTCCGGCACGATCACGAAACCCGCCAGCCACGCCAGGCCGACCAGCGCGCGCAACCGTCGGTCACGCCAGATCGTCCGGGCGCCCGCCGAAAGCCGCCGCAGGGTCGACGTCGCGGGACCTTCGGCGCCCGTCGCGGGCCGCGCCCGCACACCCAGCCGCAGGACGACCGCCGAGACGGCGAACGTCACCGCGTCCAGCGCCAGCCCCCGGCCCGGCCCGATCGCGGCGATCGCCGCGCCGCCCAGCGCGAATCCGGCCAGCTGACCGATCTGGTTGGTGATCTTCAGCAGGGACTGGCCGAGCACGTAGGAATCCCCGCTGAGCACCGACGGGAGGACCGCGGCCTGCGCGGCGGTGAACGGCGCGTTGGCCAGCTGCACCACCACCAGTACGGCGGCGAGCACGGGCAACGGGATGCCGGGCACGGCGAGCACCGCGACCAGCAGCGCGCGGACGACGTCGGAGCAGACCATCACCGCGCGGCGCGGGTACCGGTCGGCCAGACCGCCGAGCAACGGCCCGCCGATCAGATCGGGGAGATAGGTGAGCGCGTACGTCAGCGCGGGCCACGTCGCCGAGCCGGTGCGCTGGAACACCAGCACCGACAGGGCGACCCTGGCCACCTGGTCGCCGAGGATGGACTGGAGTTCCGCGAACCAGATCGCGCGCAGCTCACCGACCGCGAGGATCTGCCGGAAGGTCGCCTTGGCTTCCACGAGGTGACCACCCCCGCCCGGTCGAGTGAGTCACTCAGCGTACCGCTCCGGGCGCGGGTGGTGAACCCTCAAAGCGCGTGAAGGCTACTCCGTGCCGCAGGTGATCTTCGGCTGCGGGTTGTAGTGCACGTTCCGGGTGTGGCGCCGGATCTCGCGGCCGGTCGCGGCATCCTTGATGACCCGCGTGTCCGACGTGGTGAAACCGGGCGCGCCGTTGCTGGGCTTGCAGTTCTCGGCGGGGCCGGGTTTCGTCGGCGGGTCGGACGGGTTGGTGCGGCCGCCCGGGATCGACTCGACGGTGTACTTCTTGGTGCCCCACAGCCGGATCGTGATGTCCGACGGCGTCCAGATGGTCTGGATCGCGACGCCGGTGTCCCCGTCGTTGGTGAACTTCAGGTCGATCACGCTGCCGCCGTTGTGGTTCTGGAACACGGTCGCCTCGCGGGCGGCCGGGTAGCGGCTGATGTAGTAGCTGTGTTCCTTGTGCTCGGTGTCCTTCATGCCGGCGAAGTACGAGGCGTTGTACAGCGTGGTCGCGAACTGCGAGATCCCGCCGCCGACCTCGCGGCCGGGTGCGCCGTCCTTGATGACACCGGCCTCGACGTAGCCCTGCGCCGCACCGCGCGGCCCGGTGAACCCGTTGAGGCTGAACGTCTCGTTCGGCTTCACGATGGCGCCGTTGACCTTCTGCGCCACGACCCGGATGTTCGTCCCCGAGTCCGGCGCGAAGCCGCCGGTCTTGAACTCGCTGACGACCTCCTTGATGCCGAGCTGGTTCGCCTGCTCGGTGGTCACCTTGGCCGGGGTCTTCTTGTAGGTCACCGGCAGCTCGCGCGGCGCGGCGCGCTTGAGCACGTCGAGCACCGGCTTGAGGCTCGGCTCCCAGTCGACGACGTTGGCGTCCTCGGACGGCTGGACGGTCGGCTTGCCGCCTTCGAAGACGATCTGCGCGTCCTTGCCCTCCTTCTCGGTGGACTTCAGCTGCGGACCCGCGGCCTCGATGATCTTGTTGTTGTCCACCTTCGGGTTCAGCACGCCGCCGTCGACGGGCTCGAAGGTCAGCGCGCCCGCGATGTCCTCGGGTTTGACGACGGCGTCCTTGCCCTCGCCCTTGATGACCATCGGCGCCGAAACGGCGGGCTTCGCGATCTGCTCGAGGGCGGCGTGGACGGCCTCAGGCGAGACCTTGACCGGGGTCTGGGTGACCGCGAGGTTCAGCTGCTCGCCGCCGGCCCAGCGCTCCAGGATGGTCTTCTTGGCGGCTTCGAGGTCGAGCTTCTGCCCGGTCTTCGGCTCGACGGCGACCGGCTTGGCCTCCTCGAAGCGCACGGTGCCCTCGACGGGGTCGCGGTCGACCTTGTCGCGCAGGTTCTCCAGGGCGGCGGTGAGCTTGGCGTCGTCGGTCTGGGTGACGACGCCGACCTCGGTCGTCGAGAAGAACGACGCGATCCGCGTGAACGGGTTCAGCGGCTGGTCGCCCGCCTGGTCCAGGGTGGCGGGCCAGTCGAGGCGCAGGCCGGCGTTGTTCGGCGCCAGCGACTCCTCGGCGTCGCCCGCGACGATCTTCACCGGCCGGGTCAGCCGCGGTTCGATGCCGCCCCGGAGCTCCTTCTCGGCCGCGGTGCGGTCCATCCCGCCGACGTCGACCCCGGCGACGGTGACGCCGCGGGGGACGCTGCCCTGGGAGACCAGCACGTCGAGGGCGTACGCGACGACCAGGAGGCCGAACACGCCGCCGCCGATGAAGGCGGCCTTGCGATAGCTGCGACGGCGTTTCGGTGGCGTGGGCTCCTGCGGCGTGGCAGACTCCGCGAACCCGGGCGTGACGACCGGGAGAATGTCCGTCTGCTCAGCGTGGGACTCGGGCCAGCGCGGTTCCTGCGGCAACTCTCCACCCTCCACGGTCCGGCGAGTGCCGGGCTTCGTGATCGAACATCCGGGCTTCCACACGTTCCGGACGTAGGTTCAAGATACGGGGCGCGTTTTGTGGGCCTGCAACTCGCCCGGTTGGGTGAGCGGGTCACTCCGTCGGGTGGTCACTGGGCGTCAGGTTCCGGGTTTTCGCCCACCCGTGCGAGAAAATCGAAGTCACAGCCTTCATCAGCTTGCGTGATGTGTTCGGAGTACAACGCGCCGTAACCACGTTCGTAGCGCGGTGCGGGCGGTTTCCAGGCCTCCCGCCGGCGTTGCAATTCCGCATCATCGACGTCGAGGCTCAGCCGTCGCGAAGGGACGTCCAAGGTGATCGGGTCGCCGTCGCGGACGAGCGCGAGCGGACCGCCCACATGGGACTCCGGTGCGACGTGCAGCACGCAGGCGCCGTAGCTGGTGCCGCTCATCCGGGCGTCGGAAACGCGCACCATGTCGCGGACCCCCTTGGCCAGCAGGTGATCCGGCAACGGAAGCATCCCGTACTCGGGCATGCCGGGGCCGCCGAGCGGGCCCGATCCGCGCAGCACCAGCACCGAATCCTCGGTGATGCCGAGCGCGGGGTCGTTGATGCGCTTCTTCAAATCCCGGTAGTCGTCGAAGACCACGGCGGGTCCAGTGTGGACGAGCAGCCGCGGTTCGGCGGCGATGTGCTTGATCACCGCGCCCGACGGCGCGAGATTCCCGCGCAGCACCGCGACTCCTCCTTCGGTGGCGACGGGGTTGTCACGCGTGCGGATGACGTCGTCGTCGTGCACCCGCGCCGAAGCCAGGTTCTCGCCGAGGGTCCGGCCGGTGACCGTGACGCGATTGGTGTGCAGCAGGTCGGTCAGCCGGGAGAGCAGACCGGGAAGCCCGCCGGCGTAGTAGAAGTCCTCCATCAGCCAGTCGCCGCCGGGACGGATGTTCGCCAGCACCGGCACCCGGCGGGCGATCGTGTCGAAATCGTCGACGGACAACGGGATCCGCCCGCGCCCGGCCATCGCGATCAGGTGGATGACGGCGTTGGTGGAGCCGCCGAGCGCCAGCACGGTGGTGATCGCGTCGGCGTACGCGCGCTCGTCGAGGATCTTCGTGATGGTGAGGTCCTCCCGCACCATCTCGACGGCCCGCGCGCCGCTCGCCGCGGCCATCCGGTGGTGCGCCGAATCGACGGCGGGGATCGACGCCGCGCCGGGCAAGGTCAGGCCGAGCACTTCGGCGACCGACATCATCGTGGACGCGGTCCCCATCGTCATACAGGTTCCGGGAGAACGGGCCAGTCCACGCTCCAATTCGGACAGTTCCTCGTCGCCGATCAGCCCGGCCCGCTTGTCGTCCCAGTACTTCCACATGTCGGTGCCGCTGCCGAGCACCTCGTTCCGCCAGTGCCCGCGCAGCATCGGCCCGGCCGGCACGAAGATCGCGGGCAGTCCCGCGCTCGTCGCGCCCATCACCAACGCGGGGGTCGTCTTGTCGCAGCCGCCCATGAGCACCGCGCCGTCGATCGGATAGGACCGCAGGATCTCTTCGGTCTCCAGGGAAAGCAGGTTGCGGTAGAGCATCGGCGTCGGCTTCTGGAACGTCTCGGACAGCGTCGCGACCGGGAACTCCAGCGGGAATCCGCCCGCCTGCCACACCCCGCGTTTGACCTGTTCCGCCCGCTCGCGCAGATGCATGTGGCAGGGGTTGATGTCGCTCCAGGTGTTGAGGATCGCGATGACGGGCTTCCCGAGGTGCTCCTCCGGGTTGTAGCCGAGTTGCCTGCTCCGGGCCCGATGGCTGAAGCCGCGCAGTCCGTCGCCGCCGAACCAGCGGTGGCTGCGGAGTTCCTCAGGGTTCCTCATGACCGCGAGTATGGCATCTCATATATGATCGGCCCATGTCTTCGACCTTCAGCCTGCCCGCCTCACGGACCGAAGTGGTGCTCGACGAGATCCGCCGCGGCATCCTCACCCGGGAGTTGAAGCCCGGCCAGCCGCTGGTCGAAGCCGAGCTCGCGGCCCGGCTCGGCGTCTCGAAGACGCCCGTCCGGGAAGCGCTCAAGGTGCTGTCGAACACGGGACTCGTCACGTTCAGCCCGTACAAGGGCGCTTCGGTGTGCGTGGTGGACGCGGAGCTGGCGAAATCCGTGTACGACGTCCGCATGGTGCTGGAGCCCGAGGCCGTGCGCCGGTCGGTCGAACGTCGTTCCCCGGACCTGCTCGAAGACGCCGCGGAAGCGTTGAAAGAGGCGTCGGCGGCGCTCTCGGACAAGGATCACGCCGCGCTCAGCCTGCTCAACCGCCGGTTCCACCGTGCGCTGTACAGCGGCTGCGGCAACCCGCTGATGGTGTCGATACTGGACGACCTCAGGGACCGCGCCGCGTTGATCAGCGTGGTCGGCTGGGAGGCGAATCCCAGCTGGCGCAAGGAATGGAACGAACACAAGGCGGTGCTGGCGGCGGCGAAGAAGGGCGACGCCGAGGGCGCGGCCGGGTTGCTGCGCACCCACATCGGCGATTTCCTGGAGCGGACCCTCGAAACCATCGGAGACGCTTGATGCGGCTGCTGCTCATCGCCGACACCCATCTGCCGCTGCGCGCGAAGGCGCTGCCGGATCAGGTCTGGCGTGAGGTCGACGCGGCGGACGTCGTCGTCCACGCCGGCGATTGGGTCGAGGTCGCCCTGCTGGACGAACTCGAAGCCCGGAGCGAGCGGCTCATCGGCGTCTACGGCAACAACGACGGCGCGGACCTGCGGGCGCGGCTCCCCGAGATCGCGCGGGCGGACCTCGACGGCGTCCGGCTGGTGGTCGTCCACGAAACCGGCGCCAAACAGGGCCGTGAACGGCGCTGCGACGAACTCTTCCCGGACACCGACGTCCTCGTGTTCGGGCACAGCCACATTCCTTGGGACACCGTCACCCCGAGCGGGATGCGGCTGCTGAACCCCGGCTCGCCGACCGACCGGCGGCGCCAACCGTTCTGCACCTATCAGACCGCCGAGGTCCGCGACGGCGAATTGCGCGATGTCACGCTGCATGAGCTGCCTCTTCGCCGCTGACGGGGTAGACAGGTAGACATGGAACCGGCGCAGGCGTTGAGGGAGATCGCGTTCCGGCTGGAACGCGCGGGCGAGCCGACCTACCGGGTGCGGGCGTTCCGGCAGGCGGCCTCGGTGATCGCCAAGGTCGAGCCGGACGACCTGCGCAAACGCGCCGCGGCGGGCACGTTGACCGCGTTGCCGAATATCGGCAAGGCGACCGCGGCCGTCGTCGAAGACGTCCTCGCCGGGCGCCGTCCCGCGTACTTCGAGAAGATCGGCGAGCCGAAGCTGCCCGACGGCGGCGCGATGCGGGCGGCGCTGCGCGGCGACTGCCACACCCATTCGGACTGGTCCGACGGCGGGAGCCCGATCGAGGAGATGGCCGAGGCCGCCCGCGCGCTCGGCCACGAATGGATGGTGCTGACCGACCATTCGCCGCGGCTGACCGTCGCGAACGGCCTCTCGCCCGAGCGGCTGCGCCGCCAGATGGACGTCGTCGCGGAACTGAACGAGACGATGGCGCCGTTCCGGATCCTGCACGGCATCGAGGTCGACATCCACCTGGACGGCACGCTCGATCAGGAGGAGGAACTGCTGGAGCGGCTGGACTTCGTCGTCGCGAGTGTCCACTCGAAACTGCGGATGCCCGCGAAGGAGATGACGCCGCGGATGATCGCCGCGGTACAGCATCCGCGGGTTCGCGTGCTGGGGCACTGCACCGGACGGCTGGTGATGGGTGGCCGCGGGAAGCGGCCCGAGTCGGAGTTCGACGCGGAAGCGGTGTTCACCGCCTGCCGGGACAACGGGGTCGCCGTCGAGATCAACTCGCGGCCCGAGCGCCGGGATCCGCCCACGCGGCTGCTGAACCTGGCCGTCGACCTCGGCTGCGATTTCGCGATCGACAGCGACGCGCACGCCCCCGGTCAGCTGGACTGGCTGGTCTTCGGCTGCGAACGGGCCAACGAACTGGGGATCGAGCCGGACCGGGTGATCAACACGCGGACCGCCGAGGACCTGCTCGCGGGCTAGCTCACCCCCTCGCGTGTGTCATGAAAGGGCCGTTCAGGACGAAAGATGTCCTGAACGGCCCTTTCATGACATGCGGTCCGGCGCGCTAGCCGATCTCGTACGGGTCCCCGTAGACCGCCCACTTCAGCGGGGTGTGCAGATCGAGGTTGCCGTCGTTGAGCCACAGCAGCTGGGCGGTGTCGATCCGCGACGTGTCCGCGTGCGCCTCTTCCTGCTTCATGACCACGCGCCGCGCGTCGAGGAACGCCTTGAGGTACGCCGTCTCGTCACCACCCTGGGCGGGCGGCTTGGCCTGCTGGAGAGCGGCCGAGCGGATACCGCCGAAGCTGTCCTGGCTGGTGCCCGGGCCGTGCATCACGATGGCGTCGTAGTAGATGAATTGTCCCAGTGCGCCCAGGCCGTCCGATTTCGCCTGATTCACCGCCGGATCGAAATAGACGCGGTCGCGTTCGCTGTTCTGCGCCGCCTTGAAGTCCTCGCGACCGGCGGCCTCCCGCCACGCGTTTTCGAAACCGGTGCCCAGCCCTTCGTGCGAATCGGTGCCGTCGACCTTGCGCAGCGCCGGGAGGTATTCCGCGAGCGGGTTGTCCGGGACCGAGTTCGTGTAGCGCTCGACCAGTTCCAGCATGTCCCCGGTGCCGGAGCAGAACCCGATGATGCCGGCCGTGTACCCGCGCCCGTCGTTGATGTCCTCGATGTAGGAGTACTGCGCTTTCCAGTCCAGGGAAGAGTTTTCCGCGCTGGAGACGATCTGCATCGCGATCTCCTTCTTCTCCGGCGAGGCGAGGTCGCCACCGGAGGCGAAGATCGCCGCCGACGCCGGGACGGGCGTCGCGGACGCGAGCGAGGAGAGCGCGACAGGGCCGGAAACGGCGAGGGCGAGAACGGAGACCGCGCCGAGAGCACGACGCATCGCGGGCCGCAGGGTGTCACTCATGAAAGGTGTCCCTTTCCACAGAGAATTGTCATTTCTGTCAAGGTGTTGCTGCGGCGTGGGCACACGATAACCACGGGTGACAGTTTCCGGCAAGGGGGAGAGCCGGTCGAAGATTTTCGGTTACCGGCGGTCGCCGGTGTAGACGACGGCGGCGCATACCGCGTCGACCCCCGAGATCAGTTCGGCCAGCGCCTTCGGAAGTTCCCGATGGGTGGACTCGGCCCAGGCGCGCAGGCCCGCGCGGTCGAGTTCCGGTTCGCAGAAGTCGTCGAGCCCGATGGTCCAGGCCAGCAGGGCCAGGCAGACCGAATGCGGATCCGGCTGTTCGGTGCCAAGGACGGCCGACCGCACCTTGCTGCGCGCCGCCGTCGACATCAGCAGATCCCGCGGTGGGTACCGGTGATTCTTCCGGATGAGCATCCGGTCGGTCTCGTGGTCGATCACCCCGGCGGCGAGCAGATTGTCCGCGACCGTTTCCCCGAGGTCGTGCCGGAGATGGGTGACCCATTCCCGGACGGTGTGCCGTTCGCGTTCGCGGAGGATTTCCGAGAACACCCCGTCGAGCGGGGGATGGGCGAGGCCGCGTCGTGACAGCGGGCGGATTCGCTTGCGTTCCACGGTGATCCGCTCGGCGAGGAGGAGATCGCAGAGCGCGGAACCGGCCATTCCGATGCCGAGTCCCGTGCGGCGCAGCGCGGGTTTTCCGGTGAACTCGTCGTGGGCGAGAAAGAACAGGGAATCGACCAAGGTCAGCCGACGCATGAATGGCACGCCCTCCGGCGTTGTGGTGCGGGACGGCCAAAGTAGCGGTAGTGCGGGTACCGCTGCGACCCGAGGTCCGTTTTTAGCCTGAACGGACGTACCTCGCCGTGGTGCCCGGCCCTAGGGTGGGATGGCTTCGCAAGATCAAGAACCTCCACACCGCCAAACCGACGTCCGGGGGACGGCTCCATGGGTACGCAAAGACCGCGGCGCGGTCTCGGTCATCGGCGGCTCGGAGCCGCCCAGATCGTGTTCTTCGTGGTGGCCGCGGCGGGTCCGCTCTTCGCCATCGCGGGCGGGGTCCCGACGAACTACGCGGTCACCGGCAGTGTCGGGGTGCCGTTGTCGTTCCTTCTGCTCGCCCCGATCCTGGGCCTGTTCGCGGTCGGGTACGCGGCGATGAGCCGCTACATCACCAACGCGGGCGCCTTCTACCCGTACGTCGCCAACGGGGTCGGCAAATCCACCGGCGCCGGGATCGCGTTCGTCACGCTGATCTCCTACAACGCCATCCAGATCAGCATCTACGGCCTGTTCGGCTGGTCGGTGTCGACCTGGCTGGGCACGCTCACCGGATCCCCGCCGCCGTGGTGGTTGTGCGCGCTGGTGATGGTGCTTCTCGTCGGCGCGCTCGGCGTCCTGCGGGTCGATCTCAACGCCAAGGTGCTCGGGGTGGCGCTGTGCCTCGAGGTGGCCGTCGTCGCGATCGTCGACATCGCGTTGTTCGCGAATCCGGCCGGTGGCAGCGTTTCCCTGGTCCCGCTGGAACCGTCGAGCCTGTTCACCACCGGGGTGGGCGCGGTGTTCGCGTTCTCCGCGGCCGCGTTCATCGGCTTCGAGGGCGCGGCGACCTACGGCGAGGAGACCCGGGAACCCAGCCGCACGGTCGGCCGGGCGACGTTCGCCGCGATCGCGCTCACCGCGGTGCTCTACGTCGTCTCGTCGCTCGCGCTGGCCGTGGGCGCCGGGCCGGACGTCATCGTGACGACCGCGGCCGCCCAGGGTCCGGATCTGCTGTTCAACCTGGCGGGCGAACATCTCGGCGGCACGTTCTCCGACGTCGCGTACACGCTGTTCGTCACCGGCCAGTGCGCGGCGCTGTTGAGCTTCCACAACGCCGTCGCGCGGTACTTCTTCGCGCTGGGCAGGGAAGGGCTGTTGCCGCGTTCGCTGGCCAAGACCAGCAAACGCACCGGCGCGCCGGTGGCCGGTTCGCTCACGCAGACCGCGCTCGCGCTGGTGGTCGTGTCGCTCTTCGCGATCGCGGGCCGCGACCCGGTGACCGAACTGTTCACCTGGCTCGGCACGACGGCGTCGACCGGGGTCGTGGTGATCATGATCGCCGTCTCGCTTTCGGTGATCGGCTTTTTCAAACGGCGCCGTCACGCCGAAAACGCCTGGCGCCGCTGGATCGCGCCGTCGCTGGCGATCCTCGCGCTGTCGGCCGTCCTGGCGCTGATCCTGCTCAACTTCGATCTGCTGCTCGGCCCGGCCGGGACGTTCGTGTTGCGCTGGGGGCTGCCCGGTCTCGTGCTCGTCGCCGCGCTGGCGGGCTTCCTGCGCGCGGAAGTGTTGCGGACGAGGGATCCCGAGACCTACGCCGCCATCGGCGGCCCGCTCGAGGACGAGGAGCTCGCCGCCGTCAAACTGTCCTAAATGGACATGCGCGACGGACCCCCGTCGATATGTCTATAAAGGAATGGTAAAGTGGTCGGCAGATGACGACGACCCGTGCCCCCGCCGCACGGCACCGTTCCGTCTTCTTCCTGCTGATCTTGCTCGTCTTCGCCTTCGTCACGCCGACCGTTCCCCACGGGCACGGCCGGGCCGCGAAGGAAGATCCCGTCGCCGTTTTCGCGACCCATCCGCTGCCCGCCTTCCACGGCGGGCAGGCCGTTCCCCTCGCCGACGCTCCCGCCGAAGCGGAGACCGTCGACCTCCCCGACGCCGGCCACGTCCCTGAGCAGGACGAACCCGTCGTCATCACCCGTGCGGTGCCCCAGGCGCCCGCACGGGCACCTCCGCGCTGACCGGCGTCTTCTGCCCGTATCAGCCATCCATCGGAGGTCTCCATGAGTTCCGGTCATGCCCTGCTGGCCGTCGGCGGGGCGTTCCTCGCCGCCGGTGTCATCGCCAGAGCCGGCGCCCGTATCGGGCTGCCCACGATCCCCCTGTTCATGCTGGCCGGTTTCGTCTTCGGCCCCAACACCCCCGGACTGTCCCTTGTGGACGATCCGAAGGAGCTCGGTGTGCTCGCCGGGCTCGGCCTCGTCTTCCTCCTGTTCTACCTCGGCCTCGAGTTCTCCCTCGACGATCTGGCCAAGGGCGGGCGCAAACTCGTCTGGTCCGGGCTGATCTACCTGATCCTGAACATCGGCGGCGGGCTCGCCTTCGGCTTCCTGCTCGGCTGGGGGACCAGGGAGGCACTGGTCATCGCCGGTGCCATCGGGATCTCGTCGTCGGCGATCGTCACCAAACTCCTGCTCGAATCCCGCCGGATGGACAACCCCGAATCCCGGCTGATCATGGGCATCATCGTGATCGAGGACATCTTCCTCGCCCTCTACCTGGCCTTGCTGCAGCCGGTGCTGTCCGGCGCCGGGAGCTTCGGCTCGGCGCTCGCCGATTTCGGCAAGGCCTTCGCGTTCCTGATCGTGATGGCCGCGCTCGCCCGCTGGGGTGGCCGGGTGGTGTCGAAGCTGTTCGGCTCGGCCGACGACGAATTGCTGACCGTCTGCTTCGTCGGGGTCGCGGTCATGGGTGCCGCCGTCGCCGAGGAGGTCGGGGTGTCCGACGCCATCGGCGCGTTCATGGTCGGCATGATGCTCGGCGGCTCGAAGGTCGCGCCGCGGATCCACAAGCTGGTGCTCCCGCTGCGGGACGCGTTCGGCGCGCTGTTCTTCTTCATCTTCGGGCTCAGCATCGACCCGGACGCGGTCGGCTCGGTGGTCGTGCCGGTGCTGATCGCGGTGGCGCTGACGATCGTGCTGAACCTGGGCGCGGGCGCGCTGGCCGCGCGGGTGAACGGGTTCGATCGCCAGGCGGGGGTGAACATCGGGCTGACTGTGCTCACCAGGGGCGAGTTCTCACTGGTGCTCGCGGCGATGGCGACCGCGGCCGGGCTCGACTCGAGGGTCGCGCCGTTCGTCGCGGGCTATGTCCTACTGCTGGCCGTGATCGGTCCAGTCGCGGTCATCCGCTCCGAGAAGCTCACCTGGTTGCTACCGGCGAGTATTGTCCGAGGCTCGACCCGCCGCGACGAGCCGGCCAGGGCGACGTGACGAGGAGGCCTGGGTGACGGAGCGGTTCGGCGGCTACCAGAACGAGATCTACCTGCAGGGACTCGGCGGCACCTTCCCGCCGTGCTCCACCGACGCCACGAAACTGGAGGAGTCGGCACGGGAGATCCTGGAGCCTGGACCGTTCTTCTACGTCGCCGGTTCGGCCGGTTCCGGTGCCACCGCCCGGGCCAACCGCGAGGCCTTCGACCGCTGGCGCCTGGTGCCGCGGATGCTCACCGGCGCCACCGAACGCGATCTGTCCACGACCGTGCTGGGCACGCCCGTTCCGGCGCCGGTGCTGCTGGCGCCGGTCGGCGTCCAGTCGATCGTCCACGAGGGCGCCGAGCCGGCGGCCGCGCGGGCCGCGGCGTCGGTCGGCCTGCCGTACGTCATGTCGACGGCGTCGTCCACGAGCATCGAGGACGTCGCCGAGGCCAGTGGTGAGGGGCCGCGCTGGTTCCAGCTGTACTGGCCGACCGACAACGACGTCTGCGCGAGCATCCTGGCCCGGGCGAAGGCCGCCGGGTTCACCACGCTCGTCGTCACCCTCGACACCTGGACCCTCGCGTGGCGCCCGAACGACCTTGACCACGCGTACCTGCCGTTCATCAAGGGCGAGGGGCTCGGTGTCCCGCTGAGCGATCCGGTGTTCCGCGGCCTGCTGGAGAAGACGCCGGAAGAGGACGCGCCGACCGCGATCCTGCGCTGGATCTCGATGATCACGGGTACCGACAGCACCTGGGACCGGCTGCCGTTCCTGCGCGAGCACTGGGACGGGCCGATCGTGCTCAAGGGCATCCAGCATCCCGACGACGCCCGCCGTGCCGTGGACGCCGGGATGGACGGGATCGTCGTGTCCAACCACGGCGGCCGCCAGGTCGACGGCGCGATCGCGTCGCTCGACGCGCTCCCGGAGATCGTGGCCGCGGTCGGCGACCGGCTGGAGATCCTGTTCGACTCCGGGATCCGTACCGGCGCCGACATCGCCAAGGCGCTCGCGCTCGGGGCCAAGGCCGTGCTGGTCGGGCGGCCGTGGGTGTACGGCCTGGCGCACGCGGGGGAGGACGGCGTCCGGCACGTGCTGCGGAGCCTGCTCGCCGACCTCGACCTGACCATGGGCCTGTCCGGACACCGGCGGCTCGCCGACCTCACTCCGGCCTCCCTCACCCGCGTTTAGTCCTCTGGATGCGGTAGTTCGCGCTGCCGACTACCGCATCCAGAGGACGAAATGCGTGGGGTGGTGGTGACGTGCGGGATATTCGGAAGCCCGGATCGTCACGCACGGCTATCCTGGTGCCGGTCATGGCTGCTCAACCTTCCCCGCTCGGCGCCCTGCGCGCTCGCCTGCCCGAATTGATGTCGCGCGACGAGCACCGCCTCCGGCGCCGGCTCGACGGTGCCCGCAAAGCGCGCAACGCGGAGTCGATCGCCGCGCAGATCGAGGCCGACATCGAGGCCGCCGAACTCCGCATCACGCGCAGGCGGGACAGCGTCCCGAAGATCTCCTTCCCCGAAGAGCTGCCCGTCAGCCAGCGGAAGGACGAGATCGCCGAGGCCATCCGCGACCACCAGGTGGTGATCGTCGCCGGGGAGACCGGGTCGGGCAAGACGACCCAGCTGCCCAAGATCTGTCTCGAACTCGGCCGCGGCATCCGCGGCCAGATCGGGCACACGCAGCCGCGGCGGCTGGCCGCGCGCACGGTCGCCGATCGCATCGCCTCCGAGCTGAACACCGAACTCGGCGAGACCGTCGGCTACAAGGTCCGGTTCACCGACCAGTCCGGCCAGGACACGCTGGTCAAGCTGATGACCGACGGCATCCTGCTCGCCGAGATCCAGACCGACCGGATGCTGCGGCAGTACGACACGCTGATCATCGACGAGGCGCACGAGCGCAGCCTCAACATCGACTTCATCCTCGGCTACGTCAAGCAGCTCCTGCCCCGGCGCCCCGACCTCAAGGTGATCATCACCTCGGCGACGATCGACCCGGAACGGTTCTCCAAACACTTCGACGACGCGCCGATCGTGGAGGTCTCCGGCCGGACGTATCCGGTCGAGGTCCGCTACCGGCCGATCATCGACCCGGACGATCCGGACGCCGATCAGGACCGGGACCAGACACAGGCCATCTGCGACGCCGTCGACGAGCTCCAGCACGAGGGACCAGGGGACATCCTGGTGTTTCTCTCCGGCGAGCGGGAGATCCGCGACGCGGCGGACGCGCTGTCCAAACAGGACCTGAGGAACACCGAGATCCTGCCGCTGTACGCGCGGCTTTCGTCGTCGGACCAGCATCGGGTGTTCCAGCGCCACACCGGGCGCCGTGTCGTACTCGCGACGAACGTCGCCGAGACCTCGCTGACCGTGCCCGGCATCAAGTACGTCATCGACCCCGGCACCGCGCGGATCTCGCGCTACAGCCATCGCACCAAGGTGCAGCGGCTGCCGATCGAGCCGGTCTCGCAGGCTTCGGCGAACCAGCGCAAGGGCCGCTGCGGCCGGACGTCCGACGGTATCTGCATCCGCTTGTACTCCGAAGACGACTTCGACGCACGGCCCGAGTTCACCGATCCGGAGATCCTGCGGACCAACCTCGCGTCGGTCATCCTGCAGATGACCTCGCTCGGGCTCGGCGACATCGCGGCGTTCCCGTTCGTGGAGCCGCCGGATCGCCGTCAGGTGACCGACGGCGTCCAGCTGCTGCAGGAACTCGGCGCGTTCGAGATGTCGGACGGCAAGAAGCTCACCGAGACCGGCCGCAAGCTCGCGCAGCTCCCGGTGGACCCGCGGATGGCGCGGATGGTGCTGGAGGCCTCGCGCAACGGCTGCGTCCGCGAAGTGATGATCATCGCCTCCGCACTGTCCATTCAGGACCCGCGGGAGCGACCGGCGGAGAAGCAGCAGGCGGCGGACGAGCAGCACGCGCGGTTCGCGGACAAGACGTCGGACTTCCTGGCGTACCTCAACCTGTGGGAGTACGTCAGCGAGCAGCAGAAGGCGTTGTCCACCAACCAGTTCCGCCGGATGTGCCGCAACGAGTACCTGAACTACCTGCGCATCCGCGAATGGCAGGACATCTTCAGCCAGCTGCGTCAGCTGGCCAAACCGCTCGGCATCACGCTCAACACCTCCGGCCCGGCCGATCCGCAACGTGTGCACACGTCGCTGATCGCCGGGCTGCTGTCGCATGTCGGCCTCAAGGATCCGGCCAAGGGCGACTACCTCGGCGCACGCGGGGCGCGGTTCTCGGTGTTCCCGGGTTCGGCGTTGTTCAAGAAGCAGCCGCGGTTCGTCATGTCGGCCGAACTCGTCGAGACCTCGCGCCTGTGGGGCCGGGTCAACGCGCGGATCGAGCCCGAATGGGTCGAGCCGCTCGCCGGGCACGTCGTGAAGCGGAACTACTCCGAGCCGCACTGGGAACGCAAGCAGGGCGCGGTGATGGCGACGGAGAAGGTGACGCTGTACGGCGTCCCGCTCGTCGCCGACCGCCGGGTGAACTACGGGCGCATCGATCCCGAGGTGAGCCGCGAGCTGTTCATCCGGCACGCGCTGGTCGAGGGCGACTGGGAGACCCGCCACCACTTCTTCCGCGAGAACCGCGCGTTGCTCGACGAGGTCGAAGACCTGGAGAACCGGGCCCGCCGTCGCGACATCCTGGTCGACGACGAGACGTTGTTCGAGTTCTACGACCAGCGCGTCCCGGCCGACGTCGTCTCCGCGCGGCATTTCGACAGCTGGTGGAAGAAGACGCGGCACACCGAGCCCGACCTGCTGAGCTTCGAGAAGACGATGCTCATCAACGAGACCGCGGGCGGCGTGCGCGAGGCCGACTACCCCGACTTCTGGACGCAGGGCACGCAGACGTTCAAGCTCACGTACCAGTTCGAGCCGGGTGCCGACGCGGACGGCGTCACCGTGCACATCCCGCTGCCGGTGCTGAACCAGGTGACCCCGGACGGTTTCGACTGGCAGGTTCCCGGCCTGCGCGAAGAACTGGTGACGCAGCTGATCAAGTCGCTGCCCAAGGCGATCCGGCGCAATTTCGTGCCGGCCCCCGACCACGCGAAACTGGTGTTGTCACGGGTCGGCCCGGCCGACGGGCCGCTGTTGCACGTCGTCGCCGACGAGCTGGAAGCGTTGCGCGGGGTGGTGATCCCGGATGACGCCTGGCAGCTGTCGACGGTTCCCGAGCATCTGAAGATGACGTTCCGCGTCGTCGACGTGCGTGGCAAGAAGGTGTCCGAAGGCAAGGACATCGAGGCGCTCAAACGAGACCTGAGCGGCCAGGTGCGCGCGACGATCTCCAAGGCCGCCGACAGCATCGAGCGCGAGGGGCTGACGACGCCCGCGTTCGGCGAACTGCCTAAGGTGTTCGCGAGCAAGCAGCGCGGGCACGACGTCAAGGCGTATCCGGCGCTGGTCGACGAAGGCGGTTCCGTGGCGGTGCGGCTGCTGGACACGCCGGGCCAGCAGGAACAGTCGATGTGGGCGGGCACGCGGCGGATGCTGCGGCTGAACATCCCGTCGCCGATGAAGTTCATCACCCGCAGCCTCGGCAACTCGTCGAAACTCGTGCTGAACCGGAATCCGCACGGCTCGGTGGCGGCGCTGCTCGAAGACTGTGTGGATTGCGCGGTCGACAAGCTCGTGGCCGACAACGGCGGACCGCGCTGGGACGAGGCCGGATTCGCCGTCCTGCTGGAAAAGGTGCGTGCGGGCCTGAACGCCGGGGTGCTCGACGTGCTGACCAACGTCGAGAAGATCCTGCGCGCGGCCAACGACGTCGAAACCCGGCTGGCCGACACACGCGGCCCGAAGGACTCGCTCGCCGACATCCGCGCGCAGCTGGACGGCTTGGTGCACAAGGGTTTCGTCACCGAAACGGGGCAGGACAGGCTCAAGCACGTCGTCCGGTATCTGCGGGGGATCGAGCGGCGGCTGGAGAAGCTCCCGACCGAGCCGACCCGGGACATCCAGCGCACCGGCGACATCGCCTGGCTGCGCAACGAGTACCAGGCCGCCCTCGACGCGCTTCCGCCGGGCACCTCGTCGCCCGCGCTGCGGGAGATCCGGTGGATGATCGAGGAACTGCGGGTGAGCTTCTTCGCCCAGACCCTGGGTACCGCCCACCCCGTCTCGCTGAAGCGCGTCATCAAGGCCCTGGACGACGCCGCCCGCATTTAGTCCTCTGAATGCGAGCCGCATTCAGAGGACTAAATGCGAGTCACTTGGCGTCGGCGTAGGTGTCCACGGCGGCGATGTGCAGCGGGAACCGGACCGGGCAGGCGGCACCGAAGAGCAGCCGCGCCGCCTCGGCCATGCTGTCCACAATGGACTGCGAGACCTCGTCGGCGAACTCGGCGGGGGTGTGCACCAGGACCTCGTCGTGCTGGAAGAACACCAGGTGCGCGGGGGCGGGCAGCCTGCCGCGCAGGGTCGCCAGCAGGACCGCGGTCATGTCCGCCGCACTCGCCTGCACGACGAAGTTGCGGGTGAACCGGCCCCAGTTGCGCGCCGCCTGACGCGCCTTCAGCTCGCCGGCCTCGTCCGCCGCGACCCCGCCGGTCAGCGCGCGCCACGCCTCCGACGGCGCGGGCGACGTCCGGCCCAGCCGCGAGCGGACGCGCTCCCCGCGCTCCCCGGCCTGCGCGGCACGCTCCACATAGGACACCGCGTCCGGGAACCTGGTGCGCAGCAACGCCAGCAGCGGCCCGGCCTCACCGGACGTGCCGCCGTACATCGCCGACAGCATCGCGATCTTCGCGCGGTCCCGGTCGTCCCTGTCGTCCCACACGGGCACGGGCACCCGGCGCACGCCGGAGAACATCGCCTCGGCGAGGCTCGCGTACAGATCCGTGGCCGCGGCGACGTCGGCGAGCTTGCGGTCTCCGGACAACGCCGTCAGCACCCGCGGCTCCAGCTGCGCGGCGTCGGCGACCACCAGCTTCCAGCCCGGATCGGCCCGGACACAGGTTCGCAGGACCTTCGGGATCTGCAGCGCACCCCCGCCCCGGCTCGCCCAGCGGCCGGAGACGACCCCGCCGACGACGTAATGCGGGCGGAACCGTCCGTCGCGTACCCACTCGTCGAGCCAGGTCCAGCCGTTGGCCGAATGCAGCCGCGCGAGCTCCTTGTACTCCAGCAGCGGCGGGACGGCGGGATGGTCGATGTCGCGCAGCAGGTACTTCCTCGCCGACGAGACCTCGATGCCCTCCCGGCCGAGCGCGCGGACGACGCTGGCCGGGGCGTCCGGGTTGACCGGGCGCCCGCCGAACGCGTCGCTGATCTTCGCCGCCAGCTCGACCAGCCGTTTCGGTCGCTGCCCGGCCGGGACGCGGGGCCCGAGCTGGTCGGCCAGCAACGCCAAATGCAGGTCGGCCCGCCACGGCAGCCCGTCGGCCGACATCTCCGCGGCCGCCAGCGCACTCGCCGACTCCGCCGCGAAGAGCAACCGGAGCCGCTCCGGATGATCGGTCAGCGCGACCCGTTTCTCCTGCTCGGCCAGCACCCGGCGCGCCGCGTCGATCACCGTGACACCGGCGGGCAGCCGAGGGCCGCGCGTCTCGAACAGCGTCGGCTGGTCGTCCTCGGCCCAGAGCGGCGGCTCGTCGGCGGGTGCCTCCTGCCCATTCGCCCTGGCCAGCGCCGCGCGCAGGCTTCGCGACTCCTGCGGCCGCCCCTCGTGGGCCAGGAGCAAGCCCTCGATCAGCGTCAGGTCGTGACAGCGCCGCACCCGGACGCCCGCCTTGATCAACGCGGGATACGTCCCTTCGACCGACGGGAACACCCAACGGGGTGAGTGCTCCGCCTCCAGCTCGCGTACTTCGGCGACGAACTCCGCGAGCTTCAGTCCGCGCCGCGGCGGCTGCCCGGAAAGTGCGATCGCGAAGTCGCCATCCTCCTCTTGACCTGCGATCGCCTGCACACTCACATTGTGGTGGTTCCCTCCGACATTTCTGTCACCAGACGGCTAGTGCGCCTGCGCTATCGGTCGGCTACTGTCGAGTAGCAACCCCATACCGCCGGTACGCGAACCATCGGTGGCATGGTGTCTCGCCGCAGCAGCAACGGAGGTGCCCGGATGAGAAACCCCACCGGCCTCGCCACCCTGGTGGCGGGCAAGGTGACCGAGACCGTGCGCAGCATCGACGTGATGCGCCAAGCGGGCCTGCTCCCGATCCCGCGGGTGGACGAGGGCCTGCGTTCGCTGGTCATGGTGCGGAAGTGGGGCCCGTTCGCCGGGGCGAACATGATCGCCGCCCGCCGCGACCCGACCGCGACCGGCATCATCGACGAGCTGGGGCCGCTGACCTTCAAACAGCTCGACACCCAGTCGAACGCGCTGGCCAGGGCGTGGTCCGAACGTGGTCTCGGCCCGGGTTCGGTGATCGCCGCGCTGTGCCGCGACCACCGCGGTCTCGTGCTGACGATGCTCGCCTCGGGCAAACTCGGCGCCAAGCTGCTGCTGATGAACACCGGGTTCGCCAAACCCCAGCTCGCGGACGTCGCGAAACGTGAAGGCGTCACGGCGCTCGTGTACGACCAGGAGTTCACCGAGCTGCTGGACGCCGTCGAGGGCGACGTCGAGCACTACCTCGCCTGGGTCGATTCGGACACCGCGCGCCCGGCCGGCATCCCGGTCGTCGCCGAACTGGTCGCCAGCACCGACGACCGTCCGTGGCCCGCGCCGGCCAAACCCGGCGGGTTCATCCTGCTGACCAGCGGCACCACCGGGACGCCGAAGGGCGCGCCGCGGCCGCACACCTCCGCGCTCGCCTCGGCGCAGTTCCTCGACCGCATCCCGCTGCGCACCGGCGAGGCGACCTACATGGGCGCGCCGCTGTTCCACGGCACCGGGTTGTCGCAGTTCATCCTGTCCTTCGCGCTCGGTTCGAAGGTCGTCATGCGGCGCAAGTTCGTGCCGGAGGAGACGTTGCGCGGCGTCGCGGAGAACCGCTGCACCACGCTGGTCCTCGTGCCGACGATGCTGCAGCGCATCGTCGACCTGCCCGAGGAGATCCGCGCCAAGTACGACACCTCGAGCCTGCGGATCATCTTCGTCGCCGGCTCCGCGCTGTCCCCGGATCTCGGGAACCGCGCGACCGCCGCGTTCGGCGACGTCGTGCACAACCTCTACGGCTCCACCGAGGTCGCGGTCGCGACGGTCGCGACGCCCGAGGACTGGCGCAAGGCGCCGGGCACCGTCGGCCGCGCGCCGGTGGGCTGCAAGGTGGCGCTGTACGACGAAAAGGGCGGCAAGATCACCGAGCCGCATGTCACCGGCCGGGTGTTCGTCGGCAGCGGGCTGAGCTTCCAGGGCTACACCGACGGGCGCAACAAGGAGATCATCGACGGGCTGCTCTCCAGCGGCGACGTCGGCCACTTCGACGAGGACGGCCTGCTGTTCATCGACGGCCGCGACGACGAGATGATCGTGTCCGGCGGCGAGAACGTCTTCCCGATCGAGGTGGAGAACCTCCTGGTCGAACGTGAGGACGTGATCGAGGCCGCGGTCGTCGGCGTCGAGGATCCCGAGTTCGGGCAGCGGCTGAAGGCGTTCGTGGTGCGGGCCGAGAAGTCGGAGCTGGACGTCGACGGCGTGCGCGAGTACGTCAAGGCGAACCTCGCCCGGTACAAGGTGCCGCGTGACGTGGAGTTCCTCGACGAGCTACCGCGCAACGCGACCGGGAAGGTGCTGCGCAACAAGCTCCACTAGTACTCCCAGTCGATGCCGAAGACGCCGGGCCCGAAGTCCAGCGCGACGGCGTGGACACCGTTGCCCTGGTCCGGTTTGAGTTCCTTCCGGTCCAGCGGCGACGTGCCCTGGCGCGAATACTGCCAGCATTTCGCCGGGCTGGACTCCGGGTCGAACCGGACCTCCAGCAGGTATTCGCGCACGGGACGCCGGAACTCGCGGTAATGCGTGTTCCGGCATTCCGGGTACGGCGGCCCGGGGTTGGTCAGTGAGTACTCGATCAGGTGAGTCTCGCCGCGATCGATGGGCCGGTCGAAGAGCAGTTCGGCCACGGTGAGCCCGTGCTCGTCGTCGACCTCGGCGCGTCCGACGTGGCAGTTGCGCAGCGTGTTCAGCACCGGCGGCCCCGCTTCCGGGTCGCCCTGGGCGTACACCAGCAGCCAGCGGTCCTGCCCGTCCGCGCCCGCCTGGAACACCGCCCGCGCGGTCACCGCGCGTTGCCCGCCGTCCTCGGCGATCTCGCACAGGTCGTGCAGGCCGACGAGTTTCAGCTGATGGTGTTGTTCGAGCGCGTTGGGTGCGCCGACCTTCTCCAGCAACGCCTGGAGCGCTTCGAGCGGGAAGGTCAGCGGCTGTTCGGTGGTGGCCCGGCTGCGGCGTGACGACGCCCCGCGCGGCCGCGGCGGCGGGAGCAGACTGAGCAGCGATCCGGCGGGGATCGCCAGCACCTCTTCGAGCACCCGGACGGCGGACAGCGAACTCTGCCGTTCCGGCTGACGTTTGCCCGATTGCCAGTAACTCAGCGCGGTCACGCTCACCGACGCGCCGCGCGCGAGCAGCCGGGCTTGGATACGGTCGAGACTCAGGCCGCTCGTGGCGATGGCCGATCGCAACGCGGTGGCGAACGCGGTACGCGGTTGATCATCATCGTCCGTGGTCACTCGGTCCGCCGCGCTCCCCGCCACCATATGCTGCCCGACCGCCCCCGTCTGCCGTTCCCTGACACCGCCCGGTTGATAACAACACGAATAACTTTAACAGTCTGAGGTAACGCTTCAGGGGCGCCTTCTGCCAGGAGAAAACGACTTTCCGGACGAGCGCCGTTACTCCGGATGGCCTAGTACTGGTAACTGTGAATCATTGCCCGGCCACCTGCGCACCGGCTTGCATGGCTCTCAACAACGATCATCCTCCCGGGTGATCCGCACGGCGCGGCAGGAAGGGAACCAGTGAGCAAGTCCCGGAAGAACCTGAAGTCCCGAAAGACCCGTAGCGGCCTCGTGGCGGGAGTCGCCCTCGCCGGTGTGACCGCGGCGGTCGCCACGTTCGGTGCGGGTGCGGCCAACGCCGACCAGCAGGGCGAGATCCGCGGCGCGGGTGCGGCCAACGCGGTCGGCGGCAGCTACATCGTCGTCCTCAAGCCCACCGCGGTCGGCCAGGGCGTCGCCGCGGCGAGCGAGATCACCGCGAACGTGGCCGCCAAGGCGCAGGGCCTCACCGGTCAGTACGGCACCACGCTGTCCCGCACCTTCGGCTCGGCGCTGAACGGCTTCTCGATCAAGGCCGACGAGGCCGCCGCGAAGCGTCTCGCCGCCGACCCGCAGGTCGCCTACGTCGTCCAGAACAAGACGTTCAAGATCAGCGAGACCCAGGACAACCCGCCGTCGTGGGGCCTGGACCGGGTCGACCAGGCGGACCTTCCGCTCGACAACAAGTACACCTACCCGGTGAAGGCCGACAACGTCACCGCCTATGTCATCGACACCGGTGTCCGCGGCTCGCACAAGGACTTCGGTGACCGCGCCACCGGTGGCAAGGACTTCGTCGACAACGACGACACCCCCAACGACGAGCACGGCCACGGCACGCACGTCGCCGGCACCATCGGCGGCACGGACCACGGTCTGGCCAAGGGCGTGAAGATCGTCGGCGTCCGCGTGCTGGACGCCAACGGCAGCGGCACCACCGAGGGTGTCGTCGCCGGTGTCGACTGGGTCGCGGCGAACGCCAAGGGCCCGTCGGTCGCCAACATGAGCCTGGGCGGCGGCGCGGACGACGCCCTGGACGCGGCGGTCAAGGGTGCCATCGACAAGGGCGTGACCTTCGCGCTCGCGGCGGGCAACGAGTCCTCCGACGCCGGCACCACCTCCCCGGCCCGGGTCAAGGAGGCCATCACCGTGGCCGCCAGCGACAAGACCGACAAGCAGGCCAGCTTCTCGAACTACGGTTCGGTCGTCGACCTGTACGCGCCGGGTGTCGACATCACCTCCACGTGGGGCACCGGTGACGACGCCACCAACACCATCAGCGGTACCTCGATGGCCGCGCCGCACGTCGCCGGTGCCGCCGCGCTGTACCTCTCGGCGCACCCTGACGCCACCCCGGCCCAGGTCGCCGAAGGTCTGGTCGCCGCCGCCGCGGACGGCAAGATCAGCAACCCGACCGGTGGAACGGCGAACAAGCTGCTCCAGGTCAAGTAAGACCCTTGCGGACAGGCTGCCCCCGGCGAACTCCAGGCGCCGGGGGCAGCCCCCTGTCCAAGGGGCTCCCAGACTTGTTACCAACGGGTAAGCTCCTGCCCATGGTCCTGCGGAAGAACATCCTGATCACCGGGGCGAGCTCCGGACTCGGCGAAGGAATGGCCAGGCAGTACGCCGCGAGAGGCCGCAACCTGGCGCTGGCCGCCCGCCGTGTCGACCGGCTCGAAACCCTCGCCGCGGAGCTCAAGAAGGCGTACCCCGGCATCACCGTGGTCACCCGGAAGCTCGACGTGAACGACCACGACCAGGTCTTCGCCGTCTTCGAGGAGTTCCGCGAGGAGCTCGGCTCGCTCGATCGCGTGATCGTGAACGCGGGGCTCGGCAAGGGACAGCGGATCGGCACCGGCCGCTTCGACGCGAACCGCGAGACCCTGCAGACGAACTTCCTCGCCGCGGCCGCCCAGATCGAAGCCGCCGTCGGCATCTTCCGGAAACAGAAGGAAGGCCATCTCGTGGTCGTGTCCTCCTTCCTCGCGCTTCGCGGCGTGCCGGGCAACGCCACCGCGTACGCCGCCTCGAAGGCGGGTATCTCGGCGTTCGCGGAGGGGACCCGGATCGAGCTGCTGAAGACCCCGATCAAGGTCACCACGCTGCACCCCGGGTTCATCGAATCGGAGATGAACGAAGACATCTCGAAGCTTCCGGGTGCCGTCAGGGCGGAGCCGGGCGCGCAGGCGCTCGTGAAGGCGATCGAATCCGAGACGGCGAAGGCGTTCGTGCCGACGTGGCCATGGAGCGTGCTCTCCAAGCTCTTCCCGTTCGTCCCGGCTCCCTTGCTGAAGAAGTTCGGATGACCGTCGCGGACAAGACCGTCGAGGTACGCGGAGAGGACTCGTTCGACCCGGCCGCCGTGCACGCCTGGCTGGCCGCGCGGGTGCCCGGGCTCGGCGACGCGCCGCCCGGGGTCCGCCAGTTCCCCGGCGGCGCCTCGAACCTCACGTATCTGCTGACCTATCCGGATCGCGAGCTGATCCTGCGGCGTCCGCCGCTGGGGCACAAGGCCGCCTCCGCGCACGACATGCGCCGCGAGTTCCGGGTCCAGCAGGCGTTGCGCCCGGTCTTCCCTTACGTGCCCGAGGTTCTCGCCTTCTGCGACGACGAAAGCGTGCTCGGCGGCGACTTCTACGTGATGGAGCGGCTCGAAGGCCTGATCCTGCGCGGAGATCTGCCCGCCGGGTTCGATCTGCCGCCCGAGAGCGCGCGCGAACTGTGCGGCAAGGTCGTCGACCGGCTGGTCGAGCTGCACGCCGTCGACGTCGAGGCCGCCGGGCTGGCCGACCTCGGCAAGGGCGCCGGTTACGTCGAGCGCCAGGTGCGAGGCTGGTCGGAGCGGTTCCTCAAGGCCCGCACGGACAACGTCCCGGACTGCGCCGAGGTGATGGCGTGGCTGAAGGAGAACCAGCCGGCCGAGGTCAAGATCTGCCTGATCCACAACGACTACCGGCTCGACAACCTGGTGCTCGACGACGATCTCGGCATCGTCGGCGTGCTCGACTGGGAGATGGCCACCCTCGGCGATCCGCTGATGGAACTGGGCAGCACCCTGGCGTACTGGGTGCAGGACGACGATGACGACGTGATGAAGCTCAGCCGTCGTCAGCCGACGCACCTGCCGGGGATGTACACGCGCGAGGAATTCGTGCGACGGTACGCGGAACGGTCCGGTCTCGACATCGGCGACTGGACGTTTTACGAGGTGTACGGCCTGTTCCGGCTCGCGGTGGTGATCCAGCAGATCTACTACCGCTACCACGCGGGACAGACGACCAATCCGGCGTTGAAGGACCTCTGGCAGTTCGTCGGCTACCTCGACGGCCGCTGCCGCCGGATCATCGGAGGAGGAACCGCGTAGATGGGCGCGATCTATCTGGTCCGGCACGGACAGGCGTCGTTCGGCGCGGAGAACTACGACCAGCTCTCGCCTCGCGGGTTCGAACAGTCCACTGTGGTCGGTGAGGAACTGCTCCGCCGAGGTGTCGAGTTCACCCAGGCGCGGGCGGGTTCCCTTGCCCGCCAACGAGACACGGCCGCGACGGCGTTGAAGGTGCTCGGCTCCGGCATCGCCGTCGTCGAGGACGAGCGCTGGAACGAGTACGACCACGTCGACATCGCGAAGTATCACGCCGCCGGTGTCCAGCAGACCGACTCGCGGGCGTATCAGGCCGCTTTGGACGGTGCCCTGAACGCGTGGGTGTCGGCGGGGGATTCGAGTCCGTGCGCCGAGACCTGGCCACGGTTCCTGGAGCGGGTCAAGGGCGCGCTGGCCGATGTCGTGGCGTCGCTGGGCAAGGGCGAGCACGCCGTCGTCTTCAGCTCCGGTGGGGTGATCGCGACGGTCTGCGGCGCGCTCATGGGCACGCCGGAGGCGGGGTTGCTGAAACTGAACCGGGTCACCGTGAACGCGGGCATCACCAAACTGGTGTCCGGCCGCGGCGGGGTGACCCTGTTGTCGTTCAACGAACATCCGCATTTCGAGGCGGAAGCCGCGGAACTGCTCACCTACCGCTAGGAGACATACGCGATGGCGTTCGGCGAGGTCACGGTCATCCCGGTCAACGGGCACGGTCCCGAGGACGTCGTGGTCGACGACCAGGGGAGGATCTACACCGGCGTCGACGACGGGCGGATCCTGCGTGTCACGCCGGACGGCAGGCGGATCGACGTCCTCGGCGACACCGGCGGCCGTCCGCTGGGCCTGGAGTTCTACGGCGAAGACCTCTTGATCTGCGACGCCAAGGCCGGTCTGCTCACCATGCCCCTCGCGGGCGGCCCGGTCACCACGCTGGCGACTTCGGCGGTGGGGCTCGATTTCGTGTTCTGCAACAACGCCGCCGTCGCCTCCGACGGCACGGTGTACTTCACCGACTCCTCGCGCCGCTTCGGCATCGAGAATTGGCGCGACGACCTGATCGAGCAGACCGGCGGCGGACGGCTCCTGCGGCGCACGCCGGACGGGAAGATCGAGCAGCTCGCGGACGGTTTCCAGTTCGCCAACGGTGTCGCGCTGCCACCCGACGAGTCCTATGTGGCCGTCGCCGAGACCGGCGCCTACCGGGTCGCGCGCGTATGGCTGACGGGCGACAAGGCGGGCACGCGGGACTACCTCGTCGACGATCTGTGGGGTTATCCCGACAACATCTCGACCGGCAGCGACGGGCTGATCTGGATCACCGTGGCGAGCCCGAAGGTGCCCGCGCTTTCCTTGGTGCAGAAGCTCCCCGCGCCGCTGCGGGCCGGTGTCCGGGCGCTGCCGACGGCCCTGCAGCCCGCACCCGCGCGGGAATGCGGGGTGCGGGGCGTGACCCCGGACGGGAAGCTCGTCCACGAACTGCGCGGGGAGATCGACGGGTTCCACGTGCTCGTCGGCGTCCGCGAGCGGGCCGGGACCCTCTACTTCGGATCCCTGGAGGACAACGCGATCGCGGTGACGTCAGTCTAGGCAGAACTCGTTGCCCTCGGGGTCGTTCATCACGATGAAGCCGAGGCTCAACGGCTGCTCGGGCTCGAAACGCTTCACTCGCGTCGCACCCAGGGCGACGAGACGGTCGCATTCGGCTTCGAGCGCCGCCATGCGCTCGTCTCCCTGCAGGCCGGGAGCGGCGCGGATGTCGAGGTGGACGCGGTTCTTCGCGATCTTGTCCTCCGGGACCTGCTGGAAGAAGATCCGGGGTCCTTCGCCCGCCGGGTCTTCGAGGGCCGAGCGGCTGTTGCGCTGCTCCACGGGCATGCCGACGCGCTCGAGGAACTCGTCCCACGCGTCCAGCGGGTCGGTGCCCTCCGGCACCTCGACCCCGGGAGGGCCGGGGTGGACGTAGCCCAGGGCGTCGCGCCAGAAGGTGGACAGGGCTTTCGGGTCGCGGGCGTCGAAGCTGACCTGGAATTCGCGGCTCTTGCGGTTCATGGGAGAAGTCTGACACGCCTAGCGGACAGGATCGGTCCGCTATCTCTGGCAGAGTGGGTGACATGGAGGACGAGCGCGGGACGACCGAACGGGTGCTCACCCTGCTCGGGCTGTTGCAGCAGCGTGCCGTGTGGACCGGCCCGGAACTGGGGGAGCGGCTCGGTGTCACGCCGCGCACGATCCGGCGGGACGTCGAGCGGCTGCGCGCGCTCGGTTATCCGGTGCAGGCGAGCAACGGTGTCGGCGGGGGCTACCAGCTCGGGCCAGGGCACGACATGCCGCCGTTGCTGCTGGACGACGAGGAGGCGATCGCCACCGCGGTCTCGCTGCTCGCCGGCGCGGGCAGCGGGGAAGCCGCCTTGCGGGCGCTGACGAAACTCGACCGGGTGCTGCCGACCAGACTGCGGCGCGAGGTGAGCGCGTTGTCCGGCTCCGTGGTCGCCTTCGACGGAAGCCGCGCGCCGATCGACCCCGATGTGCTCATGACCCTGGCCCGCGCTTGCCGCGATGAGGTCGAAGCGGCCTTCGAGTATCCGTCTTCGGGTTCTACGGTGCGGCGGGTCGAGCCGTATCGGCTGGTGGCCTCGGGGCGGCGCTGGTATCTGTTGGCCTACGATCTCGACCGCGACGACTGGCGCACCTTCCGTGTCGACCGGATGACCGAGGTTTCCGCGCGGTCGTGGCGTTTCCGCCCGCGCGCGGCACCCGACGCGGCGGCTTACGTCCAGGAGAACATCGCCAGCCGGGTCTATCGGCACCAGGCACGGTTTTTGGTGCACGCGCCCGCTCCGGTCGTGCGTTCGCAGATCCCGGCGTCGGCCGCCGTGGTGCGGGAACGGGGGCGTTCGCGATGCGAGGTGCTGAGCGGGGCCGGGGATCTCGATTTCCTGCTGATGCATGTGGTGGTGCTGGGGCATGCTTTCGAGGTGATCGAACCGGTGGAGTTGGGGGAGCGGTGCCGGGTCCTTGCCGATCGGTTGCTTTCTGCTGCCGGTTCTCTTTCTCCGCATTCAGCCGACTAATTGCGTGGGGCTCTTCGCATTTAGTCGACTAAATGCGGGTCGCTCAGGGTGATTCGGCGTTGGCGACTGTTTCACCCTTCAGTGATGTCTATATGAGTTGGCTTGTTGCTTAAAATTACGAACACGTGTTCGATTTATTCGGGTATTATGGAGGGGTGTCCGAGACCTTCCTTCCCGAGTTGCCGCAGGAGTTGTGGCGCGCTGGCAAGTTGAAGCTTGCCCATGGTGTGCTGCAGTCGTTGCAGGTGATCCGGGTGGCGACCGCGTGTTTGGGGCGGTTTCTGGCGGAGATCGAGTCTCGTGGTGTCAAAGACTTGTATGGGCATGGGAGTACGGCGAGCTGGTTCGCGGATCTGGCGGGACTATCACGCGGCGAAGCGGGCGCGGTGGTGAAGCGGGCGCTCGCCCTGAACCCCACCCGCGCCTTGGACGGCACCGAGGTTCCGCCTGTCGCTCCCGCCACCGCCGCAGTCGCCGCTCAGGGATTGGTCGGGGATGAGCGGATTGATCAGATCTTGGAGATCTTGAAACGGCTCCCTGCCGATACTTCTGCTGAGGATCGGGCGAGTGCGGAGAAGATCCTGGCCGAGCTTGCTCCGAACGCCGGGCCCCGCCAGCTCGCCGGCGCTGAGGCGAAACTGCAGGGCTGGCTCAACCCCGACGGTAACGAACCCAAGGACCCTGAGCCGAAAGAGCCGCGCCGCGAAATCACCCTAGAGCGGCGTAAGGACGGCTTCTGGAAACTCACCGGCCTCCTGGACGATGAGACCGGGGCCCGCACGGCAGCGGCGTTGGAGGCACACGCCCAGCCGCGGCCGGTGGACGAGTTCGGCCAAGCGGATCTGCGGATGAAGTGCGAGCGCCTGGGAGACGCCTGGGCCGAACTCCTGGATCTGGCGGTCGCCTGCCCCGACCAGCCCGGCACGAGTGGCTATCGGACCCTCGTCCACGTGACTGTCGGACTCGAGGAACTCAAATCCGGTCTCGGGACCGCCTGCCTCGACTTCGTGGGGACGATGACCGCGCGGGAAGCCCGGCTGGCCGCTTGCGATTGCCTGATGGTGCCGGTGGTCATGGGTGCCCCAGGTGAACCCTTGGATATGGGACGCCTCCGAAGATTCGTCACCCCAGGCCAACGACGCGCACTCAACATCCGAGACGGTGGTTGTGCCTTCCCAGGCTGCCACCGAAAACCCAAGAACTGCCACGCCCACCACATTCACCACTGGGCAGACGGCGGACCCACCGACCTCCGGAACCTCGTACTGCTCTGTGGTTTCCATCATCGGCTGATTCATCACGGTGATTGGGAAGTACGGATGGCGGCCGATGGGTTACCGGAGTTCATCCCACCTCAATACAGGGACCCGCTCCGACAACCTAGGCGCAACACCCTGCATCACGTTTGAACGCCGAGGAGCCCGCCAGTCACCCAGGCGACGGGCCCCTCGGCATGCCCGTGCGGGTTTTGGGACATGTGACTTTCCAAGATCCACACAGTCCATCGCTCGCCCGACCGAGAATCCTCAGGACCCGCCACTCGACGACGGAAGCATTCCCTAACGGACGACCACCACGACCGGCCCGATCACGCACGACTGTGTGGATTCCAGGTCATCCAACGCGCCAAAATCCACACAGTCCATCGTCGCCAGACCGGTCACGACCGAAACACCGGCACCCGAAATCCCTGAGGACCTGCTCGCCCGCCCCACCCGTGGAAGCCGCCACCGGACCCGATCCGCTGCCCAGTCCTTAGCCGACGATTCAAGAGCGCATCACAAGCTGATGAGCATGACTGGACCCGCCACGCGTGACTGTGTGGATTTCGGGACATCCAACGTCCCAAAATCCACACAGTCCATCACCACCGGACCAGTCACGACTGAAAGACCGGAGCCCACAACGGTCACCGAAAAGACCTCACCGACCAGTCCACTGTGGCGAACGCCCAGCCGTCCAGGCCGCATAGAACTCCCCGTGATCCTTCGCCGTCATCAGCAAAGCCTGCGTGATCGCCTCCAGTTCGATGGAACTCCCCAGGTCCATATCCAGCTCACGCGTCAACAGCACCTTCGTCGTGCTGTAAGCCAAAGCCGGCCCATCGGCAAGACGCCGTGCCAACGCGGAAGCCTCCGAAGCCAAGTCTGAGTCGGGCACCACCTTCGAAGCCAGCCCGATGGTCTCGGCCCGGGTGGCGTCGATCTTGTCGCCCAGCATCAGCAGTTCCGTCGCCCGGCCGAGCCCGACCAGCCGCGGCAGCAGGTACGCCGAGCCCATGTCCGCACCGGCCAGTCCGACCTTCGTGAACAGGAAGGCGAACTTCGCCGAAGACGCCAGCAGCCGGAAGTCGCTCGCCAGCGCGATCACCGAGCCCGCGCCCGCGGCGACACCGTTCACCGCGGCGATCACCGGGATGGGGCACTCGCGCAGCGCCTTCACCACCGCGCCGGTCATCCGCGTGAACTCCAGCAGTTCCGCGGACTCCATCTTCTGCAGTTCGCCGATGATCTCTTCGACGTCGCCGCCGGAGCAGAAACCGCGCCCCTGCCCGGTGATGACCAGCACCCGGACGTCACCGCGATGCGGCAGTTCGGCCAGCAGGTCGCGCAGGTCGGCGTAGCTGTCGAAGGTGAGCGCGTTCAGTTTGTCGGGGCGGTTCAAGGTGACCGTGGCGACGCCGTCGTCCACGGTGAACTCGAAGTGCTCCCAGTCCGTCGTGATCGGCGGCGTGGCGCGGAACGGGCTCATGACTGGATCCCACCTCCATCGAGGACGAGTGTCTGTCCGTTGATCGCGGCCGCTTCGGGCGCCGCGAAGAAGGTCACCGCATGGGCGACCTCGTCGGGTTCGAGCAGGCGGCCGAGTGGCGACGCGGCGGCGAGGGCGGCTTCCGCGTCGGCTTCGTCGCGGCCGGTCCGTTCCTGGATCCGGGCGACGGAGGCGGCCGTCATGTCGGTGCGCACGAAGGCCGGGCAGACGGCGTTCGCGGTGACGCCGGTGCCCGCCAGTTCCGCGGCGGTCGCCCGCATCAGGCCGACGGCGGCGTGCTTCGACGCGGTGTACCCGGCCGTGTAGCGGTAGCCGATATGCGACGCCGTCGAGGCGACGGTGACGATCCGGCCGGTGTCGCGCGACCGCATACCGGGCAGGACCGCCCGTGTGCACAGGAAAGCGCCGGTCGCGTTGACTTCGAACTGGGTCCGCCACTGCTCCAGCGAGGTCTTCGCCAGCGGGGCGCTCGCCGAGATCCCGGCGTTGTTCACCAGTACGTCCACCGGCCCGAGACCGTCGAAGTACCGCGCGACGGCGTCTTCGTCGGTGACGTCGCAGTCGGCCCGGCCGGGGGCGTGCACCTTGTCGCCGGCGGCCCGGAACCGGGCGGCGATGGCCGCGCCGATCCCGCGGGTCCCGCCGGTGACGACGACGATCCTGCTCACTCTGCCTCCACCCGGCGCAACGCGCGCCGATCGAGTTTTCCGTTGGCGGTGCGGGGGAGTTCGGTCACGAACACCACCTCGCGCGGGTACTTGTGCTTCGCCAGATGGGTCCGCGCGTGATCCTTGAGTTCTTCGGCCGTGGCCGAAGCGCCCTCCGCCAGGACGACGCACGCCCGCGGGACGACGAGGCCGTCGACGGTCACGCCCAGCACCGCGCAGTCCACGACGGCGGGATGACCGATGAGACAGTCTTCGATCTCGCTCGGCGCGACGAACACGCCGGACACCTTCAGCAGGTCGTCGGCGCGGCCGTGGTGGTGGAAGTACCCGTCGGTGTCGCGGCTGAACAGATCGCCGGTGCGCAGGGTGTCGCCGTGGAACGTCCGCGCGGTCTTCTCGGCGTCGCCGTAGTACTCGCGCGCGATGGTCGGGCCGGTCACCTCCAGGGTGCCGATCTCCCCGTCCGGCAACGGATCGCCGCTCTCGTCCAGTACGCGGGCGGTGTAGCCGGGGACCTCGCGGCCGAGGCTGCCGACCCGCTGCGCGCCGGGCACATTGGACAGATAGATGTGGTACGCCTCCGACGAGCCGATCCCGTCGATCACCGGGACACCGAACAGGTTGTCCCACTTGCGATGCAGCTCCGAGGGCAAAGCCTCACCCGCCGACGTCGCGAGCCGCAGCGAACTCATGTCCACAGAGGACGCCGATGGGTGGGCGATCATCGCGCTCATCATGGTCGGCACGTTGACCAGGATCGTCGGCCGGTAGCGCTCGATCAGCGAGAACAGCAGGTCGGCGGTGCTGCGTTGCGGGAACACGATCCCGGACGCGCCCACGCCGAACGGGAACAACGCGGTCAGATCGCGCGCGTAGCCGAAGAACAGCTTCGGCACGGCCAGCACACGGTCGTCCTCGCGGATTCCGAGCACGCCGAGCGCGTACCGGTCGAAGCTTTCCAGCGCGCTGCGCGCCGGATGCACACACGCCTTGGGCGCACCGGTGCTGCCGGTGGTGAACTTCCAGATCGCGACGTCGTCCAGCGTGGTCGGCGCGGCTTCGAGTTCGTCCGATGCCGACGCGATCAGCGTGGAGAACGAGTGCTCGCCGGGCAGCACCTCCACATCGCCGACGACCAGCAGGTTCCGTGCCCCGGCTTCGCGCAGCGCGGGCAGTGTCGAGGCGTCCGCGATGACGACGACGGCCTCGGTGTAGCCGAGGTAGTACGCGTAATCCTTGGGCTGCAGGAAGGAATAGACCTCGGCGGTGACCGCGCCGATCTTCTGCGCCGCGTACCAGACGGCCACGAACTCGACGCTGTCGTTCAGCGCCAGCAGAACCCGCTGTCCACTTCGGACACCCAGTTCGCGCAGCACGTTCCCGGCCCGGTTCACCAGGGCGCCGAGCTGCGCGTACGTGACTTCCTCGTCGCCGCACAGCAACGCCGTCCGATGCCCGGGGAGACGGTCGACGAAATGGGTCGCCAGATTGAAGGTCATACGAGCTCCCGGATCGCTTCGACCAGGATGTCGGTGAGCACCGAGAAGGTCTTCTCGCCTTCCTCGGCGGTCGCCTGGGCGGGGGTGCCGCAGTAGGCCTCGGTCATCCCGGCCGAGGCGAAGTCCGTGACCCCGCCGCGTGCCAGGTCGACGTGGACCGCGGGCAGTCCGCGCTGGACGGCGGCGTCGACGAGATCCGGCCGGTCGGCGAGCACCAGCGACGTCTCGTACTGCCCGGCATGGCATTCGCCCGAGCGGAACTCGTCGGTGAGCCGCGCGGCGTACCGGCGGCGGACGAGGTCGACGAAGCCGACGCCCGCCGCCTCCGCCACCCGCCGCAGCACGGCCAGATGCGCCGGTTCGAAATGGTTGTTGACCAGCAGGATCCGGGTGAGCCCCTGCTCGGTGAGCGCGCCGCAGATCTCGGTCAGCAGCGCGTACAGGGTCTCCTCGCCGATCGAGACGCCGCCCGCGAACCCGGCGGCGAACCGCGTCACCCCGTACGGCACCTCGGGCAGGATCAGCACACGCAAACCGGGATCGCCCGCCAGCCGTGCGGCGGCGCGTTCGCACATCCCGCGCGAGATCAGGGGATCGGTGCCCAGCGGCGCGTGCGGTCCGTGCGGCTCGACCGCGCCCACCGGGAGCAACAGCACGGGAACGCGCGCGTCGGACGCGAGCGCGGCCACCTGACGCGAGCTCAACTCCGCGAAGTACGTCACTCGAATCAAGCTACACCGCAGCGGCCTGAGGTGTATAGAGTTGCGCTCATGCCCGAATCGGCCCCGCCCCACGGCGACCCAGGTCCCCAGGAGCTGGTGATGACGCTGCTCGGTACCTACGTGTCGCCGCGCGAGAGCCGTCGTGTCTGGTCCGGCGGCCTGGTCGGCGTGCTCGCCGGGCTCGGCTTCTCCGACGGCGCCGCGCGGATCGCGCTGGCGCGGCTCGCCCGCCGTGACCTGCTCGCGAGACACAAGGCCGGCAGGCTCGTCCACTACTCGCTGACCCGCCGCACGATCGCGCTGCTCGAGGACGGCGACCGCCGGATCTTCTCCCTCGGCAGGCGCGAGCGCGAGGTCGGGCAGTGGACCGTGCTGTGGCAGAGCATCCCGGAAAGCCGCCGCCAGGCGAGGGAACGCTTGGTGCGACGGCTGCGTTTCCTCGGATTCGGCCCGGTCCAGGACGGCACCTGGATCGCGCCGCACGACCGCGAGGCCGAGGTGCTCGCCCTGCTGGCCGAACTGGACGTCGCCGACCACGCCGGGCTGATGCTCGGGAAACCGTCGGCCGGGCTCGACGTCCGGCGGTTCGCCGCGCGGGCGTGGAACCTCGACGGCCTCGCCGCGCGTTACGACGCGTTCGTCCGAGATTTCGGCGGATATTCAGGCGACCTGCCTGACGCCGAGGCGTTCCAGGTCCGAACCTGGCTGACGCACACGTTCCGCGCGTTCCCCTCGCTCGATCCGGAGCTCCCGGTCGGGCTGGTGCCCGCTCCGCCGAGCCGGGCGGCCGCGGTCGAGTTGTTCCACGATCTCTATCAGGCGCTGGCCCCGGCGGCGCAACGCCATTTCGACGAGGTGACTGAAAAGTGACAGGTGACCGGGAGGGGCTCTTGATCTTTTCGGGGTCGCGCCGTTTTCGGCCGGCAGGCCCCGTGATCGCGATGGCAGGGCGCCGTCGCGGGCAACGTGCGTTGATCGGGAAGGGCGCGCCCTGGCAGCGCGATCACGGTCGGCGCGATATCGATGGAGTGACAGAAAAATGAACGACGACACTCAAGCCGCATTGAGTTACACGTCCTACCTTTCGCTGGACGAATTGCTGGACGCACAGCATCCGCGGTCCGACGAGCACGACGAATTGCTCTTCATCGTGATCCACCAAGTGTATGAACTTTGGTTCAAACAAGTTCTCCACGAGGCGCTTTACCTGCAGGAGCAACTCGAAGCGGGTAACACCGCTCACGCCGTCCGCACTTTGCGGCGAATCCTGACTATCTTCAAGGTGGTGGTCGCGCAGATCGATGTGCTCGAGACGATGACTCCGAGCCAGTTCACCAGTTTCCGTGCGCGACTCGACGCGTCGAGCGGGTTCCAGTCGGCTCAGTTCCGTGTCCTGGAGGCCGTCCTCGGCCGCCGGGACGAGCGGGTGTTCGCGCATTACCCCGAAGGCGGTGAACAGCGCGCCCAGATCGCGGACGCGATGTCACGGCCGTCGCTCTTCGACTCCTTCGTCACCTACCTCGCGGTGAAGGGGTACGACGTCCCGACCGGGCGCGATGTCACCAAGCCACTCGAACCCTCTCCGGCGCTCCAAGAGGTTCTGTTGCGGGTCTACCGCGACGACACAGGGCCGTCCGTCGTGGCGGAGCACCTGGTCGATCTGGACGAAGGGATGCAGGAGTGGCGGTATCGGCACGTGAAGATGGTCGAGCGCACCATCGGAGACAAGACCGGGACGGGGGGTTCGTCGGGCGCGCACTATCTGCGTACGACGCTTTTCTCCCCGATGTTCCCGGATCTCTGGGCGGTGCGGAGCAGGCTTTGACGAACCTCGACGAACTCCGCCGCGATCCCAACGCGCTCGCGGAGCACTACCAGGCGTTCGGTGTGGCGGACCGGATCCTGTTGACCGGGCATTCGCATCAGGCGTGGCCCGACGTCGCGCGGGAAGGTCTTCTGGAGGCCTTCGCCGACGCGGCCGAAGAGGTCGACACGAAGTGGGAGCGTGCCTTCGCGAAGGCCGACGAGATGCGTGCCGGGTTCCGGGCGCTGCTCGGTGACCCGCACGGCGCCATCGCGCTCGGCGCCAGTACCCACGATCTGGTGATCCGGTTCCTCTCGGCGATGGACCTGCCCCGCCGTCCGCGCCTGGTCACCACCGACGGCGAGTTCCACACCCTGCGCCGTCAGCTGGGCAGGCTGGCGGAGGAGGGCGTCGAGGTGGTCCGCGTGCCCGCGGCGCCGGTCGCCACGCTGGCCGAACGAGTCGCGGCCGAGGTCACCGAAGACACCGCCGCCGTGCTCGTCTCGGCCGTGCTGTTCGAGACTTCCCGGCTCGTGCCGGGTCTCGCGCATCTCGCCGACGTCTGCCTTTCGAAGTCGGTGAACCTCGTCGTCGACGCCTACCACGCGCTCGGCGTCGTCCCGTTCTCGCTGCACGACCTCGGGCTCACCAACGCCTGGGTGCTCGGCGGCGGTTACAAGTACCTCCAGCTCGGCGAGGGCAACTGTTTCCTGCGGATGCCCGCGCACGCGCAGGAACTGCGGCCGGTCGTCACCGGCTGGTACGCCGAGTTCGGCGCGCTCGCGGACGAGCGCCGGCCCGGCCAGATCGCCTACGCCGCCGGATCGGACAGGTTCGCCGGAGCGACCTACGACCCGACGAGCCACTACCGGGGCGCTCGCGTGTTCCGGTTCTTCGCCGAGCACGGGCTCACGCCCGAGTTCCTGCGGGAGGTTTCGCGGCACCAGGTGGGCTTCCTCGCCGAGGGCTTCGACAAGCTCGGGCTGCCCGAGGACGTCGTCACCCGTGACCGGGAGACGCCGCTCGACCGCGTCGGCGGCTTCCTGTCGCTGAAATGCGCCGACGCCGGAGCACTGCAGGCCGCCCTCGCCGAACGCGGCGTCCGGACCGACAGCCGCGGCGCGTATCTGCGGTTCGGACCGGCGCCGTATCTGTCCGACCGGCAGCTCGATTCCGCGCTCCGTGTCCTTCAAGAGGTCGTCAACGGCTGAGAGACCTCGGCCCCGGCTTGGCGAACGGACCGGGGCGATCTAGGTTTGCGATGTGGCACCGTCGCCGCCGGACGACCTTCGTCGGGGACTGTGCCTTGTTGCAGGAACTTCGCACGTGAGCCACAAGCAGCGTGCACTCCAGGACAAGGAGTCACCACAGTGACCGAAGTGTTCGGCCAAGGTACCGGCCATGAACAGGTCGTCTTCTGTCAAGACCAGGCCACCGGCCTGAAGGCCATCATCGGGATCTACTCGACGGCGCTCGGGCCGTCGCTCGGCGGGACCCGGTTCTACCCCTACGAATCCGAAGACGCCGCGCTCGCGGACGTCCTCGCGCTGTCGAAGGGGATGGCGTACAAGAACGCGCTCGCCGGGCTCGACCTCGGCGGCGGCAAGGCCGTCATCATCGGCGACCCCCAGAAGCACAAGACCGAAGCGCTGCTTCGCGCCTTCGGCCGGTTCGTCCAGACGTTGGGCGGCCGCTACATCACCGCCTGCGACGTGGGCACCTACGTGCAGGACATGGACGTCGTCGCCCGCGAATCGGAGTTCGTCACGGGCCGCTCGCCGGAGAACGGCGGCGCCGGCGACTCCTCGGTGCTCACCGCTTTCGGCACCTACCAGGGCATGCGCGCCTCCGCGGACACCGTCTGGGGCGTCCCGGACCTCGCGGGCCGCAAGGTCGGCGTCGCCGGTGTCGGCAAGGTCGGGCACATCCTGGTCGGGCATCTGATCGAGGCGGGCGCGCAGGTGGTCATCACCGACGTCTCGCCCGCGGCGATCGAGCGCACCCGCGCGGCGTACCCCGGGGTCGAGGTCGTTGAAGACCTCGACGCGCTGATCCGCACCGAACTCGATGTCTTCGCGCCGTGCGCGCTGGGCGGGGTGCTCACCGACGAGACCGTCGGCCTGCTCCGCTCCAAGATCGTCTGCGGCGCGGCCAACAACCAGCTCGCGCATCCGGGCGTCGGCAAGCAGCTCGACGACCGCGGCATCCTCTTCGCGCCGGACTACCTGGTCAACGCCGGTGGCGTGATCCAGGTCGACGACGAGCGGCACGGCTTCGACTTCGCGCGCGCCAAGCGCAAGACGACGGCCATCTTCGACACCACCAAGGCGGTCTTCGCGCTGGCGAAGGCCGACGGAGTGCCGCCGGCGACGGCGGCGGACCGGCTGGCCGAACGGCGGATGGCCGAGGTCGGCGGGCTGCGGTCGATCCTGACGGTGTAACTCCCCTGAACGCTATGAAAGGTCCTTTCCTTGCAAAATTTGCAAGGAAAGGACCTTTCATGGCACTGGGCTGTGCCGGGGACTCAGCCGCTCTTGCGACGGAAGGTGCGCTTGTTCGCCGCCGGACCGTGCGCGTGCAGGTTCTTCCCGCCGCCGTTCTCGTGCGCCGAGCCTGAGCGGGCCTGAGCCTGCTTGCGCTCCAGGGCCTCGCGGAACTTGCGCTTCGTGTCGTCCTCTTCGCCATCCGCCGGGGACGGTGCGGGTTCAGTCATTCTTACCTCCGAGGTGACGACGTGTGACCACGCCAGCCTGTCAGGAACCGACCGGCTTGGCGAGTCGATTTACGTCACCTGGACGGCGCCGGCAGCTGGACCGGACCGCCGAACCGGACCCGGTCCCGCAGCAGCGGGTGCCAGCAGTGATCGCACAGCAGGATCGGCTTCAGCCGGTTGCCGCAGTCCACGTGCTCCAGCGTGATGTCCGGCTCCTGGCCGGGGACCTCGAAACCCCGCGACCATTCGGCGATGAAGGCCAGCGCGGGGAAGAACGCGAGGCCTTTCGCCGTCAGCCGGTAGTCGTGCGCGTCGGTGCGGGTCTTCGCGATCCCGGTCCGCAGCACGCCGACGTCCACGAGTCTCGACAGCCGCCCCGACAGCACGCTCGGCCCGATGCCCAGTTCGCGTTCGAACTCCGAGAAATGCCGTGCCCCGAGCAGCGCGCTCACCACAACCCCGGTCGACCACCGGTCGCCGAGGAGTTCCATCGTGTCCGGGAAGAACATCAGCGGATCGCCCGCGAGTGACTCGGCGTCCTTGCGGCGGAAGCGTTTCGACGCCGTCGCTTCGACGACGCCGGTCTCGTCGAGCCGCCGCGCGCGGACGTCGCGGGCGTCGACCCGGCGTTCGCACGAGGCGCAGCCAAGCGGCGCCGACGTGGCCAGTTCGCAGTCGAGATGGATCAGCGTCGGCAATACCGCGCGCCGTCCCTCGACCCATTCCCGTTCCCACGCCCAGATCGAGATCAGCAGCGGCCACAGATCGAGACCGCGTTCGGTCAGCCGGTACTCGTGCCGGGTGCGGCGCGCGTCCCGGTACGGCGTGCGGACGAGCACGCCCGCGTCGACCATGTCGCGCAGCCGCCCGGACAACGCGGTGGGGGAGATGCCGAGCCGCAGCCGCAGTTCCTCGTAACGGCGGAAACGCAGGAAAAGGCTCTGCAGGATCAGCAAGGTCCACTGATCGCCGAGCAGTTCGAGCGCCCGGCGCAGCGGATCGCCCGCCGGCCGGACGCGGGGCGCCGTCGCCTCTGTCACGTGGTTCCTTCCGAGGGTGGTGTCGCTGTCAGCGTACTACTGACTACAGCAACAGAAGCCTCTTGACACCTGACTACAGAAATCATAGTGTCTCAGCCATCGGTCAACGCGAACCAGCCGGGGAGTACCGATGACGAGCACCTCCGAGCAGCCGGTCCTGGTGGCAGCCGCCACCGGGGAACCCGAGGTCAACCCGTACCTGATGGGCGTCTACGCCCCGGTCGGCGACGAGATCGACGCGAGCGATCTCGAGGTCGTCGGCGAGATCCCCGCGGACCTCAACGGCGTGTACCTGCGCAACGGGCCGAATCCCCGGTTCGAGCCGGAGGGGCGCTACCACTGGTTCGACGGCGACGGCATGATCCACGCGGTCCATCTGGAGAACGGCAAGGCCCGCTACCGCAACCGCTGGGTCCGCACCAAGGCGTTCGAGGCCGAATCCGAAGCGGGCAAGGCGCTCTGGAAGGGCGTCATGGAATCGCCCAAGGGCAACCCGTTCGGCAACACGCACGGCCTGAACGTCAAGGACAGCGCCAATACCGACCTGATCTTCCATCGCGGCAAGGTGCTCTCGACCTGGTACATGTGCGGCACGCCGTACGCGGTCGATCCGCTTTCGCTGGAGACACTGGGTGCCGAGGACTTCCTCGGCACGCTGGTCGGCGACATGATGGCCCATCCGAAGGTCGACGAGCGCACCGGCGAGATGTTCTGGTTCGACTACGGGCCGCGCCCGCCGTACCTGCGCTACGGCGTGATCAGCGCGGACGGCAAGGTCGCGAGCACGACCGACATCGAACTCCCCGGCCCGCGCCTGCCGCACGACATGGCGATCACCGAGAACTACGCCGTCCTGATGGATCTACCGCTGGTCCAGGACATGGAGGCGGCGCGCAACGGCCGTCACCGGCTGGTGTTCGACCGGTCGTTGCCGAGCCGGTTCGGGGTGCTCCCTCGCTACGGTAACGGTAGCCAGATCCGCTGGTTCGAAGCCAGCCCGTGCTACATCTACCACGTCGTCAATTCCTGGGAGCAGGGCGAAGAAATCGTCCTCGACGTCTGCCGCGTCCAGCGCCCGCAACCGCGCGCGGACGCCCGCACCCCGCTCGCCAAGATGCTGTCGTACCTGCGGCTGGACGCTTCGCTGCACCGCTACCGGTTCAACCTCCGGACCGGGCAGTGCCTGGAGAACCAGCTCGACGACGACAACACCGAATTTCCGTCCGTCGACTCGAGGGTGGTCGGCGGCCGGAATCGCTTCTCCTACGCGGTGCACATCTCGCCGGAGTCGACGCTCAAATTCGACGGCCTGGTGTGCTACGACAATCTTGCCGGCGCCAAGACCGAACACCGGTTCGGTCCGGGCCGGTGGGGCAGTGAGGCACCGTTCGCACCCCGCGACGGCGCGGCCGCCGATTCCGCCGACGGCTATCTGGTGACCTTCGTCCAGGACGAGCGTGAGGGGCGCTCGGAGCTGGACGTCTTCGACGCCGCCGATCTCGCTGCCGGACCCGTGGCCAGGGTCCTGTTGCCCCAGCGGGTCCCGCTCGGTTTTCACGCGACCTGGGTACGAGCGGACCAGCTGGAACCTTCCCGTGATCGATGATCCCCGTCGCACTCGCCCGCCGGAGGGGGATGGGCAGGTGTGTCAGGGCCGGAAAGCCGCGTCCGAGTCGCCCCTTCCAGGGGGTGGGGCGACTCGGACCCGGCATCGTGGACGAAACGCCGGGCGAGCGCGCCGACCGCGGTCGCGGCGGTGAACACGAGGGCGGCGACGCCCGTCTCGGTCGTGAACTGGAGCGCGCCCAGTGTCCCGACGGTGAATCCCGAATGGACACCCCAGGCGATCACCGCCGTCCCGGCGGTCGCGGTCAAACGCGTCGCGACACCGGTGACGAGGACGACGAAACCCAAGGCCAGCAAGGAAAAGACGTGATGTCGCGCCGAACCGAGGAGTCCGGCCACCGACGCCGCGACGACGACGGCGGCACAACCGAACGGGAAGCCGAAACACTCGGGTTTCCTCATCCGCCCAGTCAACTCCGCGTCACCGGCCGTGCCGCGGGCGTGAACGCCTTCCCTACGGCTCCGCCGGGAACCTTGACGGAATCCTGACCCCGGTCAGGCTTCGCGCGCGTGCGCGATGATCGCGTCGGCGATCGCGGGCCACAGCTGCCGCGGCAGTTCGTGGCCCATTCCGGGGAACAGCAGCAGTTCCGCGTCCGGGATCGCTTCCGCGGTCGCCTTCCCGCCGCTGACGTTGATCAGCGGATCGCTCTCGCCGTGGATGACGAGCGTGGGGACGTGGACGTCGCGCAGCTTCGCCGTGCGGTCACCCGAAGCGACGACGGCGGCGGCCTGCCGCAGTGCGCCTTCGGGGTGATTCGCGCGGTCGTAGTTGCGGGTGGCCTTCATGCGCAGGAACTCTTCGTCGGACGGGTGACCGGGCGAACCCACGAGTTTGAACCACGCGATGCCGTCTTCGATCGCCTGCTCCCGGGTGGCGGCGGGCGGCCGCGTCAGCCCGGCGAGCGCGGCGGGTTCCGGATGCCCGACCGAGGGATCCCCGGTGGTCGACATGATCGACGTGAGGCTGAGCAGCCGCTCGGGCGAGTCGATCGCGAGCTGCTGCACGATCATGCCGCCCATCGACGCCCCGACGACGTGCGCGCGGGCGAAGCCGAGCGCGTCGAACAGGCCGGTGATGTCGGCGGCGAGATCGGACAGCAGGTACGGCGCGGAGGTCAGGTCGCCCGCGGCGAGTGCCGCCAGATCCGGCGCGGGGAGATCGTCCAGATAGGACGAAAGGCCGATGTCGCGGTTGTCGAAGCGGACGACGTGGAACCCGCCCTCGGCGAGCAGTGCGCAGAAGCCCTCCTCCCACGTCACCATCTGGGCGCCGAGTCCCATCACCAGGACCAGCGGCGGATCCGTGGGGGAGCCGAAGGTGTCGTACTCGAGTTCGAGACCGTTCACACGCGCGCGGGGCATGGCCTGATCCTGCCGGAAGCCCCCGCCGTCCGACCAGCCGAATGCGGATACGGTAGCCCGCATGCCGACTTTCTCCGAAGACGCGGGTTCCCGGCCGAGGTCCCGCGCGGCTTCCGGACGGCCGGCCGTCACCAGGGACCGGATCGTCGACGCCGCGCTGGAGCTGTCGGCCGAATCGGGCCTGGAGAACTGGACGTTGCGGCAGCTCGCGGCCGCCGTCGACGCCTACCCAGCGGTGGTCTACCACCACGTCGGCGACCGGGACACCGTCGTCGTCGCGGTGCTGGACCGGGTGGTCGGCGAACTGACGCTGCCCGACGAGACCCTGCCGTGGCGGGACTGGTTCGACGAGTTCCTGCCGACCGTGCGGACCGTGCTGCGCCGGTATCCCGGTTCGGCGCGCCGCCTCGCCCTGTTCGGGCCGTCGGTCGCCGCCGCCGTGCCGACCATGAACACCGGCATCGGCCGTCTGCTCGCGGCCGGTTTCGGCGGCGAGGCGCCGTTCGCCTACAACCTGCTGCTCGCCACCGCCTGCCAGTTCGTCGCGATGGAGGACGACCGGGAGAGCGCGATGGCGCTCCAGCTCGACCGATGCGAGGGCTACGCGGCGTACCGCACGCGCGAGGACCTGCCCGGAATGGCGGCGCTGGGCGAGTCGATCGCCGAGCTGGTCGCGGATCCCGACCTCGCGGCCGGTTACTACGAGCGGCTTTACCATTACGCCGTGCAGCGTTGTCTCGACGGTCTCGAACTCCGGCTCACCCAGCTGAACGCAATCAGACGTTTGACAGAGCCGTGACAGGGAATCGGCGTAGTGTGGAGGAATACCGGTGCTCGTCACCGGTCCCGAAGCCCCTGGCACCAACCTCCCCCTCGAGGTGCCGGGGGCTTCTCCCTGCTCTCAGCCTCGCTGGATCTCCGGGAAGACCTCACCGACCAGCGTGACCAGCGATTTGCTCAGCAAGGTGTGCACCTGCGCGCGATCGAGTGAACCGCGCACGAGCCATTCGCGGCCCGCCGCCTTGACCATCCCGCCGAACGCGCGGACGAGCGCGTTCAGCTCCGGCCCGTGTTCGCTTTCGCGGGAGAGGCCGACGGCTTCGAGCACCCGGTCGGCCGATTCGCGATCGGCTTCTTCGAGGATCCGTTCGACCTCGAGGTCCCGGCCGATGCCCTCGGGCGCGATCGCGGCCAGCCACATCTTCTCCTGGCTGGTGACCATGTCCAGGAACCAGTCGATGGCGACGTCGGCGCGCAGTTCGAGCGGGCCCTCCGGCAGGATCTCGACGGCGAGCCGCGGCACGGTCAGCGCCCGCCGGATGATCTCCAGGTAGAGCTCGCGTTTCGTGCCGAAGTAGTGGTTGATCAGACCCCTGGCGACCCCGGCCTCGGCGGCGATGTCCGAAGTGGACACTTCCGAGTACGGGCGGTCGGAGAAAAGGCGGGCCGCGCAGGCGAAGATCTGCTCCTTGCGCTCGTCCGGTTCCAGTCTCCGCCATCTCGGCGCCGGCTCGGTGGTCATGCGGTCAATCTTCCCACGATCGATTCAGCCCGGCCGGGCAACTGCTCGATTCCTGTGACATTCAAAAGCAAAGTGTCAGTTAATCCGGCGTGTACCGTCTGTTGGCCCGCTGGTCTTTACCGTCTTCAGTCAGGTGGCATGCCGTGCGCGCTGTCGGGGCGCGTTTGCCTCCTACCGGCCCGGCCTGGCGAGTAACCCCCCCTAGCTCGCCAGGCCCGGGCCTTCTTCTTTCGGCGAGGGGCGTTCGGCGGGCAGCAGCAGCGTGAACGTCGTCGGCGCCGGGCTGGTCAGCCGCAGCCGCCCGCCTTCCGCCTCGGCCAGGCTCCGCGCCAGCCGCAGCCCGATCCCGTTGCCTTCGTGGTCCTCGGTCCGGTCGACGGTCGCGAACGGATCGTGCCCGTCCTCGATGGCGCCCTCGTCGCTCACGTCGATGGCCAGCGCGTCGCCGGCGTCGCGCGCGAGGACGGACACCGTGCCGCGTCCGTGGGTCGCCGCGTTGTCCAGCAGTACGGCGAGCACCTGCCGCACGGCCGCGTCCGCCGCCCGCGCCGGCAGGGCGTCCCGGCCGCTGATCCGCAGCGCGCGGCCGCGTGCGGCGAGCAGGCCGTGCCAGGTCTGGCGGATCTCTTCGAAAAGTTTGCCCAGGTCGAGCAGCGCGCGCGGGGCCCTTGTCTGTTTGGCCAGCGCCAGCAGGTCGTCGATGGTGCGTTCGAGCCGGTCGGCCGAGGCGATGCCGTCGCGGATCGTCGCGTAGGGGTCGCGGTCGGGGCTTTCCAGCGCCGCCTCCAACTGGAGCCGAAGCCCGGTCAGCGGTGTTCGCAGCTGGTGGGAGGCGTCGGAGGAGAAGGTCCGCTCGCGGTCCAGCGTCTCGCCGATCCGCTCGGACGTGACGTCGAGCGCCTCGGCGACCTGATCGATCTCGTGGACCCCGGTCCGGCGGGTGCGGACGGTGAAGTCGCCCTCGCCGAGCCGTTCGGCGGTGGCGGCCAGATCCTCCAGCGGCCGCGCCAGCCGGGTGGCGATCCGGCGCCCGATCAGCCAGCTCGCGCCGATCGCGATCCCGGCGAGCGCGATCATCTTCAGCCAGGTCAGGCGGATCTTGGCGTCCAGTTCCGACCGGGGATGGGCGGCGCGGACCACCCCGACCAGCGACGGTCCGCTGAGCACCGGGACCGCCAGGACGATCTCGTCGTCGCGGGTGCCGGTCGCCATGTCGGTGTAGTGCGCTTCGCGGACGAAGCGGTCTTCGCTGTTCGGGCCGTTGCCTGCCAGGAGCCTGCCGGTCGGGGTGTAGACCGCGACCCTGATCCCGCGGATCCGCCCCTCCTCCTCTTTGACCGGTCTCAGTTCCGGGACGCGGCCATTGGCCAGGTCGCCGGCCACGCCGAGGACGACGGTGTCGGCGACCCGTTCGAGGTCGTGGGTCGAGTTGCCCTCGTGGAACTTGGCGACCGCGATGGCCAGCGGCGCCCCGAACAGGGTGATCGCCAGCACCGCGGCCAGCACGGTGAGGGTGACGATCCGGCGGCGCACGCTCAGAGTGTGGCCGAAGTGCGAGAGGATCACCCACCCGACGCGATATTTTGCCGTCCGTTGACCTGAGATCAAGGCGATGTTGACCCCCTTCGCCTTACCTTGGGGCCATGCGCCGACGTGCCGCCGTCATGGCAGGCCCGGGGCCCGGATCCGTCCCCCTCGTCCGGTTCGCCGTCCCGGGCGAGTGTGTGGCCGTGCTGCCCGCCGGAAGTGGCGAGCCCCTCCTCGGCGCCCCCGGTGTCGGCGTGCTGCTCCGGCGCGGGAACCTCTTCGACCACCTCACCGTCGAGCGGAACGTCGTGCTGGCGGGGCGGCTCGCCGGGCGGCGCACCGCGGGCGACCTGCTCGACCTCGTCGGGCTGGCCGGACGGGGCGACGACTACCCGGACACGCTTTCGGCGCTGGAAGGCGCGCGGGCCGGGGTCGCCGTCGCGCTCGCCGGAGCGCCTGACGTGCTCCTCGCCGACGAACCCGCCGGAGAACTCGACGGGCTCGCCGCGCTCGAACTCATGGATCTGCTGTGCGCCGTCGCGGCCCGCGGGACGGCCGTCGTCGTGGCGACCCGTGACCCCGAGATCGCGGCGGCCGCGCAGCGGATCGTGAGAGTGGCGTGACGGCGCCACTCGTCCGCGCCGACGAGCTGGCACACACCTACGGTTCCGGCCTGACCGCCGTGGTCGCCGTGCACGGCGTCACCTGCGTGATCGGCGCGGAGACCCGCGCGGTGGTGACCGGCAGGGCGGGCGCGGGGAAGACCACGCTGCTGCATCTGCTCGCCGGGATGAAGAAACCGACCGCGGGCACCATCGACTGGCCCGCCTTCGAGCCGTCGCCGCCGGGACCCGACCTGATCGGGCTGGTGCTGCAGGACGGCGGGCTGCTGCGCGACCTCGACGTCCGGCTCAACGTCGCCCTGCCGCTCGTACTCGCCGGGCGGACCGGTACGGCGGTCCGTGACGCCGTCGACGGGGCGCTGGAGCTCGTGGGCCTCGGCGGCTTCGCCAAGAAGGCGCCCCGCGAGCTGACCGGCGAGCAGATCCGGCTCGCCATCCTGGCCAGGGCGCTCGCGCCCGCGCCGAAACTGATCCTCGCCGACGACCCGGCGGGCTGGCTCGACCAGCGCGAGGGCGAGCGGCTGCTCGGCAGACTCGTGCGGGCCGCGGACCAGCTGGCCGCCGGATTGCTGGTGGCGACGGCCGAAGCCGCCCCGGCCGGGCTGTTCGGGGAACAATGGGTCATGGTCGACGGGAAGCTGGTGCTGGACCGGTGATCGCCGCGATGGCGTTGTGGGTCGGCGGGATCGCGCGCGTGCGCCCCGCCAGGCTCGGCGTGCCCGCGGCCGGGGTCGCGATCGTGACCACGCTGCTCGCGGTGCACGACTGGACCTGGGCCCCGGCGCCGCGCTGGATCCCCGCGATGGTGCTGGTGGTGCTGCTGTCCACCCCCTCGGCGAGGGTGCTGCGGGCGGATCAGGATCTGCTGCGTGCCCGCGGCGCCACCGGCGGGCAGGTGGTCGGGCTGGCCGCGGCAGAGGCCGCGGCGGCCGGGCTGGCGGGCGGTGTGGTCGGGAGCGTCGTGTCCCTGGCTTGTGGCTTCGCGACCGGTACGGGCGTAGCGGTCGCCCGGGAAATCGTTCTCTTGCTGCTCGCCGGAGTGCTCGTGGCGGCACTCGCCATCCTGCCCCCGGTGCTGCGCGAGTGGTACTTCGTCCCGGCCGACGGCGGGCCGCCCTGGTGGTCGCCCTACGGCCTCGACGTCATCCTGCTCGCGCTCGCCTTCGTCTGGCCGCTGTTCGGCTGGGCGGGCGGCACGATGCTGCTGTGGCGGCTGGTGGAGCTGGGGCTGCGGAAGGGAAAACGGGCGATCGGCGGGATACTCCGGCCGCTCGTCTCGGGACTCGCCGGCGTGATCGCGCTGTCCATTTCGTGGCGGAGCGCGCTCCTGGCGCGGTCTCTGGTGCTGGTCGCGCTGGCGGTGGCGTTCGCCATGGCGACCGCCCTCACCAAGGACGGCTGCGGCGAGGCCGAGGTGGATCTGATCGCTTCCTTGATCCTCGCGGCCGCCGCGGCCGGGCCGTCGTTCGGGGCGGCGCTCAACGAACGTCGCCGCGATCTGCTGATCGTGAGCACACTCGGCGGGAAACGGCGGCAGGTGGCGGCGTTCATCGCGGGTGACGCGCTGGTGGTCGGCGGCGGCGGCCTGATCGCCGGGCATCTGCTGGGCGTGCTGTTCGTCTTCGTCTCGAAGGTGGAAAGGGTGCCTTCGCCGCACGGCTACTTCGGGCTGCTGGCGCTGGTGGTGATCGGGTCGTGTGTGGCGGCGTCGGCAAGGATCGCGCAGCTCGCGGCTCGCGACGAGGTCTCCGACCTGCGCGATTACTGATTCTCGAAGGGTTGTTCCAGGCGGTAACCGTGGCCGCGCAGGGTCGAGATCCTGGGCGCCTGCTCGGGCGTGGGCGCCGATTCGGTCAGCTTCCGGCGCAGCGCCGCGATGTGGACGTCGAGCGTCTTCGTGGAGCCGTACCAGTGCGCGTCCCACACCTCGGACATCAGGGTGTCACGGCTGACCGCGACACCCGGCTGCTCGGCCAGCCGGGCGAGCAGGTCGAACTCCTTGGCCCGCAACGCGATCTCCTTGCCGCCGACGCTGACCCGGCGGCCGGCGGTGTCCACCCGCAGATAGCCGATGGCGATCGCGGGCCTGCTCTCCGGCGGCGCCGTCCCGCGCCGCAGATGCGCCCGCACCCTGGCGAGCAGTTCGCCGAGCCGGATGGGTTTGGTGAGGTAGTCGTCGGCGCCGGCCTCCAGGCCCACGACGACGTCCATCTCCTCCTGCCGCGCGGTCAGGATGACCAGGACGGCGCCGGGCAGCTCCGCCCGCAGCCGGCGGCAGACCTCGACCCCGTCCAGATCCGGCAGGCCGAGGTCGAGCAGGACGAAGTCGATGTCGCCGTCCGCCGCGGCCGCGAGCGCGGTGCGGCCGTCACGCTGCCAGGAAACCTCGTAGCCGTGCAGACGGAGGGTCGATTCGAGGACGCCGCCGATCGCGTCGTCGTCTTCCACCACCAGCAGTTTCGGCATGCGGGGCAGCTTAACCGTTGAACACTGTTCTTTTCGGCTTGGACGTTAGGAACACCACCCGTTCCGTAACGGGGAGCTAACGTTTCCTTCGATATGTCCATAAAGGACAGAGCGCGACGGCCGCGAGGCACAGCCAGGCGAACACGTCACCGACACGGGCGTACACGCTCTGTGTTCTCGCTGAGTGTCATGGCAACCGACCGACGCGCTCCGTCCGTACGGTCAGGAAACGTGGTCGCGGTAGGCCTTGACGGTCTCCGCGAGCACCTCGTCACCGGGGCGGCGCCAAAGGTCGGCGTCGAACACCTCGACCTCGATCGGCCCGGTGTACCCGGCGGCCTCGACACACGCTTTCAGCTGCCGGTGGTCGATCGGGCCGTCGCCGGGCAGCGCCCGGCCGAGCAGAGTGTCGGTCAGGGGCACCTTCTGGTCGCAGACGTGGAATCCGGCGATCCGGCCCGCCGCCGCGGCGATCGACTCCTCGATCCGAGGATCCCACCACACGTGGAATTCGTCGACGATCACGCCGACCTGATCGGCCGGATGCTCCAGCGCGATCGCCAGCGCCTCGTCCACAGTGGACAGGACCGAACGCTCGGCGCACTGCATGGGGTGCAACGGTTCCAGGCCGAGGCGGACCCCGCGCTCACCGGCGTACGGCGCCAGCTCGCCGACCGCGTCCGCCACCCGCTGCCGCGACGACTTCAGGCTGCCGTTCACCCCGCCGACGACCAGGACGAGGACGTCCGCCCCCAGCGCGGCGGCTTCGTCGATCGCCTCCCTGGTCTGCGCGACACCGTCCACAGGGGAGCCTTCGGGGGTGACCCCGGTGAAGAAACCGCCACGGCACAACGACGACACGCCGACGTCGTACTCCTTGAGTAACCGGGCGGCTTCTTCGACGCCGGTCTCGGCGACCTTGTCCCGCCACAGGCCGATCCAGCGGACGCCCGCCTCGGCGCAGCCCGCGACGGCCTCCGGCAGCGACCACGCCTTGGTGGTGATCTGGTTCAGGCTCAACCGGTCCATCAGGCCACCCCCGCCGCGGCCAGCAGCGGCCGCATCCGTGCGACGGCGAGGTCCGGATCGGTCAGCGCGCCCGCGGCGTCGGCCAGGCGCAGCAGTTCGGCCAGATGCGTGATGGAGCGGGCCGACTCGCGGCCGGCGACCATGCGGAAGTGGTCCTGGTGCCCGTTGAGGTAGGCGAGGAAGACGACGCCTGTCTTGTAGTTCCTGGTGGGAGCACGGAAGATGGCCCGGCTCAGGGCGACCGTCGGGTCGAGCAGGCCGTGGAAACCGGCCTTGTCACCCTCGTCGAGGCGGGCGAGCGCGGCGCCCGCGACCTGCGCCACGGCGTCGAAGATGCCCAGAAGTGCTTCGCTGTGGCCCTGGTCGTCCCCGGCGATGAGCTCCGGATAGTTGAAGTCGTCGCCGGTGTAGCACTTGACGCCTTCGGGCAGCGCGCGGCGGAATTCGGTCTCGATCGACGCGTCGAGTACGGAAACCTTGACCCCGGCGATCACGCCGGCGTGCTCGGCGCAGAGCCTGCCCAGTTCCTCGGCCGCCTCGCGGACGTCGCCGTGGCCCCAGTAGCCCGCCAGCGCCGGGTCGAACTGCTCGCCCAGCCAGTGCAGCAGGACCGGGCGGTCCGCGCCGGAGAGCAGTTTTCCGTACGCGGCATGGTAATCCGCGGGCCCGGAAGCCGACGCGGCGAGCGCGCGGCTGGCCATCACGACCGGGATCGCACCCGCCTCGCCGACCAGGTCCAGCTGCTCGCGCCAGGCGTCCACAATGGACTCGGCGGTCGCTTCACCGGCGGGGAGCTGATCGGTGCCGACACCCGCCACCCACGGCCGTCCGGCGGCGAGCGCCCCGGTGCGGCGGATCAGGTCCTTGGTGGTGGCCCAGTCCAGGCCCATCCCGCGCTGCGCGGTGTCCATGGCTTCGGCGACGCCGAGACCGCAGGACCACAGGTGCTCGCGGAAGGCGAGCGTGGTGTCCCAGTCCAGCACCGCGCCTTCTTCGGGGTCGGCGGGGGCGAACGGGTCGGCGACCACGTGCGCGGCGGCGTAGGCGATGCGGGAGGTCGGCGGCGTCGCCGGTTTCGCGGGCGTTTCCGCCCCTCGCGGCGTCCACTCCACCAGTCCGCCGTCGGCGGTGGGAAGGGCGATCAAGGTCATCGGGTCTCCGTGGCGCGGGGTGTGAGAAAGCGCTTTCTCGGACCACGTTAAGTCACCCCTCGGGCCACACACAAGGGTTTCAGCGGGCGGGAGCGGCGGTGCTGCGGCGCAGGACGACCTCGCCGGACATCTTCACCACGCGCGGCCGGGTGCCGGGGGAGGCCTTGAACGCCAGGTCCATGGCCCGTTCGCCCAGCTTCTCCAGCGGCAGCGCGACCGTGGTCAGCGCGGGCGTGAGATCGCGCACTACCGGGATGTCGTCGAAACCGGCGATCGACATCTCGCCGGGCACGGAGACCCCGGCGTCGCGCAAGGCCGACATCGCGCCGATCGCCATCACGTCGGTCACCGCGAACACGCACGTCGGCCACTGCTTGCGCGGCCGGGCGAGGACCTTCTCCATCGCCTCGTAGCCGCCGTCGCGGGTGAACGCCGCCTCGAAGACGTCGTCTTCGGCCAGTTCGACGCCGTGCTCCAGCAGTTCCGCGGCGAATCCGTCGAGGCGGTCGACGACGGTGGTCAGGCTCTTCGGCCCGGCGAGCACGGCGAAACGCCGGTGTCCGAAGTCCAGCAGGGCCTTCGCCAGTTCGGCGCCGCCGCCCCGGTTGTCGGGCTGGACGGTGTCCACTTTGAGTCCGCGGTGCCTGCTGACCGCGGCGACGTGCCCACCGCCGCGCCGGTACGGCTCGAGTTCGGCGGCCATCGCCTTTTCCCACGCCTTGTCCTCGAACGCGGAACCGATCAGCAGAATGGCCGACGCGCGCTGGGCACGCAGCGTCGAAACGTACGCGACCTCCTTGGCCGGATCGCGGAACGTGCTCGCGAGCATCACCAGAAGATCGTTTTCACTCGCCGCGCGCATGATCCCGCCGGCGATCGCGGCGAAATACGGGTCGCCGACGTCGTGGCAGATCACTCCGACGGTCGGCTGTGAGCCACCGGCCAACGCCTGAGCGTGAGCATTGGGGGTATAGGAGAGCTCGGCCGCCGCGGCGATCACGCGTTCGCGGAGATCCCCCCGGACGGTGGCGGTGCCGTTGAGTACGCGGGACGCGGTCGCGAGCGACACGTCCGCGGTGCGCGCCACATCTTCCAGCGTCACGTGGGGGCGGGCCTTCATCGATCCTCCAAGCTGGCGTTTGGGGCATAGTGGCGGACATGCTCGGCCTTTATCCGGAAATCGAACCTTACGTCCAAGGGATGTTGCCCGTCGGTGACGGCAACGAGATCTATTGGGAGGAATGCGGCGATCCCGAGGGCAAGCCGGTGATTTTCCTGCACGGCGGCCCCGGGGGCGGTTCGAGTCCGAGACATCGCAGACTGTTCGATCCGGACCGGTACCGCATCGTCCTTTTCGATCAGCGCGGCTGCGGGCGCAGCACGCCGAACTGCGCCACCCCGGAGGCGGACCTTTCGGTCAACACGACGTGGCATCTGGTCGCCGACATCGAGCGCTTGCGCGAGCATCTGGACATCGAACACTGGATGGTCTTCGGCGGTTCGTGGGGGAGTGTGCTCGGGCTGACCTACGCGGAAACCCACCCGGAGCGCGTCACGGAACTCGTCCTCCGCGGGGTGGCCACCCTGCGGGTGAAGGAACTGCAATGGCTCTACGGCGGGGGAGCGGCGTTCCTCTTCCCCGAGGCGTGGTCGCGGTTCCTGGCCCCGGTGCCGTATTCGCGCCGCCAGGAGAACCTGATCGAGGTCTATCACGAACTGCTGAGCCACCCGGATCCCGCCGTGCACGGCCCCGCCGCGATCGCGTGGAGCCGGTGGGAGGGGGAGACGGTCAAACTGCGTCCCCAGGACGAGGTGATCGACGCGTTCAGCGATCCCGCGTTCGCCCTCGCGATCGCGAGGATCGAGAACCACTACTTCCGGCACGGCGGCTGGCTGGCCGAAGATCAGCTGCTCCGCGACGCCGGGAAGCTACGGGACATCCCGTGCGTTCTGGTCCAGGGACGCTACGACGTGGTCACCCCGGCCATCACCGCGTGGGAGCTCAGCCAGGTGCTGCCTTCCGCCGAACTGGTGATGGTCGGCGACTCGGGTCACGCGTTCGACGAACCCGGCACCCTGCACGAGTTGATCAGCGCGACCGACCGATTCGCGTCAGACTGGCGGGGCGCCGGTACACGCCAGGACGAGAGGAACGCAGACATGCTTTTCGGTGACGAGCACGTCCGTCGCTACGAAGAGACCGACGGCGAGGTGGGCCACGACTGGGAGAAGGGCGCACCTTGCCTCATCCTCACCACCAAGGGCCGGAAGACCGGCGAGGACCGCAAGTTCGCGCTGATCTACCAGTTCGACGACCAGGGCAACCCGGTGATCGTGGCCTCCAAGGGCGGCGCGCCGGAGGACCCGGGCTGGTACAAGAACCTGCAGGCCAACCCCGAGGTCAAGGCCCAGGTCAAGGCGGACAAGTTCACCGCGCGCGCCCGGACCCTCGAAGGCGAGGAGCGCGCGAAGCTGTGGGAGAAGCTCGCCGCCGTGTGGCCGGATTACAACGAATACGCGAAGAAGACCGACCGCGAGATCCCCGTGGTGGTGCTCGAGCGCGTGTGATCCGCGCCGCGTTCGCGCGTGGTCGTAGCCGAACCGGAGCGGGTTCGGCTACGAATTACGTCCATGGTGCTGAGACCCCGTGAACGCTGGACCGCGCTGAGCCCCGCTTCGGGGGACTTGCTGACGTTCCGCCAGATGATCGCCTTCGGCCGGCGCTTCGCCCGCGCCGGCCGGGGCGCCTGGTTCGCCTTCGCGATCAACGTCGTGTGGCCGTTCCTCGTGCTGTTCACCCGGTTCCGGGTACGCGGCGGTGAGCACCTGCCGTCGTCGGGCGGCTTCCTGGTGGCGTCGAACCACCTCTCGTTCGCCGACCCGACGACGGTGACGGCGTACTGCCTGGCTCATGGGCGCGTGCCGCGCTACCTGGCGAAGGCGAGCCTGTGGGACGCGCCCGTCATCGGCTCGGTGATGCGTTCCGGCAAGCACATCCCGGTCTATCGCGGGGCCGCCACGGCGTCGGACGCGTACCGCGACGCCGTCAGCGCCGTCCGTGAGGGTGAATGCGTCGTCATCTTCCCGGAAGCCACCTTCACGGATCACCCGGACGGGTGGCCGATGCGCGGCAAGACCGGCATCGCGCGGATCGCGCTGGAGACCGGTGTCCCGGTGATCCCGCTGGCGAACTGGGGCACGCACCACCTGCTGCCTTCGGACGCCGTGCTCCCGCGCGCCTTCCCGCGCAAGACGGTGAACCTGGTCGCCGGTCCGCCGGTGGACCTCTCGGACCTCATGACGCCTTCGCCGTCCCGTGAGGTGCTGGAGGAGGCGACCAAGCGGATCATGACCGCGGTGACCGAGCTGCTGATCGAGATCCGCGGCTCGCGTCCCGAGTAGGCAGTCTCACCCTTCGGACCGTCCCGGTGAGGGGTAGGTTTCGAGGTATGAGTGCACACTATGACGTCGTTGTCCTGGGGGCCGGAGTCGGCGGTTACGTGGCGGCGATCCGGGCGTCGCAGCTGGGGCTGAGCGCGGCGGTCGTGGAGGAGAAGTACTGGGGCGGTGTCTGCCTCAACGTCGGCTGCATCCCGTCGAAGGCACTGCTGCGCAACGCCGAACTCGCGCACATCGTGACCAAAGAGGCGAAGTCCTTCGGGATCCAGGTCGAGGGGAAGGTCAGCTTCGACTACCAAGCCGCCTTCGACCGCAGCCGCAAGGTCGCGGACGGTCGCGTCAAGGGCGTGCACTTCCTGATGAAGAAGAACAAGATCACCGAATACGACGGGCACGGCACCTTCCTCGACGCCAACACCATCGAGGTCAACGGCGAGCGGATCACCTTCGACAACTGCGTGATCGCCACCGGCGCGACCGCGCGCCTGCTGCCGGGCACCACGCGCAGCGACCGCGTGGTCACCTACGAACAGCAGATCATGGAAAACGAGCTGCCGGAGAGCATCGTCATCGCCGGCGCGGGCGCGATCGGCGTCGAATTCGCCTACGTGCTGCACAACTACGGCGTGAAGGTGACCATCGTCGAATACCTCGACCGGATGGTCCCGCTCGAGGACGCCGAGGTCTCCGCGGAACTCGCGCGCCGCTACCGGAAGCTCGGCATCGAGGTGCTGACCTCGACGAAGGTCGAGTCCATCGACGACACCGGCTCCAACGTGCGCGTGACCGTGTCGAAGAACGGCGAGCAGCGTGTCCTGGAAGCGGACAAGGTGTTGCAGGCCATCGGTTTCCAGCCGCGCGTCGAGGGATACGGCCTGGACAAGACCGGCGTGGAACTGACCGACCGCGGCGCCATCGCCATCGACTCGCGCGGCCGCACCAACGTCCCGCACATCTTCGCGATCGGCGACGTCACCGCGAAACTGATGCTCGCGCACGCGTCCGAATCCATGGGCGTCGTCGCCGCCGAAACCATCGCGGGCGCCGAGACCATGGAACTCGACTTCGTCATGATCCCGCGCGCGACCTACTGCCAGCCGCAGATCGCCAGCTTCGGCTGGACCGAAGAACAGGCCCGCGAAAAGGGCTTCGACGTCCAGGTGGCGAAGTTCCCCTTCACCGCCAACGGAAAGGCACACGGCCTCGGCGAGGCCGTCGGCTTCGTGAAGATCCTGAGCGACGCTACGCATGGCGAGCTTTTGGGCGCGCACCTGATCGGCCCGGAGGTGACCGAACTGCTGCCGGAGCTGACTTTGGCGCAGCAGTGGGACCTCACGGTGCACGAGATCTCGCGGAACGTGCACGCTCACCCGACCCTGGGGGAAGCGGTCAAGGAAGCCGTGCACGGCCTCGCGGGGCACATGATCAACATGTAAGCGTGAACCTGCCCTGACCTGCGTGTTCGCGGGTCAGGGCAGGTGTCAGAGACCTACCTCTGGCCGGACTCGGTGGCCCCGGAGCGCAAGGCCGAGACGGCCGCCGCCGAGGTCGTGCGCGTGTTCCCGCACCGCAACGCCATCCCCGTCGAGCTGTGGGACCGGCTGATCAAGAGCGTCGGGCACCATTGAGGTGCTGGTCCACGCCGCGCTGTTCCTGGTGGAGCGCCCGCGGTTCATCAAGGACCTGACAGCAAAAGCCCAGGCCGGGGCCAAGATTCGGCTGATTTTCGGAGATCCCGAAGGGGAGAGTGTCGCTCTGCACGGCGACGAGGAGCAGCTAGGCGACGGGACGCTTGCGGCGCGCATCCGCAACGCGCTGGCGTTCTACCGGCCGCTGATCGGGGTAGACGGGGTGGAGATGCGCTTCCACAACACCACGCTCTACAACTCGATCTTCCGCTTCGACGACGAAATGATCATCAACACGCACGTCTACGGCTTCCAGGGAGCCCATGCCCCATCCCTGCACCTCCGCCGGCTATCCGCCGGGGACCTCTTCGAGACCTACTCGGAAAGCTTCGAAGCCGTCTGGAACCTCGCCAAACCCGCCACCTTCTAGGAGGCCACACATGGCACGCGTCGACTACTACAACGACCCGAACGCCCCGAAGGCGAACAGCATCGCGGTCGCGGTGTCCGCGTTCATCCAGGACGACGAAGGCCGAATCCTCATGATCCGGCGCACCGACAACGACCTGTACTCGATCCCCGGTGGGCAGCTCGAACTCGGTGAGACCTTGGCACAGGCTGCCGTGCGGGAGGTTCGCGAGGAGACCGGGATTGAGTGCGAGGTGACCGGGGTGATCGGGCTCTACTCGAACCCGAACCACGTCATCGCCTATGACGACGGAGAAGTCCGCCAAGAGTTCTCGATCTGCTTTCGGGCGCAGTCGCTAGGTGGCGAACTGGAGACGAGCGCTGAAAGCAAGGAGGTGCACTGGGTTGAACGGGACGAGTTAAAGAGTCTAAAAGTTCACCCCTCGATCTCGTTGCGGGTAAGTCACGCGCTCGCTGGAACGAATTTGCCCTTCTATACGTGACTTATAAAATGAGCCTAGCCCTTTCGTAAGGGGGCGCCCTTTGAGTCGACGAGGTAGTCCATGTCCGTCAACCCTGAAGTCAGGAAGTCGTCGTCGAGCAGCTTGAGAATCTTGTATCGGGTCTTCGGTGAAGGCTTGAACACGAGAGATCGCTTTCGTCCCCTCCCGACCGTCTCCACCTCTACGTGTTCATTGACGTCAATGAACTTTAAAAGGTTTTGCATACTTACTGCTTCGGCATACTCGGGGTTGCTCTCGACCTTTCTCCAAATGGAAGCCATCTTTGCCATCATGTTGATGTCACTCGTGGCTGCTCTTCGAAAATCGTCCATGCCTTCGATGCGAAGGATTCCAATAAGAGAGTCGAAAACCTGCGTAGCGTGCCGTTTGAGGTCCTCAACAAACCCAAAGGCTCGTTCAAATACGCCCTTCGCGGTGAAAAATACATAACCTTGAAATGCGATCGCGTCGACTGACTGATTGAACAAGATAACTTCATCATCGAGTTTGTCGAATCCGCCAGATCGAAAAATTGCCGCGACCCACTTGGCTTTAGCGAGACGTGCTGTGTTCCGCGTTATCCGATAGCATGTGACGATTTCGGTCTTGTCTCCTGGGATGTCGATCGCGTTAGCGGTAACCGTCATTTTTAGGTTGTGGGACGCGATTGCCGTCTCGCCATACGAGGGAATAACGCGGCTAGATTCTTCCTCTGTAGCAAGTTCGGACAACAGGTTCACTTCGCTTACCCTGGTCCACATTAAGTGTCCGTCTGGCAAGCTTCGTGACGACATGTACTCGATTAACGTTCGATTTGCGAACGTGTGGACATTCTGAATGTCAGAGTTCAAGAATTCTTGTCGCAAGTTTGTAGTGACGGAGAGTCGCAGAAGGTCTGGCGGCGAGTCTGAGCTTGCCTGGGTGACGACAAATGCGCCGCGAGAAGTCATGTGCTGGGCAAGTTCTAGTAGGGTTCCGAGAGTTTCATCTGCGGTTACTTCGGTTGACTTCATGGGGCAATCTCCCAATAAACTTGACTAGCGAGCGGAACAGCCTTAACCGTAGCTCCAGGCTTGATGTATCTACTTTTCGTGATAAGGGTTACAACTTCTTCGGTGACAAGTTCAATTTCAATTGTTCTGTATCCGAATATTCCCAGGATGGGATTCCAGAAGTACATCTCTCCTTGTGTGTAAAAAAGTGCTATTAGGGCTACGAATATGCCGAGGGCTACCTGTTTTCTCCAGGAGTCTGCCGCGACGGTAAGAAATGGAACCAGGAACGTTGCTATATATGTCAGCATTTCGACGTCTTTGCGTCGGGCAACTTTTGTGGATATTGTGACTCGGTCAACCTTTCTTGTCTGCGAGGAAAGTAGCGCAAGAAGTGCTATGGAAATTCCGGCCAGGCTGTAGCAGACGATGGTCATCGGCCCTCGTCCCCATGACTCTAAGAGAGCGAAGACGATAAGCAGAGGTGAGAAGCTTGACGCAAATAGGATCGCGCGAGCGCGTCGTGTAAGCATCCGGTCTTCCCTCCTTAAGAGACGATTTGTGTTCGTCCTGTGGCAGCGGGGTGCTTAACTTCTGGCTTGCCGAACTTGGCTCTATGGGATCAAGGCGCGCCGCCGTCGGCGGCGCGCTGGTCACCTTGCGTCCGCGTCTCGCCTGCGGGCGCACCTTGCCCGACACGGCGGGCTGCCGCTCCGCTCCGCCCACCGGCCGGGCGGTGCGCCCGCTGAAGCCGTGGACAGGTGCAGCCGCCGCCAGCGGCGCGCAGGTACGCCAAAAGCACGTCGGCCTCCTCACTGAGACATTCGTGCCACCGATGTCGCAGACGGACCAACGGCTGTTACGCGGAGCCATCGCCCCGATGCCAGATCGTCACAACGGCCGTCACGCCGCGTCAAGGCGGGAAAGCGTGCCTTGACCCGACGCGACGGCCGCGTGGATGGCTTCGTATCGGGGAGATGGGGGAGGAGTGGCCAGGCCGTCTCCAGGCCGTCAGACGTCGGGCAGGGGTGAGAACACGCGAGAAGTGTCCAGCCCTATCCGCGCAGGTCAGCGGTCAGAAACAGCGAGCATGCCGAGGTCAGCGAAACCCCGGCATCAAAAGATCAACATGTAAGCCCTCGTGAGTGTTTCGGGTCGTTCTAACGACCCGAAACACTCACGACCACCGGTACCGAGTCGGCGGTTTCGCGTGCTTGGCGGGACGACACGCGTGACTGGATGGACGACACGTGCGAGACCGGGCGCGAGTCGTCCGTCCGAGCACGTGTGTCGTCCCTGTAGTCACGCGTGTCGTCCGTCTGATCACGCGTAATGCCCGTAGTCGCCAGGCGGCCAGTCGCAAAGCGGGCTAGAGCGTGTGGGTGGCGATCAGTTGGCCGATCGCCCGGATGTCGGAGCCTCGGAACTCGAGGCGCACGTTCCCCAGCCCGCTGAACCAGAGGTCCAGTTCCGCGTCGAGGTCGAAGGTGCCCGCGGTTTCGATCGAGAAGGCCTGGATCCTGTTGTAGGGCAGCGAGGTGAAGTCCTTCTTCCGGCCCGTCATGCCTTGGACGTTCACCGCGATCAGCCGCTTGTTCGTGAACACCACGAAGTCGCGCATCGCCTTGAACGACGAGATGATCTCCTCGCCGGGGATGATGATCGGCTGCACCGTCGGCGCGATGTCCTTCGGCTTGCACGGGGTGAGCTTGAAGACGGTGTCCTTGGAGAAGTCAATCATGTACTCCAACATACGGACGAAAACACACGGACGAACGCGACACCGGGACCCGTCCCCGGCGGGATCTCGCATAATGCCGGGGATCAGGAGGAGGGACGATGAAGCGGCTCACGACGACGCACGAGAGCCTGGCGCTCGGCGTGCCCCGGTCGGTGCCCGGCGCGGTCTTCGCGCTCACGCTCGCGGGTGGCGTGTCCGTCGATCCCGGCGAGGGCGGCGAGATCTCTTTCGGGCGTAATCGGCCGCAGGTCGACGTCTGTGTGGGCGAGAACGACCTGCAGGTCAGCCGCAAGCACGGGCTGCTGAACTTCTCCGACGGGCAGTGGTGGGTCAGCAACACCGGCCAGTTGCCCATCCGCCTGCCGAATTCCCGTTGGCTTTCCCGCGGTGAGGAGCCGATTCCCCTGTCGGACGGGTACACGCCGCTGTTCGTCCGCGGTTCGGGCAGGCGGGAGCACCTGCTCGAGTTGTACGTCGCGGGTCCCGAGGGCGGGCATCCCGTCACCCGCCACGACGACGTCACCGTGCCGCCCCGCCGCTGGCGCCTCAGCGCGGAAGAGCGCCTGGTCCTGGTCGTCTTCGGGCAGCGCTACCTGCTGCACGACCTCAATCCGCAGCCGTTGTCCCGCCAGCAGACGGCCGAGGTGCTCTCCGAACTCCGGCCGGACGAGACGTGGACCGCCCGCCGGGTCGAGCACGTCGTCATCGACGTCCGGGGGCGGTTGTCCGCCGGCGGCGTTTTCGGGCTGCGGCGCGAAGAGGTCGGCGAGCCGGTCGGGAACGCGTTGAACGACAACCTGTTGCGAGAACTGGTGCTGTCCACGACGCTCGTCCCGCCGGACCTCGCCCTGCTCGAAGCGCTCGACTGACCGTCCATAGAGGACGGTCAGCGCACGCCCTCCATCGCCGTCTTCGCGACGTCGCTGCCTTCATCCGCTTGGGTGGCCACCTTGACCAGCGCGGCGGTCGCCTGATCTCGGCTTTCTTCGGCCTTCACGCGTCCCGCAGAGGCCGCGTTCACACCGAAGAAGGCGCCCACCACCGTGCCGATCACCGTTCCCGCCGCGGTGATCACCGCCGTCACGTCCGAAGTGTTCGGATACCGCCACACCGCCGCGACCGCGATCACCGCGAGCGCGCTGAGGCCCGCCAGCACCGTCATGAAACCGTAGTTCCTGCTCATGGCCCGCTCCCTTCAGGCTCTTTGCGCCCATGCTTCGCCCGAACGGTGCCCATCGTTACGGCAAAAGGCCGGACCGTTATCCGCCGATACCGAAACGGATGTCGTGCTCGGAATCCGGCACTACGAATTCCAGCAGCCGCGCGCCCTCTTCGGCGATCGAATCCTGATCTGGCAGGGGTTCCCGCGATTCGATCGTGAGGGTCGCCCCTTTGATCGCCCAAATGGCCAGGAATTCACCGTCGACGAGGAGTGTGCCCCGGCGGCCGCCGTTCCCTGGTGGCAACGGCACGCGGCGGCCGTCAGGGATCACCCGGACGCGGTCGGCGTGGGAGAGCAGGACGTTGTCGTATTCGGGAAGGAACCGGGGCGGCGCCGGGGTTTCCGGGTCGGGGCGCGGGGCGTCGGGAAGGTCGAACAGTTCCTTTCCCTCGACGTCGGTGAAGGTGATCAGCCGCGGCCGCAGCCGCTCGAAGACCTCCTTCAGCCGAGTGAGCCCCGACCAGACCTGCGCGTCGCGGACGGTCGCCGGGCCGAACGCCCCGAGATAGCGCAGCACCAGGTCGTCGAGGGAGATCCCGTCCCTGATCGGTTCGCCGACCCAGTCTTCGAGCAGGGCGAACGCGGCCGGTCCGGTCTGTCCCCACAGGCCACGCGGGGTCACATGCGCGAGGGGGAGCAGGCTGTTGACCGCGTAGCCGAGCGTCGGCTGATCCGCGTCGGGCCATCGGGGCGCCAGCGCGGCCCGGATCTCGGCGCGGGTGCGTGGCCGTTCGGCGACCAGGGCCCGCCCCGCTTCGGCGATCGCGGCGAGGTCCAGCCCGGCGACCTCCCGCGAGTAGTGGCCGAGGAAACCGCGCTCGACCACCGGTTTGAGGGTGGGCCACAGCGCGAGACCATCGGCGGCCGTCACCAGGTGCACCGTGCCGCGCATCAAGGTCATCCGGACGGCTTCGCGGGCTGCCAGCGGTTTCGCCAGCTCGTCCACCCGGAAATCCCGAAGCCGTGACCACAGTCCGACATAGGACGAGTCGGGGGCCTGCGCCTGGAGGCCTGCCAGCCGCTCGATCGCGGTCATGGCGGGCAGATCGGCGCGATCCAGCAGGAGCTGCCTGGCCAGAGTCGCGCGGTTGAGGGCCCGTGGGCTGAGCTGATCCATTCGTCAGACGCACTTTCGCAGGAAGGAACGGAGGTCTTCGGCGAACAGACCGGGGACCTCCATCGCCGGGAAGTGGCCGCCGGTGTCGTACTCGGACCAGTGTGCCACCGGACCGTCCTGGAGACTCCGGATCGTGGTGTCCCCGGCGAAGACGGCGATCCCGCGCGGCGGGCCGGCGGGCGCCTCGCCGCCGTCGTCCCATCCGCCTTGGGCCATCTGCCGGTAGACCTCCATGCCTTCGTACACCGCGTGCGCGGAGGAAGCGCCGGCACCGGTGAACCAGTACAGGCTCACCGCGGTCAGCAGGTGGTCGCGATCGACGGCGTCGTCCGGCAGTTCCTTCGCCGGATCGGTCCATTCGGCGAACTTCTCCACGATCCACGCGAGCTGGCCGGTCGGTGAGTCGTTCAGCGAATAGGCCAGCGTCTGCGGCCGGGTCGCCTGAAGGTGCAGGTAGCCGAGGCCATCGGACTGGAACCGGTTGAAGCGTTCACCGCGCTCGCGGTCCTTCTCGTCGAGGCCGTCGAGGTCGATGGCCGGGCCGAACGGCATGCCCGCGCTGGTCCCGGTGAGGTGCACGCCGACCACCCGGTGCGCGGCGATCATCGACAGGATGCCCGCGACCCCGGCACCCGCGTCGGTGCCGTGGACGCCGAAACGTTCGTAGCCGAGGCGGTCCATCAGCGTGATCCACGCCTGTGCGACGCGGAACAGGTTGCCCCAGCCGGGGCCGTTCACCGGGCTCGAGAACCCGTAACCGGGCAGCGACGGAATGACCAGGTGGAATTCGCCGCTGAGCTCCTCGACGACCCGCCGGAATTCGAACGGCGAGCTCGGCCAGCCGTGCGTGAGGACCACCGGCAGCGCGTCCGGTGCGGTCGACCGGATGTGCAGGAAGTGGATGGTCTGGCCGTCGATCTCGGTGGTGAACTGCGGGAACTCGTTCAGTTCCGCTTCCTGGGCACGCCAGTCGAAGCCGTCGGCCCAGTACTCGGCCAGCCCCTTGAGGTAGGCGACCGGAACACCTCGGCTCCAGTCGCCGGTGACCTCGCGGGGCCAGCGGGTGCGGCTCAGGCGGTCCTTGAGGTCGTCGAGTTCGGCCTGGTCGATGGCGATGCGGAAGGGCTTGATCTCAGTCATGGGGCTAGATTAGGAACGATTGCGGAAAGTTTCGTTCCGCGATTGCGGACAAGGTGGGATTCATGGCGGAAACTTCGGCGAGACTGCTGCGGCTCCTGTCGTTGCTGCAGGCCAGGCGCACTTGGACGGGCCCGGAACTGGCCGAGCGGCTCGACGTCACGACCAGGACGATCCGGAACGACGTCGAGCGCCTTCGCGGGCTGGGCTATCCGGTCGACGCGACACCCGGCGTCTCCGGTGGGTACAGCCTCGGCGCCGGCGCGGCCATGCCGCCCCTGCTCCTCGACGACGAGGAGGCGGTCGCGGTGGCGATGGGCCTGCGCACCGCCGCGGGCGGGACGATCGCGGGCATCGAGGAGACGTCGGTGCGCGCGCTGGCGAAACTGGAGCAGGTGCTGCCGTCGCGGCTACGGCACCGTGTCGCGGCGTTGAATTCCGCGACCCTCGCGGTGCAGGGCGGTGGACCCACGGTCGACGCCGAAGTGCTCTCCGCCATCGCCGCGGCCTGCCGCGACCGCGAGACCCTGCGCTTCGATTACGTAGGACACAACGGATCCGAGACCCGAAGGCAGGTTGAGCCGCACCGCGTCGTGCATATGAGCCGCCGGTGGTACCTCGTCGGCTGGGACGTCGAAAAGCAGGAGTGGCGCACGTTCCGCGCCGACCGGGTGCGGCCGCGTACGCCGAACGGACGCCGTTTCGAGGAACGCGAACCACCCGAAGGCGGCGTGGTCGCCTACCTCCAGCGTGGTGTCGGCGCGGCGTTGTGGCGGCACCACGCGACGATCCGGCTGCACGCCCCGGCCGCCGAAGCCGCGGCGAAGGTGCCGCCCGCCGTCGTCGTCGAAGCCGTCGACGAGCGGACCTGCCTGCTCAAAGCCGGTGCGGACACGCTGGAGTATCTGGCGCTCTACCTGGGCCTGCTCGACACCGACTTCGAGGTCGTCGACTCGCCGGAATTCGCCGGCCACCTGCGCAAACTGATCGGACGGTTCAGCCGCGCGGTGGATGCTTGACGTCGAAGACCAGCTCCGGGCGCTCCCAGGCGATCTTCGGCGGGTTGGGTGGTACGACGCCGACGCGGCGGGCACCCATCCGCTCGTAGAACCCGGCGGCGGGCGGATGGGAGACGACGCGGACCTCGGTCATGCCGAGCTCGGCCGCCTGCCCGAGCATATGCTCGACCAGCCACGCGCCGATGCCCGTGCCCTGTGCCGAATCGGCGACGAACAGCAGGTCGAGCTCGGCCGGGTACTCGATCAGGCTGTAGAAACCGACCACGTCCCGCTGCGCGTGGGCGACGTACGCGGGATGGGTGGCGAGGTAGTCCTCGGTGACCTGGTAGCCGTCGAGGATCGAGGCGTATTCCCCTTGGTAGGCGGTCGATTCGTGCATCAGCGCCGTCAGCCTGCCTGCGTCGGAAGCGCTTGCCCTGGAGATGCGGTAGCTCGTCACGAGCGCAGCTTAGAACGTCACACCGACAGTTCTTGACCTCCAGCTATCTGGAGGTATCAGGCTGGGTTCCGACAGCTGGGGAACGACTGGAGGAACGAGATGAAAGCGGCCGCGTTCACGGAAGCCGGTGGCCCGGAGGTGCTCCGGGTGCTGGAGCTGGAGGAGCCGCACGCCGGAGCGGGGGAGGTCCGGGTGCGGGTGAAGGCGGCGGGGGTGCAGCCGTACGACGCGGCCGTGCGGGCGGGCTGGGAACCCGCGGGGTTCGAGCTGCGTTGGCCGCGTGTCCCGGGGAACGAGTTCGCCGGGATCGTCGACGAGGTCGGTTCCGGGGTTACCGGCCTCGTCGCGGGGGCCGAGGTGCTCGGGTTCACCGCGGTGCAGGCGTACGCCGAGTACATCGTGGTGCCCGCCGAGAACGTCACGCCGAAGCCGGCGGAGATGCCGTGGGAGGTCGCGGGCGGGTTCACCGCCGGGACGCAGACGGCGTACCTCGCGTTGGACGCTCTGCGTGTCGCCCGTGGTGAGACGCTGCTGATCCACGGGGCCGCGGGCGCGGTGGGCACGGCCGCCGTCCAGCTCGCCGTGCTGCGCGGGGCGAAGGTGATCGGGACGGCGAGTGAGGCGAACCAGGATTACGTCCGTTCGCTCGGCGCCGAACCGGTGGTCTACGGCGACGGACTCGCCGACCGGGTGCGGGCGCTCGCTCCCGCCGGGATCGACGCGGCGCTGGACGGCGCGGGCGGGGAGGCCTTCGATCTGTCGCTGGAGCTGATCGGGAATCCGGACCGCGTGCTCACGCTGGTCGAGCACGGGCGTGCGCCCGAGGCGGGGGCGCGGGTGGTCACCGGCACGCGGTCGGCCGAGCGGCTGGGGATGCTGGCGTCGTTGTACGCCAAGGGGGAACTGCGCTTCCTCGTGCGGCGGACGTATCCGTTCACCGAGGCCGCGGCGGCGCATCGGGAGATCGAGACGGGGCACGGACGCGGGAAGATCGTGCTGACCTTCCCTTAGAGGGCTGACCCGGGTCAGGTGCAGGAAACGCTGACGATCTTGACGGAGACCTTGGTCTTCGAGGACGGCGTCGAAAGTACGGATCGGTGCGCGGTCACGCTCGTTCCGACGAAACTGAGGGTATCGGTGACCGTGCCCGATTCGTCGCCCGTGATGTCATAGGTCATCGAGCACATTCCGTGGCTCAACAGGGTTTCCGCGGACCCTTTGTAGGTCAAGGCGGGTTCGACGACCACGTTGCAGCCGGCGGAGCCGAAGCATTGTTTGGAATAGGTTTTCAGGTCGTGGGTGAAATCCGCCGGAGTGAGCGGCGGAGCACTGGTCGTCGTCGGTGCCACGTAGGCGGGAGGGATCGCGCGTGTGGTGCTCTCGTAGGAACCGTCGGCCAGGACCCAGCCGTTGATGCCTTGACAGGGCGGCTTGAGCGCCTGGTCCCGGCAAGGTGACGCGGTCGACTTCGACGCGCCCGCCTTCCCATTGCGTTCGTTGCCGAGCAGTACGAAGGTCAAAGTCGCTGAGAGCGCTGCGACGACGATTGCGGCGGCGAGTATCCAAGGCCATCGTCGAGGTTTGCCCGGACGTGTCGCCGGTTCGGGTGGGATGTACATGGCGCTCTCCCGCTTCTGGTGGTACTTGCCGGACGTACTCGCTCGTTCCGCGCGCGGTGTTACGACACGTTCTGCCGATATCACCCTTCAGTGGTAAATGCGCTCTTTGATTGTTGCTTAAAATTACGAACATATGTTCGGTTTGTTGGGGTATTATGGAGTTGTGTCCGAGACCTTTCTTCCCGAGTTGCCGCAGGAGTTGTGGCGCGCTGGCAAGCTGGAGCTTGCTCATGGTGTGCTGCAGTCGTTGCAGATGATCCGGGTGGCGACCGCGTGTTTGGGGCGGTTTCTGGCGGAGATCGAGTCTCGTGGCGTTAAAGACTTGTATGGGCATGGGAGTACGGCCAGTTGGTTCGCGGAGATTGCGGGGCTGTCGCGGGGTGAGGCGGGCGCGGTGGTGAAGCGGGCGCTCGCCCTGAACCCCACCCGCGCCTTGGACGGAACCGAGGTTCCGCCCGTTGCTCCCGCGACTGCCGCGGTCGCCGCTCAGGGACTGGTCGGGGATGAGCGGATTGATCAGATCCTGGAGATCTTGAAACGGCTCCCTGCCGATACTTCTGCCGAGGATCGGGAGAGCGCGGAGAAGATCCTCGCTGACCTTGCTCCGAACGCCGGTCCCCGCCAACTCGCCAAGGCTGAAGCGAAACTGCAGGGCTGGCTCAACCCCGACGGCAACGAACCCAAGGACCCCGAACCCAAAGAACCACGCCGCGAGGTCACTCTGGAGCGTCGGAAGGACGGGTTCTGGAAGCTGACCGGTCTGCTCGATGACGAGACCGGTGCCCGGACCGCCGCGGCGTTGGAGGCGTATGCGCAGCCGCGGCTGGTGGACGAGTTCGGCCAAGCGGATCTGCGGATGAAATGCGAACGCCTGGGAGACGCCTGGGCCGAGTTGCTCGATCTGGCGATCGCCTGCCCTGATCAGCCGGGTACCAGCGGTTACCGGACCCTCGTCCACGTGACCATCGGACTCGAGGAACTCAAATCCGGCCTCGGGACCGCCTGTCTCGACTTCGTGGGAACGATGACCGCTCGGGAAGCCCGGCTAGCGGCTTGCGATTGCCTGATGGTGCCGGTCGTGATGAGCGCCTCGGGTGAACCCTTGGATATGGGGCGGCTCCGAAGATTCGTCACGCCCGGTCAACGACGCGCACTCAACATCCGCGACGGTGGTTGTGCCTTCCCCGGGTGTCATCGGAAACCGAAGAATTGCCACGCTCATCATATTGAGCACTGGGCAGACGGAGGACCCACCGACCTCCGGAACCTAGTTCTCCTGTGTAGCTTCCATCATCGGCTGATTCACCACGGTGACTGGGAAGTCCGCATGGCGGCCGACGGGTTACCGGAGTTCATCCCACCCCAATACAGGGACCCGCTTCGAAAACCTAGGCGCAACACCCTGCACCACGTTTGAACGCCGAGGAGCCCGCCAGTCACCCAGGCGACGGGCCCTTCGTCATGCCCGCAGACGGTGACTGTGTGGATTTTGGGACATCTGACGTCCCAAAATCCACACAGTCCATCGCGACCGGACCGGTCACGACCGAAACACCGGCACCCGAAACCCTGACCCCCTCAGGCCCAACCCGGCACCACGTTTGAACCCCGAGGAGCCCGCCAGCCACCCAGGCGACGGGCCCCTCGGCATTCCCGGCGCGGCCGGGACTGGCCACTCACGCCCCTCGCACCTTCCTCACCACCCCGCGCACCACCAAAGGAGTCACGATCGCCACGAAGAGCACCAGCGCCGCCCAGCCGCCGAAGCCCCCGAACCCGCCCTCGTCGTAGGACGCCGGGGCGGCTTCCCGCCAGTTCTTCGAGCCGCCGCCCGCCGACTCCTCGTCGGCGTTCGCCGTCGCGGTCGCGGTCTTGTCGCCGACGGCCGGACCAGCGCCGGGACCGGCGGAGGGCTTGGGGCCCGAGGTGGCGGCTTTGGGTTTGCCGTCCGGGGCGATGATCCCGGCGGTCACCAGCGGATCGGGCGGGCTGGCCGCGCCGGTGCCGAGGCTGCCGTGGAAGGTCGGGTTGCCGCAGTTGCCCGCGTTCAGCTGTTTCGCCGGTTGCCCGGTGAGCCGCGCGTTGGAGTTCATGATCTCCTGCGACAGGTTGGGCGGCAGCGGCGAGTAGCCGATCCGGGCCATGTTGATCTGGCCGTCGCAGGCGACGTGTTCGAGGAAGGCGGTGATCGTGTCGGTCTTGCCCTGGTCGCCGTAGCCGCCGCGGCAGGTGTCACGGCCGTTGGTGCACGGCATCATCACGTACGAGTACGCCGAGATCGGATACGACTTCGGATCGGTGTTCGAGTAGACCTTGTCCAGTTTCTGGCTCAGGTCCGGCCGCAGTTCCGCGTGTTTCAACGCGGCCGCGATGTTCTCCGCGTAGGGCTGCGTGTACTGGCCCGCGCCGTTCTGCACCCAGGCCGCGGGTACCTGATACCGCTGGGCGTAGGCGAATTCGTCGTAGCCGATGGAGAAGGGGATGGTCGCGTTGTCCATGGCCGTCGCGATCTGGTCGGAATCCGCGAGCAGCCGGTACCACTCGGCGTCCGGGCCCTGCCCGGGAAGCTGGATGGGGCGGACGCCCGCGGGCAGGTTCCCCATCCCGTTCCCGACGTTGCGGGAGACGAACCGGTTGTAGGCATCGGGTGCCGCGTGCGCGATGAAGTCGTAGAACAGCGCCGTCGTCCCCGATTGCCCGGTCCGGCCGACCAGGGTGATGGGCTGATCGGGCAAGGACTTCCCGCCGTTGGTCGCGGTGATGGCGGGATCGCTCCAGCGGGTGATGTCCCGGCTGAAGATGCGGCCGATCGCCTCGCGGCTGAGGTGCAGGTAGTCGACGCGTTTACCGGCCTGGTCGTTGACGTTGTACATCAGCGCGATCGCGCCGGCGACGTCCGGGACGTACTGGTAGCCGCGGGTCTGCGCGGACAGTCCGCCGCCGCCCGCCGCGATGAGCGAGGACACCTCGGCCTCGGTCCCGGCGAAGTCGACGGTCCGGTCGCCGAACTGGTTGACCCCGGCGGGGGAGTTGTTGGCCGAGTAGTTGACCGGGATACCGCGTGACGTCGCGCCGTTCTGCCAGTCGTTCATCGCCGGGCCGACGTAGCTGGAGCCGGAGCCGGTGATCCTGGTGAGCGCCGCCGCGCCGGGCGCGGTCGCCACGGAGACCGAGAACAGCAACGCCATCACCGCGGCCAGCCTCGTGATCATCCGAATCGCCCGTTCACGTAGTCGTAGGTCCGTTCGTCCGACGGTGCGTTGAAGATGGTGTCCGTCGGCCCGTGTTCGATCACCCGGCCGGGTTCGTTCTCGGCCGCGAGGAAGAACGCGCAGTGATCCGAAACCCGTTGGGCCTGCTGCATGTTGTGCGTGACGATGACGACCGTCACCTCGTGCCCGATCTCGGCGATGGTCTGCTCGATCCGCCGGGTCGACGTCGGGTCGAGCGCCGAGCAGGGCTCGTCCATCAGCAGCACGTTCGGCTGCACGGCCAGCGACCGCGCGATGCAGAGCCGCTGCTGCTGCCCGCCGGACAGCGCGCCGCCGGGGGAGCCGAGCCGGTCGCGGACCTCGCGCCACAGCCCGGCCCGCTCCAGGCTCTGCTCGACGAGCGCGTCCTTGTCACCGCATTTGACGCCGGCGAGTTTCAGCCCGGCCAGCACGTTGTCGCGAATGGACATCGCCGGGAACGGGTTCGGTTTCTGGAACACCATGCCGATCCGCAGCCGGACCTGCTGCGGACGTGTCCCGTCGGCGTAGATGTCCTTGCCGTCCAACAGGACCTCGCCGGTCAGCGACGCCGACGGCACCAGCTCGTGCATCCGGTTCAGGATGCGCAGGAAGGTCGACTTGCCGCAGCCGGAGGGGCCGATGAGCGCGGTCACCTCCTTGGCGGGCATCCGCAGCGAAACCCCTTCGAGCACCAGGCGGTCACCGAACCAGGCACCGATCTCGCGGGACTCGAGTTCCGCCGCGCCGGGCGGCGGCCCGCCGGTCAGTGCGACCAGCGGGCGCGCCGGACTGTCCACGTAGGACACTTCAGTGTCGGTCACCGGTTCTCCTGTGTCTTGACGGTGGTTCTCTTCGCCTTGCGTTTCGACCGGTCGCGGCCCACCACCCGGGCGATCGCGAACAGGCCGAAGATGAGCAGGATCAGTACGAGCGCGCCGACGTAGCCGCGCTGCTGGACGTTCTCCAGCGGCTGCTTGATGAAGCGGTAGATGAACAGCGGGATGCTCTCCTGCGGATCGGAGAACGGGTTCGCGTTCATGCCCAGCGCGCCGAACGAGGTGAACAGCAGCGGCGCGGTTTCCCCCGCCACGCGGGCGATGCCGAGGATCACGGCGGTCGTCACGCCGGTCCTGGCGGTCGGCAGCACCACCGACCACACCGTGCGGGCCCGGCTCGCGCCGAGCGCCAGCGACGCCTCGCGCAGGCCGTCCGGGACGAGCCGGAGCACGACGTCCACGGTCCGGGTGACGGTCGGCAGCATGACCATCGTCAAGGCGAGGGTGGCCATCATCCCGTTGTAGCTGAACAATCCCACGCCCGCCTGGATACCGGGGATGATCAACGCCGCGTAGACGAACAGACCGGCCACAATGGACGGTAGGCCGCTCATCGCGTCGACCATGATCCGCACCGGGCGGCGGAACCGCGACCGCGTCTCGTTCAGGAACACCGCGGTGAGCACGCCCAGCGGGACGACGAGGACGAGGGTGAGCGCGGTCTGTTCGAGCGTGCCGACGACGGCGTGCAAACCACCGGTGTCGGTCACCGGATCGGTCGGCGCGACCGCGGACATGTCGTGGGTGAAGAAGCCCGGCCGCAGGTACGGCGCGCCCTCGGCGACGATGTAGATCAACAGCGACAGCAGCGGCGCGAGCAGGACCAGCGCCCCGGTGACGACGATGGTGGACACGAGCCGGTCGGACGCGGCGAGCTTGCCCAGCCTGTCTCGGGTGACCAGGTACAGCATCGTCAGGTAGAGCAGGTACGCGACGATCAGGTCGGCCAGCCAGCCGGGGGAATCCAGCAGCAGATGCATGACGAACCAGGTGAGCAGCGTGGCCGACACCGCGCAGCCGAGCGCCGCGAGCCGGTCCTGCCTGGTCGTCTCCGACGGGCGGCGTTTGACGAGCTTGCGAGGCGGGGTCACCGGGGGAGTCATGGTCGCGGTCATGCGTCCACTCCCGCGCCGGACCGGCTCTTGGAGATGATCACCGACGCGGTGAAGTTCGTCGCCAGAGTGAACACGAACAGCACCAGGCCCGCGGCCATCAGCCCGGACAGCGCGAGCCCGGACGCGCCGGAGTTGTTGGCGATGAACCCGGAGATCGTCGCGCCGCCGAACTGGACGAGATGTTTCGTGATCTCCGGAACCTGCGGCAGCAGCAGGGAAACGGCGATCGTCTCGCCGAGCGCGCGGCCGAGCCCGAGCATCGAACCGCCGATGACGCCGCCGCGGCCGAACGGCAGCACCACGGTTTTGACCATGCCCCAGCGCGTGCTGCCCAGCGCGAGCGCCGCCTCCTTCTCCCCGGGCGGTGTCTGCGCGAACACCTCCCGGATCACCGAGGTCGTGATCGGCAGGACCATCAGCGAGACCACCAGACCCGCGATGAACATGGACTGGATGTACAGCGCGTTCTCCTTGGCCGAGAACACCGGGATCCAGCCGAGGTTTTCGGTGAGCCACGACGAGACCGGCACGATCTGGGGGCCGAGGAAGGCGAACCCCCACAGGCCGTACAGCAGACTCGGGATCGCGGCGAGCAGGTCGACCAGCCCGGTCAGGAAGCCGCGGATCCGCCCGCTGGAGTATTCCGTGATGAACAGTGCGGCCAGGACGCTCAGCGGGACCGCGATCAGGACCGCGATCAGCGCCACCACGATCGTCCCGTACAGCAGGCCGAGTACGCCGAGGACACCCGAAGCCGGATCGAACCGGATCGTGGTGAAGAAGCCGAAACCGCTGGAGTCGAACGCCGGCCCGGACCGGTAGACGAGGAAGAAGCCGATGACCACGAGGATCGCCAGCATGGTCAGCCCGGCGCCGGTGGTGACGCGGCGGAACGCGCGGTCGGCCCGCGACAGGACTTCGGTGATCACCCGCCGCGCCGGGACCCCGGGCGGCGACGGGTCGGGCCGGGGTGGCGCGATGGTCACGAGCGGCCTTCCTTCGTGTTGGCGGGTAAGGAGTCGAGGGCACACCACGTCGCCCCCGATGCGGCCAGTATGTGGTGCCCGCGCCCGGGAAAGGTGTCCACACGGAGAACGCCCGACGGGACGTGTGTGAATCAGTGCGGGGGACCCGTTGACCCCCGCCGGGTGACTCGTGGACGTTGGATCCCGTGAAATCTGGGGAGTCGTCCGTGTTCCTGTTCCGCGCGAGACGAGCCGGGATCGTGCTGCTCTGCGGGATACTCGCGGTCGCGGGGGTGTCCGTTCCCGCCGCGCAGGCGCAAGCGCCCGCGAATCCGCCGTATCGGCTCAAGACCGAACCCGCCGATCTTTCGGCGGTCCAGAACGGCGATCCACTGCGGATCACGCTTTCGGGATTGCCCAAGGGGGCCAAGGCGAAGCTCGTCATCTGCCCGAAAGACGTGCCGGACAACCTCATGAAGAAGGTGTACGTCCCGCCGTGGCCCAAGGACAGCACCCTGCTCACCCGGGTGCAGTCCTACTGCCAGGACGAATTCGGCGACGAATTCACCGGCAAGGCCGCGGGGATGCAGTCGATGGAAAGGGTGCGGAGCAGCACGACCGGCGACATCGTCTTCGACACGACGATTCCACGCGGTACCTTGCGCCCGCACGCGGTGGCCTGGGACCCGCTTTACACCACCTATGAAAAAGCGGTGAATCCCGGCGACAAATTCCCCAAGGTGCCGTGGGCGGACAATCCCGTCGTCGTCGATCCGGTGACCGGCGCGAAGACCAGAAGGCAGTATTCGTTCACCTGCGACGAGAACAATCCCTGCACCGTCACGATCCAGATCACCGCGCAGGACGCGACCGGCAAGACCGTGACCTGGGTCGACGAGTCGATCAAGTTCACCCCGTACCTGCCGGGGATCGGCGTGAAGGGCTGCAAGGGGATCGGCCGGAACACGCTCAATGCCAGCATGCCGGAGCGGCTCGGCCGGGCCGCGGTCGCCTGGAACCAGGCGCTGTGCGCGCCCACCCAGGCCGATCAGCCCGCCAACATCGTGAGCGAGACCGAGGACACCGGGCTGACCGCGTTCGACAAGGGCACCTCCGATCTCCTGATCACCGGCAGCGGGAACGCGCTGGCCGCCCAGACGGTGCGGTCCAGGGAATACGTCCCCGTCGGGGTCAACGCGGCGGTGATCGCCGCGGTCGGCTGGTCGCCGACCGACGTCAACGACGAAGGGAACCCGCTCGGCTCGAAGCTCGCCACCACGATGTCGTTCACCACCGCCGAACTGGCGCACATGTTCACGAAGGGCGGGCAGAACCCCGACGCCAACGGCCGGGGCGGCGTCTTCAAGAACGGTTCGCCGCTGGTCGAGCGCAATCCCGCGCTCTCGGCGATCAAGGACGGCCAGCCCGCCGGCGTGATCGCGGTGAACCGACGGGCCGGATACGGCGGAAACCCGGACTTCTTCGGGGTGACCGGGGAATCGGGGGCGGGGACGGTCCCGTTCGCGCTGAGCAGGCTCCTCGCCACCACGGCGCCGGAGGCGTGGGTCTTCCCGGCGCTGGGCGCCGACTATTTCGGCGAGCTGAGCGGGAAGTCGCCCGGGGTGATCTCCGATCTGAGCGCGCTCGATCCCGGCAAGTCGCGGGTGAACAACGTCGACGCGAAGACCGGGCAGCTGTCGGTGCGCAAGACCGTGGACAACGCGGTCGTCGGCCGGGGCGCGGACTGCGCGGGCGGTTGCCTGAACTGGGTGATCACCGATCTCGCGACGGCGACGGTCAACCGCTGGACGCCGGTGGCGCTCCCGGACGGCAAGGGGAACTTCGTCGCGCCGACCGAGCAGAGCCTGCAGCTGGCGGCCGATTCGATGAAGGTCGGGCCCGACGGGACGGCCGAGCCCGGCACCGTCACCAAGGACGGCGCCTATCCGCTCACCTTCGTCGAGTACATGGCCGTTCCGGTCAACCCGGTGATCGACGCGACCTGTAAGCCGATGAAGGAGAAGCAGGACCAGCTGAAGGCGTTCGCCGGTCTCGCGGCCGGATTCGGGCAGGCGTTGCTTCCGCCCGGAATGGCCCGGCTGACCCCGGGATTGGCCGCGACCGCCGCGGAACGCGTCGGCAAGATCGGCACCGGGACCGCCGAAAAGGCCTGTCAGGAAAAGGAAGAGGCGAAGAATCCGCCGCCACCGGGCGCGAACGGGGCCACGCAGGCGTCCAACGCCTCGCTCACCGGCCCGTCCGGCGGTCCGGGCTCGTCGGCCGGTACGCCCTCGGCCGCCACCGGACCCGCGCCGGCGGCCGCCCCGACACCCGAAAGCGTGGCGGCGGCGAAGAACCTCGCCGAATCGATCGACATCCCGAAGTTCGCCGGGGCAGGCGCGCTCGGTGCCCTGATCCCGTTGGTGGCATTGGTGATCCTGGCGACCTTGCCGTCCGCGACGGCGTATCTCGCGGCATGCAGGCCGGTGCCGTCCTGGTTGACGAGGGCGTTGGCCGCTCTCCTGCGGCGTAGGCAGCCGGGCGGCGCGGCGTGAACACCGAAGTGGAGGAAAGGCAATTCCTGCGGTTCGGTCCCGGCTGGATCGGCGCGGTCGTGTTCGCCTGGCTGGTCACCACCCTGGTCGCGCTGGCGCTGGTCGTCTACGCGCTGGGCCCGATGCTGCAGTCGAGTGATCAGCGGAAGGCCCTGACCGAGATCCGGGGTGAGATCGGCGTGGCGCTGGGTGCCAGCCAGAGCCTCTTCGGTGCCGCGCCGCCCGCGAAACCGGTCGAGTTCGGCAGGCCGGTGGCGGTCATGGAGATCCCCGCCCTCAAGGTGCAGCAGGTCGTCATCGAGGGCGCTTCGAGCGGGGAAACCGCGTCCGGACCAGGGCATGTGCCGGGGACGGCCGGGCTGGGGCAGCCGGGCAACGCGGTGATCGCCGCCCGGAACGCCGGATTCGGCGGCCCGTTCGGCTCGCTCGGCGCCCTGGAGAAGGGCGACGAGATCGTCGTCGCGACCACGCAGGGCAAGTCCGTCTACCGGGTGACCGGCAAGGCCACCCGCCCCCTCGACGAGGGCGCCGACTACGGCAAGACCGAAAACGACCGGCTGACCTTGGTGACGTCGGCGTCGTGGTGGCCGCTGGCCGCCGAGGAGGCGACGGTGGTGACCGCCGTCCTGGAGGGCAGACCCTTCCGGCCGAGCCCGCAGAACGGCCGGGCGGACGCGCAGGACGGCCGCACCGGCGACGGCGAAGCGTGGGCCGGGCTGGTGCTGGCCTTCGGCGGATTCGTGGTCGCGGCGGCGGGGGCGACATTCCTTTATCGCCGTTGGCGTCCGGTTTCGACCTATGTCATCACCGGGCCGGTGCTGCTCACTCTCGCCGCGCTCGCGGCGCTGGCGTTGTGGCGGCTGTTCCCGGCCTGGGCGTAAACCGGATATCGGTCTTTTCGGACCGAAATCGTTCCCAGGATGTGGATCATCCCCCGATCCAGACTTTGGTCGGTGGACTCGTCACGGATCGCTCTTTAGATTCTCCCCATTACACCCGGTCAGGGTAATTCATTCGGGCGGCCGAAGGGATTCCTGTTGCGGGCTGTGTCGTGTGGGCAGTGCTTTTGAAAAGCCAGGGAGATTTCGATGAGCAGATTCAGCCGGGTGGTCACATGCTCGGTTCCGGTCGCGGTCGGCGCTTTGCTGCTGTCGACGGCGGTTTCCGGCGCCCAACCGTCGGAGGAGGCGCGCACGCAGGCCGGGATCACCGCACTGCAGAGCATCAAGAAGAGCCTCACCCCGGCTGAGCGCAAGCAGTCGAGCCAGCTTGTCGTCGAGAAGCGCCTGCGCGCCGACAAGGGCCTGGCGGGCAAGCTGCCCGAATACCGGACCGGACTGGGTGTCAGCGACGCCGGCACGGTCGCGGTGGACATCAAGGGCGCCGGACAGTCCCTGGTGGACGCCGTCAAGGCGGCGGGCGGCACCGTCCGTTACGCCTCTCCCGCCGGCGCGATCCGCGCCGACCTCCCGCTGAACGCCGTCGACGCGATCGCCGGACGCGGGGACGTCGCCGAGGTCAAGGCCGCTTCCCAGGCCATGACCTGGAACGAATCCGCGCAGCAGGACCGGCGGCAGGCCGCGGTCAAGCAGACCGCCGCCGCGCTGCAGGTCGCCGAGGGCGACAAGGCGCACGGCAACGACACCGCCCGCACCAAGTACGGCGTCACCGGCGCGGGCCAGAAGGTCTGCGTGCTTTCCGACGGCATCAAATCCCTGAAGGCGTCGCAGACCGCGGGCGAGCTCCCCGCCGTCGACGTCCTCCCCGGCCAGGCGGGCAGCGGTGACGAGGGCACCGCGATGCTGGAGATCATCCACGACATGGCGCCCGGCGCCGCGCTCGGTTTCGCCACCGCGTTCACCAGCGAGCAGAGCTTCGCCGACAACATCCGCGCCCTGCGCACCACCGGCAAGTGCACGATCATCGTCGACGACGTGTCCTATTTCGACGAGTCGCCGTTCCAGGACGGCCCGGTCGCGCAGGCCGTCAACGACGTGACCGCGGCCGGCGTGCTCTACTTCTCCTCCGCGGGGAACTCGGGCAACCTGACCGACGGCACCAGCGGCTACTACGAGGGCGACTTCCGCGGCTCCAGCAGCAAGATCTCCGGGATCACCGGCACGCCGCACGACTTCGACCCGAGCACCACGACCCAGCTGTACAACGCGCTGTCGCCGAACTCGGTCGGCCGCTACGTCACCCTGTTCTGGTCCGACCCGTGGGGCAAGGCCACCAGCGACTACGACCTGTTCGTCCTGAACTCGTCCGGTTCGGTCGTCGCCTCCAGCGAGGGCTCGCAGAACGGCACCCAGAACCCGTACGAGATCGCCCAGGTCCCGGCCAGCGGCTCGGGCTTCAAGGTCGCCGTGGTCAAGTACAGCGGCTCCGACCGGTTCATCGCGCTCAACGTGATCCGCGGCCGCTTCGTCACCTCGGGTGCGCTGAAAGCCTTCAGCACCAACGGTGTCACCTCCGGCCACTCGGCGGCCGTCAACGCCTTCAGCGTCGCGGCCGCCCCGGCCGCCGGTGCCTTCGGCCGCGCGCTCGAGACCGGTGACCCGGCGAACCCGGCCGGTCCGTACCCGGGTCTGTTCACCTCCGCCAGCAAGTGGGAGCGGTTCACTTCGGACGGTCGCCGTCACCAGTTCTACAACCCGGACGGTTCGGTGATCACCCCCGGCAACGTGTCCTCGACCGGTGGTGCGACGCGCAACAAGCCGGACATCACCGCGGCCGACGGCGTCGCGACCTCGGTGAGCGGTTTCCAGCCGTTCTTCGGGACCTCGGCCGCCGCGCCGAGCGCCGCCGCGATCGCCGCGCTGCTGAAGCAGGGCAAGCCGGCCGCGACCCCGGCGGAGATCCGGAACGCGCTCGTGTCGACCGCGATCGACCTCGGTGCCCCCGGTTTCGACCCGGTCACCGGCGCGGGCGTCATCATGACCGGCCCGGCGCTCGCCGCGCTGGGCGTCGCCCCCAAGTAGCACTTCCCGCGTGAAGGCCCCCTTCCCTCGGCTCAGCAGAGGGAAGGGGGCCTTCACGCGCTAGGAGGGGTCAGGACTTGACGCAGGACAGGCCGTTCGGGCCCGACACGGTCAGGAAGCCGTACCGCTTGATGGTGGTGGCGAGCTGGCCGCCGCACAGCGGGCTGGCCGTCGAGGCCGTGTCACCGTCGTCGAAGCCGACGGCGCGCTTGGCCTGGTCGTAGCTGGGGGTGCGGGAGTCGACGATGTTGTAGACGCTGCGCGAGCCCAGGAACGCGGTGGTGAACGCCGGGGTGTAGTTGCCCGCGGAACCGGCGACCGGGGAGCCGTTGAAGCCGGCACCGGTCAGCGGGTTGACGGTGAAACCCGCCCGCTTGTCGGCGACGACCGTGTTGCCCTGCGCGATCCACTGCGCGATGGAGAACGGCGCGATGGCGGTGGCGCGGTCGGCGGCCGGGATGGAGTTGCCGTCGTGCTCCTGGAAGCGCTTGATGGTGACCGGCTTGGTGGTCGGGTCGAAGCCGAGGACGGTACCGGTGAAGAAGCTCAGCGTGCCGGAACCGGTCTGCGGCAGGTAGACCTTGATGGGGGAGTTGGCGCCGCCGACCTGGTTCCAGTTGGTGATGGAGCCGTCGTAGATGCCGCGCAGCTGCGCCAGGGTGAGGGTCAGGCCCGCGCCCGAACCGGTGGCCGACGAGGCCCAGGTGACACCGTCGGTGGCGAAGGCGAAGTACTCGAAGGTGCCGGGGTCGGACGAGCCGCGGGCCGAGGACGACCGCGCGATGTCGATCTTGCCGTCACCCGCTTCGGCGGAGGCCTTCAGCGCGGCCTTGCCCTGCGAGGAACCGTTCGGGGCCGGGTTGCCGGCGCTGTAGACCACCTCGTCGGCGAACGGGTCGGCCGGGACGGTGAAGGTCTGGGTGCCGGACAGCAGCGGCGGCACGTTGACGAAGTTGTCGGGGTCGCTGTTCCAGGCGCCGCCGTTCGCGTTCGCCAGGATCGCGCCGGTGATGTCGACGGTGGTGTCCGAGCCCGCCGCGGCGATGACCTCGGAAAGGCCGTTGGCGGGGGCGACCGCCGAGGCGGTGCCGGTCAGGGTGAGGCAGGCACACGCGGCGATCGCGGTGGCGCCGAGAAACCGAGTGGTACGAGCACGCATCTTGTTTGCACTCTTTCTCTAGTCCCCAAGTAGTCGCGGGATTCCGTGACTTGGCACAATCCTCGCTCCGCGACACTGTCCGGCGGCGGTGCTTCGCGTTCCCGCCCGACGTCATGGTGGTTAATCTCCGGGGAACGCACTTTCCGTGATCGGCCGTCACGGAGAACGATTCGGTGAATGTCCGCCGGAATCGCGACGGTATTTCCGGCGCCAATCGGCTATCGTCTCGATTCCTTCGCCGATGGACGCTTCGGTGGTGGCCGAGCGGAACCGGTCGAGGCCGCGCTGCGCCTCGATACGTCTTCCGTAGGCGTGGCTGGCGATCGCGACGAGCCGGTCGCCGGTGTGCAGGCGCCAGCGCCAGCGGCCGCCGCTGAGATGACTGAAATCGCTGGTCAGTTCGGAAATATGCGTGCTGAGCCAAGCGATCGCGACAAGGCATTCCTCGGCTCGCGGATAGTCTTCGGGCGCCGATCCCAGCGACACGTTGTTGCCGCCGAGCAGCCGCCATCGCAGGGTCTGCTCGCCGGTCTGGACGAGTTGAAAGCGTGGATTCTTCGCTACTGAATTCCCCCTGGTCACATCCCGTGAATCGCCGCCATGTGGTGAAGGGGTTACCGGATCCGCTTAAGGCGCGACGGCCGACGGGTGAACGTTTTCCCCCGGCGGCGGCGCGCTAGCCTGAACGGACGCGGGTAATCGGAAAAAAATCACCGAGCCGGTCCGCTCCGGCACGGTCTGCGAGGAGGATCGATGGGCAACGGCAGGATCGCGGTCGTCACCGGGGCGGGTTCCGGGCTCGGCAGGGAGATCTCCCGCGCGTTGCTCGGCGACGGCTACCGGGTCGCCCTCGCCGGCCGCCGCGCGGACGCGCTGGCCGAGACCGCCGACGGCGCGGCGGACGCGCTTCCCGTACCCACCGACGTCGGCGACCCCGATTCCGTCGCGGCGCTGTTCGAAACGGTCCGCGCCCGGTGGGGGCGGCTGGACCTCCTGGTGAACAACGCGGGCGTGTCCGTGGGCGGGACCGTCGACGAACTGTCCTTCGCGGACTGGAAACGCACCGTCGACACCAATCTGACCGGGATGTTCCTGTGCGCGCAACAGGCCGTGCGGCTGATGAAGGCGCAGGATCCGCGCGGTGGCCGGATCATCAACAACGGTTCCATCTCCGCGCACGCCCCGCGTCCCGCGTCCGTCGCCTACACCGCGACGAAACACGCGGTCACCGGGCTGACGAAGTCGATCTCCCTCGACGGCCGCGCCTGGAATGTCGCATGTGGACAGATCGACATCGGCAACGCGGCCACCGAGATGACGCTGCGGATGGCCGACGGGATCCCGCAGGCCGACGGCAGCGTCAAGGCCGAGCCGACCTTCGACGCGCGGCACGTCGCGGACGCCGTGCTGTACATGGCCGGGCTGCCGCTGGACGCGAACGTCCAGTTTCTGACCGTCACGGCGACCGCGATGCCGTACATCGGGCGCGGCTAGCTTTTCCGGCCAGGTTACGCCTGTCGTGAGTGGTAAAGAGGGTTAGAACGACCATTACCACTCACGACCCCCGGACAATACTGCGCAAAGTGATCAAATCAGACCCGACGATCTCGACGAGTGTCCTTTTTGGATAGTCTGAGGGGTCTAGGCCTCGGTGGCGAGCCCGGTCGCACCGCCGGCTCCAACACGCCACCTTGACTCGCCCCTCGCTAGAACGATCTCAGCAGCTCACGAGCGCCTCACGGGATCACCTTCGCCTTGCGGAACTCGTCGAACAGCCGGAAGAACATCTCCGGCGTCTCGGCGTACTCGTGGAAACCGGCGCGCCGCGCCTTCGAGCCGTCCGCGAACATGTCGTAGTCCCAGCCGAACACGAAGTCCGCGAACGCCCACGACGACGAAACGGCGCTGTACGGCACTTCGAGGCGGTACTTCGCGGCGATCGACGTCCAGAGTTCTTCCTTGTCCGCCATGACGACGTCCAGCGACATCGGCAGCGGCCGCGCCACCTCCAGGTCGAAGTAGCGCGCGATCCGCGGCCAGAGGTCGTTCCACCGGAACAGATCCCCGTTCGCGATGTTGTACGCCTCGTTCTCCGAACCGGTGGCCCAGACGGTGGCCTTCGCCAGCAGTCCGGCGTCGGTCATCTCCAGGAGACTGTCGTACGCGCCGGGTTTGCCCGGGAACCGCAGCGGCAGGCCGAGTTCCTTCGAGATCGACGCGTAGACCGCGATGGCCAGCGCCAGGTTCATCGGGTTGCCCAGCGCGGTCCCGCCGACGACCGACGGCCGGATCGCCGACCACGTCCAGGGCTTTCCGGCCTGGCGCCGCTCCAGGAACTGCTGCTGGTCCACGTTGAACTCGGGCGGCATGTGCCCGGCGTCGTCCTCCCGTGCCGGGGTCTTGAACGGGCCGAGGTGGGCGCCGTAGACCTTGTAGCCCTGCATGAGGCTGATGTGCCGCAGGCCGGTCGCGACGGGTTCGATCGCGTCGACGAGGTTGGTCAGCATCGCCAGGTTCGGCGGGACCAGTTCGGCCCAGGTCGGCTTGTCGACATAGGCCGCGTAGAACACGTGTGTGACGTCGTCCAGGCCGCCGAGCTTCGCGCGGGTGTCGTCCGCGTCGAGCAGATCGACCGCGATCCGGCCGGGGCCGCCGCGCCGCGACAGGCCGATGACGCGCCAGCCCGGCAGGGTCTCCAGGTAGGCGATCAGGTTCTTGCCGATGACCCCGTTGGCCCCGGCGACCAGGGCGACCTTGCGTTCTTCGTTCATGTCTCCGAGCCTGGACCTGCTCACGCGATAAGTCCAAGGCATAGATCTCACCGCTCCGATAAACTCTCTTCATGACCAGTCTGCGGCAGCTCGAATACCTGGTGACCGTCGTCGACACCGGCTCCTTCACCAGGGCGGCCGAGTTGCTGCACGTGACGCAGCCCGCGCTTTCGCATCAGGTGCGCGCGCTGGAGAAAGGCGTCGGAGGCCCGCTGCTCGAACGGCTGCCGCGCAGCGTCCGGCTCACCCCGATGGGCCGTGCCATGTTGCCGCACGCCCGCGCCACCCTCGCCGACGCCGAACGCGCGCGGTGCGCGGCACGACAGGCGTCGGGACTGGAAGCCGGGGAACTGCAGATCGCCACGGTCTACTCGGTCGGCCTCGGGGTCCTCCCCGCCGCGTTGCGGGTGTGGCGCCGGGAGCGGCCCGACGTCGACGTGCGGCTGGTGGAGTTCCGGCACGCGGACGAACTTCGGGAAGCGATGGCGGCGGGGGAGGCCGACGTCGCGGTCGGCCCGGTCCCGCCGGACTGGGACGGGCCGGTGCGCGAACTCGGGCTCGAGGAGTTCGTCGTCGTCCTGCCGATCGACGGGCCGCGCGAGGACGACGGCACCGGCGTCGTCGATCTGGCGACCCTCGCCGACTGCGCGTGGGTGCACTACGCGCCGGGCAACGGCCTTGCCGACCTCGTCGACCAGGCCTGCGCCGCGGCGGGATTCCAGCCGAGGGCAGCGGTCCGCACCGAGCAGAGCGCCGCGGCCCCGCTGCTCGCGGCCGCGGGTCTCGGTCCCGCGCTGGTGCCCGCCAACGTGCTGCCCGAAGGTTTCCACGGCCGCGTCCTGCGGCCAGAGCCGGCGATCCACCGCACGCTCGCCGCCTATTGCCGCAGCACTCCCGACCCGCTGACCTCGGCCTTCATCGACGTCGTCGCGGGGAAATGCACGCTCGGGTCACCGCACGGAAACCCCTGAGAGGTCCACGCCGCCGAACGCCGTCGCCTTGACGTCGCCGACGCGGTCCGCCCAGACGGCGTGCCCGTGCCCGGACCACAGCGGGACGACCGGGAGATCCCGCAGCAACTGGTTCTCCACCAGCCGGTAGACCTCGCCGCTCTCGGCGGAGTCGGTCTCTTCGGCTGATTTCAGCAGGTCGGCGAATCCGTCGCTCTGGTAGCCCGTCGCCTTCACGATCTCGGCAAGCACTTCCTGCGGGCTCGGTGTCGTCAGGGCAACGTCGATCGCGAACGGTCCCTGCCCCGGTTCCGGGGCGAGCGGGACGCCGACGGCCTTGCCGACCTGCTCCGCGAGCGGGCGAAGCCAGCTCGCCTGCGACTGTCCGAAGTGGACCGGAGTGGCCGGGAACTCCGCCTGGGTCAGCAAGGATTTCGCGGCTCCGGCGTCGAAAGTGCAGGGACGGCACGTGCTGCTGCGCTCGCCAGGGGCGACGGCGGGCGGCAGCAGCGACTTCGCCGGATCCACCTGCTTGCCGAGCGCGCCGGCCTCCAGTGCCGCGCGGTCGATGCCGAGCCCGAAGCCGTGCCGGACGGTCGCGTCGGAGAAATGCGGCGCGCTCAAGGGAAAGCCGAGGTAGGCGACGGTGGGCAGGGCCCACATCACGTGCCGCTGCGCGAAATCCGCGTGCATGGCCTCGTGGCGATCGCCGGGGACGAAGGTGGAGAGGTCGAGTTCCCCGGCCTTGACCTCGTCGTACTGTGCCGCCGCGTCGCCGGTCTTCAGTTCGACCGTCCGCGCCTTGCCCGGCGCGTCGGCGACCCGGACCAGTTTGCCGCCCGACGGCTGCCACGCGCTGTCCAGCCGGAACGGCCCGTTGCCGACCGGCCGTTGCGCGAAGCCCGCCCAATCACGCGAAGCCAGCGCGGAAGCGGGCAGCGGGACCAGCGCGGGCGACGAGAGCAGCGCCGGAACCTGCCCGGACGGCCGGTCGAGCACGAGCCGGATGGTCAGCGGGTCGGATGCGGTGATCTCCTTGGCCCGCAAGAGCTCCTTGACGACCCGGGAGGCCTGCCACTGCTCCGCGCCGATCGCCTTCCAGGTGTCCACATAGGACTGCGCGGTGACCGGGGTGCCGTCGTGGAACTTCCCGCCGTCCTTGAGCTTGACCGTCCATGTGACCCGGTCGGGGCTGGAGAACGATTCGGCCGCCCGCGGCGCCGTCTTCCCCGTCGCCGGGTCGTAGTCGGCCAGCGGCGTCCACAGCGCGCCGGTGACCATTCGTCCGGACTGGTCGCGGACGTCCGCGGGCAGCAGGGTCGCCGGGGCGGCCAGGCCCACGCGAAGAACGTCCGGTGCGGGCGGTTCGCCGGATTCGGTGCAGCCCGCCGCGACCAGGGCGGCGGCGAGGAGCGGGGCCAGAAGACGCAAGCGCATGAGGATGTCTTAGCAGTCCCGCACCGAGCAGTCCCACAACCAATGGCGGTTGTGCGGGCAAAGTGGCGATCATAGGGTGCGGGGACCAGCCTGGGAGGTTTCTGTGCGAGGAAACTGGTTGCTCCGTTCGTGTTTGGCGCTCACCACGGTCACCGCGACCTTGATCGCCACCGGATTGCCCGCCGCGGCCTGCGGCGAAGAGGACAAACCGGCCAGTGAGAAGGTCCGGGTCGCCGGTGCGCCCGGCGCGGTGAAGAACGTCAAGGCCGTCGGCAACGTGCCCGACGCGCAAGGCGCCATCGCCATGGGGTTCCTGCAGTACGGCAAACGTGACGTCATGGCGGTCTCCGGCGAGTTCGGCCTGAAGGTCTACGACCTGACGAAGAACCCCACCGCCCCGAAGCTGATCGGCGAGGTCAGCCTCCCCGGCCTGTGGGAGACCGAAGACACCGAGGTCGACGTCAAGCGCAAGCTCGTCTTCCTCGCGCGGGACCCGCGGGCCTACGGCGGCACCACGCAGACCGGCGAGTCCGGTATCTACATCATCGACCTGAAGAACCCGGACAAACCGGCGATCCTGAGCTACACCAAGGTGCCCGCCGGCCACACGACCAGCTGCGTCGACGACTGCCGGTACCTCTGGACCGGCGGCCCCGCGAAGGCCGCGAACCAGCCCGCGGACTGGGGCGGCCGCCCGATCTGGGTGACCGACATCCGCGATCCGCGCAACCCGAAGACGTTCCCGAACCCGATCGAACTCGCGCGCAACGACGGCAAGACCGACTACGTGCACGACGTCCAGGTGGACGACGAGGGCGTGGCGTGGGTGTCCGGGCGCGGTGGCGTCCGCGGCTACTGGACCAACGGCTACCACCGCGATCCCTTGCAGGGCAAGGTCCGTCGCGCGACGGCGTTCGACCCGGTGCCGTACGCGGGCGGCGGGATCGAGGAGACGGCGGCGCCGTCGAAGTTCATGCACAACAGCTTCCACCCGGCGGGACACCGCTCGGCCGACGGTGCCGACTCGAACCGCTGGCGCGGTCGCGACCTGATCTACGCCACCGAAGAGAGCTTCCTCGACGGCTGCGCCGGTGACGGCGTGCTGACGATCTCGTCGCTGCAGAACTCCTACAACGGCGAAGGCTGGCGCTCGACGCCGGACAAGCCGTTCCGTCTCAAGTCCGTCGGCACCTGGAGCGTCGCCGGGCAGGAAGGCAGCGACCCGACCACGGGTGACTGCTCCGCGCACTACTTCGACGTCCGCGGCAAGGTCCTCGTGCAGTCGTTCTACACGCAGGGCACGCGTTTCCTCGACGTCAGCGACCCGACCGACCCGAAGCAGATCGCCTACTTCCGCCCGGCCGACGCCAGCGCGTGGGCGCCGTACTGGCACAAGGGTTACGTCTATGTCGCCGACAACACTCGCGGAATCGACATCCTGAAGCTCACCGCCTGAGCCAAGATGTCCCCATGCGCACCATGGGGAAGATGCTGGGAGTCACGGCCGCGATCGTCCTGATCGCGGCCTGTGACCCGGTCCCGCCGAAGGAAGTGGCCGTCCACACCGATCCGGCGCCGGTCGCCGAGACGTTCCCGGAGGTCGGCGAGATCGTCCAGGCGTCCTGGGTCGAGGAGCGGATGGGCGCCTCCGAAGGGCGGGTCGCGGCGCCGGGGCCGTCCGACTTCCGGCTGTCCGCGGTGGTGAAGCTGCGTCCCGAGGCCGTCGCGAAGGTGCTGGACGGTTACAAATGCCAGGCCGGTTCCCCGGCGGTGCCCGAGCCCTTGAAAGGGCTTTTCCCGTCCGGGGTGAAATGGCTTTCCTGTGAGCTGCCCATGAACGGCAAGGCGCGGACCGCGTTCGTCGCGGACGGGTCCGAACAGGCCTTCCTGACTTCGACAACCATGTAACGGTTCTGTGGCGGAACTGTCGCGGGACCATCACGGCAGTGGGACGATCCGTTCCTAGCTTGGCGTCATGACCACCTTGCTCGAGCGGGCCCCGGCCCCCGTCGCCGGGAAGACTTCGCGACGAAGCGTCACCGCACTGTTCGCGATCGCCGTGCTTCTCGCCGGCTACACCGGGTTCCGATTGCCGGGGGAGTGGGCGGCGACCCTGCAGGCCGTGTCCCTGACGGACGGATTCCACCGCCGTTTCCTCGTCGGCACGCTCCTGAAGCCGTTCGGGCACGACTACACGGTCTTCGCGGTCGCGAGTTTCGCCGTCCTCGGCGCGCTACTGGCGGTCGTGACGCTCGTCTTCTTCCACAGCCGTACCGAAAGCCGGCGGTGGTTGATCGTCGGCTGGCTCCTTTTGCCGACCGGCGGCTACCTGTTCCACGAGGTCGGCTACCTCGACCAGGTGCTGTATCTGCTGCTGTCCGGCGCGCTGTGGGCGGTGCACCGGAACAGACCTGTGCTCGCGAGCGCGGTGATGGCGCTTTCGGTGACCGTGCACGAGATCGCGTTGCTCACCGTGCTGCCGATCTTCGGTTTCGCCTTGCTGCGGAAGCTTCCGTTCCGGCGCGCGTGCGCGTTGATCACTCCGGCGGCGGCACTCGGCCTGGGGATCCTCGCCCTGCCGCCCGCCGCTCCCGGCACCATCGACGGTCTCCGGCGCTCACTGTCCACAGCGGACTTCGCCTACCGCGCCGACGCGCTGGATCTGTTCGGGCGCACCCAGTCCGAAAGCTGGCGGCTGTACTCGATCACCGGTGTCCTGCTCTACCTGCTGCCGATCGCGGCCGTGGTGCTCGGCGGTTTCCTGTACCTGCACCGGCCCACGCTCGCGGCCGTGGTGCCCGCCGCCGCGATCGCGGCGCCGGTGCTGCTCGCGTTCGGCGGCTGGGACGACGCCCGGTGGGGGTTCCTGCTGATGACCAACTTCTTCGTGGTCGTGTGGCTCTGGCTCGGTCACCGCGAGCTGAAACTGCCCCAGATCGGGGTGCTGACCGCGCTCCTGCTGGTCCTCACCCACATCCCGTTGCCGTATTTCGACGGCTACGCGCCACGCGGGCTCACGCTGGTGACTCCCGTGGAAGACGCACGGTGAAAACGGCGCCGCGATCGTTGTCCACGGTGATGTCGCCGCCGTGGATCAGCGCGTTCTCCCTGGCGATCGACAACCCCAGCCCGCTGCCCTCGGTCGCCTGGCGCGCGTGATCGCCGCGCACGAACCGGTCGAACAGGATCGGCCGCAACTCCTCGGGCACGCCGGGTCCGGTGTCGGAGACCCGGATCAGCACCGCGTCGGAAAGGCCTTCCACCGTCACGGTGATCGGCGTCCGGCCGTACCGCTCGGCGTTGACCAGCAGGTTGCCCACGATGGTGTGGACGCGGCGCGGATCGGCGGAGACGGTCGTGTCGCCGGTGCTCGTCACCTGGACGGGCGTCTCCGGCACGCTGACCTCGATCGCGTCCTCGACGAGCGCGGGCAGGTCGACGAGTTCGGGCCGCAGGTCCGCGGAACCCGCGTCGAACCGCGAGATCTCCAGCAGATCCTCGACGAGCCGCGCCAGGCGCCGGGTCTGCGTCCCGAGCAACTCGGCCGCGCGGGTCCTGACCTCGGGGCCGGCGTCGTCGAGGGTGTCGACCGTGGCGACCATCGACGCGAGCGGGGTCCGCAGGTCGTGGGCGACGTCGGCGACGAACCGCTGCTGCTGGCGGTCCTTGGCGCGCAGTTCCCCGATCGCCGCGCCGACCCGGTCGGCCATCGTGTTGAACGACGCGGCGAGATCGGCGAGTTCGTCGCGGCCCTTCACCGGGACGCGGACGTCGAAGGCGCCGTCGCCCAGGTCACGCGCGGCGGAGGCGACTCGCAGCACCGGCCGCCGGATCCGGCCCGCCGCGAAGACGGCCGCCGCCACGCCGAAGACGGTGACACCGAGCGCGATCCACACCAGTTTCCAGCGCTGGGCGGCCAGATCCTGCTCGAAGGCGGTGAGGTCGAAGAACTGCACCACCCAGTACGCGACGAAGTTCCCGCTCAGCACCAGGAGCCTGCGCCCGGTCGCCGGATCGGTCGTGGTCGCCGACAACAGCTTCTCCGGTCCCTGGGTCCGCTGGATGACCAGTTTTCGCACGCTTTCCAGCGCGGCTCGCCGGTCGGGAGGGGCCGCGTTCTCGGCACCCGTCGTCCAGTCGTGGCTTTGCGAAGAGGCTTTGACGACCGAGAGAGGTCCTTCGGGGGCTTTGAAGTCGTCGTTGGTCAGCTGGGGATGGCTCGTGACGAGCATCCAGTCCGCCGCGGCCTTGTCCATTCCCTGGGAAAACATCTCCAAGGCCCGGGGGGAACCCGCCATGGACTGTTCGAGATGAGGCCATGCCTGGCCGAACATCGCCCCGAACGACATCTTCGCCGCGGCGGTGAACCGGTCGAGCGCGTCGTCCTCCTGGATCTTGGCCGCGCTGAAGGCCATGACCACCGTCGCCGTCGTGGTCACCACCACGACCGCCGCGGTCACCCGGGCACGCAATCCGAACCTCATTCGCCCACCAACCGGTAGCCGAGTCCGCGCACGGTCTTCAGCACCACGGGATTCGCCGGATCGTCCTCGATCTTCGCCCGCAGCCGCGCGACCGCCGCGTCCACGATCCGCGAATCGCCGACATAGCCGTAGTCCCAGACCCGTTTCAGCAACGTCCGCCTGCTCAGTACCTGGTTGGGATGCTCGGCGAACTCGACCAGCAACCGGATCTCGGTCGCGGTGAGCGCCAGTTCGACGCCGTCGCGCATCACGCTCATCGCGGCCGCGTCGATCTCCAGCCGCCCGACCCGCAACTGGCCGGCCGACGGCCCGGGAGCGGTGACGGCACGCCGCCCGATCGCCTTGATCCGCGCGTCGATCACCCGCGGCTCGGCGGGTTTGACCACGTAGTCGTCGGCTCCGCACTCCAGCCCGGCGACGATGTCGATCGGGTCGCCGCGGGCGGTCAGCAGGACCAGCGGCACCCGGCTGCGCGCGCGGATCCGGCGGCACACCTCGAACCCGTCCATCCCGGGCAACATGACGTCGAGCAGGACGAAATCGAGTTCGCGCCGGTCGGTGAACAGCGCCTCCAGCGCCCGCTCCCCGGTCGGCGCGACGACGACGTCGTGGCCGAGGGCCTTCAGCGCGAGCGTGAGCGCTTCGGCGAGTGCGACGTCGTCCTCGACGAGCAGGATGCGCGACATGGTTCCCCCAAGATCGAAAGGCTCACCGATCGTAAGGGCGCTTCGTCGTGCTCGCCGTGGCCTGCGGCGGAACCGTCGCGAAGCCGTGCGGTCTCGTCACAAAACCCTAGTTCTCGAGCTTGGCGTTCCAAGCCGTCAGCGTCAGCTTGCCCGTGGTCCCGAGGTCGGTGTCGACCGTGATCCGCTGCTCCGGCTCGCCCTTCGCCGCCGCGACCGTCACATAGGCACCGGCCTCCGGCGAACCCACGGTGACCGTGTTCGACCACGAGACGACCGAGAGCAGCGTCCCGCCGGGCTGGACCGTCTGCGGGCTGACGCCGGGATCGATCGCCATATACGACGTGCCGTGCTCCACGGCGACGTTCATCGGTCGCTTTTCCTTGTCCAGCAAGCGGATTTCGGGATAGCCGGTAAGCGTGCGCGGGGTCGTGCCGCAGTTGGTGAGGGTGAGTACGACGGCGCGATGGCCCAGTGCGGCCTCGACCGGCCCGGACTTCACCGTCACGCCGGTGTCGAGACAGCCTGCCGGGACCACCGGGCCCGGATCCGGCGTGTGGACGGTGGGCGGGACCGGCGGCGGTGGCGGCGGAGGCTCGCCGCACCCTGCCACGACCAGCAGCAATCCACCCAGTAACCCCAGTTTCCCCAGCACACCGGAACCTTACCCGGGCCGAAGGCGTCCTTCACCGCATCCGACGCGGCGAAGGACGCCTTCGGCCCGTTTCAGACCCTCACTAGGCCAGCAGCTCCTGCAGTTCCCGCACCGCCCCGGTCAGTTCCGTCGCGAACAGCTCCATCTCGTGCGCCACGTGCTTCGGCGTGCACAGGTACAGATTCAACGACTCCGGCAGCAGCACGTACGCGACGCCGATGCACTGCGGGCTGGTCGACCCGAAACCGAAGTACTGGATGTTCACCGACGGCGCCGAGCTCGTGCTCAGGTAGTCGTTGCGCATCTTCAGCCAGCCGGGTGACGAGTACAGCGACGGGGAGTCCTCGGCGCCACGCCGCTTCTGGATCAGCTGCAGCTCCCACAGGTGCTGCTCCGGCGCGTCGCCCGCCTGGCACTCCTTCGCCCGCGTGACATGCTTCGCGGCTGCCGCGCGGAAGGCCGCCTGACGCGTCTGGCGGTCGGCTTGGGGGTCGTTCATCACCTGGACGAACCACAGCACCTCGGGCGTCACCACACGCATCGCTTCGGTGCGCCCGTTCTGGTACTGCCGCGTCGCGATCGACTCGTACGTCGCGCCCGTGATCCCCTTTGCCCGCTTGTGCGCGAGCTGGTACGCCATCTGCGCGAAGGCGTCCGGCGACATCCCGAGCTCCTTCGCCCGCTTCGCACCGAAGTCGGTGAAGGACACCGTCTTCGTAGCGGTCGCGTCGGCGTACTCGGCGAAGGACGCGGCGGCGGCACGGGCGTCTTCGCGCAGCGCGTCACCCAGGACGAACTCGATGACCTCGGACGACGGCACCCCGTCGGCAGGCGGCCGCTCCAGCCGTGTCCCGCTGAGCAGCGCGTCGGTGAACCCGAGGATCGTGGTCCCGTCCAGTTCGCAGTGCTCGACGTTGATCCCCGCCGTGCCGTCCTCGAACACGATCAGCGACACGGCCTTGTCGAACCAGCGGTTCCCGCTGTCGCCGTGCAGCAGGGCGTCGCACGCCTCCTGTGTGCCCGACGGCGTGAAATCCTCCAGGCACAGGCAGAACAACGCCGTCTCGATGTCGTCGAGCGCGGCCGCGTTCCCCGCCGCCAGCAACGCTTCCCGCGTCGCCGCCCACTCGGCCCTGGCCTTGGTGGTGAAATGCCCGGCGGCGGTCTGCGGGTCCTCGATGAAGTTCCCCGACTTCACGATCGCCTGCAGTCCCGCGACCAGCTGTTCGGGGGAATACGGACGGCCGTCCGGCGCGATGACGTCCATCCGGAACGGGGTGTCGCGGTGGAAGACCACGATGTGCCGCGCCCTCGACGGCCCCGGCCAGTCCTCGCGGTACGGCGTGCGCGCGGTGTCCTGCACAGCGCCGGGGATCCGCGTCGCCGAGAACAGGAACTTGTGCTGCACCATCGACTGCGGCTGCCCGCGCAGCAGGATCGGCGGGACCAGTTCCTCGTCGAGCTTCAGCTTGTAGTCCACCGCCGAAGCCGCCAGCTCGGCCGCGCGTTCCAGCTGTCCCAGCGGAGAGTCGGTGAACAGGAAGAAGAAGTTCGCGTTGAGCGCGATCCGGTCGCGACGGCCGAGGTACCGATACGGCCAGAAGGTGTCGAGCCAGCTTCGGACGTCTTCGCGCTTGTCGTAGGCCTCGAGCGCGCTCTGCAGCTCGTGCGCAGGGCTTCCTTCGGCGAGGAACTCGGTGACGGCGCCTTCGGTCTCGGCGAGTTCGCCGGGGGTGAGCAGCGGCGAGCACCACTCGAGGAACCGGCGGCAGGTGTCCTCCAGGCTGGGGACGGGGACCCGCGGCAGGATGTCCTCGTTGCCGAACGTGCGGGTGGACGGTTCCGGACTGCTCACGATCATCCTTGATCTCGAAGGGGAAGGGCGTTCAGCGCGGAGGCGAGCCCGCCCGCCGCGCCGTTCGGGCGGGAGACGAACAGCCGCGCGTACAGCCGGCCGCCGTCCTCCAGCCCACGCGGGTCGACGCCCGCGACGGACAGATTGTCCAGGATCTGCGTCTGTTCCTCATCCGAAGCGAATTTCCGCTGCCGGAAGACACCCTCGACCCCGGTCGTCTCGTAGTCCAGTTCGCCGAGGCTGTCGGCGACCGGGCCGTAGGAGAACATCCGGAGGACGAAATGCGCCATCCACGGCCGGTTTTCCCGCGCGATCCGCACGAGGGTCTTCTCGGTGACGTAGCCGACGCAGCCGGTCGAGATGACGATGTCGACCTCGGACAGCAACGCGCGCTGTTCGTCCGTCGGGTCTTCGTTCTCCAGATCGGCGTGGATCGCTTCGTCGATGAAGCCCGCTGCGAGCGCGTAGTCCAGCGCGGGCGCGGAGGCGTCGAGGCCGATGAAGCGGACGTCGTCGTTCTCGACCATCCGGCGATCGCGCGCGATCAGTTCGTCCCGGCTCAGCGAACCGGCGGACGCGTAGTGGTCGTAGAGCCGTTCCATCGTGGTGTCGCATCTGTGCAGCGCCGCGTTCACGCCGTACGAACAGCCCAGGTCGAGCACCGTCGGCACCTTGACGTCGGCTTCCGCCCGGTACTCGTCGATCAGCTTCGCGAAGTAGGCCTTCGCCTGCTGCGGGATGTCGTAGTCCAGAGGACGCAAGGTGCCGAAGAAGGCGCGTGGATCGGGAGCGGTGTAGATGTCGTCGAAATTGATCTTGCCGGTCGAATCCAAAGGCACGGCCATGCTCCTGACTTAGTCGAGCAGCTGATCGCCCCGGATAGCCGCGGAAGCGACGTGTTCCGGCAGGACCCGGCCGAACAGCTGTCTCGTCCGCTCCGGACTGCCGATGACCCCAGGGCGCTCGCTGTACGCGAAGATCGCGGAATGGCGGGCGACTGCCCCTTGAACACTACTCACCCGGTGCAGCGCGAAGCGTCCGCGAAACAGCTGAAGATCGCCAGGACGGAGAGTGAGCCGCCTGATCAGGTGATCGCCTTCGCCCGCCAGGACGGCACGGACGTCGTCGAAGTTCTCCGCCGTTTCGGAGCGGATGTTCGGGCAGTATTCGAAGACACCGCCGTCGGCCGCTTCCTGCGTGAGCATGCTGACCGTGTACTCGTTGGTGTCGAAATGCCACGGATGCGCGCGGCCCGGTTCGATCACGTTGAGCACCAGACCGGACAGCGGATCGGCGAGTTCGTGCAGTTCGGGGAGTTCGAAGCAGTCGGCCACGAACCGCTGGAACTCGCGGCTCGAGTACAGCTGCTGGATCACCGCGGTCGCCGGGATCCGGTCTCGCGCCACGAAAGCGTTGCCGCGTTCCATGATCGTGCGGCCGGGGTGGTCCTCCGGCAGCGGAGTGTCGATGGCGATGTTGTAGGCGTTGACGCGTTCGACCTTCGCGTACGCCTCCGGAGCGATCTTCGCCCCTTCGCGGCGAAGGACGTCACGCAACTCCGGACGGATGAAGTCGGCCAGCACACTGCAGCCCGTTTCCCGCAGTTCGGCGCGGGTCCGGGAAACGATTTCGCGCCACGCCGGGCTTCCCGGTTCGGACAACGGATAGCGGGCGGTATCGGCCACTTGGACTGCGCTCGCGGTCATCGACGTCCTCTCGGCTGCCCGGAAGTGATTCTCGGGTTTAGCACAGAAAACGCCCACGACCCCCGCGCCTTGTGAGCGGTGCCACACGCAACGTGACGGCCCCCTGACTCGGGTCAGGGGGCCGTCAGGGGCTTTTCGTCAGCTGGTGACAAGCGGCAAGAGCGGACGGCGCACCGCGGTCGCGACGCCGTCGGACGCCTGGGCCGCGGCGATCCGCTCGGCGGTCGGCGTGCCGTATTCGGTGGTCCGCTGGCGCAGCGGACGGCCCAGCGGCTCGACCATCGCGCGCATGTCGCTGATCGTCTTGTACGACCCGTTCGCCGCACCCGCCATCCGGCTGATCGTCTCCTCCATCAGCGTCCCGCCGATGTCGTTGACCCCGCCCTGAAGCACCGCCCGGCTGCCCTCTTCGCCGAGTTTCACCCAGGAACTCTGGATGTTGTCGATCATCCCGTGCAGCAGCAGCCTGGCCAGCGCGTGCACAGCGCGGTTCTCGCGCAGCGTCGTGCCCGCCCTCGCCAGCCCGGCGAGGTAGATCGGCGAACTCTGGTGGATGAACGGCAGCAGCACGAACTCGCTGAACCCGCGCCGCCCGTTGCGCTCCAGGCCTTCCCGCTGCAATTTCGCCAGCAGCTTCAGATGCCCGACCCAGTGCGCCGGCGTGTCGACGTGGCCGTACATCATCGTCGACGTCGTCGTGATGCCGAGTTTGTGCGCGGTGGTGACGACGTTGATCCATTCCGACGTCGGCAGCTTGCCCTTCGTCAGCACCCACCGCACGTCGTCGTCGAGGATCTCCGCCGCCGTGCCCGGCAGCGAGTCGACGCCCGCTTCCTTCGCCCGCGCCAGCCAGTCTTCGATCGAGAGGTTCGTCCGCGAAGCGCCGTTGACGACCTCCATCGGCGAGTACGAGTGCAGGTGGATGTCCGGCTGACGGCGTTTCACCTCCGCCGCGAGGTCGAAGTACGCGGTACCCGGCAGATCCGGGTGGATACCGCCCTGCATGCAGATCTCGGTCGCGCCGGCGGCCCACGCCTCGTCGACGCGGTCGCCGACCTGTTCCAGCGAGAGCGTGTACGCGTCGGCGTCGGTACGCCGCTGGGCGAACGCGCAGAACCGGCAGCCCGTGTAACAGACGTTGGTGAAGTTGATGTTCCGCGTGACGACGAAGGTGACGTCGTCGCCGTTCACCTCGCGACGCAGGTCGTCGGCGATCTTCGCGAGTGCGTCGAGCTCCGGCCCGTCGGCGTGCAACAGCGCCAGCGCCGCGTCGTCCGACAGCCCGGCGGGGTTCTTTTCCGCGCTGCGCAAGGCATCCCGGATGTCGGTGTCGAACCGCTGCGGTCCGGTCTTGATGTTGCCCTTGATCTCGGCCCAGTCGCCGTAGACCGAGTCGAAGTCGCTGCGGCGGTCTTCCGTGCGCCCGACGGTGTCGACCTCGACGTGCAGATCGGTACGCCCGGCCTCCTTCCACCCGCCGTCCGGCTCCTGCCACGGGATGCCCACCGGGATGGCCTCTTCGATCGCGAGCCCGGTCTCGGTGTCGGTCAGCGGCGCGAGATGCGCGTTCATCCGCGGGTCCAGCCACGGCTCGCCGGCCTTGACGTACTCCGGATAGATCGGCAGCCGCTCGCGCACGGTGAACCCGAGCGCCTCGGTGCGGCGTTTGAGCTCGTCGATCTGCGGCCACGCGCGTTCGGGGTTCACGTGGTCGGGGGTCAGTGGCGAGACGCCGCCCCAGTCGTCGATACCCGCGTTCAGCATCAGTTCGTACTGCTGGCCGATCAGGTTCGGCGGCGCCTGGATGCGCATCCGCGGTCCGAGCACCAGCCGCGCGACGGCGATGGTCGCGGCGAGTTCCTCGAGGTCGGCGTCCGGGGTCGCGCGCATCTTCGTGTCCGGTTTCGCGCGGAAGTTCTGGACGATGACCTCCTGGATGCCGCCGTAGGTCTTCGCGACCTTGCGGATGGCGAACAGGGAGTCGGCGCGTTCCTCGAAGTTCTCGCCGATGCCGATCAGGATGCCCGTGGTGAACGGCACCGAACTGCGGCCGGCGTCCTCCAGCACCCGCAGGCGGACGTCCGGGTCCTTGTCCGGCGAGCCGTAGTGCGGTCCGCCCTTCTCGGTGTACAGCCGCTTCGCCGTCGTCTCCAGCATCATGCCCATCGACGCCGAGACCGGCTTGAGCCGCTGGAAGTCCTGCCAGGTCAGCACGCCCGGGTTGAGGTGGGGGAGGACGCCGGTCTCTTCGAGCACCCGGATCGCCATCGCCCGGACGTAGGACAGCGTGTCGTCGTAACCGTGCGCGTCGAGCCAGTCCTTCGCCGCCTTCCAGCGGTCCTCCGGACGGTCGCCGAGGGTGAAGAGCGCTTCCTTGACCCCCATCTCGGCACCCTTGCGGGCGATGTCGAGCACCTCGTCGGGGGAGAGGAACGGCGATTCGACGCGGCCGGGGACGGTCGCGAAGGTGCAGTAGCCGCAGCGGTCCCGGCACAGCCGGGTCAGCGGGATGAACACCGAACGGCTGTAGGTGACCACGCCGGGACGGCCGGCCGCGACGAGCCCGGCGTCGCGGACCCGGGAGGCGTGCTCGGACAGCGTCTTGAGGTCGTCGCCGCGCGCCTGGAGCAGGATCGAGGCCTCGGTGATGTCGAGGGTCTTCCCGTCGCGCGCCCTGGCGAGCGCCCGGCGCATCGCCGAGGTGGTGGGGGCGTTCGCGTCAGCAGGGGATGCCATTCCCGCACGCTATGGCCGGACTCGCTCCACCTGCCAGTGTGCATCCCGCCACCGCGTCACCCACGTGGGTGTGGTCACTGTTTCCGCTGGTCAGCGCATGATCTTGGTTGCCGATCAGGGGCTGCGAGTGTATTACCTAAAGTGTGGCTTCGGTGATCGGCAAGAAGGTCGGCGGGCGGACCTACTACTACCTCGTCACCTCCGCGCGGGTCGACGGCGAGCCGAGGGTGGTTTCGCAGCGCTATCTCGGCACGGCCGAGGAGATCGGGCGTGCGATGGACGGCGACGTCTCCGCGCCCGGCGAAGCGCGTCACCGGACCTTCGGCGACGTCGCGGCGGTATGGGCCACGCTGCGACGGCTCGACTTCGTGCGCCGGGTCGACGAAGCCGTCGGAGCCCAGCGCGCGTCGACCACGTTGGGGACGCATCTCGCGCTCGCCGTCCTTCACCGCGCGACCGCTCCCGAAACGCAGTTAGCCGACTGGTGGCGTGACTCCGTCGCCAGGGAATTCATCCAGGCCGACCTGCCGAATCACCGCCGGGCGCTGCAACGCCTCACACCGGACCGGATCGCGCGGATCGAGACCGCGGTCGCCGACGCGGTGCTCTCCTGGCTGGGGACGGGCGACGCCGCGCTCGCCGTCGACGTCCCGCAGTTCGCCACCTTCACCACGGCCGACCCCTGCCGCTGCGAACTCGCCGGTCTCGGGTTGGTGGTGACCAAGGACGGCGCGATCCCGCTGGCGTCGCACGTGTACCCGAGGGAAGGGGCGCCGCCGTTTGCCGCGCTCGCCGAAGAACTCCGCTCGCGGTATCCCGTCACGCTCGTCTTCACCGCGGGCCAGGCGGCACAACTGGACCTCGGACGGCATTTCGTCGGCGCGCTCCCGCTGTCGGAGCATCCGGAACTCCTGGCGAAACCGCCGTCCGCGCGCAAACCGGTCGACCCGGAACGGTTCGCCGGGCTGACCGCCCTCGACACCCGGGCCGTGGTCGCCGGGATGCGGCGGCGCGTGATCCTCACGCATTCGGAGACCCTGCACAACGCGCAGGCCCGCGCGTTCGGCGAGGAACTGGGCACCGCGACCCGCGAACTCGCCGGCCTCGACGCCGCGCTGGCCTCGGGCACGTACCGGGGCGACCGCGGCCAGGTGAACGCCGAAATCGCCCGGATCACCCGGGGCCGCCGCGTCGAACGGGTGCTCTCACCGGCACTGACCGGGACGAAGCCGGGGGAGATCCGGCTGACCTGGAAGGTGGACGACGCCGCGGTGTCGCGGTTGCACGACGAGTTCTTCGGCAAGCAGGTGCTGGTCACCGACCACGACTGGCCGGTGGCCGAGGTCGTCACCGCGTACCGGGCCCGCACCCACCTCGACTCGACGTTCCGCTGGCTGACCGGCCCCGCCGTCGCCGGTCCGGCCCCGCGCTGGGAGTGGACGCCGCATCGGATCGCCGTGCACACCCTGGTCACGGTGCTCGCGTCGACGGTCACCCACCTCATGCGGCGCGAGGCCGACCGCGCGGGGATGAACCTGTCGGTCCGCGAACTGATGGACAGCCTCGCGGGGATAGGGGAGACGGTGCTGCGCTATCCGTCCACCGGCGGCCGACCGCGGACGCGGCGCCTGCTGACCGAGCGGAACCCGGAACAGCAGGCGCTCTTCGACCTCTTCGGTCTCAGCTCTCCCGATGGATATGAAGTGCGGAGAAGCTCTGCACCACCGGCATCAGCTCGATGACGTTGATGTTCACGTGCTCCGGCTGCGAAGCCGCCCAGAAAACGGACTCGGCCACGTCGGCGGCCGTCAGCGGTGTCGTGCCCTTGTAGACGTTGTCCGCCTTGCTCTGGTCGCCCTCGAACCGGACCACGGAGAATTCCGTGCCGCCGACCAGGCCCGGCTCGACGTTGGTCACCCGGACGCCGGTGCCCTGCAGGTCCGCGCGCAGGTTCAGGCTGAACTGGTGCACGAACGCCTTGGTCGCGCCGTACGCGTTGCCGCCGGGGTACGGGTAGCTGCCCGCGACCGAGCCGATGTTGATCACGTGCCCGCGGCCGCGCTCGACCATGCCGGGCAGCAGGGCGCGGGTGAGGTGCGCGAGCCCCTTGATGTTCGTGTCGATCATCTGGTCCCAGTCGTCGAGTTTCGCACGGTGGGCGGGCTCGAGCCCCTTCGCGAGGCCGGCGTTGTTCACCAGCAGATCGACCTCGGCGAACTCGGCGGGCAGCGAGCCGGGGAGCGCGGCCACCGCGTCGGCGTCCCGGACGTCGAGCTCGAAGGGGAGGACGTTCTCGCCCAGCTCGTCCGCCAGCTTGTCGAGCCGGTCCTTGCTGCGCGCTGCCGCGACGACCTTGGCGCCGTCGGCGGCGAACCGGCGGACGATCTCGACGCCGAACCCGGCGCTGGCACCGGTCACGAAAACGGTCTTCTGGGGCATCAGTCAATCTCTTTCAAGAATCGTGCGAACACGTCGTTGAACTCGGCCTCGCGCTCCAGGTTAGGCATGTGCGCGGCGCCCTCGATCACCGCCAGGGTGGAGCCGGGGATGAGGTCGTGCATGAGTTCGGCGTCCGCGACCGGCGTGAACTCGTCCTCGGTCCCGACGACGACCAAGGCCGGTACTTCCACACGGGTGAGGCTCTCCCGGTAGTCCGGACGCTCGGCCCGTCCCCTGAGCGCGGCCGCCGCTCCTTCCTTGGGCGTCGTGCGCATCATCCCGAGGACGTGCGCCGCCACGTCCGGCATGGTGCGGACGTTCTCCGGGGAGACCATCTTCGCCAGCACTTCCTCCGCGTACGGGTTCAGTCCCTCCGCGAGGACGCGGTCCGCCATCTCGTTGCGGACGCGCTTGCCCTCGTCGGTCTCCGCCTGGGGAGAGGTGTCGGCGAGCAGAAGGCCGGCGACGCGCTCGGGGTAGGTGCGGTGGAACTCCATGACGATCTGCCCGCCCATGGAGAGGCCGCCCAGCACGAAGCGCTCCAGACCGAGGTGGTCGGCGAGCCGGACGATGTCGGCCGCGAAGACCTCGAGACCCGTCTTCTGGTCATTTGCCGGCTTGGTCGTCTCGCCGTACCCGCGAAGGTCCGCGGTGATGACCCGGTAGCCCTCCCGGCTGAAGCGTCCGGCCTGGGGCCGCCACATCGAACGGTTGAAGGGGTGGCCGTGGACGAGGACGACGGGCAATCCGGTGCCGAGGTCGTCGTAAGCGACGGAGATGCCGTCGAGTTCCGCAGTACTCATGAGCCCGACGCTAATCGGAGCAATCGTCAGGATCAATACGGTGCAATGTACTCGGAGCAATGTTCTTGCCCGGGAGTTCATCTGCGGTCCCCTGGGGCGATCACCGCGTGATCGCCGGGTCCGAGCCCGTTTATGGCCTCTGACCTGCGCGAATGTCGTTAAGGTACCCCCCTGTTTTCGGGGGTTTCCGGCCATGTAAAGTTCTCTTCGTCGCCAGGGAAACCGAGCGGCCGACCGGGACACGAACCAAGCTCTCGCTCAGTGCGATTGAGTGGGTGTCCCACCAAAAACTGCTAGGAATGACTGCTTCGGATAAGGCCGCTGTGATGGTGGTGCGATTCGGGGTGTGTTGCTTGAGAACTCAACAGTGTGCTAGTGAACTAAGCCAGTAGAGCTTATGTATTGAAACCTCGTAAGAGGTTCCTTTGAGAGCATTAAATTGCCTCGATCAAATTTGACATTGTTGGAGAGTTTGATCCTGGCTCAGGACGAACGCTGGCGGCGTGCTTAACACATGCAAGTCGAACGATGAAGCCTTTCGGGGTTGCACGCCGGTTCGCCCTCGAACTGA
>NZ_JPLW01000008.1:0-201550 GCF_000754115.1 Amycolatopsis sp. MJM2582
CTACCGGACAGGTAGAGGAGGACAAGCAGCATGATCGGTAAGACAACCACCCTCCGCTGAAAATCCACATCTCGAAGAGAACGAGCTCTCCATTCGCACGCTCATGCCGATGGCAGGAGGCTGCGCACTACGGGCCGCAGCGGCGGTAACTGTTACCGGCCATCGTCGATACGCTTCACAGGTGTCGACAGACGAGAACGCGCCGCAGGTGTTCCCCAATCGGTTCGCTGGCGCCGTCGGAGCCCCGCAGAATGGACTCGACCGGGATCACTGCCGGTGCGTCGGCTATTCGAAGACGACTCGACCGGTGACCGTCTCCTTCCATAAGGACACACAAGACCAAGCGGCAGAGGGCTGGCAGCACCTCCTGGCGCTGATCGACGAGGCTGCCGAGGATGGTCGGACGGAGTTCGCCCCCTTCAGGGGGATGAGCGCCGTGGAACGGCGGCAGATCATCACGTTGCCGTCCACGATCGCGAAACTGACCGCGGTCACGCGCCTGGTCCTGTACGGAACGAACCTGGTCCGCCTGCCACCCGAGATCGGAGCGATGACCAGCCTTGAGGTGTTCGAGCCCTATACGTCGCACCGGCTGCACTGGTACCCGTATGAACTCACCAGGTGTGCAAGAGTAATCGACAGCACGGTGAGCACCCGTGTCCTCTACGGCAACGCCAAGTTCCGGCCACCGTTTCCGGCGTTGCGGCCGGTGACCCACGCCGACCAGGCGGACTTCGCCGAGCTCGATCCGGGCGTGTGGGGCACCACGGTCGTACGGACATGCAGCGTCTGCGACAGGCTGATCGATCGAGAACTGCATCAGGTGTGGGTTTCCCGCCGGGTCGGTACCGACGTGCTGCCGCTGCTGGTGAACGCGTGCTCCGCGAACTGCGTGGCGACGCTGCCGACGTCGGCGCAAAGCTACGTTCCGACACCTCATACCGGCGGCCCGGACATCGCCCAGCCCGCTGGCCGCTAAGGACAAACCAGAGGGCCCGGGGCGAACCCAACTGAACTCATGCTCGAGCCGGTCCTCCGGTTGAGTCCTCGGGCGAGGCCTTTACGGACTCCGCCCGCCGCACCCGCCGCGGCGGCACAGGACCGTCGCGTGGCCAACATCCGCTCAAGCCGCGATGAGGACACTTGGGCAGCCTGATGGACCAACCCATGTTGCCCGGCCACCGCACGGCATCTGGCTCGCCGCCGAAGAAATGCCATGAGTTTGAGACTGATAATGGTGACGTCGCCGTGAGGCAGTCGAGAAGGCCCAGGTCGCGCAAGATCGACATGTCACGAGCGGTGGGACCCTACAGCTGCCTGCTGGGCTGTTCTAGCGGGTGCTGTGACGCGCCGAGTCATTCGAAGATGCTGTGGCACAACCGAATCAGCTGCTTCGTTGATGCCGATGTGCGGATGCGCCACGTTGTCGTCAAGGGAACTCGGCCGTTGCGCGGACTGGGCTTGGGTCACGGCGGTCGTAAACGCGGCCGAGTCCTCACGACGGTGGGGTGAGATTCTGGCAGAGGTGGGTGGGAAATGCCGGTTCGGCGGCGAGGATTTCGCCGCAGCCGCCGCCCTTCGCCGAGGCGAAGCTCATCCAGCCGTTGTCAGCCCAGCGGTAGGCGACCCGGGTCGGGGCCTGGCCGCTGTGCCGCTGCAGGTCGTGGATCAGCCAGTTCTGGTCGCACGCCCGTGTTGTGCCCGGATGCTCGGCCTCCGCGCTGAACTCGACCTGCGCCACCCATGCTTCGGCGCAGTGGTCGGTGGGCGGTTCGCAACCGAGGATCTGGTCGCATTTCCTCCAGCCGGTGGAGGTCAGCCCCCAGGTGTCCCCGGCGTTGACGAGCACCGGCCGCTTCCCGATCGGTGCCGCTGTCTTCATCGGGAAGTCGGTCGGGACCTGCTTACAATCCGGGCCGTTGCCGGGCTGGAACAAGACGCTGGCGTCGATCCTGTCTGCGGCTTCGGTGATCTGGGTGCGCGGTTGGACGGCACAGGCAGGCAAGTCGACGCGCAGTACCGCACTGTGGTCGTCCGGGCCAGGACGAATGTCGGTGACCCACGCGGACATGTCCGCCGGAGGAGCCGGCATAGGCGGCGGGGCCGGCGTGGTCGCTGACATGGTGGCCGAGGTGGTGGCCGGCGTAGCGGTGCTTCGGTATGGGATGTTCAGGGCCAAAACCAGCCAGAACACGAGCCCGCCCACCGCGAGCGTCCCCAATGTCCACAGCACGGGTCTCACAAATCTCGACATCGACGTTCCCCCTCAACGTTGTCGGCGGGGAGCCTACCGGACCATTGAACTGTGGTAGGCGAATCGGCGACCGAACGGGCACCACGCTGCTGTAATCCGTCCTCGCCTCGTCATCTGGCCGTCCTCTCGCAGGTCACACGGCTAGGACACGTTGCCGAGCGGGCGTGCACCGCGCAGAGCCATGCCATGCCGATAACCTGATCGCTGCTGGGCCCCTCGTTGGCTCGTCGGCCTGACCGAAGACGAGCTCGAAGCCGTCCTCGGTGGCGCGGAGCAGATCGCGTGGCCAGAACGACAGATCAATCCGGAGCGAGGAATCCAGCAGGAATACTCGCGAGCGAACTCCCTCACGCGACACGACGACGAGAGCGTCGGCAACTCCGAATTTGTCGTCGAGCGATCGCATTCAGTCCGATCGGGCATCGGCCGCTGCGAGTGGAACATGGGTGTGGCCTTTGTGATGGAGTCGGCAGCGGGCTGTGGTCCGATGCTGAACGGACAGATCCCAGGCTGTGGCGCGGACTGCGCGACGTCAGCCGCAGCTGTCAGCCCGCTGGTTTCTATGACCACGCGGCACCACGGCAGGTCCGGACCTGCCGTGGTGCCGCAGACAGTCCGTGGGACCGCACACGATGCTCGAGTTTCTGCTGGGCTAAGCGGATTCGGGTTCGTACTGGCCACCGAGGTGCTCGGCCAGGAACCGCTCCACCCTGGCGTAGAACTTCAGCTTGTTTCCGGGTTTCACCAGTCCATGGCCTTCGTCGTCGAACAGCAGGTACTCGGGAGGTACGCCGTTGGCCCGCAGCTTGGCGACGATCTGGTCGCTCTCGGCTTGCGGGACCCGAACATCGTTGGCTCCCTGCGCGATCAACATCGGGATCGTCATGGTGTCGGCGTTGAAGTACGGCGATCGCGACCGCAGGAATTCGGGCTCGGTGTTCGGGTTGCCCACGGCCTTGTGCATCTCGGCGATCAGCGGGGTGAAGTAGGGAGGTATCGCACGCAGGAGAGTCTCGAGGTTGCTCGGCCCGCACAGGGAGATGGCGCACCGAAATACCTCGGGGGTGAACGCCGCGCCGGCCAGGGCCGCGTACCCGCCGTAGGAGGCGCCGTAGATTCCGATCCTGTCGGGGTCTGCATACCCGGACTCGACGGCGACGTTGATGGCGTCCAGGAGGTCGGTGTGCATCTTGCCACCCCATTCGCGGTTCCCGGCGGCGACGAACGCCTTGCCCTGGCCGGTCGAGCCGCGGAAGTTCACCTGAATGCAGAGGTAGCCACGGTCAGCAAGCCACTGCGCTTCCGGGTCCAGCCGCCACGTGTCCCGCGCACCCGGTCCACCGTGCACCAGGAGCACGGTCGGGAGCTTCTCGGCGGTTCCGGCCGGGAACGTCAGATAACCGTGGATCTCCAGGCCATCGCGAGCAGTGCACGAGAACGGCTTGACCTCCTTCAGCCTGGTGGCGAGACGAGGGCGGTCATGGAACAGGAACCGTGCTCGGCTGGTGGCCCGGTCGTACACGTAGCTGGCGGTCGGTCCGTCGGCATGTACGTAGGAAACGACCCAGGAAGAGGTCGAACAGGCGCTCGGTGATGACACGGACATCCCCGAGCTGACCGCGGAGGACATCGAGCTCCTGCGCGCCGAGCAGGGACAGGCCGGGGTCGACGAGTACAACCGCGCCCGCGCTGATGCGAACAAGCCGCTGCTGGACTTCATCGCCCAAGAAGGCGGGCAGATCATCCTCGACATCATCGGCTACAACGACGCCAAACGCTGCTTCACCGAAGGCGACTTCATCTCCTGTGTCATGACCGTGATCAATGCCCTGCCCATTCTCAAGATCGCCTCCGTGCTCAGCAAGATCCCCGATGCCGTCTCCGCCGTCGTCCGCATCGTCAAAGGCATCCGCACCTTCAAAGACCTCAAAGTCGCCGGCCGGGCGGATCGCCAATAACCTGCGCGACGTCATCCGTCAGCTCCGCAACTGCCGCGGCGCGACCGGCCTCACGACCGGCGCACCCGCCCACACGCAGGGAACGTGCAACGTCCTCGACCGGGAGAAACGCATCAAGGTGGAGATGGACGAGCACAACAAAGCAGCCGCAAGTTGCTCCGAACCCGGGACGTCGCCTGACGCAGGTTGCCAGCAAGACCGACCTGGATGAGTGTTTCCAGGGACGGATGCGGGCCAACGTGCCACAGAACTTCCCCATGGAACCCTTCACCTGGATGGGAGCCCCTGCACAACGAGCCACAGGCGGCACCGTGTGCGCAACACACGCCACCGTGGAATCAGGCACCCGCGCCACGCCCGTCGGGCACCCGCTGGACGGCGAACTGAACGGTGCGAAGGTTGAGAGAGGCCACCTTGTCGCTGCCCGTCTGCACGGAACCAACCTGGTCGACAACATCGTCACCCAATACCGCACCGTCAACCGGTCAGACGTCAAGATCGTCGAAAACGCGGTCGCCAAGATGTTCGACAACAACCCCGCCGGGGTGTCCGTCCTGTACAAGGTGTGGGTGCAATACCCAAGCCCTACAGCGGCGATGCCCGCGTGGATCTTCATCGACGCTGTACGCTCCATTGGATTCACCTGCTCTGCTGAAATCCAGAACACCACGACGGGAAACGCGACAAAAACTCGATGCTGACCGTCGCCAGCCGCCGTGGCCACTTCAACCAGCCAGGGAAAGTCGATGACCCACTCCGAAACCCCGTCCCGCGTCGATGAGATCGCCGCCCTGCTGGGCTGGCAGCGGCAGTTCACGCCCGAGAGGTCCTGGACGATCGTCGAGCAGGATCTGGGCATCGCGTTGCCGTCGGACTACAAGGAACTGCTGACACGGTTCCCGGGCGGGGTGTTCAGGCGGATCGAGATCGACAGCCCAGTCGCAAACGACAAGGCCTGGACGAAGTACAAGCGCGCCCTCGATGAACTCCTCGAGATCCTCGGCGACGAGGACCTCGAGTACCTCGACAAGGTCGACTACACCCTCTACCCCGAACCCGGGGGCCTCCTGCCGTGGGGAGCCGATGGTCAAGGCGGCCCGGTCACCCAGCTTCTCTACGAGATCCTCACCAACACAGGTCAGGGCAACCTACTTCGTTGGGACTTCACAGCCCTGCCCGTGGAGTACATTCCCTATTCCAGCTGAAGGAGCTCAGAATTTCTGAGACTGCCTCGCGTCGTGCGGTGGATGCTATCGCCAGCGCGCTTGATTGGGCCGGCTCGGCGGCTCCCGGAGTGGACTGGGATGTTGTCGAGAGGCATCTGAAAACGCCTCTTCCGGCCGATTACAAGGAATTCATGGCACGGTTTCCGTCGGGAATATTCCGCAATGCGGTCAGGTTCATCAACCCGGTACAGGGTAGTGAGTATCTGGATGCCTTTCAGGCTGACTTCGACCAGGACTTAGCCAATGTGAAGACAGCCTGGGAAAACGAGTACGACACTTATCTTCCGTTTCCGTAACCCGGCGGAGTCGTGCCGTTCGCCTCCGATGACACGGGCGGCACATTCTTCTGGCTTCCCTGGAAGCCCGACCCTGGCAGGTGGCACGTCGTTTACCTGAGTCGACACAGTCCTGACGCTTGGACACGGACGAAACGGTCGATGACCACAGTGATGCTCGAACTCGCGAAGAGCCAAGGCAGGCGAAATATTCTTGGCTGGAACATGGCGCGATATGAGCGTTCATTCAACCCGTTGACTTTGTAACCACCCGCAGTTGTGCGCCTCCGGAAAGGTCTTCCGTGCTTGAACCGCTGCAAGTGGGCGTCGACGACCGCAGTGCGCCAGAGCGATGGTGTAACGAGCGATGGCGTAACGACAGTCGATCCCCTGAACGCTCCGCTAGGCCGTGCTGAGCGTCTCGTGTTGTGCGCGAACCCGCGAGAGGACACATTCCTGGTCGCGGGCCGATGACCCGTTCGCCCTGCTCGGACCGTCGCGCCCGTATTCACCACTGGTGTTCCTTGGGTCTGATTATTCGTGTGCCCGACGTGAGCGTCGTCTAACCGTGCGGGGTATACGTTCCTGGCTCGGGATTTGGCCCAGATAGACGCCAACACACCCTTCGGCCGGTCCGCGTTCGAGGCAGGTGTGGGCGAATGTGCTCGGGTGCTGACATGCGGGCCGCGACAGCCTCGACGTAATCTCGGGCTTCTTGCGGGCTGAGGTCGGGGGCGGATGCTCGCGCGAGCCGGAGCGCGTCGAACCGCCGGCCGCGGTCGGTCAGCTCGATGATGCGTGTTCGCAGCGGATCGTGACGTTCGATCCCGCGGACTTGCTCGGGGTACTCCGCGATCCACTCGCCCTGCTCGAGATCAGCGGTTGCGTGCAGTCCGTGGAGACTGCCGTCCACCGCATCGACAAGGAACGGTCCGTGACCCACCACTGCGTCCGTGATCTCACCGGAGCGCAGGTAGCGCTCGCTCTGGCTATGCACCACCCAGCCAAGCCGGTGCGGGCTGACTTTTATGATCACCATGTCTGGTCCGTGCACCTCCCACCCGGACACATGCCGCTCTACGATCTCGACAGCCCATTCCTTGGACACCACGACACCAGGCTAGTGGACACTGCGCGGTGCGGGTCCCAGGGCCCGTCGGTCTCGATGGTGTCCACTGTGGACCAGCCGCCGAGCAGGGAGACGGCACCGCCCCGGACGGAGAACACCTTGCCGGTGAACGGGCAGTCCGCAGTCGCGAGTGGTGCGATGTTCGCCGGGCTGAACGCGTCGAACTCGCCTTCGCCGACCTCGGCGGCGAACATGGCCCCCAGAAGTCGGCCGTGCTGGCCGCGCAGCTCGCCGCGTTGTTCCCCGGCCGACGCCGAACGTCGTCGGTTGCGCGATCGTCCGCCAGGTATCCCTTTTGCGAACCCAGTTGAAGAAGGACTTGGCCATGCACCTCGGCGTCGACTACTACACCGATCTGCAGCCCGACGATCGCGCTCTCCTGGTCAGCTGTGGTTCGTCTCCCGGCGTCGGCTGTGGCGACCACGTCGGCCGCGCCCCGCGGACCGGCCACAGGTCAACTCATGTGTGTGCGGCGCCTGTCCGGCGAAGGCTTTGCCCGATGCGGGGCAACCTGAGTCCTGAAAACGATCGACCTTTGCGCGGACCGGGTTCTGGTCACGAGGGTCGGGGTAGTCACGATGCCGGTCGCGGTCCACGCGCAGCACTCCATCCGGTCGTAAGCGCGGGCGATCTGTACCGGCGAGGCCAAGGCTGTCATTTGATCGGCTCGGCGGGAACCGGAGACGAGGAACAAGGATTCGGTGTTTGCGGAGTTTCCTGACCTTTGACGAAGTTGGTGGCGGTCCGTTCCCTGTTGCGGGGGAACGGGCCGCCACCACCTTCTCAGCCGATCGTTAGCTTTCCGCCAGCGGCGGCGACGGCGCGGTCGGGCGGGACCACCGCGGTGGGGGTGGCCATCGTCCAGACGTAGGTCTGGTCAGCGGCGTCTCGGGCGATGAACACGAGTTGGTTGGTGGCCTGGTTGGCGTAGCTGAGCACGACAGGATCGGTGGCGATCTGAGTCGGCGCGACCGTGGTCCACGGCCTGAAGTCCGAGCTGGACGGGGCTGTCTGGCCGGTGGAGTGGATGAAGCCCATCGGTCCGCGGGCCGCGATTTCGATCCGGGAGGTGGCCGACATCGTGGCCGAGACGGGGCCAGCCGCGGTGAGGCCGGGGATCGGGTTCCATTGTCCGGTGAACACGCCGTTGGTCTGGCGTGTGGACGCGACGGAGCCGTCGACGGAACGGGCGAACACCTGAACCTGGTTGTCCAGCGCGACCACGGCTGCGGCAGGGCCGGTGGACTTCACACCACCAAGACCGCTCCACGGTCCTAGGGTGCCGTCGGCCGGATTGGCGGCCGGATGGTACGTGGCGGTCTGGTAGAAGCCGTTTTTGTCCAAGACGATCACCTGGAGGTTCACGCCGTTGCGCACGACAGTGGGCGGTGTCGCGGACAGGTTGTTGCCACCGAGCGGCCGCCACGCGGTCAGCGGACCGTTCTGACCGGCACCCGTCCGCACCCACAGTTGCCCTTGGCCGTCGATTGAGAAGGCGTAGAGGACATTGCTCGGCCCGGTGGTCAAGGTCGGGGGAGCGGCAAGGAACCCGCTGAAGGACACGAGCGGTCCCCATACCTGCCCGGCTCGCCGGTCGCCGCGGATCTCGCTGTCGGTGCCGAGCGCGAGCGCCTGGAGACTGCTGTCGGCGTTCTGCGCGGCCGCTGGCCTGCCGGTGAACGCCTGATATCCGGTGAACGTGGTTTTGTTCATCTGCAAGGTTCCGGGGTCGGGCTGATCACCATGGACGAGCCTGTGGTCATTGTCGACCCAGAAATGCTGTAGCCGCCCGTCAGGGGTCTGGAAGACCGTGCTCGCCGCGCCGGTCACGGTCGGCACGGCGGGCCGCTGCGGGGTGACGGAGGTGTCCTGCTTGCAGCTGTCCGGCTGCGCGGTGATGTCGAGCTCGGTGTTCCAGCCCGTTCCCACGATCTTGCCGCCGCCGTCGGGAGCCCCCGGAGCCCAGGTCTCGGTGTCCGGGAAGTACCGGTACCAGCGCAGGACCGGTTGAAACACCCCGGACCCCGGGTCGAGGCCGCTGCCTCCGCGACCGTAGAGGACGTCACCACCCGGAGAGAAGATCTGCTTGAACATCTCCCAGCCGCCACCCACGAACTTGTAACGCTGGGTCCAGCGCTGGGAGGCCGCGTCGTACTGGAACCGGAACAGCTGGCCGTTCGGGGTTCGGGCGTAGAGAACGCCGTCACCGGCGGCGGTGATGGAGTCGAACTTGTCCCAACCGGAATCGATGGTGCGGTGGACCCAGGTCTTCCCGACCGGGTCATAGCGATGCCAGTGCAGGTTGCCGTCGGTTTCGTCGGTGAAGAAGTCGCCGTTCTGGTCGACGGTGATCCGGTTGCGGTAAGCGGGGTCGTGCCAGCCCACCCAGGGCTGGTCCTGGACGGCACCCTGGCCTTCCCACCCGGTTCCGGTCCACCGCCAGCGCACGAGGTCGCCCTCGTTCCACGGAAGGCCATCGCCCGGTACGCGGTGGACGATGGCATAAAGGATGCCGCCAGGGGCCGCCAGGGCCCTGGCGTTCGCCCAGCCATTTCCGACGGCGGCTGACGGCTGCACCCAGTTGTATGTTCCGTTCGCTGGGTCGTTGTGCTGGTACTTCCACAGGTTTCCGTCGTCGCGCACCGACCAGAGAGTGGCAGGGGAACACTGAGCCGCCAGTGGTGCGACCTCGGCGTTCGCGGCCTGTTGCGCCAGCGGCGTGAAGGAGATCACCAACGCTGCGGCCACAAGGGCGCGGGGCACTGTTCTTCGAGCTCCGGAGCTTTGCATAGCGATCCCATTCGTGCCGTTTGCACTGAAAGACAGCGTGGTACCGGGCGGCACCAAACGAACCGAAGCGTGCCCATTACCGCTATCGCAAGGCTATCCGCGCGCTGTCCTCGGCGTTACTCTCGCGATTACTGGATGATCTCCGCGCAGTGATCTGGGGGGACTGGTGTCTGATGCTGCCCGATTCACGATTCTGGGACCGGTCGAAGTGTGGTCGGCAGGAAGGCTTGTTCCGATCCCCGCTGCCAAACAACGGATCCTGCTCGCTGTGTTGGTTCTCCGTGCGGGAAAGGTCGTGTCGGCGGAGGAACTGATCGACCTGCTCTGGGCCGAGTGTCCACCGGCCTCGCCCAGGGTGGGACTGCAGACCAACGTGCTGCGTTTGCGCCGACGCCTGGGCGGTCTCGGGCAACGGATCGTCACCAAGCCGCCGGGATACCTGATCGAGGTCGGGCCCGACGAGGTGGATGTCCATGAGGCGACGCGATTGGCGGCCGAGGCAGAGCATGCGGCCGAACAGGGTGACCTCGACAGCGAAGCACGGTTGCTCGCGCGAGCACTGGGCCTGTGGCGGGGAGAGGCGCTGGCGGATATCGACGTACCGTCCTTGCAAGCGACCGAAGGACAGCTCATCGGCGAGTGGCGGCTCCGCTTGCAACAGCGCCATCTCAGCGCACTGCTGAGCGTCGGGAAGCACGCCGAAACCATCGGTCCGCTGTCTGTCCTGGTGAGCGGTAACCCGCTGCGGGAGGAGTTCATCTCGTTGCTGATGCTGGCCCTGCACCGGACGGGTCGTTCCGCGGAGGCCCTCCAGCATTATGAGCAGACCAGGCGCACTTTGGCGGAGGAATTGGGGGCCGATCCCTCGCCCGAACTCCGGAATCTGCACGAACGGATCCTGGCCGGCGATCCGGGTTTGAACCTGGTGGGTGCGGCCGGGCAGGTCGAGGTGGCCACCACGCCGGGACCGGCGAGACACGGGGAAGTGCGGGTGCCTCGTCAGTTGCCGACCGTGCCCCGCTCGTTCGTCGGTCGCGTCCGCGAACTGAGCGCGCTCGACGCTGCTTTGGCACAGGGGAACGGTTTGGCGGCGATCAGCGGGATCGGCGGTGTCGGCAAGACCTGGCTCGCCCTGCGATGGGCACGGCAGAACGCCGCGCGTTTCCCCGATGGACAACTCTATGTCGATCTCCGTGGCTTCGATCCCTCTGGCCCGCCGCTGCCCTCCGAGTCTGCGCTGCACGGTTTGCTGGAGTCCTTGGGGGTGGAGCGGGCCCGAATCCCGTCCGGTGCCGACACCAGGGCAGCCGTTTATCGGAGCCTGGTCGCGGATCGGCGCATGGTGATCGTGCTGGACAACGCCCGGGATTCCGCCCAGGTCGCGCCCTTGTTGCCAGGCGGCGAATCCTGCGTCGTCCTGATCACCGGCCGACACCGGATGGGAGGCTTGGTCGCCAGGCACGGTGCGGTCCCTCTGGTCGTGGACACGCTGGCTGGCGACGAGGCACGGCAGTTGCTGACCGGCTGTCTCGGCGTACGCCGGGTCTCGGCAGAGCGAGAGTCCGTCGCCGAACTGGTGCGGCGATGCGCGGGGTTGCCGTTCGCCCTGAGTGTCGTCGCCGCACGAGCCACGACCAACCCGGGGTTGCCGCTGAGGTCACTGGCCGAGGAACTCAAGGAAAGATCCACGCGACTGGACGCGATCGACTCCGGTGATACCGCGACGAATCTGCGCGCGGTGTTCTCATGCTCTTATGACGCCTTGAGTGCCACGGCGGTACGGCTGCTCGGCCTACTGAGCCTGGCGCCGGGCCAGGCCAGCTCAGTGCGGGCGGCCCAATGCCTGGCCGGCACCTCCAGCATCCGCAAAGTGTTGCGGGAACTGGAAGACGGGTCTCTGCTCCACCAGGACGGCGCGGGCCGCTACCAGATGCATGGCTTGCTGCGTCTGTACGCCGCCGAGCGTGCCACCGCGGACATCGACGCGGCCGATCGGGTCTCCGCGGTGAACCGGTTGGCGGAGTTCTATCTCAGTGCCGCCTATGCCACGGACGGTCCGTCGTCAGCTGGGCCGGCGGTGGTGGCGTGGCTCGCGACCAGACCGACGGAGGGCGGCGCGGCCGGGCAAGCGCGGCACAACGGGGTGGCCGGGCTGGGAATCAGGTGCAGACCGGTGCCGCGGTGAGTCCGGAGGTCCGGACCTCGGTTTCCGGGACGGCGAGCTAGCGCGAGGACAGCGCGGCGCGAGCGGCGGGCGGCAGGCTTTCGTTCGGCCCGGCTCATCGAGCCGGGCGACGGATCCCGAGGGAAAGAGTCTGCCATGCCTGGGTCGCGTCGTGCCGGCCGTCGTGCGCCCGGCCGGATTTCCACCCCCCGATTGCTGGCGTTGCTGCTGGTGATCGTGCTGTCTTTGGCGACATTCGGGTCCGATGTCGCTCGGGTCACGCCGTACTCGGTCGATGATCAGCAGACTGAGGCGGGCGCGCCGAAACAGCGTTGGGCCAGCGCGCCACCCGGGGGCGTCGATGCAGGCGGCCACGCGCTCAACCGAGCCGAACCCCGCTCGGAGCAGTCAAAGTTCCCGCCGGTAACCATGCCGAAAGCGGAGCAGCCGAAGCAGGAAGGCAAGCGGCTTCCCGCCACACCGGCCGAAAAGCGCGGCTTCGACGCGAAGACCAGTGTGGAGGTCGTCGACCGGCGCGGGGAGCGCGAGCGCACCTATCGCAACGCCGACGGCACGCTGACCACCCAGTACTCCGGCGCCCCGGTGAACTACCGGAGGCCCGACGGGGGCTGGGCCCCGATCGACCCCACGTTCGCGCCGGCCGTCGGCGGGGGCTGGCGCAACACCGCCGACACGGTTGAAGTAACCGTGCCTTCCGCTCTCACCGCGCGGCCGGCGCGGTTGCGGTATGCCGATGGTCCCGAGGTTGCTCTGCACACCAGCGATGTCGGCGCGGTGGCGGGGCGGGCATCCGGCAGCAGGGTCACGTATCCGAACGCGCGCCCGCACGCCGACGTCGTCACCGAGGCGGTGCCGGGCGGGCTGTCCCAGTCACTGGTACTCGACTCGGCACTGGCGGCGGGCACGTGGCTGCTTCCGTTACGGCTGACGGGAATGACGGCCAAGGAGATCGACGGTGCCGCGGCCCTGGTCGACAATAGGGGCACCGAGCGGGCCCGATTGTCCTTCGCAGTCTCGGACGGCGCGGGTGCTCAGCCTGCCGGCACCTCGTTCCAGCTGGTCGAACAGGACGGTGGTCCGGCGATCAGGGTCGAACTGGACCAGAAATGGCTCAGTGATGGCGCTCGACGGTTCCCGGTCACGGCCGCGGTGGCGGTCGGTCCGACGACCAGTAACTCGAACATGGTCGTGACCGACAACCACCGGACCAGGGACACCAACGTCTTGAAGGTCGGCCGCAAGGGCGGGTACTCCTCGACCTACCTGGCCTTCGACCAGCTGACCAACCCGAACAACGCCGGCAACATCCTGGGACACAAGGTCTTCGGTGCGCAGCTGTGGATGGTGAACTACAACGCCGCCTCATGCGCGCCGAAGCCGATCACGGTGCATCCGGTCGTCGAAGCGTGGGGATCGGGTTCCACCGGCGCGCCCGCCTACGGCGACCAAGTGGGTGGCTCCTCCTTCGCACACGGCTACATCGCGCCGTTGCAGACCTCCTCGCGCTGCCCGACGGCGGGGGAGGGGATCGACCTGGGAGTCGGCGGACGGGACGCGGTACAAGGCTGGGCCAACGGTGCGGGCAACTTCGGCCTGACCGTCCGGGCCCCGGACGACCCGGGAGCATGGAAGGTCTTCACCGGCAAAGGGACGGCGAATCCACCGGCCCTGTACGTCACGCACACGCCCTACAACGCGGAGTACCGCGTCGATGACCCCACACCCCGCCCGTATGTCACCGAGGCGACCAGCGGGGTCGTGAAGATCACCGCGGTCAACCGGGGTGCGTCGGCGTGGAACCCGGCCGACTACGCGCTCGCGTACCGCGCGTATCGCACCAGTGACAACGCCTTGGTGGACCAGCGTGAGGCCGCGTCCATCCCGGACGGTGTCTCGGTTCCAGTCGGCGGATCGATCACCTTCGACGCCAAGATCTACTCCGAGCCGTCTCCCGCGTTCCATCTGCCGGCGGACAAGTATTTCTTTGACTTCACGATGATTCGCCGCAACAACGCGGGCTCCCTGGGCACGTACTTCACCGATGAGCAGATTCCGCCCGCGCGGGTAGCGCTGGAGGTCTTCAAGGTTCCGCCGACGATCACGGAACTGTATCCACCCAACGGATACACCACCGAGTTGCTCCGGCCGACGTTGTGGGCCAAGGGCACCCACCTGATTCCCGGCCAGGGCGCGCTGAGCTACAAATTCGCCATTTACGACCATCTTCCGAAGGCCGATGACCCGCCGTTGCTGAGTTCCGGTGAACAGACCGACCAACCGTGGGTGGTTCCCGCCGGGGCGCTGTCGTGGAACCGTGCCTATTGGTGGATGGCGTGGGCGAAGGACAACCAGGGATGGAGTCCCACGCTCAAGGACGGCAATGGCAACCCGATCGCGCCGACATTCCTGACCTCCGTGCCGCAGCCGGAGATCACCTCGCATCTGGGCGCCGCGACCAACAGTGGTCCCGCGCGGGAATTCGACCCGCTGGTCGGCAACTACGTGTCCAGCGCGGTCGATGTGACCGTCCCGGTGGCCGGGCCCCCGCTCACCGTGGCCCGTACCTACAACAGTCTGGATCCGCGCCGCGGCGGGCTTTTCGGCGCGGGCTGGTCCGCCCAGTTCGACATGCGGCTCACCCCGGACGCCGATGGCTCGGGCAACGTCGTCCTCACCTACCCCGACGGGCAACAGGCCCGGTTCGGGCGCAACCCCGACGGCGGCTTCGCCCCGCCGCCCGGCCGGTTCGCGACCTTGGCCACGGTGCCCGCGTCCGGGGGCGGCGGCTGGCAGCTGATCGACAAGCAATTCACCGGCTACAACTTCGACCCCAACGGCCGGCTGACCTACATCGCGGACAACGAGAAACGGCAACTCGCCTTCATCTACGACGTCGCGGGGCGCCTGGCAAGCGTCACGAACAAGGCCTCCAACCGGACCCTCACCTTCACCTGGACCGGCGATCACGTCGGCACCGTCACCACCGACAAGGTCGGTGGCAAGGCACTGACCTGGACCTACTCCTACGACGGGGACAGGCTGACCAAGGTCTGCGATCCGGACAACCACTGCACCGCCTACACCTACGAAGCAGGCTCGCACTATCGCAGCGCGGTGGTCGACTCGCGGCCCGACGGGTATTGGCGGCTGGGTGAAGCGGCGGGCGCGTCGACCGCGGTCAGCCAGGTCGGAGTGAACCTCGGCAAGGACAACGGGACCTACAAGGACGTCGCCCTCGGCGTTCCGGGACCGTTGGGCGGCGCGGCGACCGCCGCGACGTTCAACGGCACCTCGTCCAGGATCACACTGGCCGACGGGCAAGCGACCAAGAGCCGCAATCTGGCCGTGGAACTGTGGTTCCGCACCAGTTCGGGCGGCCCGCTGTTCGGCTCGCAGCGCAGCCCGCTCGACCAGGACTCCGCCGGCGCCGTGCCGAACCTCTACGTCGGAACGGACGGCAAGCTGCGGGGCGAGTTCTGGTACGGGCAGGCCGCCCCGTTGGTGGCCCCCGACTGGGCGCCCAACGGCGGCAAGGTCAATGACGGGCAGTGGCACCACGTGGTGCTGTCCGGGTCGGTGGCCAACCAGAAGCTGTACCTGGACGGACGGCTCGTCGCGTCCCAGGACGGCGAGATCGCCCCGGTCGAGGTGCCCCACACCCAGATCGGCGCCGCTGTCACCACCGGAACCTGGCCTGCTTGGGGGCCGCACCCGCGGTGGTTCTTCACCGGCGACATCGCCGAGGTGGCCTACTACACCCACCCGCTGGGCGACACGGCGGTAGCGGCGCACCACGCCGCCCGGCAGCAGGCCGACCAGCTGAACAAGATCACCATGCCGTCGGGCCGGGTCGCCTCGACGATGACCTACGACACCGGGTCCGACCGTCTGAAGACCCAGGTCGACCGAAACGGCGGGCTCTGGCAGCTGGGCACGCCCACGGTCAGTGGCACCGCCGGCGGGCCCAGCCAGCCGAGCAACCTCATCCGGTCGATCACCCTGACCGATCCGAACAACCGCTGGCACCAGTACGACTTCGACGCGGTGAAGGGCCGCGTTCTGCGCTACATCGCCCCGGTCGCCTCGGATCCCGCCCCGGCCCCGCCCTGCATCCCGGCCCCCGGCCAAATCTGCGGCGGCCCGGTCACCGGCGGCGGTGGCGTCACCACCGGTCAGGGCGTGCGCAGCTACGATTACGACGCCTCCGGCTACCAGAACACCATCACTGACGAGATCGGTGACCAGGTCAAGCTCGTCTACGACGCGCGGGGCAATGTCACCGCCAAGACCACCTGCCGAATCCAGCACACGCCGCCCCGGCCTGGTGATTGCCAGACCAGCCACACCGGCTACCACCTCAACGTCGGCAACCCGATGGATCCGGTCAACGACAAGCCGACCGAGGTCCGGGACGCGCGTTCGGCCGGCGCGACCGACACGACCTACCTGACCCGCCTCACCTATACCCCCTCCGGTGCGATAGCCACCAGCACCGCACCGGACGGCGGTAAGACCACTTACTCCTACACAGATGGATCCGAGGCCGCCTATCCGGTCGGTGGCGGCGGGAACATGCCTGCCGGTCTGCTGAAGTCGATCACCGACGAGCGGGGCAAGGTCACCTCGTACCTGTACTACCGCACCGGTGACCTCGGGCAGATCACCGGCCCGACCGGCGGCGTGGTCCAGTACGGCTACGACGAACTCGGGCGCAAGCTCACCGAGACTCAGGTCGCCGCGGCGCTGCCCGGCGGGAAGGCCACCACGACTTTCACCTACGACGCGCAGTCGCGCGTGGCCACGACGACGTCCCCGCCGACAAAGAACACGGTTACCGGGAAGGTCCACACCGCACGCACCACGACGGGCTACGACGCCGACGGCAATCGGACGAGGATCCAGACCGAGGATCTCAGTGGCGGTGACGCCGGCCGTGACGCGATCTTCGAGTACGACGACCACGGCCGCTTGGCGAAATCCGTTGACGGCGAAGGCAAGGCGACCCACTTCGGCTACGACCGTTCGGGCAACAAGACCTCGATGGTCGACCCGAACGGCAACCAGACGGTGTACGCCTACACCGTTCGCAACCAGCTCTACGAGGTTCGGCTCCGCGGCTGGACCGGCGACCCCGGTGGCGGGGGAGCGGAAGGCACGCCGAATCCCGACCTGGTGTTGCAGTCGCTGACCTACGACTACGCGGGCCGGATCGTCCGGCGCAGCGACGCCATGGGCCGCACGCTGGCCTACACCTACTACGCCGATGACCTACCGCACACCGTCACCGCCAAGGGAGTACTCGGCTCGGACGGCAGCACATGGTCGCTGAACATTCCCTTGGAGGACAACACCTACGATGCCGCCGGTCACCTGACGCGGAAGGTCACCGCCGGCGGCTTCACCACCGCCTACACCATCGACGCGGTCGGCCGGGTCAGTACCGCCACCATCGATCCAGGCGGCCTCGCACGCCAGAGCAGCCACACCTACGATCTGGCCGGAAACGTCCTGCGCACCGTCCACACCGGAAACGCGTCCAACTATCAGGGCGCGACCACCAAACCCGAGACAGTCGACTACACCTACGACGACGCCGGACGGCTGCTCACCACGACCGTCGCCAACGACGGCGGTGGCACCAACAACCTGACCACCAGCCGGGCTTATCACTCCAACGGCCTGCCCAAATCCATCACCAGCGCCCGGGGCAACGCCGCCGGCGCGGACCCCGCCGCGTTCACCACGACTTTCGCCTACGACGAACAAGGCCGGCTTACCGCCACCATTGCGCCACCCGTGCCGACCGAGTCCGGCGGCGCCCCCGCCACGATCACTCGGCCGAGCACGACCACCGGGTACAACGCCTTCGGTGATCCTGCCCAGCTGAAGGACGCCCTGGGCAACGTCAGCGCCACGAGCTACGACCGCAACGGCAGGGCGGTGCGCACCACTCTTCCGGCCTACACCCCGCCCGGCACCACCCAGGTCATCACGCCCGCCTCCAGCACGACCTATGACGACGCTGGCCTGATCACCGCCACCACCGACGGGCGCGGCAATACCACCTCCTACACCTACGACCAACTCGGCCGCCTGACCCAGCGGCAGGACCCCAGCGCTGACGGGGCGACGCCAGGCGGGGTGTGGCGCTACACCTACACCCGCACCGGCGAGCAGCTGTCGGCCACCAACCCGCTCGGCGGCGCCATTCAGTCGACCTACGACGACCTCGGCCGGAAGATCACCCGGACTCAGCTGGACCGCAAGCCGCAGCCGGCCGCTCACACCTCGAGGTTCACCTACGACGACGCCGGACGGGTGCTGACCGCGTCCGATCCCAGCGGTGCGACCACGACCAACCGCTACGACGCCGCCGGTGGACTGATCAAGACCATCAGCCCGGCCAACATCATCACGACTTACGGCTACGACAAGGCCGGCCGCCAGTTGATCACCACCGACGCCGGAGGCCGCGCCCGCAAGACCCTCTACGACTTGGCAGGCCGTCCGACCCTGGGTATCGACGTCGCACCCAACGGCGCCGAGCTGCGCTACCGGTTCACCGGCTTCGACCCCGACGGCAACGTGGTGAGCGACACCGACCCGTTGGGTCACAAGACGACCATCACCTACGACGCGCTCGGCCGTCGCACCGGCCAGGTGGAGCCGGTCGCCGACGGCCAGTCCGTCACCACGTCCTTCGGCTACGACGCCGCCGGTCACCCGACCCGCCGCACCGACGGCAGGGGCAACGCCACGATCACGACCTACAACTCCCTCGGGCTGGCCGAATCCACCATCGAGCCCGCCACCGCCGCTCACCCCGGCGACGGCGACCGGACCTGGACCACCGGCTACAGCCCCACCGGCGAACCGGCCACCCTCACCGAGCCCGGGGGCATCACCCGGCGCCGCACTTTCGACAACCTCGGCCGCCTTGTCAAAGAGACCGGCGTGGGTGCGGAGGCAACCACCGTCGACCGTGTCCATGGCTACGACCTCGTGGGCCGACTGACCACAGTGGACTCACCCGGAGGGCAGAACACCTTCACCTACGACGACCGCGGCAATCTGCTGACAACGGACGGCCCCTCGGGTCGTTCCTCCTTCACCTATAACGCCGACTCGCAGCCGTTGACCCGGACCGACGCCGCTGGTACCGCCACCTACGGTTACGCCAACGGACGGCTGACCACCGTCACGGACGGCATCACCGGTGGCGCCACGCAGATCGGCTACACCCTCGATGGCCAACCCGCGCAACTGTCCTACGCCTCCGGCCACGTCCGCGCCTTCGACTACGACGACCTGGGACGCGTCAAAAGCGACACGGTCAAGAACAACGCGGGCAAGGCGGTCGCCACCATCGGTTACGGCTACGACCTCGCCGACCGTCTCACCACCAAGACCACCACGGGCGTCGACTCCGGCCAGAACACCTACGGCTACGACCATCTCGGCAGACTCACCTCCTGGACCGACCCGACCGGCGCCGTGACCGCCTACGGTTGGGACGCCGCCGGCAACCGCGTTTCCACGGCCGGGAAAACAGCGGTTTACGACGAGCGCAACCGCCTGCAATCCGATGGCGACAACACCTACACCTATACGGCGCGCGGAACCCAAGCCTCGCGAACGCGCAACGGCGGACAGGCAGTAGGCCTGACCTTCGACGCCTTCGGCCGCATGGCCACGCAGGGCGGCGCGAGCTACGCTTACGACGGCCTCGACCGTCTCGTAACCCGTGGCCCACAACGCTTTTCCTACAGCGGGACTGACAACACACCCGCCGGCGACGGCTCCAGCACCTACTCCCGAGGACCGGACGGCTCACTGATCGCCCTCCAACAGGGCGACGACAAGCGACTCACCCTGTCCGACCGGCACGGCGACCTCATCGGCGGTCTCAACCCCGCAGACGGTGCGGGCGGCCCCACCGACTCCGCCGGTTTCACTCCCTTCGGCAAGCCGACCGCGACTACCGGCACGAAACGCGACATCGGTTTCCAAGGCGGCTGGACCGACCCGGACACGGGGCACGTCAACATGGCCGCCCGCTGGTACGACCCGGCCGCCGGTCGCTTCGCCTCCCGTGACGACATTCCGGGACCCGACGGCCCACGGTCACCCGGGCTAAACAGATACGGCTACGCCGCCGGTGACCCGCTGAACCGCACTGACCCGTCGGGACACCTTGCGCCTCCAGTGTGTCTCGTCGCCGGCCCAGCGGCGCCCGAGGCATGCGCGATCCAGTACGGTGCCGAAGCGATCGCTGCGGGGCTGGCCATTCTGGGCTCGTCGCTGGGGGTGGAGATCGCCTTCGGAGAGGGCGAAGCCAGTTTCAAGAAGGGCAACCTCTTTCCTTATTTCCCCCCAAATCCGACGACACCGTGGATAGACCCGCCCGCGAATCCGGTCGGGCCGAATCCGCCCTGGCCGCCGGGACCTACAGGGCCGACGCCAGGCCCCGGCAACCCGGCGTGCCATGCCAAGTGTGTTTCGACGCCACACTGCCTCCCAGGCATGCCCTGTACGCCGCAGAAGCCCAAATGCGATGTGATCTGCCAACTGCAGAAGGCTCATGACGCGGCTGAGAAAGCCAACAAGCGCGATGCCGAGAAGCGCTGGCGCAAGCCGTGGGACAGCTTGCTGGAGGACTTCTTCGCCAACCCCGAGGACCAAATCTCCTGCGGAGCCAGCTGCCCGGCATCTCTCCTGGGGGCCTTTGGCCAGGCCATCGCGGACGGCACCAGCGTATGGGAGGCGTTCCTCAACCTGGCCGTCGACGCTGACACTCCGGTGATCGAACAGGTCTCCGGGCTCGCCGACGCCATGTCCGACCTCGGACCGGGAGGCACTGACGAGGAGAACCGCCGACGTTGCAACTCGAACTGGCAGGACTACGGCGAGAAGGACAAGGGGCGCTCCACCTACGGGGAGGCGTGCGTGGTTTCCACCAACCCCACTAAGCGTCCCGACAAGTTGAAAGTGGAACCGGCAGGCCTCGACACGAGCAAGGGTATGGCCCGCTGCCACCTGATCGGTCACAACCTGAACGGCTCGAACACCGACGAACGTAACTTCGTGCCCTGCTACCAAGACCTGACCAACAACAAGTGGATGTGGCATCGGGTGGAAAAACCCATCAGCCAGCAGGTCGACAAGGGCAACTCGGTGTACATGATCGTCCGTCCAGTCTATCTCGACGGCGGCCCGATGCCAGCAGGCATCGCTGTAGCCGCCGTGGCAGAAAACGGCTGGACATGCAGCACATACATCCCCAACATGACCAAGCCCCAGGCCGGTGCCGCCAACTTCTCGTTCGCCGGCTGTTGAAGCAAAGGTGACGGCGTGGCCGGGCCGGCCACGCGGGCCTGAGCACCGCGTTGCGAAAGGCGTCGAACCTGAGGACCGCGCCGTCGTCGTCGACCAGGGTGATCGGGTAGTTCCCCGGCTGGTCCGACGTCACACCGCCGCGGCGGAACCCTGCGCGGAAGCCATCGCGGGACCAGGTCACCCACGACTGTCCATTGTGGGGCATCTATTCCGCTCCCTCACTGTGACGGGGGACCACGTGCAGACTGGCCGGTTCGTCCGGTACCAGCGGGGCAAGCCGGCAGGGCCGGTTCGGTGTGTTCTCGTGGCCGCACGCGCCGAAGAGCAGGCAGTGGGAGACCTCGTGCGGGGAGACCAAGCGGGCCTGGTCTTCCAGGTCGCGCACCACCGTGGTGAAGATCGGAGCGTGCACCACCCGCTACGGCTCGCCGTCGGACCAGCCCGCCACGCAACCCGGCGACATCGCCTACCTCGCGCGGCACGTGATCGACGACCGCGTGATCATTCACATCGCCGGGATCCACAGCATAGGCTCGCTCGGCGCCGCCCACCGCCTCGCCGACACCCTCGCCGCCCTGCACAAGAAAGCCGGCAAAACGCAGTTCTCCGCGATCATCCGCTGTACCTACGACGGCATGCGCATCACCAGCGCCGACCTGCACGCCGGGCCCTTCACATGGTGACGCCGATCGAGGTCGCCGCCGCCCAGTTCCCGCCACACGACGACAGCGACGACAAGGTCTTCACCACCCGCAGCGCGGTCATCGTGCTCGACGGCGCCAGCGCCTACGCACCCGTCCCGGTCAGCCCCTCCACCTACGCTGACAGCCTTGGTCGGCACCTGCGCGACCACCTCGACCATTACACCGGCGTCGACCTGGCCGACGTCCTCGCCGAGGCGATCACCGCGACCGCCACCCGACTGGAGCTGACCGCGGGTGCATCTCCGTCAGCACGGTGACCATCTTGCGCCGCCAGGACGAGCACGTCGACGTGCTCATGCTCGGCGACAACCTCCTCGTCGCCCCCGGCCGCACGATCACCGATCCCCGGCTCGGCCACCTCGATATCCCCGAACGCCACCTGTACAAGCAGCGCCTCGCGACCGGAACGGGATTCGACGACACCCACCGCGGACTGCTGGTCGCACTCCAACGGAAGCAAGCGGCGCGCCGCAACCGGCCGGGCGGCTACTGGATCGCGGAAACCGACCCGGCCGCGGCCTACCAGGGCATCCGCGCCACCATCCCCGTCGACCAGATCCCGTGGGCGATCGTGGCGACCGACGGCGCCTACACGCCCATGGAACACCTGGGCATCACCGACTGGCCCACCATCAGCTCCGCCTCCGCCGCCGACCTGGACGGGATACTGATGCAGTGCCACGCGTGGGAAAGAGACCATGACCCCGATGCCCGGCATCTCCCACGCGCCAAACGCCACGACGACGAAGCCCTCGCGATCGGCCGCTTCACGTAGCTGCCGAGGCTGCGGCGATACCCGATCTGACTGCCTATCCGGTCCGTGAGTCGCCAGCGGTCTCCTGCGGCCGCAGGAGATGGGGTTCGCCAGAGCCTCGTAGGCGGCCGATGAACGTCCCGGCTGCCCATAGTCACATCACCGCGAAGATCACGATGATGACCGCGATCGCGACCACACCGAGAATGAGCAGCGTCCTCGACAGCGGCCACCGCGGCACGATGGGTGCGACCGGGAGCGTGATTTCGGGGTCGGGCGGAGGATCGACTGCCGGAATGCCGGCAGTGACGACCTCGGGTTGCTCGTAAGACCGGGGTTGCGGCTTCCTCCCATGTCCGCGGAGCCGTCGCCATGTCTGGTAAAGGTGGTCGGCATCAGCCGCGGGGCGTCCCGCGTGCTCGCACAGCGTCTCCACCAGGTTCCGGACGTGGTCTGGTTTGTCCGGCAGGGTCTTCTTCTTGAGGTTCTCGCCTAGCTGTGTCCGTTGCCAGTAGTTCTTTCCGTCGCGGTCACGCATCTTGCGTGACAACTCCGCGACGGGGATTGGACGAGGTGTCTCGCGTAGCCGCCGGATCGTCGCCATGAATTCGCCGTCATCGGTGATAGCGGCGATGTCGCGCGGGGGAGGGGACCAGGTGGGCAGCAGCTCTGCGAGCTTGCTATGGGTGTCGTTGAACCATGTCACGGTGTCGGCGTTCTCGGTGAGGGCCCGGAGGGTGGTCGCGTAGTGGCTCCATGGCGCCACCCGGGATTCGGGGCGGAGGACGACGTTCATGGTGTCGATGTCGAGGTCGATCTCCGGCAGGCTGATCATCAGTGTCGCGAGGTACTCCTCGGTGACCGGGCCTGTGTTGGGATAGCGCTCGTGGTAAAGCGCCTCGAACCGGTGGTAGATCTCCGCGGCGAAGCGGTGGGCATCCGGTCTCGTCATTGCTGCGCCCCGCGAAGTGCAGCGAGTGCGGCGTCGAGCGCCCGACCTATTGCCGAATAGGCCGTATGGCGACGCTAATGCTGCGAGAGCGCCCGCGGCGCCGATGGCCGCGACTAACGACTGATTCAAAACGAGAAGCACGATCACGAAGACCGCCAATAAAAGAAACCACCATGGGCTGCGATCATCGGCGAACGCTCCACAGGTCCATCGCGGTCGAAGGCGAACCTGATATAGCGAGATGAGCACGGCAACTCCTAGTCATAAAGAGGGAATTGGCGCTAGCCGTCGATCTCACAAGTGAAATCGCTGGGGTGGAACGCGCCGGGATGTCTTCCATCATTGCCACAACCGCCACGGCAAGGGAAACCAAAACACACCCCCTTTCGATGTGACCTGGACCACGGTGGTGGCGCTTCGGTGATGGCTTCGCGGCGAGGGCGAGGCCGCGGCCGTGATGGGCCCGGCGGGGCGAGACGATCGGCGACCAGTGAGTCTCATTTTCGCTGGTGAGGGCAGGTTTTCGCGATCATGGGAACGTCTCAAGGCGAGGCAAACCCACGGCAGGAGGCATCCTTTGCTGCAAGTGTGAAACCTGCTCGGACCAGCGACTTTGCCAATCGGCTCAGTTTGACCGAAAACGCGGCCAAACCTCCGTTTCTGAGGCTCCCTGGTTATGGCGAAGCCCTGTCGCGTGCCGTATCTCGGGTGGTGGCTACCGTTTCTGCTGGTCTAGGCCTCTCAGGGCGAACTCGTTGTGGCCAGTTCCTTGGTGAGTCAGCAAGATTCGCCACGTCGTACGCGGAGGCGCTGTGAAACCGCTGCTCAGAAGAGGTACAGAAGCTAGCAGCCGTTTCGTGAGGGTGCGCTGTCGACGACTGAGAAGACCCCTGCCGATCATGGTCAAACACGGCTGGACCAGCGGTTATACGTGCTTGATCTCGTCCCCTGCGAGCGGTCGGGAACACGGCAGAGCCGGACCAAGGCTGCAAAATCGACCAGAGATCACCCTCCAACCGTGACAAACTGCTGCTCAGAGGGGGTGTGCGGATCCTTCGGCGCTCCGACGTGGAGGCGGCCTCGCCCGCCAGCGTTGGGCGACTGACCGTCGCCAAAGGCGTCAAGACCAGCGATTATGCGGATGTCGTCCCCGGCGGTCCGGCGTGCCAGCTGCAGGCTGTCTCACGAACGCGGCATCCCCAAATGACCAAGAAACGGGCGCACAGCGACGAGAAACCGCTGATCAGGCGAGGTTCGTTCCAGCTCTGACGCCCGCTCGCCTGGCCAGACTTCCGCGGCGGCGCCCCCAGGCGATCACGATCAAACAAGTCGCGAACAGCAGTTTTGCTCTCCTGGGTCCCAATACTTCGGTGCAGCGGCCGCTGTACCCGAATCGTTGTCATGCCCGTACAGCCGCTGGCTGCCACCTCGACGAGGGAGAAACCGCTGATCAGGCACGGTTCAGACCGCCAAATGACGCCCAGCTTAATCAACGACGGTTTGACGTTCCAGTGTGCCCGCCGCGGGATTCGAAGGTCTGCTCTTGGGCAGGTCAACGCACATCTGAGGAGGCGTTGCAGGGCTATCCAGGCAAGATCATCACCCGGGGCAGCGTCCGTGCGAGCCGCGGAGAGCGGCCGCTGACGGCGAACGCTCAGGATCTATACCCGCCGAGGTCCCGTCGCCGGGAGGAGTCGACCGCCCGTAGCGGGGCGTTATCGGTGCTCAGGACGTCTCGCGAGCCGACGAGCAGCGCCACTTCGACTACCTCCGCCGGCGTCGGATGTGAGCCGAGTACGGCAACTCGTGAGTCGCGAATCGGGTTCAGGTCAATGTCGGTGAGAATGACAGCCTTGATCGTCAACGCCGTTTTTCGTCTTGGGCTTACCTGAATAACCACGTGTCGTCGAGCGGGCAATGTTCAGGGCCCGCCCAGTTTGGGCATTCAGTCATTCTGGCATCAGGGGAGCAGTCACGAACTGCCTTCTGGTGTATTATTGAATCAAGGTTTGTTGTGGCGATCGGTGACGCTCGCATTCACGCGGGAAGTTTCGCGCCTACCTCGCTGAGGTTGTCGACAGGTACCCCTTCCTCCTGAGCGCACTGATCCCGAAGGCCGACGCTCGCGCGGCGGCAGTGTCGGCGGACGCGGCTGCTGGAGATCCTCACCGAACATAGTCCCGCAGGTCCGGTCACCCGCTGCCTGGCCTACTGCAGCCCGCTGACGCTCGGGGCCAGCGACTTCGAGAATCTCCATGTGCGCGTGGGGAAGCTCGGTGACGCCGCGATCTTGTACGACGATCCTGAGACCGACTTCAGCCCGTCCAACCTGTGGGCTGAGGATCGCTCCTGGTGCCTGTGTACCGACTATGACCTGTGGGCCACCAAGGTCGTCGGCTCGCAGGTGCTGGTCGACGCGTTGGTGAGCGACTTCGAGATCGAAGCGATACGGCTACCCTGGACAACCACCTGAACACCCGGACGCGAAGCGCGCCGTGCAACGTCGGTCACGAAAGTTGCGGCTTTCCAAGGGATGTCCGGAGAACCGGGGCAATATCAGCCTCGCCGTCACAGCGGGGCAGGCTCACAGCCTGCTCAGGTGATTGTGGCCGTGACCGGCCATGCCCCACGGCCCACAAGATCAAGGACGAGTGCGGCGATGTTCCACGCGTCGTCCTCGCCGCGGTGATGGCGTCCTCCAACGGTAGTCCGGCGATTTGCAGAGCGCGATCCATGCCGGGTTTCTTGCGCAGCCCGTAGGCCGCGGCGAACAAAAGTGGTCCTTGGACCTCTGCAGCCGGAAGTGAAGGAACCCATCCCCGCAAGTGGCAGCCCGATCTCCCAAGCGCTCCGGCGACTCGGAGTCGTCGAGGGCGACCACGTCGACGCGATCGGCCTCGGCCGTCACCGAGACACCGACGATTGGCTTCCGGACACGGACTGAACGCGACACGCTGTCGAAAACAAGGATGCTCGTGCCACTCTGTGCTGCGGCGCTGAGCGAGTGATCACCGGCTTGGCGTGGGCTACGGCGTCGCGGCCACGCGGCTACGAGCTGGCGGGATGCCGGGGTGTCCACGGGCCAATGCTCGCCGCAGACGCGACGGGTCCCGGCCACGCGATCGGGGTCTTTCCTTGAGTGCGAGAGATGCGAGAGGCTCGTGACGGAGGGCTAGGGTTCCAGTGCTGCGGAGTGGAGGGGGCGGGACAATGCGTCGAGCGTTTCGAGCAGGCTACGTCAACACCCGAACCGCAGTCGAGTACCAGAAATTCGAGAACACCGGCCGGTTGGAAGACCTGCGAAAGATGATCGCTCATGGCGAGGAAATGGTGGGTGCTTTTTCGCCGGACGACGAGGATGTCAGTGTCGCACGACATCATCTCGCCACCGCCTATTTGACGCTTTTTGAGCAGACCGGTGATTCCGCCGCCCTGGATACCGCGATCCGGTACGAAAAGTCGGCCATTGCTTCCACGGCCATCAGCTACGCCGGCCGTGGAAGCATGCTGACGAACCTGGGCATCGCCTACCTGCGCCGCTTCGAATTCGGGAGCCTGGATGTCGATCTGGCTTCCGCCGTGGAATGGAGTGAGCAGGCTGTCGCGGCCGCCCGGGAACTCAAGCCGACCCGTGCACGGTCCCGGCAACTCCTGGCCATGACCCTGTCGAACCTCACGCTGACCTACTTCGCACGGTTTGAGCGATATGGCACGGTCGCCGATGTGTGGACCGCGATCGACTGCGCCAAACAAGCCCTGGAGATCCACCCGGCCAGAAGCCCCTCTGATCTGGCGGAAATCCTGACCAATCTTTGCAACGGTCAGCTGCGACTTTACCTACTCTACGGCACATCGTCCGACCTTCAACGAGCCATCGAATGGGGTGAACAGGCAAAATGGACGACGCCATCGGAGCATCCCGATCTCGGCGGTACCCTGTCCAACCTTTCCCTCGCCTATCTCTGGCGATACGACCGTCACGGTGATCCGGCGGACCTCGAGACCTCGATCGAACACGGTGAGCGGGCAGCGAAAGCGTTCCCCGCCGAGATGCCGGCCCGGGGCGGCGCGTTGTCGAATCTCGGCTCCACTTACCTGAGCCGCTTCGAGCGAACCGGAGATCTGAGCGATCTGGACGCCAGTGTCGACCGGGGAAGGCAAGCGATCGCCATCACCGCCTCGGACGACCGTGACCTGGGTAATCGCCTGACGACCGTCGCCATTGCCTGCCAGCGACGCTTCGAACGGAATCACGAGCACGCCGACCTGCGCGTTGCCGTCGAGTCGGCGGAGCGAGCCTTGGCCGCGACCCCGACCGAGAGCCCCGAGAGCGCCCGACGGCTGGGGATCCTGGCCAGCGCCTATCTGGTCAGCGTCCGAGCAGGGTTCCAGCCGCCGGACCGGTCGGAAGTCGTGCAGCTTGTCGAGAAGTTCTCCAAGGCCCTCGATTCACCACCGACGCACCGTGCGTACGGCGCCTATTCCTTGGGTTTGCTGCTCAGTGAGCTCGATCTGCGGCAGCCGGCGAGAAAGATGCTGCGCGAGGCGATACAGGTCTTGCCCGCCGTCGCACTTCGTCAGCTGACCTGGGGTGATCAGGAATACCTCCTGGGCCGTTTCTCCGGCCTTGTCGCCGAGTGTGTCTCGGCGGAACTCGACGACGGGGATATCGTCGGAGCGGTCGAACACGCCGAACTCGGCCGCACCGTTCTCTTGTCGGCTCAGCTGGACACCCGTACCGACCTCACCGACCTCGAGGACGTGTCGCCCTCGCTCGCGTCCCGGTTCCGCGAACTCGGCGCCGAGCTCAGCCACCTCGCACCGGCGGCTCGCCGCTCGGACGTAGCTTCCGTGGGTCCGCGGCGGCGCGCGCTGAGCGCCGAATGGGACGAGGTCGTCCGGCGGATCCGCCAGGTGGACGGATTCGAACATTTCCTGGCGCGACCCTCGTTGACCGAGCTCCGGCAATCGGTGAACGACGGCACGGCGGTCCTCGTCAACGCGGGAAACCTTCGCGGCGACGCCGTTCTCGTGCGGGCAGGCACCACCGAATCGGTCCGGCTGCGCGCGCTGAAGCTCTCGGACGTGAACCACTACGCGGAGTCGCTCGCGGAGGCGACCGGGCAACGAACCCGAAGTACCGCTTCGGACCGCCGGCGGCTGCTGACCGAGATTCTCGAGTGGCTCTGGGTATCCGTGACCGAGCCGGTCCTGAACGCGCTCGGCGAGGGCGCGGCTCACCGGGTGTGGTGGATGCCGACGGGGCGCCTCGGTCTTTTGCCTCTGCACGCCGCCGGGCTACCCGGAGGACCCTCGGTGATGGATCTTGTCGTCTCCTCGTACACCCCGACCCTTCGTGCCCTCCTGCACAGCCGGCGTCAGCAACCGGCTGACCTACGAAGGCAGCTCACTGTCGCTCTCGAACACACGCCGGGCCAAAACGAACTCCCCGGTGCCGTCGCGGAGGCATCATACTTGTCCGGGGGTGCTTTCGCGTCACGCTCGCTGGTGGACAGCGTCGCGACGAAAGACGCAGTGCTCTCCGCCCTCCGAACGACCACGTGGGCACATTTCGCCTGCCATGCGTTCAACGACCCCGCCACACCCTCACAGAGTGGATTGGCCCTGCACGACGGGCTCCTCCGCGTCTCCGCCATCGGCGCCCTGCGACTCGAAAAGGCCGAACTCGCGTACCTGTCGGCCTGCTCCACGGCGAAAACGGGCTGGGACCACACCGACGAGGCCATCCACCTCGCGTCGGTGTTCCAGCTCGCCGGGTATCGGCACGTAGTGGGCGTTCTCTGGCCGTTCGAGGACGGTTCGGCTCAGGTCGCCGCTCGCCTCTTCTACGATCAGCTGGCGGATAAGCCTCGGGCGGACCAAGCTCCTTTCGCGCTGCACCAAGTCTGTCGAACCCTCCGCTCGGAGTTCCCGGACCGGCCCGATCTCTGGGCCGGTCTGGTGCACAGCGGTCCGTGACATCGAGGAGAAATTCCGCATGGGGCAGACGCCTTCCACCGTCATCCAGATAGCGTTGCTCATCGTTTTCGTCCTCCCCGGGATCGTGTACCAATTCCTCCGGGAGCGGTGGCGGGGGCCGGTTCCCGGCGAACGTGAGGTAGGGGAACGGGTCCTTCGCGCGGTCACGGCTTCCGTCGTTCTCGACGTCGTCTACGCGATCGCGCTGGGTCCGCAGCTGATCCGGCTCTACGGTACGAACGGCGACGGCCTGGCCAAGAACGCGCGGCTCGCCGGAGCGGCGGCGCTGGTCTTGTTGTTCGTGATCCCCGCGGCGGCCGCCGCGTTGACTTCCTGGCTCCGACGTCGTCGGCTGCGCAGCCGTTACCGGACCACGCCGACCGCTTGGGACCACGCATTCCGCGATCGCAAACCGTCCTTCGTCCGCGTCCGGTTGAGCGATGGAACCTGGGTCGGCGGATGGTACGGGACCCGTTCTTTCGCCAGTTCCTATCCGCATCCCCGAGAGCTCTACCTCCAGTCCTCCTGGCGCATGCGAACGGACGGTGGTTTCGTGGAACGGGTCGATCACACCGATGGCCTCTATCTTCGCGCCGACAGCGTGGAAGTGCTGGAAATACTCGAATCACCGGATCAGGAGCGCTGATGCCCGAGCTCACTCCCGCGGAGCGGGACCTGCTGGCCGGCTCGACCGGCCGACGCGGATACGCGCCGACCGGGCCGGAAGTCGAACCCGAACACGCGCCACCCGGCGCGGCGGGCCCGTCCATGCCGCCGGACGAGCCAAGTACACCGGAAACCGACGCTCACGAGAGCTGATCGGCTTCGCGGCGACGAGGGGCGTGCCGCGCGTCGGTGCCGGCGTCGGACAGGATCTCGGCGAGATCGGCGGTGCTGAGCCTCGGCGGCCTCGGTGGAGGCGGAGGTTTTAGGGCGAACGACAGCCCGAGCGGGATGTCGGCTCCGCACGGGCTGTCCTTTCGCTCGGTGGTGGTCGAGTCTGGGTGGTCAGCAGCGCACGGCCGAGCCGTTGCCCTTCAGGTTGTTGTCCCAGACCCAGCCGGCGATGTTCTCGCCGACTACTCGGACCCACGTCCAGGTGTTGCCGTGGTCGTTGGTCGTGTAGCAGTGGTAGTGCAGTCGAGTGCTGTCATCGATGTAGCCGTCGATCCGGCAGTCGGCGTACGGCCCGGCCGAACGGACGGGGACGCTGCCCTTGGACGGGTAGCCGTTGTTGAAAGGGTCCTTCGCCGAGTGCGCGTGCTGCCGGCATGCCGCGGCGGCTGGCACCTCTTTCCCGGCTGGCTCGGCGACCGCGGCCGGCGGGTTCATCCAGGTCAGGACGGCGGCGACGGTACCCAGTGCGGCGAATATCCTGCTCGATTCCATGTTTCTCCTCCTTATGGGTGGGTCGATCGACCCGTCCGCGAGCTTCTCCTGCCGCAGGCCAAGAACCCGTTGCGCGTTCGTTGAATGGCCTGGTCCGGCGCTTGTCGCCCGAACAGGCGCCTGCAGTCGTCGCCCGCACGCGGTAATCAGGTGGGGTGAGTGTCGAACGGGAGACAGTGACGCTGGGTGTCCTGGGGGACGTCGAGGTATGGGTGAACGGCGAGCGCGTCGACATAGGGCACAGCCGGCAGCGCGGCGTTCTGGGCGTCCTGCTGGTCGATGCCAACCAAGCTGTCTCTGCCGATCGCCTCATCGACCGGGTCTGGGGTGAGCAGCCGCCTCACGCTGCTCGCTCGGCGCTGCGCACCTACCTGTCACACTTGCGGCGGGCGCTCGCGCCGACCGGGGTGACGGTGACCCGCCGCGGCAACGGGTACGTCCTGGCCAGCGCGGCCGACACCGTCGACCTGCACCGCTTCCGGGAGCTGCTCAGGTCGGCACGCGGACAATCGGAGCCGCGCCGCGCTCTCGCGCTCGCCGAGGACGCTCTGGCGCTGTGGCGTGGGGAACCGCTGGCAGAGCTGGATACCCCGTGGGCGCAATCACTGCGGCGAACACTGCACCAGGAACGCTTCGTTGCCCAGCTCGACCGCGCCGACTGGGCGTTGCAGGATGGTCGGCACACGGACCTACTGGGTGAACTGACCGCGCTGGCCGCCGACCACCCGCTGGACGAACGCCTCACAGGCCTTCTCATGCTCGCCTCGTACCGCAGCGGCCGCCAGGCCGCGGCGCTACGCCACTACGACAGGCTGCGACGGCAACTGGCTGAGGAACTTGGCACCGACCCCAGCCCACCTGTCCGTGAGCTGCACGAACGGATCCTCCGCGCGGACACCGGGTTGCTTCCGCCGCCCGCAACCGCGCCGATGCCGAGCCGATACGCCACATCGACGACGAGAAGGAATGCCTCGCCGACACCGCAGAAGGGCCGTGCTCCGGCCTGCCTCGCGGTCCTGGCATGCGCAGCCGGGGCGAGCATGCTGATCGCCGCGGATTCGCCGCCCGATCGCGTGTCTACCGCACTTCACGCGGCCGTCTCGCCAGAAACCCTGCCTCCTGCCGGTGGCTACCGGATCAAGCTCGCGCACTCGACGCTGTGCCTGTCCGAGGACCCGACCGATGACAGCGGTCGGGTCTACCAGCGCGACTGTGCCCGCGCCATGCCGACGATGGCGCTGCGCCTGGTCCGCGACGATGTCTATCGGATACTCACTCACCATCCACGGTTCGGCGGCGGCTGCATGGGCGTGCCGAAGGCATCAGCCGAGGCCGGCGCGGCGGTGTACGACGGCTTCTGTGACACCGGAGCCGCCGAGGACTTCCAGCTGGTCCCTAGTGAGAGCACATCGACGGGCTTTCGACTTCGGGCGGTGCACAGCAACCTCTGTCTGGGCGTGCTCGACGTGTCGATGGCCGACTGGGCACCGGTGTTCCAACTGCCGTGCGACTCGTCCGGGGCTGGCCAGACCTTCACCTTCGAACCCCGCACCTGACAGCGCTGGCTCGCCCCGCGCACGCCGTCACAGAGGCGCACAGGAACATCTCAGCCGTGGAGTGGCCACGGCGCCAGGTCGCCTTCCACGCCGAAGCGGCCCGGCGCGCGGATGTCCTTGCCCGGCACGGGCGCGGTGCCGCTGCATGGCCCCGCGCTGTGGCCCGGTCAGCGATCCGGAAGTCCGCGACGAGGGGTGCTGGTCAGAGGTGACGTGGCCGCCGTTCTCGCGCCTCGTTATTCGAGGCGAGGAGCATCAACCGGCCCGGCACGCCACGTTTGGGCGAGGGGGTGCAAGGTCGCTAGCGCTTCGGAAGCCGGTTCAGCACGGAGGCGGCGACGGCGCGTACCCGTTCGCAGGCCCGTTCGCCGCTGTATCCCTGCAGCCACACGGAAATGTACTCGGCGTCACCGTCCGGGAGGGTGCGGTGCGGCCAGGAGAGCTGACAGGAGGACTCGGAGTCACCGGTTACGTAACCGGTGACTCCGTTGCCGAGATCGACGGGGTCACCGTTGTCGTCGTCGATGTACAGGCTCCGCTGGACTCTCAGGTCCAGCCGTTCGTCTTCCCGCTGCCAACGGCAGTTCCGCAGGCCCGCGGTGACCGCCCGGACGTCGGTCATGGTTTGGGCGACCACGGTGGCGTCGGGGAGAGCGCAAGGGTTGAGGGGGAGCACACCGGCCGCGTCGTCCTGACGATCGACTTCGTGGGTGCGCAGGCGGGCGAGCACGACGGTGAGCGCGCTGTCCGCGATCGCGCATTTGTCGCCCACGTTCGTGTCGTTGTAGAGCATCACGTAGAGCGCCGGCTCGTCGGTGATCGGAATCAGCGAGTGGCAGCCGCCGCTGAAGGAAGCGCGCAACAGCGGTAGTCCTTCGGCGGTGCGGTTCGTCGTGCCGATGCCGCCGTTGACCACGGGTTCTCCGAGCCGGAGATCGAAATAGAGGCCCTTAGGTCCCTTGTAGGTGCACCTGTCCGGTGATATCGGGTTCGAGTCCGGCTCCAGCGAGCCGAGGTCCTCGGTGTATCGGCCGTCGAGCACCTTGCACGTGTCGACACGGCGGAGCCGGTCCAGGGTCAGCGCCTCGGCCACCGGCATGGCCGGGGTGCCAGGATCCGGTGGTGAGGTGATCGCGTGGATGACGAGGATCAGGGTGCCGATCAGGGCCGCGACCACCACCAGCGCCACGGTGATGGGCAATTCCGGCCGGCGTTTCTTGACCGGCGAAGATTTCGGGGGTGGCTGCCACGCGGGAATCGGCAACGAGAGCACCGAGCGCACTTCGGCTTCTTGATACCGGATACGGGCGTGTACGGCCTCGGGCCAGGGTTCGGTGACCGACGGAACAGGCCCGAGGAAGTCCTGTAGCTGTCCGGGGGTGGGCCGCCGGGCCGGGTCCTTGGCGAGGCACGGTTCGGCGATGCGCCGGATTTCTGTTGGCACGGTGGAAAGATCGGGTTCTGTGTGGACCACGTCGTAGAGCGTCTGTGGTGCCGACGCACCGCTGAAGGGGCCACGTCCGGTGGCTGCCATGACCAGGATGGAGCCGAGGGAGAACATGTCGGTGGCGGGGGTGATCGGGCCGCCTCCGGCTTGTTCGGGTGACATGAACGCGGGCGAGCCGATGATGGCACCCGTGTGGGTGAGGTTCTGCGCTTCTTCGGCGGCGCGGGCGATGCCGAAGTCGATGACGCGGAGCCCGTCGCTGGAGAGGATGACGTTGCTGGGCTTGAGATCGCGATGGATCAGTCCGGCACGGTGAATGTCTGTGAGTGCGGCGGCGAGTCCGGAGGCGAGGCGGCGGACGGCTTCCACGGGGAGCGGGCCGGTCGCGTCCACGGCCGTGCGCAGATCGGGTCCGGTGACGAAGATCGAGGCGAGCCAAGGGGATTCGGCTTCGTGGTCGGCGTCCATGACGGCGGCGGTGTAGGCGCCGGAGACCAGGCGTGAGGCGGCGATCTCCCGGCGGAAACGTTCCCTGAAGCCGGAGTCGTGGGCGAATTCGGCGTGGATCTGTTTGACGGCCACGAGCCGGCCGTCGGGGGCGAGTCCGAGTACGACCCTGCCCATGCCCCCTTCGCCGAGTTCGGCGATGATCCGGTGGGGACCGACCTGCCGGGATTCACTGGCACGCAAGGGTTTCACAGACTGGTCCTAGGGTTTCGGCAACCAGGTGAGCAGCGCACTGACGACCTCCTCGGTCTTGGCGCACGCCTGTTGCATGGTCTTGCGGCTTCCACGCTCGTACGTCACTTTGACGTTCTCACCGAGGCGCTCGCTCATCGGCCGGTGCTGCCAGGTCAGGACACAGGCCGGAGGCCCCTGCGATGGACGCTCGTCGCGGTACACCGTCCTACCGCCGACCTCGACCGGCACGACGCCACCGGCGGCGGCCTGCTCCGGTCCGTGTGGCGGATAACCCTGCTCCACGGTCAGCCGGAACGTGTCGTCGCCGTGGTAGATGCACTGGTGCAGATCCTCGAGGACGGTGGCCCGCACGGGGCCGATCAGCCGGGCGATCCTTTCGGGCGGGAGTAGCGTGCAGGGGTCCAGCCCGATCAGCGACTGGGCGGCCATATCGCGTCCGTGACCACCCGCGCGGATCCGCCGCACCGCCTCGCCGAGTCCGGCCTTCACCACGGTGCACTTCTCGTCCGAGGAGAGAGAGCCGCGGATCTCGGTGAGGAGCACGACGCTCTGGAGGCCGGCGACCGGTACGGCGGCCGCGCACGAGTCGCCGAAGGTGCTGGTGTACATCGGCAGCCCTTCCAGTTCCCCGGCTGGAACCCCCTCGAGCAGCCTGGGGCCGATATCGAGGTTCAGGGCACCGTACAGGCAGTCCAGTCTTCGCCCCGGCGAAGACGCCGTCAGCGCACCGAGCACGGGCGCCTCCCAGCCCGCCAGCACCTTGCACAGGTCGACCCGGCGCAGGTTGTCCGGACCGAGCGGATCCGGGTTGACCGGCGTGGTCACCGCCGTTCCGGGCGCCGGCGCGGCCGTGGGTGCCGTCCCGGGCCGTTGCGGCAGGTTCACCGCCACGACGACGGAGGCAACCACCAGCACCGCGGCGGCCGCGGCCAAGGTGGTGTAGAGCCCGCGGCGGGAGCGCTTCGGTGCGGGCGGGTTCAGCAGTTCCCGCACCTCGGCCTGCTGCGTGTCGATCAGCTGGGGCACCGGCGGTGGCCACGGGGCAGCCGCCGGCGCGATGGGGCCGAGCTGACGCAGGACCCAGGCCGGGTCCGGCCGGTCACCGGGACTCTTCGCCAGACAGGGTTCGACGATCCGGCGCAGGTCCTCCGGCACCCGGCTCAGATCGGGCCGGGTGTGCACGACGTTGTAGAGGGTGTGCGGAGTGGACGATCCGGTGAACGGGCCCTGCCCGGTCGCGGCCATCACCAGCAGGGACCCGAAGGAGAAAAGGTCGCTCGCGGGGCCGATCTCCTGTCCGCGTGCCTGCTCCGGCGACATGAACCCGGGCGAGCCGATGATCGCTCCGGTATGGGTGAGTTCGGAGTCGCCCTCGATGGCACGGGCGATGCCGAAGTCGATCACCCGCGGACCGTCTCCGGTGAGAATGACGTTACCGGGCTTGAGATCGCGGTGGACCAGCCCGGCACGGTGGATCTCCCCTAGCGCCAGCGCCAGCCCCGCGGCCAGGTACCGCAGCGAAGACGGCGGCAACGGCCCACCAGCGGCCACCGCCTCCGCGAGCGAGGGACCGGGTACGAACATCGACGCCAGCCAGGGTGTCGGCGCGTCGGGATCGGCGTCCATCACCGCGGCGGTGAAGGCGCCGGACACCATTCTCGAAGCAGCGACCTCCCGGCGGAACCGCTCACGGAAACCGGGATCGTGGGCGAAGCCCGGATGTATCTGTTTGACGGCGACCAGCCGCCCGTCGGGCGAACGGCCCAGCAGCACCCGGCCCATTCCGCCCTGGCCGAGCACGGCGAACACCCGGTGCCGACCCACTTCGGTGGGTTCCCCGGCGTTCAGAGATCTCACGACGCCCCCTCGATAGAGGGCGATGATACAAAAGTCGACGTGCTCATCGATGGCAACCATGGAAAGGCACGGCGCGTTCGTCTCGGTATTCACCTCAACGGGTTTGAACTGAATCGCGGCGTTTTGCGGAGCCTGGCCAGGGAGGCAGGTTCGAGGATCAAAGTGGTAACGCCTCGAGCGACCCGGCTGGTGGCGACGCCGCCGAGTGTCACGGATTCAGCCGGTGTCGATTCAGTTGGCATGCATCGCCGATGCCCCGCCTGTCCTGGCTCGAACTGTTGAAGGTGCTAGGGGGCACGGGGTTGTTGCAACACCGTCTGCGGGAAGGGGCGGTGTTGTGGTGGGTTGGGTTTGTCGGTGGTTGCCGCGGGCGGTGCGGGTGGGGTTTTGGGATCAGGTTCGTGCGGAGGTGGCGAAGCCGGCGGCCCGGGCGGTGGGGTTGTCCCCGACGACGGGGGTGCGGTTGTTCCGGCAGGCTGGCGGGGTGATCGGTAACGCACCTTGTCGGCCTGGGCCGGTCCGGTTGAGCCTTGCCGAGCGGCGTGGTGATGTCACACGGTGCGCGGTCGGGGACAATCGATGGCAACTGCCAGGGAGGTAAAGGCGAGATCGTCGACGCTTACAGCTACTGGGGATGCGAGAAAAACAGCACCAAAGAATTGATGTGCTCGTGGGACGAGCACTTTGTCGTGGCCCCGGCCGTTCCATCTGGCACGTCTGGCCGGATAGCGGATGCCGAACCACGGCGCGGCGGACAACACGTCCGAGTGCTACCGCAACGGCAACGGCCAGCGCCAGGTAGAGGTCAGCGTCGGGTTCCGCATCTACTACGACGGTGCCTGGCGTGGCTGGTACCAACACCCCTGACACTGACGTCCATGAACAGGGCTTGCTGCGATACGGCGGGATGTCCCTGAAACTGGACGGCTGAGCGACCAGGCGCCGATGGTGACCGGTCCGCTGCAGCGTGCGGGGCGCCCGTGTCCGCGCGCGGCGTTTACGCCCAGGCCAGTGCTCCGTCGTCGCGTACGGTCGGGTCGCCCGGCCGCGGCGGGGTTTCGGTTGTGGTGTGGCTGTCGAGTCGTTGGGCGGTGTCGGTGAGCAGGGCGCTGACGCTGGTCCAGGTGGTGCGGTGGGCGCCTGCTTGCGCCATCCAGTCCATCACACAACCGTGTTGGCTGCCGGGGCGCAGGTCGATGGCGAGGACAGCGCCGTCGAGGGCGCGGCAGACGGGCAACAGTGCAGTGCAGTATCCGAAGGTGGCGTCGCCGGCCGCGCGCTGGTGTAGTCCATCGGTTTGGCAGCAGTCCTGGTCGGGGTAGGCGCTGAGGCTGGTCCACTCCTCCCGCACGCGCGCTACCGATAGCGGCATGTACCCGCCGGGGACGGTGAAGGCGGTGCGGTAGTCGGCATCGTCGTCGACCCCGTCCATCAGCCGCCACCACGCCAGCAGGTCGTCCGGGAACGGCAGTCCCACGGCGTCCTGTACCGCGCGAATGTCGTCGGCGGGTGCTGGAGGCCGGAGCGTGGCCGCGGTGATCGGCGTGTGTCTGTGCAGCCAGGCCATGATCCGTTGCCAGGCTGCGTCGACGTCGTTCACCGTCACAGGCTCCACCTGCCATCCTTGCCAGCAGTGGTCTGCCGGAGACGGACGTCTCCGGCAGACCACATGGTTATCGCTGCCGGTCCTCGTCAGGGGTTGATCTGGATGAAGAACCGTTCCTGATCGTGCGGGTCAAGTTCGGGGTCTTTGCCCAGATCCAGGATGCGGTCGTTCTCGTACCAGCCGAACAGCCGGCGGCCTGCCTCCTGGTTCTGGGACCGGTTGACCCACCGTACCGTGTAGTCCAGCGCGTACTGGGCGCCCTCGTACTCGTTGCGCGCGGAGCCTTCGTAGGTGGAGGCGAAGGCGTACTCGTCGCAGTCGAACGGCCCACCGGTCGGTGGCCGCGGCGGCATCCCCACGGTGGCGCAGAAGTTCGTCGACACGGTGCGGTTGCGAGCCGCGCGAGTGCTCGAGGCCTCGCTGCGGCCGGACGCCAGCCGGTGCAGCGTGTCCCCGGGTGCCGGCGAGCCACCGAGGAGCCGTTTGCCCTGCTTCGGCGGCACGGTCGCATCGGGATTGGCGCGGGCCTCCTCGACGTGCATGGCATGTCCTGCCACGGCCGGGTCGCTCTTGCCGTAGGACATGCCCGGCACGGCGCGGTCGAAGATACTGCCCTGCTTGTCGCGCAGGTAGAACGCGCTGTCGAACCGCAGCCCGCCCTCGGGGCTGACCGATTTCAGGTCGATGTCGCGTTTCGGGGTGAACTCGTACTCGAACTTGAACACACCCTGGGCGAGCTGTTCACCGAACTCCGCGCCAGGCTGGTATCCGTCGGACAGCAGGTCGAGGTAGGAGTTCGGATCGAGGCGCCATTGCGGGATGGTCGCCTTGCGGGTGGAGAACTTGCCCGGGTGGCACGCGCGGTCGTTGGGGATCCCGAAATCGACCCGGTACTCGCCCGCGCACTGGATGGTCACCTGCATCGTGGCGTTGGGCTGGCTGAACGCGCCTTGTGTGTAGAGGATCGTGGTTTCCAGCCGGAAGTCGGCGAAGCGCTGCGTGGCGTTCTCCGGGTGCGGCCCGATCTTCCCATAGCCGACCACGACACTCGTCGCGCCGATCGCGCCGATGACCTGGCAGCCCCGCGGCCCGCACTTGAGGTCCACCGCCCAGACCAGATCGATCTGGCAGTAGGAGAACCGGTTCTTGATCCACCCCGCGTCCTGCCCCGCGGTGCCGGCCTTGGCCAGGCAGTCCGCGTGGGTCATGTATTCATACGGATCGGCTGGTTTGCTGCTACCCGGGAATCGGGAGCTGTCCACGACATACGGCGGGTCGGCCGCCGCGATCCGCGGTTTCCGCTGCGGCGGTGCTTGTCCCGCCGCGGCGCTCGGCTGGATGCCGAGCGCGTCCAGGTTTCCGTCACGCTCCAGCGTTTTCCTGACGATATCCGGATTCCGTACCAGCGCCGGATCGCGGATGACATACATTTCCGAACGGTAGGTCACCGCCTCGATCGCCTGCGCGGGCACCGCCCCCATCATCAGCGCGACCACAGCCCCTAAGGGCAAGAGCACATGTCTGAGACGTATCACAATCGTTGATCCTCCCCTGGAATCACCGTTTGGCAGCCACCTATGGACTGCCGGGATAGAGGCTGCCGAACCGTCCATGTGTTCGACGACCGCCAATCGAGTGACAACAATTTCAGAAAATTCGTAGATCGCGGGTTTCGGATTCGGCGCACTGCGACGCTGTCGTGAAACCGGCGGGCGATCGCGGGTGCGGAATTCGGTGCAGCATGGCGTTTGGTGTCCGAAACGGCAGGATGAGGAGATATCTTCAGGGAGCCTGTTTTCCGGTGAAAAACCCGGAAGTTGCGGAAAACTTCCCAGTCTGCCGTCGCGCGGGAAACGAATTCAGCTGGTATCCCAGTCGAAGGAACGTAACTGTGTGGCGAAGGAATTTTTACGCACACTACGAGTGATTACCACGATATCCGTGACCCAACCCGCTTCCGCTCTCACTAACGATTCGTCAGCGAGATCGATGGCTGAGCTGCTGCAACCATGACCGAGCAGGCCCTCGACGACCACCTCACCCGCTACCTCGGCCACGGCAGGCGGGAGACCCAGGTCGACGGTATCGAGATCTGGCGGCACGAACGCCCAGAGTTCGTCTCCTTCGTCAGCCACGGCTTCTCCAGCCAGCCCGTCACCGCGGTGTACTCGCCGGAAATCGTGTGCTACGTCGAGCACGGGCAGGATGGCGCGGCCGCTCCACTTGAGCTCGGCGGCCCTGTGTCCGAGCACCACTGCGACCTCGCCGATGGCGCGGCAGTTGCGGTACTTCTTGACGAGCAGGACGCCGGACAGGAGTTCATCACGGATCTCAAGACACCATGGCAATCGACCGTCGCCGCGTGACGCCCGATGCAGGTCGCCTTGGCCAGGCGAAAACTCTACTCAGCGTGCACGGAACGACTTTGCTGCGGCTCTGACCGGGACCTGTGCGAGTAGGTCGAGTGCCGTGCGCATCAGCTGGTACTCCAGAATGTCCTCGTCGTGTGATTGGTAGGTCACCGCGGTCGGGAGGTCACGTCCCGGGGACACTCGCAGTTGTTCGGCGAAGTCGATGCGACCGCGACGGTGTGGAGTCGCTCTCGATGGTCGCGGTATCTGCGGAGAAAGCCGCACCGGCGTCGGTCATGCCCAAGTGGCTGACCGCCGAGTACACGTCCATGGCCCCGCAGGCTCGCGTCGATACTTCGGCCCAGGCCAGCCGGCCGCGCAGCGTCGACGCCGCGACAATGGCGGGCCGGGGAGTGCAGCCGAAGGGGGGCAATAGGTGGTGTCGTCAGGCGGCATATGCCAGCGGCCGCCGCCGACGGAGGGATTGTCGGCGCTTTCGGACACGGTAGTGCCGGTCAGGTCGGGTTCGTCCACAGCACCTCTCGGAAGGTGGCTCTCCGGATTCACTAATCGGTTGCCGGCGGGTGTAGCGCTCCGGCCTTCGCGAGCGACTATGGCGGGTACGCGAACCAGCCGAAGCAACCCGGGGTGTTCATGAAGATCAGCCTTATCGCCGACCAGGCGATCGGCGAAACGCAAGGGCGAGATGTCGACGGGCTGGGTTTCGACACCTATGCCCGCATCCTGGCCGGGGCGGCGACCGATACCCGTGGGCCGTTCACGATTGGGGTCTTCGGCGAATGGGGGACCGGTAAGACGAGTCTCATGCGTCTGATCGAGAAGCGGCTCGGCGACGAAGGGAACGTCGTCACCGTCTGGTTCAACGCGTGGCGCTATGAGCAGGAGGACCATCCGATCGTTCCGCTCGTCGGCACGATCGTCCAAGCCTTGGAGAAACACAAGACTTTCCGGAACCGCTTCGGGACGGGCGCCGAGAGGCTCATCCGGTCGCTCCGGGCCGTCGCGTACGGGTTCTCCGCGAAGTCGAAGGTGAAGATACCCGGTTTCGCCGAGGTCGAGGCTTCCTTCGTGGCGAAGGACATGATCGAACGAAACGCCGCTCTGACTCCGGACCCCTTGTTGGATCGGAGCCTGTACTTCAACGCCTTCACTGCCCTCGACGAGGTGAAGCTGAGCGAAGACGTGCGGGTCGTCGTGTTGATCGACGACCTCGACAGGTGCTTCCCCGATCAAGCCATCAGACTGCTGGAGAGCATCAAGCTGGTGCTCGCCCAGCAGGGCTTCATCTTCGTCCTCGGTGTGGCCCGCAAAGTCATCGAGGGGTATCTCCAGCACCGCTATGCCTCCGACTTCGGGATCGCGGACTTCAAGGGGGAGCTGTACCTGGACAAGATCGTGCAGTTGCCGTTCCACATCCCGCCGTCGACCGATCGCATGGACGGGTTCTGCCGCGAAATCCTCGCCGGGCAACCAAAGGAGCTGGTGGCCGAGCTGCAGCCCGTGCTGCCGACGGTGGCCGACGCCCTCGGTGGAAACCCGCGTGCGGTGATCCGGTTCATCAACAACATCCTGATCGACCACGCGATCGGCAGGGGGCTGTCCGATGGGCGTGAGGGCGGGATACCGATTCGTTTCTTCGCCGTCTCACGGTGTCTGGAGCACCGCTGGCCAGAGGTTTTCGGTGCGCTGACCACTTCTGACGGGCTGGCGGAGGACGTCGCGACCTGGACTCCGGACACCTATGCCTCCAGGGCGAGTGGCACCGGGGGCGAGAGCCTAATCGCCACGAGGCTGCTCTCGGAGCCCGAGCTGCGGCAGCTTCTCGCCGGCCCGCAGGGTCAGGACTGGCTGACCGATCACACGCTCAGGCGCGCGAGCGTGAGCTTCCTGATCACTCGTCAGCGCCTATCCCGGCTGGACACTTCCGAGGTCACGGTCCGCTACGACGCGTTCGTCTCGTTCGCGAACGAGGATCGCCCAATAGTCATCGATCTCGTCGAAGCACTTTCCCATGCCGGTGTCCGGGTGTTCTTCGACGGGCACATCGCGCCCGGTGAACGGTGGCAGGAGGTGCTCGACGACCGGCTCGGCGTCGCGGACTGCCTGCTCTACTGCGTGGGCGAGACGACCCCGAGAGCGACCGGACAGCTCAGAGAGTACGAGATGGTGTCACGACGCTCGGAGGTCACGGTGATCCCCATTCTCCTGCCCGGTGCGGACGCCTCGCTCTTGCCGGAGTTCATCCTGGCCCGCCAATGGCTCGACTTTCGGGCCGGCGTGTCCGCCGAGGGCATTGCTGATCTGGTGTCGACGTTGAGATCGAAGAGCCGGCGCGCTTGACGGCAAAGGTCTAGGGTCGTGAGAGCCACAGCCGCAGCAGCTCCGATGGTGGTGAGAAGCACCAGCGCGATGAGGGTGATCAACGGGGCCCGCATGCGGGGTGTTCTGTTCTCCGAGGTTGGGAGCCCGGCCTGCCGAAAGTTCCCTGTGTTCCTGATCAGCCCCAGCACCTGGGCAGGGCCCGGCGCCGTGTCCGGATGGGCCCGGACAACGCGCGCACAGACGGGCATAGTTGGGCTAACCGGTAACGGCCTGGTGTCGTCGGAGACTGAGCGGCGTCCGGTGGCCCCTGTCGGACAGACCACCGCCGTGGCGAAGGAAGGTCGTCAGCATGGAGCTGGAAGAGATCGTCACTCTGGACCAGCTCGTCGCGGCGCTTGATCAGCTACGCCTCGACCGTGGTTTCTCGTTGAGAGACCTCGCTGCCGCGGCGAGGAAGCTTCCGCCGCAGGGCGGACGGCAGCGAACTCTTCCCAGTTCGACGGCCAGCGATGTGATCCACGCCAGGTCGGTACCCAAGCACGAGACTGTGGTGACGTGGAGAGGATCTCGATGGTAAGCCATGTACCGAGCCCAGGAAGAGCGAGCATGATGCCGCCGTAGCCGAGAGTCAATCCGAGATCGCGTAGCGCCGTGCGTGGCCGCAGGTCCCGCAGAATAGGCGAAACCGGACCACGGCGGTCGGCGGTAGCCTGCAGCACGAGGCCGACGACCGCGAAGAAAATCCCCAGCAAGACCGCGGGCTCAAGGTTGCTGAACGGATAGCTCATGTGCCACCCACAAGGGCAGCGGACTGCAGTTTCCTTTGACTCCCCATGGCTGGACCCTATCGTCGGCTGAAGGATGACCAGCAGAACTCTTTGAAATTCGAGCAGTCGCCCCCAGGCGTGCCGAGTTTCGAAAGAATCGGAAAGTCACAGTAACCGCAGTTCATTCATCCTTACGTGCTTTCCTCTCGCGGTGGCGAGTATGTAACAGGAGCGGAGAGCGCTGGTCCGGACGGGTCGCCTTGCGCCGGATGTAACGCAGGCCCCGTCGAAGCCGTCTTCAGGCTGATAGCGTGGCGAGCTGGCCGCGAACGCCGATAGGACGGGAGTGCCGTCGATGCCCGAGCCGGTTCTCATTTCCCTTGCCGCCGCGCTTGCCGGCCGGACGGTGGTCGGCTTGTACGAGCTGGTGAAGAAGAAGTTCTCGGAGGATCCGGAGGCGACAGCGGCACTCGAGGCCGCGGAGGGGGCGGCGGAGGACTCGGCCGAAGTCGAAAATCTGCGGGATCGGCTCGCCGTGGCCGAAGCCGATGATCCTGACTTCGCGCAGCGCTTACGGTCTGAATGGGAGAAGATCGGCAACGTGCACCAGGCCGAAACAGGTGGCGTTGTCAACACCGTGACGGGCGATGTCTCCGGCAAGGTCGTCCAAGCGCGTGACGTCCAGGGCGGTATTTCCTTCTGAGGTGCAGCTTCGCGTGTTTCCACCAGTTGCGTGATGCGGTGCTTGTCCGCGTGAAGGCGACCGTATCCCGCCGAGTCGGAAGAAGGACCACGAGCGGTGAGTGCCGATCAACCAGCAGACATCCTCGACGGAGACCGTGACGGAGCGCGGAACGTGGTCGTCGGCGACGTCGACGGGGTTCTTGTGCAAGCGAGGGTCATCGAGGGCGATGTCACCATCAAAGTGCCCGAGCGCAAGGCCGTCGTTCCGCGCCAGCTACCGGTCGCGGTGCGGGATTTCATCGGCAGGCAAGCCGAACTGGACGCGCTGACCGCGATGCTGGACGAGGCGGCCGTCACTGGCATGGTGGTGGTGTCGGCCGTGGAGGGCTCCGCGGGAATCGGGAAGACCACCTTGGCGATCTATTGGGCGCATCGAGCGAGGGACCGCTTTCCGGACGGTCAGCTCTATGCGAACCTGTTCGGTTTCGACCCCGCGGGCGAGCCGCTGGATCCAGCGGTCGTGGTGCGTGGATTTCTCGACGCCTTCGAGGTGCCGCCCTCGCGCATTCCCGCGAACCTCGACGCACAGGCGGCGCTCTACCGCAGCCTGGTGGCCGGACGGCGAATGCTGGTCGTGCTGGACAACTGCCGCGACAGTGGCCAGGTGCGGCCGCTCTTGCCCGGCGGCACGTCCTGCATGGTGATCGTGACCAGCCGGAGCCGGCTGGACGGTCTCGTCGCACGGGAGGGGGCACGGAGGCTGGTTTTGGGACTGCTCACTCTCGAGGAGGCGCGGGCTCTGCTCGCGGCGAGGATCGGCGAGGAACGAGTGGCGGCGGAACCCGAAGAGACCGACGCGCTGATCGAGCTGTGCGCGCGCCTGCCACTGGCGTTGAGCATCGCGGCGGCGCGGGCCGCTGCGAACGCCCCGGTCACGCTCGCCGGTCTGGTCGCCGAGCTGCGTGATCGGCGGGCCCGACTAGAGGAATTCGATCTCGGCGAGGTCGAGGTGAATCTGCAGGCCGTGTTCTCCTGGTCCTACCTGGCGCTCACACCGGAGGCGTCGAGGCTCTTCCGGCTGATCGGCCTGCATCCTGGGCCGGACATCGGCGTGCCGGCGGCCGCCGCCCTGGGCGGGGCGTCCCTCCGCGAAACCCGCGCGCTGCTCAAGCAATTGGTCAACGCTCACCTACTGGAAGAGTTCGAGCCGGGCCGCTACCAGTTTCATGACCTGCTGCGGGTGTATGCGCGCGATCGGGTTTCGGCGGAGGGGAGCCGACCGGACAGCGAGCGGGCTGTCGCACGAGTGCTGGACTTCTATCTGCATTCCGCGGTCGCCGCCGACCGGCAGTTGTATCCGCACCGCGAGCCCATCGTGCTGTCACCGCACGACGAGCGGGTAGATCCGCGACAGTTCCGGGACTACGACGAAGCGATGGCGTGGCTCACCACCGAATACCCTTGTCTTCTCGCGGCTGCCGACCACGCCGCCGAGGAGAAGCTGGACCGCTACACGTGGCAGTTGTCGTGGTCGCTCGCCACTTTCATGGACCGGCAAGTGCACTGGCACGACTGGATCGCGATCACCGAGAAGGCGATCGTGGCGGCTCGGCGACTGAACGATCGTGCCGGAGAGGCCCGGATGAGGTACAACCTCGGGCACGCCTACGCCCAACGTGAGCGAAACGCCGAAGCCTACGACCAGATCGAGCGGGCACTCGCGGTGTTCCAAGAACTCGGGGACCAGGTATGTGAAGCCCATGCCTTCCACTCGATGAGCTGGATGCTGGCCAGGCAAGGACGGTACGCCGAGGGGCTGGTGAAAGGCAGGCAAGCGCTGGAGATCCATCAAAGCTGTCGTAATCGCTTCGGCGAGGCTGAGGCTCTCAACACCGTGGGATGGCTACATGGCCTCGTCGGCGACCACGAACAGAACCTCACCTGCTGCAAGGCCGCCCTCACCGTGCTCGAGGGGCTGGGCCAGCGGCATAGTGTGGCCTTCACTCTCGACCATATCGGCGACGCGTACCGCAACCTCGGCAAGGCCGCCGAAGCGATGAAGTACCACCGCGGGGCGGTCGAGCTGTTCCACGAAGTCGGCATGGCCTTCGAAGAAGCCACCGCGGTAGCCCACCTCGGTGACGCCGCCTTCGCCGCCGACGATCATGCCGCGGCGCTCGCCGCATGGCAGCGCGGTCGCACCATCTTCGTGCAGCTGGAAAGATCTGAGGCCACGACGCTGGCGGAGAAGATCAGCGCGATCCAGGGAACGGACTCATGATCGACCGGCAGCCCATGGTGGCGTCGAGTGCCTACGCGTATCCGGACGACGAGGATCGCATTACTCGTCGTTTCATCGAGCAGGCGGAGCCGCACCCCGGCTACTGGGACCATAGTGACGAACGTGCCATGGCGCGCGCGGCGGAGAAGCTGAAAGAGCTGCTCGGCCCGAAAGACAGCGTGCGGGCCCTGGACGTGGGCTGCGGGCCGGGCAGGATGTTGCCGTGGCTCTCCGAGCTGGCCGGACGGGTCACCGCGATCGACCCGGATCCGGGCCGGCTGGCCAAGGCGGCCCAAGTGGCACGCGAGCTGGGTGATTCAGCCGAGATCGTCACCCAGGTGGGAAACCTTCACGAGCTGCGGGCAGGCCCTTTCGATCTGGTGTTGTGCAGTCACGTCATCCAACACATCCCGACCGCCGACCTGGTGCCGCTGCTGAACTCGATCCGCGAGCTCATCACACCGGACGGTGTGCTGATGCTGTCCTGCACCCGAGCCCCTGTCGGCGACGAAAAGTTCAGCCTGGACCGCATGACCGAGCACGGCGTCGAGTCGCATCGGGTCGATCGGGCCCGGTTCGACGAGGTCGCGCGCGCCGCCACGGGGAAGGAAGGGCTGCCGATCCACCACCGCGACCCGATCAGGCTGGCCGAGCTGGGACGTTCGCTGGGCTGGGCGCAAGTCTGGACCTGGTCGTTCCACGTCCTCGAGCCCTTGCCGGAGTTCGACATATCCGGCGACCGGGACGAGTGGGTGAACGGCTCACCGGAACTACTCCGGCGGTTCGGCCGTGATGCTGTCGTGCTGTGGCGGCTTCAGACCTCGACCGGCTGATCGAGCAGCGCTCTGAGCTCGTGCACGTAGGCCGCGTGCACGGCTCGCGCCGCCGCGGCTCCACCCGTCCGGATGTCGAACGAGCACAACCGCCCGGGGTCACGAACTGCGGAGGAGACCTGGTAAGCCGACAGAGGACGGCCGTGATGAAGCCCTGCCGCGGCGGCGACGATGTCGCCGCTGCAGGCGCAGAAGTCGGCAGGGCCGCCGCCCTCGGTCAGTTCACGTACCTTCTGCAGACGGCAGAAGCAGCCGGATTCGGTCAGTTCGACCGTGCTGCCCACCACTCGTCCCGGCGCGGCGAGGAGTTCGAACCGATCCGCTCTGCTGGACTGCTTCGAGTGCCAAGCCGACAGTCCGCTCAGCGTGGTCTCGATCGACGCCTCAGCCTCATGTTCCGGACGGCCGACGCCTTCGAGGACATAGCCCGGCCAAAACGACAGCGCTTGGGCGTACACCCACGCCCAATAGACGTCTTCAGGTGAGAGCAGGTCGCTGCCGACCGCGAAGTTGAAGCCCTCGAACAAGCCCAGTTCCGTGTCGTGCGCGATGATCCCGTGCCGGAGGCAGTTCTCGTAATCGGTCGAACCCGGAATCGGGTAGAACGGATTCGAGCCGAACCCGAGCCCCGCCGTCGCCAGGCGGGCGGCGTCCTGCGCGGCACGGGTGAGGTCTTGTCCGAGCAGGCCGACGATCAGTGACGCGCTGACTTCCACACCCTGATCGAGGAACCATCCTGCTCCGGCTCGAACCTTCTCCACCGAGGTGAATCCTTTGCGCAGCTTGCGTAACCTCGCCGGCTCGGTGGTCTCCAGGCCAAGGAACAAACTCCTGAAACCGGCATCGACCATATCCCGGACCAGTTCGGGCGAGAGCTTCACGACGGTCATGCCATTGGGCAGGTGCAGGTCGATGTCCAGACCGGCGGCCTTGATCGCCCGGCACAACCCCCGCACTCGGTCCGTGTCGAACGTGAAGTTGTCGTCCTCGATGCGGAATTCACGGATACCGTGGTCGAAGACGTAGTGCCGGATCTCCGCGACCACGCATTCCGGTGACCGGTACCGGAACGCCTTGCCCACCGTGGCGTGCACGGTGCAGAAAGTGCAGGAGAACGGGCAGCCGCGGCTGGTGATGAGCGTCGTCGCGCGCTCGTAGCGATCGAAGTCGAGCAGGTCGGTCGCCGGCAGTGGTAACGCGTCGAGGTCGGGGACCTGTGGCGCGGCGGGCGTGACGTGCACGCCGGGACCGGCGAGGTCGCAACCGCAGAACCGTGGCTGACAGCGGAATACCAGGCCACGAATGCCGGTCAACGGCGCTCCGGTGCCAACGGCGTCAAGGACGCTGGGCAAGGTGAACTCGGCTTCGCCGCGTACGAATACGTCGAAAGACGGCTCCTGCAACGCGTGGTGGTGTGCCACGGTCGGATGTTGGCCGCCGAAGATCACCAACGCGTCCGGAGCCATTTTCCGTACCAGCCTCGCGGTCTCGTAAGCCGACTCGTAGTACGGAGTGAACATGCAGGAGATGCCCACGACGTCCGGCTCGGCGTCTTGGATCGCTCGTCCGACGCGTTCCCAGCTCGCGCCCCAATGCACCAGATGTCGCCACCGTGGGTGCCGGGCGATCTTCAGCCGGTCGACCTCGGTGTAGGCCTCGGGATCGACGATGTGATTGTCCTCGGTGAACGACAGCGCGTCGAACAGAACGACCTCGTGTCCGCGATCGCGCAGGCACGACGCCAGATAGGCGGGCCCGATCGGAATATGCCTGCCGATTTCGACCCGGCATCCACGAACGGAAGGTTTTACCAGAAGAACGCGCACCGCTCGACCTCCTGCGAAGAATGAAAACCCAGTACCCCACGAGGCCCACCCCGAGTCAATCGACTGTTCGGCGTCTTCGCATACACCGGCATCGAGTATGTCAATGAAGGATTCGGTCCGAACTTGCAGGCGGTTCAAAGGCGGGTGTGCTTGTCGAGTGGTCCGCTCAGTCGGAAGTCAGCGCCGCCTTGCTGTTACGTCGGTATCGCGCAGGGCAGGAATTTTGTCGTCTGTTCGGAGCCTTCCGGGCAGACTCCAGGCCGCCGACACGGAATTCGCCGGGGACTTCCAGATTGCCGTCAAATACCGCACTTCCTTGCCTCGTCGGCTGCCCAGTCTCAAACCCGATGGATTTCTTCGTGCAATTTCCGCCGCCTGACAGCGCCAGGGCCGGCCTAGCTCGCCGGTCCGCAGACGAGGACGGACCAGCCGCCGTCGACGCGGAGCACTGTCACGGTGGCCGGGCGGAGCGCTGGATCGGCGGCCAGCACCACCGCGGCGGCGACGTCCTCGGGTTCGAGGATTCCTGCCGAGCACCGATTCCCTGGCGAGGACCTCGCCACGGACGCCTGCGAGAATTCCCGCTGTCGCCGGGGTTCGGACCGCCCCGGGCACGACTACCAGGACACTGACACCGTCGCGTCCGCTCTCCGCGGCCACGTGACGGGCGAACGTCGTCAGTGCGGATTCCGCGGTGCCGTGGGCGAGGAGGCCTTCTCCGACGTAGTCCGGCGCGGTACTGCCGATATACACGATCCAGCCACGCAGGGACAGAATTCCGGTCACGAGAGCGTCGGCCGCCTCGGGGTCGGTGACGTCGGCGCGGGCGCTCGACGCCGTGCCGCCCGCGGCCTCGATGTCGTCGACGACGCCAATGGCGCCGTCGGAGTCGGTGCGGTAGTTGACGATCACGTGGTGCCCGCGGCACCCAGCTGCCGGGCGATCGCGGCGCCCCGCCCGAAGTCACGCAAAATGCCTAGATCGGGCGCCGTAATCTCGAAATGTGACCTTTATCGATAGTGCAGTGGTGTCAGGCTCTGTAGCGAGCCCGCTCATGCCGCCAGCTCCAGCACGCCACCTTTATCTTACCTCACAGCAACCCTCTCTATCACTCACAACCCCCTGGTATATGCCACTTGCCCCGGTGAAGTCTGAAGCTTGACGCCCAATCGCTGAGATTGTCAGTGACCGGCGTCCCTTATTCAATCGGCAATGGGGCAAGCTGTCATCGCGGGCCTCAACAGGCGAATTCGACTGCCCTCTTGGGCAGGCTCCGAGCGTGCTGATTGCCTTGCCCCTCGGCGCTGTGGTGAACTGGAGAGCAGTCCTGTCGGCGATGGGAGGATCCATGTCACGGCAGCAGCACGACACGCCCGTCCTGTCTCCAAACCCAAAGGGTGACGTGACGCGGCGCGGCAGGTCACCCGAAAGCGTTGCCGGTGTCGCTGGGGCACATCTGAATCCGTCGGCCATCAGCAGGCTGCAAAGTTCAGCCGGGAACCAAGCCGCGTGCCAATTGCTGGCGGTACAACGAGAGCCGCTTGTCGCGGGACCGTCACTCGACGAGCGTTATCGTGCCGCTCTCCGGACCGCGACGGAGACTGGGGATTTCAGAAACACTGCCGAGCTGCTCAACGGATTCAACAGGCAGGACATCCTGCGCAAGCTCGCCGAACTGACCGACGAACAGGTCAACTACATGCACGTCGGCGCGACAAGCAATCCGGCGGTCGGGCCCGGGTCTCAGATCGCCGAGCTGACAAGGCCCGGCGCCCCTCGCGCGTCCACGGCCGGTCCGAACAGCAGTCAAGCGCCGAGGCCGCGGGCGCCCGTCGCGCAAGGGCCGGATCTGTCCGGCGAACAGATTGCTGCCATGACGCCGACCGAACGACTGGTGGAAGCGTTCCACCGGGCTGACATCAACGCGGCGGTCCGGGAGAAGATCCTCACCGTCCTGACGCCGGAGGCCTTGGTCGCCGCGGTCATCACGTTCGCTGCGGTATTCATCGCCTCGCAGTTCACCCCAGTCGGCTGGGCGGCCGATATCGCGCTCGGGTTGACCGCCGTCTTCATCGGGACAGGTCTGTTCCGGGCGGCAAACCATCTGATCAATTTCGCGGATGCACGCAACGCGACCACACAGGCCGAGATCAACGCCGCAGGCAACGAGTTCGCCCGCGCGGTGGCGGAAGTCGAAGTCGACGCCATCCTGTTCTTGATCATGCGAACCGCCGGTGGCGGTCCGCGTGGCGGCAGTCCGTTACCAGGCCCACCTCCGCCTGGGGCGGGCGTGGTGCTGGCGACATCGCGAGGGCAATTGGTGATCGTGGCGGTCGACACGATTCCAGCCGCGGTCGCCAGCGACCCTGGGATCACTGCGGGCGCGTCCGCGATGGCCATGTCCGGGGGGCCTCGTGACAAGGACTACTACGAGGAGAAGTACGGCGAGGGCGACGAGAACGACATGCTCCGTCGGCAGCGAATCAGCGACGGGAACAAGCAGGAACTCGAGAACTCAGGATGGCTGAGGCGGCGGATGCCAAGCGAGGAACGCCGTCGCGAGTTCATGGAGTGGTTGCAGAGGGGTCATGAGCAGGGGGAGGCGCACACACATCTGCGACCGGGCTCAAGGGAGGCCGAGGCCGCGGTCCGCGAGTTCGAAGCGGAAAACCCCTGACCCCTGAGACCTAGTGAGCGTCGTCGAACCGAGCGGAACCGATACGGCGCCCTCGCAGGTCCAGGTCGATGAGCACAGCCCGCGGAGGTCCAGTGGGTAGCACCACCACGAGGTCGGGTCGTCGCCATCTGGTGCGACCAGTTCCAGGTAATCGATGATTATGCGTTGCGCGCTGAGTCGGACCTCGGTGCGGCGTCGCCGCGCCGCCAGATGGCGTTGTCAAGCTCCCATCGGCTGCAGCCGAATGCGGCAGCGGCGTCGGTGAGCAGTTGTCGTGCGCTGGGGACGCCGACCTCATGGTCGAGGGTACGACGCAGCCAGCGAAGTACCTTCCGGTCCGGTTTCACCTGTTCGTCGGCGCCGAAGAGCATCCAGAGGTAGCCGATCCGGATGTCGTGATGGCCGTTCCCTGGGACCTTGCGGAGTCGGCTTTCGACGGCGTTAAGTATGGGCAGGTCGGCTAGGAGCAGGGTGACGTCGTCGAGTGTGTGCACGTCGGAGGTGGCGAGGATTTCGGCGTAGCGCACGGCGGCGGCTGCCTTGTGCACGCCGCCGCGTGCGCTGGTGCGGCCGCGGTTGTGCAGGATGTCGGTGGCGAGCCGGGCTGGCCCGAGCAGGTTCCCCAGATCCGCCAGCGCGTCGACGGGCTGCTCGGCGGCAGTACCGGCGGCTGTTGCGAGGTCGGCTACGTCGACGAGGTGGGGCAGGAGGCCTTGGTGTTTCGCGTAGCGGTCGCAGACCGCGATGGTGCTGGTGTAGCGGGCGTTGATTGAGAAGACTGCGTCGAGCACGCAGAGCGGCAGGTGCGCCCACCGGCGGGCGGGGGCTGGATGTCGAGCCCGGTGGCGGTGTCGACCAGTTTCTGCACGGCCGGTGCGGTGGTCATGGCTGGCGGTCGTGGGGGCGGATACGGAACATCGTCAGCGGGAAGCCACTGTCGATGAGGCTGCTGGCATGCTGACCGCCGCGGGCATCGACGAATTCCATGGCTGTCACGTGGTCACAGGACAGGAAGGCGCCTTCGACCGCGCTCGTGTCGCCGTCGCGAGCGATATGCGACGACAGCTGCTGAGCCAGGTACTGCGCGAGGCTGTTGCGCCGCCCGGTTTCGGCGCCACCGATCTCGAAGCCCAGCCCACGGGCGACCTCGGGATACTTCGTGTCGAGCGCGATGGCCAGCTGGTAGGCCGTCGCGTAAGGGCGGCCGAGGTGGTGGCCCGGCGGCTCAGGGGTCACCTGCTGGAGAACGTCGACGACCTTCTCCAGCACCGACATTCGATCCCAGACACTCGTCACAGCCGTCCCTTTCGTGCGCCGATCGGACGTCGGCAAGTCGCCCATCGCGGCTGCAGCGTTACTCACGCGGCGTCGTCCACGTCGGCGCTCCCCGCGAGGCAGTGCGCGGGCATCGTTACGCGAGTGCACTCCGACCCCGCCACTCACCAACTGCTCGGAAACGGCGTTTCCTGGGCCCGGCCTAGCCGGGAATGGTGGAGGCGCGTATGCCGAACTGTTGGTCAATATCGTCGGCGAGCTGGCAGGCTACGGCGCGCAGGGCGGCGACATCATCGTCTGCCGAGAATTCGGCTTCTACGGCGACGGGTTTGCGTAACGATCGCGACCCTTCTACGCGTTGGAAGTACGAGGTCGTCCACCCGCCTGAACGACCGTCGATCGCAATCAGGGGCGCCTGGTCGCTTTCCGCTCTCAGCAAAGCTGCCCGTGTCAAGATCGTACCGACTCCACCGAGGCCGCGGACGTGTGTCGATGCGAGCGCGATCGCCTCGACGATCACAGCGTCGACGATCCTCACAGGTACGTGCCAGACCCCGGTGTCCTCGTCCAACATGTTGTCACTGGGCAAGAATGCCCGCAGCTCGATCGCTAGGGCGATGGAGCCGTCGTGGTGAAGTTCCACCCAGGCCCAGTCGCTCAGTTCGTGAGGATCCGGCGCGTAGGGAGTTGACCGGATGACCCAGCGTCGCAGGCCGGTCCGCGGATTGTTCACCGATTCAGCAGAGAGTTGGTTGAGCGTCGCGACCCGGCCCTGCTCGGTCCCGAACAGCTCGGACGCAAGGTGCAGCGTCCTCTTCATGGTGGCGGTGGCCTGCGCGCGGTCTGGAGAACCGCTCAGCAGCGGCAAGGGGGCAACGGGCCGGGCCGCCAGCGCTATCCAGGCTCCCGTGGTCAAGTCGATCTCGGGAAGCACGCCATCGATCAAGGCGCCCAACGTTGTCCGGTCGTCAGCGCGACGCGAGAAGCGCTCACGATAGGCTCGTTCGAGCTGACCCTCCGACATCCAGTTGGTGTCAGTTCCATAGCGGTACGGAACGCCCATTTCGTTCTTCTCACCGACCAGATGAGGAGCATCCGGGCTGGGAGGCACATACACGGCGATCAGCCCCTCCTGCCCCTCGTCTGCACCGAGTGCTTCGATGAGCAGGCCTTCGATCAACGGTCTCACCTGCCAGGCCAGGGCCCGCAGAGACTGACGAGTACGTTCGCCGTTTTCCACACCCGTCAGTTCGGCGGCTTCCTCGTTCTCGTCTCGGACGCCGAAAACGATCAGCCCGCCTCGCGTGTTGGCCATTGCGGCAACGTCCTTGGCAAACTCAGCCTTCTTCTTCGCCTTGACGTCAGGCGGAAGGTCCTTCTTCCATGCGAGGTCCTGCTTCCAGTCCAGGTCCTCATTCTCACGAAGCCGATGGGTGACAGCCTGCGCCACCATGTCGTAGGTCAAGGGTGTCGGAGCTGTCAGCCCGAGCTCGACATGGATTCGTGACCACATGATCGCCATCGCGTGAGACTATCCATACTGCACTCTGCGGTCTTCTGCCACACAGAAGGCCGCTTGGGAACTGCACGCGTTAGCAGAACGTTCGGTGGCTTGTCGGCCGAGGACGCCAGAAGTCACGGCAAACACACTTCCCGCCCGTGCAGTGGGCGGGGTCGATGGCCCGCTCCTGCGGGAAGCGGAGCTAATCGCAAGTCTGCGGTGTCGACGAAGCTCTCGGAACCTCGCAGTCGGTGTTGCGGTCCACTGGGCGCGCCGGTTCGACGAGAGCCGACCATATCGCGCCAGGGTGGCGGCCGCCGAAGTCGCCAGCGGCATCATGCGGCTGGTGGGGCCGGCCACCGCTTGCCGCGGCAGAGGTGTGAGAAGTGGTCGGTACGTCCAGAACCTGCAGGTCCGAGCATGCTGCGAAGCATCGCGTGACAACGGCCGGAAGGGCAGTCTTCGTGCTCGTCGCTTCAGACCAGGATGGCAGCGCTGCCGCTACCCAGTTCGATCCGACTCCTGACATGGTCAGGAGTGCAACGCTCATGAAAAGCGTCATGTGACAACCTCCTCGACGCTCACTGTCCGCCCGCTTGGCGCTGATGTAGGAGGCGACGTGAGTGAAAAGCAGGATGATCGCTACCGCGATCAGGTACGCATAGATAGAACCCAGCCCGAGGGAACCCTCGCCTCAAGCGCCGAACACCCTCATCGTACCGACCGCCACCGACAGATTCGGCCGGACTGCAGCTCGGCGCCAGCGCGCCGCCTCAGTCCGGTCATGATTGGACACCCTCGGATCGGAGCCGGGACGAGTGCGAGTAAGCCGCGAACATCCAAGGCATGACCGTCGTGGTCCAACCTGAACCGAACGTAACGACCGGTCCGTTGTCCACGACGTTTCGTCGACAAGGGTGGGTGAGGTGGGTGGTTCGGTGGGCGAGAGTGGGTTTGGACAGGGCTCTGGAGGCGGCCGTCCCAACGGTGACGCTAGCGTTTTGGCTGCGTCCGGTGTGTGGGCTACCAATGTGACGTCTATGTCGGAGACCGTGAAGCTGCTTGTCCCCGCGAGGGGCGAGAACGTCGGCTCGCCTCCTTCGAACGCCTTGCTCTGCCGCCGGGGAGCCGTTACGCCATGACCGTCGCGACGATGCAACTGCGCGACCCCGGCCCGGCGCAGTCCAACCAGATCTATCACTTCTGCGGTAGGCCACCGGGCACCGGCATTTCCGCGCAGCTGGACCCCAGCATCGCTTCCATGTCGGTGCCGGACCGGCTGGCGAATATGCTGTGGGAGGAGCGGCTACGAGGGTCGGTGCCGTTCGGCGCCTCAAACCGGATGGTGTGTTTCTCCGAAAGCCCCATTCAACACCTGCACTGGCTGCTCACCGACCGTGGGTTCCCGCCATGGGCGCTGCTGTTCGACCGGCAGCGTCTTTACGATGTCGGCGGCGGACCGGTCTGGTATACCCGCGAAGCTCAGCACCGGACCTTGACACCGGAACAACGGGACTGGGCGGTGAAGTTCGATGCGTTCACCAACGACTGGCTGCACGAGCGGGAATGGCGAGTTCCACTCCCACCGGGCTACACGGCGTTGAGGCTCAGCGCCGACGTGATCGTTGCTGTCATCATCGGCGAGCCGAACTGGGCTCCGTGGAGGCAGGTACTCGAGCCGACCGGGTACCTGATCGGTGTGGGTGGCACTCCTGGCCTCAACGGTGTAGCCCCGCAGATGGCGCCACAGTGGCGGTTACCTACGTTGTGGAACCAGATCCACGCGTTCTGGTGGGATAGTTCGAATCGCCGGTTCGTTCCGGTCCACGTACCAACACTGAGCTGAGCCCCCACGCTATCCGGTCGACTACGCCGATGCGACGGCGTGGAACCGCGTCGTAACGTCCAGGCCTAGTCGAGCGCCGCGGGAGATCGTGATCCGATGCCCGTTGACGTGTGGGTCGTGGCGGACGGCGGCTTTGATTTCCCCTGCTGTCACCTCGCGTGCCCAGCGCAGTGCATAGGTGGCGCTCTCGAACGTGATCAGCACGGCGATCTCGAAATCGAAGGATCGGAAGACCGAAAAGATGGCGCTGGCCCTGGTGTTGGGGCCGACGGCTCTGGCCTTGACCTGGACCCGGCGACCGTCGGCGGCGAGGAGGTCGTAGGACTTGCCCGAGTTCGCCGCCAGTTCGCCGCCGTAGACCTGAGCGGTGAGGTACTCGGCATAGTCGCCCAGCGGAGCGTTCCTCGTCCTGACGACACCCCGGTCGTGCAGCTCCTGCAAGATCATCGCGTACCTGCCCAACAAGTCCGGAACCGATGCTCCGCTGAAGTCACTATGACCTGACTCCATTTGCTCGACCTCCGCAACATCGAAACTCGCTCGCGACCTGACATCCCGCCGCAGCCAAGCACTGATCGTGACACGGCACGTCCTTGGCGAGGGTGACGGTCCACATCTCCGGAACGAGAAGTGAGCCGGACGGATCGATTGCCTACCTGAGATCAGATCCACGTCGCGCGGTGCCTAGCTTCCAGGCCGACGTCACCAACTATCGCCCAGTCCGTCAAGGAAGAACCGGTTGGCGGGCTCTATGACGCGATGACCACGAACCTAAGCCACGACTAACGGCTCAGCGTTCAGCAGCGTTCGATTCTTGCCAACAGCGCCCGGAACGACGGGTCGTTGCCCCCTGCAGCTTCCAGCCGGTCATACAAGGCCCCTTCCAGCCAGCCTTGGTCCACGCCCATGACCAGCACTCGCGCCATGAAGGCGGTCTCGAGTTCGGCCTGCGTGCACACGCCGATGGCGACAAGGTGATGTGCCAGCTTCGCATACGGATCAGTAGCCGAACCCGTTGTCGTGATCTGCTGCCGGGACAGCTCCATCAAGGTCGATGCCAGCAGCTGTCCGCGCCAAGTCGTCACGAGCCCGCGGTTCACCATCTGATCGGCGATGTCGATTGCTGCGGTGGTGTCGCCGCCGGGCGCTGCGGCGACACCAGGGCCGCCTCCAGCTGAGTGCCCGCCCGCATCCTTGCGTGATCGGGGCCGGGAAGCTCCACTGCCTACCTCCATAAACTGGCTGCTCTGACGAGTAGCCTCGCATCAAACGGGCGCGCGCAGTCACGGGGGCACTGCGATACACCCTGCCGCCGGCCGAGAACATCGGTTGGGGCGACTTCGCCGACCAGCCGCCGGTGCCATCGGCCCCCGTCGGCCCGGCGGGGAGCCGATGGCGCGGGAACGCGGCAGTTGGCGACGGCGTCCTGTGACAGGCTTTCGCTTAGGAAGCACACGTCGTCGCCGGGGACCCGGTACAGCGCGATGGCGATGTGATCACTGGCCAGGACATCGCCGCGGTCGATGAGACGGCTGGCCAGGGAGACGATGTCGAGGAATGACCGGGATGCCGTAGGCGGTGTCCTGTTCGTCCGGTTATTCCGCGGTGTCGTTGACGGGACGCTGCCGGTCGGGCGTTGATGCTCTCGCCTGGTGGGTGGTGCGTGCAGATCACGTAGGCCGGGTGAGCTCCGCTTCGACCTCCGGGTAGCGGAAGTTCCATGTTTCCGGGTCGTCCCGGAGGACTCGGAACCGGGCGAAGTCGAATGTGCGCTGATCGAGGAGGTACGTGGTCAACTGCAGGAGCGGCCGGTTGCCCACAAACCGGTCGAAGCTGGTGATCGCGGGGGCTGGGCGATTCCCCACTGCGCACATGTAGCGCAGCGCCTCCGAGGTCGTGGTCACCTTCTCGTCGTACTCCTCGGGATCCGCGTAGGCGGCGGTGTCGTGCTCGATCAGGACACGTCGTATGGCCGGCTCATAGGTAACCACGTGCGGGGCGGGCGCTGGACCAAAACCCAACTTTCCCTCCCACCTCCAGCCAGCCATCGTCTGGCCGGACTCCACGAGGTCCTGCAGAACGCGGGCCAGGCCTTCCGCGTTCGACATGTTCAAACGAGCGTTGATCATTCTTCGCATGCCGGTTGCGTGCCTATGGTCAGCCCAGGCGACGAACTCCCGGTGGTGACTCCACATCGAGTAGACCGGAAATGATTGTCCCTCCTCACCGCGCGATCCCACGGACAATACGAAGACGAACCGTGCCGGCTCGTTCCCGAACGTTTGGATCACCGACTCCACCAACAACGAAACGAAGTACCGCCTGGCAGCGTCACTGTCCGCAAGCACGGGGAACAATCCGTTCTCCAGCGGGTACCAATGGTGCCGCGAGGCTCCGGAGGGTTCCTGGTGTAGCAGTGCCTTGAGTTGCGCGACGAGGTCATCGTTGTCTTCGGTGGTATCCGGGCCGCGCTCAGGCACCGGCTGTGCGTTATCGACCAGATGCCGCCAGGTCCTCTCCTCCTGACGCCCTGGTCCCTCTCCCGCCCACGCGGACCAGACTTGCACCAGCGCCCATACCTGATCCGGGTCTCGCGGCGCCCGACCAGCTTCCCGTAGCCATTCCCCGACTCGCCGGGCATCCAGCTTCCCGCCGCCGTGGTCACGTTTAGCCTCTTTCACAGCTTCCCTGTGTGACCAGGGCTTTCCCTGCCGTTTACGGGCCTCGACCGCACGAGCCTCGAGCGAACGCAGTTCCTCCTGCAGCCTTCGCAACCCCGCCCTGCTCTTGGCCATGCGCGTCCTCCGACAGTCGGCGGTGCCCTCATCGCCCGCATCCAACACAACGGTCATGGCTTCGACCAGCAGCGTAGCCCGATGTTGCCCGCAGCCGCCGCATTCCCTCGCTCACCGGCAGCGTCCTCTCCACCCTCCTTGGCGACAAACAACAACCACTGCCAGGAGGACATCATGTCGATGCCGGACAAGCCGACCCGCCACGCGCGCGTCACCCTGATCGCCGCTGCGCTGAAAGGCGTGCTCACCGGGGTGGCTCACGCGATCGTGAACTGGCTACTGGATTCTGACTAGCACCGGACACGACAGCAGTGGCCGACCATGACCGGCGGGGCCACTGCTGTCTACTGCCCTCACGACGTGTTGTCCAAGGCGACCCTCGTGCGCACACCGAGGTCGTGCTCTGGGCCCGGGACGCGACGGAATGAGCCGGTGTCGCCAGCGTGTCCAACGAACCTGGCGATGTACAACCTGCCTGCGTGACGCGGCGGCCTGCCTGGATTGTCGGTGCTGGATGCGACGATCCAGGCGCCCGAGACTCGCTTGGGCTGGGTGGGTATCCAGCTGGGTGGCGGCGCCGAACCAGCACCGCTACCCAGCGCCCGCTGGACAGCCTGAATCTCGGAGTCGTTCGGATATACCGGGCGTCGAGGTCGCCTCACGTCGGGCCATCACACGACAGGCAGAATGAGTCATGCGCGACCTGGCTGAGAGACCGGTGACGTTCAACTATGACTACAACATGGCGTGCTCGGCCTGCCCGGCGCTTACCCCGCTGACCAGCACCGACTACCACCAGCAAATCAACCAGGCGCACATCGCGTGCCACGGGTGTGGCGCCAGCATCCACTTCGGGCGAGCCGTGATGGCCCTGCGCGACGCCGCCGACCCGGCCCTCGACGACGGCTACCTCACCGGTGTTGCCTGGTATCACACCAGCACGTACTCCGACTGGCCCGTGGGGAGCCGCACGATGCCCGCCGCGACCCTCGATGCACACCGGGAACACATGTCCTCGGAAGCGGCCGAGAACGCCAGGGCCCGTCATGAGAACCAGGCCCTGCATGTTGGCACCTACGAAGCGGCGATCGAGTCGATGCTGCGCCGAATGAGCGACCAGGACGACGGCGGCGCCCAATTCTTCCTGTACCGCGTGGCACTCCGCGTTTTAGACCTGGTGGTGGAGCGGGGTTGGCGAGACGAGAACACCGAGCACGCCGCGCGCCTGAGCCAAGACGACCTCGGCGACGCCGACGTCGTCCGATACCTCAACCTCTTCGAGTCACCCGGTTCGATCTCCCTGGCCATCCGTCCGTCGGCGATCGCAGCGACCCAGCAGATTGCGCTACCGGTCGACACCCTGCGCGACGGTGTCGAGCCGAGCTTACTCGCTGAGGTCGGCGCAGTTCGGATCGAGCACGAACGCCGCGAAGCAGAGCGTTTGCGCCATGGACCAAGCCCGCTCGACCTGTTGCGCCGCAAGGTCGAAGCCCGCCGCGACGCCATTGCTGGACTGATACCCACTGTGCGGCAGAAGAACCTGCCGCAGCCGCTCCATCAGCTGCTCGTCGACCGGTACCTGCCGGGCGTATCGGAGCCGGTACGGGAACGGTTCACGAGCGCGATGAGGGCCTGGCACGGTGCGCAGGAAACGCTGGTCGGCGACGCCGACTACGTGACACGATTCGCGAGTATGGCTCCGATACTTACGCGCCATCAGGAGGTTCGACAGCTCATTGCCGCAGATAGCGTAACCACATTCAGGTAGGCGCGAGAAGGCCGCCTCGGTGATCGGCCTGGGCGAGTGGAAGCTGTTGTTCGGCTGCGCTCAGCGTCATGACGGAGCTGGTGCTGCGCGCGGAACTGTGAGTACGTAAGGGTAGGTATTACGGGCAGCGGCGTGTTGGATCTCGGCGGCTTGATGTTGCAACGAGGATTGAAGTTCGGTTGAGGAGCCAATTTTCTACCGTTGGTTTGGCGTCGGTCGTGTGCGACGGGAACGGTCCATTGATCGAGGGGATTCCAGCCCACTACGTAGACGCCTGCTGTGGTGTTCATGTGGGTGAGATAGCGCTGGGCGAGTTGGGTGTCCTGGGCAGTGAGGACGGCATCGTGCCAGGAGCCTTTGATTTCCAGGGGAACGCTGATGATCGGTGCTTCTGCGGTGCGGTCGTCGGGTGCGTGTGTGTCGATGACGATGTCGGGGCGTTCGCCGGAGTCGCTGGTGTCAGTGCGGCCGCGATTCGCGCCTGGTCGTCGAGGCGTACCACGCGAAGGTCGAGCACACACACGCAGCGATCGCCCTTCGAGGGAATCCGTTCAAATTCTGTCGAGGGGCGATCGCGTGTGGCCTTGTACTTTGCAAGTTGTCAGGATGCGATGCTGATGGCTGCTGCTCCTTGGTCGAGCCATCCGCCTGGAGCGGTGGTGTCCTTCGCATAGACCTGGTTGGCTGAGTTCCGCAGTACCAGTCGACCTTGGTCGCTGATGGCGACCTGCACGGCGGCAGCGCCCTGGTCGATCCAGCCACCGGCGCCGAGGTGGTCTTTGGCGTAGACGTGGCCGTCCGGTGTCAGGATTAGGAGCCGGTTCGCGCCGAGCTTCAGCTGAGCGGCGGCGGCGTTCTGATCGAGCCATCCGCCGGGGCCGGTGATGGTGTCCTTGGCGAAGACGGCACCGTCGGTACGGATGAACGCGACACGTCCTGTTGAGCTCACCTCGACGTCGGTGGCGGTGTAGCAGTCGCTTTGCTGGATCCACCCACCGTTGTCGAGGTTGCTCTTGGCGTAGATCGCGCCGCACGGTGTCACGATGGCGACCCGGTCCACGCCGACGGCGACATCGACAGCCTGGGCGCCCTGATTGAGCCAGCCTCCAACGCTGCTGATGTCGTCCTTGCCGTACACCCAGCCGTCTGGAGTGATGATGTACATGCGACCACCGAACCCGACGACCACTTTCACGGCGGCGGCGCCTTGGTCGAGCCAGCCGCCTGCGCCGAGGTGGTCCTTGGCGTAGACGCGGCCCGCTGGGTTGATGAGCGCGACGCGGCGGCCGCCGACGTCGATCGCCGGTGCCGCGGTGTTCTGATCGAGCCAGTTGCCGCCGGCCAGATCGTCCTTGGCGAAGATCCGGCTGTCGGGGGTGAGCAGAGCAACCCGGTTCGGGACGAGTCCACTGTGCACAGTCCCGAACCGCCAGACACGCGATACCCAGCCCGCCGCTGGAGCGGGGACCATGTTGTCGGCGCGGGTCACGAGCCCTGAGCCCGCCGGCGAGTTCGATTGGACAACGTCGAAACGTCCATTGCCGTGATTGGTGATCACGACCATGGTGTGGGCGTGCGACCAATCCTGGTCGTTGCCGGTGCCGTTGGTGTACTGGATGACGTCGCCCTTGACCGCGGAACCGAGCGCCACTTCCTGTGCGCCGGAATTGCTGTAACCGCTGATAATGCCACCACCGCCGAAGTAGCCTCCGGCCGCCGCCACCCAGCGCTGCACGCTTTTGATGCACTCGCCCGGCTGGTTCCAGCCAGTTGGACGGGACGTCCCCAGTTCTGCCAGGCCCGCGTCCGCCACATCGGCGTTGGTGAATGGCTGGACCGCGTGAGCGGCGTTCGTGACCATGATGCTGCTCAGTGCCAGCAGTACGGTGACGAGGATTGCGCCGAGACGTGCTCGCGCATTGTTCAAAATCTGCCCCCTTCGATCCGCGAAGCAGACCTCGCTTCGTCTGTCAGCCAGGTGGCTGTCGCCAGAGGTCCGCTCGTTGTTACAGACCTATGTCCGTGCGTAGGCTGCGCTGGACCTGAGGTGACCGACAACGGAATGACGGACTTCGTTCACCAGTACAGGACATGAGGCCGTTCACTCTTGACGTCAGAGGAACGCCTCGGCAAGCGCAGGGAGCGCGTCGGCGATGTTGCGGAGTTGCACGCGGGCGGCGTGTTCGGTAACGAAGTCGCGCAGTGGGATGTCGCTGTTCCCGTAGCGGGCTTCGTAGCGGGCCCGTTGTCGGCGGGAGGCTCGTGAGAAAAGGCTGCCTACTGGGCTGGTGCTGGTCTGGAGGAACCGGATCGGGTCGGTGCCGGCGACCCAGAGTTCCGGACGGCGTTGGTCTTCGTGCAGGGCGAGGTGGACGAGGTCTTGGGTGATGCCGCGTTTGCGCATCATGTCGCCGCCGGACCAGACGGCGACCTTGAACTCGGCGACTCGTTTGTTGGTCTCGAGGTCGAAGGGTCGTGACTGGTCGTTTCCTGGTCCTAAGGAGGGCCGGTTGGACACGACTTCGCCGTCCTCGAGGATGTGGGGCAGGGCGAGGGTGATGACGGTGGCGTGGATGACGTCGCTGACTCTGCCGACGTCGCGGCGGACAGTGAGAGCGGCGTGTAGCAGTTCTTCGGTCAGGCCGGCGGCGGCGGTGATGTCGCCTGCGGTGGTGCGGTCGGCGTTGAGCAGGTTGTGTTCGAGGGTGCTGATTCCGGTGGTGAGTGGGCCGGTGCGGAGGAATGCGACCAGGGTTGCGAATGCGCGCGCCGCCTCATCGACCGTCGACCGGTAATCCGGCACGGCCGGTTCGATGGCTGCAGAGGGGCGGGTTTGCTTGGTGGTCGGGTTGGAGGAGGCGGTGCTGGTGGTGAATCCGAGCCTGTCGAATTGGTGGCGGGCGGTGTGGGAGGTGAAGGTGGTGCGGCTGATCCCGAGGACGGTTTCGAGGGCTTGCTTGACGGGAAAGCGGGTTGCTTCGATCTCGACCCAGTGCGGTGTATGTCCTCGGAGCCTGCTTGTCACGGTGGCGTGGTCGAGCTCGAAGTGGTCCCCGTTCACTGTCAGCCTCATGTTGACCTCCTACTGGGCGTCACGCCGACGAGCACACCACCACGGGGCTTCCGAGCGCCGGGCTTCGCCCTACGCCGCGACGATGACGGGTCGTCCGACTGTCCTCGGTCGTTACGGGGTGACAGGCATTGGTACGTAAACGTGTTGATGTTCGGCCTAGCCCTCCGACCCCGTGTCTGTGGATGTCGTGAGCGTTTCGGTGATCGAGCCGAGCGCTTGGATGATGTTGCGGCAGAGGTACTCGAAGATCTCGGCGGGTGTGTTTCGTCCCGGTGCTATCGCGGCGATCTCCAGCTCGACGGCTCCGCCTGCGTAATGGGCGAAACCGCCCTTCGATCGCAGACGTTGAAGGTCTCGGAGCGGCTTGACGGCGTCCGGCGTTCCGCCGCGCTCGGCGAGGTAGAGCTGGAGCAACCCCAGGCTCCGTGTCTGGGGATCGGGCGGTGGTGTCTTCAGCGCGCGTTTGATCTGGATCTCGTCGAGACTGTCGACCAGGACCTTCGTCAGGGTCAGCAGCGGGCTCAGGAGAGCATTCATGTCGTTGACGACCGGTGCGTGCAGGGCTTGCCACTCGGTGGCCGCGGGTTCGGCGAGTGGCCGCCATAGCGGCCAGCCCTGATGGCGTTGAGCCGCGTCGTTGGCGCATGTGACCGCGGTTCGCAGATCGCGGACGGTGTCGGGGCTCGCGGCGATCTTGTTGAGGCGCTCCCGTTCGAGTTTTCCGGAGTCGGGTTCGCCACCTGTGGGCGCGACGTTGTGGCTTTTCCAGTGGTTCCACTCCGGCGACGGCAGTCGCGAGAGGTCGTAGAGGTCGACCTCGACGAGGCCGTCGGAGGTTCGGCCGATCGAGAGGCCCCACACGTCTAGGCAGGTGATGCGGCTCGCGGTGACGGTGTAGCGGCGCGGTTCGTGGAGGTAAAAGTCGAGGACCTTGGGTTGGAATTACACCCAGGTCCAGAAGTGCGGGCCGGTGCGCATCGAGGATTCCAACCCCGGGATCTGCGCGTCGTGTTGTCGAGTGATCCACTGCTCCGGGCTCAGTTCGGCGAAGTCAACTGCCGTCCATGACCACCACTATCATTCATACATGCCGAACAGTCAGACGCCGCTTTGGGTATCGATGCTACTCGCCGGAATCGCGCTCATTGGACCATTGGGTGCGGCCTGTATTACAACAAAAAGGGACGACAAACGCTGGTCTCGGGAACTGGCAAGAGAGCGTGAGCGCTGGCAAAGGGAAGACAGTAAGAGGCATCAAGACCTTAGTCATGAGTCTCGCATGAACTGGCGAGATCGCCGGGTGGAGGCATACTCGGAACTTCACGATGCCCTGATGCTCTGGCTAGAAGGTGCCGTGAAGGCCATAGATGTGACCGATGCGGAATTCGCCGACGAGATCGACAGCATGAACGAGCGTGCCGCCAGTGTGCGCAGGCTCGTCTCGCGAATTCGAGTAGTGGGCAGCCGCGAGACTGAGGGTGCTGCAGACCGACTGCTCGGACTTGTATATAAGCACTATTCCAGAATCAAGAAGAAGCAAACTGTTGAGGAAATCAGTGAGGTAGCACAGGAAATATATACTGGACGCCAGGCATTGAAGATCTGTTTCAGAATGGACCTGGGATTAGCCGGTGTCGAATCTCAAGTGTACTCGTAACCTCACATTCTTCGGCTTCTGACCACGCAGTCGTCAGCCCGAGACCGCCATAGCGGCGGTGGGTACGGCGTCGATGCGCTTGCCGGTCTTTCCGCGTGGGGGGGGTTTGTCGGGTCGGATGAGGTCGGGTTCTCCGGGTGGATGGCGCACCTTCACCCAGTCGAAGCAGAACGCCGCCACGGGGTTGCCGTGGTGTGACCATGAGCGGGCGCGGGTGAGCGTCATGAGTTCGGCCATGCCGTGAGTCATTCCGCGGAACGTCTGTGGCACTGGGTACATTGGCACTCGCGTGACGCGTTCGAGGCGGTGGCGGACGGGTTCGCCGCTCCACTCGTCGTAGTTGATATCGGCGGCCCGCAGTGCGGCGCAGCCGGCGGCGACGTCGGCCTCGATGACCTCGTAGTCGATGACCTCACCTGGAGTGGTGGTGATCCATCCTTGATCGACCCATTGGGAGATGCGGTGGTCGGTGTGCTCGTCGAGGAAGTCCACTCCGGCCTCGGGCAGCCAGAAACGCCACAGTGCCGAGACATGACCGCCGATGCCGTCTCGCACGATCAGGTACCTGGCCGTCAGGTCCAGTTTGGACGCGAGGTCCAGGCCGCCCACGCTGGCCGGCGAGCGACCAGCTCCCGCAGGCGTGCGGGTTCGGCGAAGTCGGTTCCGGTGCACGCGGCGTAGAGGTGCATGGGCATCCACCGCGGAAACCTCGAGACCCACTGATTCAGCCGTACTGGCGGAAGCTGGTCTCCCGTCCCGGATCGTTGCGCGCTTCGAGCGCCTCTTCCCGTAGCGCGGCCAGCGAGAGGAAGTCGCCCAAGGCCGGGTTCGCGCAGTACCAGTTCAATTCGTCCCGGGGGGCCGCCTCGGCAGGCAGGTTGCGCAGGTATACGAACCGGTGCGGGGCGCGGGAGGGGTTTTCGGCGATCTTCACGCACTCGTCGTGCTCGGACTTGGCGAAGCTGGTGGGGTCGTTGCCCGCCGTCGTGGCGGCGAGCAGCAGTGGCTGCACGCGGGTGCCCATGCCGGTGCACAGCGCGGCCCACAGGTCGCCGTTCGGTTGGGTCAGGACCTCGTCGAAGATCACGCACGATGGGTTCGACCCGAGGTTGCCCAGCGCGTCGGCCGGATGACCTGATACACGCTGTTGGTCTCGTCCACGATCCGGGCGGCGTGCTCGACCACCCGCAGCCGCTTGGACAGCACCGGGGACAGCGCGACCATGTGGGCGGCGACGTTGAACACCAGCCGCGCCTGGTCCTTGTCGCTGGCAGCGCCGTAGACCTCGGCGGACTCGACTCCGTCCCCGACGAGCATGTAGAGCGCGACGAACGCCAGCAGTTCGAACTTGCCGTTCTTGCGGGCGAGCTCGATCCAGCCGGACCGGTAGCGGCGGACGTAGGTCTGCCACTCCGGACCTCGCCGAACAGCGGCCGGACGATGTCGTCGCGCTGCCAGTTAGCGAGGATGAACGGGGTCCTTGCCCACCGGTCTTTGGTGTGCACGCAGATCTCTTCGGCAAATGCCTGCGCATGATCGGCGCGCTGCTGGCAAGGTGGTCGCCGCGTTGGCGCAGGCACGTCCGTCGAAGGACCAGCCGCACACCGGAGGTCGCGGGGACTTCGGCGTGCCGGTCTTGGAACTGGGTTTGGTCGTGAGGGAACGAGGTTTAGGAGTGGAGGCGGCCCGCGTCGCCCGAGGTCCCGCCATCGGCGCTCACCTCGGCCTTGATCGCCTGCCGGTCCGACGGCGTCAGCCCGAACCGTGCCGCGAACGTCAGGAACGTGCGCTCGGAATCGGCCTGCTCCTTCAACGCCGGATTCGGCACCAAGCCGCCGCCACCGGGAACCAGTAGCGCGGAGCCGTTCACCAGGGCAGTAGCCACGGCGTAGCAGGCCAACGCCTCGCACAAGACGCCGAACGCGTCGACGTCCCACGCGGTCAGCACCTTGCGGGTGATCATGCTCGGCGCGAGCCGGTGCCAGATTGCCCGCCCCTTCTCCGACGGCCACTCCGGCGGCACGACCTCCACGACAGGCGGCACTGGCTCTGCATCGTTGATCCGGTCCTTGCGGTCACCGTGCAAGATCCGCAGCGAGGTTGGCTTCCCCGCAGGTCCGCGCCTTCCCATGAGGCGACCACCACCAGCGGGACGTGTAGCGAGCAACGCTTTAGTCTTACGAAAGACTAGTCAAAGACTAGTTCTGAACTAGTTTTGGAGACGCGTAATAATCCAGGTTTAAACCCGAAGAGTAGGCAGACTTAAGATTCCAATGCGGCTGTAACTTATAGATTACAAGCCGACTTAGTTGTCAACTAAAAGTTACACCGACCTTAGTGTCAACCAAATCTAACATCGCAGCAAGCAAAGTTGTTGCGCTGCAACAACTTTGCTCCACGACAAACGACCCCGACTTACCGGCCCGTGTGGGGTCGGTTATTCTCGTGCACGGCGTCACTTGCTACGTGGTCTCCTCGTTCTCGATCGTCCGGGGTAGGCGATCGCAAGACCGGCAGATCGCCGGAAAGGAGAACACGAATGGGTGAAAGTCGACGGGATGGAGATGGCTCCGGTGAACCACCGCCGGACAAGTGTCACGGATCGTCGCCCGAGAAATCTGGTGATGGACCGTTGGATCGCGTCCCCAGCCGGGAAAAGAACCTCGACTGGAGACGCAACCTCATCACGGTGATCCAGCTCCTCACGGCGCTGGCTGCCCTAGCTCACGAGTTTGGCTACCTGCTGAGCTAGGCAGGGGTGGGCGTCCGACTCGGGCGCCCACCCATTCACATCGTTACGTACCCTGAGTACTTGACTCTCACCCAGGGTACGAGTCAAGTATCGCATCGCCGTCACGCAACGGAGCGTCGGGGGACTTCGTGATTGCTTAGCTAGAGCCGCTCGACGCCTTGCCGCGTCCCTTCGCTTAGGGGGCGGTGGTGGCCTTCTTGCGGGCGGCGCCGCGTCGCTTGGCTGCGGCGGTCTGTCGCTTGCGTGGAGGCATTCAGTTCACCCCCCTCTCGGTGTCGTCGGGTTCGGGCATGGTGACGCCGAGCAGTTCCGCGGTGGCGTAGCCGTCGAGGTACTTGTCCCCGATGACGACGAGACCGGCGGGGGCGAGGAAGGTGTCCTTGTCGTCCTGGCTCTTGAAGCAGACGCAGAACCAGTACTCGCTTTCGGTCGCGAGCCGCATCCGTTCCAACTCGCGGGCAGTGCGTTCGCAGAAGCCGTGGTGAAGCACGTTGAGCTCGGCGCGCGCGTCGTCCTCTTCATCGCCCGTGTACTCGACGCGGCGAGCGGGTCGGCTTCCGGCTCGGCCGTGAGCAGGGCCAGCACGTCATCGTTGGGCTTCATGCCGGACACGGACTACGCCATTTTGAGCTGCGCGAGCAGCGCGGTACTGGGGTCCTCAGCGGGCGAGGTCATGGCCCAGCACTCCAGCTCGCCGAGGGAGAACCAGTCCAGGACGCGGGCGTAGTCTTCAGGTGCGTGACGGCTCAGCGGTTAGATGAGCCGGTCGTCCAGGGTCTGTCGTGTTGGCAGAGCGCGACGGGCGCAAAGACACGCATTGGCTTGATGGGTGTGAACGATCTTGGACGTTGATTGCGATTGCTGTCAGGTTTCGGCAGTCTTGGTGTGGTTAGTTGCGCCCTCCCTGCGTGAAGGATCAGGGACGTGCCATGACTACAACTTGTTCAAGCAACTCCGGTGGCCAGCGGGATGATGGTATGGCTGGGGGAAGTTCGTCGGGTCCTCTGGGGCGAGATGCTGAGGCTGTTCCGGTGGCTGACAGGATCGTTGCGTCGTTGCTGATGCCTGTCGGAGGTTCAACGACGAGGGGTATGGTTCCTCCGCCGTTGGCTGAGCTCGGTGCGTTGGTCAAGGGCGGCTCGGTAGGTTTCAGTCTTGTTCGGATCGATGAGACCGGCACTGTAGCCGCCAAGGTCGCTCTTTCTCAGCTGGATTGGTGCGCGGGGCAGTCGATTCGGTTCGATGTGTCCGCTGGTCTTCTTGTCGTAGGTCGGACGAGTGAACGTATGACCGCGCGCATCCCATCGAAGATGGGTGTGGCGCTGCCCTCGAGATTTCGGTCGCGGTGCCGGATGCGGGTGGGGGAGCAGGTGTTGCTGGCGTCGTTGCTCGAGCATGATCTGCTGGTGGTGTATCCCCAGCACGTTTTGCATGCGATGGTCACCGGCTTTCACGCATCGCTGCTCGACCGTGGCGACCCGCGAGAGGGCTGACAGGAGCCGGAGGTGGTGCTCGCGGGGAGACCGCGAGCACCACCTCCGGCATACAGGGCTGTTTTGGCGCCCTGGGGTCAGGCCGCGAGCGGGTGTGGTTCGCCGGTGAGTGCGGCGAGCGCGGCGGCGACTTCGGTGATGTCGGCTTTGACGTAGCTGGTGGTGGTGAGGTCGCTGCCGGTGTCGGAGTGTCCGGCGTAGGCGCGGGCCACACCGATGCCGAAATTGCGCTCGACCCAGGTCAGGGTGGTGTGCCGCAGCCAGTGGGCAGTGACCTGCAAGGCCCGGGCCCACTCGAGCTCAGCGCTGACCCGGCGGAAGATGTAGTCGTAACGGCGTTTGGTGATGGGGTTGCCGTTGGCGTAGCGCAGGAGCTGCTCCTTTCGGTCGCCGTTGCCGCGTTCCTCCCCGTGTGCGATGAGGTGGCGCATCAGGGTGGGAGAGACGGGTTGCCAGCGTTCGGTTTCACCTTTCTCCCGGAGCAGGACGGTGCATTGCCGTCGATCAAGGTCCCTCGGGCGGAGGGCGAGGGCACCGCCGCGGCGGCAGGCGGTCTCCTCATGCAGGCGGCAGAGGAGGGCGTCGAGTTCGGGGTCGTTGCCGGTGCTGGCGACGACGTCGTTGAGCTCGGACAGCTGCCCGTTGGGCAGGGCCCGGCGGGTGGAGGGATTGCGCCGTGGTTTGGTGACCCGGCGGGCGGGATTGCGGTGCTGGTCGAGCCGGCCGTCGTTCTCCAGTGCTTGTAGAGGCAGCGGACGGCGGCGATGAAGTTCTCGGCCGCGTTGCGGCCGCCGCGAGAGTTGCGGCGGACCACGGCCGTGGCGCGCGCGATCTCAGATTGGGCTTTGATCTCGGTGGCGGTGATCGTGTCCATGGGCCGGTCACCCCACACCGCCTCGGCTTTCGCCCAGTACGACCCGTAGGAGGCTGCGGTGCTGCGGGACAGCAGCGCGGCGACGACGGGAATCCATTCCCGGATGGTCGGCATGGGCCGGCGCCGCGACGACTCGTTCTCCTGTGCGGTGGTCGTGAGGAGTTCGGCGGGGTCGACGCCGAGACGGTCCAGAAGAAGACGAGCGGTTTCGAGGTCCTGCGGGCTGGCGGAGTTGCTCATGATGCCTCCTCAGTGGTGGCGAGCGAGGCGTGGAAGGCGCGCAGCATCGCCTGCACGGCGGGTTCGGGGTGGACGACGAGGACGTCGTGCTCGGCGTCGGCGACCAGGAGCATGCGGGCGCCCGCATCGACGCCGCAGGCCCTGCGGACCGTGGCGGGGAGGCAGACGTAGGGCTTGCGGGCATGACGAAGACGCCGTCGGCGCGCCGGTGGATCACCACCGACGTCTGGATGAGCGTGATCAGCAGCCGGTCGCCCGCGCTCCAGTCCAGAGCCGCTACCGCACCCCGGTCCTGCAGGCGCCCCCCGGCGTCGAGCACCGCGATCGACAATCGCGGCCCGCTGGCGGCGCCTGGCGTGTGCAGGGACGGAAGCTCCAGCGGAACGGGGGATGACAACGGCGACCGGACCCGCGCGGACGCGGGGACAGCGGTGGGCAGGGACACCGATGAGATCGGACGGGTCATGACACACCTCCCCGGACTGCCGTACGCGGGGAGGGCGCGACCAGGATCAGTCTAGACGACCAGGTCGTACCGGTAACGCAAGAAAGACCCGCCGAAGCGGGCCGATTACTCTGTGCTGTGGGAGATCCACCATGAATTTGTGTCCGAGGGGGGAGTTGCTCACTAACCACAACACTTAGGTTCGCCTGATCAGGCGTAGTAGCTGCCTAGGACTCCGTCAGATCGGGCTCCTTGTCCAGTAGCTACGTACCAGACTCGTGCAGTCTCGACCTCGCGGCCAAGCTCGACATGACGGCGTGCCCTCGGTGCTGTGGCGGTTCTGGCTCCCCACGGCAGCAGTACGGTCGTCCTCGACGGCCGGACATGCTGGGTAAACCGATGGGCTCCTATTTGGTTCGCTGAACCGCAGTTGACTAACCCGCCGGACGAATAGAACGAACAGGCGAGAGGCAAGCGCAGAACTCCAAGTTTCCGTGCTTGTGGCCTCAGCCAATGGATACGGCTTCTCGTGCGATGTGCAGCGGAATGCGTTCCTGCTCTACGCGTCGGTGTCGAGTCCATGACGGCGAGCAGAGGTTCTCGTAAAGGGCGCGCTCAGACTGAGTGAGATGCGGAGTTTCACGCGGGGTACGAGCTTGTAGCGGCTTGCCGTGACGGTCGATGTTCGTGCCGTATCTTTCCCACTTTTCGTACGCGACATGGTCCATGAGTAGCGACTGCGCCTTCACACCTGCGGCGCGAAACTCGTTAAGGATCTCGAATCCGTCTGCGTCGATGTCACCCCAGTAGAACACTGTGTTTGCGTTGGTGATCCATCTGAAGGATGCTGCCGTGGCTCCGCCGCGGCCGTTGCCTTCGACGGCGACGCCGGCGGTCAAGGGCGGGAAGTGGATCGCGGTGTCCTTGTTTTCGCTGATGATGACGATGCGGGGGATGTAGGGAAGTGCGGCAGGGTCTCCGACCGTGGCACAGTCGTGTCTGCGGCCGTCGGCAGTGAGGTGTCCTGGGTCGAGGTAGGTGAAGTGTAGTCGGGGAGGGTGGGGTGGCAGCAGGCCCAGGTCGTCGATTCCGGCGAGGTTCTGCACCAGACCCTGCCGGGTGCTCAGCCATTTCGCGTGCATGCCCTCGATGGGGACCTGCCGAGGTGTGAGCGGTTCGAGGGTGCCGGCTGCGGCGCGGGCTGCGAACCAACGGGCGGCGCGGTTGAGTAGCTCGAAGTCCACTTCACTGTAGTCGAGAATCTTGCGTAGCACGTTGGGCGCGGCTTGCATGTGCGGGTGCTGTTCGATCAAGATGCGAGCGCGGGTCCGGGCAGTGGCGAGCAGTGGTCGCCAGCCGGTGATGCGAGCGGCTGAATCGATGTCGTTCACGACGAGGTGGGTTGGCAACTGCTGTTCCGTGCCGTGGACACGTCGTTGCCGCCAGGTCAGCGACAGGCTCGCCTTCCTGGCCTGCTCGCGCCAGATATTGACCAGATTGACGACATCGCCGAAGACTGAGGCCAGTTCTTCGGCGTTGGGTTGCCCTAAGGGGAACGAGTGCGGCCAGGGGTAGGCGCGGCCTTGCGGCGAGTCTTGACCTTGATCGCGGACGGTGCAGGCCCGTTGGCCTGGGGCGAGGCTGGGGCCCCGCCATCCCTGCTCGTAGAGTACCGTGTCAGGCCAGGTGCGTAACAGTCTGTTCCTCACGTCTGCTGTGACGGTGATCGGGGTCTTGATCCCGGCGATGAGACGGTCCATGTTCGTGTTCCGATTCACGTCCGTTGTCTGAGCGTGGCTTGTCAGCTGGCGTTGTCCTGGCGTGCCAGGTTTCCGGGCGGGTCAAGGATTGCTGCCGCAGGTTGATCGGTCGTGTCTGTAAGGCTGGCTAAGGTTGCGCGGAACGCCTGGCGATCCTTCACCGGATGCAAGAACGAGTAGTGCGTGCGCGTGTTCTTAGTTATTGCGAGCAATTCGTTCATGTGTGGTTCGAGACCGGTGACCTTATCCAGCGGTGCACCGATGATCAGTTGGAAGCCTAGGCCTCGCCATGCTCGGACTGCTCTTCCGGCGAATTCGGCATCGGATTTGATGAAGCCTTCGTCGAGAAATACCGGCGCGAATCGTGGCCGCTCCCGCAGCTGGTCGCCGAGCCGGAACCGGAGTGCGGCACCGACGATGAAAGCAATGAGTTCCTGCGACTCACCTCCTGACTTTCCGCCGAGCGACGAGTGGGTCGAGATAAGTTGGTTGGTCTCCAGGTCATAACACTCGGCGGTTATCGTGACGTGCTTGCGGACGTCGAGCAGGCGGTCTCGGTCACGCTCGACGGCCCCGGGCAGGGCGCCGCCGCGGCCGCGTGCGACCGGGAGTCCACGTTCGTCGTCCCTTGTTCGGATCTGGTTCATGAAGGCCTGAAGGTCCTTGAAACGCGTTTCGAGTTCGTCGTCGCTCAGCTGCTTGGTCGCCAGTGATGACAGGCGGGCCAGCTCTCGACGGAACGTTATGACGTGATCGAACACCTGCCGCTTCATCCGGATGCGTAGCCGGTTGGCGTTGGCGCCGAACGGCAGGTCACGGAGGATGCTGTTGATCGGATCGAGGCGTTTCTCAATCTCGTCGATCGCATCGCCCATGGAGTGAGCAAGCGGCACGAGGTCCTGGCCGGACCACTTGGCGAGCTTGCTGCGCCATTCGTCGCGGCGCTTGTGCAGGCCGATTGTTTCGATGTCGTCGTAGATGCGCGAGTAGTCGGCGTAGGAGGAGAGCTTCGTGCCTAGGTTGGGGTCTTCCCATAACCGTTGGAACTGTATGAAACGGTCTTCTATATGCCGGGTGAGGTCTGCGACCGCACGTTTGGCGTTGTCCAAGCCGGACCTGAGCTGTCCGTGCATGGTGGCGAGATTCTCCGAGAAGTCACTCAAGTTTGGTGCTCGATCACCAGCGGCGGCCGCGAACTCCTCGTCGAGGCGGCGCTTTTGGTCGTTGGTGAGCAGGACCCGTTGTTCCCGATCGATGCGGTCGAGCTCGTTGACCGCGTTGTCCTGCCGGTCAACAAGGGTGGCATGTTCTTCGTTTAGCTTTTTTTCCTGTTGTTCGTGAGAGTAAACCGTGCGCCGCGCTTCTTCGAGTTCGCCGTGGAGAAATCTAATGTGTACTTGCATTGCCTGAAGCCGGTCATTGCTGGCGAGTAGTTTTTCCCGCCGGGCCTCGAGCTCGGAGATGTGTCGATCCGACCCAGGCACGTCGATATCGTCCCATCGGATTTGCCCCACGGCTTGACAGGCGCTGACCTGTGCTCGCAGCGTGGATTGCTCTCCTTCGACACGCTGGATCCGTGCCGTCAGACTACCCAGCTCAGTGTCGATCTCGTCGAGTTCAGAGTCGATCGAGTGGAGCACGTCGGTGTTGGAGAACCCGATCATGTTGTGGCGGTCCGCGCGTCCGTGCGCGCCGCGTCGGCCCTGTCGGGTCTGCCCGGCTAGGGTCACTCGATACCCTGGCCCGTTGAGGTCGTCAGGACTGCGGACGCACAGTGCGTTGCGGGCCTCCTGCGTGACATGGTGGAACACCCACGAGGTGAACAGCGTGTCCTTAAACTGTAGTTTGCCGGCGATTCGGCTGGGGTCGGCCGTTGCGGGCAGTGTCGGGTCCCATTCGCTGAGCGGTACTCCGACGAACGTGATTCGGCCGGTGAGGCGTAACGGGTCGATGCGGTGGGAGAAGTCCTCGAGCCGATCTGCGGGGACCAGGAGTTGCCGTGCGCTGGCGCCGAGGACGGTCTCGATGGCAGTGCGCCATTCCTGGTGCCCCCCGGCGACGTCGATGAGTTCGGCCAGGAACGGCAGTTCGTCTGGAGTGAACCCGGCCGCATGGGCGACCTGCTGGCGTAGCCCGTCGAGCCATGGGGGGATGCTCCCACTCCGGCCTTCGTAGGACGCACGCTCGTTGCGGAGGTCTCGACGGCGATCGAGGAGGCGGACCTCGTCTCCCTTCAGATCGTCCCGTCTCATTTGCACCTCGTCGGCGGCGGCGTCCGCGTTCCGCAAGAACTTGGCGGCTGCCTCGCACAGGAGATCGTAGTCGTCCTTCGACCCCAAGCCACCCGCAAAATGACCGACCAGAGCTACGGTCTTTCCCGCGAGATCGGCTCGCCGCGCGTCACGGCCGAGCCGACGATTGGACTCGTTCTGAATCTCCGTGGCGATCTGCCGTAGTGTTCCGCCGCCTGCGGCGTCGTGTTCGGCCTCTGCCCGCTGTACCGCTTCCTCTGCTTCTCCCCGGGCCCGCTGGGCCCTCACGAGATCGTCCTTGTTTTGGCGGCGCCGCTCGCGATTGGTGTCGGCCGCGACGGTGAGCAGTTGATCCTCTGTGCGCAGCGCCCACAGCCCGATGGGTGAGTCGGCTCCGAGGGCCAGCCCGAAGGTGTCGATGACTTCTATCTCGGTTTCCGCGGCACGCAGGTCCTTGTTCCAGGACTTTATCGGCGCAAGCAGCTCAGCTTTGTCCTGTTCATCGCGCATCTTCAGGTAGGAGTCCTCGAGGGCGTTGAAGTGCTTGACGGCGCGGTCTGCGTCGTCGTAAGTGGCCGGCCGTTCGAGGACCATCTCCTTGTAGAGTTCGTCGACGGTACGGATCTGGTGGCCGGCCTGGACTCGTGCCAGCAGGCGCAAGGCCTTGAGACCGTCACCGTTGGCACCGATGCCCAGGCGCGTGAACAGAGTCTGGGAGAACGACTGATACGTCTCGTGGTGCCGTAGCCCAGGAACTGCCGCTTTGACCTGTGCCGGAGCGAACGGCGCCGGGCGAGTGGTGGTCAGGGGCGCAAGTTCCGCCAGGTCGAGATTCCCGTCGAAGGTGAACATGCGACTGACCACGTCGGCAGAGCGGGTGGTCCTGGCGCTCGCATAGTAGAGGCGGAACGCGGTCAGACGACGTCCGTGATCGCCGATGAACGTCGCGCCGACCGCGCCCCAGGTGTCGGTGGCGTCCCCCCGCAGGACCTTGGCTTTGTGCTGGCCGTCCGCACCTTCGGTGGTGTCGACCTGGCCACGCAGGTACGACAGCAAGTTTCGCTGCTCGGCTGAGCGCGCCCGACCGCCGACGGCGTCGTTGGAGGCACCGTTGAACGGGGTGTCAGACGGTTGGAGCAAAGCTAGCCAGGCATCCTGGATCGTTGATTTCCCACTGCCCGACGATCCGGACATTAGCGTCGAGTCGTGATCGAGCTCGACGATCGTGTGGCCCTCGAAGCCACCCCAGTTCACGAGCTGGATTGTTTCCAGGCGATGCTGCACCGTGGCAGCGACCTGTTGGACCTCGGCTAACGGTTGCGGCGAGGCGCGATCAAGAACCTGTTCTTCAGTCACCAGACACTCCCTCGTCGGTATTAGGAATCGGGGCATCGAGAACCCCGCTGACCGGCGAATCGACCGCGACGTCCGAGGAGCGCTGCTCGCTTCCGTTTTGCTGCCGCAGCCATGTGAGAAGTTCGTTCAACTTCGCTAGGGGCATGACGACTTCGATCGCGCGAGCAATCTCGAAGCGCGCAGCGGTCTTGCGTCCGATGAGTAGCCCTGTCTTGTACACGTTGTCAATCGCGCGCTCGACTCGACCGCGGTCAGCGGCCTTGTCCGTCGCGTGGGCGGGCCTGAAGCGAGCAAGGTAGTCATGGATGTCGTCGCGATCGGCGAAGGCGCGGCCGTTCCCCGCCGCCTGCTCAGTGTGAAACCGCGTACGGAGGAAGAGCAGTACGATGGTCTCCTCCCGGGGCCACGCGCGGTCGTAGAACAGTGTGGGGAACCGCCGGCCACCGCCCTCAGGCACAGCCTGCCTCTTGAAGGCCACCTCGCGCTGGGTATCCAGTTCGAGGACCATGAACAGGTCATTCAAGCGCGATCTGATGGGACGTGGGTTGCCGAGGAGGGCTCGCCACTCCCGCGGATGCGTCTGAGCGCTGATGAACGGCTCTTTGACCAGCTGGACCAGCGCTTGCCGCTGCGCAAACATGAGTCCACCGTCATCACCCTCGAACAGCGACAACGTCGACGTCCTATCCAGCTCGTCATCGAACTCCTCGAGGTCGGGGAACTCCTCGCCGACTCGCCCCCGATCGCTCGTGGCCGCGTCGCCGTTTTCAGTCATGCGGCCGCCCGTCAAGTCGGTCGCCTTCTGTGCTGCCCACCTCGTCAAAGTCGTTGCGGTCGGTGAGTCTTGTTACAACTGGTTCTGCTGTCGCGCGGCCTGCAGGAGGACCCCCATCGCCCTTCCTGGTCGAGCTGACCACCTCGGGCGCGAACAGCGTCCGTCGGGTGCCATCCGGACGTACTGTCTCATAGGCCTCGGCTTTGCCGGTGACATCCAGGTCATCGGTATTGGCCGCAAGGTGGAGCACGCCGAAGATCTCCACCGGGCGACGCAGCGGGTCGGGCAATTCGGTGAACAAGGCACCACCCGAGGGCGGGCCGCCGGGTACTGCCAGGCGCTTCAGCCACGACGTCATCGCGCCGAGCGAGGGGCCGCCTTGGGTCATCAGATCTCGCATAGACATTTCGACGGGCTGATGGTCGGACACATCGGCAAGGGGTGGCGGCGGGACGCTCACGTCGGCGTCGTGGAACCGTTCCCGGAGCACAGCGACGTCGATGTCCGACGGCAACAAGGGCACCAGTACCCTGGCCTTCGGGCCGGCTGACTCCATCCAAGTCGCTGTCTCAGCCTCCAGCGCCCTCAGCATCGCGTCAAGTTCACGATCGCGCGTCAGGTCGTGCGTGATGATGAATTCGCGGAGGGCCGATGTTGCCCGCGCTCGCTCCGCAATCACCCGACTCATACCTTGTCGGATGAGGGACACAGTGCCCCGTAGTTCGCTGCGGTCGGAGGTCGTGAGGATTTCTTCAGCCAAAGGGTGGGCAAGCAGGGCAGCGATGTCTTCGCGCAGCTGCTCGACCAAAGCTTGGTCGCGCAGCAGGTCGAAGGCACCCATGAACGCGCGGCCCTCCTGGGTGGACTCCTCGAGGGTGTCCGCACGCTGCAAGTACTCGTCAATGACTTCGCCTGCCGGACGATCCTCAGCGCGTAGTGATGCGAAGATCTGATCCCGCAGTGCGGTAAACGACTCCGAGACACGTGCGAAATCCGACGGCAGGCCAGAGACGAGTTCGGTCAGCTCGGCGAAGCCCTGCAGCATGTAGTCCCCGCTGACCGTCGGCATGTCCCCACCGGCCAATAGCCGATCACGTTCCTGGGTCAAACGGGAGATCTCGGCATCCAGGATGCTGACTCGCGCAGCGCGATCGGGATTCGCCACCCGGTTGAACCGCCGGGCCTGGTCGAGGATCGTCGCGATCCGATGTTCGGACAGCGTGGCCCGTTCCCGCATCAACTGCTCGACCAGCCGCAGTGCGTCCTGGGCATGTGAAGTGAGCGAATACTGCTCGGCACCGTCCTCGGCGAGAGAGCGGATAAGCCACTGACCGGAGACCCACTTGCGACAGAGATCCCTACCAGAGCCGGACGGGATCCGCCTGTCGGCCACCCCGGCCAACCTCAGTTCATCAACGAACGTCTCGACCATGCTGTGCAAGCGGACGGCCGTAACCACCGGCACATCGCGGGTGAAAGCCGACCGGAACACTGCGATGACCGCCGCCGCGTGAGCTTGGTGCAGGAGCGACAACGTCGGTTCCTCGAACGCAGCCACCACCCGCGCGCGATCCGCGACGACATTCGACAACTTACGCACCTCCTGCCCAGCACGCCCTGCCCATATAGCAACAGGCTAGCGACCAGCACCGACACTTTGGCCGCCTCGAGACTCACGAGCGATGGTCCATCTGGATTGATAGTGATCAGAGTCGGCGTAGCCTGCGATCGGTCAGTCGCAGCACCTCAGTGCCATCTGGTTCCGGTCGGCACCGTGGCTTCTTGTTGCGTGGCTCCTGGTGCTCGCGGGCCGCGGATCCGTCCCGAGATGATCGTGGCGTTGTCGGCTCTGAGTGCTTCGGCCAGTATTGGCGCACTCGCCATGGGGCGCTGACCTGAAAACGTCCAGCCCGAGGCCACCGCGGGGCTGACTTCGGACACCATCTGCTCGATCGGACCTTAATCGCCGTGCACACGTCTATCGCTCTAAAGCCGCGTACCCAAACCCAGAGACCGACCGCCTGGTGGGCCGGCGATCCCGTGCCCTGAGACAGTCCGTCAGCCTGTATGACGGTGGGTGTTCCGGGTCGTGCGGAGGCCGAATACTGCGCCAACCTCCACCCACGAGTCGGCGACAGCCATCGGGCGTCACCCGCAGCGGGAGAGTTCATGATTGGCCTGCGACATCGTCACAGAGTTGGAATACTCGGCCTGGATCACGATCGAGTGTGAACGCATCGACGAAGAATGTCTGTTTGGCGCAGCCGACCTCAGTCTCCGCGAAGGCGGCCGCCGCAGCCAGCCGTTCGTTCAGGAACGTGCCTTCCGCTGCTTCGAGAGGATGCCGGACGACCAAGATGTAGTCGCCGAGCTGCGGGTGCGTGAACTGGGCCGCGCCGGGCACAGCGGGAATCAGTGTCGCGTCATAGCCGTTTGACCAGTTATTCAGCGCCCGTTGCTGGGCGGCGAGATCAACTGTGAGATGACCGGTTCGCAGTACCTCAAGCAGGTCACGGGCGAGACGCCAGTCAAGCAGCGCGTGGTACGACATGTTCCCATAATCACGGAGGCATCGGTAACACGACGCGGGGCAGAGGTCCGCATGCGCAGATTCTGCCAAGTGGGCCAGGTAGGTGTCGACATCATCAAGCAGCGAAGGCAAGACAGCTGGGTCCCCAAGGTGGGTACAGAAACCTGCACCGTTCTCAAGCGTGTCGGCAATAAACGCGAAAGGTGCCGGCTGGCCGTTCGCCCTGCCGGCGAAGATTCCTGCCACGAGTTCGAGAGGCTCGATGTCCAGTTTCGCTGCGGCCACCTTCCGCAGCAGGAATGCCAGTGAATACCAGGCAGCACGCCTTCCGTCGGATGGGTCGGCGGCTCCGCTCGGTTGGACTCGCGACGCGAAATTGAGGCGCAGGCCTTCAGCCTGCAGAGTGCCGTATTCGGGGCCAAAGAAAAGAAAGTCGGTCGGTTGTACCGCGCCTAGAGCGACGTCGAACGGGTCGCCGGTCACATCGTCCCGTCGGATCAGGTCCTTCTCGACCGCGTCGACCGAGACATACCCGCCCCATGCGGCCCGTCCAGTTTGCGGCGGCGCAGCGGGCCGGAAGCGGAAGAGCTGGCCACCATTATCATTGATTACGTAGCGCTGGCCAGGCCCAGAGTAGGCCGTCGCGGCGCCATACGATTCATGACTCAGCGCTGACAGATCGGCCCGAGCCCGTGCTGCCATCGCCCGCGGCGACCAGCTGAAGTTGCCGTCGAAGTCCCTCGGCCGTGCACCGGCACGGAATCCCAGCGGTTCGCGCAAGGTAAATCGCGCGAATGCGTCCGATGAGTCGCACTGCGGGCAGATCGTAATGTCACCAAGGTTGTCCGAAGAAAGGAATGAGCACAACCGGCAGAGGTAGATGTCACGACTAACGCCGAGCGGGTCGTCGGTCGACAACCGTGGTGGACGCCCAATTCCTTCGAAGGCAGCGATACCGACGGAGGTATAGACACGCCCATCCCGGACGACCTCACTCATCGGCGCAAACTGGCTGACGGCCATAGCGAGATCACGATCGATGGTCATGGGGGGTGGCCACGGGTATGACGAGTTTGGGCGGCGGAGGTACAAGTACCGCACGCTAGTCGGGAACCCGAACATCGGCAGCACCCCGCGCTCAGCCAGCCGCTGGCTCAGCTCATCATCTCCCACCGTCGCCACTGCGTCGTCGATCAACCCAGGGAGCTCCTCGATACACCGATCGGTCAGCTCGGCAGTGTGTGCTGCCAGCGGCGTTCGGTCAGCGACCGCGACGGCTGCACGCTCGACCGCCGCGCGGTTGCGGGTGAGCCAGTCAACGAGGCGAGGGCGGACGGCCGGCCAATCCACGACAGTGCCGAATGCCCCGTGCGCGTTGGTGGTCCGGTCGAACGGCACGCCGGCTGCATCGATTGCGTCCGCGACTTGCGGCATTGCCAGTCGCAAGGTCTCGCCACGTAACGAACGCAAGAGGATCTCGACCCGGCTCATCGCTAGGTATGGCTCAGGCGTCGGGTCGTTTGTGATCCGATCGGGCGCGTCGAAGTAGTATTCGTCGTGGCTGCGTCCGCGGCAGACCGTCAGGGCCACCGCAACCGGCGTCCCACGCCGGCCAGCCCGACCGACCCGCTGCTGGTAGTTGAAGCGGGTCGGTGGCATGTTGCCAAGCACCACGGCGGACAACGCGCCAATGTCCACACCTGCCTCCATCGTCGTCGTGACGCTCAGCATGTCGATGCCGTCCGCGACTGGTACCTCCGGGTTCGCTCCCGATTCCAGGAACACTTCTTGGAAGCGGGACTGGCGCTGTTGCGCGTCGATCCTGTCGGTCTGACCAGTCAGCTCTGCGCTGTTGAGGCGGAAGCGGCCTGAGCCGGTAGTGGCTCGCCAGCCGTAGTAGTCCTCCTCGACGACGTACGTCGCCGGGTTTTCAGGCAGCACCGTCCCGCAATAGGTGCAATACGCGCAGCCCCGCGTGAGATGGCGCCGACGGCAGTTTGGGCACTCCCAGGCGAGCCCGTTGCCATGACGCAGTACAACACGTCCAGGATCAATCAGATAGTCGCGGACCGCGGTGCCGCACTGTTCGGCGAAGATCCGCGTCAAGTCGGCGACGGTTGGGCCGCCGATCTGCTCGATCTTGCGCCAGAAGCGGTTCAGCTGGCGGGGCGGACTGCCGGGCCGTGGGTCGCGCATGCCATCAAAGCGGCGCGTGTCAGCTAGTACGCGCAGGCTTGCACGCGCGTACGCAAGGTCGGTGCTTACCGGCTCTTCAATTGGTTTCGTGTCCGTTGCCAGTGCCAGCCAGCCCAGGCCAAGCGATTCGAAGTCGCGCCCTGCGCCTGAGAAGAGGCCGTTCAGAATCTCAGTCATGAGGGACTGGTTGATCTCGGCGCGCAGGTCGCCCTGCTCCGGCGAGATGCCCGCCCGCGGGGTGACGGGAGTGGCGTCCCAGTCATACAGCGTCGTCCAACGCCGTTTCGGTTGACGGTCCGCTTTAGTTTCTTGGAGGCTGGCGTGCGGTCCCCCTGGGTTCAACCCGAGGCTCAGCAGCTCTTGAGCGATGGCCCCAGCGGTTACCTCGAGCGTCGATCCGGTGGATAGGCGAGTGATCAGCGTTGGCTCGGCCGAGAGGTCCGTGCCCGGCCGACCTTCCCAGATGTTGCGGAGCTGGCCTAATACGTTCGCGTCACCGCGTTCCAGACGATCGATAGCTGCCCACGATTCGGCAGTCTTGTTGCCATCGACGATGTGCGCGCGTGCGAGAGACAGATCAGCCGACGGGTCACTGGCGGCACCCAGGTGCTCGACCAATAACAAGCGCAACAGGTCCTGGTAATGACGAAGTCCGAGGCCGGAGGACAACTTCGCCGCGTCCTGTCGGCTATCGGTGAACAAGATGACCTTCCGGTCCTGCGCAGCTAGATCCGCTGCCAGCTCGGTCGTCAGTACCTGGTTGATCTTCTCGAACCCGGAACGCATGCCGCGGATCGGTGACCGTTGCGTTGCCGGGTCGGTGTGCGGGAGACGGCGCCCACCTTGCCCGTACTCGATCGCCCAGTCGTCTCCACAGTTGGGGCAGCACGTCGGGAATGGGCTAACCGTTGCGATGTCGCGTGTCGACCGGACCACCGCGTGGAACGTCCAACCGGTATGGCCACCTGCTGTGCCGATGTTCCGTACCTCGCCATTGGCCGAGTTGAGCGCACTGCGGCGGAAGCTATAGGTGACGTTGCCACTGTCGCGGGTCCACCGTGACGCTTCTGGACCATCGAGATTCTCGGTCGTGTTCGGCCAATACACGAGGTAGTTCGCGGCCGTCCGCTCGAGGCGTACTTGGTCTGGCAGCTTGGCCAACTCGGGGACATCGCCGAGCAGCAAGGTGCGGACCTTCGGCCGCTGGGTGGCGCCTTCCGGCGTGAATCCACCGAGCAGGACATCGCCGCAGTTCTGGCAGTAAAGCAGTTCAAGGGCGCGCGCGCCGCAGCTGCACCGCGTAACCGGTTCGCTGAACAGTCGGCCCACTGCGCGGTGCTCGGCTCGGTCTGGTGCATCTGGACAATTGGGGTCAGTGCACGCCCACACACCGGGAACGTTGCGGAAGAAATAGTGAGCCCGAACTTTGGGGTCTGCTTCGACCGGCAGCTCCGCCATCCCGCGCAGTAGCTTCGTCAGGGCTTCGCCTTGATCGTCTTGAGGTGTGTCCGGGAAGACACGTGCCGCTAGCACTGGCAAGGTCTTCGCCGACGCAACGTCTTTGCCGTCCTCTCCGGTGTCAATGAAGGCGCGACGTACCGAGTCCATCAGGCCACGCTCCCGGGCGTAAGTGGCTCCCTCTGCAGGCTCGGCGGCACGGATGGCAGTGGCATCGGCCGTGGTTCCGGACGGAGCAGTCGATGGCATTGCGACGCTACCGCGGACGAATTCAAACGATGCCGCATCAACGCCGAAGAACTCTTCGAGGTATTGCTGATCACGCTTCGCATCGATTGACGCGGAAGCCGCCAGGATGCGCAGCTTTTCCGGGCGATCTGTAAGGCCGAGCCGCTCTTTCAGGTTGCGCAGCAGGTAGGCGACCTCGGTGCCAGCGGTGCCGCGGTACATGTGCAGTTCATCGATCACTAACGTAAACCGGTGAGACGGGTCAGCGTCTAGCCAAGCCCGGGTCGAATCGAAGAAATGCCCATCCCTTTCGCGGAGCAACATCACGTTGAGCATCGAGTAGTTAGTGACAAGGATGTCCGGCGGCGCTTCCGCCATGTCCCAGCGTGAACGCATCTCGGCACCATCGAGCCGCGGTACAAAGTAGCGAACGTCGTCCTTCCCCGTCGATTCTGCAATGGCGGCCGCTCGAGCGGCCCGTTGCTCAGTATCGTTCAGAATTTTCTGTAGCCGCTTGACCGCCACATCGCTGGTTCGGGCCCCGGTGACGGGCGTCGTGCCAGTGTAGCGGCCAAAGAAGAAGCGATGGCCGCGGCGATTTGCGTCAAGCCAGGTACGGACGGTGTCACTGTCGAGCGCTCGCCGCATGCGCATGAGCTGGTCATCAACCAGGGCATTCATTGGGTAGAGAATGAGCGCTCGGACCGCGGCATGACGTCCGGCTTCCCCCTGGCGCTGCGGCCGGAAACTGACACCGGGCGTGCGCCACCACGGGATGAGCTCCGCCGGACCTCCCGTCCAGTTGCGGGACTCTTCGAGCAGCGATGCGAGGATGGGCAGCAAGAAGGACTCCGTTTTGCCGGAGCCGGTACCGGCGGTGATCACCATGTTGCGGCCAGGTGTCAGGCCAGCGTCTAGTGCCTCCTCTTGGTGCCGATAGAGCGGACGCCCGGGGGGAATCAGTCCGGCGCCGGCGAAGGCACTGAGTTCGCCGGTGCCGTTACAGAACGTGACGGACTCAGCAAGTGTGCGGGGCGCAGTTACGTATTCGGGCCTGAGCTCGATGAGCGGATGGCGGTAGACTCCGTTGTCGCGGTCCAACAGTCCGCGCCGTTCCTTCTGCAGACGTTCGTCAGCGAGCCCGAACGGAGTTTCGTAGTAGCGAAAGTAAGCCTCACGCAGCCGTTCAAACGTGCCGGTGACATCTAAGCTACGGGGTGTCGACGTTGCCATTTGCCCTCCAGAGCACGCATTTAATCGATGACCGAGACGAACTGGCGGACTGATTGCGCCACCAGATCGGCCACCGACCAAGGGATGTTCGTGTAAATCGCCGTTCGAGCAGTATTTCCGAACTGTGTCGGCACTCCGCTGCACAGGACTAGCGCCCGAGCCTGCAAGGGCGGCAATGGCGCACCTTGGTCGACGAACAGGGTGCCGATGTCGTCACCGTTTGCTTCGCGCACACGCCGCCAGCGGATGGCCTGTTCCTTCTGTTCAGCTAAGGCCCACCAGATGCCTAGTGCGTGGTCGGTACGGAGCCAGTCACCACCAGCCCGGTAGCGGTACTGCTGCCGCCCGTTCACGGCGAAGCGGCAGAGCCCGTCACCATCAGGTGCGCCTCGGACGAAGCCGATGCCATGCTCGGTCCCGGCCACAAGGTGCTCGACAGGTGTGCCCCAGGCAGGTGGGCCGGCTGGTTCGCCGAGTCGCATCTGTGGCAAGCGTCCGGCGATCCCCTGGGCCGCGCACCCGACGTAGGTCACGCCGATCGTATTCAGAGCCGAGCCAAGCTCAGCTAGCGATTCGGTCTGGATGTAAACCGTCGCCGGAGTGGGCAGCCTAGCCGGATCCTTTATTGGGGGTTCGACGATGGAAACTGCGAACTCAGCCTCGAGCTGGTCGACGAAGTCGAGCGGGCGCCGCCCAGCGAGCACAACAGTGCCGTCACCAGCTGGAATGAGCGTCGCTACGGCAGGTGCTATCGCCCAGCGGCCTCTCTCCCAGTCTACTTCGGCATGACCGAGTGCTGATACGTCGCGCAGCCAATGGGCCGACGCTGACTTGCCTGGGTTGCGATTGGCAGTCCGCGCCAGCCAAGCAATGTGATTCCTCAGATCCCGGATACGGCCAGAACCGATCTCACTCATCCAGGCCAACATCGTGTCAGCGCGCATGATATCGCTCCCAGGCACGTACGAAGAAGGGCCATAGCGGGCTCGGCGGTTGCGCACTGCGGCTTAGCTCTTTCCACAGCGCACGATCGGCATCCGTCAACCCGCGGAAAGCCGGCTCCGCGCCCCTGAGCTTGATGACCGACCAACCGGAAGCCCGTTTCTGCGCCAGCCACACGGACTTGTTTAGAGGCACCTCGAAGCAGGAGAAGGCTAGCCCCGGTAGATCGGGCGCCGGCGGATCAACGATTTCGGTCATCCGGCCGTCTGCGCCAATGAGCACGGTCATCGCTGCGCCGCGCCGCGCCAGCACGGGACGATCGACTTCCATGTCTCGGACCGAAGCGCCGCATATCTCTGCTGTATCCGCCGCTCCCTCCCGTAGCACGCCGTCAACCCAGCCGATGCTGCCGATATCAGGAAGTACACGGTCATCCATCGATTCGCGTTCGACGACGAAGGCCAAAGTCTCCTCGTCGACTTCGACGGTGTGTTCGTCGGATGCCATGCCGCCGCAAAATCGTGAAAACGGGATCGGGAACAGTGAAGGGCGGAGGACACTAGATATCCCATCCAAACTGACGCCGACAGAGTGCACGTCGTCGCTCATCGGAAGTATGAGGTCAGGCTCACCTCCCGCCAGGTAGATGTTGGACGCGATCCTTCGATCGATAGGCAGTCCGTTGACGAGGCGGGGGCGCACGGCTGTCCCGCGGCGAAACCTTGCCGCGAGCGCACCTGGCATCGCCGCAAGTGCGCCGTCGAGGCGCCTCTGATCGGAGAACACTACGCGGGAGTAGATGCTAAATCCGCTGCCAAGCAGCTTCTCCGTGAACGCCGGATCGAGCAGGCGCCACCCGTCGTCCGCTGCGGCGCGAAGCACCTGGCTCACCGCAGGGGCCGCGTCAGCAGTCGTAACGAGAACCTGTTCTTCGAACGGTTGGACCGAGTCAACCGACATCCAGCCACCAGCGTCGGCGTTACCAGTAAGTACGATCACCTTGGCTGGCTGGAATTCGGCGACGCATCGCTCGCCGCGAACGAGGAGTCCGGATGTCAGGTCTGTGGTTTCCACCGATGGCATGCCCTCCAGGGAGTACATGCTGCTGTGAGGATCGATCGTGATGAGGGCCTCGAATTGTTGCCCGTCTCGGATGCCTTTCAGTGCCTCGCCCGTGATATCGCTTACGGCAGGAATGACCCACCACGCGCACGCTTCGTCCAGATCGATTGTCAGCCTAAGACTGAGGTGTCGGAGTCCCTCCGCCGTTATGATTCTGCCGTCCCAGGCGGTGGCCAAATCCTTGAGGAGTGGCCCGAGGAGCGGAAGCACCTTGTTGTCGTGCAGCGATTCGACAAACCGTTCGGTCAGGCCGTGGCCGCGGTGGGTGACCCAGCGACACAGCATCCGCAGCAGCGATTCGATGCTGGGTACACCTGCGGTCTTCAGGCGCGCAGCTGAAAAGAAGCGCGTCAGCGCCGCCAGGTCGCTTCGGCGAACTAGCGTCTGGGACAGTGGAAATCCGATACGCGACTCGTTGGCCGCACCGGCCCGGATAGTTGACGTGCCGAACGTTCCCTTCTGTTCGTTCAGCCAGCTATCAAGCTGTTCCCACATCTCAGCCACGTGAAGGAACGCGCCACCGTTGCGGAGTGCTTTCAGGATGCGGCTCGCGGCGGCCTCATCGCTCGCATCTAGCAACAGAATGTCGGCAAACCGCTTGTAGTAGGCGTTACGCCGAGCGCTCGCGTCCGTCCGCATCTCGGATGCGGCCAGGACGCTCAGAGCGAGGATCGGAAGCGTAGGCGGTGGCTGGTTGCGCGGCCCGTGGCGCCACACTGCTTCAAGCTGCTGAGCGCGAGTGAACATGCCCGAGCCGCGCGCGATGTCCGTGACCTCGCGTATCGCTGCGGACAAGGACCGTGCACCGTCCTCACCTGGCTCGGCCAACCGCTGTAATTCGCCCCGATTGACAAACAATACGACTGGTTTGTGCGCTCGGCCCGCGAAAAACAAGTGCGCCAGTCGCTCCTGCCAACGGACATAGGTCTCCGGCAACGTGAGCTGCGAACTTGTGATGGTCACACGAGCAACAGCTGTGGTGCAGCGAGAAGGCTCGTCACCGCTCTAGGGCCGCGCTGCCAAATCCGGTTCCTAGGGGCTGTCGAGCATCTATCCAACCGGCTGAGAGTCGTTGTTGCCGAAAGTCGGCAGGTACACACCGTTAGTCCTCCTATCCAAGCGCTTGCGCCATGCTAAGGCTTCAGGGAAGAAGATCGATTGCAATCACTCTCCGGTTACAGGCTCCCTTGTATCGATCTGGTCTCGATCCGGTTGACGTACCGGCGCCTTCACGGCTCAACGCGCAGTGACGCTGTCCGGGAATCGTGGAGAACTCGAGTTGCACCGAGTTTGCAGTGTTCGGCAGGCGAACAAGCAAGACCTCTGATCGATCAGGACGACGTGACTGCCGGGAAGCGACTCGCTGAGGTCCGGAACCCCGTCGGACCTACATCGCCTGTGGGTAGGTGCGTCGCGGGGATGTGTCATCGCCTGATGCAGAGTACGGCCGTGCGGCAGGGTCCGCACCACCCTGGTGTGGCACGGACATTGGTGGCGGGCTTGGAGCTCCTGAAGGTGCATCCGTGCCACGTCAATCTGCGGGAGAACGCGCTCGTAGCTCACTCGACCTGACGGCTGGCAGGGTTGTTCGATCAGAAGCACCGGGGACGAGACCCACAGCTCGCTGTGGTGGCTTTGACCGTTCGGATGGCTAGCGCTCGAAGTCGGCTGGCGTATACCCGTGCTGCGCGAGCTTGAGACGTGGAACTGAGACCCAGGCGCCGCCGCTGAGGTCGTAACCGAGCTTGCGAGCTGCGGCAAGCTCCTTATCCCACGTTCCGACGAGTATGACGAGGTCGTGCGCTTTCAGGACATGTGGCTTGGCTTCGCGCGCTCGTCTTAGGGGTCATTGCGGCGGGCACCGACCGTGGCGATGCTTGAGCGAGGAACCACTACCTCGGGCAGGTAGCCGAACAACGCGGTGGCGCGTCTGGTGATGCCGAGAGAGCCGAACACCACTCGGAGCTGCTCAAGGGCCAGCAAGCGCAGCGGCTCCGGCGGGAGGGGCGTCCATGCCACGATCTCATCGGCGTACTGGCGAACGGCTTCAGCGCGGGGTGATCTTTTCAGGTCCCGGTTGCCCTTCTGCCCAGTGAGCCACGCCCGGTGGGCACGCATGAGAAGCGCCCGGAAGCGGTGCTGTCTGGCGTCGATCTGCAGCATCAGCGTGATCTCGCACTGGCCCTCGCGAGGAATCATCCAGGACTTTCTGACGGTGCCCTTGATCTCGACTGGGATGTCCTTGATCTTCGTGTCCAGTGGAGGCTCCTTGCGGAGTTTGAGCTGCTCGATGACGTGGTATTGCAGCTTGGTCCCGACCGAGGAGCGTTCGTCGGAATCAACCTCGTCGCTGGTGAGATCGAATCGGAACGTGCGTGCCCCATCTAGCACGTATCGGACCGCGTCGTCGACCGCGGTGCGCAGCAAGTCGCCGATCGGGCGCGTCTGCAGCCATATCTTCACTGCTTGGAGATCGGCGTCTTGCGCGGGGGCGATGATCGCGTGTGCTGGGCCGTGGACCGGCTTTGCGCGGGTCGGGCTGGCACGAGTCGCTGGGGCGCGGCAGAGGCGGACGCTTCGTCACCCTGTTGTTCTTAGCCGGCCAGGGCTCCGCCGTGAGTGGCAGGGCGAGCGTCGTGCGGTGTGAGTATTAGCGAAGTCACCCGAGAGGCGGCACCTTGAGGACGCCTAGCTGCGGTTATTCCGCTGCGGTTCGTCGCGGCCGCGTAATCCGAGAGTGTTTCTCGTCGGGACACGCTAGGTTGCCTTGACCAGATCGCATGGTGAGGGGAAGTAGCGATGGAAACCACTGCTGACGAAGTACGCAGCACCTTCCTGGCAAGTCCGGAGGCGCGGCATGAGTACTTCGGTAAGTGGGAGAACAATCCGAGGCGGATCGAGCATGGTGTGGTCTCGACCATGCGCAACCACGTGACGAAGGCGATCTACAGCTGCACCCTTGATACCTTCGAGTGGATCAAAGACAACCATGAGCATCCGCTCAAGGACATCAAGAAGAAGGACATAGCGCACATCAGTTTGGCGGCCAACTGGAATCCCGATTTCGCCTTCGTGCACCTGTTCCACCTGCTAATGGAGGACCTCGGCCGACCGCCTTTGTGGAGCGAGTTCGACCGGTTCGCCTACGGAACCGGTGAGGGTATGAAAATGTTCGGCGCCGAAAGGGCGGTCCGTGAGAACAAGATCTTCGACCAGGAACTTGCGCGTATCACGGCGAAGAGCCCGACCGCAAAGAACCCGGAAAACCGGGCGAAGCTTCTGGCGAACGGATCTCTTGACTGGCGCATCGGGAACGCTTACTACGGCTTCATGCGCGACATGTACACCGCGGTTGCATTGCGAGAGAGAGGGCTTGACGTCCGCGTGCACCCGCTGGCTGACGCCAACTTCCGGATCGACGGATGGATAGGGCATAACATCCTCAGCGTGTTCGTCGTCAACCCGAGGTACAAGATCGCAGACCAGCAACGGGCTGACTACCATCACATGGGCCGGAAACGACACGTTGAGGAGCTTTTCCCTCGGAGCGAGTTCGACTTCGTCGCTCTCACGATGGAAGGTGCTCACGAGCACGGGAAGTTTCACTTCCCGAGCAAAGCTGCAATCGACGAAGTCGAGCAGCTCCTGTGCCACAAAGGTTGACCCCCCGGCACACTCCACCTGGCCGGGCTACAGCTCGAGGGGCCCATGCTCGAGGGACCCCGCAGCAACTTATCTTCGGTGGTTCGTGCAACGCTGGTCTCGTGCGACTTCGTGATGGTCATGGTGTGGAACTGAACGCGGACTTCGGTGTCGAGGTCGATGACGGCCGCTTGAGCCTTGTGCTAGAGAGCGCTGGGGGGAGGACGGCTGGAGCGGACCGTCCGCGTAACGACCAGTACGTTCCCGTGTTGAGATTGCTGCTGGAGCGTCTGCGTGACCGGGAAGCAGTCCTGCTCTCCGCGCTGGTCGCTTCTGCGAGGGTTTCCAGGCTGTCCGAGGACGAGCGAACCCTGGTCGAGGGACCATTGAAGCTCGCCGACGTGGCCGATGTCGAGCAGCTAAGGCTCGACATCACCAGCGCACAGGGCCGCGTTGGCCTACCAGCGGGGGCACGGAAGGAAGGCAACAACCGCAAACGTATCCGGCTTCGGCTCGATGTACCTGGGTACGGCCTCGAAGACGCGACACAACTCGCCGCAGACCTCGCCAACCCGCGCACCGATCCTGTTGACCAGTTGGCCGCGTCGAGGGAGCTGCCCAAAGCGAAAGAGCTGCCCAAAGCGAAAGAGCTGCTCGACGCCCTGACCATGGTTGAGATTCAGACCGCAACCGGCCGCCCGAATACCGTGCTTAAGGTTCGTGGCGATGTCGCACTCGTGCGGACCGAACGCTCTCCTGACGGCCAGCCGGTCGATATCAGCGAGGTGCAGAAAGGCTTGGACAAGCTCGCCGAGCACGGATACGTGCAGGTGACGGTCAGCGAGCTGGGACACCGGAGCGGGTTTGTTGGCGCAGTGCTGGCGACGCTTCCCGGAGCGCAGTTCGCCGGCACGCTCGCGGAGGTCCTCCTCCGCGAGCCGACAGGTGACGAGGTAGCGAGCGATCTTCACTTCGGCGAGCTCGACGCAGTCACCAGCGTCAAGGTCCGGACAGAGCAGAGGAAGCTACGCAAGCTCCTGGCCGGAGGCGCGACATCCGCAGAGTGCGCACTCTGCGGCGACCGTTACCCGATCAGCTTCCTCATTGCCGCGCACATCAAGAAGCGCGCGGTCTGCACAGACCAAGAGCGCCGCGATCTGACCCACGTCGCGATGCTGGCTTGCTCTTTTGGCTGTGACACGCTGTACGAATCAGGCTGTGCGACTGTCGATCAACACGGCATCGTGCACACCAGACCGGAAGGTGACCTGCCCGAAGGCCACCTCCGAAATCGGCTCTTGCACCTGCAAGGGCGACGCTGCGTAGCCCACACTACCAACTCGGAACCCTACTTCGCCTGGCATCGGACGAACATGTTCGTGCCGAACGAACTTCCGTAAGAACCCATCGGGTTAGTGGAAGCTGACGTGTAACGAGCCGTTGAGTGGCCAGATTGTTGCTCAATGCTCCGACATCCGCTGAACGGCACGCCTCTGCACGCTCGTGACCGCGGTAGGGTACACGTCTGATACGCCTCGTCCCCTGCCGAGTGGTTCGAATCGAACCACTCCCAGTCGCTTTTAAGGAAGAGAGTAGATGCACACCCTCACCAGTAAGCGCGTCGCGAAATTCTCGCGCGACTTTGGCTTCGGCGGAACCGAGGCTGACCAGTTTGAGCGATACGTTGCGGCGAACTACCTGTTCCAGTACGTGGGTGACAATGTGGATCTGATTGAACACGCGGTTCTCGGCGGCGGCAGCGATGAGGGTATCGACATTGCTGCAGTCGTTGTCAACGGCAAGATCGTGTTCGAGCCGGTGGAAATTGACGAACTTATCGCGGAGCAGGGAACAAATTCCGCAAAGGTGGTCTTTATTCAAGCGAAGACGAGTGAGTCATATGATTCAAAGCTAATTGCTAAGTTTCTCCACGGCGTGGAGTCGGTGACAAAGTATGCAATGAAGCCGCAGAGTGTTGCCCTGCCTCCACGCCTCGTGGACTTGGCAAGCCTGATTGACAGGATCGCAGAGAGTGGCGACAAGTTTCAGGACAGTCGAATACCTTGTGAGCTTTACTACGTCACGACGAGTTCCAATGACGGAAGAGATGCGCAGGCTGAACTCCAGGTCACGGAGACAATGGCGCGCATCCGGGAGATTGGCGCCTACTCCGAAGGATTTAGACTTCGTACTCATGGACACGAGGAGCTCGCTGCCAAGCAAAAGGAGCGTCACGGGCCGTAGAACGTGCAGTTCAACTTTGAAAAGCGTCAGACGATACCTGCGACAGACAGGGTGAGTGAAGCCTACATAGGTCTAATATCGGCAATCGAGCTCCTGAAACTTTTAAAAGATGACTCCGGTGAAGTGCGCGTCGGCATATTTGACGACAATGTTCGCCTTGACCTTGGAGCTCAGAACCCGGTCAATAGCCGAATTATGGGAACTCTCCAGTCGGCGGAACGCGAGCACTTTCCCTTCTTGAATAACGGCCTGACTATAATTGCGACCGACCTTCGTGGGCTTGGAGACAGGTTTTTCATTTCAGGATATCAGATTGTTAACGGCGGACAGACAAGCCATCAGCTCATTCGGTGGGCATCCGTCGTGCGCCCGCCGTCTACTCCGGTCGAATCGCCAAAGAGCGGTGGTGGATCCCCAGAAAATGAAGAAACCTTCACTCGGTAGTGTTGAGTGAAGGTTCTCGTAACTGGTGAGATCTCACCTAAAGCGGTGTCCGAGGGGGGAGCGGTCACGAATCCTTGGCAGATCTCCTAATTTCTGGGAGGTCATGTATGGAAGATACATGACCTCGAGACCGTTGCGCCACCCAGTAGCGTCGGAGGGCCTGTCACTGCTTGTCTGCGCTGACAGCGGGCGTCTTGCGCCGTTGTTGAAACGCAGTGAATTTTGCGATCAGCTCAAACATGTAGTCCAATAGTGCCTCCCAGAGATCTGACGCGTCCTCGGCATCTTCGCGCGACGGCGCGCGGGCTGGATGCTCTGCTGGTGAACAGCGTGGGCGGTATGGACTTTCTAGGTACTGTGGGAATGCTCAGAGGTTGTTCGAATGGCGTCTTGAAGCGGTCGACATGTGTAGACCAGGAAGTTCCCGCCGGTTCTCATCACGACCCTGCTTTGATGGACCGGTAGTCTGAGCACCCACTTCGGACATCGATCCCGTCCCGCGTCCGAACCACCTAGCTACGTGTGGACGCAGTGTCATGGGCGGCGCAGGCGTTGGAACCATGCCTTGATGCCGCCCCGCCATTTAAGACTGGACTCGGTCGGGTCGTCGGATGGCTTCTGCGGTGGGTGAGCGTAGTGCTGATCGAGCAGGGCTTGGTCATCAGCGCGTAGGTGTGTGATCTCTGCGCGGGTGAACGTGCGGGCGGTATGGATGTGTCCAGCGCGTATCCAGTAGTGGGACCTGCAGGCGAAGCTCCAGTTGCCGATGGATGGCGATAGTGAGATCGCCTCGCCGTTGAAGGTGATCGACCATTGCTTGGGGTGCAGGGGGGTGACGACTTCGTGGCCGCATCCGCAACAGCAGCGGTGGACCGCGGTGGCGTACGTGAGGCTGACGTAGACGATGCCGTCCTCGACATGGTCGGGGACCGTCTCGACGAATTTATGTGTGATCGTGGTCCGCATCGGCTTCCCCGGTGTCGTTGATCATGGTGTTGCCGTCCAGCACGTATACGCTGTTGAACTCGCGGTCCAGATCGAGATAGATCCCGTTGAGCTTCTTCCACTTGAGTACAGCCATCACGGCGTTGAGGCAGTTCACCTCGGCGATTTGGACGTTCTGGTCGTACTCGTCCGGTTCGCCGTCGGAGAAAGGAATATGTTGGCGGGCGACGTCTCGATGATCGGGAGCGCTGGTCGTGGTCCTGACCTGGCCAGCCAGAGCGTCGTCGACTCGGTAGAGGCCGACGCCGCAGTCGATGAAGGGTATTTCGGTCGCTTCGAGCGCGGCGACGATCGCCTTCTTTGCTGCGCCGTCGGTCAAGGCGAGGAACACGAAATCCATGTCGGTGAGTTCGTGGACGTTGGTCTCAGTGATGGGGTACTCGTGCTTGATGATGCCGGTCCGCAGTTTCGAGTAGGTGGCGGCGAGGAAGCTGACCTTCGTCTTGACCTCTTCGAGGTCTTCCTTCGCTAGCGCCCCGGGGGTGCGGAACGCGTTGTGCTGCTGGAGTTCGTCGCCGTCGAACAGGTGGATCTCCCTGATCCAGGTCTTCGCGACCAGGTCGAGGATGTAGGAGCCGGTACCGCCGAGTCCGACGATGGCGACTCGCTGGCCGCTGACCTTGCCGCTGATTGCGTTGATGCCGGAGCGACTGGACGCAGTGTCGATGTAGTGGAAGACGGAGTCCTCCGTGCCGTCGTTCAGGCACGGGCGGAAGGCCTTCGCGGTCGCGGTCGGGTCGAGCGAGTGCGCCTCAGTGCCGAGGATGGCTGTGTAGGTCGTTACCTTCTCGTAGAAGTCGGTGTATTGACCGGACTGTGGCTTGCTGGAGAACGAATAGCGCGCCACAAGTTCCGGTGTGATCGTTTCGGTGAAGTTGCCGTCGCTGTTGATGATCTTCGCGAGGGGTGATCCGTCGCTCGTGGACGGCTGCTCACCGACGAACCTCATCGTGTGGTCTTGTGGCGGCAGGACCTGGTCGCCGGCGACGTTGATCGGGCACGCGAGTGTGCCGAAGGAGACCTCGCGCCGAGGTGTCACGTAGGGCACATGGTCGATGACCAGGTAGCCGGCGGTGATCGCGATGGAGTATCCCTCGTCGCGCAGACGCTTCAGTGCGGGGTCACGACTTATCAGTCGCTGTGACATTGAAGATCATCCCCTTCTTGACCTTCACGCTCTCGCCGGGCTTGAGCGTGCCTTCCGGCTTGTGACCGTGACCCCGGCGGTAGGTGACGGTGAAGACCCAGTTCGGTCCGCTGGGCACAGGGTTGAACGCCAGGTGGACCAGCTGCTCGAACGTGACTTCGTCGGTGTCGACAACCTTCTCGCGGCCGTTGACGACGATCTCGTAGTGCTTCCGGCTTGCTGCGGTGTCCGCGGTCATCGTGGCCTCCTTTGACTCTGAAGAATTTGACCTGATCGGCGGTACCATAAGCTGACTGGCGCTCTTCAGTCAAGGGGTGAAGGCGTGAATACAGATCACCGATTATGATCGACGTCGCGCGTGTCCACGGTATGCCCGCCGTGATCACCCGCTACGCTCCGACGTGCGTACAGGCCATCGGCCTATAGGTGATGGGTGGAGGTCGTCATGCGAGTGCGTTACGCCGACGTGACGCTCCGACTCCTCGTGTTCGACCCGGCCTACCGGTCAGCTGAATGGTCGGCGTCGGTGGTGATGGCCGTCCGGCGGCGACATCAGACCTTGGTGGCCGCAGGAGGCCGCAGTGAAATCGAGGCGCTGCGGTCTCTCGAGTTTCGAGTCCATGCGTCTGGAGTCGGGGAACGATGCTCAATCAAGCTTGCGGATGGGGCGAGACTGTTGCTGGATTTCGACTCGACTATGGCTGACTGTGTGTCAGTGGTGGAGATCATGTCGTCTGAAGCTCGGAAGGCAGTGCGATGACAGTGAGGCCGGTTGAAGTGTTCCCGGTCGGTGTTCACCTCTTAGAAGAGCTTGAGGCTTGGGGATGGTCTCAAGCGGAGTTCGCCGAGATCATCGACCGTCCAGCGCAGGTCGTTTCGGAGATTATTTCAGGTAAGAAAGAGATTACTCGGGAGTCGGCCGCTCAAATCGCGGCCGCCATGGGGCAAAACCCTGCGTACTGGCTGCGCCTTCAGGATGAATACCATTTGTGGAGGCAAGCGCAAGACAGTGAGATTCAACAGCAGCTGGGTGATGTGCGACTCCGTGCCTTGCTCAACCAAAGGGCGCCGCTTGCTGCCTTGCGTAAGCGTGGAATCATCTCCGCGGCCGCATTGCATGAACAAGCGAAGCAGCTGTGCGAACTGCTGGAAATCGACCATTTGGAGCAAGCTCCAGAGCTCCCGATGGCAGCCCGGCGAAGCAACGCCGCCGAGCAAGTGTCCCCGACTCAAGTCACCTGGCTGGCTTGCGTGCGACGCCTGGCCAGAACCCGTACCGTGAATTCGTACTCTAGTAGTGCACTTGCGACTTTGGCTGAGCACTTGAGCCGGGAGGTGCGAGAGCCTGCTGCCTTTGCCCGATTGCCGTCGCGTTTTGCTGAGGTCGGAGTGCGCCTGGTCTATGTAGAGGCCTTCCCGGGAAGCAAAATCGATGGTGCATCGTTCGATCTAGGCGGGACTCCAGTCATTGGACTGTCCGGCCGCGGGCATAGGCTCGACAAAGTACTCTTCACGCTCCTGCACGAGACCGCTCATGTTCTATTGAAGCACATCGACGCTGGCGTCATTCTTGATGACGAACATCCTCGTGGTCGGAAGATTGAAGAAGAAGCAGACCGGCTTGCTGCTGAGTGGATACTGCCTGGACAGTTGCCGCAGCTGCCAGAGCGTCCAGGGCAGAGTTGGCTTTCTCGGGCTGCGGACTTGCTTGGTGTGCATCCCATCGTGATCGTAGGCAGGCTGCAGAACGCCGGGTCACTCAGTTGGCGTAGTGCCCTAGCAAAAGATGCGCCTTCGGCAGTCAGCTACTTGCAAAAGTGGTGAGTATCGACGCCACATTACAAGCCTGTCGGGCTCTAGTAACTGATGCTGTTTGATCTACTGCGCAGTGCCATCGGTTAGCACCAGATGCAGCCATTCCTGGATCTGGTGCATGACCTCTGCTGGCCGCGGCGCGGTCGAAAGAACGCCGAACTCCCGGTACTCCGGATGATTGACGGGCAAGGGCGGGAGCCCGTCCTCACGCAGGCGGACGACCGGGAAGCCGGCGTCAAGAAAGTCGCGGCTCTTGCGCTCGTCGACCTCTGACTTGTCAGCATGCCAGTACGCCCCGTCATACTCGATCACCACTGTGCGCCCCGCGACCTCGACGCTGATGTCGGCAGTCCAGGAGCGGGCCGCGGGCCCGGTAGTACGCAAGATCGCACCGGATCGTGCCTGGCCGAACGTGTCGACAGCCGCCTCATAGTGGGCCAGTTCGACGCGCGACTTCCCGGCCTCGCGACATTCGGGACAGTCGCCGCCGCTCGAACGCGAGCTCAGAGGCATCTGCCATGCGTGCCTTGGATTGTTAGGGCAGGCCCACTCCGGTGTAAAGGCGAGCGTAGCGTGCGGGCGTACATGCCAGGCACTGACTGGGTTCGCGGGGCTCCAGGTGGAAGCGAGTTCGGGCTTCTGCCAGGCGAGCGAGCCAAGGATGGTGCGGCAGTTCGGACAGCGGAGGCGCTGGTACTTGTCGCGGTCGCGCACCGACTCCTGCCATTCGTGTCCGCAGCATTTTGCAAGCCACCACACTGTCCGCTTTGAGTCCCAGACCACATTCTGTGGAGTCAGCTTGCCGTTTCGGGTCGGATGCCACTGACCGGCGATTTCGGGAAGGGTGTCAGCGAGCCACTTCTTGTTTGCGGCGGTCTTCTTGCCACGGCAGTGTGGACAGCCCGAGTCGAGAAGGCGCCTTGGCGCAATCCGCGGATAGTGCCCGCTGTCACAGCGGAACCGTCGAAGCCTCGAGTCCCCGACCATCACCTCGCGAGGAGACCCTTCATCTGCCCACATTGCCAGCAGCTCTGGGACCTCGGAGACAGGGGTGACATCCCAGCGCGCCAGTGTTTCTCGCCATTCGCTCTGCTCCCGGCTCCTGCAATCTGGGCAAGAGGGTGCCAGGGCCATCTCCCTGACCTTCGCCGTGAAACGAAGGGAACACTGCGGACAAATCCAGTGACACAAACGAGTTGCCCGGACAGTCACTGCCTTGAGTGTCGTTTCATCGTTCCGATCGTGATCCCACCACTCGAGGGCTGGTGACTCAGAGTCGGTAAGGAAGGTCTTTGCGGCGGCGGGAGTACTGGGGACCGAGGCTCGGGTGTTGCGCGAGCACGTGCATCCCCACCCAGTGTCGGAGACGCGGTCGACGGCGAGCTTCTGGCAGGCCCGGCATTTCGTCACCATTACAGTGCTGGATGTGATGACTTCGTCGAAGACCCTTACGAGGTCGAAGTTGTGGGCGTCGAGATGAGCCATGAGCCGTTCCATCGGCCACTGTCTGGAACTCAGGGAGTCGCGGACTGTGTCGGTCGGGACTGCTTCGAGGATCTGCTCTGGTGTGTGTTGCAGGAGATCGCTGATCGCTCGTTCAAAGGCGCTGAGTAGGCTTGTGTCGTTGCGTGTACCCCAGCGCCGAAAAAAGCAAGCGCGGCAGGCCTTCTCGCCGGATCGGTTCTTGTCGAGGATGTGCTCGAGCCGATAGTGCGCCTGCACACCGCAGGTCAAGCATGTCGTGAGCCACCACGCTCGAAGCCCGGGGAATGGTTCGTCGGCACGAAGTCCAGCGTTGTAGATGAACTCGCCGATGCAGTCGCGGCACCACGCCGGCTTTGTTCGCGTCGAGAACGCGGCCGAGTTCGAACACGTGCTGGTTGAGCACTCCTGCGTGGCAGCGCGGGTCATCGCACCTCCTGTCGTCGACCGTTCATCGTCCCCAAGGTCATCTTTGTGACCGACGTGAGCAAATCGTGACGTCAGGACCGATGTCGCAAGGCGTGCCGGAATCGGGAAATTCCAGGGGTAGCTGAGGTGAACGCCTGCCGCATGTTGATGTTGACGCGGGGCGGCCTGAGCACTGAGCGTGAAGTTCGTCCAGGCAGTCCTACGGAGACAGGGTTGCCCAGGCAGAGTCAAGAGGCCACCAGCGATTGTCTGTTATAGGCCGAACTCGTCTACGAAGCCACGACGAATGATTGCTATGGCTGGGCTAGTGGGTGGGGTTGTCCGGTCATTGCTGCTAGTGCGGTGGCGACGGTTTGGAGGTCGGCTTTGATGTAGGTGGTGGTGGCGGGGCCGGTGTTGTCGGTGTGGCCTGCGTAGGCGCGGGCGATGCCGTAGCCGTAGTGGCGTTCGACCCAGGTGAGGGTGGTGTGGCGGAGCCAGTGGGTGGAGATGCCTTGGTTGGTGATCCAGGGGAGTTGTTGGCCGAGGCGTTTCCAGAGGTGGTCGTAGCGTCGGGTGGTGAGTGCCCGGCCGTCTCGGTAGCGCAGCAGGCGCTCGCCTGGTTCGTGTGCGGCGCGGGCGGTGGCGTGGTCGGCGAGGCGGCTGGCGAGCAGTGGGCTGATGGGTTGCCAGCGGAGTGTGCCGCCTTTTTCTTCGAGGCGGACGAGGCATTGGGTGGTGTCGAGGTCTGTGAGGCGGAGGGCGAGGGCTCCGCCGCGGCGGCAGGCGGTTTCGGTGTGTAGGCGGAGCAGGAGTGCGTCGAGGACGGGGTCGTTGCCACTGCAACGGGCGGCGGTGTTGATGTGGTCGAGTTCGGTGGCGGTGAGTGCGCGGCGTGGGCTGGGGAGTCGGCGGGGTTTGGCGACGCGGTGGGCGGGGCTCGCCGCGGCGGGGATGAGGTCGTCGGCGATGGCCCGGTTGAAGATCGCACGGGCGGCCGCGACGACGTGTTCGCTGGCATGACGGCCGTTGCGGGTGTTGCGGCGGGTCCGGGCGTGGGTGGCGGCGTCGTGTTGCATCGCCTCGATGTCGGTGGCGGTGATCTGGTCGAGGCGCTGGTCGCCCCAGGCTGTGGCCATGCGTGTCCAGTAGTTGCCGTAGGTGCGGGCGGCTCCGGGGCCTGCGGCGGCGATGACCTGGGGGAGGTAGTCGGCGAGTGTGGGGATGCCGGGGGCTTCGGCTGGTTCGTCCTGGAGGTCGGCGAGGGTGACGCCTAGTTCGGCGAGTGCCTGGCGGGCGGCGAGGATCTGGGCGGGGTCAGGCGTCATGATCCAGTCCGGTTATGTCGCGGTAGTGCTCGGTCAGGAGGCGGGCGACGGTCGTGCCGGGGTGGACGATGAGTAGTCGTTCGTGGATCGAGGCGGCGAGGACGAGGGGCCGGTCGGGTTCGATCCCACACATGTGGCGGGCCGCTGCGGGAAGGGTGAGAGCTCCGCGGGCATCGATGACGTGCTGGCCGGACGGGTCGGGTGCGATCACGATCAGCCCGTGCAGCGTGTCCAGTGAAAGTCGCCGGCCTGGGTGCCAGCCGAGTGCGCGGAACAGGAGGCGTTCGTTGACGCGGCCGGTCCGGTCGATGCGCACGGCGCCAATCAGCAGGTCAGGGCCTGATTCCACCGGCAGACGCGGTTCGGGCAAGGCCGGTAGCCGGGCAGGTTGGGGGTGGCGCTGGGTGCTGTCGGGCACCAGTGCCGCGATCAACTGCTCCCGGGGCCGGACTGCACGTGCGGTCCCGGGGACGCGTTGTCCCACCTTGCCATGGTCTCGCCTGGTTCGGTCGGCGCAAGCCCTGCGATGTCTGAATCACCCGTCCGTGACGGTGCAGCACGAGCTTGTCGTCGGAGATGTCAGGCTGACTGCATCGTGTCCATGCCCGGAGGTTCCTGTGCTGCGGACGGAGCTGATCGTCTCCAGGGTGGCGTCGCGCTGAGTGGTGGCCCTCCCACCCAGTCACCGGTTACTTTGTCTCTCGGGGCAGTCCCGAGTAACGCGCGGAAGCCGGCTTCGGTGGCGCACTCGCGGGCAAGCCTGGCGATGTAGGCCTCGGTGTAGCCGTAGTCGCGGTGTGGCTCGTCGTAGAGGCAGTACTTTTCGTCGGTCCTCTCGGGATGTGGGTCTCCGACCTTCGGCCGCACACCGATCTTTTTCCAGGCGGTTGTGAAGTGGTTGGTGTTGAACACGAATGGGATCCGGTCTTGAACCGCTTGCGCTGCCTGTGCTGGCCGGAGCAACCCGTGTCCGACGACGGGTCGTTTCTGTTCGCGGACGACGACGTAGCCTTTTCTGCCGATCGCCTCGACAGCGGCCCGCTGTTCGTCGGTCAGGTCGTCATAGCGGGTGAACTGGATCGCGAGCGCGTCCGGGTCCTTGGGCGCGAGTTCCTGGAGTACTCGTAACCGGAAGTCGTATCGCGGGTCTCGGGCGACGGATGCGTCGAGGCCGGCGTCGTAGTCGGCGATGAAGGTTCGCAGCGGTACGGGTAGCTGTGAGCGCAGCCGTCGCAGGGTGCGTTCGCCCTCGTCGGTGAAGCTTCCGACGAAGACCGGGAACCGCAGGCGGGTGGCGAGGGACGATCCGGTTCCGAATTGGTCAGTGAGTTCCTGCTCGTAGTTGAGCAGGAGTGCCTGGCTCTGGCCGCTCACGGCGACGGCGAGTGCTTGCTGCTCGCGGGCGTACCGGTGTTCGATCTTGTTGCGCAGCGCAACGAAGAATTCGAGGTTCGCCCGCGCCGGGGCGGCCTTGTCGGGCCAGCGGTGCCGCACACAGGTGGCCAGGTCCCAGCGCTTCGGTTCACCGTCGATCCGTTCCAGCCGCCGTGCTCGTCCCCGAGTGCGCCAGTACCGGAAGTCGATGCTGTCCCGAGTGAGTTCGGCGTGCAGGAGGTAAAGCCAGGCAAGGTGCATGTGGACTACGAAGCCCTCGAAGGACCGAAGCTCCGACGAGTCGTTGTACAAGCGCACGGCAAGCTGCGCTTCATCGCGAGAAGCGCCGACCATGTGCATAAATCGTGGTCGCGGTGGCATGAGATGAAGGTCGGGATCTTGTCACCGACTGTTACTGGCCCGCCCTGCTCGTGGCAGATGCCAAAGGCGGGGCGAGACCACGGTCTCGCGGCGACGCTGGGCGGGGCAACCGTGGGTGGGACATTCGAAGTGCTCAAGCCGAACGCCTGAGCGTCCTGCAGAGGCGCTGGAGTCAGGCGACCTGGCGTCCGTTGGGTCGGTTGAGTTTCCAGTCATCAGGGTCGTGGTTGACCCAGACCGTGGTGTCCGGTCGGCTGGCGAGCAGTTTCAGCTTGCGCAGCCCGTTCTCCTTGTCGGGGTTGGAGACGTCCAGCGGCATGCCAGTGGTCTGGTCGATGTTGCTGCGCAGGTGGGCGGCGTCGCTGCTGAGGACGATCTGCTTGCCGTTGGGCAACCGCACCTGGAGTCCGAGTGTGCCGAGGGTGTGTCCGGGCAGGGACAGGATCGTCACGCTGCCGTCGCCGAAGACGTCGTGGTCGTAGCCGCGGGGGACTTCGAGCCAGTCGATCCGGCTCGCCGCGTCGAGGTCGTGTTCTCGGAACATGGCGGCGTCGAGTGCGCGTGGGGTGCGGGCGTAGCGCAGTTCGTCGGCGCCGATGAAGCCTTGTGCGCCGGGGAACAGGTCGAGGCCGCCGGTGTGGTCGAAGTGGAGGTGCGAGATGACGATCTGCCGCACGTCCGTGGAGGTGAAGCCGATCGACTCCAGCTGAGTGTCGAGCCGGTGGTCCTCGGGGAATCGGATGTCGAAGGCTTCGGCGAGGGGGCCGTACGCCCGGGCTGGGTCGCCGGCGGCGTTGCTGTCGAGTCCGGAGTCGAACATGAGCAGGCCGAGGTCGTGCTCGATCAGGAACGTCGGAATCGGCACGGCGAGTTGAGTGCCGCCGGTACCGAGTTGGAACAGGCCGCAGTCAGTGGCGATGGTGGGGGCGTCGAGCGCCCAGAGGTGCTTGATGGTGCCGGACATGGAGGTCTCCTTCGGGCGAGGGTCAGGCGAGGACGACGGCGCGGGCGCCTTGTTCCGCGGCGCAGTAGTCGACGGCTTTGGCGATGTCGCTGAAGGGGAAGGTCTCGGTGACCAGCTGGTCGAGGTGCAGGGTGCCGCTCCGGTACAGCTCGACCAGGCGCGGGATGTCGCGCCTGATGTGGGCCGACCCGTACAGGCAGCCCTTCACCGTCTTGCCTGCCATGACGACGTTGCCGAAGACCTCGTCGATGCCGACGCCCGGGGCGGCGCCGACGAGGACCGTCGTGCCGCCACGGCGTGCCATGGCGATCGCCTGCTGCACGGTTTCCTGTCGTCCGGCCACCTCGATCACGACGTCCGCGCCTCGGCGGCCGGTGAGTGCTTGCACCTGCTTGACGACGTCGGGGCTCGCGGTCAGGGTGTGGGTGGCGCCGAGTTCGGAGGCCAACGCCAGGCGGTCGTCGTGCACGTCGATCGCGATGATGGTGGTGGCTCCGGCGATCCGGGCGCCTTGCACGGCGTTGAGTCCGACGCCGCCACAGCCGACGACGGCGACGGTGTCGCCCACGCGCACGTCGCCGGTGTGCACGGCGGCACCGAATCCGGTGAGGACACCGCAGCCGAGCAGGGCGGCGGAGGCGATCGGGATGTCGTCGGGGATCTTGATCGCCGCTCCGGCGGGAACGACGGTCCGCTGCGAGAAGCTACCCAGTCCGCAGAACTGGCGGACGGGGGCGCCGTCCAGGCTCATCCGGGTGCTTCCATCGGACATGGTGTGCGCCCCGAGCATGGTCCGCGGGCGGCCGCACAGGTGCTGCTCGGCTCGCTGGCAGTAGAAACAGCTGCCGCAGCTGGCCAGCCAGGACAACACCACGTGGTCACCGGGTTGCAGGTCCTCGACGTCGTCCCCGACTTCGACGACCACGCCGGCGCCCTCGTGCCCGAGAACCAGCGGTACCGGCGCGGGGAGTTTCCCGGTGAAGACGCCGACATCGGACTGGCACACGCCGGTGGCGCGCACTTCGACGACGACCTCGCCAGGACGCGGATCGGCCAGTGTGATCTCGGTGATCCGGAGCGCGGAGCCCGCCCTTTCGAGCAGCGCGGCTTCAGTCATTTCGTTCGCCTCCATAGGTTTTGCGCAGAACGCTCTTGAGGACCTTGCCGCTGGCATTGCGCGGTAGGTCGCCCACGAAGTGGAAGTGTTGGGGCACCTTGTATTTGGCGAGGCGTTCCGTCAGCCACCGGCGCACTTGATCGGTGTCGACCGTGTGGCCTTCGGCGGGCACGATGATCGCGGCGCCGGTTTCGACGTACTTGTCGTCGGGCACGCCGATCACCGCGGCGTCGGCGACGTCTTCGTGTCCGGTGAGGACCATTTCGACTTCGGCCGGGTACACGTTTTCGCCGCCACTGCGGTACATGTCCTTGACTCGCCCGGCGATCGTCAGGAAGCCATCTTCGTCGACACGGCCCAGATCGCCGGAGTGACACCATCCGTCGACGAAGGTCGCCTTGGTGGCGTCGGGGAGGTTCCAGTAGCCGATGCTCACCCCGCCGCTGCGGACGCAGATCTCGCCGACTTCTCCGGCGTCGGTGGGTGTGCCGTCCGGCCGGATCACCTTCACTTCGGTCATGGCCTGCGGGCGGCCGATGCTGCTTTCGCGACCTCGTGCCACCGCGAATTCCAGGCTGGTGCTGACGGCACCGCCTTCGGTGAGGCTGTAGGACTGCACCAATTCGACTCCGGGCAGGCGTCGTTCCATCTCGTCGTAGATCCACGGCATGACGACGTCGCCGCCGGTGACGATCCGGCGCAGCGTGGTGGGGACGAGGGTTTCGACAGCGTCCTTGTGCAGCAGGTCGGCGAGCATGAACGGGTAGAGCAGCATGGACGTCGTGCCGTTGTGGCGGGCGACTTCGAGGAAGCGTTCGCAGGAGAAGTTGCCGGACGGGAAAGTGACCGCCGTGCCGTGCGCGAGCAGGGCGGGCAGAAGCAGGACTTCGAAGCCGCCGGCGTGGAAGAGCGGTCCGCTGGTCTGAGCGACGGTGTGTTCGTCGATCCGCCACCGCTGCGCCTGGATGGCGCCGATCCAGAACGCGTTGCCGTGCGAGAACAGTACGCCTTTCGGCCGTCCGGTCGTGCCGGAGGAGTACATCAGCGACACCGGGTCGTCGGCGCTCACGTCGGGGAAGCCCGTGGCGTCGGATTCCTGGGCGGCGAACACCGGCAGGGGAGTGGCCCAATCCGGGGAGACGTCGGTGGAGGAGCGAGAGACGTAGGTCGTGACCGCGATGTCGTCACGGATGCCTTCGATGGTCTCCGCGAACTCGGCGTCGAACAGCAGCAGGCTCGCTCCCGAGTCGCTGAGGGCGAACTGGAGTTCCGGCGCGGTCAATCGCCAGTTGAGGCGAACGGCGATGCCGCCTACCCGGCCGACGGCCAGGTAGAGCGCGATGTAGTCGACGCAGTTGCGCAGCAGGATTGCGACCCGGTCGCCTTTCCGGATGCCCGCTCGCTGCAGGGCACGCGCGTAGCGCAGTTCCCGGGCACGAAGCTCCGTCCAGGACACGGCGGGCTCACCGCCCAGGACGACGGCCGGACGGCTGGGGTCCACGACCGGCATCTGTCCGGCGATCGCATCGGTGACGTAGTTGAGGCTCATCCTCATTGATGACTCCCGTGTTTCGTGTCGGCCTAGACGATCGCTCCGGACGTTCGCAACGCGGTTACTTCGTCCTCGGAGAGGCCCCAGTCGTGCAGCGCGGTGTCCGTGTCGGCCCCGGCAGGGACCGCGGGGCCTTGGATGGCGCCGGGAGTCCGGCTGAAACGCGGCGCGGGCGCGGGCTGCAGCACGCCGTCGACGGGCACGAAACTCGCCCTCGCCGTGGCGTGTTCGTGGTGCAGTGCCTCGTCGAGGTCGAGGACGGGTGTCGTGCATGCTTCCCGCCCGTCGAACCGGCTCTCCCACTCGCTCCGCGGGCGAGTGCGGAAGGCGTCGGCGATCTTCGCGTGCAGCGACGGCCACTCGGCTCGGTTCCACTGGACCGCGGCGAGTTCCGGTGACAGTTCGAGGACGTCGAGCAGTTCGCCGAAGAACTTCGCTTCGATCGCGGCGACGGCCATCCAGCCGCCGTCGGAGGTCTCGTAGACGGTGTAGAAGGGCGCGCCGCCGTCGAGGGTGTTGCCGCCTCGTTCGAGACCGAGCATCCCGGCTTGGCGTTGTCCGTAGAAGACGCCGCCGAGCAGGGCGATGCCGTCGAGCATCGACGCGTCGACGACCTGGCCGGGGCCGCCGTTCCGGGCTTCCCACAGGGCCGCCACCAGTCCCATGGCGAGCATCAGGCCACCACCGGCGTAATCGCCGAGCAGGTTGAGCGGGATCGCCGGAGCCCCGCCGGCGGGGCCCATCGCCGCGAGCAGGCCGGACGTTGCGAGGTAGTTGAGGTCGTGTCCGGCGGTCTGGCTCAGCGGGCCGTCCTGGCCCCAGCCCGTCGCCCTTCCGTAAACCAGGCCGGGGTTGCGTGCGAAGCAGTCTTCGGGCCCTACACCGAGCCGTTCGGCGACCCCCGGCCGGTTGCCTTCGATGAGGACGTCGGCCTGTTCGACCAGCCGCAGTACTACTTCGGCGCCACGCGGATGTTTCAGGTCGACCGCGATCGAGCGCCGTCCCCGGTCGTTCACGAAAGCGGGCTGTCTGCCGTTGGCGGCACCGAGGTCGGTGCGCATGGTGCCGACGGCGCTCGGCCGGTCCACTCGCAGCACTTCGGCGCCGAGGTCGCTGAGCAGCATGCCGCACCAGGGCCCTGGCCCGATCCCGGCGAGTTCGACGACTTTCAGTCCCGCCAGTGGTCCGGCGTTCATGCGGCACCGACGAGGATCTGCTTGAGTTCGGTGAAACCGAGAATCCCTTCCGGCCCGGACTCGCGGCCCCAGCCCGACGCCCCGATCCCGCCGAAGGGGGCGCTCATCGCCGGGCCGAACGAGTTGACCGCCACCGCACCGGCGCGGATCCGGCCTGCCACCTCCAGCCCCGCCTCGACATCGGCGGTGTAGACGGCACCCGACAACCCGAAGTCGGTGGCGTTGGCCAGCCGGACGGCGTCGTCGACGTCGCGATACACCTGCACCGCGGTCACCGGCCCGAACACCTCACGGCGAATCAGTTCGGCGTCCTCGGCGACGTCGGTGAAGAGCGTCGGCCGGTGAAACCAGCCGTTCTCCAGACCCGCCGGTCGTTCTCCGCCGGTGACCAGCCGTGCGCCGTCATCGCGTGCCCTGGCGACAAAACCTTCGGTGCGACGCAGGGCGGCCTCGTTGATCATGGGGCCGATGTGCGTCGCAGGGTCCAGCGGATCGCCGATCACCAGACGTTCCCAGGTTGTCTTCAACCGGTCGACGACCTCGTCGTGCCGCCGCTCCGAAACGAGGATCCGCGACAACAGCGCACACACCTGCCCCGCACCGTTGGTGGCGCCGGGAACCAACGCCCGCAACACTTTGTCGAGCGGCGCGTCGTCCAAAATCACCGCAGGCGATTTTCCGCCGAGCTCCAGTTGAGTGCGCGCGTACCGGCCGTGCGTCGCCGCGAGGACGTCCTGCGCCGCCGCGTGGCCGCCGGTCAGCGACACCAGATCCACCCGGGAATCCCGGGTCAGTGCCTGCCCGACGACGACCGGTCCCGACACGAAGTTCACCACTCCGGCGGGGAAACCGGCCTGCCGGGCGCAGTCTGCCACCAACGCCATCGTCAGTGAGGATTCCGGTGCCGCCTTGACGACCAGAGGGCATCCAGCGAGCAACGCCGGGACGACCTTCGACGCCACCGTCACGACCGGACCGTTGTAGGGGAGCATCGCCGCCACCACGCCGGCAGGTTCCCGGCGCAGCAGGACGTCACCGAGTTCCGAGGATCGGCGCCGCTCCCGCAGCATCTCCTCGGCGCCGTCGAGCGCCGACCGCCACGCGGCGACGGTGCCGAACCGGTGCAGTGCCCTGCCGTGCCGCACCGGCATTCCCGCCTCGACGGCCCACACCACGTCCAGATCGGCCGCACGCCGGTCCACCGACTCCAGCCAGCGGGTGCACAGCGCGACCCGATCGGCCAGGGGAGTGGCGGCCCACGCGTCGCGGGCGGAGACGGCGGCATCCACCGCGGCGGTCGCGTCCGTTTCGGACGCCTGCCGAGCCGTTCCGACCGGTTTCGCGTCCGAAGGGGAGACGATGGTGTGCACGTCTCCTGTCGCCGGACGCCATTCGCCACCGACGAAGACGTCGTCGGTGTGCGGTACCTGTACGCCTGCCGCTTCCACGATTCTCCTGGTCGCTAGATTCCCTACGGGCGAATAGATAATATATTGTGCACTTAGCTTGGGCAAGTGAGGAGGTCGTGGTGGTCGAGACGCGGGCGATGCGGAAACGAGCCGAGCGGATCCGGCTCATCGAGCACACCGCTGCCCGGCTCTTCGCCGAGCGCGGCTACGAGGCGACGAACTTCGAAGACATCGGCGCGGCTTTGGACCTGCGCGGTCCCAGCCTTTACCACTACTTCTCGTCGAAGGAAGAGCTGTTCCTCAGGTGCATGGAGCACGCGGCCGCGGAGGTGTTCCCCCGGCTCGCCGGGATCGCGGAGTCGGCGCACCCGCCACGGGAGAGGCTGCGGCTGATGTTCCGAGAGGAAGCCGCGATCACTCTTCGCGAGTACCCCGAGTTCATCCCGCTGTTCCTCAAAGTGAGGGTCCCGGTCGCGGCCTTGGAGGCCCGTCGTGACGAACTCCGTCGTGAGCAGACCCTGATCTTCCGTAGCGTGGTGGATGAGCTGGCCACGGACCGGCGGAAGGCCGACGAACTGCACAGGACCCTGAACCTGGCGCTGGGAGGGCTCGCGCTCATCGGCGAATGGTTCGACCCGGCGGACCGCCTCGGCGTGGACGACTTCGCCGAGTCGGTGTCGCACACCCTTGTCAGGCTCTTCGAGTACTGAAGGCGAACCCCGGGTTTGTGCGCGGCGACCAAGCGCGCCTCGGTCTTTGTCGCCTTGGGACGAACGCCTCCGGGATCTTTGGTCGATCGAGCTGTGACCTCGACCTCACTCCCGGACCTACGTTCGGTCGGCAATCACCGCCGTGTGGCCCGAGGAGTCGAATCATGGGATTCAAGACCGGGGACTTCCCGCCTGTTGACCCTGCCAGGTTGTTCGAGCTGCCCTATCTCGAACGGATCAAAGTGTTGTCCCGGCACTGGGTCGAGTACGGCTTCGGAACGCCGAAGATGACCCACGTCATCTACCTCGCGAAGCTTCTCGTGGTCTACGTCGTCGGTGGGCTGCTGATCTCCGCGCTCACGTCGGGGCTCAATCCCCTGGAGTTCTCGTCCTGGTGGACCGAGCCGATCTTCTATCAGAAGCTGATTCTCTGGACGGTGTTCCTCGAGGCCCTCGGCGCAGGCGGTTCCTGGGGGCCGCTCGCCGGCCACTTCAAGCCGTTCACTTGCGGTTGGCGCACCTACCTGAAGGTCGACACGATCCGGCAGGCACCGTGGAAGCGCGTCCCCCTGACCGGTGGTGACCGCCGCACGGGCGTGGATGTCCTGCTTTACGCCGCGGTCATCGCCGTCCTGCTCGCCGGGCTCCTGCTTCCCGGCACTGCGGACGCGGACCTCACACGGGTCGGCTTCGACGCGGGCCGGGTGATGCCCGCGGTCGCGGCCGTGCTCGCCGTGCTCATGGTGACGTTGGGACTGCGCGACAAGGTCTTCTTCCTGCAGGCCCGTGGCGAGCAGTACCTGCCCGCGATCATCTTCTTCGCGGCCTTCCCGGTCGTGGACATGATCGTCGCGCTCAAGGTGCTGATCGTGGCCGTGTGGTTCGGCGCCGGTTTTTCCAAGTTCGGCAAGCATTTCTCGATGGTGGTCCCGCCGATGGTCAGCAACACGCCGTGGCTCCCGTCCAAGGCGGTCAAACGTATGCACTACAAGGACTTTCCCCGTGATCTGCGCCCGTCGTACCGAGGTTCGCTGCTCGCGCACGTCGGCGGCACTTTCGTCGAAATCGTGACGCCGCTGGTGCTGTTGTTCACCGTCAACGCCACCGTGGCCCTGCTCGCCGCCGGGGTGATGGTGTGCTTCCACCTGTTCATCACCTCGACGTTCCCGCTCGCGGTGCCGCTCGAATGGAACATCCTGTTCGCCTTCGCCGCGGTCTTCCTCTTTCTCGGCCACCCGAACTGGGCAGGCTACGGCCTCGGTGACATGGACGCGGCCCTGCTCGCGCTGACCGTGGTGGGCGTCCTGTTCTTCCCGGTCTTGGGCAATCTCCGGCCCGATCTGGTGTCGTTCCTGCCTTCGATGCGGCAGTACGCCGGAAACTGGGCATCGGCGATGTGGGCGTTCGCTCCCGGCGCCGAGGATCGTCTCGACCAGCATCTGGTGAAGCCCTCCGAGATGACCGTCAAGCAGCTCTCCGCCCTTTACGGTCCCGAAGCGGCCGAAGTCGTGATGCACCAGCTGCTGGGCTGGCGGGCCATGCACAGCCAAGGCCGAGCGCTCAACTCGATCATGATCAACCAGCTCGGCGCCGACATCGATCACTACACCCTGCGGGAAGCGGAGTTCAGCACGAACTGCATCATCGGGTTCAACTTCGGCGACGGCCACATGCACGACGCCCGGTTCATCGAGTCCCTGCAGCGCCGCTGCGGGTTCCGGCCGGGGGAGTTCGTGGTGGTGTGGATCGAGTCGCAGCCGGTGCACCGGAACCACCTCCGCTACCAGGTGATCGATGCCGCTCTGGGCGTCGTCGAGCGCGGCGTCTACCGTGCCGAGGACGCCGTCGCCGAGCAGCCCTGGCTGCCGAACGGGCCCATCGCGGTCGACGTGCAATGGCGCATGCGGGGTTACGAACGCGTGCGGTACCCGAAGCCGGCGACCGATCGCGAGGAGGTTCAGCGATGACCACGGCAGTCGTCGTCGGCAGCGGGCCCAACGGCCTCGCCGCCGCGGTCACACTGGCCAAGGCCGGTCTGCAGGTGACGGTGATCGAGGCCGCGCACGTCGCCGGGGGAGGCACCCGCAGCAGCGAACTCACCCTGCCGGGATTGATCCACGACGAGTGCTCGGGTTTCCACCCGCTCGCGGTCGACACGCCGTTCTCGCGCGAGGCCGACCTGCACAGCCACGGTCTGCGCTGGCTGTGGCCGGAGGTGCAGTACTCCCACCCGCTCGACGGCGGCCGTGGAGCGGCAGCGCTCCGCTCGGTCGGCGACACCGCGGCCGGGCTGGGTGACGACGCTCGCCGCTGGCGGCACGTGTTCGGGCCGCTCACGGAGAACTTCGAACGGATCACCGAGGACTTCCTCCGCCCGATGCTGCACGTGCCCGCTCATCCACTGGCACTCGCGCGGTTCGGGCTCCTGTCGAGCCTGCCCGCGTCGGTGCTCGCGTCCCGCTGGTCCACGCCGGAGGCACGCGCTCTCTACGCCGGGGTCGCCGCCCACGCGATGCGGCCGTTGTCCTCGCCGATGTCCTCCGCGATCGGGGTCGCCCTAGGGACCGCCGCCCACGCCTACGGGTGGCCGGTCGCCGAAGGCGGGTCCGCGGCGATCAGCGCCGCGATGGTCGCCGCCCTGGAAAGCCATGGCGGCAAGGTTCTCACCGGCACGACAGTGCGGACCCTCGCCGAACTCGGCGAGCCGGACGTGGTGATGCTCGACGTCGCGCCGTCGGCAGCGGTGTCGATCGTGGGCGAACGGATGCCGAGCCGGGTCCGTCGTGCCCTGAGCCGCTATCGGCACGGACCCGGGGTCTTCAAGGTCGAGTTCGCCATGGACGGCGAGGTGCCCTGGAAACACGAGAACTCCCGCCGGGCCGGGACCGTCCACATCGGAGGGTCTGTCGAGGAGATCGCCGCCGCGGAGCGGGAGGTCGCCCGGGGCGGTATGCCCGAGCGGCCCTTCGTGCTGGTGGGTCAGCAGTATCTCGCCGATCCCAGCAGGTCGAAAGACGGTAAGAACCCGCTCTACGCCTACGCGCACGTGCCCGCCGGGTACACGGGCGACGCGACCGCGGCGATCGAGCGGCAGATCGAGCGGTTCGCCCCGGGGTTCAAGGATCGCGTCCTCGCCCGCCATGTCCGCTCCGCCGTCCAGATGGAGGAGCACAACCCGAACTACATCGGCGGCGACGTCGTGACCGGGGCGAATTCCCCGCTGCAGCTGGTGTTCCGGCCTCGGGTCACGCTCAATCCGTACGCGGTCGGCGTGCCCGGTGTCTACCTGTGCTCGGCGGCCACACCGCCGGGCGCGGGTGCGCACGGGATGTGCGGGTACAACGCGGCCAAGACGGCTCTCGCCGGGCTCAGCTGATCAGCATGGTCCGGCCCAGCCAGTGGCAGGCCGTGACGGCGAGCTCGATCGCCTGACGGTCGTCCCGGATCGCCCGTCCGAGTACCTTTTCGGCGCCGGCGATCCGGTACTTCACCGAGTTCTTGTGCATGAGCATCGCCTCCGCCGTCGCGGTGTAACTGCTGTCGTGGCGGAAGAAGATCAGCAACGTCTCGCGCAAGCGTTCGTACTGCTCGTCGATGCGGGCGAGATCGCCCAGGATCTCGTGCACCCACCGTCGTGTCACGTCGAGATCGAGCGCAAAGAGCGCGGCCACATTGAGGCCGGGCTCGTGGAACCCGGTCACCGGATGGGTCGGATCGTCGCGGACCATGGCGACCCGCTGCGCCTGGATCGCCTCCAGATGTGTCCGGCGGAAGCCGTCGAGCCCGGAGTGCACCGCGCCGAGCGCGACCTGGGGAAGCGGCGGTCCGGCGGCGTCGTCGAGCAGGGGCCGCACGGTGGCGATGTCGGGTGTGAAGCCGTCGGCGACCGGGATCCAAGCCCACGCGCTGGCCCGGTCTCGCGGGATGACCAGCGGGCTCCGTCCGGAGCCGAGCTTCTCCGCCATCGTCGTCACCGTACGGGTGAACCGGGACAGCTGATCCTGCTGCGCGCCCGTCTCGTGCACCCACAGGACCACGCCGAGGTGGGGGACCCGCAGCCGGTAGCCGATCACCGCCTCGACCGCGTCGATATCGCTGGTCAAGCCGCTGATCAGGTCCTCGACCCGGCCCACGCGGGCGGTGTTGCGCTCGGTCAGCCAGCGCTCGCGTTCACTCTCGTAGACGGTGACGATGCGCTGCGAGATCCAATCGATGTAGTCGAAGGTGACGGTCACGAAGCGCTGGTAGCTGGCCGCCTGCATCAGCGGGTCGGCGTGCCGGTCCCGGCATTCGCGGAAGGCGGATTCGAGAAGGTTCTGCTGCGCCAGCCGGTAGGCCCGCACCAGTGCACTGACCGGGACGCCGCGCTGGGCCAGCCGTCGCGCGTACTCGAAGGCGGCGGACGGCGGCTCGAGGTTCTCGACGCTGATCGAGTGCCGCAACGCGTGCAGGATGTTCTCGAGGTTTCCCTCGATGCTCGATCCCAGCAGGTCCAGGATCGCGGCGTCGCCGGCGAGCTCCTCGATCCGGGTGGACAAGAGGTCTCGCAGACCGGCTGTGAGGGTCGCGGTGTTGTCGTTGAGCGCCGCGGCCACCGTCTCCACCTGCTTGCGGAGCTCGTCGTCTACCACGTGTGCAGTCTCCCACTTCCTGTGACGGCCGCCACTGGTCTTCGGGGACGAAGGAGCAGGCCGGGTCTTGTCCACGCGGGCCAGTGTCGTTTCCGCGAGCGGGATTTAGCGTCGTTCCATGGACATTCCCAGCGAACCAGCACGGATTCCGTTCCTCCGTGAGGAGCTCGATCCGCACGGCCCGTGCATCGCTGACCAGGCAGACACCCTCGACAACACGGCCTTCGCCGATTCTGTCCGCCGCCTTGCGCACCGGTTCGAGACGATGGGCGTCGCCGCCGGCGACACCGTGGCGGTCATGCTGCCGAACTGCTCGGAGATCGCGACGACGATGTTCGCCGCGTGGTGCCGAGGGGCCGCACTGACACCGGTCAACCCGGCGCTCACCGACGACGAGGTGCGCTACCAACTGCAGGACTCGACGGCCGCCGTCCTCGTGGGCGACGAGCGCGCCGGCGCGTTGGCGGAGTCGACCGGGATCGCGTGGATCGAGGCGCGCTCCGTCCACGCGGCGGGCGATGTTCCCGACGTGGCCCCGGTCGCGGATCGGTCCGACTTCGCGTTGATCATCTACACCAGCGGTACGACCGGCAAACCCAAGGGCGTGCTCCTGGATCACGCGAACCTCGACGCGATGAGTACGTCCCTCATCGAGCATTTCGGCCTCACCGCCGCCGACACCAGTCTCCTCGTGCTTCCGCTGTTCCACGTCAACGGACTGGTCGCCAGTGTCCTTTCGGCACTGCGCGCGGGAGGGAACGTGGTCATCGCGCCGCGCTTCTCCCCGGCGGACTTCTGGGACCAGGTCGAAACCCACCGGCCGACCTACTTCTCGGCGGTGCCGACGATGTACGCGCTCCTGGACGCCAAGACCGAACGCGAGGTGGACACGTCTTCGCTGCGGTTCGTCATCTGCGGCGCCGCGCCGATGCCCGCCGAGCTCATCACCCGGTTCGAGGACAGGTTCAAGGTCCCGGTCGTGGAGGGATACGGGCTCTCGGAAGGCAGCGTGGCCTCGACCATCAATCCGGTCGACGGGCCCCGCAAGGCCGGAACGGTCGGGATCACCCTGCCCGGTCAGGAAGTCGCCGTCGTTTCCCCCGACGGGGAACGGCTCCCGCCGGGACAGCGCGGCGAAGTCGTCATCCGGGGAGCGAACGTGATGCGCGGCTACCTCGGCAGGCCCGAGGAGACGGCGAGAGTGGTACGCGACGGCTGGTTGCACACCGGCGACGTCGGGATCCTCGACGACGAGGGCTACTTGATCCTCGTCGACCGGATCAAGGACATGATCATCCGTGGTGGCGAGAACATCTATCCCAAGGAGATCGAGGAGCGCCTCTACGGCCACCCGGCCGTTCTCGAAGCCGCTGTCGTCGGAAGGCCGGACGACGTCTACGGCGAGGTCCCGGTCGCCTTCGTCGCGACCAAACCCGGATTGACCGTGACCGCGGAAGAACTCGCCGAGCACTGCTCCCGTTCGCTCGCGCGGTACAAGACGCCCGCCGAGATCCACGTCAGGACCGAACTCCCCAGGAACTCCGTGGGCAAGCTCGTCAAAGGGCTTCTCCGCGAGCAGATCGACCGGAAGAGGACGAATCCGTGAGCCGCACCCTGGTGATGTCCGGCGGAAGCCGCGGGATCGGCCTGGCCACCGCCTTGGCCTTCGCGCGCCGCGGCGGTAACGTGGCGCTCCTTGCCAAGACCGATGTGCCCCAACCGAATCTGCCCGGCACGATCCACACCGCCATCGAGGCGATCCGGCGGGCCGGCGGCCGCGCGGTGGGGGTGGTCGGCGACGTCCGATCCGAAGAGGACACCGCCAAGCTGATCGCGACCGCCGTGGCGGAGTTCGGTGGCGTCGACGTCGTCGTCAACAACGCCAGCGCGATCCACACCGCGGGCACCCTGGAGACTCCGGCGAAGAAGTTCACGTTGATGCACGAGGTCAACATCCGCGGCACCTGGCTGCTCACCACGGCCGCCCTGCCCTATTTGCGTGAGTCCCGAGGCTCGATCATCACGCTCTCGCCGCCGTTGAACCTCGCGCCGCGCTGGCTGGGGATCCATCCGGCCTACACGACCTCGAAGTACGGCATGACCTTGCTGACCCTGGGCTGGGCCGCGGAGTTCGCCGCTGACGGGGTGTCGGCGTCCTGCCTGTGGCCGGAGACCCTGATCGACACCGCCGCCGTCCGCAACGTGGTGGGCGGTGCCGACCACGCCCGATCACCCGAGATCATGGCCGATGCCGCCCTCGCCCTTCTCGACCTGCCGCACGAGCGCAAGAACGGCCGCGCGTTCATCGATGCCGACGTCCTGCGCGAGACCGGCGTCACGGACCTGAGCCGATACGGCGATGCCAACGCGCACAAGGACATCTTCGTCGATTAGACGTGCGCCGGGCCGGCGATCTTGGACGGGACTAGCGTAGAGACCATGGCTCAGGTTCGTGTTGGTGTGGTGTTCCGTCCGCAATCGCCGCCAGAGGAGCTGAGGGAGACCGTCATCGCGGCCGATAAGGCCGGTATCGACGAGTTGTGGCTATGGGAGGACTGCTTTCTCGAAGGTGGTCTCACCAGTGCGGCGGCCGCGCTGGCGTGGAGCGAGCGGCTCACCGTCGGGATCGGCCTGATGCCGGTGCCGCTGCGCAACCCGGCTGTCGCCGCCATGGAGATCGCGACGCTGGCGCGGATGTTCCCCGGCCGGTTCGTCCCGACAGTCGGGCACGGGGTGCTCGACTGGATGGCGCAGGTCGGCGCCCGGGTCGCGTCGCCGATGACGTTGCTGCGCGAGCACGCCGACGCCGTCCGGCGGCTGCTGCACGGCGAGACCGTCAGCGTGACCGGACGCTATGTGAACCTCGACGCGGTGGCACTGGACTGGCCGCCGGTGCAGGTCCCGCCCCTGATCATCGGCGGGCGGGGGCCGAAGACCATCGCGCTGGCCGGCGAGGTGGGCGACGGCGTGCTCCTCGACTCCCTGCTGGCCACCCCGGACTACGTCGCTTCCGAGGCCACCCGTGCCGCCGAGGCCGCGCAGGCCGCGGGCCGACCAGCACCGCAGGTCATCGTTTTCGCGGAGATCGAGCCGGACGTCCCCGCCCTCGGCGATCGTGCTCGTGCTCTGATCGACGAGCTGGCCGCCGCCGGTGCCACCTCCGTCATCCTGCAAGGCACGTCGCAGCACCCGGACCCTGGTCCGCTCATGGCCGCACTTTCCCGCTGACAGCGACCGAAGGGGCGACCGCTTCGGCAGCCGCCCCTCCCGCACTGTCTGCTCAGAGGTTTTCCTCGAAGAAGGCGCCCAGCTTTGCCAAAGCCTGGTCGACATACTTCGGCTGGTCGTACAGGTCGTAGTGGCTCGCACCCTGGACGACGAAGATGTCCTTCTTCTCCGAGCGGGCCCGGTCGAACAGTTCGAAACCGTCCCGGTAGGACCCGAAGCCGCCCGGCACGTCGCCGACGATGACCTGCAACGGCTGCGTCAGCAACACCTCGGCCAGGTGGAAGGCGTCGAAGCCGACCGCCGCTTCGAGACCGGAGAAGCGCAGCTTGTTGGGAGATCCGGCGCTCTGGCCCCTGGGGGTGGTGTAGTACTCGACGGCGTTGACGATGTCGATGTCGGTGATTCCGGCCTTTTCCCGCTCCTCGACCGAGGTGGGGATGTAGGTGGTGATGTGCGGCTCCGCGCCGCGGGCCTCGGCGGTGCGCTGCTTGCCGATCGCCTCGAGCGTCGCGACCGCGGCGTTGGCGCTCATGTCGCCTTCGCGCAGGAGCCGTCCGTAGTTCGCGGCGACGACGGTGCCCAGCGCCTTGATCCGGTGGTCGGTCATCGTGGCGTTCGCGGCGTAGCCACCGCCACCGCAGATCCCGACCAGGCCGATGCGGTCCTCGTCGACGTAGTCCTGCGTCACGAGGTAGTCGATGGCGCAGCGGAAGTCCTCGACGCGGGTGGCGGGGTCTTCGAGGTAGCGTGGCTCGCCACCGCTCGCACCCTGGTGTGAGGCGTCGAACGCCAGCGTCACGTAGCCCAGTTCGGTCAGTCGCTCGGCGTAGATGCTGCCGGACGTCTGCTCCTTGCAGCTGCTGATCGGGTGGGCGCAGATGATCGCCGGGTACTTCTTGGCAGGGTCGAAGCCCTCCGGGAAGCGGACGTCGGCGGCGACGTCCCAGGTGCGGTTCTTGAAGGTCACGGATTCCATGGGATTTCCTCTCGTTCAGGCGGTCAGGTGCTCGCCGAAGAAGCCGGTGAGCTTGGTGACCGCGGGGGTGACGTGCTCGTCCTGGTCGTAGAGGGCGACGTGGGTGGCGCCGTCGATGACGAACAGTTCCTTGGGCTCGTCGGCCTTTTCGATGGCCTCGCGGCTGAAGTAGCCGGTGTCGGCGTCGGAGCCGATGATCATCAGCAGCGGCCGGGGCGCGATCAGCTTGATCATCGCGTAGGAGTCGTACTGGGCGATCTGGTCGATGCTGCGCAGCGGCCACTCGTTGGTGGAGTTGGTGTGCCCGCCGCGCGGGGTGCGGTAGTAGTCCTGAGCCTCGCGGTACAGGGTCGGAGCTTCCTCCAACCCTTCCGGGCTCTCCGGCGCCCAGTTCTGCAGAGCCGGAGCCTCGCCCCGCGCCTCGGCGGTGCGCAGCGCGCCCGCCTGGTCCAGCATTGCCTGCAGGACCTCGGGACCCTGAGTGCGGCCGAGGCCTTCGACCAGCAGGCTCCGGATGTCCACGGCGCTGACCGTGGCGACCGCCTTGATCCGGTGGTCGGTCTGCGCGGCGAACGGGACGTAGCCACCGGACGCGCAGATGCCCAGCGCGCCGATCCTGGCCGGGTCGATGTCGTCACGGGTGGTCAGGTAGGTGACCGCGGCCCGGACGTCCTCGGCGCGCTGGAAGGGGTTCTCCAGGCCACGAGGCAAGCCCTCGCTGTCACCCTGGTAGGCGGCGTCGAACACCAGGGTGGCGTAACCCTCGCGGGCCAGACGCTCGGCGTAGATCGACGCGGTCTGTTCCTTCACGCCGCCGCCGGGGTGGGACACGACGACGGCGGGAAGCGGGGCGCCGGTGTGGTCGTCCGGGGTGAACAGGAGACCGGCCAGCGCGAGCCCGGCGCTCGGGAAGGTGACGTTCGTCTTCATCTTCGGGATCTTTCTTTCGGCTTCTCTTCGGCCGGGGTATTTCATTCGGCCTCGTATTCGAGACTCACACGCGTCGCGTGCTCCTACAATGGGACGGTTCCAGCCCCGCACATCACTGTCCAGGGACACAATTGGCCCAGGCTCCCGAGTTGCACCTCTTGCGACAATGGCGTCATGAGCAGTGACGACCACGCCAATGAACTGGGGGAGTTCCTCAAGGCCCGGCGGTCCGAGGTGAGCCCCCGGACGGTCGGGCTGCCCGAGACCGGCGCCAAACGACGGGTCAAGGGGCTGCGCCGCGAGGAGGTCGCGCTTCTGGCCTCGATCAGTCCCGACTACTACACCCGCATCGAACAGGGCCGCAGGCAGGCGTCCGCGCCGGTGCTCGACGTCCTGGCGCGAGTGTTGCATCTGGACGACGACGAACGTGAATACCTATTCGAGCTCGCTGGAAAGGACGCCGAACGGCCACGTCGGCAATCCGCGCAGAAGGTGTCACCACAGTTGCTGCGGGTGCTGGACGAACTGACCACGAGCCCCGCGCTCGTGCTGGGCAGGCGAATGGACATTCTCGGCTGGAACCGAATGGCCTCCGCGCTGCTGGTCGATTTCTCGGCGATCCCGGAAAAGAAGCGGAATTACGTGTGGCTGATGTTCTCCGACCCTGCTTTCCGGGCCTTGCACGTGGAGTGGGAGGCCATGGCCCGCACCGCTGTGGCGATGCTGCGGATGGAGGCCGGCCGCAACCCGCACGACCAGCGGATGGCCGCCCTGGTCGGTGAATTGTCGGTGAAGGACGACGACTTCCGCACGTGGTGGGGTGACCATCGCGTCACCGCCCGCGAGCGGGGGAGCAAGACGCTCCGTCACCCCGTCGCGGGCGAGCTGACGCTCGATTGGGACGCGCTCACCTGTACGAGTGACCCCGAGCAGCAGCTCATCGTCTGGACCGCCGAGCCCGGCACCGCCGCCCACGACGGGCTTCGTTTCCTGTCGTCATGGGCGGCGAGCGAGGACCGCTCAGCTGCGGATCGCTGAGATCGAGCTACAGCAGTTCGGCGTTGTGCTGGCCGACAGACGGCGCCACGAGGGGAGCGAGGCGGCCGCCGTCGACGACGATCGGCGACTTCGGCGCGAGGTGGGGGCCGACACCGGGTTGGTCGATTTCGCCGAACAGGTCGAGGTCCCGCAGGGCGCCGCGGCCGAGTTCCTCGAAGGTGCGGTAGCGCTGCCACAGGATGCGATGGCGATCCAGCGCCGCGGCGGCCTCGTCGAACGTCGTGCTCCGGAACCAGCGGGCCAGCAGCGTCGAGATCACGTCGCGGTGTTCGAAGCGGGCGGATTCCCGCGAGAAGTCGATGCCCAGGGATTCGCTCAGTGCGGTGAACGCGGCGGTGAGGCCGGTGGCTGTCAGCAACTTCGTCCAGTGGCGCTCCGTCAGCACCACGAGCATGACGCGAACCCCGTCGGCGGTGAGGAAGTCGCGGCCGTACGTGCCGTAGACGTCGTTGCCGGATTTGGTGCGGTCGTGGTCGGTGACCTGTGCTTCCGCCAGGTAGCCGAGATTGCCCGCGGTCGCTAGAGCGACATCCTCGAGGGCGACGCGGATCGCGCGGCCCTGACCGGTCTCCTGCCGGTGCCGTTCCGCGGCGAGCAGGCCGATCGCGAGGTAAAGACCGGCGGCGACATCCCAGGCGGGCAGCACGTGGTTGACCGGTGCGGGGGCTTCGGCGGAGCCGGTGATCAACGGGAAACCACTGCCCGCCTGGACTGTGTAGTCCACCGCGGCGCCACCGCCGGGGCGTCCTTCGAGGAGCACGTGGATCACGTCGGGACGACGAGCGGCCAGTTCCGCGTAGCCGAGGTCGGAATGCCGTTCGGTGTTGCTGACGACGACGCACGGTCCACCGTGGACGATCAGATCCACGACCCGTTTCCGGTCCACTTCGGACTCCAGGTCGACGGCGACGGCGCGCTTTCCCTTGTTCAGCCCCGACCAGTAGAGACTGGTGCCGGAGTCGGCCAGCGGCCACCGCGTCCGATCTGCCGCGCCACCGAGCGGTTCGACCCGGACGACGTCTGCGCCGAGCTGGGCCAAAGTGAGGCCGCACAACGGAGTCGCGACGTAGCTCGAGATCTCGACCACTCGCAAACCCGTGAGCAGCGCCGGATTCGGGTCAGGCATCGCCGTCCTCCCGCCGCCGGGTGAAGTCGGGCTTGCGGCGCTCGCGGTGGGAGGCCAGACCTTCGCGGACTTCCGGCCCGCCGAAGCCGTAGAACTCCAGCGCCAGCGAGGAATCGAAGATCGCGCCCGCGACCTGCCGGTACCACGCGTTCAGGCTCTGCTTGGTCCAGCGGATGGCGTTCGGGGCGCCGAGTGCCAGCTCGCGCGCGACTTCCCGCGCGGTCGGCAGCAGGTCGGCGTCCTCGTCGACACAGAGGGAGACCAGGCCGATCCGTTCGGCTTCCTCGCCGGTCAGCGGACGGCAGGTCATCAGGTAGTACTTCGCCTTCGCCATGCCGCACAGCAACGGCCAGCACACTGCGGCGTGGTCACCGGCCGCGACGCCGAGGCGCGTGTGCCCATCGATGATCTTGGCGGTCTTCGTGACCACCGAGACGTCGGCCAGTACACCGGCGACGAGCCCGGCACCGACCGCGGGACCGTGGATCGCCGACACGATCGGCTTCGAGCAGTCGATGACGTTGTAGACCAGGTCTCGCGCCTCCCGCATCGTGCGGGTGCGCGTCTCGTAGTCGTTCGACAGCTTCTCGACCAGGTCGAACGAGCCACCGGCGGAGAATCCCTTGCCCTCGCCGCGCAGGAGGACCGCGTTCACGTCCGGATCCCGGTCGAACTCCCGCCAGATGTCGGCCAGATCGGCGTGCGCGGCCTCGCTGACCGCGTTGAGGTTCGGTGCGTCCAGGACGAGTTCGACGACGCCCGCGTCGTCTGGGCCGTCCACCCGGAGGTTCTCGAAACGTGCGTAGCGGCTCATGCGCTTCCCTTCTTGCTCTGACCGAGGAACAGGCCTTCGCCGTCGTACTTGCGCAGCTGGGCCAGGTCGTCGGCGCTCACCTCGGGCAGTTCCTTCAGATCGTCCGCCACCTTGAGCTCCCAGCCACAGCGTGAACGGGCGTATTCGACGCGATCGGTGAGCGGTTCGGGACCTGGTGCGATGTGGGTGAGAACGAGTTCGCCGTCGCGCCGGGTCAGGATCCCGACGTCGGTCACCACGGCACGTACGCGCGCGCCGGGGCTCGTGACGTAGTCGCAGCGCTCGACGAACCTGCGCGGGCTCATCGTCCCGACGACCAGCGTCTCGTCGGCGTTGGTGACCACGTCGTTCGCGCCACCCGATCCGACGAGGTGGGGGCCGCCGGTGATCCGGGTCGTGTTGATGTTGCCCAGCCGGTCGATCTCGGCCGCGCCGACGCAGGCGATCGACCGCGTGAACGGCCCGTTGACCACCGTGCCGAGCACCTGCTCGGTGTCGAGCAGCATCGACGACGTCGGGAAGTTCGCGAAGCTGAAGATGAACGGGTCGCCCGGCGTCGGCGTGTAGTCCCAGAGCCCCAGTTCGGCGGCGAGCGCGACACGGTGGCCCTCAGTCTTGGCCGTCTCGACGCCCACCCAGGCCGCGAGGTTCGCCAGACCCGCGCCGGCGAGGACGGCGTCAGCGCCGGTCTCCGCGATCCGCGTCCGGACGAGGCCGGCCAGCCAGGTGGCCGCGCGTTCGGCCGGCGTCGCGGGGCCGCTGTGCTCGCCCCGGCCGGTGAGTGGCGTCGGCTTACCCATGGAGCGGACCAGGGCGTCGAGCCGTGCCTTGCCGAGCTTCTCGAGGTATGCGTCGTGGTCGGCGGGATCGAGGATCCACTCACGGATCCAGTCGTCGAACTCCGGCGATCGGCTCGCTTCGCGTGCAGAGATCCAAAAAGTGACGTCTTCGGCGTATCCCTCCACTGGCAGCCGCGTCCCCACGGGCCCAGCGAAGACCCCGCCGGGATGCGCTCCGAACGGCGCCTCCACGACGGCGAGCACCCGGTGTGCCGGGACGCGGACCAGCGACGACCAGGGACGGAGATCGTCGACGACCTTCTCCACCGTGGCGAGGACGCCCCGACGGGCGGCGAACGCGCCGATCGAACCCTCGAACATCGGGGGAGCGATCGCGAGATTGCCCTGCCGGTCGGCGACCGCGGCGTGCACCAGCGCGACGTCCGGCACCAGCGGCGAGACCAGGCCCACCCGGCCGAACCGGGTATCGATCTCCTCGTAGCCCTCGTTCCCTGCCATCGAGGAGTCCCGCACAGACCCGGTGACGACGGCGGGCACACCGGTCGCCGCGGCCCGCAAACGCTGGATGTAGCTCAGGAACGACCAGTTCTCGACCTCGACGGAACCGTCTGCGTAGGCCTTCTGGAACACGGGGTTCGGTGTGAACACCGGGAACGAGTCGCCGGAGTAGACGGTGACGACCTTCTCGACGCAGCCGGAGCGGAACAGGACCGCGCCGAGCGACGACAGGCTCGCCATGATCAGGGTGAACTTCGATGGTTTTCCCCAGTGTTGCCGGGCCAGTTCTCGGACCAGCGCGCTCCAGCGGCTGTGGCCCATCATCACGTGCACGGCGTCACCTGGGCGGACGTGCCGCGCGATCGCCTCGTCCAGGCGGCAGAAGTCGGTCATGCGTGCACCCGCTCGACGAGGTTCACCTTGACGTGATCAGGACGCTTCAACGTGCCCTGGGGGACGAAGTCGACAACGGTTTTGACGTTGAGCGCGGAGCGGATCCGTTGTTCGATGCTCTCGCGGAGCCCGGTCTGCTGTTCTGGGGTCAGACCGGTGTCCTCCACGACGACCGGGAGTGGACGCTGCGTCGAGTGCCCCTCGAAGTCGGCGCGGATCCGCATCTCGCCAGGGGTCAATTCGGCGACGAGTTGCTTGATCGCCGAGGGGAAGACGTTGATACCGCGCACGATCAGCATGTCGTCGGTGCGGCCGATGCACCGGACCTTGTAGCCGGTACGGCCGCAGGAACACCCGGTCCCGGTGACGACGACGTGATCGCGGGTGCGGAACCGCAGCAACGGGGACGCCTGACGCCGCAACGCGGTGTAGACGAGTTCGCCTTGCGCGCCTTCGACCGGGGCGATCTGTTCGCCGGTGTCGGGGTCGATGAGTTCGGCGATCATCAAGTCGGGGGAGAGGAAGTGCATCCCGTCGGCGGCTTCGCATTCACCCCAGTACGTGCAGGCGATGTCCGTGCCACCCAGCATCTCCCGCGACGTTGCACCCCACAGCGATTCGAGCTTCTCTCGGACGGCGGGAAGCCCGCCGCCGCCGACGCTGATCGCGCGGACACCGAGGTCCCGTGCCGGACGGCCGACGATCTTCGGTGCCTGTTCGGCGAGGTGGGCGAGGAAGTACGGAGTACCGATCAAGGCGTTGGGGCGCTGATCGGCTTGGACGCGCAGGAGCCTTTCCGCGCCGGCCTCCGCCCCGACCGGGATGTCGACGATCCCCATGTACTGCAGGATCTGCACGATCGGCAGCCCGCCCACGAATCCCTTGCTCATGCCGAAGGCGTGCAGCAACCGGTCACCCGGACGGAATCCGTTGGCATACAACGCTCGCGCGCCGAGTTCACACCAGGTGGTGATGTCGCTCGTCGTCAGTCCGACGTAGGACGGGCTGCCCGTGGTGCCGGACGACGCCTGGATCTGCACGACCTCGGAGATCTCCGCGGCGACGTGTGTGCCCAGTGGCGGGGCGGCGGCGAGGCTGTCACGCAGTTCCTGCTTCTCGGTGAAGGGTAGCCCGGCGAGATCCTCGACGGTCCGGATCTTCGCCAGGTCGGCACCGAGCTTCGCTTGGTAGAACGCGCTGTGCGTGGCCAGGTACGAGACCTGCTCGCGCAGGCGTTCGTCCTGGACCGCACGGGCGGCGGCGGGGGAGAGGGTTTCGACCGCACTCCAGTGTCGTGCGGAAAAAGGTGCGACTGCCATTGTGATCACCTTCAGCTGACGACGACGAGGGTTTCGGCGACACAGGCCGGTTTGGCCGCGCCGTCGAGTTCGACGACGTAGCGGGTCGTCACCGTCACCCCGGCCGTTCCGGGCTGGAGGTCGGTGAAGGTCGCGCTGGCGCGCAGCCGGGAGCCGACAGGGACCGGAGCAGGGAAACGGACCTTGCCGAGTCCGTAGTTGATCCGCGCCGTGCCGAAGTCCAGCCGGTACAGCTCTTTCGCGAACCGTGGGATCAGCGACAGCGTCAAGAAGCCGTGCGCGATGGTCGCCCCGAACGGGCCTGAGGCGGCTTTCGCCGGGTCGGTGTGGATCCATTGGTCGTCTTCGGTGGTTGCTGCGAAGGCGTCGATCCGGAGCTGGTTGATGGTCAGCCATTCGGTGGGGCCGATCTCCTGACCGAGCGCTGCTTGGACTTCTTCGGCGGATGCGAAAACCCGGGTCACGATGTCACCTTCTCGAACACCGCGGCCAGTCCCTGACCGCCGCCGATGCACATGGTCTCCAGTGCGTAGCGCGCGTCGCGGCGGTGGAGTTCACGTGCCAGCGTGGCGAGGATCCGGGTGCCCGTGGCGCCGACGGGGTGACCCAGCGAGATACCGGAGCCGTGTACGTTGAGCCGCTCGAAGTCGGACTCACCGAAGCCCCATTCCCGCGTGCAGGCCAGGACCTGAGCGGCGAACGCCTCGTTCAGTTCGACGAGGTCCAGGTCCGCGAACTTCAGGTCGGCCTTCGCGAGCGCGGCCGCGGTGGCGGGAACGGGGCCGATGCCCATGATCTTCGGGGCGACCCCGGCGACGCCGTAGGAGACGAGCCGTACCAACGGGCGCAGGCCGAGCTCGGCAGCCCGCTCGGGATGGGTGACGACGCAGACGGCCGCCGCGTCGTTCTGGCCGCTGGCGTTGCCGGCGGTCACCGTCGCTTCGGGATCCTGCTTGCCCAGAACGGGGCGCAGCGTGGCGAGGGTCTCGGGGGTGGTGTCGGCACGCGGGTGTTCGTCGGTGTCGACGACGACGGTGCCCTTCTTGGTCTCCACCGGGACCGGGATGATCTCCTCGGCGAACACCCCGGACTTCTGCGCGGCGACCGCGCGCTGGTGCGAGGTGAAGGCGAGCCGGTCCTGTTCTTCGCGGGTGATCCCGTAGTCGCGCCGGAGATTCTCGGCGGTTTCCAGCATTCCTCCCGCGACCGGGTAGTGCTTGCCACCGGGTGTGGCGCGGCCGCGGTTGAGCGCGTCATGCAGCATCACCCCGCCGCCCTTGGCGCCCCAGCGCAGGTCGGTGGCGTAGAAGATGACGTTGCTCATGCTCTCCGCGCCGCCCGCCACGATCACGTCGCTGACCCCGGCCTGCACCTGGAGGGCGGCCTGGACCACGGATTGCAGCCCGGAGCCGCACCGCCGGTCGACCTGCATGCCCGGCACGGTCACCGGCAGCCCGGCGTCGAGTGCGGCCACGCGGCCGATAGCGGGCGCTTCCGCGCTGGGATAGCAGTGGCCGAGGATGACGTCGTCGATGGCTTCGGGGTCGATCCCGGTGCGCTCGAGCAGTCCGGTGAGCGCGATGGTGGCGAGGTCGGCGGCCGGGACACTCTTCAGCGAGCCGCCGAAGCGGCCGATCGGGGTCCTGACGGGTTCGCAGATGACGGCGTCACGCATGGGGAGTGCCTTCCTCGTACAGTTCGACTTCCAGGCTGGTCCGTGGGCCTGCGGGGACGCCGCCAGGACCGAAGAGACCGAGCTGCCCCGCTTCCGCCCGGAGCTGAGCGGGTTCACCGCAGAACAGCGGCGCGTTGTTGCGGTGACTCAAGCGCTTCACCCGGGCGCCGGGGTGGTCCAGGCGCAGGGTCTCGGCGAGGGCGAGGGACATCAGCGGGCCGTGCACGACCAGACCGGGGTAGCCCTCGGCGCGGGTGGCGTAGGGCCAGTCGTAGTGGATGCGGTGCGGGTTGGCGGTGGCCGCCGAGAACCGCATCAGCAGTGTCGGATCCGTGGCGAAGTCCCATGTGCCCGCCTCGGCGCGGCGGAACGGTGCGCCGACGGGGTCGAAGTCGGCCGGTTTCGGCTCGGCGGACGTGCCGCGGTCTCGGTAGATCAGGTCCTGCCGCTCTTCCACGCACAACGCGCCATCCTCCGTGGACAGACGAGTACGCACGACGACGATCACCAGACGACCCGATCGTCCCGACTTCTCCGTCACGGAGTCCACTGTGGATTCGCGACGCACGGTGGCGCCGATCTTCAGCGGGGCGTGGAAGGTCACCTCGCCGCCGGCGAACATCCGCCGCGGCAGGTCCACCGGCGGCAGGAACGTGCCGCGCGCCGGATGCCCGTCGTTGCCCAGCTCCGAGGAGACGGGCCAGCGGGGGAGAGCGACCCAGTGCCATAGCGGCGGCAGGTCGTCGCCGGGCAGCGGGGCGGGCAGCCCGTCGTCGAACAGGGCGGCGAGCGCCGCGACCGGCGCCGGATCGACCAGCTCGCGGGTGGTGACGGTGTGCGGAGCCCACTGCTCCATCACATGAACCTTCCGCCGGTCACTTCCAGCACCGTGCCGGTCATGTAGGACGACAGGTCCGAGGCCAGGAACAGGGCCACCGAGGCGATCTCGCCGACCTCACCGGCCCGGCCCATCGGGATCTCGGCCATCTTCTGGTCCCACACCTTGGCGGGCATCGCCTCGGTCATCGCGGTGCGGATCAGCCCGGGCTGGATGGCGTTGACGCGGACGCCGTGGTGGGCGAGTTCCTTCGCCGCGGCCTTGGTCAGTCCGACGATGCCCGCCTTGGCCGCGGAATAGTTCGTCTGGCCGACCATGCCGACTTTGCCCGAGAGCGACGAGATGTTCACGATCGAGCCGCGGCTGCGTTCGCGCATGATCGCCGCGGCCTTGCGGACGCCGTTCCAGCTGCCCTTGAGGTGCACGTTGATCACTTGGTCGAACTGGTCTTCGGTCATCTTGCGCAGCGTCGCGTCGCGGGTGATCCCGGCGTTGTTGACCAGGATGTCCACAGGAGAGAAGGTGTCTTCGGCGGCGGCCAGCAATGCGTCGACGTCGTCGGCTTTGGTCACGTCGCAGCGGACACCGATGCCGCCGAGTTTCTCGGCGGCGCGTGCGGCGGCGTCGCCGTCGAGGTCGCCGAGCACCACACGGGCGCCTTCGGCGGCGAACAGTTCGGCGATGGCGAGCCCGATTCCTTGGGCTCCGCCGGTGACGACCGCGGTCCGATCGGTCAGCAAGGACATTGTCGTTCCTCAGATCTTGTGGCGGGCGATGAGCTGGGCGGCGATGACGTTGCGCTGGATCTCGTTGGTGCCCTCACCGACGATCATCAGCGGCGCGTCACGGAAGTAGCGCTCGACGTCGTATTCCTTGGAGTAGCCGTAACCGCCGTGCACACGGATGGCATCGAGAGCGACCTGCATCGCCGATTCCGACGCGAAGAGCTTGGCCATCCCGGCTTCCATGTCGGCGCGCTCGCCCGCGTCGAGTTTCTCGGCGGCGTCCAAGGTGAGCAGGCGCGCGGCACGCATCTTGGTGGCCATGTCGGCGAGCAGGTTCCCGACCGACTGGTGCTTCCAGATCGGCTTGCCGAACGATTCCCGCTCCTGCGCGTACCGGACGGCGTCGTTCAACGCGGCCTGTCCGACGCCGAGCGCGCGGGAGGCGACCTGGATCCGGCCGACCTCCAGTCCACGCATCATCTGAGCCCAGCCCTGGTTCGGTGTCCCGCCGAGCACGGCGTCCGCGCCGACCTTGCGGCCGTCGAAGACGATCTCGCACGCCTCGACGCCGCGATAGCCGAGCTTCGGCAGCTTCTTCGAGATCGTCAGCCCATCTCCAGGCTCGACGAGGAGGACGCTCATGCCGCGATGGCTGGGGGAGGCGTCGCGATCGGTGATGCACAGCAGCCCGATGAGCCCGGAGTGGGCGGCGTTGGAGATCCACGTCTTGGAGCCGGTGATCGAGTATCCGTCGCCGTCGGGGGCGGCGTGGGTGCGCATCGCCTGCAGGTCGCTGCCGCCTGCGGGTTCGGTGAGCGCCATGGTGGCGCGGATCGTGCCTTCGGCCATCGCGGGCAGGTATTTCTCCCGCTGTTCCGGCGTGCCGAAGGTCTTGATCAGGTAGGTGATGACGGAATGGCCGCCGATCGCACCGGCCAGGCTCATCCAGCCTCGGGCGAGTTCCTCGGTGACCCGCGCGAAACAGGCAGTGCTGACGTCGACACCGCCGTACTCAGCTGGGGCGAGGAGTCCGAAGAAGCCGAGCTTCTTCATCTCGTCGATGAACTCGGCCGGGTAGACGTCGTCCTCTTCGAACTCGCGGACGCGCGGGCGGACCCGTTCGTCGACGAACTCCGCCACCAGGGCCACCATCTGTTTTTCGTCGTCGGACAGCGTCATCGCCGCAACCCTTCCCTTTCCTGCCGGAGGACGCGCCGCGCGCGATCCAGCACCGGCTTGTCGACCAACTGCCCCTCCACCGCGACCGCACCGTCCCCGGCCGTGGTGACCACCGAATGAGCCCAGCGGATTTCTTCCCGAGACGGGCGAAGCGCCGCCGCGGCCGCCGATACCTGCAGGGGATGCACACACAACTTCCCGGTGAACCCCAGTTGGCGGGCATAGCGGACGTCACCGGTGAGCCGTTCGGTGTTGCGCAGGTCGCCGGTCACCCCGTCCACCGGACCCGGAAGGCCGCCCGCCGCCGACGCGAGAACGAGCGCCCCGCGCGCCGGGGCGAGCGCGTCGACGTCCGCAGGATCGACTCCGAGTTCCGCCGCCAGGTCGAATGTGCCCAGCGCCAGCCGGTGCACATTCGGCACTGACGCGATCTCCCGCGCGTCGAGTACTCCTCGGGCGGTTTCGATCAAGGCAATGAGGACAGGCAACACGCCCAGCTCGCCCGCAGCGGTACGGGCGCTGACCGGGTCGGCTTTGGGCAGCATGACCACGCACCGGAACCGGGCCAGCGCGGCGAGGTCTTCGTCGTGCCACGGAGTGCCGGCCGCGTTGACCCGCACCGCGCAGTGCGGGTGCTCGCCCAGCCAGGCGACAACCTGCTCCCGCGCGTACACCTTGCGATCGGGTGCGACAGCGTCTTCGAGGTCCAGGATGACGAGGTCTGCTTCGGCGCGCTCCGCCTTGGCGAACCGCTCCGGACGATCACCGGGAACGAACAGCAGCGTGGCCGCGTCCCGCACCCGATTCACCAGGCGTTCGGCCCGAGTGGTCATCGCCGGGCTCCGCGCACCAGACCGCCGCCGATGATCAGCCGCTGGATCTCGCTGGTGCCTTCGTAAAGCCGCAGCAACCGGACGTCGCGATAGATCCTTTCGACGGGCATCTCGCGCATGTAACCGCTGCCGCCGTGGATCTGCACGGCGAGGTCGGCGACCTTCCCGGCCATTTCGGTGCAGTACAGCTTCGCCGCGGACGGCCCGATCCGCCGGTCCTCCCCGGACACGTACCGCTTCGCCGTTTCGCGCACCAGCGCGCGCCCTGCCAGCACTCCGGTCTGCTGGTCGGCGAGCATCGCCTGCACCAGCTGGAAGTCACCGATCGCGGTCCCGCCCTGGGTGGCCGTCGCGGCGTGGGCGACCGATTCGTCCAGGGCGCGCTGCGCGGTGCCGACCGCCAGCGCGGCGATGTGCACGCGCCCGCGGGCCAGCGACGTCATCGCGGCGCGATAGCCGGTGTCTTCGTCACCCCCGACCAGGCTTGAGCCAGGCACCCGGACGCCGGTGAACGAGACGTTCGCGGTCCAGGCGCCTTCCTGGCCCATCTTCTTGTCTTTGGCGGCGACTTCGACGCCGGGAGTGTCCGCCGGGACCAGGAAGACCGCGATGCCCGTCCCGGACGCGTCGGCGGGACGGGTGCGGGCGAACACGACGAACAATCCGGCGATGGGCGCGTTGGTGATGAAGCACTTCTCGCCGTCGATCACCCAGTCGTCACCGTCGCGGACCGCCTTGGTGCGCAGTCCCGCGGGGTTCGACCCGGCGCCCGGTTCGGTCAGCGCGAACGAGGCCACGACCTCGCCCGAGGCGATGCGTTCCAGCCACTCCGCTTTCTGCTCGTCGGTGCCGAAGTTCACCAGTACCTGCCCGGCGATGCCGTTGTTGGTGCCGAACATCGACCGCAAGGCCAGCGCGGTGTAGCCGAACTCCATGGCGAGCTCGACGTCTTGGGTCAGGTCGAGCCCGAGTCCGCCCCATTCCTCGGGGATCGCGTAGCCGAACAGTCCCATCTCGGCCACCTGCTCGCGCAGATCGTCGGGGATCGCGTCGGCGTCCATGATCTCCCGCTCGCGCGGCACGACCTTCGCGCGGACGAAGTCGCGAACGAGGGTCAGGATCGGCTTGAAGTCCTCGGGGGTCACGGCTGACATGCTCCACACTATGCATCATCCCGGCGACGAGTACAAAATATATTTTATCAAGTTCTGGTGTCAGAGTGTGCTCCCGAGCTATGTTCACAACGTGAGTCGAGGCAACCTGAACGCCCTAGCCGCCCAGGAGATCAGGCGGCGGATCTTCGCCGGGGAACTCCGGCCTGGTGTCAAGATCGACCAAGGTGCCGTCGCTGAAGCGCTGGGAATCAGCAAGCTGCCGGTTCGCGAGGCGCTGATCGCGCTCGGCCAGGAAGGTGTCGTCGAGCACATCGCCCGGCGAGGGGCATTCGTCGCCAAACTGGCCCGCGACGACATCCGGGATCAGTATCAGGCTTTCGGGCTCGTCTCCGGTTTGGCCGCCGAGCGGGCCGCGGAGAAACTTTGCCAGGAGGACCTTCAGGCACTGACTGATATCACCGACCGGGCGGACTCGGGTGTCGGCCCCGCAGAGCAGGAACGGCTCAACTTCGAGTTCCACCGGCGGATCAACCACGGTTCGGGCTCACGCAGGCTCATCTCGATCCTCGGGGTCCTTGCCAAGACGGTCTCGCACGGGTTTTACGAAGCCCACGAGGACTGGCCCGGGAAGGCGGGGGAAGATCACCGCCGGATCCTGGACGCGTTGTCGGCCCGCTCTGGCCCGCGAGTGCGGGAGGAAGTGGAGAAGCACTTCTCCGACGGCGCCGAGCGGGCTGTCGCCCTGCTGGAAGCGCGGGGATTCTGGGAGGAGGGCGACCTTGACCGCAAGGTAAGTACACGCATAATATAAAATATTATCCAGCAACGCGGGAGGCCCTCATGACCCCGGATCACGAACTGAGTTTCCGGGAGTTGGCGATCCTCCGTGCCGTCGCCGCCGGAAGAGCGGAGATCACCAACAGCAGCGAGCCGGACCTGTTCATCGACGGGCTGCCCTGCTGTGATCAGTACACAGCGCACGGATTAGCTCATCGCATGCTTATTGCGCAGGATCGGCCGGGGCCGGTCGGACGGCGTGTGAGCGCCCGGCTGACGGCGTCGGGGTTCGTGGCGATCGGCGTCCTGGACGAAGTGGCGTGAATTCGAGGGGAGGCGGCGTGCGGGGCGGCGGCCGAAGAGGTTGTCGTCCCGCACGCGACCAGCGACGTCTAGTCCTCGTCGGACCAGAGGCCGCGTTCCTCGAGCATCTTGATGACGCTGTCAGCGCCTTCGAGGATGTGTTGTTCGGCGATGGTCCTGGCCTTGCGGACGTGACGGCCGCGCAGCGCCTGGACCAGTTCCGCGTGGTCGTTGCGGGTGGCCGTGACATGCTCCTCGATCGAAGCGTAGAAGCGGTTCGGCAGATGCTTGACCACTGAACTGAGCAGCAGTGTCAGGCGGTGCGAGTCGGCCGCGAGGTTGATCTGCCGGTGGAAGTCGTGACCGAGGCGGACGAGGGTCTCCTGGTCGCCGGCCTCGACAGCTTTCTCGAAGTCTTCGTTGATGGCTTCGAGGCGGGCGATCTGCTCGGGGGTGATCTTCTTGGCGGCCCGCGCGGCCAGCTCGGAGGAGAACTGTGCCTGCGCCCAGAAGAGGTCACGGATGTCCTGGCGTGAAACCGGAGCGACGACGAAACCGCGGCGCGGCACCAGATCGACGAAGCCTTCGCTGCGTAAGGAGAGCAGGCCTTCACGGACGGGGGTGTTGCTGACGCCCACCGCTTCGGCGATCGGCTCCGTGCGCAGGAACTCACCAGGCTTCACTTGACCGGACATGATGAGTTCGCGCACGTAGGTGGCGACTTCTTCAGGCAGCTGCTGCCGTCCTTCGCCGCTCCGCAGCCTGATCGAGTGGTCGGCCACCCGGCACCTCCCCAAATCGGATGCGAACATCATATACAACGTTCTGTCGATTATGGCACGGCGCCAGTGCCTGGCACGCAGTAACAAACATAATATTTCACCAGGAGGAGTGCGATGACGACCGAGGTGAGCGGGCCGTTGAGCGGGGTGCGTGTGGTCGCGCTCGCCGGAATGGGGCCGACACCGTTCGCGAGCATGCTGTTGGCGGATATGGGGGCCGAGGTCGTGCGGGTGGCGCGTCCGGCGAACCGGCGAGGACGCGCGCTCGGGCAGACCGAAGGGCTGGCGCCGGAGCACGACCTCGCGAACCGCGGTGTCGGAACGATCGAAGCCGATCTCAAAAGTCCCGCCGGAGTCGAATCGGTGCGACGCCTCGTCGAGGTCGGCGACGTGTTCATCGAGGGATACCGACCTGGCGTGGCCGAACGTCTCGGCCTCGGACCGGAAGTACTGACCAGGTGTAATCCCGCGCTCGTGTATGCCCGGTTGACCGGCTACGGCCAGACCGGCCCGCTCGCTCAGCAGGCAGGCCATGACATCAACTACGTCGCACAGTCCGGTGTCCTGCACGCGATGGCCAGAGCGGGGGAGCCACCCCGGCCGCCGATCAACCTGCTCGGCGACTACGCGGGGGGTGCGTTGGTGGCGGCCTACGGCATCGTGTGCGCCCTCCTGGAAGCTCGTATGTCAGGTCGTGGCCAGGTCATCGACGCGGCGATGCTCGACGGTGTCGCGTTGCTGACAGCCAAGTTGCAGGGGTTGCGGGCCGCGGGCCGCTTCAGTGATGAGCCCGGCACCAATTACCTCGACTCCGGCGCGCCGTTCTACGACACCTACCAGTGCGCGGACAGGCGCTTCGTGGCGGTCGGGGCGTTGGAGCCCGACTTCTACCGCGAGTTCGTCACGCGACTCGACGTCGACCTGGTGGAATGGCCTGAGCAGGATGACCGAACAGAATGGCCGCGCCTGCGAAGGCTGATCGCCGAGGCCTTTTCCGCGAAGAGCCGTGACGAGTGGGCCCGGATCTATGAGGGCACCGATGCCTGCGTCACGCCGGTGCTCACGTTCGACGAGGCCGCGGAGCATTCGCACAACGCCGAGCGGGAGGTCTTCCGCCGCGTCGGTGGCGTGTTACATCCGAACCCCGCGCCCCGGCTGGGACGGACACCCGCCCGCGAACCGCAGGCGCCGGCGCCGCGCGCGCTGGATGTGCAAGAGCTGATCAGTGCATGGACGGGCGCGCCGTCTCCGGACAGTCAGGCGCTTTCCACGATATCCGTGGCCAGGAACTCGCGCAGATGAGCGGTGAAAGCGTCGTTGTCGTCCCCGGTGATCATGTGGTCGGCGGGGACGACGACCTGCCGCGCCGTCGGGACCAGGCCGAGGAATTCCGTGGCCGACTCGGCTGTCACGACGTCGGAGTGCAGGCCGCGCACCAGGAGGGTCGGCACTCCGATGCCGTGGGCGGCGCGGTCGAGCCGTTCGGGGGAGTAGTACCCGGCGTCGGCGGTCGGGCCGAGGAACCGCGGATCCCAGTGCCAATACCAGCGGCCGTCCTCACGGCGGCGCAGGTTGCGTTTGAGGCCGTCGAGAGTGCGCGGCCGGGGTCGTCCCGGCCGGTAGGCGGCGATGGCGTCGGCGGCTTCGGCGAGGCTGGCGAAGCCGTGCGGGGCGCCGGTCATGAATCGCTTGACGCGGGACTGGCCGGAGTGCTCGGTGCGGTGGGTGATGTCGACCAGCACGAGCCCGGCCAAGGTGCCAGGTCGTTCGCCCTCGGCGGTGAGCGCGGTGCGCCCGCCCAATGATGCCCCGACCACCACCGGCTTCGTGTCCAGTTGCGAAACGACCGCGTAGAGGTCGGCGGTGAAGTCGTCGAGGGTGTAACGGCCGTCCGGGGACCATTCGCTGTCGCCGTGGCCCCGGGTGTCGAGCGTCCAAGCCTGCCAGCCATCTTCGGCAAGCGAGCGCGCGGTGCGGTTCCAGGAGTGCCGGGTCTGCCCGCCGCCGTGCAGCAACAGCACGGTGCCGCGTCGTGATCCGGATCGTTCCCATCGGTCGGCGCTGAGCCGGAGGTCGTGAGCGCCACGGAAAGTGGTCGCCTCGCGGTGGAGCATGACGGTCACCTCTCGCTTCAGGGCAGGGCCGTAGTATATATTTTATATTTAACGACGGCGAACTGCTCGAGGAAGTCAAGGGAGACGCACGATGAAACCGTATCGCTCGATGCTCTTCGTCCCCGGCCACAAGGCGGCCTGGGCGGACAAGGGCATCGCCTCGGGGGCGGACGCCTTGATCCTCGACCTCGAGGACTCGGTCCCGGCCGCGGAGAAGGATCAGGCGCGTAAGACCGTCGCCGGCACCATCGAACGGCTGACCGCGGACGGGGTGCGCCCCGACCTCTGGGTGCGGGCCAACCCCGAGGTGAGTGGCCTGCTGAGCGCCGACCTCGAAGCCATCGTTCGTCCCGGTCTGGCGGGGCTGTTCCTCGCGAAGGTGTTCACCGCGCGGGAGATCGTTCGCCTCGACGGCGTCCTGACCCATCTCGAGCAGCGGGACGGACTCGAACCCGGTTCGGTGAAGCTGATCCTGAGCTTCGAGACGGCCACGTCGATGGCGCACTGCGAAGAGATCGCTGCCGCCAGCCCGCGGGTGGCGTCGTTGCTGGGTGCCACGGGGCCGAACGCCGACGTCGGACGTGAGCTCGGTTTCGAGTTCACCCCGGCCGGCTTGGAGACGCTCTACCTGCGCAGCAGGCTGGTGCTCGCGGCCCGGTCGAATGGCCTGCACCATCCGGTGGCCGGCGTGTGGCAGGACATCAAGGATCTAGACGGCTGCCGCCGGTTCTGCCTGGACAACCGCGGGCTCGGCTACCGGGGCCTGGTTGCGATCCACCCGTCGCACGTCGCGGTGGCGAACGAGGTGTTCGCGCCGTCGCCGGAGCAGGTCGAGCAGTCACGTCGGATGATCGCCGCGTTCCGCGAGGCGGAGGCCGCGGGCAGCGCGGCAGTCGACTTCGAGGGGCAGCACATCGACATCGCGCACGTGAAGACGGCCGAAGGTGTCATCGAGTTGGCGGATGCCTTGTCGATCCACGCGTGACGCCAGACATATATAATATTTTTGAAAGGATCATCCAATGGCAGGCCTGTACTTCGAGGAGTTCGAACCCGGGATGGTCATCGACCACCCGACCCGCCGCACCGTCACGGAGGCGGACAACACCCTGTTCAGCGTGATGACGCTGAATCTCGCGCCACTGCACCTGGACGCCGAGTACAGCAAGAACTCGATCTACGGTCAGCGGCTGGTCAACAGCCTGTTCATCCTCGGGCTGGTGTCCGGGGTGACCGTGCCGGAGACGACGCAGGGGACCACGCTCGGCAACCTCGGGTTCGAGCAGATCAAGTTCCCCAAACCGGTGTTCCACGGCGACACCATCCACGTGCGCACCGAGATCGTCAGCAAGCGCGAGTCCAAGAGCCGCGACGACTCCGGCATCGTGATGTTCCGGCACTTCGGGATCAACCAGCGCGACGAGATCGTCTGTGACGCGCTGCGCGCCGGGCTCATGATGAAGCGCCCCGTGAAGCAGGACTGACCATGCCTGACATCGCTTGGGTCCCGGACGACGCGGTCCGGGAACGCAGCCGCCTGCTGGCCGCGCTGCGCCGATGGGGCTTCGCCGGGGTGGAGGACCTGAATCGCCGGGCCATCGCGGACCCGGAGTGGTTCTGGCGCGAGGTGGTCGACGACCTTGGTGTCGAGTTCGCCGAGCCGTTCACCCGGGTGCTGGACGAATCCGCAGGCAAATCGTTCCCTCGGTGGTTCCCCGACGGCCGGATCAATGTCGCGACCTTGGCAGCCCATCGTCACGCGCACTCCGAGAAGCTAGCCGTGGTGTACGAAGGCGACTCGGGACAGCGTCGGACGTTGACCTTCGCCGAGCTGGACGAGCAGGTGCGCCGGTTCGCCGCGAACCTGGCCGCGCTCGGGGTGTCCCGAGGTGATCGGGTCGTGCTGTTCATGCCCGTCGTCCCGGAAGCCGTCGTCGCCTTCCTGGCGATCGCGATGCTCGGCGCGGTGTCGGTCCCGGCCTTCAGCGGCTACGCGTCCGACGCGCTGGCCACCCGGATGCAGGACTCCGAAGCCGTCGCGCTGATCACCGCGGACGGCACCACCCGGCGCGGCAAGCAGATCGGGCTGAAGGCCACCGCCGACGCCGCGGTCGCCGACGCGCCGTCCGTCCGCGCGGTCGTCGTCCTCCGGCACCTGGGCATCGACGTGCCGATGAGCCTCGGGCGCGACGTCTACTACGACGAACTGGACACCGATCCCGCGCCGGTCGAGACCGCGGCCACGGAGTCGAATGACCCGCTCACCATCGTCTACACGTCCGGGACGACCGGGCGGCCGAAAGGCATCGTGCACTCGCACGGCGGGTTCGCGGTCAAGACCGCCACCGACTTCGCTTATGGCTTCGACGTGCATGCCGACGACGTCGTCTGCTGGATCACCGACCTCGGTTGGCTGGTCGGCCCGATGCTGATCGCCGGACCGCTGCAGCTCGGCGCGACGATCGTCATGATCGAGGGGCTGCCCACCCATCCGACGGCGGACCGGCTGTGGGACGTCGTCGAGCGCAACGGCGTGACCGTGCAGGGCATCGCCCCGACAGCAGCGCGCGCCCTGCGGTCCGCGGAGGAGCGGCCCGCGCACGCTCTTGCGACGCTGAGGTCGTTCGTCTCCACCGGTGAAGCGTGGGACGAACCGACCTGGTGGTGGCTGTTCGACCAGGTCGGGAAGCGGCGTATCCCGATCGTCAACTACAGCGGCGGCACCGAGGTCGGCGGCGGCATCCTGATCGGCTATCCGTTCCTGCCCGCCGCGCCGGCGGCGTTCACCGGGCCGCTGCCCGGCGTCGACGCGGCGGTGCTCGACGACGACGGGAAACCGGTCGTGGACGCGATCGGCGAACTGGCGGTCCGCAACACCTTCCCGGGGATGACGCACGCGTTCTGGCAGGACCGGGAGCGCTACCTCGACGCCTACTGGGCGCGGTTCGACGGCGTGTGGGTCCACGGTGACCTGGCGAGTGTGGACGATGAGGGTTCGTGGGTGATCCACGGCCGCTCGGACGACACGCTGAAACTGGCGGGGCGCCGGGTCGGTCCGGCCGAGATCGAGGCCGCGCTGCTGAAGGACGGGCGAGTCGCGGAGGTCGCGGTCATCGGTGCCCCCGACGAACGCCGCGGTCAGCGCGCGGTGGCCTTCGTCGTGCTCCGGGACCAGGACGTCGACCGCGACGACCTGCGCGCGACGGCGCTGGCAAACGCGGGCAAGTCGTTCGCGCCGGCCGTGTACGTCGTGAAGACGTTGCCCAAGACCAAGAACGGCAAGATCATGCGCCGCGCGATTCGATCACGGTTCACCGGCACGCCAGTCGGCGACCTGTCCTCTTTGGACCCGGCGACGCCGTTGGAAGACATCCCCGTCCTCGCGGACGAAGACTAGGAGAGCAGCAATGGCGGAAACCGAGAACACCGTCGAAATCGTCCGGACGGCCACCCGGGAACTGGCCCGGAAGTTCGACAACGACTACTGGCTGGACAAGGACCGCAAGCACGAGTACCCGTGGGACTTCATCAAGGCGTTCGCCGCAGGCGGCTGGCTCGGCGCGATGATCCCTGAGGAGTATGGCGGCATCGGTCTCGGTCTCCGTGAGGCCGCTGTGATGATGAACGAGATCTCGTCCTCGGGTGCGGGGATGAGCGGCGGTTCGGCCATCCATTTCTACGTCTTCCCGCCCGCACCGGTCGTCAAGTACGGCTCGGAGGAGATGAAGCGCGAGTTCCTGCCTCAGCTGGCCTCCGGCGAACTGCTGATGGCGTTCGGCGTCACCGAGCCCGACGCCGGCGTCGACACCTCGCGGATCAAGACCAAGGCCGTGAAGGTGAACGGCGGCTGGAAGGTCAACGGCCAGAAGGTCTTCATCACCAACGCCCAGAACGCGCAGAAGATCCTCCTGCTCGCGCGGACGTCGCCCCGCCGCGACGACAAACCGCTCTGGGGGATGTCGCTGTTCCTCGCCGACATGGATCGTGAGCACATCGCGGTGCGGGAGATCGACAAGCTGGGCCGTGCCGCCATCGACACCAACGAGCTGTTCATCGACGACCTGTTCGTGCCCGAGGAGCGGCTGGTCGGTGAGGTCGACAAGGGGTTCTACTACCTGCTCGACGGCTTGAACCCCGAGCGCATCGTGGTGGGCATGGAGGGCATAGGTCTTGGCCGGGCCGCTTTGGAGCTCGCATCGGAGTACGCGAAGAACCGGGTGGTGTTCGATCGGCCGATCGGGCAGAACCAGGCGGTCGCCCACCCGCTGGCCGACTCGTGGATCCGGTTGGAAGCGGCCGAGGGCATGGCGATGCGCGCGGCGGAGTTGTTCGACGAGGGGAAGCCGTGCGGCCCGGAGGCCGCTGCCGCGAAGTACCTCGGAGCGGAGGCCGGTTTCGAGGCGTGTGACCGGGCGTTCTCGACCCTCGGCGGTTACGCGTACGCCAGGGAGTACCACATCGAGCGGCTGTGGCGGGAGGTCCGTTTGCTGCGCAACGCGCCGTTCTCACAGGAGATGGTGCGCAACTACATCTCGCAGCAGGTGCTCGGCCTGCCGCGTTCGTACTGACTGGTCACCTGAGTTCGGGAGTGGGCGATCTCATCTATCGAGGATCGCCGCTCCCGACCTCGACGGATGGGCGTGGTCCACATCGTGACGTCAATCAGTCAATGTGGTCGCTCCTGCGGTTATGTCTTTGTCCCACACCCTCGGAGAGCTGTAAAGAGCGTCGATGTGGTTGTCGTTGAGGGCGGTTGCGCTCTGTACCCATCGCCGTTCCAGGGATTGCAGTTCGTGTGAGGTCTCCCACGACGGTACGCGACGGCGTTCCAAAATTCGTCGGCAATAGCCTGAGCTGTTGTCGATGCCCACGCTCAGTCGGAGATCGCAGTGTGGCTCCGGGGAAGCAAGATCTATCTCGATCTGCAAGACCAGGTAGCGAAACGGCTCTGTTGTGCCCTCGGGTACCGTCGGCTGCTTCTTCACAGCGCGCCATTCGAGTAGTCCATGGCGCTCGACTGCTGAATACACCGGCTCGTAGCCGGCTTTCTGGTACATCGCCTGAAGCGTCTCCGTCACGCCGTGCAAGAAGCCTGAAATTTCGAAGCCCATCTCATTGCCCTTCTAGCGAACCTCGTGAGCCCAATGTGGGGCCAGGACTGCGTCCAATGGATATCCGCGCGGAAGCAGGTACTGAATACCGAGACCCAGGCCGACCCATTGTGGTCCGCGAATTTCATCGATATATCGTGGATCGATGCGCACGACGTGTGTGCGCGGTATATCGGGTGACGGCAGGTCCAGGTAATGATCGAGATCATCGCAGGACAGTGGGGTCGGGGTGACCCATGTGGGAAGGTTGTCCCGCCCGGTCTCCGGTTCATGGACATGGTAGATGTCGACGTAGCGCAGGAGTTGGCGATTTCCTATCTCTTTGAATACCTGGTCGCCTGACTTTCGCGGCAGGTTCTCAGAAGGCACGGCGTGGTGCGCGATGAGCTTGTCCAGCATTTGCTGATCCATTTGAGTGGCGAGCCAGGCCGCGGAACCCATAATCCACCTCGCGTCATGAGTCTTGATCGATGCCTACAACCGAAGGGTCGGCGAAGTGGAACTGACCGTTTCGGCCGATATTTCATCGTCACCCGACCGCTACCTGGCTGTCGAAGTGGTCGGCAGGGACGCCCCGTTCAGTCCGCCGGGACGGGATTTTCTCCCTGTCGGGTCTTCTCGGTCGCTGCCCAGCTGGCGAGCAGTTGCAGTGCCTCCTGCGACGGCGAGCCCGGTTCCGCGGTGTAACCGATCAGGGTGAGTCCCGCGCTGCCGAGGACGTCGAGGCCTTCAAATCGCAGCGTCAGGTCGCCAACCGCCTGGTGATGGAACGTTTTCGTGCCGCGCCGGTGCGCGACGACGTCGTGTTCGGCCCAGCGGGTGCGGAACGGCTCGCTCCTGGTGGCCAAAGCGCCGACGAGACCGGTCACGTCCTTCGAATACGGCGCGCGGGCGGCCTCGACGTGCAGGAGTGCCACGGAGTCGTCGGCGGCCTTCTCCCAGTCGGGGAAGGTCTCGTCTGCGCGGTCGTCGAGGAAGATGAATCTCGCCAGGTTGGGTGTCCCGGTCGTCCGGTCGAAGACCTCGGAGTAGAGGGCACGGCCCAGGGCGTTCGCGGCGACGATGTCGAGGTGGCCGTTCTGCACGATCGCCGGCGCGGTCACCATGCTGTCGAGCAGCGTCTGGAGTCCTTCCGGGACGGTCTGGCGTGACGACCGTACCCGGCCCGGGCGCTTGCCCGCGTGTTTGGTGGCCGCCCTCGCCAGGTCGAACAGATGTGTCGTCTCGACGTCGTCGAGTTGGAGCGCGGTGGCGATCGAGTGCAGGATCTCGTCGGAGACGCCGGCGACCTGGCCGCGTTCGATCTGGACGTAGTATTCGGTGCTCACTCCGGCCAGCATCGCGACCTCTTCACGCCGCAGACCCGGGACCCGGCGCCGCCTGCCGGACACGAGTCCCACCTGGTCGGGCGCGATTTTCGCACGGCGTGTCATCAGGAAGTCCCTGAGGTCCTTGGCGATCTCCATGACCTGAGCGTAAGCCTGGACCGGACCCTGATGCAGGGGCTGCCAGTACCCCCGATAGAGGGCATCTGCCACACGCGCCCGCGAAGCCGCAATGTGGAGTCGTAGCCCGGAGCGGCCGGGCATGACGACTCTAGGAGCCTTGAGAATGGAAGCCATCACCTTCCCCAACGGCCCGATCACCATGGCGGGCAACCTGTACCTGCCCGCCGACTTCGATCCGAAAGGCAGCTATGCGGCGATCGTCACCGTGCACCCCGGTGGCGGTGTGAAGGAGCAGACCGCCGGCCTTTACGCCTCGAAGCTGGCCGAGCAGGGCTTCGTGGCCCTGGCCTATGACGCCTCCTATCAGGGCGAGTCCGGTGGCGAGCCGCGCTTCCTCGAGGACCCCGCCGCCCGTGTCGAGGACATCCGCGCCGCGGTCGACCACCTGCAGTCTCTCGAGTACGTCGACACGGAGCGGATCGGTGTGTTCGGCATCTGCGCGGGTGGCGGCTACGCCGTCAATGCCACCATGACCGACCACCGGATCAAGGCTGTCGGGACCGTCAGTGTGGTCAACATCGGAAGCGCCTATCGCAAGGGCTGGTTCGGCTCGGATCCCGACTCCGCGGCCGTCCCGACCCTCGACGCCGCCGCGCAGCAGCGTGCCGCCGAGGCGCAGGGCGCGGATGCGGCCTACATCCCCTACGTTCCGGCGGAGACCGACGAGAACACCCCGCGCGACATGGTCGAGGCGCACGACTACTACCTGACCCCCCGCGCCCAGCACGCCAACGCGCAGAACAAGAAGCTCTTCGCCAAGAGCATCAGCCGCATCTTCGCCTTCGACGCCTTCCATCTCGTCGAGGACCTGCTGACCCAGCCGCTGCTGGCGATCGCCGGTGGGGATGCGGGTTCGCTGTGGCACACCACCGAACTGCACGCTCGCGCTCGAAGCCCGAAGAAGCTGGTGGTCGTCGAAGGTGGCACGCACCTGGACTTCTACGACGTCCCGCAGTACGTGAAGCGCGCCGTAGACGAGGCCACGCCGTTCTTCGAGGAAAACCTGTCGAAGGCGGAGTGATCCGTAGTCAGGTTGACCCGGGCGCGGACGCAATTTATATTGTGTATTTTCCGCTCGTCGTGGAGTGAGCAATGAGGCTCGAACGTCTTCGCGGGCTACCCGACGGTGCCGTGCTCGGCGGCGACCTCGGCGCCCGGCTCGAACAGTTGGCCGCCGAGGTCGGCGCGGTGCTGGACCGGGAGTTCACCCCACCGCGCGGTCCGGCGGGTAACACGGCGAACGCGCTGCGCTCGCTGTCGGCGATGTGGGACGCGGTTTTGGCGGAGACCATGCGGTCGGCCGATTCGCCCGTCCCGCCGGAGCGTCGGCGACGGTTGACTGGACTGCTCGCCCGCATCCGAGCGGCAGAGTCGGCCGTTACCGACTTCCGGCTCGCCGCCGGGGCGGGCCTCCTGGACCGCGTCCGTTCCGCGCTGGCCGAGGTTCGTGACGTGACCGGTGTGGAGGAGTTACTCACTCGTGCTCCCGAGGCATGCTGCAGTCTCGGCTTCGACCGCGCTCTGGTGTCGCAGGTGGAGGATTCGGTCTGGAAGCTGCACACCATGTGCATCATCCGCGATCCACGCATGGCCGAAGAGATGGTCGCGGCAGGGCAGGCGAATCCGCCCCGGCTCGACGGCACACTCGTCGAGACCGACGTCGTCTCGCAGGCGAGGCCAGGGCTGGTGTACGACGTGCAGAACAACCCCCGCGTCGCGCGGAACCTGGTCCGGATCTCTGGTTGTAGCTCCTACGGCATCGCGCCGCTGACCGTCCAAGGTCAGGTGGTCGGTCTGGTCCACGGTGACTGCTATCACCAGCGCCGCGACGTCGACGCGACCGACCGAGCGATGCTCAATCTCTTCGCGGAGGGGCTCAGCCAGATCCTTGCCCGAGTGACCATCCTGGATGGACTGTCCACAGTGGCCGACGGGATAGAGCGACTCGTCGCGCCGGGCGGTCGTCCGCCTGTGCGGGCGCCTGAGATCGCGCGAGAGGACTTCGGGCTCACTCAGCGCGAGACCGAGATCGTCCGGCTGCTGGCAGCGGGTGCGTCGAACCAGCAGATCTCGGGGCGACTCTTCATTTCCGAGGGGACCGTGAAATCCCACGTCACCCATATTCTGCGCAAACTCGGCGCTGCCAACCGGGCCGAGGCGGTCTCCCGCTGGCTACGCCGGACGAACGCCAATTGAGTGGCCGCGCATCATATGTAGTGCGCGATCCACTGTCCAGCCCAATCCGTGAAATCGGCCGCCGGTAAGAAAGGAACTCCGACCGGCGACAGATGTGGCCTGGTCCGATCGGCGGTCACACTGACTCCCGCAACGTGGCACAGATCACCGAGGGAGCGCGCAGAAGATGCCGACGATCATCGAGCAACTCGCGGAATTCGCGGCAGAGACCGAAATCCGGAACTTGCCGGACGAGGTGGTGAGCGAGTCCCAGCGCATCCTGCTCGACTCGCTCGGCTGCGCTGTCGCCTCCCTCGATGACGAGGGCGCTCAACGCGGCGTCGCATACGGCCGATACCTCGGTGGTACCGAGGGATTCGCGTCGATTCTGGGCACGGGGACCACGACGTCGGTTCCGGGTGCGGCCTTCGCCAACGCGGAACTGATCAACGCCCTCGACCAGGACGCCGTCCTGCCGCCCGGCCACGTGACGCCGTACGTCCTGCCCGGAGCGCTGGCAACGGCCGAGTCCTTGCGGAGTAGTGGTGAAGACCTCCTGAGAGCGATCGCGGTCGCGCACGAGATGTCCTTCCGCATCGGCAAGGCGACCGACTACCTGCGCGACATCAAGGACGGCGTCGTCACTATCCCTGAGGTCATCGGCTACAGCAGCACGCTGTTCGGCGCGGCCGCCGCGATCGGTGTGGTCAAGGGATTCTCCGGCGAGACCCTGGCCGACGCGCTCGGGATCATGGGTTCCACGGTCCCCACGAACACCCAGCGGGCGTGGATGATGCATGCCCCGTCGACCACGATCAAGTACCAGCTCGCCGGCGGCATGGCGCTGTCCGCCGTCACGGCTGCAAACCTCGCCGAACTCGGGCACACCGGCGACCGGGAGATGCTCGACGACCGTCAGTACGGCTTCCCGCGCTTCATCGGGACCTCCCGGTGGGAGCCGGCACCGATCACCGCCGGTCTGGGTACCGACTGGACCTTCACGCCGTTCCAGTCCTTCAAGCCGTACCCGCACTGCCGCGTGATGCACGCGCTGTTCGACGCGCTGACCGAGATCGTCGAGACCCACGACATCCGCCCGGACGAGATCGACGCCATCGACGCGTGGGGCGAGAGCTTCGTGCTGCAGCCGGTGTGGGTCAACGAGAACATCCGGAATCCGCGTGACGCCCAGTTCGGCATGACGCACGGCTTGGCGATGGCCGCGCACCGGATCCCGCCGGGCAAGGACTGGCAGACACCGGAAGCGGTACTCGACCCGTCCGTGCTCGAGCTGACCAAGAAAGCCACCTTCCGGGAACACCCGGACTACACCGCGGCCCTGCGGGGCGACCCGGCGGCGCGGCGATCCCGCGTCGAGGTGCAAGCTCGCGGTACCACCTTCACCGGTGAACGCGCCTATCCGAAGGGCAGTCCTTCGCCCGACCCGGCGACGTTCATGGCCGACGGCGAACTGATCGCCAAATTCCGGCACAACGTCGAGGACGTCCTCACCGACGCCGACGCGGACGCCGTCATCGAAGCCGTCTTCGACCTGCGGAATGTCGAGGACGTCACCGAGTTCACGAAACGGCTCCGCCCGGTCCTTCCCTCCTGACCGAATACGGGATTTCCATGACTACTGTGGCAACGAAGCCACGCGGGTCGCTTCGTGCGCGCCTGGGTGGCTACGACCAGACCTATCCGGTCCTCGCGATCACCGTCTTGCTGGCGCTGGCCGGCGGCCTGACCACGGCGAACTTCCTGAGCACCGGGAACTTCGCCAGCATCCTGAATCTGTCGGCGGCGTTCGGCATCCTGGCCATCGGCCAGGCGATCGTGATCCTTGGCAAGGGACTCGATCTCTCCGTGGCGGGCATCGGACTCGGCTGTGCCCAGGCGACGCTGGCGTTCATCGACCGGGGCATGCCCGAATGGCAGGCGATCGCCCTGATGACCGCGCTGGCGCTGGCGATCGGCCTGGTCAACGGCGTCCTCGTCGCCCTGTTCGAGGTGCCCGCGTTGTTCGTGACGCTCGCGACCGGCATGCTCGCCATCGGCGGCATCGACATCCTGTTCCTCACCGAGAACGTCTACGGCGTGCCGCCGGCGTCGTTCCTGGCCGAGCTCAGCGGCGGCTCGGTGTTCGGGGTGCCCCGCCCGGTGCTGATCGCCGGTGCGGTGTTCCTGCTCGCGTGGTTGTTCGTCTCCTTCACTTCGCCGGGGCGGCTGATCCGCGCGATGGGGGACAACTTCGCGACGGCACGGTCGACCGGCGCCCCGGTCCGGCCGTTGCAGATCCTCACGTACGTGCTCTCCGCGTTGCTGGCCGCACTCGCCGGCTTCGTCACGGTCTCCCTGCAAGGGAGCGTGCAGACCACGGTCACGTCCTTCGCCCCGATCCTGTTCACCGCGCTGACGGTGGTCGTGATCGGCGGGGTGTCGCTCTCCGGTGGCCGCGGAACCATCCTCGGCGTCCTCGCGGGCGCCCTCTTCGTCGGCGTGCTCAACAACCTGCTGGTACTGCACGGGTTGAGCACCGCGGTGCAGGACCTGATCCGGGGCGGCGTCCTCGCCGCCGCGATTGCGTTCGACGCGTGGCTGCATCCGCGCAACGACGAAACCGAGAAATCCGGCGAACTGTGAACGGGAACGGAACCATGAAACTCACCAAGAAGATCGTCGCCCTCGCGCTGGCCGCGGTGACGGCCACCGCCGTCGCGAGCTGCTCCGTCGACAGTGGTTCCTCGGAAGCCAAGTCCGGCAACGGCAACCAGGCGTTCGGGTCCACTGTGGAACTGATGCCCGCGCGGCAGAAGGCGCTCGACACGATGAAGGGCAAGAAGATCGCGTTCGTGCCGATCCTCTTCAAGGGCTATCAGCTCACGGAGAACTGGGGCACGACGATGCAGCGCACCTTCGACAAACTCGGCGCCGAGTTCAAGGTGTACGACTCGAACTTCAGCAGCGACCGGATGATCAGCACCATCAACGACCTGATCGCCCGTAAGGCCGCCGACGTGTTGGTGCTGCAGAACCAGGATCTCGGCCTGCTCGACAACGCCATCGACCGGGCACAAAAGGCCGGTATCTACACGGTGGTGCTCAACATGATGTCCGCCCGGCTCGGCGACGCCTTCGTCGGTGTCGACGTCTACGGTGCGGCACAGTCGATCGCCAAACGCGCGATGTCCGATTGCGACGGCCGCAACGCGCCGAAGACCCTTTCGATCATCGACGGTCCCGGCAACGACCCGGCGTCGATCCTGTGGAACCAGGGAATCAAGGACGTCGTGGAGCCGGCGGGCTACAAGGTCCTCGTCGCCCACTCGCAGTTCCAGAACGCCCAGGCGCAGGCGGCCGCCGAATCGGTGCTCCAGCAGCAACAGGGCAAGCTCTGCGGCTTCATGGTCACCTTCGACCTCAACTCGATCACGGTCGGGCAGACGGTCAAGGCCGCCGAATCGCGCGGCCAGGTGCAGCCCGGCTCGGTCGGCGTCTACACCCTCGACGCGGACAGCAACTGGTGCGCCGCCCTGAAGCAGGGCCTGGTGACCGCCTCGGCCGCCTACGACGTCCAGGGCATCGGCGCGGCGGGCGCGGTCGCCGCGCAGAACCTGATCATGAACGGCGCGCAGCCCGGCAGCACCCACTCGGTCGCCTACGTGTCGGACACGATCGTCGACAAGACCAACATCGACAAGACCACCATCGCCTGCTACGAGAGCCAGTAGGGGACGGCACCGATGACGACTTCGTCTCCAGTGCGCCCTCGCGGGTTCTCCCCGCTGCGGCGCGGGCTCGACGCCTTCGGCATGACCGGTGGCAGGCCCACCGAAAGGATCGCGCGGTTCCGCACGATCTCCGACCTGTTCGAGAAGCGGTGGATGGAAGGCGCCGTCCCGCTGGTACTCGCGCTCGCGCTGTGCCTGTACGTCCTGATGACCACGAACGTCGGCGCCGACAACGCGCCGCTGGTGCTGGACGAGATGGCCGAGTTCGGTCTGCTGGCGATCGGCCTGACGGTCGTCCTGGTAGGCGGCGGCATCGACCTGTCGGTCGGCTCCATGGTCGGGGTCTGCGCGCTCGGCGCTCTGGTCGCGGACCGGGTGTGGCTGTGGCCGACGGCCGTGGTGGTCCCGGCGGCGATCGTGACCGGTGCCCTGCTCGGGGCGGTCAACGGGTTCTTCATCGCGATCCTGCGAATGCGCCCGTTCATCACCACCCTGGTCACGCTGATCGCCTTCGGCGGCGCCGCTTCGGTCTTGCAGAACGCGAACAGCACCCGGATCGGGATAGCCAAGGACTCCCTGGTGTGGGACTTCCTGAGCAACGGCCGGATCATCGGTGTCCCGGCCGCCTGGTTCCTCTTCGCGGTGGTGCTGCTCGTCGTGCATCTCGCGCTGACCCGGTCCCGCTGGGGCTGGTGGGTCACCGCGACCGGCTCGGACCGGCGTTCGGCCCGGCGCAACGGCATCCCTGTCACCGCGGTGACGTTCTGGACGTACGTGCTGTCCGGCGCGCTGGCGGGCACCGCGGCGATCCTGACCTCGGCGCGGCTGGCCAGGACCGACCCGAACGTGGGACACGGGTGGGAGATCATCGTGCTCACCGCCGTCGTCCTCGGCGGGGTGAGCATCCAGGGCGGGCGCGGTTCGGTGCTGCGGGCGACCGTCGGGGTCGCGGTGGTGGCGATCATCCAGCAGGCGACCGTCGCCGACGGGGCGCAGGGCTCGTTCTACACCGTCGTCCTCGCGGCCGTGCTCGCCGTGTTCACCATCCTGGACCTGAAATGGGGCAAGTACCGGCAGCGCGCGGTCGAGAAGCTGAAGATCGACCCCGCCCGGCTGTCCCTCGGTCCGCTGATCGACGTCACCGAACCGGGCACCGTCTGGTCCCCGAACCGGCGGCTCACCGACGCGCCACCGGTCGGGCTCGGGAAGATCCGCGGCGCGGAGGACTGCGCCGTCGATGCCGAGGGCAACGTGTACTGCGGCGACCAGCGTGGCTGGGTGTGGCGCTTCCGCGGGCTGGAGGACACCGAAGGCGAGGTCTTCTCCCGCACCGGCGGCTTCCCGTGCGGGCACGTCTGGGACGCCGAGGGCAGGCTCGTCGTCGCCGTCGGCGGCATGGGGATCTACCGCATCGGCCAGGACGGCGAACCGGAACTGGTCGCCAACCAGGTCAAACGCAGCCCGCTGTCACTGATCGACGACTCGGGCCTGCGCGCGATCGACGACCTCGACATCGCGCCCGACGGGTCGATCTACGCCTCGGACTTCTCCACCCGGACCAACACCGCGGACTTCCTGCTGGAGCTGGTCGAGTTCCGGCCCAACGGGCGGATCGTGCGGGTGCGGCCCGACGGAACCACCGAGGTGGTCGTGTCGAACTACGTGTTCCCCAACGGGGTCTGCACCTCCCACGACGGGGAGTCGATCCTCATCGCCAGCACCGGCCTGTGCCGCGTCGACCGGCTGTGGATCTCCGGCCCCAAGGAGGGACGGCTCGAACCGGTGCTGGAGAACCTGCCCGGCTACCCGGACAACATCAACCGCTCCTCGGACGGCAACTACTGGATGCCGCTGTGCGCCATGCGGACCCAGATGTCGGATCTGCTCGGCCGGTACCCGTCGGCCCGGCGGCGGATGACCCGCGAGGTGTCCGTCGACAACTGGGTGGTGCCGCAGCTGAACGTGTCGTGCGCGATCAAGTTCAGCGACAGCGGGGAGATCCTCTCGGTGCTGTGGGACGAAACGATGGAGAACTATCCGATGGTCACCGCGGTCAAGGAACGCGACGGGCATCTGTACCTGTGCGGGGTGAGCAACAACCGGATCGGCCGGCTGGCGCTGGATCCGGCCGAGATCGGCGACATCGATCCCTCGGCCGTACCCGGCACGGCAGGTGCGCGTCCGGTCGCGGAGGTGACCCGATGAGTCTTTCCACGCTCAAGGAGCTGATCAATCCGAACTGGGCACGGCGCCGGGGTGTGCCGCCCATGGACACCGGGCTGCGGCCGAATCTCCGGCTCGACGAAGCCACCGAGCTGCTCCCGTCCGGTGAATTCGAGCCGGACGACGTCGTGGTCACTGGTTCCGGCGACGTGGTGTTCAGCAGTGGAAACCTGATCCTCGCGCTGCGCGGCGGCGACGTGGTGCGCGTCGCGGACGTGGGCGGCCGCGTCGCGGCGCTTGCCGTACGCGGCGACGAAATCCTCGCCGCGGTGGACGGCGTCGGGATCGTCTCGGCCGCCACTTCGGAGGAGGTGTGCGCTGCCGCACCGGTCACGTCCTGCGTGACCGATCTGTCCGTGGCGCCGGACGGTTCGCTGCTCGCCACCGTCGGCTCGACGACGGAGCAGGAGTGGGCCCGCGCGCTGGTCAGCGGAGACCGATCCGGGGCGATCGTGCGGGTGGACGGCACCTGCACCGAGGTGGCAGCCGAAGGGTTGGCCTGGCCGTCGGGGATCGAGGCTACGGACGAAGAAGTGCTCGTGTCGCTCAGTCTCGAACACCGCGTCGAGACGCGATCGCCCGACGCGCTCGGTAGGCCGGGGAAGGCACTGATCGCGAATCTGCCCGTCTACCCAGGGCGGATCTCCGGTCGATGGTTCGCCGCGCCCTACATCCGCAACCGGGTCACCGAGATGCTCCTCGACGAGCCCGAAGTGCTCGCCGAGATGACCGGGACGATCAGTCCGGAGGAGTGGTTCGTACCTCGCCTGCGCGGTGGGAGCCCGTTCACGGAAACCATGCAAATGGGGCAGCTGCGCGTACTCGGTGTGGTGAAGAGCTGGGCGCCCGCCCGATCGTGTGGGCTCGTGTTCCGGGTGGACGGTGCGGGCCGGGTGGCCGAAAGCGCGCACGCACGCGTCGACAGCGCTCGACACGGAGTCACCGGCGTGGCCGTGCGCGACGACGGCGTGCTCGCGGCGACGCGTGGCTACGGAAATCTTCTGGAGGTGCGAGGGTGAAACCGGTGATCCGGCTGACCGACGTCAGCAAGCGTTATGGCGGGACCTATGCCCTCGACGGCGTCGACTTCGACGTTCGGCCGGGCGAGATCCACGCGTTGCTGGGGGAGAACGGCGCCGGCAAGTCCACGCTGGTGAAGATCATCTCGGGCGCGGTCGCGCACGACTCCGGCACGCTGGAGATCGAGGGGAGCAAGCGGTCCTTCACGACGCCGCGCGACTCGGTCGAGGCCGGGGTGGCGATGGTCTACCAAGAGGGCTCGCTCGTCGAGTCGATGACGGTGGCGCAGAACCTGTTCATGGGCGACGAGAAGGTGTTCAACAACCTCGGGCGCCTCAACGTCGCGGCCCGCGAACTGCTGGAGTCGCACAACTTCCACATCCGGCCCGACGTTCCCGCCGGAGCGCTCGGCATCGGGCAGAAGCAGATGGTCGAGATCGCGCGGGCGGTCCACCGGAACGCAAAACTCGTCATCCTCGACGAGCCGACGTCCTCGGTCACGCCCGAGGAACGGCTCCAGCTGTTCCTCTCGATGCAGCGGCTCAAACGCCGCGGGATCGGCGTCATCTTCATCACCCACATGCTCGACGAGGCGTTCGAGCAGGCGGATCGCATCACGGTGCTGCGGGACGGCGTCGTCCAGGGAACCCTCTCGCGTCTCGAGTTCAGCCGGGAACGCGTGGTCAAGATGATGGTCGGGCGCACCGTCGAAATGGGACGCGTGCTGCCCGGCCGCGCACCGGAACCCGTTCCGGCGCTGCAGGTGGAGGACGTCACGCTGCTGCCCGTGGTACGCAACATGGCGTTCTCGGCGTACGCGGGCGAGATCGTCGGCATCTACGGTCTGGTCGGCGCCGGCCGCAGTGAGACCGCGATGATCGTCAGCGGTGTGATGAAACGGCGACGGCTGCGCGGCGGAACGGTGCGGCTGAACGGGAAACCGGTCCGCTTCCGCACACCGCGCCACGCCCGTAAGGCGGGCATCGTGTACATCACCGAAGACCGCAAGGCTTCGGGGTTCTTCAGCCACCTGACGATCGCCGACAACATCTACCTCGGCCATCTGTGCAGCGCCCTGCGCCTGCCGTTCTTCTATCGGCCGGGCAACCGCACGTCAGTGGCGAAACGGTTCGTCGAACGCTTCCAGGTGCGTACCCTGCAGCCCGGTAAGGCGACCGTCGAAGAACTGAGCGGTGGCAACCAGCAGAAGGTCGTGCTGGCCAAGGGACTGACCCGCAAACCGCTCGTCGCGATCATCGACGAACCCACGCGCGGCGTGGACCTCGGCACCATTCCCGAGATCCACGCGATGATCCGCGCGCTCGCCGACGACGGCGTCGCGGTCGTGGTCATCTCGTCCTACCTCCCGGAGATCCAGGCCCTGTCCGATCGCGTGCTCGTGGCGCGCGCGGGCAGTATCGCCGCCGAGTTCTCCCCGGAGGAAGCCGACGAAGAAAGCCTGATGTTCGCCGCCGTCCACTGACCCTCACTACCCCTAGGACGAGACATGCGTGGAGTTGTTTTCAAGGGCGACCGGGTCGTCGAGATCCAGGATTTCGACGACCCCGCTCCGGGCCGCGACGAAGTGGTTCTGGAGATCAAGGCGTCCGGGATGTGCGGCAGCGACCTGCACTTCTACCGGGCCCCGGCCGGGCAGGCGCTCGCCGCGTTCGGCCTGACCGGCGACGACGCCGGCATCATCGGCGGACACGAACCGTGCGGCGTGGTCGCCGCCGTGGGCGCGGACGTCGACCCCCGCGCGGTCCGGGTGGGGGACCGGATGATGGTCCACCACTACGACGGGTGCGGGTTCTGCGACCAGTGCCGCACCGGCTGGCCGCAACTGTGCGAACGCGGGAACGTCATCTACGGCGCGACCGCGCACGGCGGACACGCCGACTTCCTCAAAGTGCCCGCCCGTACTCTCGTCCCGTTGCCGGACGAACTGAGTTTCGCCGCCGGCGCGGCGATCTCCTGCGGGACCGGCACGGCGTTCGGTGCGCTGACCCGGCTGCACGTCGGTGCCGGCGACTCGATCGCCGTGTTCGGGCAGGGCCCGGTGGGCCAGGCGGCGGTGCAACTCGCGGCCGCGATGGGCGCCCGGGTGATCGCGGTCGACATCGAGCGGGCACGAGTCGAGCGGGCGACCGACTTCGGAGCCGCGGACACCGTCGACTCGAGCGCCACCGATCCCGTAGAAGCCATCCGGGACCTCACCGGTGGCAAGGGCGTGACGAAGGCTCTCGACTGTTCCGGAGCCCCGCCCGCGCGGGCCGCCGCGGTCAAGTCGGCGGCGAAATGGGGCACGGTCGCCTTCGTCGGCGAAGGCTCGAACGTCACCCTGGACGTCAGCCCGGATCTGATCCGCAAACAGCTGACCGTCCTCGGCTCGTACACGTTCTCCCTGGTCGGGCAGGTCGATTGTGCCCGGTTCATCGCTGCTCACGAGGTCGAGGCCGACCGCGTCTTCACCGACCGCTGGCGACTCGACGACGCGGTCAAGGCTTACGAGGCCTTCGACCGGCAGACCGGCGGCAAAGCCGTCATCGAGTTCTGAGAATCCCTGGAGTCCCCATGACGAACCATTTCATCGACGGCAGACTGACCCCCGCTCATTCGGCGGGCCGTATCGCGGTGACCAACCCCGCGACGGAGGAAGCGTTCGCGTCCATCGTGGACGGCGACGCCACGGACATCGACACCGCTGTCGGGGCGGCGACCGCGGTGGGGGAGCAGTGGGCTGCCCGGACGCCCGCCGACCGCGCCGGATACCTGCGCGCGATCGCGGACGCCTTCGAAGCCCGGTCCGAGGAGATCTCGGAACTGGTCACCCGGCAGAACGGCACACCGATCAGCATCACCCGTGCGATGCAGAGCCAGGTCCCCGTCACCTATCGGTATTTCGCTTCGCTGGCGGAGAAACTGGAGACGGAGAGCCACGTCGAGACCGCGAGCGGGGACGCCGTCGTCCGCCGGGAACCCGTCGGAGTGGTCGGCGCGATCACGCCCTGGAACGGGCCGCAGCCGCTGATCGCGTGGAAGCTCGGCCCCGCACTGGCGGCGGGCTGCACGGCGGTGATCAAACCCGCGCCGGAGACCTCGCTGGACGCGTTCGTGTTCGCCGAGATCCTGACCGCAGCGGGGATCCCGGACGGTGTCGTCAACATCGTCACCGGCGGGCGTGAAACCGGTGCAGCCTTGGTCGCGCATCCCGGCGTGCACAAGGTCGCGTTCACCGGCTCGACGGTCGCGGGCAAGGCGATCGCGGTCGAATGCGCGAAGCAACTCAAGCACGTCACCCTCGAACTCGGTGGCAAGTCCGCCGGGATCCTGCTCGACGACGTCGATCTCGACGCCTTCCGGCCGCTGGTGATGTCCGCCTGCGCGCCGAACACCGGGCAGACGTGCCGGGCGCTCACCAGGGTGCTGGCGCCTGCTTCGCGGTACGAAGAGATCGTCGAGATGCTCAGCGAGACGATGAGTGCGATCCCGCAGGGAGATCCGACGGATCCCGGGAACTTCTTCGGACCGCTGGTGAACGCGGCGCAACGCGACCGCGTCGAGTCCTACATCGCGCTCGGCCGGTCCGAAGGCGCGGAGCTCGTGCTCGGCGGTGGGCGGCCGGCCGGGCTCGACCGCGGCTACTACGTCGAGCCGACGATCTTCCGCGGCGTCACGAACGACATGCGGATCGCGCGTGAGGAGATCTTCGGGCCGGTGCTGGTCGTGATGCCCTACGAGAGCGTCGACGAGGCTGTCGCCATCGCGAACGATTCGGACTACGGGCTGGGTGGTGGTGTGTTCTCGCCGGATGTCGACCGGGCGACGGAGGTCGCTCGCCGGATCGTGAGCGGCAGCGTCGGGGTGAACACGTCGACCCTGCCCATCGAGACGCCGTTCGGCGGGGTGAAGCAGAGCGGGATCGGCCGTGAGCTGGGACCGCAGAGCGTGGACGCGTACCTGGAGTACAAGACGATCTTCCGCGCCTAGCAATTAGTCCTCTACTTGCGATTCCATCGCAAGTAGAGGACTAATTGCGGTTCAGGCCTTCAGCAGGGCGGCGAACTCGACCGCAGGCTGGTCCGGATCCAGCGTCTGGATCGCCCGCAGCAGGGCGTCGCTTCGTTCCCGCCCCAGAGCTCCCACGGTGACGTCGCGGAACTTCGCGTCCAGATCCTCTTGCGACATCGGGTTCTCCGCCGTGCCGGCGGGATTGTCGACGAACACGTGCTCGGTGGTGCCGTCCCGATAGGTGACGGCGATGTCGCCGACCCAGCGGCCCGGGTACGCCCGGTCCAACTCCGGTTTGACCTCGATCTTGACCCGGCGCGCCATCGCGTCGACGTCGCTTCCCTCACCGAGGTCGAGCCGCCCGGCCAGATAGTCGTGATGGGTCGTGAACCCGTTGCCATACCCCAAGACCGACAACGCGAACTGGAACGGCAGGCTGTATTGCAGATGCTCGATGATCTTTGGCGCATAGGCGTTCGCATTCTGATTGCCGATGATGACGTCACCACCGGTCTGGATGCCCAACAGCACCGAGTCGATTTCCGAGACGCGCGAGGCGAGCCGGCGGGCGCCGTCGATGTAGGCGTGGTTGATCCCGCAGCAGCAGTACGGCTTGATCCACACTCGCGTGATCTCGAAGGGCTGGTCCGGGTCGAAGGCGTCGGTCTCGGTCACCGAGCGTCCGGCGAAAGTCTGGAAGAAGCCTTTGCGGCCGCTGAGGAAGGTCGTCGGGCCGGTGATGCCTGCCGCGGCAAGCTCGGCGGCCCGGATTCCGTTGCGGGTGCCGATACCGGAGTGCGCGCGTTTGATCGAGCCGCCGGAAGACGTGTACTCCGTAGTGCCCGAGGTGTGGCTCAGGGCGATCGAGAGTGCGTGGACCGTGGTCTCGACGTCGAACCCGCGCAGTTTGGCCGTGGCCGCGGCGGCGCCGAAGTTCGACAACAGGCCGTGCGGGTGGAAGCCGCGCTCCAGCAGTTCGGGGGCGGCGAGGTTCCCGATACGGGTGTAGACCTCGTAGCTGGCGACGACGGCGGTGACCACGTCGCGCAGGGTGGCGCCGAGCTCCTCACCGACGGCGAGCGCCGCGGAGACCACGCAACTGCCGGGGTGAGACGAGCTCGCGCGGTGCGCGTCGTCGTACTCGAAGCCGTGGCCGAACGTCGCGTTGACGAAGGCGGCGTCGGCCGCGCTCATCGCGTCGCCGGTCGCGGTCACGTGCGCGGTGCCCGGCGCGTGCGCCGACTTGGTGAGGTCGAGGATCGCCTGGCTCCACGGAAGGGCCGCACTGCCGACCTGCAGACCGAGCTGGTCCTGCAGGAGACGGCGGGCACCGGCGAGCGCGTCCGCCGGGATCCGGTCGTAGGTGAGGTCGGTGACGAGCCGGGCCGCCGCCGTTTCGAGTGTTCCCATGCTGGTCGCCTTTCAGTGGGGGAGGCCGTAGGACTTCAGCTCGACGTAGGCGTCGAACCCTTCGAGGCCTGCCTCGCGGCCGATACCGCTGTTCTTGAAGCCGCCGATCGGTGCCGTGAAGCCCACCGGGTTGCCGTTGACCTCCACGGTCCCGGTCCGGATCCGACGGGCGACGGAAAGTGCGCGTTCAGGGTCGGCGGCGAACACCGAGCCGTTGAGGCCGTACTCCGAGTTGTTGGCGATGGCCACCGCCTCGGCCTCGGTGTCGAAGGTGTGCACGGTGAGCACCGGGCCGAAGATCTCTTCCTGCGCGATCTTCGCGTCCGGATCCACATCGGCGAAGACCGTCGGCGCGACGTACCAGCCGCGGTCGAGCCCCTCGGGGCGCTCGCCGCCGACGAGCACTGTCGAACCCGACGCCTTGCCCTCGGCGATGTACCCCTCGACGCGGGTCCGCTGCGCCGCGCTCACCATCGGTCCGACCTCGGTGGCCGGGTCGAGCGGGTCGCCCACGGGCATCGAGGAGATCAGATCGACGAGCCGGTCGTGCAGTTCGTCCCGCCGCGTACGCGCCACCACGATCCGCGTCTTGTTGCTGCACACCTGTCCGCTGTTGCGCAGCGAAACCGCGCGGACGGCGGCGATCGCGGCGTCGAGATCGGCGTCGTCGAGCAGGACGGCGGCCGATTTGCCGCCCAGTTCGAGTGTCACGCGCCGCAGATCCTGCCCGCACAGGGCGGCGATCCGGCGGCCGGCCGCCGTGGACCCGGTAAAGGACACCTTGTCCACGCCGCGATGACGCACGAGATGTTCACTGACTTCCCGCTGTGCCGGAACGATGTTCACCACGCCCGCGGGCAGGCCCGCCCGCTCCAGGAGGTGGCCGAGCAGATACGCGTCGAGCGGTGTCTCCGGCGACGGCTTGACGACCATGGTGCAGCCGGCGAGCAAGGCCGGGGCGAGTTTGATCATGGTGATCAGCAGCGGCGCGTTCCACGGCACGATCGCCGCGACGACACCGACCGGCTCGCGGGTGACGAGGGCATGCCCCGTGGCGGACCGTCGGGTGTCCGACCACGGATAGGCGGGCGCGAGATCGAGGAACGCGTCGAGCAGCAAACGCGGGCCCATCGCCTGCATCTTGGTCGACAGTGTGATCGGGCAACCCATTTCGGCACTCACCAGATGGGCCACGTCCGACTCGTGCGCGGCGAGTTCCGTGCTGAGCTTGCGGAGAACGGCGATGCGCTCGTCGAGCGGCAGCCGGGGCCACGGACCGTTGTCGAACGCTTCGCGCGCCGCGGCCACGGCTGCGTCGACGTCCGCCTCGACGGCCTCCGGTACGCGCGCCACCGCCTGCTCGGTCGCGGGGGAGACCACCTCGATGACGCGGTCGGACGCGGGCGTCACCCACTGGCCGCCGATGAACAACTTGTCGTAGTGACCTTGCCAAAGTTCGGTCGGCGCACTCATCGCGTTCGGCTCCTTTGTCGCTCGCTACCTTGACCGACCTTACCGTAGATTATATAAAATATGTAGAATTCTCCGGAAGGCAGGAAGCATGCAGCACAAGCCGCTCGACGGCATCCGGATCCTCGAAATCGGCGGCTACATCGCGCTCCCGTTCGGGACGTCGATGCTCTGCGCGCTCGGCGCCGAGGTGGTCAAGGTGGAACGCCCCGGCTCCGGCGAGGACTTCCGCCGTCACCAGAACGACCGCAGCCCGTATTTCCGGCAGTACAACACCGGGAAACGCAGCCTGGCGGTCGATCTCAAATCCGCCGACGGGGTCGCCGTGGTGAAGGCGCTCGTGCCGCGTTTCGACGTCGTGCTCGAGAACCTCCGGCCCGGCAAGGTCGCCGCGATGGGCCTGGGGCCCGACGACTGCCGGGCCCTGCGTCCGGATGTCATCTACGGATCCGTCACCGGCTTCGGATCCGGGGGCCCGCTGGCGAACCGGCCCGCCTACGACACGATCGGCCACGCGTTCGGCGGCCTCTACTCGTTGTTCAGCGACGGTGACCATCCGCAGCTCGCCGGCGGTCTGAGTGCCGATCTGGTCACCGGGCTCAGCACGGCGACCGGTGTGCTGGCCGCGTTGGTGGGCAGGCTCAAGACCGGGCAGCCGCAGCGGATGGAGACCTCCATCATGGAGGCGGTGAGCGTCCTCATCACCGACGGCGTCACGCAGGCCTTCGAGCTCGGCCATGATCCCAGCCGTACGAGCCGTCATCCGCAGGCGCAGAACTTCTGTGTGCCGACGTCCACGGGGGAGTACCTGGCCGTGCACCTGTCGTCGTCGCAGAAGTTCTGGACCTCGCTGTGCCGGGCGATGGGCCGGATGGACCTCACCGAGGACCCGCGTTTCGCCGAGTATCGGGCCCGCGAGGCGAACTACTTCGAGCTGGTCCCCATAGTCGAGGCGGAGTTCGCGGCCAAACCGGAGAAACACTGGGAACAGGTCCTCACCGATCACGATGTTCCCTTCGCCCCGGTGCTGTCGATGAACGGCTACCTCGACCACGAACAGGTGCGGCATCTGGATCTCGTGGAACGCCAGGACGACGGTCTCGCCCTGCTCCGTCCACCGTGGACCTTCGACGGCGAACGCCCGGATCGTGCCGGTCGCGCGCCGAAGGTCGGTGCCGACACCCGTGCGGTGGCCGGTGAAGTGCTCACCGCGGAAGAGATCGAAGAATTGATCACGGCCGGAGTGCTGTACGCGGACGAGTCCTGAGTGTCCAGATTCTTGGACAGTGAGGCACTCCTCAGCTCCCTATCGTCGGAGCAGATCCCCGTGACCCCAGGAAAGTGAGGACGACGATGTCCGAAGCCACCAAGGAAGAACTCGCCCAGGGCTGGCTCAAGGCCCTGACCGATGTCGATCACTTCTACGAGATCTGCGCGCCGGATTGCCGGGTGTGGCACAGCGCCGACGACAAGTGGATGTCTCTCCAGGCGGCCATCGACGCGGTGCACGACCGAGGCGGCCTGCCGGAGTTCATCAACTCCCGCGTGACCTTGACCGAGAAGGGTTTCTTCGCCCAGACCTCGGGTGTGCTCAAGCCGCAGGGGGAGGACGGCCCCGAGGTCAAGGTCCACCTCATCCAGATCGCGACCGTCGAGGGCGGCAAGGTCGTCCAGGCCGAGGAGTACATCGGCCCCGAGACGGACCTCGCGGTCTGAAATCCCACCAGGTAAGGCAGAAGGAGCACGACATGTCCGGAATCGCGGGCAGATCCGTCATCGTCACCGGTGGGGCCAGTGGTATCGGCGAGGCCGCCGTGCGGCTTTTCGCGGAGAACGGCGCCAAGGTCACCATCGCCGACCGCACGGAGGACGCGGGGGAAACCCTGGCCAAGGAATTGAAGGGCCAGGGACACGAGGTCCAGTTCATCACGACGGACGTGACCGACGAGGATCAAGTGAAGGCGATGGTCGACGCCGCCGTGTCGGCCTACGGCAGGCTCGACGGCGCTTTCAACAACGCCGGTGTCCCGAACACGGGCAAGCTGCTCACCGACATCGACCGCGCGGAGTTCGACCGGATCTTCGCCATCAACGTCACCGGGCCGTTCCTGTGCATGAAGCACGAGATCCCGGCGATGCTCGAAACCGGCGGGGGATCGATCGTCAACACCGCGTCCGTCGGGGCCTTCATCTACATTCCGAAGGCGGCGGAGTACACCGCGTCGAAGCACGCGCTGATGGGGCTCACGAAGGCGGCCGCGGCCGAATACGGTGAGCGGGGCATCCGGGTCAACGCGATCGGTCCGTCGACGGCGAAGACTCCGATGTACCTCGAGTACATCAAGCTCAATCCGGACTACGTGAAGACGGTCGAGGCGACGCACGCGTTGCGCCGGGGCAGCGAACCGGTCGAGCAGGCACAGGCGGCGATGTGGCTGCTGTCCGACGCGGCATCGTATGTCACCGGTGTGACCCTCGCGGTCGACGGTGGCTACACGCTTTACTGAGCGAAGGAGGGCTCGTGCCGGGTACTCGTCCCGGTACGAGCCTTCTTTCGTGCCTAGGCCGTGGCCTGTAAGTCTTGTTCGCGGTCTTCGCGCCCAGGTGGTCCCTGACGGCACGGGCGGATGCGGCCGAGTACGACCCGGTACGAGGCCGATCCGCCCGCACCGCCAGGAACCACCTGGACCACGAAGCCCATCGAACAGACTTACAGGACACGGCCTAGCCGATGCGCAGCGCGCGTATCCGGTTGTAGAGCGTCGAACGACTGACTCCCAGCGCGGTCGCGGCCCTCTGCTTGTTCCCGCCCGCGGCCTGTATCGCGGCCACGATGACTTCGCGTTCGGCTTGGCGCAGCGGGGAATCCGGCGACCATCTTCCGCGATGCGAGTCGGGGAGGTCCGACGGGAGGACGTCCCCCGCGGAACGTACCTCGACGATCGCCTGTACGACTCGCCGGAGTTCGGACAGGTTCCCCGGCCAGGGCTGTGCGGTGAGCACGCTCAACGTATCGGCGGTCAGTCGCGTGCGCCCCTGGCCTGCGACGTCGTCCAGCATGCGCTGTGCGAGCCGGGGGATCTCGTGCTGGCGGCGGCGCAGGGGGACCAGGTCCCGGCGTCGGGCGCACAGCCCGGCCAGCGGCGCGGGCAGGCCGTCCGGAGTCGAGACCACCACGACCTGACGTGGGGTGACGCGCAGGCGCTCGACCAGCAGCGCGGTCATCCGTTCGGACAGCAGCTGGGCATTCTCCACGACGACGGCTTGTCCCGGGCTCGTCAGTGTCTCGTCCATGGTGGTGGCCCACGACCGCTCGCCGCTCCGCACGATCTCGGCGGCGTCGAGCGTCGTCGGCTCGTGGCTGGTGGCCGCCTTCGCCGTGGTGGTGCGGCCGCTACCGGCTTCGCCGACCACGAGGAGCGGCCAGCCCTGTTCGCGGTCGCGGTCGTGCCGGTGCGCGGGTGCGTCGGCGAGGATGTCCACCAGCACGCCGTGCCCTCCGTCGATCGGGGCGCAGCGCACCGCGACGGCCCGGCCGGAAGCAAGGTCCAGGTGTTGTGTCTCGCCGGGACGCGCCGGTGCCTGTTCGGCACAGGCCCGGACGGCCACGTGATCGGCGGGTTGCAGGAGGTCCAACGCGGCGGGGGTGGCCAGCACCAGACCTTCGCCGAGCACGATCACTGGGCGGTCGCGCCGGCGTGCGGCCCGCTGGAACGCGGTCAGCAGCCTGCGCTGGGTGCTGGGTGAGGCCAGTTGCAACCGGTCTTCGATATCCCGGACCATCCGCTGGACGAGAGGCGGGAAGAGCCGGTCGTCCTCGCCGGACGGCCTGCCGATCCCGAGTACCCCCTCGAGCCTGCGGGTGATCGGATGGACGATCGGATGCCCGTAACAGGTGAACGTGTGGAAGGAGGCCAGCGAATGCTCGGCGCCGCGGACGAGCAGTCCATGCCTCGTTTCCACCGGCGTGCCCACCGCGTTGACCCCGATCTCGTCCTCGTTGAACGAGACGCCCGGTGTGATGCCGAGCCCCTCGATGGTCCGATGGAACGACCGGTTCGCCGATCGCACACCGACGACCTTGGCCGTGTGATCGGCCAGGACCAGCGCGACAGGGGAACCGTCGAGTTCGGCGGCGAATCGCTCGAGGACCGGTTCGGCCGCGCGGCTCAGCGGAGTTGTGTCGTGCGGTGCCGTCCGGTCTGTCATCGCGACTCCTTCGGCACGGTCGACAGGGAAGCGGAAGTTAAATATATAATGCCTCTAAGTTACGGAAACAACCACGATCGAGGGAGGGACAACTCCGGCCCTCCCCGACGCGGTCGCGCTTCGTCACACTGGCCTGAACGAGCTGGGTATGTGCCGTTCCATGTTCAGGTGAGGAGTTCCTCCTATGAGCGCCCGTTGGGTGGACTTGCGGCCATCGCGTCCTCTCAGGCGGTCCCGGCTCCTTATTCTCTCCTTCGGGTTCCTCACCTTGCTGGCCACGAGAACCCGCCGCCTCCCTGAAGACGAAAGTGGCCCACCGTCCATACCGGACGGTGGGCCACTTTCGTCTTCCGAACGGGTTACGACGTCGTGACGCTCGCGGTCGCCCGCGGCCCGCCGTTACAGCTGACGGTCTGCCCGGTGAAGACGGCCTTCGTCGAGCACCCTTCGTCGTCGGTCACGGTGACCTTGACGGTCCGCGGCCCGTCGCCGGTGAACGTGTGCGCGACCTCGGGCTCGGTCGTGGTCACCCGCTGCCCGTCACCGAATTCCCAGTCGTAGCGCACGATCCGTCCGTCCGGGTCGGACGACGCCGCCGCCGAGAAGAAGCCGCTGCCGCCTTGAGCGGACACGACGCGCAGTGCCGCGGTCGGCCCCTGGTCCGGGGTCAGCACGGCGGACGGTCCGTCGTTCATCAGCACGCCCGTGTTCGTGGCCGGCAGCCCGGTCGGTGCCAGCCCGCCGTTCTCGCCGACGTTGTAGCTGTGCACCCGCGACGTCACCCCGGGGGAGAAGACGTCGGCGAGGAACAGCACCTTCCCGTCCGGGCTCAGGATCGTCCGGCCCGGCATACCGTCCGGAGCGTCGTAGGGCGAACCCGGCAGCGAGGTGAGCGCGCCGTCCGCGCCGATCCGGAATCCTTCGACTGCACCGCTGCCCGCTGTGGGTACGTACAGACGGTCGCTGTCGGCGGTGATCGCCGCACCGTGCGGAAGATCCCCGGTCGGATACGGACCTCCCGGTGTCGGGGTGAGCGTGCCGTCCCCGCCGATGGAGTACCCGACCATGCTGGCGCCCTGTTCGTTGCTGATGTACAGGAACCTGCCGTCGGGAGTCACCGCGGGCAGCGCCGGGACGTTACCTGTGGCGTACTGGGCGATCAGGGTGAGACGGCCGTCCGGCGCGACCGCGAAACTGGTCACCTTGGACAGCGTGGTGCTGGTGACGAACAGGAACCTTCCGTCCGGGGTGAGGGCGGGGAGACTGAGTGCGCTGTCGCCCGGGACGGCCGCCGGGGGTGCGGCGGTCTTCGTGATGGCGCCGGACGCGGCGACGTCGTAGGAGCGGACCTCGTTCTCACCGCCGCCCATGGTCGCGAACAGCCGCGAGCCGTCGGGGGTGAGCGCCAGGCCGATGACGACGGCGCCGGTACCGATCTTGCCGCCGGGGATCGCCGTGAGCTTGCCGTCGGGGCCGATCCGGTACCCGGTGATCGACGAGCCGGTCAAGCTGGCGACGTAAGCCTTCTTCCCGTCGGGGGTGACGACGATCGAAAAACCGGCGGACGCGGAGAACGGCGATCCGGCGACTTTGGACAGGGTGCCGTCCTTGGCGACACCGTGCACAGCGACGTTCTGGGAAAGCAGACCGCCGACGAGCAGGAACCTGCCCGGTGTGGCGGTGGCGGCACTCGCCGGTGACGAGGCCAGGAGCCCGCCGGCGAGGAGCGTCATGACGGCCGTGAGACCGGCTGCCACGCGGCGGGGGCGGCGGAGAGGGTTTCTGGACATGAGCGCGTGAAACCTCCGTGTTGGTGAACTTCTCGACGTTGAGCCGATCAGCGGAGCAAGGGCTCACATCGAAGTTAAGAAGCTTTGATCGCCGGTGACTGTCCAAGAAGTTGGACAGCCGGTGACGGGACAGCTCCATACCGTCGTAGCGAGGAAACGCCGCCCGGCTCGACGAAGAGTGGAGTGGATATGGGAATCGGCCACTCGAATGTGCGAACACTCCACAGTGGACGAACGACTGTCGTACTCGTACTGATCACGACGGTTGGTTTCCTGGTGGCGATGGACAACACGATCGTCGCGGCGGCCGCCGGGTCCGTTGTCACGGATCTCGGTACCGGGGTCGGCATGGTGCCTTGGCTGGGACTGGGTTACGCGTTTCCTTTTGCCACGCTGCTGGTGTTCACCGGACCGGTGATCGATCGGTTCGGCGCACGGGCGGTCCTGCGGTGGGGTGGTGCCGGATTCGTGCTCGGGGCGTTTCTCGCCGCGACGGCTTGGGCGAGTGTCCCGCTGCTGGCCGGCCGGGTGCTGCAGGGGGTGGCGGCCGCGGCGATCGTGCCCGCCACCTTGACCCTGCTCCGGTCGGCACTGCCGCCAGCCAGCCGGACCACGGGGGCGACCGGCTGGCTGGCGGCTCTGGCCTGCGGCCTGGCCGGTGGACCGGTGCTCGGCGGGGCACTGAGCCAGTACCTGCACTGGCGGTGGGTGTTCTGGGCGGTGCTGGCCTGCGCCGTGATCGTGCCGCTGCTCGCCGGGGCCGCTCCCGCCGGAGCCGGCGACGTGGCGCCACGGTTGCGGCGGGCCGTGCCGGAACTGGTGCGGTACCGGATGTTGACCGGTTCCTTGCTGCTGCAAGCGCTCTGGGGAATCGGCGTCACCGGCGTCGCGTTCTTCACGCCACTGGCGTACGGGGCGTTGTTCGACGCCGGGCCCGGAACCGCGGCGCTGCCGCTGGTGATCGTGGCGCTGGCGCTGATCGCGGCGACACCTCTCGTCGGACGAGCGGTGAGCGGCCTGGGTGCCGGTGCGGCGGTCGCCGGCGGACTCGCCTCGGTAGCCATCGGCCTGGGAACGCTCGCGATGATCGGAAGTGAGCTCGCGATCGTCCTGAGACTCGCCGCGCTCGCACTGGTCGGGTTCGGCTCGGCGTTCACCGCCCCGCTGGCCACGCAGGTACTGGACGTCGTCCCGGCGCGGCTGGCGGGCACCGCGGCGGGGCTGCTGTCCGCCTCCCGTGAATTGTCCGGCGCCGTCGGTGTCGGCCTGGCCGGGGCGTTGGTCGCCCTCGGCCCGCTCATCGACGGCTACACCCGCGCCCTCGCCATTTCCGCAGTTCTGACCGCCGTGGCCGCCTTGCTGGCCAGGCGCCTGCTCCTTCCCCGGCATACCGACGAAGTGAGGAAGATTCGATGATCACCGGCACGATTGCCCCTGCTTCGACAACCATCGCGCCGTTGCCAGGCCAGCTCGCGGCTTGTGCCGCCATGCATGGCGACGCCGTGGCGCTCACGTTCCTGGACCATCGGCATCACCCGGCCGGGCGCGCGGTTTCGCTGACGTGGCGCCGGCTCGACGACCGGGTCACCGACATCGCGGTATGGCTGCGGTCGAGGGTGGACGCGGGGGAACCGGTGGCGATCATGGCGGACCAGAGTCCCGGGTACGTCGCGGCGTTCCTGGGGATCCTGCGCGCGGGCGCGGTGGCGGTCCCGCTCTTCGGCCCGGATCTGCCGGGCCACGGAGACCGGCTCGCCGCCGTGCTCGGCGACTGCTCGCCCCGGCTGGTCTTGACCGGCGCGGACCAACTCGGGCAGGTCCGCGCCTTTCTCGGCGATCGGGGGATGAAGAACGTCCCGGTCCACGCTGTCGAGGAGGTTCCGGACGCGGGCGGAAAAGCCGCGGCGGTCGCCCTGACCCCCGACGACGTCGCCTACCTGCAATACACCTCCGGGTCCACCGGCACACCGCGCGGCGTGGTCATCACCCACGGGAACGTCGTCGCCAACGCGAGGCAGGCGTGCTCCGCCTACGGGGTCAGCAGCGGGCAAGGCGTCACGGTGAGCTGGCTGCCGCTTTTCCACGACATGGGCCTGATGCTGTCGGTCGCCGGGCCGCTGGTCAGCGGAGCACGCACAGTCCTGATGCGACCGCTGGCGTTCCTGGAGCAGCCGCTGCGATGGCTTCAGGCGTTGTCCGACAACCCCGGCGCGGTGACCGCGGCACCGGGCTTCGCCTATGCCTACGCCGCCGCGCGGATACAAGGACACGAGAAGGCACTTCTGCGGCTGGACACCGTGCTCGCCCTCGTCGACGGCAGTGAACCCGTCCGGTCGGCCGCGATCGAGCGCTTCCGGGAGGCGTTCGCGGAGTGCGGGCTCAGAGCCGAGGCGCACCGTCCGTCCTATGGACTGGCCGAGGCCACGGTCTACGTCTCGGCCAGCACCGCGGGTTCGGTGGCGCGGGGGCGGCGGTTCGACCGGGCGGCACTGGCGGATGGGCGGCTCGTCGAGGCAGCGGACGACGGTATCGAACTTGTCTCCTGTGGACAGTCGATCGACCAGCGGGTGCTGGTGGTCGACCCTGGAACCGAGCGGGAGGTGCCGGACGGCACGGTCGGCGAGATCTGGGTGAACGGGCCCAACGTCGGGCGCGGCTACTGGAACCGCCCGGTGGAGACCGCCGCGGTGTTCGGTGCGCGGCTGGCCGACCGGCCCGGCCTCGGCCGCTGGCTGCGCACAGGTGACCTGGGAGCGCGGCACGAGGGCGAGTTGTACGTGACCGGACGGATCAAGGACCTGATCATCGTCGACGGCCGCAACCATTACCCGCAGGACGTCGAAGACACCGTCGAGGGCGCCCACGAGGCCGTCCGGCCTCGCAACAGCGTCGCGTTCGCCGTGAGCACTCCCGGTGGTGAACGCGCGGTCGTGCTGGCCGAGCGCAACCGGCGGATCGAACCGGGTGGTGTGGATCCGCTGCGGTTCGCCGTGACCATCCGTGCCGCGGTCGCCCAGCGGCACGGGTTGGCCCTGCAGGACGTCCGGCTCGTCGAGCCGGACACGCTGCCCCGTACCTCCAGCGGGAAGATCGCCCGGTCGGCCTGCCGCGACCGCTACCTGGCGGAGCAGGCATGACCCCCGCCGAGCTCACCGCGTGGCTGGTCACCCGCTTGTCGGACCTGACGTCCCTGCCACCCGGTCTGATCGACGTGGACCGGCCGCTGCGCGACCTCGGTGTCTCGTCACGTGACGCCGTCGGAGTCGCCGGCGAACTCGGTGACGTGCTGGGCAGGCCCGTCGCCCCGGATCTGGTCTACCGGCATCCGAGTGTCACCGAACTCGTAGAGGCATTGCTCGCGCCCGATGCCGACGCCGGAAGGACCGGTCCGATCACCGCTGCGGAACCGATCGCGGTGATCGGGGTCGGTTGCCGCCTGCCGGGCGGGATCGACTCTCCCACCGGGTTCTGGGAGCTGTTGGCCGCCGGACGGGACGTCATCGGCCCGAGGCCCGCCGGTCGTGAAGGACCGGAGGAACCAGGTGGCTACCTTGACGACGTCGCCGGGTTCGACGCGGAGTTCTTCGGCGTCACCGCCCACGAGGCCGCGGCGATGGACCCGCAGCAGCGGATCACGGCGGAGGTCGCTTGGACGGCCCTGGACCACGCGGGTATTCCGCCGGGTGAGCTCCGGGGCAGCCGGACCGGGGTCTTCATAGGCGTCTCGGCCGCGGAGTACGGGGCGTTGACCATGGCCGACCCCGGACGGGTCGACGCCTGGTCGGGTACCGGGGCGTCGGCCGCGATCGTGGCCAACCGGCTGTCGTACCTGCTGGACCTGAGAGGCCCATCGGCGGTCGTGGACACGGCGTGTTCCTCGTCGCTGGTCGCGGTGCACCAGGCCTTGGTGAGCCTGCAGCGCGGGGAGTGCGAGCTCGCGCTGGCGGGGGGAGTGAATCTTCTGCTCAGCGAAGGCCCCTTCACCACTTTCCGGCGCGCCGGCCTGCTCGCCGCCGACGGGCGCTGCAAGACTTTCGACGCCGCGGCCGACGGGATCGTCCGTGGCGAGGGGTGCGGGGTGGTCGTCCTGCGGCGGCTCGCTGACGCTCGGTCGGCGGGTGACCGGATCCTGGCCGTCCTGCGGGGAAGCGTCACCAATTCCGACGGCCGGTCCAATGGTTTGATGGCACCCAATCCCGCGGCACAGGCCGAGCTTTTACGAGAGGCATACGAGGTCGCGAGGGTCGAAAGGTCCACTGTGGACTATGTGGAGGCGCACGGCACCGGGACGTTGCTGGGTGACCCGATCGAAGCGGGCGCTCTCCGGGCCACGCTGGGCTCCGAGAGGCCGTCGGACGCCCCACTGCTTCTGGGATCGGTGAAGACGAACCTCGGGCATCTGGAAGGGGCGGCGGGGATCGCCGGCCTGATCAAGGTCGTGCTCGCTCTCGATCACGGCACCGTCCCGGCTTGCCTGCACTTCCGCGAGCCCAATCCGCACATCGACTTCGACGGCCTGCAGGTGGTCGGCGCTCCCGTGCCTTGGCCGCGTTACTCGGGCCGTGCGCGAGCAGGCGTTTCGGCGTTCGGCTTCGGGGGCACCAACGCCCACGTCGTGGTCGAGGAATGGCCCAAGTCACCGCCACTGCCGTCGGCCGAGGAACATCGGACCGAACTCTTCGCCGTGTCCGGTGCGGATTCCACCCGGCTCGCGGCTTACGCCGCCGATCTCGCGGACTGGATCGAAGATCGGCCCGATGTGCCACTGGCGGATGTCGCCGCCGCGCTGGCTCGTCGGCGCGACCACGGCCGGGCCCGCGGCGTCGTGCGCGCTGAGGACCGTGCCGCGGTCGTCGCCGGGCTGCGGACGATCGGGCGCGGTGCTCCCTCCCCGGCGGTGATCACGGGGCCCGTCCGCTCCGACGTGACGGCACCCGTGTTCGTCTTCTCCGGGTTCGGGGCGTCCTGGTCGGGTGTGGGGGCCCGGCTGGCGGCGGCCGAACCCGAGTTCGCCGCCGCCGTGGCCGAACTGGATCCCGTGTTCGCAGAGCTGTGCGGGTTCTCGTTGCGCGAGGCATTGGATGGCGACGACGGCGATCTGCGGGTGATGCAGCCGGCGTTGTTCGGTATCCAGGTCGCTCTCGCGCGTTACTGGGAAACGCGCGGTGTCCACCCGGCCGCTGTGGTGGGGCATTCGGTGGGAGAGGTCGCCGCCGCCGTCGTCGCGGGAGCATTGGAGGTCCGGCAGGGACTGCTGGTGGTCCGCGAGCGTGCGCAGCTCCTCGCCGCGCTCGACACGACGAGCTCGGGTGCGATGGCGGTGGTCGGACTTGCGGCGTCCGAAGTGGACGGACGCTTTCCCGGGGTCGAAGTCGCGGTGTACGCGTCACCGGACCAGTGCACCGTCGCCGGGCCCGCGTCGGCTGTCGACAGCCTGGTGGCCTGGGCGGTGGCCGAGGGGCGGTTCGCCCGTCTTCTGCCCATCGGGGCTGCCGCGCACACCGCCGCGGTCGAGCCGGGGCTACGCCGGTTCCGTGACGCCGTCGGGACGGTGACCTCGTCGGCGCCCTCGGTCCGGGTGTTCTCGAGCGTGCTCGAAGACCCACTGGCCGAGCCGAAATTCGACCTCGACCACTGGACGGCCAACCTGCGCCGCCCGGTCCGCTTCGCACAGGCCCTGCGCGCCGCAGGCGAGCGCGGACATTCGGTCTTCCTGGAGATCGCGCCGCATCCGGTGACCCTGAGTTCCATCGAGGAGACGTGCGGCCCGGAGGTGCTGGCGCTGGCGAGCACGAGCCGCGACGCCGACGGCTTCCTGCCCGCGCTCGCGGCACTGCACGTCGCCGGGCATCCCGGCGCCCTGCGCGGGCACTACCCGGTGGCGCCGGTCCTGGACCTGCCCGCGCCGCGCTGGCGGCACACCCGGTACTGGCGTGCCACCACGGCCTCTTCCACCCGGCATCCGCTGCTCGGAGAACACGTCGAGGTGCCCGACGACGGCCGCCACCTGTGGCAGGCGGAGATCTCGGCCGATCGCCTGCCGTGGCTGACCGACCACGCCTTGGACGGCATCCCGGTCCTCCCGGCGACCGGCTACCTGGAACTCGCTCTGGCCGCGGGAGGCAAGGCCGTCCGCGAGCTGACGCTGGAGGCCCTCCTGCACCTGTCGGCCCCTGTCACGATCACCTCGAGCCTCAGCGGTGACGAGTTCACGGTGCTGGCGCGTTCGGCGGGCGAATGGATCACCCACGCCCGGGCCACGGTGGTGGACGACCACACCGCCGCCCCAGCGCCGCTGCCACGCGTCGAGGGTCCGGACATCGACCTCTACCGCCGTTTCGCCGACGCCGGCCACACGTACGGCCCGGCTTTCCGCGCACTTCACGAAGTGCGCGCGGCGAACGGAGCCGCGTCCGCCCGCCTGACGCTCCCCGAGGAAGCGACGCACCATCCGGCGTACGTAGTGCATCCAGCGCTGGCCGACGCCTGCCTCCACGTCCTCGCTGCGGCCGCGGCGAGCGCCGGGGTCGCTTCCGGACGATACGTGCCGACTGTGCTCGGCTCGGTCCGTGTGCTCGGAGATCCCTCGCGGGGTACCTGGTGCGCGGCCGAAGTCACCGGCTCCACCGCGGACGACGTGACCGGCACCGTCCACTTGCTCGCCGACGACGACACCGTGCTGGTCGAGTTCGCGCGGGTCCGGGCCTCGCGGGTGAAGGCACCGGTCACCGCGCTGGAACCGCGATGGGAGCCGGTTCCTTTGCCTGTAGCGAGTCCCGGCCCGAAGACCTGGGCATTGGTGTCCGAAGTGGATGAACCCGAGCTGGCCGCCGCCCTCATGGACGCAGGGGACACCGTCCACATTGATCCCTCCCACCCGGCCGGCGCGGTGGTAATGATCATCGGTGAGGATGCCGGCCTCGACGCGGCCCAGAGAAACGTGCTCAAGGTGTCCGCTCTGGTACGGGACCTGGCCGAGCTGCCTGAACCACCCCGGCTGTGGATCGTCACCAGGGGAGCGCACGCCGTGATCCCGGGGGAGCCCGGACGCCCCGGGCTCGCTTCGCTCCGAGCCTTGATCCGGGTTCTCGCCTTCGAACATCCCGAGCTGCGCGCGACCCAGGTGGACGTGGATCGAACTGCGCCGCTGATCGCGGAACTCCGTGCGGACCAGCCGGAGGACGAGGTCGTCTGGCGTGACGGCCGCCGCTTCGCCGCGAAGCTGACCCGGGTCGTCCCGGTGCCGGGGCCGGTCCCTGTCGGGCCGGGCGCCTACGTGATCACCGGCGGTCTGGGCGAACTCGGTCTGCTGACCGCGGCCTGGCTGGCTGATCACGGGGCCACCCGGCTGGTCCTCAACGGGCGGACCGAGTCGGCTCCCGGGGTACTCGACGGTCTGCGTGCTCGCGGGGCGCACGTCGACGTCGTGCTCGGTGACCTGGCCGAACCGGGGGTGGCCGAACGGCTCGTCGAACGCGCGCAGGAGGACGGTGTCCGCCTCCGGGGCGTGGTGCACGGAGCAGGGCTGCTGGCGGATCGTGTCCTGACCGAACTTGCTGCGGACGACCTGGCCCGAGCGTGGCGGCCCAAGGTCCTCGGCGGGCTCTGGCTCCACGAAGCGACGAAGGGTGTCGAACTGGACTGGTGGCTCGCGCAGTCCTCGCTGGCCGGGCTGGTCGGTTCGCCCGGGCAGGCCGCGCACGCGACGGCCAACGCCTGGCTGGACGCGCTGGTGGCCGCCCGGCGGGCCGCCGGACTGCCCGCGACCACGGTCAACTGGGCCGCGTGGACCCGCGACGGTGCCGAAGACCGGCTCAACGCGGGCCTGGCTTCGATCGATCCCGCCACCGCTCTGGACGCGCTCGGCGCGGTTCTCGCCGATGGACGTCCGGCGTTCGGTCTGCTGGACAGTGATCTGAACGCCGCCGCCGAAGCCTTTCCGGCACTGGTGGATCGGCCGTTCCTGGCTGATCTCGTCACCCGTTCCGCGCCGGCCGGGAGAAGCGGCACCGTCCAAGAACGGCTGCTCGGGTGTGTCGCCGACGTTCTCGGGATCGTGCCTCCGGATCCGCGGACACCGCTGCTCGAACTCGGCCTGGATTCGTTGTCTGCCCTGCGGTTGCGTACGGCGGTGCTGAGGGAGTTCGGAACCCAGCCGTCCACCGCCCTGCTGCTACGTGGGGCGGGAACGGCGGAGATCGCCGCTGCCATCGCCGCGGACCTCGGCGTCGAGGTAGGCGCCGCTCCCGTCGTCATCGGAGCCCGCGACCACGCGGAACGCTGGTTGTCTTCGCTGTGGCGCGACATCCTGGACGTGCCCGAGATCGGCGTGCACGACGATTTCGTGGGCACGGCCGAGGCCGCCGGGAGGTTGCTTGAGGCCGTCACCCACCGCCTCGGCACCGAACCTGCCGGCCTGTTCGACACCCCCACCGTGGCCGGCATGGCGGACGTCGTCCGTGACCTGCTCGACGCCTCTCCCGAGGGCACCGTCCGCACACTGCGCGACGGTGACGGTCCGCCGCTGCACCTGTTCCATCCGGCGGGCGGGGCCACGAGCGTCTATCAGCCCCTGGTGACGGCGCTCGGCCGCCCGTGTCTCGGCTACGAGCGGGTCGATCACCTCGATTCCGTCGAAACGAAGGCGGCGCACTACGCCGATCTGATCGCCGACCGCCAACCGGAGGGACCCTGCGCGGTGGCGGGCTGGTCTTTCGGCGGCTACCTCGCCTACGAAGTCGCCCGGGTGCTCACGGACCGAGGCAGACTGGTGGGGCCGGTAGTGCTCATCGACTCCATCCTCCCGCTCCCGGGTCCGGACACCGCGCCACTCGACCGGTTCATGCGATTCGCCGAGCACATCGAACGGACCTACGGCGTCCCGCTCGGCCTGGCCCACGACGAACTGGCCGCGGCTGAGGACGACGACCGCATCGGGCTCGTGCTCGACCGGGTCCGTGCCGCCGTGCCCGGGATCGGCGAGGGCGTACTGCGCCACCAGTACACGTCCTATGTGGACGCTCAGCTGGCCGAGCGGTACACCCCGCGCCCGTGGGACGGGCCGGTCGTGCTGCTGCGGGCCGAACAGCCGCATCCGCTGACCACGACACTGGATCCGCGGTATCTGCGGACCGACGAGGCGCTCGGCTGGGACGCGTTGTGCCCGCACTTGCGGGTGGTGCGGGTGCCCGGCGACCACGTCTCGATGATCGACTCGCCGCACGTCACGGCGCTCGCGGCCGCCTTGTCCGCCGCGCTCGATTTCCCGGAGGAATCCCGATGAGACGGTTGTTCAGGATCGTGATCGTTCTGCTTGTCGTCGTCGCGGGCGTGTCGATCCCGCCCGCGTACGCCGACGGGGCCCGCATAGTAGGCGAAGTGCGCGTCGACGAGCGGACCACGGATCTCGTGATCGATTCGCCCGCGCTGGGCACCACCGCCAAGGTAAGGGTGCTGGTGCCGTCGAACTACGCCACCCAGCCCGAACGCTCGTTCCCGCAACTGTGGCTGCTGCACGGATGTTGCGCGGATCAGGACACCGTGCCGACGCCGGACTATCTCGGCTGGGCCGCGCATACCGACGTCGAAGAATTCACCGCGGACAAGGACGTCGTCGTGATCATGCCGGCGGGCGGGTATGCCGCGTTCTACTCGGCGTGGCGGACGGGAAAACCGGACTGGGAAGCGTTTCACACCAGCGAAGTCCGGCAACTGATCGAGAGCACGTATCGCGTGAACCGGACCCGGGCGGTGGCCGGACTGTCCACCGGAGGCTACGGCGCGATGGCGTACGCCTTCCGGCACAAAGGAATGTTCGCCGGGGTCGCGTCCTACAGCGGCCTTCCCAACACGTTGCTGCCGGCCGCGGCCCAGTTGATCCAGCTGATCCTAGTCCGCCAAGGCCACGGGCCCGAGGATCTGTGGGGCTCGCAGTGGTGGGATCACGCTGTCTGGAGCGCCCGCAATCCCTTCGACCACGTCGACGATCTTCGCGGCACCGCCTTGTACGTCTCTTCGGGCGACGGACGCCAAGCGGGAGCCTCCTGGCCGTCCGATCCCATCGAGGCCGCCGCCTCGGCTTCGTCCCGCACCTTCACCGACCGGTTGCGGCTTCGCGGGATTCCGGTGACCGTCGACTACTACGGCGACGGTACGCACAGCTGGCCGCACTGGGAGCGGGAACTGCACACGTCCTGGCCGTTCCTCGCCACCGCGCTGGGCCTGGCAGGGAGCGAATAGATCATATATTGTCGGCAGGATCGCGGGATTGTCGAGGTGGACGATGGAAGCGGACAAGGTCGTCTCGCCGTCGGGATCGGTCGCGGTGCTCGCCCGGCGGTACCGCGAGCTGTGTGCCGACGTGAAATCCATGCTGGACCTGGACATCCCTCCGCCTCGGCCGGACGGTCCCTGGGCGGACGAGGCGAAGGCGGTACTCGGGAGGCTCTGGAACGCCGTCATGGGCGAAACCCTGCGTCGCACGGGCGAAACCGCGTCACCGGCCCTGGTTGAACTGCTCGGGCGTATCCGAGCCTTCGAGAGCGAACTCGCCGAAGCCAGGCTTGCGGACAGACACGTCCTCCTCCGCAGTGTCGCGGAATCACTGGCGTCCCTGCGCGACGCGAAAACCGTGGACGACTTCCTCAGCCGGGTTCCGGAAGCGGGCTGCCGTCTCGGCTTCGACCGGGTTCTCGTGTCCACAGTGGAGGATTCGGTCTGGCGTCTGCACACCATGTGCGTGACCGAGGAACCACGGTGGGCAGACGAGATCGTGGCCGTGGGGAAGGCCTCGCCGCCGCAACTCGGCGCAGGCCTCGTCGAAGGCGAGGTCGTCGAATCGGGCAGGCCGCGGTTGATCTTCGACGCGCAGCGGAGCAACCGCGTGGACAAGGACCTCATCCATGTCACCAAGTCCACTTCGTACGGTGTCGCGCCACTGACCCTGCACGGTGAGGTCGCCGGGCTGTTGCACGGCGACTGCTACCACCAGCGCCGCGATGTCGACGAGACCGACCAGGCCCTGCTGTCGGTACTGGCCGAGGCACTGAGCCATTCCCTCGGCAGGCTGACCGTGCTCGAAGGTGTGGCCTTTCTGCGAGGAGCCGCAGACCGCCTGCTGACCGATCCGTCCGCCGTCCCCCGGCAGGCGCCACCAGCCCCGCCTGCCCCGGATCCCGGACTTACCGCGCGCGAGATCCAGGTGATGGAACTGCTCGCGGCGGGGCACGCGAACCGGCACATCGCCCAGCGGCTGGTGATCTCCGAACGCACGGCGAAGTCGCACATCACCAGCATCTTGCGCAAGCTCGGCGTCAGCAGCCGCACCGAGGCGATGGCGTACTGGCTGCGCCGGGACCTGCCCTAAGGTCGCACGAAATCCCTGACCCTTGGCCGATGCCGGCCCGGGTGCCCCGTTCCCAGAATGAACGCCTCATACACGGACGACCGTGGAGGCGTGAAGTGACTGAGCAGCGTGGCTCAGCCGACTGGCTGGTCGGCATCGACGTCGGGGGAACCTTCACCGACATCATCGGGCTCAACCGCACGACGGGGGAGATCCGCGACGGGAAGGTGCTCTCGACCAGGGAACAGGAGACGGGGGTGTTGCAAGCCCTCAGCGCCATCGATGTCACCGTCCCCGAGGTCGCGGAGATCGTGCACGGGCATACCGTCGGGATCAACGCCCTCCTGAGCAGGGCGGGTGCGACGACTGGGCTCCTGGCTACGCAGGGGCACCGCGACCTGCTCGACATCGGCCGGATGCACCGGGAGTTCGGCGACCGGTTCTACGACCCCACCTGGCTGCGTCCGCACCAGGAGCGGCCCATCGTGGAGAGGCGGAACCGGATCGGGGTCCCGGAGCGGATCGCCTACGACGGGTCGGAGCTGCTCCCGCTGGACGAAGGGGCGGTCCGCGCGGCGGGACGCGCCTTCGCCGAGCAGGGTGTCGAAGCGGTCGGCGTCTGCTTCATGAACTCCTACCAGAATCGCGAGCACGAGCGGCGCGCCGCGGAGATCCTCGCCGAGGAGGTCCCGCACGCCTACATCCAGACGTCCGCGCTGTATCCGGTCAGCAAGGAACACGAGCGGACCACCACCGTCGCGCTCGACGCCTACGTCGGACCGGCCGTGGTCGGCTATCTGGAACGGCTGACGACCGCGCTGGCCGATCGCTCGTTCGGCGGCACGCTGTGGATCATGATGACCAACGGCGGCGTCGCCACCGTGCAGGACGCCGGCCGTGCCCCGGTATTCCAGCTGGTCTCCGGCCCGGTCGGCGGGGTCACCGGCAGTATCGGCCTCGCCCGCGACGCGGGAAGGCGGCACCTGCTGACCATGGACGTCGGCGGGACCAGCACCGACGTCGCCGCGATCGTGGACGCCAAGACCCCGCTGACCGACCTCTGGACGCTGGAGACAGGGCTGACCCTCACCCTGCCGCTGGTCGACGTCGAAAGCGTCGGCTCCGGCGCGGGCAGTGTCATCGGGCCCAACGCGCTGGGTCAGATCGCCGTCGGGCCGGCGTCGGCGGGCTCCGACCCGGGCCCAGCCAGCTACGGGCGTGGAGGTGTCGAGGCCACGCTGACCGACGCATGCCTCGTGCTGGGGGTCCTGCAGCCGGATCTGTTCGCCGACCGGCGGATCACCCTCGACGTCGAGGCCGCTCGCGCAGCCCTGACCCGCGCCGGTGAGCGCTGGAACCTCACAGCGGAGGAACTGGCCGGAGCCGCCTACCAGGTCGCGTGCGAGGACATCGCCGCCAAGATCCGGACCATCTCCGTCTACCGGGGACTCGATGTCCGCGAGTTCGCGCTGCTGCCGTTCGGCTCCGCCGGGCCGATGCTCGCGGACCGCGTCGCCCGGATCCTCGGGGTCGACACAGTCGTCGTCCCCACCACCCCCGGTCAGTTCTCCGCGCTGGGACTCCTGCAAAGCGATCTGCGCACCACGCGCGCCCAGTCCCTGATGGTCCCGCTGTCGCCGGACAACGCCACCGCGATCGAAGACGGGTTCGCGGCCATGGAACGGAACCTCCTCGAGGAACTGACCGCGCAGGGCGTCGACGTCGACGGGCTGACCTTCGACCGCGCGGTCTTCGCGATGTACCGCGGGCAGACCTGGGACAACCGGCTTCCGATCCAGGGAGAGCAGGTGACCGCCGACAGCGTTCCGGAGATCGTCACCGACTTCCATGCCTTCTACCAGGAGTCGTACGGCTTCTCCGCCGCCGAGATCCCGGTCGTCGCCTCCACTCTGGAGGTGACCGCGGTGATCCCACGTCCGCACAAGGTCCCGAGCGCGGCTGCGGAAGATGGTGAATCCCTGCTGGGACACCGCGACCTCCGTGTGCCGGGCGCCGACCGAACGGTTTCCGTCCCCGTACACGTCCGCGAACGACTCGAAAACGGTGCCGTGATCGAAGGCCCCGCGATCGTCTCGGAGAAGTTCGCCACGACGGTCGTCCTGCCGGGCCGCCGCGCCCGGCTCGGCGAAGACCGCCTCCTGATCATCGAGAACAACGGCTGAGGAGCAGCGATCATGACCCTGTCCGCTGAACACACGACGGCCGAGTCCGAACTCGACATCCTGAGGTACGGCCTGATCGAGGTCGCGCGCGAGATGAACGAGGCGCTGATGCGCAGCGCGTTCTCCCCGGTTTGCCGGGACATCCTCGACTGCACGACGGCGATCCACATCCGCAGCGGCGACGCGTGGGAAACCGCCGCGCAGTGGGAAGGCTGCATGCAGCACGCCTTCACCTCGCCGCACATCGTGAACTTCGTGATGGACGAGTTCGACCTCGACACGCTGCAGCCCGGCGACGTCATCTTCGTCAACGACCCCTGGCGCGGAACCATCCACCAGTCCGACGTGAACCTGCTGCGGCCGGTGTTCGTGGACGGCCGCGTCGAATTCATCCTGCACTCGACCTCGCATCTGGTCGATCTCGGCGGACCGATCCCCGGTGGCTTCTCCAACGGCACACAGACCTCGTTCGAGGAGCAGATCAAGCTGCCACCGTCACTGCTGTACGCCAACGACGTTCCCGTGCGGCCGTTGTTCAACTACATCCTGGAGAACAACAGGGTGCCGCAGCTGGTGCTCGGGGATCTGCGGGCGTTGCACGGCTGCCTCGTGGTGGGGGAGCGGCAATTGCAGGCGCTCGTCGCGCGCGGCGGACTGGACAAGGTCAAGGCCGCCGGTCACTACGCGATCGAGGCCACCGAGGCGAGCATGCGCCGCGGCATCGCCACCATCCCGGACGGCGACTACACCGCCGAGGACTTCCTCGACGAGGACGGCGTCACCGACGAGCCGATCCCCGTGCGGGTCACGGTGAAGGTCCGCGGCGACAGCATGGAGATCGACTTCTCCGGATCGGGACGACAACCTCTCGGCAACTGCGGCACCGCCTGGTGCGAGGCCACTCGCTGCATCGAAGCGGTGAAACTCATGGTCGACCCGGGGACACCGGTGAACAGCGGCACCCTCCGCCCGATCGAGACGCTACTACCCCAGGGCAGCGTGGTGTGCGTTCTCCCGCCGTCGAGCTGCTCCAACCACGCCGACATCGGCGCGCGGGGGATCAACGCGGTCGCGAGCGCGCTCAGCGAGGCCGTCGGTGACCGGTCGATCGCCTGCGACACCGGGACCGCGCTCGTCATCAGCCTCGGCGGCATCGACACCCGCACCGGACACGAGGGAATGCCCTGGGGCGCGTTCGCGCTCACCGGCGGCGGGTGGGGCGGTACCTGGAAGGAGGACGGCATCTCGTTCTGCGTCACCCCGATCGGGAACTGCCGGACCTCGGTCCAGGAGCACGTCGAGATCGAAAGCCCGCTGATCGTCGCGCAACACGAAATGGTCCTCGACACCGCGGGCGCCGGCCAGTACCGCGGCGGCCTCGGCTCGGTGTACACGCTCACCGCCCAGTCCGACACGATGGTCACGGTCACCTGCGACCGCATCCGGATCGGCGCGCCCGGCGCGGCAGGCGGAGGCGCGGGCGCACCCGCCTTCGGCTGGTACATCAAGGACTTCGACCTGGCTCGGCATTCCGATCCACTCGACCTCCGCGCCGCCGAGCCCTTGTTCGGCATGTTCGACGACGACGGCAGGCCCGATCCCAACGGTGGAGGTTTCTGCCGAGGTGCACGGTACTCGACCGGCAAATTCTCCGGCCTGGTGCTCAAGGCGGGCGACGCGATCCGCTTCGTCATCGGAGGCGGAGGCGGCTGGGGCGACCCGCTCGAACGCGACCCGGAACGGCTCCAGCGCGATCTCGACGACGGCCTCTACAGCGAAGAATTCGCGGCGCTGGCGTTCGGTGTCGTCGTGACTGGCGGCCGGATCGACCGGGAAGCGACCGCCGGACTCCGTGCGCAGCTGTCCGCCCGTCGCGCGACGGGAACCTGGTCGGTTCCCGTCGCGACACCCCTGAACTGGATTCTCTGAGAGGAGCAACCCCATGTCCGTCGACCGACTCCTCTTCCCACGGCCGGAGACCGAGCGCGTCTCCGTCGAACGGCGGCCCGTCGAGGCCACCTGCCCGTCCTGCCAGGGAACGAACATCGCCCGCTACCCGGTGGCCAACCACCTCGGCCCGCGCATGGTCGTGAAGTGTCAGGACTGCTTCACCCATCTGTCGGTGACCCGCCCGGAGCCCGAGGACCACTGGCCGGCGTGGCGGTCACCGACCCGCGACTGGGCCCCTTCGCGGCTCGGGTGATCCGGATGAATCCCGAACCACTCGCCCACGTCTACGCGCGTGTGCATCGTGACCACGGGAGCCGTCCGGCGATCCGGGACGGCACGCGGCAGCTGAACTACAGCGAGCTGGGCGCCCGCGCTCGCCGGGTCGCGCAGGCGTTCCGGTCCCTCGGCGCGGAGCGGGGGGACAGGGTGGTGATCCTCTCCCCGAACAGCTGTGAATGGGCCGAGGCGTATCAAGGACTCGCGCTGGGTGGACACGTCCGCGTCGGTCTCCTGCCCCGGCTGCACCCGGCCGAACTCGCCCAGATCGCCGCGGACGCGGACCCGTCGTTCGCGCTCGTCGACGGTGCCTGGCTCACCGAGCACGGCACGGAATGGATACCGCCGCAGGTCAGGGAGATCGTCGTGCTGGGTGGTGGCGAGCCGCCCGGCCGGATCGCCTACGAGGAATTCGTGGCATCCGGAACGGACGACGAACTCCCGCTGCCGGACGCCGAAGACGACGCCTGGCTGCTCTACACGTCGGGTTCGACCGGGCGGCCGAAAGGGGTCCGGGTGACGCACCGGACGGTCGGCGCGCTGATCCGCAACGCTCGCGAGGTGCTTCCCGACCTCGGGCCTGGGGACGCCGCTCTGCACACCGCGCCGATCAGCCATTTCAGCGGCGGTATCGCGGACGTCGTCACCGCGAGCGGCGGGCTCAACGTCTACGAACGGGCTTTCGACGCGACACGAGTGGCCGACGCTGCGCAGGGCGGAGAGATCACCGTCCTGCCGCTGGTCCCGACCATGATCACGATGCTGCTGGAGGAACTCGCCGTCCGAGGGAAGCCTGCCGGGCGCGTCGGAAACATCCGGGTCCTGCCCTACGCGGGATCTGCGATCCAGCCCGATCGCGCGGCGAAGGCGCGAGCCTACTTCGGCGAGGCGATGCAACAGCTCTACGGCGCCAGTGAGGCCCAGCTGCCGATCACCACTCTGCTGCCCGAAGACCACGTCGAGATCACCAACGAACGCGGGCTGCCCAGGCTGGCTTCCGCCGGGAAGGTCACCCCGCACGTCGAGGTCGAGATCGTCGACGCTAACCGGCATCCGGTCGCGCCGGGGACGTCCGGAGAGATCCGGACGCGGGGCGACCACGTCAGCGCCGGGTATTGGCGCCAGCCGGACGCGACGGCCGAGACCTTCGCCGAGGGATGGGCTCACACCGGCGACGTCGGCTACCTCGACGAAAACGGCTTCCTGTTCCTGCTCGACCGGAGAAAGGACATGATCATCACCGGCGGGTTCAACGTCTATCCGCGAGAGATCGAGAACGTCATCTCCGCGTTGCCGGGCGTGCGTGAGGTCGCGGTCGTCGGTGCCCCCGACGACCGCTGGGGCGAGGCCATCACGGCCTTCATCTCGACAGAGCCCGGGCCGATGCTCTCGCCGGAGGGAGTGCTCGCTCATTGCCGGGCGCATCTCGGTGGCTACAAGGTCCCGAAGAGGGTCGTCTTCGTCGACGAACTACCCAAGACCGGGACCGGCAAGATCCAAAAACAGGTTCTGCGCGAAAAGCTGTGGGACGGCCTGCAGCGTCGCGTCTGAACGATTTCGCGGACCAGTAACGAAAAGGAGCCAGCGACATGGCGTCAGGCGTGCCGACCCCGAAGAACCGCAACCTGTTCTTCGCGTGGAGCACTTACAGCACCGACTACGGCACCTACGCGCGGTGGTACGACGAGGAGCACATCCCGCAGGTGATGGACGTTCCGGGAATGGTTGGCGCGCAACGGTTCCTCATCTCCGACACCAAGCCGTTGCCCGGTGTGAACTCGCTCGACTTCGGCCACCTCGCGATCTACGAGATGGACGGTTCGGCCGAGCCGTTCCGAGCCGAGGTCAAGCGGAAACTGATGTCGGAAGAGATGGTGCTCCCGGACTTCATGGACAGGCCGTTCAAGGCGCTCTTCCTGACCGCGGTCAGCGAACCTTTCCACGCCGACGGGTTCGCCGACGCGGATGACCTCGACGACAGGCATCTGTTCTTCGCCTGGAGCCGCCACACCGGCGACGACGCGACCTTCGCGAAGTGGTACGACGAGGAGCACATTCCGCAGATCATGTCGGCGCCCGGCATGCTTCGGGCCCAGCGGTTCGAGGTCTCCGACGTCAAACCGCTGCCGGGCGTGGTGACACCGGATCTCGGGCATCTCGCGATCTACGAGACCTCAGGGGACCTGGAGGGGTTTCGCGCCGAGGTCAAACGACAGCTGATCTCCGGCGAGATGGTCCTGCCGGACTTCATGATCCCGCCGTTCTCGACCATGTTCCTGAAGCCCGCCAGCTCGTTCTTCCTGGCCGCGTGATGGTTCATTCACCGCGTCGGCCTGCCAGGGCACTGATCACCGGAGCGGCGGGAGGTGTCGGATCCGCCACCGCGCGTCGTCTCGTCGAGGATGGGGCGAAGATCGCGATCACCGACATCGACGAAACCCGGCTCGCCAGGCTCTCACAGGAAACCGGAGGACTCGCCCTACCGGCAGACGGCACCGATCGCGAAGCCGTCCGCAACGTCGTTGCGCGGGCGGCAACCGAACTCGGCGGCTTGGATACGGTCATCGCGATCCAAGGCGCTGCGATCGGCGGTGGTGCGAATCCGAAGCACTTCGACTCGTATCACCGCGCGCTCGACGTGAACCTGCACGGATCCTTCTACCTCGCTGGTGAAGTGCTGCCGCATCTGGTGAAGAGCGGTGGATCGCTGGTCCTGTTCACCTCGACCGCCGGACTGATCGCCGGCCCGCCCGGAGCGGCCGGGTACACCGCGGCCAAGGCGGCGATCATCGGCCTCACGAAATGGCTCGCCCGCGACTACGGCCCCAAGGGAGTGCGGGTGAACGCCGTCTGCCCGGGTTTCGTCCGGACGCCGCTCGCGGAAGGGAGCATGGCCCACCTCGCCCAACGCGAGGGCATCACGCTCGACGAAGCCTATGCGGCGAGTGCGGCCCACGTGCCGTTGCGGCGGGTGGCGGAGCCTGAAGAGATCGCCGCCTGCTGCGCGTTCCTGGCCTCCGGCGACGCCTCGATGGTGACCGGCCATGTGCTGGTCGCCGATGGCGGAGGCGCCGCGGTCGATGCCTCCACCGTGGCCTTCGACAGCTGAGCCCTTGTGGTGCCGCCCCTCTCCGGGGCGGCACCACAAACTCAGTGGACCGCAGCCTTCGCCGGTTCGCTCATCTCCGCGTGCCTGGTCTCGCGGAGGGCGAGCGTGCAGCCGAGGCTGATCAGACACAGCACGGTGAGGAAGATCCCGAACGCAAAGCCGCCGTACGCAGCGGTGATCGCCGCTGCGACGAGAGGCGGCACCGCGCCACCGAGGACGCCGGCGATGTTGTAGCTGAATCCGGTGGCGGTGTACCGGTAGCGCGTGTGGAACAGCTCCGGCATGAACGCCCCGACCGGCCCGTAGGCGAAACCGGCGATGAGCGTCGTCACGCAGGAGCCGATCGCGAAGGTGACAGCCGAAGCCGAGTCGAGGATCGGGAACAACGCCAGCGCCCACACCACCGCCACCGCGTTCCCGGCGACGATGACCTTCTTGCGTCCGACACGATCCGAGCACGCGGCTCCCAGCACGATCGCCAGCCCGAACACCAGGCCCGCCGCGATGCCGATCAACAGCACGGTCGTCCGGGGCAGCTTGAGCACAGCGGTGCCGTAGTTGATCAGGTACCCGACGGCTAGGTAGTAGAAGGCGAAGGTCATCACGAGCACGCCGGAAGCGAAGGTGATCTCGCGCGGCTGGCTCTTGAGCGCCTCCACGAACGGCGCCCGGGCGGTGCCGCGCTGGGACACCTCGCCCTTGAACACCGGTGTCTCGTCGATCTTCAGCCGGACGAACAGACCGATCGCGATCAGCAGGAGGCTGGCGATGAAGGGAATCCGCCAGCCGTAGCTGTGGAAGGTCTCGTCGGACATCGTTTCGCCGATGATCAGGAAGGTCACGCTCGCCAGCACGAAGCCGATCGATCCGCCCAGCGCGCCGAACATCGACCAGAAGCCGCGCTTGGCCTTGGGTGCGCTCTCCGCGGCCATCAGCGTCGCACCGGTCCATTCGCCGCCGACCGCGAGCCCCTGCAGGAACCGCAGAATGACGATGAGGATCGGCGCGACGACACCGATCTGGTCCGCAGTCGGCATCAGGCCGACCAACGCGGTGGCCAGGCCCATGACCAGCAGCGTCGTGACCAAAGTCCGCTTTCGCCCGAGCCGGTCACCGAAGTGCCCGAAAAGAACCGAGCCGACCGGCCGCGCGACGAAGGCCACGCCCAGCGTCGCGAACGAGGCGACCACCCCGGCGGCGGAGCCCAGCGCGGGAAAGAACACCTTGGGGAACACGAGGGCCGCGGCCGTCGCGAAGATGAAGAAGTCGTAGTACTCGATGACGGTGCCGGTTCCGCTCGCTATCGCGATGCGGCGCATCGTCCGGTTCGTCACCTGGGGCTCGGTGGCCGCCATGGACACCTCTTTCGCTCGGCTAGGGGAGGGCGAGCTGAAAGCATTATGCACAAAATTTGATGTGTCAAGACCGTTATGCCTGATCAAGACAGGTGTCGAAGCGGAGGGTTGACCATCATGGGGTGTGGGACCCTGAACCTGCGGCCACAACTTTGTCTCGGTCGGAGAACTTCGCGTAACAAGTTGATCCGCTCCACGACTTGTTGAGTCGTTCGACTGATTCGAGGGTGGGTGGCGCGTGAGCGACGTTGACGGGCTGGAAGGCGTGGTAGCGGGGGGCTCGGTCGCCTTGTCGGCTCCTGCGAGCGCTGTGGTGGTGGTCGGTCCTGGAGTGGCAGGAGAGGAGTCTGTCGCGGTCTGGCATGTGAGTCCGCAAGGGATGCCGGTCGGAGCGTGGATCTACCAGCTCGATCGTTTGCTGGTGTCGCGGGACGAGGCGCGTCGCTTGTTGACCTTGGTGGAGCGACGGTCGATCGCCGCGGTCGTTCCGGGGGAGCTGGATGAAGTGCTCGACAGAGTCACAAAGGCCGCTGGTATCGAGGCGGAGAAGTGGTGGACAGCGCAATTGTTTTCGCCGCTTCAGTGTTTCGTGGATATCGTTGGCCGTCGGGTGGCGTACGACAGCACCGTGTCGGTGGCGAAGCGTGAGCTCAAGAACGTAGCCGACCTGGAATGGAGCCGCGACCTCTCAGTCGAGCAGGTCGTCGGATTCGATGACCTACGGTCCTTGTCGAAGGTGTCTGCCGTCGTAGGATCGACAGTGGTCGGTTCCGCTGCGTTGACGGCGGTCGGGGTACTGCGATGGCTGGTCCGGCAATGGGCCGAGACCGAAGGCGTGAAGAGGCGAAGCTACGTCCGGGACGCGCACGGGGAAGCAGAGCCGTTGCCGCCGTCCTGGCTTGCGTCGGTGCGGGCTGGCATGACTACTCGGCTGCCGCTATGACGTCGCTTCGTGGGTTCGCGGTCGTCGACACCGAGACAACGGGGATACGGCCCGGTTACCGACATCGAATCGCCGAGATCGCGGTCGTCCATGTCGATTTCTCCGGCGAGGTCACGGACGAGTGGTCGACCCTGGTGAACCCGGATCGTGATCTCGGCCCTCAGGCCATTCATGGCATCCGCGCCGCTGAGGTGCGTCGTGCTCCGAAGTTCGAGCAGTTCGCCGGCGACGTGCTCGAGCTCTTCCGAGGTCGTGTTCCTGTCGCGCACAACCTGCCGTTCGATGCCATGCACCTGCGTGCCGAGTTCGCCCGCCTGGATGTGGATCTGTCCCGGTACCTGTCCGGCGGCGTGTGCACCATGAGGCTCGCAGGCGACGTTTTCCCTGGGACGCCAAGGTCACTCGTCGAGTGCTGCAAGGCTGTCGGCGTGGACGGCGTGCGGTTCCATACTGCGCTCGGTGATGCCCTTGCCACGGCCCAGCTATTCGGTCGACTGGTAGAAGGCGCCCCAGACTCAGCCTCATTTCGGCTTCGCGGCTTGCCGGATGTGCATGGGGACCTGCCTTCCATGCCTCAAGGTCTGGTCAAGCCGGTACATCGGCAGGCGGCCGGTCACGCCGAGCCGCACTTCCTTGCCCGGTTGGTGGATCGTGTCCCTCGTGAGGGGAAGCCCGAGGTCGACGCGTACCTCGCCGTCCTGGATAGAGCCTTACTTGATCGGCAGATCTCGGCTTCGGAAGCCGATGCGCTGATCGATGTCGCTCATGACCTAGGCCTGCACAAGGCGGAGGTCGTCCAGTTGCACCACGGCTACTTACGCAGCCTCGCGCAAGCCGCTTGGGCGGACGGGCACGTGTCCGTGGGAGAGCGACGAGATCTGGAAGCGGTAGCTGCCCTTCTCGGCCTAGTTGCCGATGAGGTCGATCTCGTTGTCCGTGAGGAACAGCCCACGCGGATGGGGCGATCTCGGTCCCAGGTCGTAGAGGTCAATATTGGAGGGCTTGTGCTGCGCCCTGGTGACCGGATCGTTCTGACCGGGACGATGCGCCGTCAGCGCAGCGAGCTCACCGCAGAAGCGCTGACTCTCGGTCTCCAGGTGATCAGCTCGGTGAGCAGGAAGACCCGAGTCGTTGCCGCCGCGGATCCGGATTCGTTATCCGGCAAAGCGAAGGACGCGCGGGCTCTAGGAGTTCCCGTCGTTACCGAAGATGCCTTCGTGCGAGCGCTTGAAGCGATGAAGACGTGAATGGGTGCCGTAAATCAGACGAACCGGAAGCGTCCGCTCATGCCGATCAACGACAGGCGGCAGTGGCCGGCAGGTCATGTCTGGTAGGGATGGATTTTGATCTTCTCGGGTCTTAGGTTGATCTCGACCCATGTGCCGGCCATCCCTTGGGGCAGGCCGGCAATAGGGCCGAGGTCGATCACCGCGCCGGCCATTTCCAGGTGCGCGAGCGGCTGCGCCGCCTCAATCTCGGTGAGGCCGAGTCGTCCTCGGTAGAAAACTTCGCGTTCGTCGTTGTAAAGGCGCGGTTCCTCGATTGCGACTGGCGAGCAGTTGGATCCCCACCGGAACTCTTCGTCCAGTTCCCATTCGATATGGTGCTCGCCCGTTGCCGTCTCCGGGTTTCCGGCCCAGGACGCCGGCACGGTTCCGACCGAGGTTCTCACGGTGACCAGACCGGCATCGTCGGGATGTCGCTCCACCTGAACCAGCACTGGATCATCGTTCCGTACGGCACGCGCCCTGCCAACTATGCCCTCATACCGAGTCGAGGGTGTTCAGTCGCTGCGGTTGTAGTCGGCCATGAGCGGGTTGTGTTCCGGCGACTACTGTCCCGGCGGCTGAGGTCGCGGGAAAGAACAAGACTGTTTCTCCGTGAGGTCGCTGTGCATCCTCGATGTCACTGATCATCGATGGCGGGGGGAGTGCTGGAGTGACTGTCACTGAGATCGACGTCGAGCAGGAGTACCTGGCGGTCTTGTACGCCCGGGTGGATGCCCTGCGCGAACAGGCGGCCGCGCGGTTGGCGGCGGTGCGGCGGGCCGGTGAAGACCACGTGGCGATGGCTACCTGGCAAGCGGAAGTGGCCCGCCTCGACGGGGTCGAACAGGGGCTGTGCTTCGGGCGGCTGGACATGTGCGACGGCCGCCGTGTCTACGTGGGCCGGCTGGGGTTGTTCCGGGACACGGATGACGAACCTTTGATGGTGGACTGGCGCGCACCGGCGGCGCAGCCGTTCTACGCCGCGACCGCGATCGAGCCGCACGGCGTCCGCCGGCGGCGTCGCATCACCACGCGGGGTCGCAGGGTCGTTGCGCTCGACGACGAGTTGCTCGACCCGGACACCGCCGCCGACGGCAGCCTGGTCGGTGAGGGCGCGCTGCTGGCGGCGGTGACAGCGGAACGGACCGGGAGGATGCGCGACATCGTCACGACCCTGCAGGCCGAGCAGGACCGGGTCATCCGGAGTGAGCACCAGGGAGTGCTGGTGGTGCAGGGTGGCCCGGGCACGGGAAAGACCGCTGTCGCGTTACACCGGGTCGCCTACCTGCTCTACACGCATCTCCACCTGCGTGCCCGCGGTGTCCTGGTCGTGGGCCCCAGCCGCCTCTTTCTGGACTACATCGGCCAGGTTCTGCCCGGTCTCGGCGAGAACTCCGTGGTGACGGCGACGATCGCCGACCTGTGTCCGGGTATCGACGTCAGCCGGGTCGATCCACCTGAGATCGCTGAGCTGAAGGGCCGGGCGGACATGGCCGAACGGTTGAGGGCAGCGGTGCGCGCGCGGGTCCGGATTCCCGGCGAGCCAATGGACATCGCGTTCGAGCAGCAGGAACTGCGGCTCGAACCTGAGACCTGCCGCCTTGCCGTGCAGAGAGCCCGGCAGACCGGACTGCCGCACAACCAGGCCAGGCTGGTGTTCGCGCGGGAGATCGTGGACGCACTTGCTCAGGGTTTGATCGAGGACCTGGAGATGGTGGTGTTCTCCGATACCGGCGAAGCGCTGGATGGCGGCAGCCCTGATGGCCGGCTGAGCGAGGCCGACCTGCGCGCGTTGGCGGCCGCGGGTGTCGTGATCGGCCAGGACGATCACGACGGACCGAGAACCCTGCTGGACGAGACCGACAAGGCCCGTCTCCGGGACAGCCTGCTGAGTGATGTCGGCGTCCAGGACGTGCTCGACGGCCTGTGGCCGCTGCTGACTCCGCAGCACGTGGTGTCGGACGTCGTCGACGGTCCGGGCGCCGGCTGGAGTGTCGCCGACGTCCCGTTGCTGGACGAGGCCGCTGCCTTGGTCGGCCAGGGCGGCAGCCCGGCGACGTTCGGGCACGTGGTCGTCGACGAGGCACAGGAACTGTCCGCCATGGCCTGGCGGATGCTGATGCGCCGCTGCCCCAGCAGATCGATGACCGTCCTCGGTGACCTCGCTCAAACCGGGAATCCGGCTGGCGCGTCCTCGTGGGAACGCGTGCTGCGGCCGCACCTGGACGACCGTTGGCGGCTGGCCCAGCTCACCGTCAACTACCGCACACCAGCGGAAATCATGGCCGCGACCGCGGACCTGCTCGCGGCCCACCATCCCGGACTGCGGCCACCCCGGTCGGTCCGCTTCACCGGCCGGCCCCCGTGGCGCCTGCGCACCACCCCCGCCGGGCTGCCGAAGGTCGTCGCCGACCTGGTCGCGACACACACCGAGGGCAGGCTGGCGATCATCGCGCCGGGCAGGCATCTCGGACGGCTGGCCGCCGAGTTGTCCCTGGCTGCGCTGCCGGACCTGACGGACAAGGTGGTGTTACTGGCTCCCCAGCAGGCCAAGGGACTGGAATTCGACTCGGTCCTGATCACCGACCCGGCGGCGATCCTGAGCGCGGCACCGCTGGGGCACAACGACCTGTATGTCGCCATGACCAGGGCCACCCACCGGCTGGGCATCGTGCATCCCGGTCCCTCACCGGACGAGCTGTCGGCCATCCCGGAACTCACATCCCGATGACATGCGCTCGACCTCCTGGTCCCGTCGTCTCCTCCGGCGCTGAGGGCCTTCAGAAAGCTGGCGAGACCTCGCATAAGCTGCCGAGTTGGCATCCGCTGCGTAAATTGCCGCTCCGCCTCCGGAGAGCGGTCGCAGGCCTCTGAAATAGAAGAAACCTTCACTCGGTAGTGTTGAGTGAAGGTTCTTGCAACTGGTGAGATCTCACCTAAAGCGGTGTCCGAGGGGGGATTGAACCCCCACACATGGCAGCTCTCCCAATTTCTGGGAGGTCATGGGGAGATCGTAGCAGGAGATCCGTTGACGGGTTGAGAGTCGGTCTTACCGCAGTTGCGGCTGTAGTTGTGCCGGTCGTCAACGGCGGAAGCGGGGCGAGCAGGAGTTGCTGGCCTTCGTTCGTGTCCATGCGAAGGTGCCGGGGAGAACCTCGGCGAGCTCGGTCTGGTTCAGCCCAACAGCAGACCAGCCCCGGTCGCGTGGGGAGAACCATCATGAGGCGTGTGCCCGAGTCAACCGCGCGGGACCAGCCCCGCTCGCGCCGGGAGAACTCCCTTGGGACAGCTGGGACGCCGGTTCCGAAGGGGCCACCCCTGCTCGCGCGGGGGAGAACCGAAGCGCCTGCACCGCGGCGGCGATCTCGACGGGACCAGCCCCGCTCGGGCGGGAGAAACTAGGGCGTCCTTCCTCGTTCTACTGCCGCATCGGACCAGCCCACTCGCACGGGGAGAACTATCTGTCGATTCAGGATTTCTCGCTGGACTGGGGACCAGCCCCGCTCGCGCGGGGAGAACTCCAGCATGTGGTTGGGGACGACCAGCGTCGGCGGACCAGCCCCGCTCGCGCGGGGAGAACGCGGCTTCGTTCAACACGGCGTTGCCGCAGCCGGGACCAGCCCCGCTCGCGCGGGGAGAACAGCGCCCCGCGTGCCAGGTCTGCGGCCGCAGCCGGACCAGCCCCGCTCGCGCGGGGGAACCCCGATTGCAGGAGGTCTATCGGCCAGAAACCGGGACCAGCCCCGCTCGCGCGGGGAGAACTCGGGCTCGGACATGCCCGCGACCGTCCGGACCGGACCAGCCCCGCTCGCGCGGGGAGAACTTCAACGTGAAGAACCCGATCACCGGCAACACCGGACCAGCCCCGCTCGCGCGGGGAGAACGGCCGCCACCGCGCGCCCGCCTACGGGCTCGTGGGACCAGCCCCGCTCGCGCGGGGAGAACCCGGGCTACGAGACGCGGTTGGGCTACCTGCCGGGACCAGCCCCGCTCGCGCGGGGAGAACTTGGTGACCCAGCCGTCCGGGCCGAAGCGGGAGGGACCAGCCCCGCTCGCGCGGGGAGAACGGCCGCCACCGCGCGCCCGCCTACGGGCTCGTGGGACCAGCCCCGCTCGCGCGGGGAGAACAACTCGCCGCCGAGGAGGACGACTCCGGACGGCGGACCAGCCCCGCTCGGGCGGGGAGAACTCGGCGGCGGGGGAGGCGAACCAGAAGCTGTCCGGACCAGCCCCGCTCGGGCGGGGAGAACCCGACGGCGGCCCGGCCGAAGACGAACCGGTCGGGACCAGCCCCGCTCGGGCGGGGAGAACCTGCTGCCGGTGTAGAGGTTGATCACCGGCACCGGACCAGCCCCGCTCGGGCGGGGAGAACGCACTCTTCCTGAGTGGTGGCGGCCCAGTGGACGGACCAGCCCCGCTCGGGCGGGGAGAACGCGAACTGGAGATCTCGCCGGGGCTGCCGGTACGGACCAGCCCCGCTCGGGCGGGGAGAACACATGCTGACCTGCAGGTTTAAAGGCTGTAACGGTGTTTTTGGTTCACTTTGAGGCTGCGCTAACGGCTTCCGTACCTGCGGCGCTTGCTGGCGTTGCTCCAGCCGGTCTTGCGGTCGCCGGTGATGGGTGTTTGTCGGGGTGCTGGCCGGAGCATGAGGTTGATGCCGTCGAAGTCGACGGGGGTCCAGTCGTGTGCGTGGACTTCGAAGGCGAGTCCTTGTTCGTTGTCAGCGTTGTAGACCATGATGGCGCGTCCTGTTTTGACCATGTCGATGACGCGTTGCCACATCAGTGTTCGTACGCGGGCGGAGACTTTTCCGACGAAAACACCTGGGGAGATCTCGAGGAGCCATCGGGTGAGGTGCCCGCGCAGACCGACAGGGCAGGCGGTGACCACGATGACGGTCATTCGGGTTCCTCGGGGAGGTCGTCGCCGTACGCTGTGCCGCCGGTGACGTTGCGGCCGTTGTAGTCCCAGAGCATGACGACATCGGGGTTGTCGAAGGCGTCCGGCCCGTATTCGACGGTCTCGTTGCTGGTTGTGAGCAAGGTTTTGATGTCGCGAACGCAGGTTTCGAGGAAGGCGCCGTCTTTCATGTGGTCGCGAATGGTTCGGCGTGTTTCCGCGCCGATGTCGGCTACGTCGCGGGTGGCGATGTCGAACGCGATCGGGATGGTCAGGTTGGCCTTGTAAAGATCGGCGATATCGTAGACGAAGGATTTGATGTGTCCTGTGTGGACGAAGCCGAGTCCGGGTGCGCAGCCGAGTGCGACGATGACGGCGTGGACGACTCCGTAGAGGCTGGTGTTGGCCGCGGACAGGGCTTGGTTGACGGGTGTTCCGCCGGCGAAATCGCTGGTGTCGTAGTCGCGTCGTTCCCACGCGACGCCGGTGCGTTCGGCGTGGAGCCGGTAGAGCCGGCGGACTCGGGCGCCTTCTTTTCCGCGGAGCTGTTGCATGGTCAGGGCTTGAGTGTCGTCGTCGGGGAACCGCATCGCGTACATCTGCCGTGCGACGCGTAGTCGGGAGGTGCGGTTGGACACGAGCGACGCTTGTTGTTCCAGCAGGCGTGAGGAGTTGGCGAGGGTGCGGCCGTGGGCGTAGTAGCGCACTCCGTGTTCGCCGACCCAGACGGCTGTCGATCCGCTTTCGGCCAGGAGCACCATGGCTTGTTGACTGATGGTGGTGCCTGGGCCCAGCAGAAGGGCGCCGAGTGTGGCGGCGGGGATGTGGACGGTTCCGCGGGCGTCTCGAGCGGTGATGGCGTTGGCGTCGCGGTGGACGACGCTGTGTTCGAGGTAGACGAACGTCAGCCGGTCTTGGGCTCGGGTGAGTTGTGAGAGGGGAACGGGTTTCGCGCCGGGTATCTCGCGCATGTCAGGTCATTCTGGCGATGGTGAGCAAGCCGCAGCCGTATCCCTTCGCGGGGCCGATGCCGTGGGTCAGCGCGTGGCGGAAGGTGTCGGGGTCGGTGATCTCGAGTCGGCCTTCGAACGTCGCGGTGGCGAGAGTGACGGCTTTCCCCTGCCGTTGGAAGCGCCAAGTGCGTCGGTTGTGGACCGCGACGTCCGGCTCTTTGCCGGTCCCTTCCGGGATGGTGAAGCCTTGTCCGCCGGCGCGGTCGAGCAGCCAGGTTGTCTGCTGCTTGACGGTCACGTGGCCGAACCGTTGAGATCGTGTCGCGTCGTCGGTTTTGCGTGTACTGCGCACGGGGTTCGCGGTCAGGCGAAACGCCCACACGTCGCCGGCGGTCAAGCGGTGGAGTAACGGTGTGTAGGGGCGCGTGTCGCCGGGGGCGGCCGCCCAGCCCGCGGCTTCGACGAGGTGGGTGAGTTCGGGTTCGTGCGGGCTGACGATGTAGAGCGTGGTCTGGTGTGCGCGCTGGTCGAGGCGCCAGAGCACGCGTCCGTCGGCGGTGGCGTCGCGTCGGTCTGGCGGGAACGCGGCCAGCACTGCTCCGTGCATGCGGTGCGGCGAGGCGAGCAGCTCGCGTGCGCCTCGGCGTGCGGGGTTGATCTGAAAGCGGGTGAGGTGCATCAGCTGACACTTCCCAGCAGGTCCATCGGGTCATGCACGTCTTGGTTGTTGATGTGGTAGTCGGGGTTGGGGACGGTCACGGGCCGGTGCGCGACGGTGCGCCACCCGTACTGGCGGTGGCGGGGGTCGAAGCTGATCGGGTCGTCCCGGACGACTTCGCTGCCCGCTGAATCTGGTGGGCAATCGATGATCATGTCCAGCTCGACCTGAGGGTGGCGGTGACGCTGGCGTATCCGTGGTGAGGCCATCCACGGCACGGTGCGCAGGACTTGCTCGACGTCGCCCTCGTGGATGCCGTGTTCGAGCCTCCCGGCAGGAGGGCAGGAGCGTCGCCCGAGGAACAGCGGGAATGCGGGCCGTTTCAGGGCGGCGCTGAGCCCGTCCAGAGTGGACCGCTCACCTTCGACCGCGACGGCGAATACCGCGTCGGCGAGGTAGAACCGGTAGGACAGCGGCATCGAATCGGATCCGTCGCGGGTTCTCGCGGTCTGAAAGTCCCGTTCGAGCTGGCCCGGTTGTTCGACGCGGACGCCGATGCGGAGTTCGAGCAGGTCCTGGATCGGGTCTATGCGGCGGATCCCTTTGGCGGCCGCCAGGAGACCGATGATCCCGCTTCTGCTCGGTGCCCGGTCCGTGTTGCGGCGGACGAACCGGCTGCTGGTTCCCCATGATTGCAGGGGCGCGGCCAGCCGCAAAAGCAGAGCGGTCATGATTCCAGCCGTTCAGCCACGAGGGCGCCGACGGCACGCACAGTGGAGTCGAAAGTCGATCGTGATCCGAGTTCGGTCAGGGGCTCGACCCGTTCCCCCGCTCCGAAGGCCCACGCCTGAACGGGCGTTTCATCGAAGGCATCGTGCAGTTCGGTGGCGTGGGTGGCGAGGCGATAGATGGATGCGGCGATCCTGCCGCCTTTCTCACCTTCCCTTACCGTGTCCTCGAAGGCGCCGACGAGGTTGACCGGCTGGGTTTCGCGGGCGACGACGAGTACGGCGTCCGGGAGTGTGCGGTTGGCGAAGGTGTTCTGTTTCCCGCTCGGCATGCTCGACACGAAAGCGCGAAGGAATGCTTCGACAGCGCGTCGGGTGACCTCGGTGTCGCCGAGATTCCCGAAGAGCTGATCGACGTCGAGCGCGGCGTAGCGGTAGAGGGTGGAGGAGTTGAACTCGACGGTGCCGATCATCCCGGCGCCCGCGTCTTCCTCTTCGTCGGCGCGTTTGTGGTCGTCGACGGCGGTGAAGTAGTCGTATTCGTTGGCGACGGCGTGGACACTGAGCGCGTGCGCGACCTGCACGGCGGCTTCGACGTTGAGGTCGGGCAAGTTCGCGACCATGCGCCCGAAGAGTGACACGTCGACGGAATGGTCGCTGTCGGCGCGGGTCTTGGCCTCGTTCTTGGGAATGGTCAGCTTGCCGTCACCGGCGTCACGCGCGGCGTCGACGGCGAGCGCGGCCAGGTTGGTGACCTGGTGATTGCTCAGGAACAGCAGGAATTCTGACTCCTGCGGTGCGTCCTTCTTGTTTCGCGCGTCCTTGAGCTTGAAGCCGGCCGAGGTCAGGACCGCGGTGGCCAGTTCCGGGGCGCGATCGGCGAGATCTGGTGCCTGGCGCGTGATTTCGTCACCGATGAGTTCGACCACGCGTTTGGTCCGGACGCCCAGGTGCTCTCGGTCGAGGAGTTCGTCGAAGGCGTCGCGGGTGGCGCGTTTCCATGCCTGGCTGGACACTCTCGCGCGGCGGGTGCCGCCGTAGACGGCGGTTTTCGGGCTTCCGGTGTCGTCGCGGTTGATGTTGCTCGGTGGGACAGTCTGAATGATGTGGACGTCGATAATGGTGCGAGGCATGGGGGTGTCCTTTGCTCAGGGTTATTCGGGGTCGGCAGGCCGGGTCTTGGGCGGTACGTGGAAGTCGCGGCCCCATCGCAACCGCACACGGTCGGGGCCACCGCTGTGCTGCCATGTCAGGAGATCTTCGGTGAGACGGCCGTAGTCGAGGGCGATCCCGGCGGCTCGGAGAAGCTGCACCATCCCGCGCAGATGGTGAATCAACTCAGACAGTTCGTCTGCGGTGCCGAGGATCGCGAACCGGCGGGCGACGGCATGGTCGGGCTTGTAGTCGTCTGCGGGGATGAGGCGTCGGATCGCGGTGCCCAGCGATCGATCACGCACGTGCATCGGGGTGCGTTGCGATTGCTGGTGGATCGAGTACAGCGACATCGCGTGGTGCGCCGCGATCTCGGCCCAGCTCGGCTCGTCTCCACGCCAGCCGTCGACGAACTCCTCGGCCGTCGTGTAGTCGAGGATTTCGAGCACGCTGCCGGGCGGTTTGCCGAGAGCACGCCGAAGCCGCGCCAAGGTCGCCACCGAGTCCGAACGGTTTGCCAGATAGCCCTTCTGCAAGGCGCTGATCCGGGCACCGACAACGGCGCCGGGACGAGCAGTGGTCTCGGTCATGCACTGTCCTTCACAGGATCGCGGTCGGCGAGAGGGAATACGGCGTTCAAGTCCCGGCGGAACCAGACGTCGGCGTGACTGCTGGTCATCCACTTCTTGTTGACGACGCGGCCGGTCCACGCCTGCGGCGAACTGTCGCTCACCAGCTGGGCGCCCAGCGCGCCTATCACGGTGTGTCCGGTTGTGTGCCAGTCGATCTGGCTGCTCACAGCGTCGGTGTCCGGTCCCAGCGATGCCAGCCAGGAACGGAACAACGGATCCAGAGCGGCGTATGCGGATTCGATCGCTCGCGAACGATGCCCGTCCAGCGGGCTGCCTGGTTGGGGTTTGGGGTCTCTGAGACCGCTGGCTTGGGCCAGGTTCGCCGCGAGCTTTCCCAGCGCTGACGCTGCGTTCTCGGCAGCGGCGGCGCACGCCACAGCCGCTTGTTTGAGGTGTCCGGCGTCCTGCGCGAGGAGAACCGTCTGCAGGGTCATCGCGTCGTCGACTATGTCGGCCGTAGTGGAACTCTGGTTCCCGTACGTCATGCCGATGGTGCGCAGGTGGAGCGGGAAGTTCTTCGGGATCACCCTGTCGTTGGTGAGTTTGCTGATCCATTCCAGCACTGCAGGAGCCAGTCGCGGTGCCGCGTCAGCGCTGGGACTCGACGAGCTCATCGGCAGCAGCGCTTGCAGTCCCCGCCACACCACCCGTTCGGGATCGTGGGCCAGCGGCATGTACACGGGGGTCGATGATTTGAGTTGTCGTTCCTGGTTGAGGCTGCGTCTCCACGCGGTGTGTGTCTCGGTGTCGAACTTGTTTTGCGGGGTGAGGCGGTCGCCGTTGCAGATGAGCGCTCCGTCCACACGTCCCTGGGAGCGGCTCAGCCGTATCCGACGACTCTGCCAGGTGAACAGATCGACTGGCCCTGCTGGTTCGCGGTCGTCACAGCGGGGGCCTGCCTGGTCTCGTTCCCAGGCGGGACGGTCGGCGGGGTCGTAGCCGGGAATGAGGTTGAGCAGCAAGGTTTCCACGAGGGTGGTGCCTTGAGGCAGGACTCCACCGAGATAGCCGGACCAACCTGTGCCGATGGGGTACCCCTTGCCGTTCTTCACCCGCGGATCACCCACCGCGCCCGACTTGATGCCGGACGGGTCGAACGCGTGGCAGTGGACCAGCCACCGCGCGGCTTCGGCATAGGACAAGGTCACGTTCTTCTCCATCCGGACGGAGAAGAACAGGTGCCCGTTGGGGACGTCGGCGATGAACTTGCTCAGCTCCGGGACGTCGCCATTTGCCGTCTGCAGGTCGGCGACCTGCAGAAACGGTACGGCTGGGTGGAAGAGGTCGAACCGGCTCCGGTGGGCGGACACGTAACGCTCAAGCTCGTCTCCCGGGAATGCGCGATCTCGCCACATGCCCTTCCACAAAGCCATGTCCAGCCGCTCGCCCAAGGCGCGGTGCAGCACAGCCAGCAGCAGGCGGTTCAGAGCGAACACCTGTGTCGGCACATCACCGAGCAAGCCGGCGAGACTGTCTGCGCGGCGGAAGACATCCACCAGAGACATCTCCCGTACCTCGCCGTCAAGGTCCCTGGCCTGCAGCCAGGGAGCGTCGAACAGGTTGAACTCGTCAGAGTCGCTCATGAATCAGCCCTCGCCGCAGGTCGTAGGTCAACGCATAGCCGTGCAGTTGAGCGCGGAGGTCGATGTCGAGCGGCAGAACCAACTGCCCTTTCAGCCAAGGGTTGAGCTCGAAACTGGAAAAGCGATGGCGTTCCAGTTCGGCAATGACGGCATCGATGACACCGCCATGACTCAACGCCACCGGTAGCCGCAGCGCGCACGCCGCGATCACCTTCGCCAAGTCGAACGGCACCGCATCGAGCAACGGAATCTGCTGGCCACCACCGGGAATCCACGAGGGCGTCAAGAGACCACCGTCGGCATCTCGCTGGACAACCAGTACTTCCAGCGATTCCGCGCCATCCCGTACCTGCGCCGCACCTTTCGGGCTGTCGTCGTGCACGTCGCCGACGCCTGCCCGCATCCAACCCACGAGCGAGTCGGAATCGCCGACCTCACCGAGCAGGAACTCCCGAGCACGGTGGATCCGGTGGCCGGAATCGGCTCGTGCTGCTTCGGCGGCCGCACGCATCGCGGGCTGCCACCCGGCCGGCCCGACGGCGTCCTCGGCGTAGGCCTGCTGAACCAGAGGAGCGATGTCGTCGGGGAGGCGGAGCGACTCGCGGCCGGCAAGCAAGGCAGCCGAGCGCAGCAGGAGGTGCTCATCGTAGACGCGGCGGGAACCACGAACCGCGGTCGCCGGAGCGGACGACCAGTCCTCGACCCCGACCAGCCCGCACCGCGGATTCACAACGCCTGCCGGTCTCGAACGAGTATGCCGATGCAGCCGGCCCAGCCGCTGCAAGACCAGATCGGCAGGGGCGAGGTCGCTGACCATCAGATCGAAGTCGACATCCAAGGACTGCTCCACCACCTGCGAGGCCACCACGATGTGGAAGCCCGGCCGATCAGACTCCGAACCCGGCGGTCCGAACCGCCGGACCAGGTCTGTGTCGATAAGGGCACGGTCGCATGCCAGGAAACGCGAATGCGAGATCGTGACAGCGTCCTCGCCGAACTCGGTCATCAACCGTTCCGCGGCCTCCTGCACCCGGCCCACCGTGTTGCGCACCACGACCGCGCATCCGCCGGCGCGCAGGTGCAGCCTGAGGTAGGCGACGAGCGTGTCGAGATCGTCGGCCAGGTGATCAAGAGCCACGTCCGTGGCGTCCGCGGTCAGCTCGATCGGCCGCGGGGACAGGCCACCGGAGCCGCACACCACTGGGTATCCCGGATGTCCACCCAGCGGCCCCGTCTCGACACCGCGACCGCTGTCATAGGCAGCCAGAAGACCGGCCCGCCGCTCGTCGGGCAACGTCGCTGACAACAGCACGACGGGAACTCCGTAGGCGCCGAGCCAATGCAACGCCCGATGCAGGTACTGCGACATGTACACGTCATAGGCGTGCACCTCATCGATGATCACGACCTTGCCCGCCAGCCCGAGATGCCGCAGCATCACGTGCCTGCTCTTCAACGCCGCGAAGAGCACCTGATCGATCGTCCCGACGACGAACGACGCCAGCCCGGCCTTCTTCCGCCCGCTCAGCCACCAGTGCGCCACCACCGACTCGTCCGCACTGCCGACACCGTTGAACCTTCCGCTGCGGACCAGGCCGGCGTGCTGGTCGTTGAGGTGCGCTTTGCCGTGCGCGAGGCTCAAACTGTGCTTGCCCTCTACGGGAAACCGGTTCAGCCATGCCCGCACCCGCCCGTACATGGCATCCGTCGTGGCCTGTGTCGGCAACGCGAAGAACACACCGCTCGCCCCCGAGCGATACGCCAGGACCTCCGCAGCCAGCAACGCAGCCTCGGTCTTCCCCGACCCCATCGGCGCCTCAACGATCAACATGCCGGGCCCCGGCTGCTCAGCCGCAGCCATCGCAGCGGCGGCCTGCACCGGCCGCGCGACCGTGTGGACGGGCCCGAACCGGGCACGAAACAGTTGATCGATGTCGCCCTCGAAGGGCCCGGCAACCCATCGAGGTGGGAGATTCAACTGGTCCCACGCAGCGGCCGTTCTTTCGGATTTTGCCGCAGGCGAAAGGTCGAGAGCAATCTCGGAAATTGGCAGCAGCGGGAACAAGTCAGAATTCGACGCGATCCAGTCCGCGACGATGACAACGGCGGTCAGCAGCACCTGCGTCGGCATCGAGAGGTTCATGCTTGCGTAGTTCTTCAGGACGTCGGGTCCGCCGATCTCACCGGTCACCCGGGCGAACAGTTCGGCTCGTATACGCCCCCAGACGCCTGACCCCGTGAGGTGCGGAGATCCGTCGACGAGAGCCAGCTGAGATTCCTCGGGAGCGACGCCATGATGACTGCCGATTACCGAACCCCACTGCGCCGCGGTTCCAGCGAAGTCGAAGCCCGCCTCGTCGGCTAGCCAGTCACGCGCGGCCCACTGGCCCACCAGGGCATGATTCGCAGCTCGACGGTCGGGATCCTCGCTCAGACGTGAGTGCATCGGAAAACCGCGCTGACGCATACGATCCGCAAGCACATCAACCTGACAGCTGAACGCCGGACTGGCCTTCCCCACGTCATGACACCCTGCCAGCCAGCACACAACCGCTCGAAAGGCAGCGCCGTCTCCCGCGAGATCGCGCTCGACCATCGATGAGACCAGCGGAGAAATCCAATGGTCAATCAGTAGCCGGGCAACGGAAACCGTATCGGCCAGGTGCTGTTGCAAAGGAAGCCATTCCGTGACAGCTCCAGCTTCGTCCCGGTTGGACTTCGCCCACACCGAGGACAGGATGTCCTCCTGGATCCGCAACGACCCACCTCCCTCGCCCAAAGATCCTCACCAGCCTCGCGTCCGTTTCGGTCAGCGAACCGATTCATTCAAATGGCCTAGCTGTTCGGGGCGTGGTCGACCGGCGGCTTGGGTTTGAGTGAGTGAAAGAGCAGCCTTGATCGTTCCGGACGAGATTTCGTAGGGACCAACCGGCCCGTGGGTCGTTACGGACCAGCCCCGCCTGCGCAGGGACGACCCGACCACGGTTTCGAGTACTGATCGCCCCTGGGGACCAGCCCCGCCTGCGCAGGGACGACTCGTTCCCGTACGGCGTCAGCAGCCCGGAGGCGGGACCAGCCCCGCCTGCGCAGGGACGACTCTGCTTGACCTAGTTGTTTGAAGATCGTACTGACGAGTTTCATCTAGTTTTCTAACTGTCGCGTCGGATCCCAACGCTTGACCAGGTGGTCCGGCCTTCTTTGGACGAGCTGGTTCGGCAGGGACTTGGTGTGGATACCAACCCGGCTCGCGCAGGGACGGTCGTCGCGAACCCGAGACCTTCCTCATCCCCGCCGGACCAACCCCTCTCACGCGGGACGACGAACGGTTTTACCAGGCCAACGCGGGGGCGGCCGGACCAAATCCGCTAACGCGGGGACGACCGCTGTTTCCACATGTCCAGTGCGGTACCGAAGGGATCAACCCCGCTTGCGCGAGGACGACTGCCAGAGACCGTAGTCTTTAGTCTTTTGAGCCGTTAGAAGGATCAACCCCGCTCGCGCGGGGACAACCCGCGGTTGTCTCGGACAGCCCCGCCGACCCTGGGACCAACCCCGCTCGCGCGGGGACAACCAGGTCGGCGTGACGCCGAAGGGCTCGTTCGCCGGACCAACCCCGCTCGCGCGGCGACAACCTGGTAGTTCGCCACCGACGCGAACAACAGCGCCGGACCAACCCCGCTCGCGCGGGGACAACCGCCGCTGGCAAGCGGCATCACGGTAACCGCGGGGACCAGCCCCGCTCGCGCGGGGACAACCCGCTCACGCTCGCCTGGGGACCGCAAGCGACGGGACCAACCCCGCTCGCGCGGGGACAACACGCCGACGATGAAGTTCGCGGCCGTCGTCGGGGGACCAACCCCGCTCGCGCGGGGACAACCCAGGGCGAGCAGGGTGGTTCGTTGCGCGGCCCGGGACCAACCTCGCTCGCGCGGGGACAACCGACGAAGGACACCTTCACGATCCGGGACCTGTGGACCAACCCCGCTCGCGCGGGGACAACGAGGTGCCGGCCGAACTGCTGCCGTTCATCGACGGACCAACCCCGCTCGCGCGGGGACAACAAACGGGTTCTGGTGGGGTGTCGGGGACAA
>NZ_JPLW01000008.1:202290-250330 GCF_000754115.1 Amycolatopsis sp. MJM2582
TTCGCCCCGGCGGTGTGTGGTTTCACGACGCCGGGACCAACCCCGCTCGCGCGGGGACAACCGGGTGGTCGCGCGCGGCGCGAACGTCTACGGCGGACCAACCCCGCTCGCGCGGGGACAACCTGGTCTCGCAACAGCATGTCCACAGGCGGGGCGGACCAACCCCGCTCGCGCGGGGACAACGATGACATCGCGCTCGGAAGCGTCGGGAACGACGGACCAACCCCGCTCGCGCGGGGACAACGGATTCATGCCCGGGGTGGTGCACATGGACTCGGGACCAACCCCGCTCGCGCGGGGACAACCCGCCCATGCCTTCGCCTTCGTCCCATCGGTCGGGACCAACCCCGCTCGCGCGGGGACAACCAATGGAACGAGGCTGACGACCCGTGGGGCCCGGGACCAACCCCGCTCGCGCGGGGACAACGGTCGGGTCGGCGATCGCGGTGCCCTTGACCAGGGACCAACCCCGCTCGCGCGGGGACAACTGCGGCCATAACCCGAGCCGTTCGATGCCGAACGGACCAACCCCGCTCGCGCGGGGACAACCCGCAAGGGCGGCGACCAGTGAAACGCCGCACAGGACCAACCCCGCTCGCGCGGGGACAACGTCGCCAACTGGTACGAGGCCAAGGCCGCCGCCGGACCAACCCCGCTCGCGCGGGGACAACGGAAGGCCACCGCCCTGTCCGCGGTGATGGACCGGACCAACCCCGCTCGCGCGGGGACAACTTCGACCTCTGGCACGGCTCGCGCTCCCTGGCGGGACCAACCCCGCTCGCGCGGGGACAACTTCTTCCAGATCGTCTTGCCCCAGTCGTTCGACGGACCAACCCCGCTCGCGCGGGGACAACCTCACCAGTTCCTGTGATGAAGGCGGCCGCATAGGACCAACCCCGCTCGCGCGGGGACAACTTCGCCGCCTGCCGGGTGTTTCTGACCGATGGCGGACCAACCCCGCTCGCGCGGGGACAACTACCTGCTGGACCAGGTGCGTGCGCGGATGGACGGACCAACCCCGCTCGCGCGGGGACAACTCCGCGTCCGGCGAACTAACCGTCACAGTCCCGGGACCAACCCCGCTCGCGCGGGGACAACGACCAGGGTCCAGCGGACCGGCTCTAGGAACGTGGACCAACCCCGCTCGCGCGGGGACAACGTCGCGTGCGCCAGCGCGGTGATCCTCGGCCTGGGACCAACCCCGCTCGCGCGGGGACAACGGCGTTCTGGTCTGATCGGTGAAGACCAGGGCCGGACCAACCCCGCTCGCGCGGGGACAACCAGCTCGCTCACCATGGACGTGAGCGAGCGGCCGGACCAACCCCGCTCGCGCGGGGACAACGGCCTGCTCCAGGTGGTTTCGCTGCCGCTCCAGGGACCAACCCCGCTCGCGCGGGGACAACTTCCTGGTTGGGTGTGACGGCCCAGACCGGAAGGGACCAACCCCGCTCGCGCGGGGACAACAGGTCGAGCAGCTTCGCCGCGGCGAGACGGCGGGGACCAACCCCGCTCGCGCGGGGACAACGTTCCGCTCGCGCTCCAGTCGAAGGAGGGTGGGGGACCAACCCCGCTCGCGCGGGGACAACTCAGCGGCAACATGCCAGTTCTGGAGGCTCTTGGGACCAACCCCGCTCGCGCGGGGACAACCAACCAGGACATCAACTCGTCCAGGCGCCTCGCGGACCAACCCCGCTCGCGCGGGGACAACCCTGTGGCGGCAGGTGATACGTGCTCGCCTGAAGGACCAACCCCGCTCGCGCGGGGACAACGGTCTCCTGCACCTCATCGCCCTGCCGCTCAACGGACCAACCCCGCTCGCGCGGGGACAACGGAGATCTTGTCCCGCGCCGCTCGTGACCAGTGGGACCAACCCCGCTCGCGCGGGGACAACACTAATTGACCTGGGCCTTTGAAGATCATACTGCTGGTTTTTGTTCAGTTTGGTAGTGCTCATGCTGATCATGGGTTCGGGTCAAGCCTTGGGACGTTGATTCGGTGAGTTGTCGTTCTGCGGTGTGTCGGCGTGCGGAAGGTCGGGGTGGTGTTGTCGTTTGGGACCTTGACGGTGTTTCGCGTGGCCGGTGCGGCTCGGGGGGCTGGGTGCGAGTCGATGCCTTCGCTGCGCCATCTCTGAGGATGCGGCGGCCGTAGTTGTGGGTTCCGGCGATGCAGTCGAGTTCGGCGCCGGACGGCGCTCGGCCTTGTGAACGTTCGCGGAGGTAGTGAACCTGAATCAGTTGTTCGGCGGTAGCGGTGTGTGGATAGGTCGGTTCGGCTGGTGTTGGCGCCCCAGTGTTCAGCGAAGGTCGGTGCGCGTAGGCCTGTAGTTTCGGGTGACGCGGTAATGTGGTCGGTGGAGGCGAGGTTCTGGTCGGTGGGTTTGGCGCGATGTCGTTTGAGTGCTCGGTTGAGGGGTAGGGGTGTGACGGTGAGGAGCAGGCGGCGATGGTTACACCGAAGCTAGGGCTGCCCACGCCCGACGTGCAGTCAATCGCGCGATCACTGCGTTCGACCTCTCCCAACGGCTCAACTCCCGCGCGGGCATGCGCGTAGTGCTCGGCGGTTAGAAGAGGACTTGAATGAGTCTTGCTTCAATTGAATTCGGCGGCATCGACTACCTTGCCGCGGAACAGGCTGCGTTCTTCATCTTGTCGATTGCGCGCGCTGGTACAACTAGTCGACCTCGAATCTGAATGGCGGTAAACGGTCCAGTGTCGATTGCGCGACATAATGTCATTGGCGACATGCGAAGGATTGTGGCAGCCTCGGTGGTGCTGAAGAAACGCGGCTTATCTGGTTGCTTGTCTAAGTTCCCATTGTTGCCTCGATCGAGTGGACTTGCAATTTTCCTCACAGGGTACGGATTTCGCGAATTTCTGGAAATTGAGTTAAGGGCCGCGTATTTGCCGGGAGTATTCTTGCTCTCGCTTGATGTTGACTATCGATGTGACTGGTGCTCCCGTTATTTCGATATCGGTTGGTTTTAGTGGTGTATTGGATTCGAGGGGCATGTGTCGGTGTTCTAAGGGTGGGCATGTGGTATCCGGTGGCGCGTGTCCGTTAGTGGAGCTGTCGTGATCGGTACTCGATCCCCAAAGTAAACGCCACCGGTTTTGTTCGCGTAGATGGGTGCGTTTTAGGCGTTCGTAGTTTGCTGCGCCAAAGCTAAGGGTGTGGGGGGTGTACAGAATAGTGGGGGATTGGCCTCGGAGACGCGATAGTAGGTCATTAAGGGCTGTTGTGAGTTGCCAACTGTCGCAGTCGCTGGGGCCGCCGCGGTAGCGATGGGTGCGTTGGATGAGGCCAAATTTTTCAGCTGTATCACGCGCTCGGCGCACCGATTTCGGGTCAAGAAGGGACCTTTCGGCCCAAGCGCGAATCGAGAGCGACCCTGACCGGGTGACGATGGCGGCTGCGAGTGCATCGAGAGCGGCATAGAGTGTGGAACGTTTTATGGAGACCTGTGTGGTCGGCGAACGCCGTAGTTGCAGTGACGCTGTGATGCGGAGGAGTCGACGTGTTAGGGCGATCTGGCTTCCCTGGTCGTACCTCGCGAGCGCCGTCTGGGGATGCTGCTGAGTTCGGCTAGTGCGGCGGCGGCGAGGACGATGGGTACGTGCCTCGTCGATCGCGGGCAGCCAGCGTTCCGTGAGCCACCGTGAGCGACCCAAGTGCTGTGCTTGTGCGGGTGAAGCTTGTTTGAACTGCTGCCATGCGGTGTCTTCTGAGAGATGTTGCTCTGCATCGACGATTGTCCGTGCTGGGGCCCAGATCCAGCGCTGCCAGGCTTGCTTGCCGATGTCAGCTGCCTTGGTTCCGGTGCGGTTTGCGGCGAGCCATGCCTGATCGGTGGACCAGCCAGCGCGGGCCCGTGCGAGAGCGTCGCCATACTCGCTTTCAGAGCGGCTTGCCATGTGCGGTGATCGTGCACGGAAACGACGAGGGCGAGGCCGATGGGCAGGCCGATGTCGGCTTCGGGCAGGCGTGGGTAGGTCGCGTGGTTCCAGGGTGCCGTCGATGATCGGACAGGGAAGACCGAGGCGATGCGGTGCTGTGATGAGACGCAGTGTGGTGCGGACCGTTGCTGAGATCGCGTGGTGCCGGGCGAGCTGGGCGCAAAGTGTGCGCAGGTCGTGTCTTAGCTGTGCAGGGACGAGGGCGATGAGATGACGATGGCCGAGGCGGCCGGAGGATCGGCGTAGCCAGGGAAGGCCGAGGCGTTCGAACCAGGAGACCAGGGCGTCGCTGAAGGCGTGCCCGGCTTCTGCGGGGGCCCCGGTGTCGCCGGGGTCGACGTCGATTCCGCAAGCAGCTGGGTGGAGGGTGCCGACGGTGGTGACAGCGTTAGGGGGCCAGTCGCTGATGTGGGCAGGGTGTTGGTGAACCGCAGCGACGGCGGTGTTGTCGGCGGCGACGTAGATGTACGGCGGGCCGAACAGTGCGGTGTCGAGGTCGGCGTTGGCGAGGCCCCGAGCCTGCTGGTCGACGGGGCTGTGGTCGGTCTGCTCGTTGCGGAGGTCGTTCATTCGGATCACCAGTGCTGCGGTTGGGAGGTCTGGACGCCGGTGAGTTCGAGGCCCATGCGGGGTTCAGGCGCACCAGCAGGTTCCGCGCTAGTGGCGAGAACCCTGGACGTCGTGGCTTGTGTGGACTGGCGGGGTCCGGGTTGTCCAGGGGTGCAGTGTCGGTAGCTGGTAGTCCCGCATCTCGTTGGGGACGGCGGTGATGCGCAGGATGCTGGCGGTCCAGGTCATGCCGATTCCGATGCCGATGAGCGCGACGTGGTCGCCTGGCGCTACGGCGTGCCGGGTGAGGAGGTGGGTCAGGCCGATGAGCTGGTCGTTGGGGCCGACGTGGCCCCATTGGTCGCCGGCGTGGATCAGGCTGCGCTCCGGCGACAGCCTGAGCGGTTGCAGGCACTGGCTGTGCAGGAGACGGTGTCCGTAGTGCGGAAGGAGGACCCACCGCAGGTCGGCGGCGTCGAGCTGAGCGTGGCTGAGTGCTTCCGCTGCGACGTAGGTCAGTCCGGTCGCGTTGCGCTGATGAATGGATGCGGCGCCGACCGCGTCGGTGTAGTGCGCTTTACGTTCGCGGATGGCCTCGATCCCGACTTCGGTGGTGCCGGGCGGCTGGAACCGTGTCGCGCCGCGGTGGAGCTGTTCCAAAGTGGGGTCGTTCCAGGAACTTGTTGCGAGGACTTCGGCCAGGCCCGGCTCGCGGCCGATGATGAGTGCGGAGCCCCCGTCACCGTAGGCGATGTCGCGGTCGGCGGTGAGGTGGTCGAAGGCGGGCGGTCCGAAGGTTTCGCCGCCGGTGAGCATGACGGTGCCAGCGTCTTTGCTGCCCGCGAGGATGCGTGCGGAAAGGTCGAGGCCGCCGATCAGGGAGTTGCTCATGGCGTTGATTTCGGTGGCGATGCCGGGGCCGGCGGGAAGGCCGAGTCGGGAGCGGACGTAGGCGGCCCGGGACCAGAAGTCGAGTCCGCGGGAGCCTCGCCAGATGGCGGCGTGGAAGTGGAGGTCGGGCACAGCCAGGGAACCGTTCGTGGTCATGGCGAGGCTCGCGAGCGCGTTGTGGCCTGCTTGGACTGCGAGGTCCATGCCGGTCCGGCCGCGGGCGAGGGAGATGGATCGCTGTCCGGTCGGGGAGTCGGTACGGCGTGTCGAGGCGTTGGTGAGTTCGTGAACCGGCACGAGGTCGCCGAGTTCGGCTCCGACGCCGCGGATGTGGATGTCAGTCCAGCGCATGCGTGCTCCTGGTGCCGGTCGAGTGGTGGTGCAGGTCGCGGACGATCGCGTCGGGCGAGGTGTAGTAGGCGCGTACGTGATGTCGGGACAGACCCGAACAGGCCGCGACTTCGTCCAGTGACAGAGGCGGCTCGTCTCTGTCACCGAGATGCTGGGTCAGCAGCTCCTGTGCTGTGGCCAGGATGATTGCTCGCATCTGGGCCTCCGGAAGACGTCGTGGAGCGTGAGGGGTCAGCGGATGCGGCGGACATGACCGGTGCGGCGGGTCATGAGCCGGTGCATGTGGTCGCTGCGGAGCTTGTCCACTTGTCGGAGTACCCGAGGCCGGAGATCGGTGAGGTGCTCGATGTCAGCGCTGAAGCCTGGATCGCCTCGAAAACAGGTGATGAGCACGGAGGCGTTGAGGCTCAGATTCACGACGCAGTACGGCGTATCCGGTGGGATGTAGATCATGTCGCCGGGGCGCGGGAGGGCTGTCTCTAGATGGTGGCCGGACAGGATCGCGGAGTATCCGCTGATGATGGTGAGTATTGCCTCGGTGGTTCGGTGACGCTGGGGAGTGGTGGTTTTACCGCCGGGGATGTGCATGCGCCCGGCGGAGACCGCGCGGACGGGCACGGCTGGCGAGTAGATGACCGCGGTGTTGGCGCTGCCGTCATCGTGGACGTGGGTGTCGGCTCCGGTCGGCGGCCGGTGAACCGCGCTGCTGGTACTCGTCATGACCTACTCCTGGTGGCGTGAGTTAGTGGAGGATGGGTGTGCGGGCGAGCTTCCGGGCGAGTCGTGTGTTGGCGGCGGCGGCCTCGGGGGTGCGCCGGCCGAGACCGCACGCTGCGGCAATCGTCCTGATCGGACGGTCGAGTTCGTCCTCGGCGAGCTGAAGCGCGATGAGCGAAGCATCGGGGTGGTTTTCGTCGACGAGTCCCGCGATCATGTCGATGTTGCCGCGGAGATGCCCCAGCGCACGGTAGAAGGAGCGGTCGGTTGGAGGCGCACTGGTTCCCGTGCACAGCGGAATGTGCGCGGCCGGCATGGGGTGGCCGGCCTTGGTCAGGCGGCGTTCGAGCGCGTTGAGGTAGAGAACGGCGGCGACCAGGTCCGTGGGTTCGAACATCGGCCGATGGGCCAGATCGCCGTAGCAGAGGTGGATGATCCAGTTGATCTCCGGCGGGGCGGCGGTGATCAGTTCGGCTGCCTGCTTCGCGAGCCCAAGTGCGAGCATCTTCCACAAAGGCCGCGGGGTGCGTTCGAACAGGGTGAGCACCGCTGGGGTCTCGAGTTGGAAGGTAGCTTCTGTGTCCCAGCGGTTGTGGATTTCGAGGACGTCCTGGATCAGCGCTTCTCGGAAGATTGGCAGTGCTGCGAGGGCGGGTCGGGGAGCGCCGAAGCAGAAGTAGCTGAGGTCCAACGCGTTGGGGAGCGATACCTGGTGCGGCGGCAAGTCTCCCGGCGTGCGCAGGCGTGGGCGGGTGGCCATCGCGACGGTGACATCACGTACTCGGCGTAACGAGACGTCTTCGGGGGCGAGGAACCGGCCCGGCGCGAGGCGGTAGGTCGGCATGTCGTCGTATCCGGTTGAGTCTCCAGCTCGGCGTGGTCGCAGTGCGGGGACGCTCGCGAGGTTGGTGAGCCAGTCGATGATCCAGCGGGGATCGCGGTCGCTGGGCAGGGTGAGGAGGTCCGTGTCGCCGGCATGGTCGAGGAACCACTGCATCGCTTGCAGGTCGGTCTTGGACATCGCGGGCGGTAGTGAGCCGACGAAGTGGACGGATCGTTCGGAGAACTCACCCGAGTAGGCGTCGGTGTGAGGGGTGCTCTGGGAATGGATGGTCGTTGACATGCTTTCTCCCCGTCGTGGGTGGGAAAAGTCGGTGGGTAGGGGTTGTGTGGGCGGCACGGGGAGGTTCGCCGCGGTTTCGTGTTCGGCGGGTGGTCTGCCGCTGCACGTGACCCGTCCTCGTGTGGAGGCGAGGACGGGTCACGGCGTCGCCAGGTGGCTGGGGCTAACCGGTGACCGGAAGGGATCCGGGCTTCGGTTGCGGTTTGGGGGCCTGCCGGGCCTCAGAGGAGTCGTGCGGTGTGCCGCGCTCCCCGGGGCGGGTCGGCTGCGTGGTCTTGGGCGGCTCGCCAGGCTTGGTGGGTGCCGGGGTGCCTGGCGGATTAGTGCCGGGTGGCGTGCCGGTGCCGCAGGAGACCGTCGCGACGGTGATGGTGAGCGCTGTGTTCTTGCGGGGTTCGCCCGTGGGCGTGGTCGTGGTGTTGCCGGAACCGGCTGCGGAGACGGTGATGACGGCGGCGGTCGCCTTGCCCTGTCCAGATGCGCCGGGACGCACGGTGAGATTTCCCTTACTGCCGCCAGATCCGCTGACGGTGGTCTTGCCGTTGCGACAGGTGGCCGAGAACGGGCCGACCGTGGTTCCGCCCACGCGGATGCTGGCGACTTTCGCCTCGGCAAGTCCGGCGCCGGCCTTGACGCTGATTCCGGTGGCGACGACGGCGCCGGACTTGGTGGAGACCGATCCGCCGCCGGTCTTGATCGTGCCGCCGCTCGACACACTGGGCTGTGGCGCGAGGGATTCGGCACCGCTGACGGAAATGCCGCTCGCGGAAGAGAGGGCTTCGGCGTGAGCCGGGGTGACGCATGACGTCGCTCCGGCGGCGAGGAGCGCGCCGATGCTCAGGCCAGTGAGCATCACACGCGTGTGGGTGCAATGGAATGCGGATGTGGTCATGATGGTCGCTTTCTGTCGCTGTGGTTTGACATCAGTTGATGAGGACAGGGGTGCCTAGGGGTACTTCGGTGCTGAGCACCCGGAGCGCTTCCGCGGGCACGCGGATGCATCCGTCGCTGGACGGCTTGCCGAAGACGTTGGGGTTGGGCCAGCCGTGGATGCCGGTAGTGCCTGGGCCGCCGCCGAAGGTTTCCAGACTGGTGGAGTGCGTGCCGAGCGGAAGGATCACGGGGCTGAACCGCTGTGTCGGATCGATCAGGGAGGCCAGCACGAACGTCCGTCCGGGCGGGGTCTCCGCGTTTGCCTTCCCGATCCCGACTGTCCATCGTCCAATCAGACGGTTCTCATGGTGAAGGGACAGCTGGAAGGAGCTCCGCTCGACTGTGATGAGGTAAGGGCTAATCGCGTGCTCCAGTGAATCGTCCTGAGTGGACAACCATCCGGTCGCACCGTTGGGGCGAACCGGAAGAAGTACTTGCACCCAGCCCGCTTCCTCGACGACTACGGGCACCCATGTGTCGGAGGTGATCTGCTTGGACGGCAATGCGGCTATGGCGTCCTTACCGGGAGCGGAAAACACAGGAACCGTCCTGTTTGGATGAACGACATGCCCGGTAGGAGTGTTGTCACGTTGGAGATCACGGGGCGCCTCGTTGATGACGTCAAACGTCGTGGCCCTAGGCAAGCCCGCAAGATCCGATACTGCTGGCGGCGCTACCGGTGGGTGTCCTGTTGTCGTCGCAGGGCTGGAACTGAGCGGTGTGCCCGGACCGTCGAAGAGCTTGGCTGCGAACAAGAGCAGGAGCACACATGCCAGTAGCGCAAACCCGGTGTATGAGAAGAATCGCTCGAAGCTGATTGTGTCCGACAGGTAGTGCGGCTTCTGACGGCGCACTTTCGGTCGGCGTAAGTCCTCGCGGAGGGGTTCTTCGGTCACGACGGTCTCCGGATTCGTTCGGGTGGCGGTCTTCGCCGTGCCCGCCCCCGACGAACGGGCACGGCGAAGCGAGCTAGCGGGCGAGGAAAGAAACGAACCCGGGGCCCGGCGTTCCTACACCCGTGACGGGGTCCCAACCGCGGCCGCTGGCAAGGTTTTGCGGCCGGGCGTCGAAGTCGACCAGGTAGCTACCTGCCGCGCCGGGAACCTTGGCGCCGGGCAGGGCATGCATCCGCGGAGTCCACACGCCTGCCTTCTGCGGCACGACGTCGACGAGCACGGAGGGGTTGTCCCGCACGGCATAGAGAGCCGGATTCAGCAGACCTCCGCGCTGCGCCCCGCCGCGGGTCTGCTGCGCGTTGGCAGCGAGGCCTGCCATGAGCGGCGCGGCCAGCGATGTACCGCCGGAGACGCTGAGGCCATATCGGCCCGAGGCGTCGGTGTAGCCGATCAGCAGTCCGGTGTAGGAATCTGCGAGTGCGGAGACGTCCGGGATTGCTCGCCGACCGTTGGAGACGCCGGCGGGGACGATTCCCTGCTGCCACTCGGGTGCGTCGTAGAGCGCGGATGGCCCACCGCCGGCTCCACCTGCGAAGGGACCGTCCGCATCGGACTGCGGAACCCAGCTCTGCCCGCTCAGCGTGTTACCGCTGTTCTCCCATCCGGTGAGGACTTTGGTCTTGTTGTCTTGTCCGAGTCCCACAGTGGTGCCGCCGACGGCGGTGACGTATGGGCTGGTGGCGGGGAAGCTCGCAGTGGGTGTCCCGACCGCACCGCTGTTGTTTCCAGCGTCGCCGCTGGACACCATGATCGACTGTCCTTGGATGGAGGCCTGCAACGCCATCTGGTTGAACAGATCCCTTGTGGCGGGCGGCATGCGCCGCTCGCCGTCGGCGTTCCCCCAAGATGCGCTGATCACGTCGACGATATTGTCTCCGACCGCCTTGTTGAATGCCTCGTACAGCCCGCCGATGCAGGACCTGGCGGCGTAGTAACGCAGTTTCGCCGCCGGTGCGATCGTGTGCGCGGCCTGCACATCGAGTGTCTGCTCGACGTTCCAGCTGCCGGAGTCACATTCCTTCTCGTCGGTGAAGCCGCCGTCGGGAAGAACCTTGCTGTACTGGCCGGCCGCGAGCCCCGGGGTCCTGGTGTCTGCCGCCGCCCGGTTGATATCGGCGCCCAGAGTTGTCGAGTCGTAGGCGCCGACGATACCGATCGTTGTTCCCGCGCCGGACTGGTCTGGGTTCAGGCCGTACATCGCGCGCACCGACGGGCCGGTGTAGCCGCACAGGAAGTTCGACTGGGCTCCGGCCGGGTACTTCTGTGGCACGTCGCGGTTGTTCTGTTCACCCCACCAGCGTGCACAGGTCTGGGCCTGGGCGGTCGCATGTGGAGCGGTGTGCTGGGGCCGGATGGTCTTCTCGCTGTCGTCGAGACCGAGGACGGCGGTGATGGAGGCTCGGAGTGCCGTCGGCACGCTGAGCGGTGCCTCTGGGGCGACAAGCGTGGCGATCCGTCCGGCGACTTTGTCTCGGTAGATGGCCAGTTGTGTGCCGAACGCCTTCTCCAGGACCGAGGTCGGGGCGTGAGCTTTGATCATGAAGCGGTTGTCGCTGGCTCCTTCGACCGAGACCCCCTGTCCTGTTAACCAGTCGCGCACGGCGTTCACCGTGGTTTCGGTGGGAGCGAAGCGGTCGAGGAACTGCCGCGAGGTGAGAAAGTCGCCTTGCTTAGGGTTGTTCGGCGATGCCAGGCGTGTGGCAAGCGCGTGTGCGGAAGCCGGGTCGCGCAGGGATAGGGCGACCTGGATGTGACGGACGGCCTGATCGTCCGCCTCTCCCGCGCGTGATTGCGGTGTTGCCCACGACGGCACTGTCCCTGCGACGGTGGCACGGGCGTCGATATCGGACGGCTGGGCAGAGGCCGGTGCGACAGTTGCTAACGTCGCAGCGGCCAAGCCTGCGACGGCAGCGCCCAGCCAGGCGGTTTTCGGCATGGAAGTCCCCTCATACGTAATCACGAAATGAAAAGCAAAGTGATGTGGGCGCGAATGTGCCCGAAACAAATCCCTCAGAATTCGCCCGTCCTTAGAGGCTGTCGGGCGTGATGAGCTGCCGGATGGCCAGCGTTATCGGTGAGGTGGCGCTGTGCAGTAGAGGCCGCACGGCACGCCGTGCCCGCGGCGGTCCCCGGGCGCGGTTTCCGTCCTCGGCAGTGGCTCCCGGACTGTCCATTGAAGCCTCAATCTATCGCGCTTGAAGTTCGAAATACTGGACGATCTGAGATCAAGGTAGGCCAAAGTGGCTAAAGCGTCAACTTTCTAAGACGATTGAGTCCGTCGGTGGATGTCGATGGGCCAGGTGGCCACACCCCGGGTTCCGCAGCGGATGGCCGGGTGGACTTACCTGAGTGAGGGTGGGTAGATCCACTCAATCGAACGGTCTACCGGCGCGGATACACCTGAATGGACTAGTCCTCATGTCGGGAACGCGGTGGGACACCACATCACCGTGTGGCACGATCCAATGTCGGGGAGTGAGGGGAGATCGATCGAGTGACCGAAATGCGAGAGGTGGCGAGCCCAGCAACCGGCTCTCGGCCATATCTGACGCTGGCCGAGAGGTTTCGCGCTGAGGTGATGTCGCTATGCGACGAGCGTGAGTGGACATTGCGCGAACTCTCGCGGCGGGCCTTCCTTGACGTCGGCTTTCTTAGCAAGCTGATCCGAGGTCTCGTTCCTGCCACGGTCGACGTCGCGAGAGCTCTGGATACTGCCTTCGGCACCGAGGCCTGGCTGCAGAACCTGGTCATCCGGATTCGATCCGACCTTCATCCGCAACTCCCAGTGGGCAGGGAGTTCGTCGGCAGGGAGATCCAACGCGCACGGCTCGACGGCCTCGCGGCCCAGATGACGACAGGCTCCCCCGCCTCAGCGGCGGTCCTCGCGGGCCCGGCTGGGGCGGGAAAGACCTCCCTCGCCGTTCACTGGGCCAACTCACAGAAATCGGCGTTCGACCTGATCTTGTGGGCTGATCTCTACGGATTCACCGGCGATCAAAGTCAACGGGCAGAGCCGGGCGACGTCCTCGGCGAGTTGCTGAAGGGTCTGAATGTCTCAGCCGGTCGTATCCCGGTCACGGAGACCGAACGGCTGCAACTACTTCGCGGCATTCTCACCGGTCGTACCGCGCGTGTGCTCATCGTGCTCGACAACGCGGCCGACCTCGCTCAAGTGAAGCCGATACTTCCCGGGACACCGGGCACTCTGGTGCTCATCACCAGCCGCAGAAGAATTCGGGGACTGGCCCAGGTCACGCGCACAGTCCACGTCCCGGTGCCGCCGATGACCGAAAGCGACAGCGTGGACCTCCTCAGCTCGCTGATCGGGGCGGACCGTGCCGCGCGGGAGCCCGAGGCAGTCGCACGTGTCGTCGACCTGTGCGCGTCTCTGCCGCTGGCGCTTTCCATCGCCGGAAATCTGATCTCCGCCGATGTGAGTACCAGTGTGTCCCAACACGCTGAGGCACTTGCGGATCGCGGCCGACTACGCATGCTCGACGGCGACCACGCTGGTATCGGTGTGCGCGCGGCGATCAGCTGGAGCGTCGCGTCCGCCCAACCAGAGGAAGCTCGCTTGTTCCGCCTCCTCGGTATCCACCCGGGACCGAGGTTCACCGCAGGCGCTGCCGCTGCCCTGGTTGGATTGACCGAACCCGAGACGCTTCCATTGTTGGATCGGCTCGTTGACGCACACCTGATCCAGCAACACCAACAATGCCAGGGAAGCTACCGGTTTCACGACCTCCTCCGCGACTACGCCACCGAAGAATTCCGAGACCCGCGATGGGAAAGCGAACGGCGCGACGCGACGGAACGCCTAATCCGGTGGTACGTCCACAGCTGCCATGCCGCTGACCTGGCTCTGACACCGTTACGCGATCACCATGAACCACTCGATGCGCCGCCACGGGGCATCTATCCCGCGACGTTCGACGCGGCGAGCGCCGCATTCGCCTGGTGCACAACAGAACTTCCCAACATCACACCGATCGCGCAGCTGGCACTTGATCATCGGATGTGGTGGGAAGCGTGGCGATTGCCGACCGTGCTCATCGATTACCACATCTTCGCTCGACCGTTCCACGTCTGGACGAGCAGCATGCAGATCGCGCTGACCGCGGCCGAGAACGCCGGCAATGACCTCTGGCTGGCTGAGGTCGCGGACAAGCTCGCGGCAGCCTACATGCGTATGCGGGACTACGACCGTGCGGACGAGCTGAGCCGCCGGGCGATCGCACTGACCAAAGACCGCGTTCCCGTCTATCCGCGGCTGGGCTGGCCCTATGTGAACCTCGGGGTCAGCGCGCACGTTCGTGGCGACATCGCAACGGCTGTCGACTTGATCGGCCAAGGCGTGGACGCGTTCGTCGCTGGTGGATCGCGCATCGGCGAGCTCGCCGCACGTATCGAGTGGGGTACCGCACTTCGTGACGCCGGTGACCGCGAGCGAGCGCTGCAACAAGGCCGCATGGCGTTGGCAGCGTTCCGGTCCGACGGTGATTCCCATGGGCTCGCTTCCGCGCTGGCTCCGCTCGCGCGCACGTGTCGCGCCTTTGGGGAACTCGAGGAAGCCCTGGCGTGTAGCGAGGAAGCCGCCGAGTGCTTTCACTCGGTACGAGATGCTTGGGGCGAGGCCGACGCGCTTGAGATCAAGGGCCTTGTGCTCGCGGATCTTGGTCGCCGTGCTGACGCTGTCGAGGCGCTGACAACAGCGCTGCGACTGGTGGAGAGTCTGGATGAGGTTAAGGCCGAGCAGTTGCGTCGAGAAGTCAGGACGCACGACGCTGCTAACGGCTCGACATGACTGAGCGCAACCAGGATCGGCTCGCCAATTCGGACGAGGCCGATCCCGTTATGCCGACGTCCTACCCGTCTGCGGCACAGCAGTACGGTCAGCGGCTCTTCCAGCTCCGTACTCGCTACGGCCTCAAGGTCCGGGACCTCGAAGACCGGACCCGTGAGATCGTCGCCGCTCGCGTCGCTGAACTGCGCAAGCACCCCGATAACGCCAACCTGACAGCCCCAGAGCTAGAAGATCTCGCTGGGAAGCCGGTCAGCAAGAGCGCAATTTCCCGAATCGAGAAGGGAAAGCCGCCCAGCGTCGACGCGGGCAAACTTCTGGACGAAGCCCTCAACGCGCAGGGCACGCTGGAGATCCTCGCAGGCCCTGCACGGGCAGAGCCCTCCGGGCATTTGCCCGTCACTCCGCCATATTTCGTCGGCAGGCAAACAGAATTGGAGCAGTTGACCAGACTAACGTCACAGCCGCCTGACCACGAAACGCCGACCGTGATCGTCATCGGCGGATTGCCGGGCATCGGCAAGAGCGCCCTCGCTCTGCAATGGGCACATGGCATGTACGCCCGGTTCGACCTGGTGCTCTACGCGGCCCTGGGCGGATACACCTCGGGAAGCCCGGCGACCCATACGGAAATCCTCTCGGACCTGCTCCGCGGCCTCAGCGTCGAGCGGGATCACGTACCAGAAACTGTGCAGCAGAGAGAAAACCTTCTGCGCGAGCACCTCCGTCGCCGGAAGCAACAGGTTCTGGTGCTGTTGGACAACGCGCGCGATTCTCAGCAGGTCAAGCCGCTGTTGACCAGCCTGGCGGGCACGACCGTCGTGGTCACCAGTCGACAGGAGCTCTCTGGCCTGGTCATCGATCACAACGCCCGCACTGTCCGGCTCGACACCCTGACCGACCGCGAAGCCTGCGTGCTCGCGGCCGACATCATCGCCGACGACCGAGTCGAAGCCGAGCCCGAAGCGGTGGCGCAGCTCGTGGACCTGTGTGCGTCACTTCCTCTGGCAATCCTTGTCGCTGCGGAGCGCATCGCCGCCGACCCTGACACGAGTATCGGGGAGCACGTCGCGGCACTGGCCGACGTCGAGCGGCGCCTGCAACTGCTCGACATCGACGAATCCGGCGGCGTACGAGCCGCCTTCGAATGGTCCTACCGAACACTTCGTCCTGACACGGCCCGTATGTTCCGGCTGCTCAGCCTGTATCCACGACCCCGTGTCACTACTCAAGCGGCGTGCGCGCTCGCAGGCGTGACCATCGACAAAGGCCTTCGGCTGCTCGATGACCTGGCCCAGGCACACCTGCTGCACCAGGTCACTATCGACAGCTTCCACTTCCACGACCTCCTTCGCGTCTACGCCGCCGAACAAGCCGACCAACAACCGGAGGACGAGTGTCAAGAAGCCATCGTCCGGCTGGTCACCTGGTTCCACCACACCGTGAACGCGGCGGCCTGGGCATTGACGCCGATGCGTGACCACCACGTCCACCTTTCTCCGACGCCGCACCAGGTGACGCCGCTGGAGTTCGATGGCTTCGCCAGCGCATTTACTTGGTGCTCGACGGAGCTGTCCAGTCTGCCGGCCGTCGCACGTCTCGGTATCGATCATGGCCTCTACTTCGAGACGTGGCGGATGGCGATCGACCTGTTCGAGTACCTGGTCCACAGCCGCACCACCGAGCTGTGGATCACGCTGATGGAACTCGCTGTCGAAGCGGCGGAAAAGGACGGTCACACGTCCCGGCTTGCCGAGGCCCAAGAGAAGCTGGCGGAGGGATACCGCCGAGGCGGACGAATCGGCGACGCCTGCGAATTCGATGACCGCGCGTCCCGCACCGCCAGAGCGCACGGACCGAGTCGCACACTCGGTTTCGCCCTGCTGGGTTTAGGAAAGGCAGCCCATGCTGCAGGCGACCTGACGGAATCCTTTATGCTCACGCGACGCGCTCTCGACGTGGCCATCGCGGCCGGAACGCGAATCGGCGAGGCCATGGGACACATCGCGCTCGGTAGCGTGTACCGCGACCTCGCGACGCGCGACTTGGCGATCGAACACGGCGAGAAGGCTGTCACGATGTTCGCATCCGTCGATGACCAACACGGTGTTGCTGTCGCTCTCCTGCCGCTTGCCCGGACGTATTTGGCATTCGGGCTGTTCGGCCAGGCTCTCCGTGCGTGCGCGCGGGCTCAAGAAGCCTACGCCGCGACCGCGGACCGTTGGGGGCGGGCGGACGCACTCGGCGTCAACGCCGAGGTACTCGACCGTCTCGGCGATCACCAGGCGGCGGCGAAGTGCCTACGTGAGGCCTTACCGTTGCTGCGAGGGCATGACGACGGGATGGCGGGTCGCTTCGCCGACTACTTGGCTGGCCTCGAGAATCGCTAGCCGGGTCGCTTATGCTCCGCGCGGAGTCGACGCGCTGGATGCTCTTTAGGCAGGCGCGGGCCGTTGCCGAAGAACTTGTCGCGCAGCGTGCCGGGTGCGTATTCGCGTTGCATGAGCCCGCGACACTGCAAGATCGGGACGACGTGCTCGATGAACTCCTCGAAAGATCCAGGTGAGGTGACGTATTCGAGGTTGATGCCGTCGACGCCTGCGTTGTGCCAACGCTCGATGTTGTCGGCGATCTGCTCGGGTGTGCCGACGACCCTTCGGTTCCCCCAGCGGAGAAGGAGCTCGCCGAGTGTCCAGTCATCGCGACTGGACCAGTCGAGCAGCCTCCGGACAGGCGCGGACACCTCGCGTTGCCGCAGGTCTGCGACCTTCGCAGCGAGGTCCTCGGATCCCCAATCGTGATAGAGGAACACACTCATCCTCGCGGCGTTCCCCTCGATGGTCTGCCGTTCGAGAAGTTCTGTGTCGCGACGGCGGGCCTCCTGTTCGCTGCTGGCGAGCAAATAGGACTGCGGAACGAAGATCTTGACATTGCTCGCTGCGCGTCCCGCGTTGATGGCTGCTTGCCGCACATCGGCCACTACGGGCGCGGCGGCACCGGGGTCGAGAGCGCTGATGAATAGCGCCTCGGCGTGTCGTCCCGCGAAGGCCCTTCCAGTGGGCGACATCCCGGCCTGGAATAGCAGCGGGGTCCGTTGCGGGGACGGTTCGCACAGGTGAGGACCGTCGAGGTCGTAGAACTCGCCGTGGTGTCTGACGGCGTGAACTTTCGCCGGGTCGGCGAAGGTGCGAGTAGCTCTGTCGCGGACGGCAGCGCCGTCTTCCCAGCTGTGCTCCCAAAGTTTGTATACGGCCGCGGCGTATTCCTCGGCGCGACGGTAGCGATCGGCATGATCGGGCAAGCCGCCGAACCCGAGATTTCTCCCCGCGCCAGGGAGAAACGACGTGACGATGTTCCAGCCGACGCGGCCGCCGGTGAGGTGGTCCAATGTGGACACACGTCGAGCGAACTCGTATGGGTGGGCTTGGAGGACGTTGGACGTGAAGACGAACCCGAGGTGCTGGGTGTGGTAGGCCAGCAGCGGGATCAGGACGGAGGGGTCCCCAGTGGGGAACTGCATCCCCTCGGCGACGGTCGCGTCCCGGCTGCCGCGGAAAACCTCATATGGTGCCAAAACATCGGCGAAGAAGACTGTATCGAAGAATCCCTGTTCGAGCAGTACGGCGAGGTTGATCCACGGCTGAGGTTGGTGATAGTCCAGCTGGCGGCTGTCAGACTCGAACGCCAGCCCAGGCGCATGGTGGGATGGCGTGACCATGGTGAATGCGTTGAACGACATGTGCGGGCGCTTAGCCATGGTGACCGTCCTGCGGAGTGGGGGAGAGGAGGCTCGTGCCGATGGTGTCCTGGCAGATTTCACCGGAGTAGGCCATGAGCCATCCGGCCTGGGCATCCCGGAAAATCCGCTCGGTGTCCCCGCGGATGTAGCCGGAGCCGCCGCCGATGCGGAGACCAAGGTCCGCGGCGTCCCGGGCGATGGAGTTGGCCAGCAGCTTGGCGTGCATCGTCGCCGACAAGAAGCCGGGATCGTTCTGGTCGGCGAGCCAGGTCATGTGCTGGGCATACATCGCGGCGGCTTCCAGCCGGGAGGCGACGTCCCCCACGGCGAGACGCACCCATTGCATGCCCGCCAGCGGATCGCCGGTGGTCGGGATCGTTCGGGTTCGGGCGTGAACGGTGAGCGCGGCGATCGCTGCGTCCGCGATGCCGAGCGACAGGAACGCGAGACCGGCGCCGATGTGGTTCGGCCGCGGCCCGGTCGAAGGCGGGCAGCGTCGATCTTCGGGGAGGAACGTGTCGGCGAAGGTTATGAGCTGGGAACGGCTTGCGCGCAGGCCCATGGTGTCCCAGATCGGGACGAAGGTCATCGTGGGATCGGCGTCAAGGCCGAAAAACGCGGGCCTGTCGTCGACGAGCGCGTTGATCAGGAAGTGGTCGGCGACCTCACAGCCTGAGGAGAAGCGTTTCGCGCCGGACAGCCGATAGCCGCCGTTGGCGGGTTCGGCGTGCTGGAGAGGCTGCAAGAACAAGTTCCCGCTGCTCGGTTCGGACAGCGCGTTGGCGAACCGTGCGCCACCGATGAGTTCGTCAGCCCAGAATTTCGCGTTATCTGGGGTGGACATTTCGACGAGGCCGATCGCTGCACCCATGTGCATGACCCAGATGCACGCGGTTGACGGGCACGCGGCGCTTACGGCGCGGACGATCGCACCGTAACTGCGGTAGCTGAGTCCTTCCCCGCCGAGGGCGGTGGGGAGGATGGCGGCGTCGATGCCGGCCTCGTGCAGGGCGCGCAGGTGCTCGATTGGCAGGTCACAGGTTCGGTCGCGGTCGGCGGCCGTCTTCGCGAAGTCCGCCGCGAGTTCCGTGGCGGCGGTAACCCAGTTCTGTTCGTGCGCCGGGGGCGCGAACGGATGGGAGGCGGTCACGTCGGCTCCTTCTGTTCTGGGAGGTGGTGGGCACGTCGGGCTCTGCGGCGCCCGTCGACGATGAGCAGCGCGATCGCCGCGATCCACGGCAGCAGCTGATAGGCCTCGACCGGCAGTCCCAGGGAGCGGGTTTGCGCGAGCAGCGCGAGGCTGTCGAAGACACCGATCAGCAACGCCGTCGCGGCGACCCCGAGCGGACGGCGGCGCGCGAGGATGACGACGGCGAGCACGATGATGCCGCGCCCCGCAGACATCATCGGGGCGAAACTGCCGATGGACGAGAGTGACAGCACGGCGCCCGCCAGGCCGCCGAACCCGCCGGCGATCAGCGCCGCCGTGGTGCGATGCCTACGCGCCGAGATTCCGAGGACGGCTGCTGAGCCGGGATCATCACCGACGGCCCGCAGCCGCAATCCCAGCCTGCTGGAGCGCAACATCCACCACACGACCACGGTCGACACGATCGCGAGATAGGCCGAAACGCTCGTGCCGGTGAACAGCGGCCCGAGCACCGGGAGCTTGGCCAGGCCCGGCAGAGTGACGGTCGGTAGTGTCGGCACGCTCAGCGCGGTCTGTCCGGCGGGGTCGGCGACCTGGGACACGAAGGTGCTGAGGCCGGTACCGAACAGGGTCAGCGCGATCCCGACCAGGACCCCGTCCGCGCCGCACGCCAGCCCCGCCGCGTACAAGCCGCCGAACGCGAGACCACTGAGGACACCCGCGCCGAGTCCTGCCCAGGGACCGGCCACGGCGGAACCGAGTACGCCAGCGAGCGCTCCGCACACGATCATCCCTTCCAGACCGAGGCCGATTCCTGCTCCGGCGCGCTCCAGCACCGCCTCGCCGAGCCCCGCCAGGATCAACGGTGTCGCTGAGCTGATGGCACCGATCATCACCAGGACCACGAAGTCAGCCATCGTGACCACCGCGCACGGCGACAGCATGGGCGGAGGCGGTCCGGCGGGCTGCCGCGCGCCGGACGAGGGCGATCGCGAGCACCGTCGCGCCGAGCAGGACCGCTTGTGCGACGGTGCCGATCGCCGACGGGATCCCGGTACGTACCTGGACGCCGCCCGCTCCGGTGGCGATGGCCGCGTAGACGACGCCGGCCACGACAATCGGGATCGGGCGGCACCCGCCTAGGACCGCCACGATCAGGCCTCCGAACCCGACGCCGCCCGCCACCGCGGGTGTGAGTCGTTCGTCGACGGAAGCGAGCTGGATCCAGCCCGCCAGCCCGGCCGCCGCTCCGGACACAGCGGTCGTCGCCAGCAGCGCCCGCGCCGGTGTGACGCCTGCGCGTTCGGCGAGCCACCGACGCTCGCCGAAGATCTCGAGCAGGACGGCGCCGCGTGAGCGATGCCACCAGATCGCCACGACGAGCAGCACGAGGACGCCGAATAGCGCGGTGCTGACCCTGCCGGGCACCGGCAGCCACGGAATGAGTGCGGCCTCGGGAAGATTGGCGCTACGCGCGGTCGCGGAACCGGCGGGATCGCGCAGGTGAGTCCGCAGCAGATACGCCAGCAGTTGCACGGCGATGATCGTGGCTAGCAGCGCTGTCAGGATCTCTGATACCCGCCAGCGCAGTAGCGCGACGCCGGGCAACAGCGACCAGGCCGCGCCTCCGCCCGCGCCAGCCACCGCGCCGAGCGACAACGCCATCCATGACGGCACTGATCCGCCCAGGGGCAACAGCACCGCTGCCGCGGTGATCGCCCCGACGATCATTTGCCCCTCAGCGCCGACCACGATGACACCAGTCCGGAGCGGAACCGCAGCGCCGAGTGCGATCACGATGAGCGGAATGGCGGAGGTGATGGTTTGCGACAGGTTGTAGGGCAGTCCGAACGCGCCGTCGAACCAGCCGACAAGGGCGTCCAGGGGATCACCGCCGGAGGCGAGGACGAGAACGACCACCAGGACAAAGCCCAGGACGGCGACCGCGGCCCCGATCAGATACTCGCGTCGCAGCAGGGCTTTCACTCGGCATCGTCCTCGGCGACGCTACCCGGAGCGGCATCAGCGGCGGGTAGCCCGGAGGTCAGTCGCCAGGCCACCGTGTCGTCGAGCTCGCTGGCGGGGACATCGGCGAGGACTCGGCCTTTGGACAGCACGACGACCCGATCCGCGAGCTGGCGGGCCTCGTCCAGGTCTGCGGAGATCACCAGGACGGCCACTCCAGCATCGGCCGCTCGGCGGATCTCGGCATGGATCGCCCGGGTCGCCACCAGGTCCAGGCCTTGTGTCGGCCCGTGCAGGACCGCGACATCCGGATCGCTATCGAGTTCGCGACCGACAATTAGTTTCTGCTGGTTCCCGCCCGACAGCGCCGTTACGGCGACTCGCGAGTCCCGCGGGCGCACGTCGTGTCGATCAAGCAACGCACCAGCGGCGTGCACGAGAGCGGCAGTGTCGAGCGTGCCGCGGCGGGTAAACGCGGGCTCGCGCAGACGCGTCGCCATCGCCGACCACCACGTGGCACGCCCCGGCAGCAGCGCGTCGAGCCGACTCTCGGGCACATAGGCCACTCGGCGCCCGCCGGACACCGTGCCGGAGGCAGGGGTGATCCGTCCTGCGGCGACCTCGGCCAGTGCGCGCTGGCCGTTGCCGGCGACGCCCACCGCACAGACGACTTCGCCCGCGCGGACCCGGAGGCTGATGTCCCGGACTGGGACCGGGTCTCCGCATGTCGCGGTGACGCCAGACAGCACCAGGACGTCCTCACCGGGTTCACGAGCCCGGAATGGAGGAGGCGGGGGTGGTGCTTGGCTATCGCCGATGATCGCGCGGGCCAGGGTCTCGTCGTCGACGGCGGCGACCGGTCCTGTGTGGACAACCCGGCCGTGCGCGAGCACGGTCGCGGTGTCCGCGACGCGGCGTACATCCGCGAGGTGGTGGCTGATGAGCAGGACCGCCACGCCCGTATCAGCGACCGCGCGTAGGCGGTCGAACAAGGTGTCGACCTCGCGCGGGCCGAGGGCGGAGGTAGGTTCGTCGAGCAGCAGGACGCGAGCGTCTTGTGCCAGCGAGATGACCAGTTCTCCGAGTTGGCGTTCACCTCGGCTGAGATGCCGCGCCGGGGTGTCCAGAGCGATCGGAACTCCGGCCTGCGACGCGGCGGATCGCAGCTTCGCCGTGAGCGTGCGACGGCGCACGACGCGATGGGGCTGGCTCAGGGCCAGGGTCTCCACGAGAGTGAGGTCGTCGATGAGACTGTCGGCCTGCGGGATGATTCCGATCCCGTGCTGGATCGCGTCACCGCGCCCGCCGAACCAGACCGGTGAACCGGCGATTTCGACATGGCCTTCGTCGGGCGCGTCCAGCCCGGCCAGGATCTTTCCCGCGGTGCTCTTTCCCGCGCCGTTCTGGCCGAGCAAGGCGTGAATCTGCCCACGGTGCACGGCCAGGTCGACGGTGTCGAGCGCCTGGACCGCGGAAAACCTTTTGGACACCGAGCGCAGCGCCAGCAGCGGCGCCGCGCTCATCGGCCCGGCTGCCAGGGTGTGATGGTCACCGCGCCCGCTCGCAGACGCTCCGCCAAATCGGCGATCCGTTTGTCCAGATCTGCGGGCATCCCGGGCGCGGCCGGGACCTTCCTGATGTCCGCTGCCACGAGCGACTTGTTCGCGATGGTCGAGGTTGTGCCCTTGCTGCCGAATGTGCCGTCCCTGAGCCTCGCGATCCACTGGGACAGGATTGGCAGCATATCGGTCTTTACCTGGCCGATGTTCACCGATGCCGCGGCGGCGCTGGTCGACGCCGACAAGCCGATGGTCGGGACACCGGCGGTCTGTGCCGCGGACGCGACGCCCACGCTGTACCCCTCCGCGTTGGTCGCGATGAGCTTCGCGCCGGCCGCGATCTGCGCGGTGGTGGCCGCCGACGCCCGTGCGGCGTCTTCGAAAGAACCGGTGTAGACCGGCGGAAGCTGCCGCGCGCCCGGATTGGCGGCCGCGAGCCCTTGGCCGAAGCCGAACCACTGAGCCTGGAGGAACGGCGCCTGCTCGCCGTCGACGACGGCGACCGGCGACAACTGCGTCGATCCAGCGATGTAGCCCATCAGGTAGCCGAGTTGCAGCGCGTCGTAGGTCCACGTCTCGACAGACGCGGTTGCCCGCTCCAGGATGTCGACCCCGCCGGTGGCGACCATGCGCGCGTTGGGCACTTGTTTAGCCACCCTGAAAACAGGGTCAGAGAATCCCAGGCCCCAGCCAATGACGAGGTCAAAGCCCGAGGTCGCGTACTGCCGCAGCGTGGTCTCGGCTTCGGCGGCAGCGACGTTCTCCGAGATCTGAACGCTGATCTCACCGCGCCGCTGAAGTTCGTATGCGGCATCGGCCGCGGCCTGATTGAAGCCGCGGTCCTGGGCGTTGCCGCCTAAGACGACCGCGACTTTCGGGACCGCGCCGACCGAAGCCGGCTTGTCGCTACCTGCACTACAGGCCGCTAGCGGCACCGCCACCACCGCCGCCACCACGGCGACGACCCCACGCAGTTTCGTGCCTTTCACCCGTGTTTTCCTCCCAAGATCCCTCGGGCAGACCCTGCCAGACTCGACGCTGTCCCACAGAAAGAGGCAACACTGCCCTTCGAGCTAAATGGATGATTTACGCAGGTCAGCGTTGTCCCCGCATGATCGGCAACGACTCGCCCTATCCAGCTCCGTTGGTTTTCAACAGACTGACAATCAACTAAGCAGACTGTCGATGCCGCCACAGTGGCGCCGGACCCGGCGCAGGCATGTGGCTCAGATCTGCCCGGTACCGAACACACGCGGTCTACCAGGCGTAGCGAGGGAGAGGGGACGCCATGGCTTTCGGGGGCAGCCGGAGAGAACTCAGGCGGCGTTGCGACGATCTGATCGAGACGCTGCCGATCCGGCCCGGGTTCGAAGTGACGACGTTCCTCGAGGAATTGAGCGCGCAGCGGAAGACACCGTTGACGCTGTGGCGGATGAATGCCACGGCGGCGACCCCCAGCGGCATGCTCGTGACCACCGAGGCGATGGACTACGTGTTCGTGGTGCGGGGGACCCCATTGGCGCACGTCGTGCACATCCTGGCGCACGAGCTCGGCCACCTGCTCCTGGGGCACCAGTGCTCGCGCAGCCCTGAATCCCACGACGGTCGCCGTCAGCCCGGGGAAGAGCTGGAGGCAGAAGAGTTCGCCTACCGCTTCGCGGCACGGGTAAGGCTGGTGGAACGGCGGCACCGGATGCGCGGGTCCTACCGCGAGGTGCTCGCGGCGTTCGGATCACGAAGCCACCGGTACCAGTACGGTGTCTGACCTTCCCAGCATGGCGGCCTACGTTGCCGCGCTGGCCGCCTTCAGTGAATGCGCCCGCAGGCTGGCCGTGGACCGGCATCTGCCTTCCGCGCTGAGCCGCGACTACCTCACCCTCGGGCTGTTGCTCGCCAGTGCTTCCCTGGTGGCGGGAGCGCCGGCCACGATGCGCTGGAGTGACCAGCACGCGGGAGCACTGCACGTCGCCTACCTGATCCACTGCATCTTGACCATGCTCGCGATGGTCTGTATGGCAGGCTTCCTGCGTACGGTGACGGCGACGACAGTCCGGATGCGGGCAACAGTTGCGTTATTCGCGGGATGCGCTGGAGCGCTCGCTGTCTTGTACGTGCTGTTCGGCACGGCGGATCCGCAGTTCGGTGCCACCGGTCGACACCCGGGGTCGCTGGTATTCGCGCTGATCTATCTCGGATTCATGATCGTGTGGATCGTGGCGTTCATCCGTGGAGCTTGGCGGATTTCTCGCGGCGCTGACTCGGAGGTGCGCGTCGGGATCGTCCTCGCTGCCCTGGGAATGGGTGTCGGGCTAGCCGGCTTGGTGTGGAAGGCGCTGATACTGCTACAAACCCTCGCCTTTCCCGACGTGCCGATCAGGAACTCCGCCTTCACGCTCCTCGCCGAAGCCCTCGGCGCTGTCCTCTTCGCTGCGGGATCAGGTTTCGCGGCTGCCGCACGCCGGGTCGACGAATTCAGGGAGCAAGCACGTGCCGAAGCGATCAAACTTCTTTGGGGGCGCCTTCGGCCGGTCTGGTCCCGGTCTGGGTTGTACGAAGGGGAGGACGCCCCGGATTTCCGCAGGCAAGTCGTCCAGGTCTTCGACGCCTGCCTGACGCTGCGACGCTATGTCGATCCCACGCTGGAACCCACGATCGCCAAGGTGATCACACAGCGGCGGCTGGGCGCCAGGCGCGGGGCGCGCGTGACCGCGGCCGCCGAACTGAGAATCGCCCTCGCCGCCTTCGAGGAGGGCTCACACGTCGCGACGTCAGGGCAGCACGCCGACCCCGCGCCGCAGCCCACCAAGCTGACGGCCGACGAACAGCGAGAACTGGACTGGATCGCCGAGGTGGCGCACGCATGGACCGACGAGGCGGTGATCGACATCACCCAGCGCGTCGGTGCCAGCAGGGACTCCGGCCGGTGTCACGGGCCACCTCATCGGCCGGCTACTGCTTCCCTGCGGCGGCACCCGTCACGACGATGGCGGTTGTTCGGTGTCCGGTGACGACCGGCTGCGGTCGATCGCTTGCAGAACCTCCAGAAATGCCATCCGCTGAACGACATCGTCCTGGCCCAGCGACTGCACTTCCCGGGGGCGAACCCCTGTGAACCCGATCCGGGTCATCAACTCGTAGGTCCGCCGATCCAGATCGTTGAGCCCTTCGGGATCATCCAAGAGGTCTTCGAGCTGACTGGACGGAACAGAAGGGTCCAGCAGGCGGGCATCGATGCGCCAGAAGTCCGCCAGGGCGAGCGCGACCGGTGCCCGGAGGTTGCGTGTCTTACCGGCGGCATAGGAGTAGATCATCGCGCGGCTGAGGCTCTTCGCGCCTGCCCTGCGCTCGACCCATGATGCGATCTTCGGCGGGTACACCCTCTTTTGCTTCAAGCCGCGTGGCTTCTCGGCGATCACCTCGGGGTCGAGCACCGGTTCGCCGCGCCACGTGTAACAGAAGGACTCGTGGTCGATCAGGTAGGACAAGCGTTCCGCCAGGGTCGGCAGTGACAGCAGCGTGGTTGTCAGCTGGATCTGCGCTGCCGGCGCACGCAGCGGCACCGGCGATTCGGCAGGTCCCGTGTCGCTGCTGTCCTCGGCCGCTGTCGTGTCCGCGTCGTCGACCATCGGCATCCCCCTTTCAGCTCACCGCACACCGTACTCAGGCGGGCTGCCTGACTGGGCATCTAGTCGCCTGAATGCTCACTTTAGTTGACATTATCGCTTGATCGCCTAGTGTTGACGGCAGATAGTCAACAAAGTGAGACGATCTGAGCCTGGTTCGGTGTGCGTCGTTCCGCCGTCGACCAGGGCTTCGTGTGGCTGGCTCCCGTACCAGCGGCATGCCTCAGATCGTGAAATTACCCCGCATGGGCGATCGCTCACGCGGGTCCGGCCACTCTCCGCCGGATCTTGTTGCCGACAACCGACCGGGTTGTCGGTAGATCCCCCTGGAGAGGAGGCGGAACGTGAATCGACGAGAACCGCCGTCCGGGCCACCCGCAGTTCGTCCTGGCGAAAGGGCGTTGAGCCGTCCCGATCTCCACGCCGCTGTCGACGCCGAGATCCTGGCCCGTGGCATCGAGGCAGGACGCAGCAGCGCGGACACGTCCCCGTCAGCTCACGACGTAGACCGGAGCGCCTCGGTCGCCGCGGCAACCGCCCGTGCGGTCGCCGCGTGCGTCTGGCAGGCCGGGCAACCTAGTGGTAGCCCTGCCGACTGGGCGGGCTTCGGGCGCGTGGTCCCGGTCCTCGCCGCATCCCCGGGCGCAGGAGCCAGCGTCACCACCGCAACCGTCGCCGACGCGCTGCAGATTGCCGGCCGGTCCGTGCTGATAGTCGACACGGCCGACCCGAGCCGGTCCGGCCTGAGCCGCGCCTCCGCGGTTGACGGCCCCCAGGTACCAGGGCCTCATCCGGCGATCCGGATCCGGTTCTCCTGGCGCGCCCAGGCCCTGCTGGCTCGCGCGGAAACGACGCTCCCGGTCCTCGCGCCGGGAATGCTGCCCCCACCACCGTTCTGGCGCCCGGGTCCGCGCAAGATCGATGTCACGGTTGTCGACATCGGACACGACCCGTGGCGCGTCGGCGCACACCCGCTCCTCGGGGCAGGAGCGTGGCTGCGCGGCGGTAATCCGGCCCCGATACCGATTCTCGCAGTCCGGCCGAGTGCGCCATCGCTGGCCCACGCCGAACAGATTCTCGCGAGGTTCGAAACCTGGAACCGAGTCGATGCCGTCACACTACCGGTGCAACTGGTGGTGGTTGGGGCACGACGATGGCCCGCCACCGTCACGGCCACCGCCGGAATCCGCGTACAAAAGCTGCTCGACAGCGCCATCTTCCTGCGGCCTGATCCCGAGCTGGCCGCTCACGGTGTGACCGCTGGCGTCACACCGCCGCGCGTTCGCTCGGCCGTGCTCCCGATGCTACGGCGACTCGAATTGCTATCCACCGACAAGCCCTCCCGGCTCCGTACGCCAGGTCCGAAGGACCAGGCCCGTGAAAAGGGAGGGCGCAGTCATGATCGCCCACACCATCGTGGAATGGCTGACCCAGCAACCGGCCCCTCCACCGCCTAGCCCGGCACCCCTTCCGAACCCCGTCCCCGTAGAGCCGCCAGGCGCCAAGGCGATCCTCGGCCTCCTCAACAACGTCAAGTGGGCCGCGGGAATCGCTTTGATGGCGGCGTTTTTCATCGGCCTCACGGTCTGGGCCGGCGGTCGTTGGGTCGACCACCACCGCGCGGGAAAGGTCGGCTTGGTCATGATGCTCTGCGCCATCGGCGGAGCCATCCTGTACGGGATCGGCTACTCGCTGATCGACGGATTCTCCAAGGGGTGAGCGGCATGTTCACTCCCGACGCCGATCGTCGCCCCCGTCATGCCCGGATGACGATTCTCGCTCTGGTGCTCGTCACATTGGCAGCAGTTGGCCTTGCTGCTGCGCTGGCCATCGCGAATTCCCGTTCAACGACTACAGCGCCGCCAGGAGGAACAGGGCTTAGCCGCACGGCTGTGCCCGGGAAGGTCACCACACTCGAGCCTGAGCCAACCCCGGAACCCGGCTGGGACGTTGTAGCACAGAAGAAACTCGCACTGCGCCCGATGCTTCGCCTGCCTGCGGAGGCCGCGCAGCCTCACGAGCTGAGCCCACAGGCGGGGCCCGTGCTGCAAATTCCGGAACCGAGTCATGCCGCTGGCGTGTGGATCCCCGGCGGTTTCCCGGGAACACCCGAAGGAGCGCTTGCCCAGCTGAAGGCAGCCGATGAAGTGGGCCTGCGAGGCGGAGACCCGACCGTCTACGACCGGGCCTACGCCGATATCGCGTTACCCGGCGCGCCCGCGGTCGACCGCACGGGACTGCACACCCTGCTCTCCACCTTCCGCATGCGTGCCGGAATCGCGGCCGGAGAGTTGAAGCCCGGCTTGACGGTCACCTACGACGTGACCCACGGGCAGATCAAGGGAACCACCGACCAAGGCCGATACGCGGTGGTCTGCGTACTCGGAATCCTCACCTTTGACTACAAAGGACAGTCGACGTCCATGGGGGTCGGTGACTGCCAGGCGATGCGCTGGACCGGGGACGCGTGGCGCATCAGCACGGGAAACCAGGCCGCGATGGCAGCGAGCGCGTGGCCAGGTAGCGCGGAATCCGTGCAGGCCGGGTATCGCAGCCTGGGTGGGACTTCGCGATGACCCCGGAGGACGTCTTCGTCTGGCTGGGACGGACGGCCGGTGATCTGGTCGGTGGCTTGGCATCCAGTGTCTTCGAAGTGGCGATGCAGGGGATCTGGATCTCGTCCCTGTGGTTGCTGCGCGAGGCGTTCACGCTGGTCGACTGGCTCTCGACGTTCACGGTATCGACAACGGACGGGCCTGTCGGGACGTTGTGGCCGATGATGCTGTGGCTCGGAGGCGTCGTCGCGCTCGGGCTATTTTTCTGGCAGATCACCGTGTCGGTCCTGCGCGGAGGTCGCGGATTCACCCGTGTCATGTCCGGGCCGTTCCAGTACGGTGCGGCTCTCGCGGTCACTGTCGGGGCGATCGCCGGCTTCCTGGCCGCCGCGGACGGAGCCACGACCGGGATTCTGAACGTCCTGCACGTCGGGAACTTCAGTGACGCCTTGAAAGCGATGGGGCTGGTCGACGCTGGCACAGACTCGGTGAAGGCTGTCGTGCTCGGGTTGACCGCGATCTTCGGTCTACTGCCCGCAGTGTTGGGCTTCGCGATGGAGATGGTCTTCCGTGAAGCCGCCGTCTACCTGTTGACGGCGACTGTGCCGATCATCGCAGCGGGCCTCATCTCGAACACGACAGCAGTCTGGTTCTGGCGCGGTATGCGATGGGTACTGGCGATCATCTTCATCAAGCCGGGAATCGCCGTAGTGCTGGTGATCGGCATCGGAGCGACCGGCGAGGCGAAGGGGCTCTCGGGCTTGCTCGCGGGAGTCGCCATCCTCTGGATGGCCGTCTGGGTCCCCTTGGTGTTGTTCAAGCTGTTCGCCTTCATCGACCCCAATACCGAAGCTGGCGCGGCCGTTCGAGGAGCGTTCTCCGATGCCGGGTTGGACTCCTACGGCCCGGACAGTCCGGGAGGAAAAGCGGGGCAATCGGCGTTCAACGCGGCCAAGAACAAACTGTTCGGTGGTTCCGGCGAAGCTGACGAAGCCGGCACTGCGGATGACTCCGAGGTGGCGAATACTGACCGTTTCGACTCGGCCACGGATGATGTCGAACCGGCTGCTCCCGAGGACGAACCCAGTGACTCCAGTGCCGACGCGCTCGACGGCGATAACGGCCGAAGTGGAACCGAAGAAGGCGCGATCGCCACAGGAGATGGCGTTCCGCCGCCGCCTGATCCAACGGGTGACACCGGCGAGGCCGCTGAAACTGGTGACGGAACTGCACCCGGAGACGAATCCTCGGAGTCCGACGCTGCGGGCGCGGTTGCCGGGGTGCTTCCTGAGGCAGCCGCCGCATCCGCCGTCGACGCCGCAGTCGAGGACGACGGTGATGACGAGGGCGGCGACCCGAACGTGGGGAAGGTGCTCGAATGACCAGTCGCGTGTACCGAGGGCTGTCACGACGTGAGCACGACGGCTGGATCCTCGGGCTGACACCGGTGCAGGCGCTGACGTGCGTCGCGCTCACCGTGCCCGTGGTGATCACTCTTTCCGCGGGGGAGATCACCAAGGCGCTAATAATCGCGTGCGTCAGCGGCCCGCTCGCGGCGCTGGTGGCTGTGCCTGTACGCGGGAGGACCGCCGCGCGCTGGCTCGCTCATCTGCTGTTGTTCCAGGTTGGTGCCGCCTTTGGCTGGACGCGTTGGCAAACCCGAGCTGCCACCGGGCAGGTCGATCCCGACGAGCCCGACCTGCCCGGCGCGCTGACCCGGGTGCGCTTCCCGGACGGGCCACCGCTGCGTGACCAGGGACGGGTCTGCTTGATCCACGACACCGGTGAAGGACGGTGGGGTGCGACCGCACGCCTGTCCCATTCCGGGGTGGGAATGCTGTCGGATAACGAATGCGAGCTGCTCGCGGCGCGACTGGGGAACCTGCTCGAAGCTCTGGGTCAGCGTGAGGTGATCGACCGGATGTCACTGCTGGTGCGGACTGTTCCCGATGATGGGGCTGACTACCGTGCATGGCGGGCCCGCAACGAAGTCGTCCCGGCGCCACCGCTGGCAGCCGAGACAACCAGGGAACTCGATCGCACCATCGGGCTGCCCTCGGTCCGCCACGAGATCTTCGTGACGATCAGCGGACGGGAAGACACTCTCCGGCGCCCAGCCATCGCCGCCGGAGGTGGCGCCAACGGCCGCGCCATCGTGCTCTACCGGGTCCTGGACAGCCTCGACGAACGATTCCGTGCTCTCGGCGCCCACAGTGTTCGCTGGCTGTCGGGTGGACACCTAGCCGAAGCGATCCGCACCGGGTTCAATCCAGCGACGGCGGCCATCCTGAACGCGAGTCACAACGAGGAAAAGCCCGCCTCCACCGGACTTCCGTGGGCGGCGGCGGGACCGACTCATGCTCCGGCGCCGTCAGCGCGGGCCTACCACCACGATGGCTTCTCCACCGTGTCGTATGCGGTGCTGATGCCGCACCGAGGCACGGTGTTCGGTTCCCTCAGCTCTCTCCTGGCTGTGAAAACACCGGGCGAACGGCGGAGCCTCGCCGTGCACTACGAAATCATGCCTGCCACTCGCGCACACCGAGCCGTACGTGGCACCCGGTTCCGTACCCGCGTCATACGGGACTGGAAGGCGACCAAAGGGTTCGCCACCAGCGCCGAAGACCGCCACGAAGCCCGACGCGCCAGCATCCAGGAGGATGCGATCGCGTCCGGTCACGGCATGGTCAGATTCGCGGTCGCGGCCGCGGTCACAGTGCCGTCGACCTGGCCGGTCGAAGACCACGCGGCCCGGTTGGAAAGCGCCATCGCCGGGAGATTCCGGTTGCTGCGCATGGAACTCGCACAGGATGCCGGGTTCGTCGCCACCGTGCTCCCGCTCGGGATCGGCCTCCCCCGACTGCGTGGAGGTGGATGGTGACTCGCGACCACACAGCCGCCGAACGGTCCGTGCGAGACCTGCTGTCCACCTTCGGCACACCGCCAGCGGTGAGAAGGCCCGAGCAGCCGCGAACCCGACGCCGTGAGCCGGTCAACCGAGCGATCGCTCCCCGTCGCGGTCGCCGACGCCCAGGGCACGGGTGGTCACCAGTACCGCCGCCTCTCGCGGTGTACCAGGCCAGTACGCACGAAGTCGGTGGTGTCTTCCCGCTCCTGGCGTCCAGTCCGATGCCCGCGGCCGGGGCGAGGATAGGCTATGACGTCACCGCCGGGGGAGCCTTCTACTTCCATCCGGTCGAAGCCGTGCTCACCGGAGCCTGCACGAACCCGAACGTTATCGGCTTCGGCGAGCCGGGCACGGGGAAGAGCTCCACCATCGTCGCGTTCACGACGCGCATGATGCCGTTCGGCGTAAAGACTTTGATCAGCGGCGACGTCAAGGGCGAGTACACCCCAGTCCTGAAAGCACTGGGAGCTACACCAATCGTGCTCGGCCCGGGCAGCCCGGCCCGCGTCAACGCTCTGGACCTCGGCCCGCTCACGGCGCACTGGGACAGCTGGACCGCGAGGCAACAGCGCAGCGAACTCTCGTGGATTCTCAGCCGTTGGGTACAACTGCTTACCGCGCTCGCCGAAGCCCAAGGGTATGCCGCCACCGTGACCGACGAAGCCGTCCTTTCCTCCGTCCTGCACCGCGCGGTCGGCGCAGCGGACGCCAACACCCGGCTTCGCCCGATCACGATCCCCGACGTGCACCGCGCCCTGGCCGATCCGCCCGAGGAACTCTGGCGCGAGAGCAGGTTCGCCGACCGGCGCCAGTTCCTCGACCACCTGCGCCCCATCACCGACGCTCTGAAGAACCTGGCCGCAGGACCGCTCGCCGGCATGTTCGACGCGCAGACCAACGTGAAACTCGACTGGGATGCCCCCGCACAATCGATGGACCTGTCCCGGCTGGACAGCCGCGGCGACAAGGCAGTCGCTGTCGCCCTGACGTGCCTCGGATCATGGTCGGCCATCGCTACCGACCTCCAAGACGATGGTGAGATCCGCATCGTCGTCCGCGATGAGGTATGGCGCCAAATGCGCCTCGGAGTCCGTGCGCTGATGTCCTTCGACAGCGAATTGCGCCTCTCACGCAAGCACAAGATCATCCAGATCGCGCTCGTTCACAAGCCCTCAGATCTCCTGACCGTGGGCGACGCCGGATCGCAAGCAGCGTCGATCGCCCGCGACATGCTCAGCCTGTTCAGCACAAGAGTCCTTTTCGGACAGACAACCAGAGTCGCGTCAGAGCTCGGCGACGCACTCTCATTGGCGGAGAAAGAACAACAAGCAATCTCCGGATGGGCCAACCATCGTCGTGGGCGCGCTCTATGGAAGACGGAGAACCAAACTGGCCGGAAAGTGCAGACCGTGCTCAGCGCCGTTGAACGACGTCACTTCGACACCAATGCCCAGCTCCGCCCTCTCACACGCCCGACCCGGTAACCGTCATGGATACCTCCCGCAGCAGCCTCATCGCCACTATGGCAACGGCGATCATGATCCAGGTCCTAGCTCCGATCGCGACACTCGGCCTCGTGCTGATCGCCGTCGGCGGTGGTCCCGGACAGATTTGCGAGCCGCCAGAGACCGGCATCGGTCGGATCGTCAAAGACCCCACTCCCGCGCCGTCCGCCGAACAACTGGACATCGCCCGCACGATCGTCACCATCGTTCGGCAACGCGGTCTGCCTCGCAGAGCAGCTGTCTTGGCCATCTCGACCGGACTCGTGGAATCCAAACTGGCCAACCTGAACTACGGAGACCGTGACTCCCTCGGCGTCTACCAGCAGCGCCCCTCCCAAGGCTGGGGCACACCGGCGCAGATCCTCAACCCGGTCTACGCCACGAACGCCTTCCTCGACCGGCTGGTCGCCATCCCCGGCTGGGACACCCTTCCGCCCGGACAAGCCCAGCAGCGCGTCCAGCGGTCCGGCTTCCCGGACCGATACGCGCCGCGGGAATCCGAGGCGGCGCGAATCACCAGCGCGGTATGGAACGACACCGCGCCACCGGCAGCGCCTGCCCGCCAACCTGCGGAGCCCGCAGAGCTACCTGCGGGCTGCGTTGATGACGGCGGCTCGGATATCCCGATCAGCCCGAACGACGTCGACCGCACCAAACTGCCCGCTGGCTACCAATACCCAGCCGACCCGCGACAGCGCGCAGCGGTCACCTACGCACTCGCGCAACTGGGGAAACCCTATGTATGGGGCGGAAAAGGCCCGAACGGATTCGACTGTTCCGGGCTCATGCTCGCCGCATGGGCCGCCGCAGGCGTCGGGATTCCAGCCGGAACTGTCAGCCAAGTGCACGCCGGACGCGCGGTCCCCGGCCTGAACCAGCTGATGCCCGGCGACCTGCTCTTCATTCCCGGATCCCTTGGAACACCAGCTAATCCGCGCCATGTCGGCATGTACGCGGGGCACGGCCTGATCGTCAACGCCTACGACTCCAGCACCGGCGTGATCCTCGAACCGCTGTCCGCGTGGAGCGGAAAGATCGTGATGATCCGCCGCGTCACAGACCCCAGCACGCCCTCCCCGAACTCGGGAGGGAGACCGCCAGATGGGCAACAACCCGGCCCGCGTCAGCGGCATGGACCGCGACGCAGCCCTCATGGGCCTGATCATCGCCGCGCTCACACTGATCATCGCCCTCGCGGCCGCGATCAACGCCGCCGCGGCCGTGACATGCGGCATCACCGGTAGCGGTTGGGACTGGCCGCCGCTCCAGGCTTGGCTACCGAACGCGGGGCGCATCATCGCGGCCCCAGCCAGCCCCGGCGCACACCTGCGCGAACCGTGGTCCTCCGCGCTCGACGACCACGCCACCGTGTTCTGGACGACCTTCGCCCTGTTCGCGGGGTTGATCGCGGCGGCCGTCGGCACGCTCGCCATCGTGGGGCGACGCCGGTGGCGGCCGGTGAAACCCGGGCACGCCACCCGCCGGGACATGCGCAAGACCTTGTCGCCGCGCCGCGCCCGCGCCACAGCTGCTTGGACCCGAGGCGATCTCACCAAGCAGGAACGTAAAGCTGCCGACCTCACGGACGTCGCTGTTCCGCTACACCGTGGACCAAATCACCAGATGCTCGTGACCTCGCTGGAGAACCCGACAGGGGTGATCGCGCCTACCCGCTCCGGGAAGAGCCGCACCGATCTCATCCACAAGGCACTCGCCGCACCGGGCGCCCTGTACGCGTCCACCACGAAGCCCGACCTCGCTGAGTGGGCGATGCTTGCGCGCACACGGCGGCCCAACGCCGGACCGGTCCTGCTATGTGACGCCACCGGAACCGTCCACTGGCCGGCCCGGGTCCGCTGGTCACCGATCACCGGCTGTAGCGATCCGTCCGTCGCGCTGCGCCGCGCCGAAACCCTCATCGAAGCGTCCTCGCTCGGCCTCCGCGAGACCGGCGGCAACGACAAAGTCTTCCGCGGTCGTGCCTCGATCGTTCTCCAGGCCTATCTGCTCGCCGCCGCGGACCATCAGCGGACTGTGACCGATCTCGTCAGCTGGGCGATCACGAAACCCGCTGACCAAGAGCCGGTCGAGCTCCTCAGCGCCCGTTATCCGAACTTCGCCTACAACCTCGCCTCGGAGATCGGCATGGTAGCCGAGACCTCCGACGCAGTCTGGATGTCGGTACGCCGCGCCCTGGAACCCTTCATGAATCCCGCGATCCGAGACTTCGCCACGCCACCGCCCGGTGAAGAGCTCGACATCCGCGACTTCCTCCTGCGCAAAGGGTCCATGTTCGTCATCGCGGGCGAACATCAAGCACCGCAGGCCCGGCCAGTGCTGACCGCGATGGGAGAGCAGGTCGTCACCACCGCCCAGGACCTCGCGCTTGAGCAAGACCGCCGACGACTCGAACCGGCCGCGACCATGATCTTCGACGAACTCTTCGACGGAACGCCGGTACCGCGGCTACCTGGCCTGATCGCCGACACGTCCGGACGCGGCGTGCTCATCCACTGGTCCGCACAGTCCCGCTCCCAGCTCGACGAACTCTACGGCGAACACGGTCGTCGGCAGCTGATCGACAACACCCTCACCTTGACGATTTTCGACAGCATCAAAGACGACAAGACCCTGGAATGGCTTTCCACCCTCGCGGGACACCATCGGCGCAAGACCTACCAGCAACACAGTGACGGCTGGCTCGGCGCCGGCCGCACCGCCACCGGCTCGGAAGACGCCTTGACCTACCGGCCCGGTGCTATCCGCACCCTCGACAAGGGCCGCGTGCTGATCATCCACGCCAATCTCCGCCCCATCCTCGGCCGCACCGTCGACGTATCCCGCCGACAGGACTGGGACCAGCTCAAGGCCGACGTCGACAGCATCCGGTTTGGCAACGTCCAGATCACCACCGACGGCTACACCTACGACCGGGCGCAGCAACTTCGTGCCGCCACCACCGCGATCGGCGGCTCGCGATGAGCAACGACGACATTCCCCAGCCTTCGCGGCGACAACCGGACGACCACCACGACGGAACAGGCGGCCAGCAGGAACCGGCGGCAGGCACCACACCGGAACAACAGATCGCGGTCCTGCGTGCTGCGGTCAGCGATCTACGGCGGCAGGTGGCGCAGCAGCACGACCTGGCCAAGGATCTCGCGATACAGCTGCAAAGGCTCGTCGCGGAGGACGAGGCAGACCCGGAGCAAAGAAGGAACCGGCCGGCTCCCTGGGTGCCATTCGAGCCCCCGGGCCGCACCGAACCTGATTCAGGAGCCAGTGACCCGCTGGTCGGCATCGCCCTCTTCGTCGAGTACTACAACACCACCTACGTCGGCCTCCCCGGTTCGCGCGCCGTTGCCATCCCGGACTGCTGGCTGAGTCACCCCGGACTCCTGGCCGAGGTCGCCACGCTCGCCTACTTCTGGCGCGCGGCGAACACCGGTCCCAGAGCCAACGTCAAGGACGCCCAGTACTGGCACCACACGTTCCGGCCCGGCTTCGCCGCCCGCCTGGCCAGTGAATGGACACACGCTCACTGCCGCGCCAGCAGCCACAAAGACGCCGGCACATCCGCACGACCCGATCGCTACTCCTCGCCCGGAAGCGATCCCACTCCCAACGACACAGCGGAAGCGCAGGCAACCCCGGCCGCGGACCCGCAGCCCGACAGCAAACAGACGAACGACCGGTAGAGCGAGAGAGGAATAGGCCGTGGCATACCCGAACAACCGTGTCGCCCTCACCTCACGAGACACGGCCGCAAACCCGCACCTGGAGATCGTGGTCGGATGGGACCGAGGAATGCAAACCTACTTCGCCCAAGTCTTCAACGGTCTTAACGAATACGGCGAAGACAACATGCTGGTCGACATCGGCAACCGGGTCGGCGAGATCACCTATCCCGGCGCTGTCATCGACGCCGTCCGGCCGTACGCAGACATCCCCGACGATCTCGGACGAACGCTGGCCGCACAACGCGAAGCCGACACCTCAACGTACCGCCAGCTACGCGGGGAAGCCGGGCATGTCGCACGCGCCGCAGATCTCGCGGGGATCGATATCACAGTCGCGCTGACCACCGCCTCCCAAACAGACCCTCGCATACAGGCCTTCGACGCGACCGAGGACGACGTGGACGGAGGTGAGAATCTTGGACGCGGAATGGGTTACTGACACCGGTAATCGATACGTGCGGTACCAAGCAGACAACGCGATCGATGAGTTCGAAGCACTGACCACCGCTGGCATCGCTGCCCCAGTCGCCCGGCAGCAAGCGGCGATCGATAGCCCCATGACCTATGACGGCAGAACGATCGCCGAACACGCCATCGACCAATACACCAGCCTGCTCGACCAGAATTTCGGCGGAGACGAAGCTCAGGAACACGCTGCGGACGTCACCAGCTACGCGGCCACAGACTTCGACGACGATGCTCACCTGCACAGTTCCACGGCCGAGATCTCCGAGGATGACATCGTCGCCGATCTCGACGATCCCCTGAACTCCGGAGACACCGAAGACCTCGGCCGTGGGCTCGGCTACACCTGATCACTCGGGAACTCGCGAAACAGCCATCGTTTCCGTGTCCACAAAGGGCGCTAGAAGAACGCAGGGCGGGCCCGGCGCGCTGAGGGGGAGGGTGCGCACCGGGCCCGCGAGCGTGAGGCTACAGCGCCGTCAGAAGCCCATGCCGTGTCGTAGGTCCGCGGCCTCGGTGTGAGCCGCGTCCATGTCCTCGTCGTAGTGCTGATCGCGCTCGTCGTCGAGCCTGTCCCGGTCGGCTGCGGAGGCGTCGCTGAGCGCGGCTGTCTCGACGCCGTCGAGGGTGTCTCGCGCGGCCTCGACACTGAGCAACGCGTCGGACTGCTGGTCTTCGGGATCGTGCGGTATGGCCATGATGCTCCTCCATGTGTCGGTGACGGTTTTCCAGGCCTGGGCTCTGCTGCCCGGACGACCGGGTTGAGAGCCCAGGGGCATATGCGGGTCGTTGCTCGTGACATGGAAGTTCTCGCGGTAGGCGGCGGCGAGACCGATGGCCGCATCCCAGCGCTCGGCCGCAGCCATCTCGGCGGGTCGCTGCCCGATGTGTTCAGCCCACGAGGGACGCTGCCGAAGCACCTGTTCACGGAGTTGGTGGACCCGCTCGGTGATCTCGGCGTTGAGTGCGTCGAGGCGTTCGATCCGGCTGGCGGGTTCGCTGGTGTGGCCGTGGTCGGCCACGGCCTGCCAGGGCAACGGGAGATGGTGGCCATCGCCCGCGTCGAACCGCTTCGCTAGGACGGCGACCAGCGCTTCCCCTATGTCCCGTGGCTCGACGCTACGAGTGAGCGGGGCGGTCGCAGCGACCTGTTCTGTGGCTTCTGCCAGAGCCGTATCGGCAACGAGGCCGCGGAGTCCGCCGCCGGCCGCGTGCCGCCACACGATGCCCCATCGCTCGTCGTCGACGTCGGCGTCCGGAAGCCGCTCGGCGACGATGGTCCGCCACAGCCGGACCTGATCGTCGCCCGGGACGCCGATCAGGGCAGGTGGGTCGTGGGCCGCGACATGAGCGGAGACGCGCTTCGCGAGCACGGCAGCTGGGTCATCCGCCCAGCCGAAGCCCGTGTTGTCGGTGACGGCACGGACGAGCCGCTCGGCTTGCCAGCCGAGATCCTGAGCTCGAGATAGGGCGGCAAGCGCGGCCGGTTCTGCGCCTGCGTTGATCGCGCCCGGGACGTAGCGGGCGAGGATGTCCAGGTAGCGGTCCTCGTCGCCGTCCCGAGCGTGCATCTCGTGCTTACGCACCAGGATGTCCAGCGTCTCGGTCACGTACCTGTTCTCGAGAGACTCGAACTCGGTGGCTGCTTCCTCATCGTCGACGGATTCGTCCACGACGGGAGCATCCTGGCTGGGAGCGGGGGTAGTCGTTCCCTGGGCCAGGGCTTCCCAACGGCCTGTCAAGCTGTGCCACGCGTGCGCGCGGGCACCGTGGCTATCGGGCGCGGGGCCAAGCGGCTCGATGGGGTCGGCACTGGTAATGCGGAAGGTTTCGCGGTAGCCCGCGGCAAGGCCTACCAGCTCGTCCCATTCTTCCGCGGTGATCGGGTTGTCGGGACGTGGTCCGAGTTGTGCCGTCCACGGCGGTGGTGTGCGGATGGCGGCGGCACGGAGTTCGTCGACGCGGCCCGCGATTGCGGTGTTCGTCTCGGCGAGATACTGGGCGTGCCCGGGGACGTGGCGGATGTGCGCGAAGTCCGGTCGCGCTAGCCACGGCACGGCAAGCCGATGGGCTTCGCCGAGCTCTGCGCGGCGTTCCAGTTCGCTGGTCAGGACCGCGTCCGCATACAGGTGATCGGGCATGGGATCCGGCCCGGACGGGCGGCCAGCGAGGTGGTGTGCGACCAGCGTTAGCGCCGCGTCGATGTCGAAACCGGCCGCCAGCGCGCCGGTGGCGTGTTGCCAGACCCGCGTCCAGCGAGGCTCTTCGACGGCGACGTGAGGAGCGATCGCGTCGATGATGACGCGCCATCGCGCGATGTCCTCGCTCGCGGCCGGCGCCAGCGGGTGCGGCGGCGACTGTTGTTCGACCCGTGTGGCGATGCGCTTCTGAAGTACCGCGCCCGGGTCATCGACCTTGTGCAGTGGACCGCCACGTAACGCCTCCCGCACCAGCGGGTCTGGTTGCCAGCCGAGATCGTGCGCGTTGCGCAGCGTCTGGATCAGGGCGGCTTCGCTGTCCAGATCGACGGTCATCGGCGCATGTCGGGCGAGCACGGCGCGATAGCGGTCCTCGTCACGATAGGTGGCGGTGTAGTTGTAGCGGAGCACGAGCGTGCCCAGCGAGACCTCGACGTCCTGCGCCTCGCGCAGTGTCTCGGTGGCCGAGACCTCGGCCCCGGAGTGGTTCAGGACGCCGGTCAGCACGGATTCCGGCGTTTGCACCTGAGGGGTCTCTTGGTGCTGATCGATCACGTGATGGACGGTGATCACGTACATGAAGTTCTGCCACATCGCGCGGGTGATGCCGGGATAGAACTGCTCTCGGGTCATCGTCGGAGGGACCAGCAGGTGCGCGTGTCCGGTACTGGTCATGCCTTGTACCCGGTTCACTGTCGCCGCGTACGCCAGTTCGACATGAGCTTTCACGTAGTTGGCGGGGAGGGTGATCGTCCCCTTGTGAGACCGGTGGGTGACCGTGATGCGCCCGTCGCGGTGCACGGATTTCACGGTCCAGACGTCGCCGTTCTTCACGAAGTCCTGGCCGCCGAACAGGCTCAGCAGGCGTTGGTTGTGCCGTGTGACGACCCAGTCGCCGACACCGGCGGCCGTGGTGTCGTGCAGGTCGACCTCGCGACCGCGGACGATGGCGCCGCGCTGGAGCCGAACGTTGCGTGCTTCGGTGTTGAGCGCGACGGTGTCCTCGTTGGTCGGGACGATCAGCAGGGACTGCACGCCGCGGTCGAGGTCAGCCCGCCAGTTGGCGTGCGCAGCGTCGCGCATGGTCTCCAGCGAGCCGTCGAAAACCCGGTTGGCCTCGAAGTAGTATTCGAGTCCAGCCGGATTGGCGTTGCGGATCTGGAGCGACGCGGCCGCTTGCTCACGACGGTCCTCGCCTTGGAAACGCACGATCTCCCGGAACCGCACGGCACCGACGTCGTGCGCGATCAGCCGGATCGCGCCACCGGCCTCCACGGCGGCGAGCTGCGCGTCGTCACCGATCAACCGGACATCGGCGCCGCGTCGCAGCGCGTACTGGACGACCGCGTGCAGCGTGTGCGTGCCAGCCATGGCCGCCTCATCGATGATGACCAAATCCCCGGCGGCGATCGGGAACGCGCGGTCGACGAACCCGAACCGTTGCGCCGTGGTCAGCTGGTGCAGCGTGTATGGCCGGGCTCCGATCGAGGCACCAAGTTCTTGAGCTGCGCGCGCGGACGGGCCGAAGGCGTACACACGGTGGCCTGTCCGACGCCACGCCGTGGCGAGCACCTTCATGGCGGTGGTCTTCCCGGCGCCGGCCGGAGCCAGCGCCAGCTGCAGACGGCGGCCCGAGTGGGCGAACTCGGTCACCATCCGCCGTTGGCCGGCGTTGAGCTTCTGCCCCGCCATCGCCTTGTCGACGGTGTCGGAGCGCAGCCGGTGACCGCCGCGGCGACGGGCCCATGCAACCAGGTCTGCCTCGGCGGCGAGCGTGGCGGTGGTGGTGTAGCGCGGTGACCGATGCTCGACGAAGACCGATTCGCCGTCCCGCCGGCGCAACGACACCGGTTCCGAGACCGCGACAGGTCCGGTCAGCGCGAGAGTGTCCGGCTCTGCCAGAACCGCGGCGACCACGTCGTCGACGAGCCGTTCACGGGTCGCGGTCGGCACAGTGAGATGCGCGGACTGCCGGTGCGCCTCGGCAGCGAGGTTCCACCACGAGAAGTGGCTGTAGTGGTCGGAGACGACCTGGCGGGTGACCCGGGCCAGCTTCGCGACGTCGACGGGCGACGATTCCTTGGTGCCGGTCAGGAACACTCGTCGTCCGAGGACGTCCAGGATGCTCGGCGGAACGATGGTGATCGCGTGATCGCGCCAGACGCGCAGGTGCTCCGCCAGTGTCCGGGGAGGCTGCTTCCCAGGGCGGTTGTCGTACTGCGCGGCCCGGTCGATCGCGAAGATCTCTTTCGGTTTCGGTTCGCGGCCGTGGGCTTTGGTGAACTCCACGATCCGCTTCGCGCGCGCCGCTTCGAATTGCTTGTGTCGCTGAGAGAACGCCTTCACCAGCGACACAGGGATTCCGGCGAGCTGCCACACCGGTCGGGTCATGTCGACGCCGTGCGCGCCGCGCTGCGTCCAGGACGCGCCGTGTTCGCGGAACAGGTCGCGCACGCGGCTGTCGAAGTACTCGCTCGCGGTGACGGTGGCTGCCAGGATGGTGCGACCGTCCAGCGCTGTCCACTCGCCGTCGTCGCTGCGCTGTACCTTCGAGGAGATCAGCGCATGGATGTGCAGATGCGGGTCCGAAGCGCGGGAATCCCAATGCTCGAACAGCGCGGCGGTGATGCCGTTGACGTCGACCTGCGCCTCGCCCAGGTTGCCCCGGCGCGTGAACGCCGCATGGCGCTCCACATAGGACAGCGTGTCACGGGCCGCCTGACGCACGATGCTGACGATCAGATCGCGCTCGATGGGCTTGGCGTTGGCCCAGGCGAGGGACACCGATTTGTCCGGCGCGAACACCATCTCGAACCCGGACACAGCATTCTTCAAGCTGCGTTTCTGGTCAGCGAGCCACTTCTGAAGCTCCTTCTCATCCCCGGGGCGAGCGCCATCGTGCGCCTTCGTGTACGCGGCGGTCTGAACGGCGTGACGTAGTTCGGCGCGCTTCGCCGCGGGAATCGGTGCCCCAACGGGACGACCGTTCTCGCGGTTGTAGTCCTTGTAGGCCTGCGAGACCTGGCTTCGCATGTGGTCAAGCTCGGAGTACTGAGGGAACCGGCGGCCCAGCCGAGTCGCCCGCAGCGCCTCTTCCGCTGTGGCTCCATCGGCGATCTTCTCGTTCTCGATGGCATCGGCGTGCGGATGCCGGCCCTCGCCGAACAGCGCGTTCATCTGCGCAGCAGTGACTTCGCCGGACAGTCCTAATCGGTCTGCTCCGGCGCCGAACCATTCGCCTGCCGGGTAACCACGGGAGAGGTAGTAATCACTCAACAGCTCGCCGGGCTCGAGCTCCCGGTCGCGATCGGCACACGCGACCGAGTTCGTGAGGTACTCATGACCACCAGGGCTCAGCTTGCGTAAGCCCATCACCACCTTCGAGCGTACGCGCGAAATCCGAGAATGCCCACCCGGTTCAGATGATCTGCAAGACGTGCTGTGTGCGGTGGTGGGCTGGGCGGCTGGTGAGGTGGTGGCGGTGGGGGTGTGGTCAGCGGTGGCGCGGTGGAGTGGTGGTGTTGGGCGCGGGTGGCGTGCGGGAGGTGCGTGGGCTGGTGGGTGAGTGGGGCTGGCTGGTGAGCGGGGCACGTCGCGCGCTGGACGCCCGGCGGGTTCGCCTCGGCGCCGCCTGCCGGAGTGAAGCGAAGGCCGGTGGCGCCGAGGCGAACCCTGGTGACCGACACAAAAAGGCGGCCCGTCAGTCTGTGACTGACGGACCGCCTTGCGTCGCTGCTGAGCGGGCTTACAGGTTCGCGAGTTCCGTACGGATTTCCATTAGGTAGCGGCCGAGGAAGTTTCGGCCGGGCTGCGCGCACGAGGCGCGGCCACAACGGCAGTCACCCCAAAACTGGTCATGCCACCGGTTCCCCTCCACCAGGCGGGCGGCACCGGTCGCCAGAAGCAGTCGCGACAATTCGGGATCGGTGAACTTGGCACGCAGTACCGCGCGCATGACGACGTGACGGCCGGTGTCGTTCCAATCGGCACGCAAGGTGACAAGGCGTCCGCGTCGCTTCGCCTCGCGTGGTGTCGGTGCGGACGCGATGAGGCACCGCTTCAGGAGGTTCGGTGTCTTCGCTGCCTGGAACGCTGCTTCGTTCGTCGGGTACGGGATCCCGCCTGTGCCCACGATGGTGTGCCGGTAGAAGTTGCTCATGAATTCGTAGCGTCCTCGGAAGTTCTCGATGCTGTCCACGGGTCTCCCTCCGGGGCGGGCTACTGCTGGGTGAGGTGGGCGGCTTCGCGCCGGATGGTGTCGGCGGTGACCACTTCGGACACGCTTCCCCGGACGGTTGCCCACTGGCCGTGGCGGGCGAGTAGTTCGCGGAGATAGGCGGCGACTGCTGTGGGCTCGCTGGTCGGGATGTGCTCGGCGTCGGTGAGCTGCTGGTCTATGTCGGCAAGTACTTCGGTGAGTGATCGCACGGGTTTGGCTCCTGCCGGGTAGGGCCTGGCACCCGTGCGGGTGCCAGGCCGTTCGGGTGTCAGGCTGCGGCGAGTGCTGGCGCGGTGCGCGGGCGGGCCTGGAGGCTGCGCAGGACGTCTACCGCGTCGAGTCCGTACAGGGTGTCAATGATCGCGTGGCCCGGGTTCGGGCGCTGGGCTGCGATCGCGACTTCCCACCGGATGACGTCGAGCGGAACGCGGTCCCGGTCCTGGCATTCCTGGCATCGGTCGTCGCTGCTGTCGGGGGCGTGTGCCTCGCGGGTGGGGCGTTCGAGGTTGCACGCGGAGCATTGATCGGTTGCCCGGCTGGGACGCAACGCCATGCGGTCGTAATCGTGGTCGGTCACGCGGTGCCCGGTGAGGTCGTCGACTCCGTCCCGGCTGTCGTCTAGGTCGCGTGCCCGCTGCCGCTCGTCTTCGTACCGGTCGACGGTGCCCTCGTTCTTGCGCACCACCCCGGCGCTCGGGATCGCAGCCACGATTGCGCGGTAATGCTCGTCGTACTGCTGTTCCAGCTCGCCGACTACGGTCTTTGCTTGTGCGCGTTTCTCGGCGGTCTGCCGCTTCCGCTTGGCCGCTTTCGGTTCCGGCCGTGCCGGGGCTGAGGTGGTGTGCTGCTCGGGCGCGGGACGTTCGGCCGATTCGGCGTCGCGTCGGCAATTCTCGGAACAGTAGTTCATGTCTTCGGGAAGCACGCCGTCACAGTTGCCGCACCGGTGCGGCTCGTCGGGCGTCTCGGCTTCGACCCGTGCGTGTCGCTTGGCGGCGCGGGCGCGCGCGACTTCCGCGCGCGCTTTGCTGGCGTACACGCACGCCATGAACAGAGTCCGGTTTTGCTCGTCAAGTTTCGGCCACACCCGGTAACCGGTCTGGATGGCCTCGACCACTGCGGGGTGGTCCGCGCTCGGGTTCGACAGCAGAGCAGAGCACGCCATGTACGCCTCACGGTGCGCGCCTTGGGTGACGGCGTTGAGCCAATGCAACGCGGTAGCGGCGTCTTTGACGCGCGGCGGGGTCGCGCGCAGCATGACGGTAATGTCGTTCGGTTCCGTCGCCGTGATCGCGTGCCGGGATTCTGTCGAGTAGACGCACGCGCTGTACAGCTTGCGCTCTAGGTCGCCATAGCTGTCCCACTCGGCGTGTGCCGTGCGCACTCCGGCCAGAATGTCTGCGGTGAGCTGGTCGTCCGTCTTGAGCGCTGCGGCGCACGCGGTGAGGATCGCGGGCGGCTGCTCGGAGCTGCTGACGAAGATGCGTTGTAGCTCGGTCAGCGCGGAACGGACGCGCGGGGGCTGAGACTGCAACGCGGTGACGATTTTTTCCACACTCGTACGGTGTGTTTCATGAATGGTGGAAACCATGATGAGTGATCCTTAACTGTATTCTTTGTAGCGCTCGGGCTTGCCGTTCCGAGTGCCTTGCATGATCGATATTAGTCGGTGTTTCCGCAGGTCACAAGGCAAAACGGATTGTTGGGGGTACTCTTTTTCGGTGAATTATCGGAAGGGTTTTCGTGACTATCTGCGTGTTGTTGATCTGGCGTTATCCCGTTCGGGGTGGAATTGCGCTCGCGTGCCTGCTGGCGGATTTGCCGCATTTCGGTAGAGGTGAGCGGGGGCTGAGTGGGTGGTGGGTGGCCCCGGCGCACCTGGGGGCAGGCCTCCGGCCTGCCCCTTAATGCCTGTCCAAGGGAGCAAGGGGACCCGAATACAAGGGTGGGGCCTCAAGATGTTTTTTGACCACGCTTTTCGGTCAAAAAAGATCTTGGGGTGCCCTTGTATTTGGGGCAGCGACCGGCACAATGCCGGGGCCACCCACCACCCGCGGACGGGACATCCGCGGCGAACTGAACCACCGTCAGCTGCCGACGGCGGCGGCCGGATGCCGGCCGGACCAGAAGGTTGGTCGGCTCATCCCACGCGAACAGCGACGGCTATCCTGGCTCGAGCGCTCCGTAGGCTGACTGTGCCTTTTGGCGGAGCGTCAGCGGGTCCGTCGCGGCCTTGCCGGACCACCGCATGCGGTGGGAGCCCTCCGGGGCTGTCGCGGCGGCCCCGCGCCCACATTGACCGGGGCAGCGGAACGGAGCGCGCCCCGGATCGTTCTTCGCCGACAGCGCCACGGCGGTCGTGACGGTAGCCTCGGACGCATGACCGCAGCCCTCCCCAGCGGGGAGGTTCGGCATGGCCGAGAACACGGCGAGGCCACGGCGACGGCGATCAACGGCGGCGCTGGAGCGTCTGGAGTCGGCACGCCGGCGACGCGCGGAGCAACTGGAACGCGAGCGGGCCAACGAACGCCGGATCGACGAGGCGCTGGGTCCGTTCGCGGAAGCGGCGGCCGCGGTCGAGAGCATCGAGCGGAAGCGGGACAGCCGGATCACCGCTCTGGAAGAGCAGTTGGAACGCAAGCTCGCTGAGCTGGACCGGCAGAAAGAGGTCAAGACCGGCGAGCACCATCGGCGGTGCGACGAAGTCCGCGCGGATGCTGCGATGGAGATCGCCGAATGGCGTGAGGTGATGAGCGCCTCGGTGCGGCAGATCCGCGCGGCCGAGGTGACGCTCAGCGCGACCGCGACGTTGCTGGGCTTGCCCGTCAAGGCGGTGACAGCTCTTCTGCGCGATAGCGCCGACGACGAGGCAGAGGCGTCGGCTCCGACGAGCACGGCCCCGAAGGCGAGTGCCGGACGATTCAGTGCGCCCGGCGTGGACGGCGAGCCGCTGGTGAACGATGCGGCACCGGACAGCGCAGAAGTGGACCGGGCAGCGCCCGACATGGGAGACGCGAGCGTCGGGGTTGACGAGCGCACCGTGCACCAGGAGATGTCGGACTAGCCGCTGGCGCGCGGAGGCCGCCGGTGACGGTGCCAGTTTGTCGAGGGGGCCAGCATCTAAAGATGCGGCCACCCCCCCTCGACTGTGGTCAGGCGACCGTGGTGTGTTGTTGCGCGCGGTTCTCGGCGGCGCGCCGGGCGTGCTGTTCGAGCGTGAGCCGCTTGCGCCACCGGTAGTGAACGACGATTCCGGCGAGACCGCAGCAGAGGATGAACCCGATCGCCCACCGGCTTGGTTCAGGACTGCTGGTGAAATCCTCGATACGGCCGATGAAGAAGAAGCCGGGCATGGCGATCAGCCCGGCAGCGACGAAGCGCCGGTAGCGCTGGGCCATCCTCGGACGGATCGCGTTGCGGGTGCCGTAAGCGACGAGCAGTCCGGCGAGCGCGCCGAGGACGAGCGCGCCGGGCAGGGCAACCAGCAGAGCCGGATTGGTGAAGACAGCGGCGAGCATGGCGGCGTAGCCCAGGGGGACGACGCCGCAGAACACTCCGGCGCCGGCGGCGAGGGTCAGGCCCGAGAACGTGATCCCGTAGCGTGTGCTCATCATTCGAGCGTAGAGCACCCGGAGCACGCTTGAGGGTGATCTTCCGGCCGGTACACGCCGAGATGATCGCGTCGCGCGGTCTTGCCGGTCAGCCACGGCCAGGCCTCATGACGAGCCCGTTTCGGCCGGGTGGCGGTGCGTCGACCGGATATTCGCCGGGGCGGAGCCAGAGACCATTCCAGCCGTCGACGGGGCCGCGTCCAGCGTGACGCAGCAGGTACACGGCGAGATAGCCGAGCGCCTGGCGGTCCGACGGGAGCGTGAAGTCGGGATCCGGTTCGAGCTGGAGCCACAGCCATCGCGGATTGTCGGGGATCGAACCGGTGGCCACGAAGCCGTAGGACTCGTCGTCGCCGCCGGAATAGAACTGTGCGGCGATTGTGCGGGCGAACGCGTCGCTGGCTCGACCATCGAGGGCGGTTGGGGATTCGATGGCGATGCGCAGGGCGGCTTGGATCAGGCTGGCGTCGTCCATGCGGGTTCTCCGGGTGGCGGTGAGGACGGAACGATATGAGACGAGGCCGGT
>NZ_JPLW01000008.1:250765-277064 GCF_000754115.1 Amycolatopsis sp. MJM2582
GGGGGAGTCCCGGCCGGGCACCTGACCCGGCTTTAGAACGGCGGCTCGCTGCCGCCACCGACACCCGCGCCGACGAGTTCCGGCTCCTGTTCCGGCGCCGGACCCCACACGTCGTCGGCGGGAGCGGCCGCGGGCGCGGTGGTCGCGGTGGTGGTCTGGGTGCTCTGCGTCCTGGTCACCTTGTTCACCTTCGCGGTCGCGTAGCGCAGGGACGGGCCGATCTCGTCGACGTCGAGTTCGACGACCGTTCGCTTCTCACCTTCGCGGGTTTCGAACGAACGCTGCTTCAACCGGCCCTGTACCACGACGCGTGCGCCGCGCGTCAGGGATTCGGCGACGTTCTCGGCGGGCTGCTGCCAGATGGTGCAGCGCAGGAAGAAAGTTTCTCCATCCTCCCATTCGCCGGTCGCGTTGTTCCGCTTGCGCGGGGTGGACGCGACCGTGAAGTTCGCGACCGCCTTCCCCATGGGAGTGAAACGCAGCTCCGGGTCGGAGGTGAGGTTTCCGATGACGGTGATGACGGGTTCGCCAGCCATGGTGTTCTCCTGGTTGTCGGTGAGTGGAACGCGGCGTAGCCCTAGCGCGCCCGGTCCGGGGGCGTTCCCGGACCGGCTCGTCCGGCTGGCGTGGACCGGCCTGATCGCGACTGGCAGCTGCGGACGGCGGGTGACGGGTCGGTTCACCCGGTCGGACCGGGCCGGAACTCCGGGAACGACGTCCCCCGGTCCGGGGGTGCTTGACTTTGTGCGGTCCACACATCGACAGCCAGGGGACGCCAGACCAACGATGTGGGTGGGCTGGGCGGGGACGCCCATCGGGCGTCCCCGCCCAGCCCGTGTCGAGTCGCCGCGTGTTCGTGACGTTGGGCCAGTCGTTCAGTGTCGGGCGCGCAAAAAGTCAAGCCACTGTTCGACCTCGTACCGGACATACGGCTCATGCATAGGGCGGGACCCGGTGTCGAGGTGGTGGCGCTGGGCGAGGACGAGGTTGGTGCCGACGTTGATGGAATCGGCGAGCCGGAGATGCAGCTTCGCCCATTCCATGCAGCGTTCGTACGCGTCTCCGATCGCGCCCGGAGACCCCTTGATGCGCTGATGGAGTGCCCTAGCCTGGGCGAAGAGCTCTTCGGCAGCCGCGCAGTGTTCGGCTGCGCTTTGCGGTGTTGAGGCGCCCAGGGAGCCGAGTCCGGGCGGGCCCTGAGGTTCATCGCGTGGACTCAAGACATCTCCATGTTTGACAGGTGGCGAAGTCTGAAATGGTTAATCGTGGGCGGAAATCCCAGTGATAGCAGTGCGACAATTGCCGGTATCCGCGAAGGTAATTTCGGAACCTAGGTGTTCGACTGAGCGTCGTCCGCGGCGGCCAACTTCGAGGAAGCGTTTTCGGAGAGTCCGGCGGTCGCGAGGATCTCGTCGACCGAAGTCACCAGCGTGGCCTCGCCTTCGCGGATCAGCGCGTGGCAGCCGGCGGACATCCCCGACGAGACCGGCCCCGGCATGGCCATCACGACCTTGCCCAGGGCCCCGGCCGTGGTCGCGGTGTTCCGCGCCCCGCTGCGCCTGCCCGCCTCGACCACGATAGCCGCGGACGTGAGGGCAGCGAGAATCCTGTTCCGAACGAGGAATCGATGCCTCGCGGGCAAAGTGCCCGGCGGGTACTCACTGACGAGTGCGCCGCTGTCCCCGATGGAGCGCAACAGGGTCGCGTGCCCTGCCGGATACGCCACGTCGATCCCGCAGGGCAGCACCGCGACCGTCGTCCCGTCCGCGCTCAACGCACCCCTGTGGGTCGCGCCGTCGATCCCGTACGCCGCGCCGGAGAACACCGGCACGCCCCGGCCGGCCAGGTGGTATCCCAGTTCGGCCGCGTTGTGCTCGCCGTACGCGGTCGCCGCACGGGCGCCGACGATCGCGATCGCCTGGTCCACCGCCTCGTCGAGCCTGGCCGGACCGCGTACCCACAGCGCCAGCGGAGGCGCGAGAGCGGCTTCACCGCCGGACCGGCTGGTCGCGAGGGAAACCAGTTGCCGCGCGGGCCATTCATGGTCTTCGGGGATGACGAGCCTGGTCGCGTCGACAGCGGCTCGCTCGAGATCGCGCCGGGCGTGGTCGTGGTCGCGGCGCCCGGCCGTCTCCTCCAGGACTGCCCGCGGGCAGTCGGCGCTTTTGACCCGGTCCGCGGCCTCAACGGGCCCGTACTCGCTGACCAAAGCCAGCAACGCGGGTGCGGGCGGTTCCGCCACCCGTATCAGGTAAGCGCGTGCGATCCTCTCGTCGTCGAAAGTCATCTTGGCCACCTTTCTGCTCTGTCAGGCGGAAATCAGTGCTGGGATCGACGGAGACACAGCTGTTGTGCAGGTGCCTCACCGCCGACGTGGCGGTGTTAGTGCTTGCTGGTTACGGCGTGGCGCCAGCTGTCCGGGAGCGGGCCTCCGCGGGAGAGGATGTTGTCGAGAGCGGAGATCGACTCGCGTAGTTGCGCGAGGGCCGAACTCCGCATCTCTTCTCCCTCGTGCTCGTCACCTTCGTCTTCCGCGTTGTCGAGCACGTCGGCGCCGTCATCGTACGACAGGAGTGCGTTACGGATTTCTGTCAGGAGCACGGACGGATCACCGGACATGGCGGCTCCAAGCGCGGGCGGGTCGATGAACCCGTCGGCTGTCCAGCCTTGCTGGTCGGGTTCCCGCTGGCCACTGGTTGCTTGTGTCTCAAGGACGACTCGCCGCTGGTGCAGAGCGGAGTAGCGGCCCGCGGCCGCGTCGCGCATCGCGTGCGTCTGGTAATAGAACCACGTTCTCCTGCCAGCCGTTAGGTAGCCGAACCGGAACTTGCAGGACAGACCACACTCCATACTGGACTCTTCTCTTCGTGACAAGGAGCGCGCGGGAAGCCTGAGACCGATTACGAACGCGCGGATTACGGACCATTTAGAGGGACTACGGCATCCGTAGTGGCTGATCAGTCACGGCTGGTTCGATCGACGGTCTCGTCGAGGCTGGTCGCAGCTCCGCGCGGTTCAGCCACGCAGGGCCCTTCTGCTGACCCGAAAGCGTCGAGGTCGGCGCGAGTTTGAGCGCCTGCGTTCCTCACCACCGCCTTCAGTTCGTCCGGGTGCAGCTGGAGGTCGAGAACTTCACGGAGAAGACTCAGCAGCGGCAGGCGAGCGGTGCCTGCGTCGGCGGCGATCCTGGCGGTGGCGCCTCCGCCCAGCATGTAGGCGTGCAGACCGGCTATCGCAGTGAGGTTGCTCGCGCACGGCTCGGGGGCGAACCGCCACAGATGGGTTGTCAGGGCCTCAACGCCGTGCAGGAGCTGTGTCGACCTGTCATCGAACAGTGCGCTGCGGAACGGTTCGCAGCTGAAGGTGGCGATCAGGTCGGCGATCTCGTGGTCCTCTGCCGGCAGGGTGGCAGCCGCCGCAGCGGTGATCGCGTTCTCGGCGCGGGCGAGTCGTTCGCGCGCGATGTCGGGCTTTGCCCGGTCGGCGCGAGATTGTTCGAGAGCGGAGACGATCAGCGGCACCAGGCGAGCCCGAACACCAGCATCGGCGGGCGTGAAGGCGGCCGCGAGGTCGTCACGAGAGCGCGCTGTGACCAGACCTTCGGCAACGGCGGTGGCGGCGAGTGGCGTGGCGAACGGGTCGGGAAGCCGCCCGGCTCGTTCCTCGACCAGATAGGACTGCCACGTGGCGCCTGCGGTGAAGTCGGGAACATGCGCGATCTCGTCGACGCGCAGGCCGTGCTGCTGGATCGCGCGGGTGAGAGCGAGTAGTCCCGTTCGATAGGGCAGTGCGGAACCATTCCCGGGCGATGGTGGGCACACGGCGAGGCCGACGACACCGGCCATCGGACGGTCCAGCACGCGCTGGGTCAGCTGACGTACGAGCGCGACGGGATCCCGACCGACATCGTCGAGTGCGGTCCGCGTCACCACCTCGGCGCGGTTGGGGCGCAGCGGGTCGTTGCCGATGAAGATGAGCACCAGAGACTTATCGGGGACGAAGCCGAGGAGGTGCGGGATCGCCGCGAACACGTCGCTGGTGGATTCTAGTCTGACACTGGGACGCACGATGACAGTCCTTTCTGGACAGTAAAGGTCGAAGGGAATGGGTGTGTTGCCACTGTGGACGGTCCGCGGTGCGCTGGCGGTAGCTAGCACGACGGAGCCATGACGACGCTGGGTTGACCATGACACGGCTCGGGTAGCGATCTCCCGGTCGGCGGCGCGCGAGAGCCGAGCGAGAAAGCGCAGGCGCTGGTTGTGGCCGTGGATCAGGTGGTGGCGTATCCATCGGGAAGCGGGCACGGGCAGTAGCGAATGTCTGAGCCGCATTCATCGCATGGAGCGCTCAGAAGCACGCGATAGCAGCCTCGGCCGCAGTCTCCTTCGTCGGCGCCGCATACAGGGCACGATCCGCAGGCGAGGCAGAGGCCTGATTCGGGGTCGATGCTGTCGGCGATGCCGCAACACGCGCAGCCTTCGTCGAGTCCCCACCACGAGGCGTGCCCCGGCGATGAATAGGAACGGTAGTCTTCGAAGTCGTAGTTGGAGTACCAGGTGCCGCCATCCCAGACGCCTGCGAGTTCGTTGAAGATGTAGCCGTTCTGTCGATAGCGTGGATCGATGGTGAGAATGACGACTTTGTTGAAGCGTCCGAGCCATCGTTCGATGTGCGTGCGGGATTTCGGATCGTCGAAGGACGAGAACAGTGCGCTAGAGAAGATCTCGTCTGCGGCGATGCGCGTATCCGAGCGGTCGTCGCCCCTGACCGGCTGTGCCCCGGCGGGAAGAACCCCGTTGTGCGCCAACAGGGTCCGCTCGTCCGCACCTACGGGAAACGGGTGATTGTTGGAGATATTGACCGACCCGTGTGTGGCGAACCGGCTATGGAACAGGGCGGGACCTTCGGGATGGAGGCGGCGAAGGGCGGCGAACTCGTCGATGACGGCCGAGGCCTGCATGCCACGGCCCGAGAAGATGCGCCCGTCAGCGACGATGGCGTAGCCGTGACCATGGTCGTTGAGGCTCGCTCCGTTACCGAGAGCGTCGACGTCGGGCTGGATGCCCTCGGGAAGGTAGGTCAGCATGCACATGCGAGGCTCTCCAGTTCGCGGGTCAGCGGCGAGTACTTCGGTCGCGTCAGGAGCCATCGAGTGAAGCTGTCCCAGTTCCAGGCTCCACGCTGAGCGAGGTCGGAGATAGTCAGGTCGCGTGTGTAGCTGACGGACGCGTCCGCGAACGCGAGAGCGGCCTGGACCTCGCCGGCATAGAGGCTGGAGGCGAAGACGCGCAGTTCGAGCGTGTCTTCCGGTTGCGTGTTGATGGCGAGGGATCGCGGGGGAATCCGCTCGCCTTTGCAGGTCTCCTTGACCAAGACGCGCTCACGGTCGTTGAACGCGGCGTAGCTGGAGTGCCTCCTGGCAAGCCGTTGGACATCGGAAGCGTTGCGGTAGATGAACTTCATCCACCGGTATATGTGAAAAGAGTCGGCGAAGGCGGCACGGCTGATGTGGACGTGCAGGCCGATACCGTCTCCAGTGCAACCTTTGGCTTGCAGGTCGGCGAGGAGCTGCCAGGGGAATGAGTCGAGCGCCCACCGATAGGACATTGGGTGCGTGACGAGTTCGAAGCCGCGGGCGATGGATCCGTCCTCTTTGAGGTATCCGAGTTCGCCGAGCGCTCCGATCGCGCCGTCGACGCAGCTGGCGAGTTCGCCTCGGGGTACGTTGATCTCCAGCTCCATGCCGAGGTAGCGCGGGCCGATCCCGTGGAAGATCGGCTCGGGTTTGAAGTCGTAGCTATGAATTGAGTCGTAGGCCGCATTGTCGATGTGGGTGACGCAGTAGTCGCCGTGGTTGATGAGCCTTTCGCAGCTCCGGCACTCGTAATAGCCGTGATCGCGACCGCAGGGATAGCAGAAGGCTTGCGTGATGTCGCTGTTTTCAGCGGCCGTGTTGTACTCGTCGAACAGACTGCAGTTATCGCACAGGTGATAGGCCTCCACGCAAACGCCGCACAGTTCGCGGTCGTTTGTTGCGTGGAAGGCTGTCTCGCCGGTACGGCGACTACGGCAGTCGTCGCAGACGAACGAGGCCGGCTGCGGGGCGGAATGAACGTTGCACGTGTCACCGTCGGCGATGAGTGTCGGGCAGTCGACGCAGGGATAGAGGCCGATGGAGTTGGCGCACGTGACACACACGTCGCCGTGATCGTCCGAGGGCAACGCGGATGCGGTAGGCAGGTCGCAGCCGTCGCAGGACGGCATGGCTTCGACACAGGTACTGCATGCCTTCTGCCCGGCGGCGGTACGGTGCCGCTGCGAGGTGGGGATGGAACAGCAATCGCATCGCAGAGTGAGCTGATCGGCGGAAAGTGTCAACGTTCTTTCCCTTCGGACATAGGAAAATGCCCTCGCGGGCTGAGTCCGCGAGGGCAGAGGTGAATGATGTGAACGAAAGTTCGGATGCGAATGTGGTCACGGCGGCTAGGCGCGGGAGTAGGCCACTGCCCGGCACTAGGTGTGGCCGCGCCGTATCGGCGGAGGTACGCGAGCTTGTCGGCCGGGACCGGGCCTATACGGATTCCCAGGCCCAGCCTCGCCATCCGATGGCGTAGCGGCCATCCCGTCCGGGTTTGACGTGGTCGGGGTGATATCCCGCCATAGCGGCGGAGTTGCTTTCGACGACGATGAGGGTGTCGCCTTCCCAGTAGGTTCGGGCGTAAGCGTCGTCGAGTGTCAGGTGGGCATAGTTCAGCCAGGCACCGATGATTTTCGCGATCTCCGGCCGGAAGTACGGTACTTCGGCGCCGTTCCAGTCCTCGTCGTCCACGACCGCGGGGAATCCGATCCGGGAGTCCGCGAGCGTGACCAGTACCTCTCCTGGTCCCGGGCGTAAGTTCGACGGCTTGACGAGTTTGCGGTTGATCGACTTGATTGTCGCGGCCGTCGTTGTCGGTACCGACAGTTGCAGGAACCAGGTCCTGTCACCACTGAGTTCGTAGAGGCCGTCGTCGTCAGGCAGAATCGTGAGAGTGCGCTCCCAGCGGGAGCTGGTTGTGTGGATGGTCAGACGCTGGTCTTTCCAGTGGTGTATGTCGGCGGGTTGCAGCTGTATCCCCATGTCGATTTGAGGGTTGCGGGCGATCCAGTGCTGGATCGCGGGGATGACTTCGGCGCGCAGACGTACTTGTGCTCCCAAGCGCGAGGTCGTCAGCGGGACGACGTCGACGCGGGCGGGGAAGCTGGGATGGTCGTCGGGGTTGATGCCGTCGGCGACGAATTCGACGTAGTGTTCGCCGGGAATTGCGTGCAGCATGGCGATGCTCCAAAAGTTCGCGGTTCCGAGACTGGCTTGCCTGCATGCGGGATCGGGCGGTGCGGGCGGTTGCCGGTCAGGTATCGCGCCCAGCTAGGAGTGCTTCGCGCGCGAGGCGGGCGATCGCCTGTGCCGGAGGGCGTGTGAGGCCTCTGCGTGAGACGGGAATCAGCCCGTTGACCGCGAGGGACCATCGCCCGACGACGGTGCCTGTGTGTGCGGATTCGCTGCGGTAGATGACGATCGTGTCGTTCCCGCGCTGCGGACGGGCACGTGCTGTGATTCGCAGGCCGATGAAGTCCCGGGTCCGTCGCCCGGTGAGTTCTTGGTAGAGCACTGAGATCGGTGACGCGTGGAGTTCGTGGCACAGGTGATGAAGGATTCCTCGTGCGAGCGACCACGCTGCTGGGTCGGCGGGGCTCCATCCGCGCGGGATGTTGCTGTCGACGGTGACCGGCAGGTTGTACGGCGGCAGCGCGTCGAGGTGCGCCCAGCCGCCAGCGTTGGGGTCACCCATGGTCAGACCACCTTCGGTTCGAGGACCACGGTGATGGCGTTGGTCAGCAGGGAACGCGCCTCGTCGCGAAGCATCGCTTGTGTCGCGGGCCGATAGTGGTCGAGGCCGCCGTAGAGCGGTCCGCATGCGGCGAGCACGGCGGCGTCGGTGCAGTGTCCCTGTGCGGTGAGGTCGGGGTACGCGGCGTCGATGACGCGGAAGGCGTCGGTGAGTCCGTGAACGTGCACGGACCGATGGATCTGCGCGATGAGTGCGGCTTTGAATGCCTTGGGGGGCTGAGGCTTCGCCTGAGCAGTTGCGGGCGGGTCGGTGAGCGGAGTCGCGTTGAGTTCGATCATGAGCAGGCGGCAGGCGTGATCGAACGCGTCATCGTCGGATGCTCCGGCGAGTGTTGCTGTAGTCACGATGGCTCCTCCGGGTCGTGCGGGTGAACGCGGCCCGGTAGCACACCGGGGCCCGGGCGCCCCCTGTGCCCAGGTGCCGCGTCCGCGGGATGTCGGGCGCTCGGGCCCCGGTGTGCTTTGATGCGGCGATGTCGCCTGCACGGCGTCGGAGGACTAGCTGAACTCCTGGTTCTGGTCTTCCCAACCCCTGCTGTGGCTTGCTGCGGTACTAGCGCTGATCTCCGCCGCCATCGCTCAGCGCCGGCAGCGGTAGACCGCACACGGAGCAGGCCGCGCCGGGCGTGCCGCTGTGGGAGGCGACTCCTCGGTCGAAAGGCTCGGTGGGGCATCCGCGTTCGAGTGCCTCGGTGAGAGCGGCTGTTCGATCGGCAGGAAGACACGTTGCGCAGTGGCCGTAGGTGTCGGCGACTTCACCGCGGATCCGGACGGAGCATTTCCGGCAGGACAGACCGGCCTGTTTGAGAGCGAGTTCGAAGTCGATTCCGTGACCGTCTTGTTGGCGTTGTTCGATGTGGAGGGGAAAGTCTTGGATCTCCTGGGTACTGGTGAAGCGGTGCCATTCCGCTTCGGTGAGCTCGCCGACGCTGAGGTGGTGCCTGGCAATCCACCAGTGCTCTTCGGTCCACATGAACAAGGGGATCCCGTAGCGGTTTGCGATGTACCTGATCGCTTTGGCGGCGTCGAGGTGGGTGAGTGTCTCGACGGCGTTGAGGTGGAGGTCAGTGAGGGTGGTCGGCAGGTCGGGGTTGGCGATGTCGAGGGCGGTGATCAGTGTCTGCTGCCGGAGAATGGTGTCCTCTTCGGCGAGGGCGTTTTGCAGATCTCGCAGGATCGGCCAGTAGCCGTCGTCGTCCTCGATCTTCCTGTTCGTCCAGTCGGTGAGGTTGTCGATGGTCGTTGTTCCGCAGCGGTCGGCGAGAACGGCGTGCGTGGCGACGGCCTGGGCGTGGTCCAGGACGGCGGCCAGGGTGAGGAGTGCGCGGCCACACCGTGTCGCGAGGGCCGGCGTCAGCTCCCAGGTTGTGTTCTCGGTGTCGAGAGTGGCGTCGAAGGGCGCGTGGTAGTGCAGGTCCAGGCCGGTTTCGAGTGTCCATGTGGATGTGGTGGCGTTGTGGCTGGTGGGTTCGAGCAGTTCGACGGACAGGGTGGGTGGCAGGGATTGCTGGGTGTGGAATTGCCGGGCGTAGCCGAGGAGTTGTGCGGCCGTGTCGCGGGCGGTGTGGCTGTCGTAGGTGACGGGCAGGCTGATGTCGTTGGCTCGGACCAGTTCGACGTACGGGTGCAGTTTCGTGGGCGGAAGTTGTTCGCGCCTGAGAAGTAGCCCGTTGGGCGCGAGGGAGTAGCGGGCTGTGGCCAAGGGCTTGGGGTGTATCTCGGTTGTCCGACTGTCGTGTGTGGACATAGCTCTCCTCTGTGGAAGTGGTTCCGGCGCGCGTGCCGGAGCAGATGGCCGAGTCACGTCGGCAAGGAGGCATGAGGAGGAACGGCGCGCCTCCGTTGGCGTGTGAGAGGTTTGGACCGCCGGGGTCGGACTGGACGGGGTGTCAGTGCCGCGGCGTGTAGGGGCGGTCGCTGAGTACGCGTCGGGTACGGCGGCCTTTGGCGATGCCGTCGCGGATGGTGGTCGTGAGTTCATGCCAGCTGAAGTCGTCGACGCCGAGGTGGCGACGGGCCGCTTCGGTGAGGTGGTGGGTGATCGCGTGGTCGGTGATCCAGCCGTTGGCGAGCAGTTCACCGAGCGCGGCTGCTGCCGCGTAGAGGGTGATGTGGCGCTGTCCCTTCTCGGCGGTAGCGACGTTGCGCGACTCGGCGGAGACGGCGGCGTTGACGTAGGCGATCACCCGCCTGCTGGTTTCCGGGAGCACCGGCGCGTGCAGTGGATGCGGTGGTGGCGGTGGTGGTGTGAGAGCGGCAACGAGCCAGCCGGGGAGTTCGGCGATGGGGAGGTCTCGGACGATGGTGTAAGGGACCCCGTTGCGGCCGATGGAGCCTGGGGCGGTGACCGCGGCGCCGGGGCCTCGGGTGTCGGCGCGCCAGCCGAGGCCGCGTCCGCGGTCACCGACCGTGCTTCGAAGCGTGGCTCCTCGCGGGCGCCGGAAGTACCGGTGCTCGCCGCGCGGGGTTGCGACGATGAGTGTGTCGACGGGATCGCGTTGGCGGGCACGTGCGGCGAGTAGGGCGATGACGTCGCGACCGTGCGCGACGCCGAGGTTCGCCCACTGGTCGGGGACGGGTCCGTGCGCCGCGTCGAGGTCGAGCACCAGCAGGCCGGAGGGGCCGCACGCGATCCCGACGTTGCTGTCGGGAAAGCGGGTCCACCAGCGGTGGATCGTGTCGGGGTCCAGGGTCGCGCGCTGTTCCCATCGCCTGATTGCTGGTCGTTTGCTTCTCGGTGCCTGTGGGAAGACCCGCCAGCCGCGTTGAATGGCGTCGAGCGCGGAGTCGTGAAGTGACAGAGCCGCAGGAAGAACCAGAGCGCTGGATTCGGGTGTGGTTATCACGGTCACGGGTAGATGTCCTCGGGCGCGGGGTCGATGACCATGGCGGTGGCGTTGTCGGTGCCGCCGAAGTACCTGGCGGCGATGGTGAGCTTGTGTGCGCAGCTTCGTGAGTCGGTGAAGGTCCGGGCCGCGCGGGCGATGGAGCGCAGCGGGACCGGTTTGTGGATGCCGTCGCTGGTGAGGATGAGGCGCTGCCGGGGCCGGCGGGTAATGGTGTGGCCGACGGTCGTCGCGGTGGCGGTGCCGACCGAGGTGGTGACGATGTGATCGGATCGCCGCGCGTAGGCCTCGAGTTCGTCGGGCCGGTCTTGGTAGGAGCCGGCCAGGGCGGTGCGCAGTTCCTGCCCGCGGGTGTGGTCGACGGTCAGCTGTACGCACTGGTCGGTGTCGGCGCGGTACTCGTAGGCGCGGCAGTCGCCTACCCAGGCGATATCCCAGCCAGCACCGTCCCCGGCCGACAGTGGCGAGGCCACGACCATGACGGTGTCCTCGTCGGGGAGACCGGGGAGGGCGTCCGTGGCGGCGAGCAGTCCGGCGACAGCTCCGTCGCGGGCTGCGACTCGTGCGGCGGTCGCGGCCGCACGGGCCGCGGCCTCGGCGGGCAGCGGGTGATCACCGATGCCGTCGGCTAGCGCCCATGCGTGGTCCTCGCTGTTGAGGGAGACGTGCACAGCGGTCGCGTCCGCTTGGTAGCGGCGGCTGCTGATGCGGGATGCCCAGCCGGGGTAGAAGACGTCGGTGTAGGCGGTGCGGCGGTGCCGACGGGCCAGGACTCGCGCGTCGTGCAGTGATTCGGCGCAGTCGGTCCAGCCGCAGCGGCAGACCGCGTGCGCCCAGGGCGGGCCCGCTGGTAGTTCGGTGTGCGGCCAGGCCGGATGATGCTGGGCGGAGAACGCCGACGTCGGATGGGCTTGCCGTGGGGAAGTTGTTCGAGGGGAGTGCATGACGGGCTCCGTTCGGCGATCTGCGGCGATGGGCAGAGGTGGGCAGGCCGAAGCGGGGTGTGGACGCGAGGACGTCCACACCCCGCAGGAAACGCGGCGACGAGAGGAGGCCGCTACGCGGCAGCCTCACGGTCGGTGGACGCCGGGTCCTCCGTGGACGGGGCCAGAGACGAATCAGCGACGTCGCCGGACAGCTCGACCGCGGACGGGTCGACGACCTCGTCGTCGGGATCGCCGTCCTCGGCGTCGTCATCGTCACCACCGGCGGCGGCACTGGTGGCGTCGGAGTCCTCGCCATCCCGGCCGTCGGCGACGTCCTCGGATTCGGGGTCGGGACCGATCTGCTCCGTGATGACGTCCTCTACCCGCTGGGGCTCCAGGACCCTCAGCTCGATCGAGGAGGGCTCGTAGCCCCAGCCCATCAGCGCGGTCAGGTACTCCTGGTTCTCCGGGTACGGGGTACGCCACGCATCGCGGTGCAGTTCTTCCTCCATCGCGCAGAGCGTGAGGAACACGTCGTAGCGGGTCGCCTTCGCCGCCTTCGCCGTGCTGACCAGCTCGGCCAGCGGCCTCCGGCCGGAGTCGCCGGTGTTCAGCAGCGTGTTCGCCAGCTTGTGGTTGCGCTCCATCGCGCGGCGCAGAGCGCGCCCGCCCTTAAGTTTCTGCGTCGCCAGGAACACCTGGGCGCCCTTGAGCGCCGCGGACTTCGAGGCGAACGCTGCCAGCCACTCGTGGCGCCTCTCAATGGCGCCGTCCCACTCCACGTTGCTGTCCCGGACCCAGCGGAACCTGACGGAATTGGCGCGACGCTGCCACTCGGCGGCGGCGTGAGCGGCTCGCGCCGCGTCAAAAGCCGCGGCGTCGTCTTCGTTCTCGCCCTCGTCGTCGGTGTCGTACGGGGTGAAGTCGGAACGCCCGGCGGGCGCGTTGGACAGGGCGTGGTCGTGCTCCAGGAAGTCCGCGCAGCCGTACCGCGCGGCGATGACGGTGCGCCCGTCCCGGTAGTCCTCGTACAGCCAGGCGGCGTGTCCCGGGCAATTGCTGTGCTGCTCGACGGTGATCTCGCTGCCGGGCTCGCTGTCGGGAGTGAGGCGGAGACGGTCGAGCGACCGCGCCGGCCCGGTGTCCGCGTCGAGCGTGTCGTCGAGGATCGTGACCTTCGCGTCGGTCAGCTCACGGGTGAGCTGCTCGGTCTGGGCCCGGACATGCTCGGCTTCGGCGTGCTTGCGGCGCTGGACGTCGGCGAATACCCGGAAGTTGTTCGGCTCGGCGACGGCGAGCCGGATGAGTTCCTTCGCAGTGTCGATCTCGCCAAGGGCGTCGAACTCCGCGACGACGGCGGCCTGATCGAGAGTGAGGTCGTAGCGGTCGGCCGCGGCGCGGGCCAAGTTGCTGGCGCCGGCCTGAAGGACGTTCTCGACGTACTTCTTGCCGCCTTTGCGACGGCCGAGCTTCTGGGCGATGGTCGTGGACTTGAGGTCGAATGCGGCCAGCTGCTGGAAGGCGCTGTACCTGTCGCCGAGTGTTAGTCCCTCCCGGAGGTCGTTCTCGTTAAGCTGGCCGATGATGCGGTCGATGGTGGCCTCGCGCTCGTCATCGGAGGGCGGCGCCTGCATCCACACAGGAACCTTGCAGCCGGCCTCCCGGGCGTTGAGCACCCGGCGCTGGCCCATCGTGATGATCACCCTGCCGTCGTCGTCGCGGTAGCCCTTGACGGCCATGTCGACGCCCCGCTGCCTCATGTCCTGGACAGTGGTGGGGTCGGTGTCGGCGTTCTCGGTCCGGACGTTGACGCCGATGACCACGTCGTCCGGATCGCAAAAGACGATGGTGTCGTACTCGGCCTCCCGCTCCGCGCGCCGGACGCGCAGCTCGTCCTCCGTCAGCGCGTCGGTGGAAGCGGACTCGTCGACGTCGACGGTCTCGGGAGCGACGACGTCTCCGGTGGTGATCACGGGTTCGTCGGCCTGACCGTTGTCCTCGGCGCGCTGGGCCGGGATTTCCACAGTGCTGGTCACTGGGGCTCCTTCACAGAATCCGGCCGGCGACCGCACACAGCGGCCACCGGCTACTCACCCGCGGTCTCTGCCCTGATCCGTACTGGTGAGGATCGGGACGCGGGTGTCCCGGTCGGGACGCACTCGATCCAGCGGCGCCGCCTGCCGCGGGCGGACGCCCGCCTTCCTGCGAAAGATGCCGCTCCAGCGGAAAGCGCGGGCTTCCGCCCGTGCCAGGCGCCGCTAGAGTGCGGCGTTCCGACCGGGAGCACCGGCGTGCCGGACACAGCGGCCCACTCCGCCTGCCCTTCTCGTAGTTCGTCGGTACCGTGGTTGGTTCCGGCCGAAACGTGAGCGCCTGATCCTCGCGGAGCTCCGGCGCGCTGCCGGGGTCTGCTGCAGAAGCAAAAGCAGGCCGCGTTGCCCCCTCACGGGATCGCCGACACAGGCCAGGTAGGTCTTGGACAGGCTTCTCGTCGCTAGCGCGGACGGCACGGCCGCGGAGGGTTCTCGCCCGGATTGAGCTTTGTCTGGATCCTCTGGTACCAATCCAGCGCGAAGTGCAGGCAGTTGGACTCCGTGCGATGACTCGGACCACAACCGGGGACGTACCGGCCTCGCCTGCTCCACGCCATCGAGTCGGAGCTGGTAAGCGCAGTGGCGTAGCGGGTAAGCCCGGTGATCTTGATGCCGAAGCCGTGCAGATTAAGTCGTCGTGCGGCGAAGGTGCGCACGACGCGTTCGACATCGGCGCTGCTCTGGCGCCGACACACCGAGCCGATTCCCACCAGCGGCTCGGCTGCCAGCGCGACACCGGCCCGCTCGTAGAGGTCGGCGCATCGCTGGTAGTCCGATGGCGTCCAACCTTGCAGTGTGGGAAGCCAAGGTAGTTCGGGGGCGAGTTCGCGTAGACGAACGAAGTTGTCCACCGTGCGACGCTGATGCTCGCGGACTGTCAGGCCGGTCCGCCGGAGGATGTGGTGTTCACACATCCAGTCCTGGGCCGCGGCCCAGCTGAGCATGCCGATCTCGTCCGCGTAGCGGCGGACGGCCCGGACGTAGTTCTTGGGGCTGATGTGCCAACGCCCGTGCAGTTGCAGTTCGGTGAAGCCACCGGAGTCGAGCGCCCACTCGGTGACGGCGCGCGGCAGTGTGCGGCGATGGCCGAGGCGGCGGTGAGACACCAGCAGAGGGACGTCCGGCACGCGGGTGAGCCAGATGGGCTGATGCGCGCCGAGGTAGAACTTCACGACGGCGCCGGTCTGCGGCGCGCGAGGGAGAGCAGGGCGACCGCAGGGACGGTGGTGCCGACCTTCCCGACGAGTTGTCCGCAGAGCTGGTCGAGTGATCCGAAGGCCAGCGGAAGGAACAGCACGGTGTCGACAAGCAGGCCGGTCGCATTCGACAAACCCACAGCTGCGAGCTGGTTCCGTCGCCGAAGCGGGGTGTAGACGGCGAGATCGGCGAGTTCGGAGACGGCGAAGGCCGCGGCGCTGGCCAAGGCCACGCGTGGTTCCGTAGTCAGACTGGATAGCGCCGCGCCGAGGGCTACGGCGAGCAGCGTTGTACGGGCACCGACGGCGTCCTGCAATAGATCCCGCATGGTGAAGACGAGTCCGGCCGCTAGTGCACCGGCGGGTATCCGCAGGCCTGCGATCGTGACCGCGGGCCAGAGGGAGGTGGCCCAGTTCGAGATGGCGATCGTCACCACGTACCCGGCGAACAGAACCATGCAGGCAAAGGTGAACTTCGCGCTTCTGACGCCGCGGTCGCTGCGACGTCGCGTGGACACAGGCGGGGCACCACTGTGGCAGGGGTGGCGGGACGAGAGCGGCGGCAGATCGGAAGGCCTGCTCTGTGACGTTGTCGGTTGAAGGCGGGGGACCGGCGGGGGCGGGGAAACCGGGGCCCGAGCGTTAACCGGCGACGGCTGCCGTGGCGTGGTCACCGGCAGCCTTCGAGGCCTGTGTGGCGAGCAGGTCGGCGAGGGCTAGAGCGATGTCGGGGCGGGTGTCGATGCTCCACCTGACGACGTGTTCGCCCTTGCGCCACAGTGGTTGGATGACCTGAGCTGTCGCGAACAGTGGCTGCCCGAATTTTCCGATCCCGGTGGACTTCCCGTTCGGCTTGATGTCTGTTCCCAGCTTGAGTGCGACTGATTCGAGGACGCTGTGCAGATCGGTGGCGTCGCGGCGGCGACGGTCGGCGAGGTCGCGCGTGTCGTCGAAGAAGCGGATCACCTTGGGCACGAGGCGGCGTCGCAGATCCATTCCGACGTTGTACGCCGGTCGTGCCGGGGAAACGGTGACGAGGGGGCGGACCGTTCCTGTGGGCTGGTGTGCGCGCAGGTCGCTGGACAGCCAGGTCTCGAACACGAGCCGTTGTCCGCTGGATCGTTGTTCGAGAGAGATAGCGACGGAGCCGCCTTCCGGTCCTGACAGCGTGGCGAGCTCGCCGGTGCTGTGTGGAGGCGCGATGTGCCAGGGCGGTCCCAATACCTGGGAGACGTCGCGCAGATACTCGATGAGTGCGATGGCGCTACTACCGTGTCGATTGTTCATGTTTCGTCCTTCGGTGGCTGTAGTGGCGATAGCGACTGCTATCGGGTAGCCGGTAGATGATGTGCGGCGGCTCTCAGGAGCAGGTCCCGCGTACATGGATCGTTGTCAGGTAGTCGGTCCTGACTCGATTCGAGGTGGTGTCCCGTCGCCCCAGCAGCATTGCTGTGGGCGAGCGAACGCCGACTGCCAGGTCCGCGGAAGACGGCTAGCCAGGCTCGGCCGTCGACTTATCGGATACCTGAGGAATATCGCCGCCTCGGGAGAGCGCATAGATCGTCTCCGCGAGGCTGAAGGCCAGTTCTTTGGTGGTGTGAATCGTCCACTCCACCTGGGAGTTGGACAGGACGCGTAGTTGGCCGCCGATCGGCATCGAATAGCGTCCGCCTCCGAAGTCCATCGAGTCCTGGCCGTGCGTGAAGTGATGGGTCTTCGGCAGGATGCCGAGCAAGGTCGTGATGGTGTGCGATTTCTCGGCCTCGCGGAGTTCGTGGCGCACTTTCGCCTCAGTCGCGTGGAGCATGCCTTCGCGGTACGCGGGAAGCAGGCGCCGGGTGATGTCAGCGGCGATCCGTGCGGCGGTCTTGTCTGGGCTGACGGTGATGAGGTGTCGCGGTTCGTTGTGACGCGTGAACTGGTAGGGGAGAGGGCCGTAGATCTCGACTCGATTCCGTGTCGGTGTCGTGGTTCCCGGCCGGATCTGCAGCCTTTCTCCGTTGGGACCGTGCAGGTACGCGTCGGTTCCGTTATCGTGCAAGCCTTTTCCTGCTTTCCAGTTTCCTTCCAGGTGCTGTGCGATGTCGCGGGCCAGGGTGATCATGTCAGTCATCGTTTCCTCTTGTCGGGTCGGGATTTCGTGTCAGGAGGTGAGGGTGACAACGAGGTCCATCGCGCCGTCCGCGTCACGCCTTACGTTCAGCAGGGTTGTCGTGCCCTGGCGGAGTGTGCACAGGTAGTGGTCGTCGTCCGGGACGATGTCGAGGTCGAAGAGGCCTCCAGCGGTGAGGTTCTGCCGGGTCCAGGTGTCGTTCTTGTGGGTGAATCCGTTGGCGCGCAGGAGAACGTCGAGCATGGTGGGAGCTCCAGACGAGCGGAAGGGTGGCCGCAGCTGCTGGCGGAGACTACGTGGGTTGGGTGTTGGTAGCGCCGGGAGTCGCGGTGTCGCGGGCACGCGCGCGGCGTTGGGCGCGCGCAGCGTCGACGCTGGCCTGCCAGTCGCTCCAACGGCGACCGGCCTGCCTGGCTTTGAAGTGCGCGATGTTGTTGGCCGGGATGCCGACCGGTGCGGGACCGATGACGGCACGTAGGTCCGATTCGGACTGCGAGTGCCAGCCGGCCTCGTCGATGGCGGCCTCGTCGGCGAACACGTCGGCTACCCGGTCGAGGTCGGGATCCAGGCTGTGGTCCTGGGTGCCGCCGTAGGAGTAGACCCACCAGAAGTTCCGGGGTGAACGTGGCTCGACCAGTTCCCGGAACATCGCTACTTCCTTGGTGTAGGCGTAGAAGCGAGTTCGGGGGCGTGCAGCCATTACTTCGAGCCAGGCTGTGAGGTAGGCGCGGGAGAAGAAGTCTCCGCTGTCGTGGATTCTCACCCACGCGTCGGTAAACTTGTTGTGGGACAGTTCTTTCTGCATCGCCGTGATCCAGCCGGGAAGATCGTCCAGAACTAAAGCGAGGTTCTTCTGATGGCGTGCTTTGACGTTCGGGAAGAGGTAGGTTCCGTTGCGGGCGTAGCATGCTTGCGCGCATACGCCCGCTGAAGGGCAGGTGTTGTAGTTCCGGCCATCGGGGAGCTTCCCCGCGAAGGCGGGAAGTGACCAGTTCCAGATTCCGAGCTTCTTCAGTTCGCTGTTCTGCCGCAGCAACGTCATCATGACCTCCGTCCTCATGCGACTCGATGCATGGGGAGGCCACACCAAGATCCTTCAATTCCACCGTACACCGATCTCGCGAGCAGCGGATGCCGTGCAGCCTGCCGGTGGTTATGCCTCGTCTGCAGAAGCTTCGCCGTGTGCGATGCTAGCGATCTGGTCACCTGCCAAGTCGAAGACGGCGGCGGTGGTGTCCTCGCCCAGTTCTTGGGTCAGGCGGGTCACGCTGAGGCGCACAATCCCGAGGGCGCGCTCGTGGTCGGTGCGCAGATGGATGACTACGGTCGGCTTCTCCGGGCCCGGCACCTTGAGCGCTCGTGCGAGCCAGGTGGGAGCATGGAGGGCCTGGGCGGCGGTCGTCTCATCGGAGTCGATGTCGATGCCGAACTCGGCGAACCAGAGGTTGAGTGTTTCCATGACGTCTCCGCCGCTCCAGCCAGTCCCCTTGTCGAGCCGCTTGAGGCGCGCGAACAAGTCCAGGACGGTGGCGGAAAGAGCGAGTCCGTCGATATCGGACGACACGGAGCCTGACCTCGCGGCGGATGCCTGGCCGTTTTCCGCCTGGCTGGCGTGGTTGCCGGCGAGTTCGTCGTAGATCGGGGTGGCGAGGTCTTCGCTCGGAGTGGTCACGTCGCGCTCGTGGTTGTTCATGGGGTGACTCCAATCTGGGTTGATGGGGTTGAGCTGGCGATGGGTGAGGCTGTCGGCGACGACGGTTGTGGGGTGCTCGGGTAAGGCCGTGAATCTGGGCGGGGGAGAACTCCGCGGCGGCCGATCCCTGCGCGGCATCGGCGAGCTGGGCGGAATGAGTGCGGCTGTGAGACGCCGCGGGAACCGGGACCAGAAGCATGGGCCGGTTGAGGTGAGTGCACGGCCGTTAGGCTTGGAGCGGCAGGAGGCGGGGAATCTGGCCGTGTCGCTCCTCGTACGCTGAGAGGCGCGCGACCGCAGCCTCCCAGTCGTTAGCGCGTTCGGACTGGTGCACTTCGACGAAGACGTAGGACTGGTCGTTGCGGAGCTCTGGGCACACGGTGCGCGCCAGGTGCATGCACCGTCGGTGCATGGCGCCGCCTGCCGCGACCTCACCTTGCGAGACGGCGATCCATGCGCTCGGGTTGGAAGCGAGGGAGCAGCCGCACACCTGGCACAGCCAGCACTGATCGGCTTCGTCGAGCCTGCCTGAGTTGAGTGCGGCCCACGCGACGCGATCACCGATGATGGGGGCCAGCCATGGAACTGGGCGTCCGTCGATGTTCTGTCTAGGCCAGCCGCGGGCGGGCTGGCCCTCTTGGCTCACGACGGATCCGGCCGAGATGCCGTCGTACGCGCATCCTGCGTTGAGGCAGTACACGTATTTCGTGTCGTAGAAGTCGGCGTCGTACTGGAGTGTCAGCGGGCTATGACAATCAGGACAGGTCGGGAACGGAGCCTTGACGGTCATGATTCCGGCGTCTTGTCCGGCGCTGGGCGCTTGTGTTGAGCCAGCGCCGGAACACACTCGAGGACGTCGTCGGCGTCGGAGATCAACGTGGCGCGCCCCGTGCGGATCAGGTCGTGGGACTTCCGGAACAGCAAGGTGGTGACGGGGCCGGGAAACGCCACGACGGGGCGACCGTTGACTTCGGCCTGCTCGACTACGGCCATGGCGGCATCGCTGGACCCGGGCTCGATGACGACGCACGCGGTGGTCAGAGCGGCCAGGAGGCGGTTGTGGGCGCCGACATGCGACGCTGGGGGAATCGTCAGTGGATTGTGCTCACTGACCACGAGGGTGTCCGGAGAGCGGCCAAGGACGAAGGTTTCGTGGTGAGCGGGGTAATCATTACGGATCCCGCTTCCGAGGACGGCGACCGAGGGTCCCCGGGCGTTGTGAGCTCCGCGGAGGGCCAGGCTGGCGATACCGGAGGTGCCGCCGCTCCATACCGTGATTCCGTGCCTGGACAGGCCCGCGGCGATGTCCATCGCGTAGATCTCGCCGTAGGTGGTTGGGCGACGAGTGCCGACGATCGCGACTGAACGCCGGGCAAGTTCATCCAGGCTCCCGCGGCCGTTGATCCAGAGGGCGAGCGGCGGGCAGAAGGTGGATGTGTGGACCAGCTGCTCAGCCGGCCATTCGTCGTCGAGCGGGGTGACAAGGCGATGGCCGTGCAGCGCGGCGGCCGCGACGGCGTCGCGTGCGGCGCCGTCGTGGTCGCCTGGCCGCTGCTCGGCCAGCACCGCGAGGGGTGCGCGGTCGGCGGAGATACGCCGGACTGCTTCGATGGGGCCGATCTCCCGGACGAACCTGGCGGTAGCGTGCGCGGGCGGCGCCGCCGATGAGAGCAGGTATGCGTAGGCATGGCGAAGCGTCGCGGGACGCATGGTGCACTCCTTTCGAGAAAGGGTGTGAGTGGGGTTCAGCGCGCGCGGTGACAGGTCGCGGTGGGAGGCTGGGAGACGCGAGCCATCGCGGTGAATGCGGGCGGCCGGAGGGCGCTGAGCATCGTTGACCTGGTCGGTTCAGGGCAGGTCGAACAAGGTCTCCCCTGTGAAAGCCGCCCAGTGTTTGGCAAAGCTTCGGCGTTCTTTGTCCGCGGTTCCGGCGAGAGTCGCGCCGATGAAGTGTTCGGTGCGCGGGTAGGGGCCGTCCGTAGCTTGCCGGCGAATCCAGACTCGGCCGGTTTCGTCGGGAGCACCGATGTTGTCGCGTATCCATGCGAGTGCTTCGTGCCGGGTCCCGGTGAATCTCGCGCGCGTCGAGCGCCAGCCAGGCCCCTTCTTGTTCGGGTTCGCCGCTCGCGGGAAGAACAGACGCCGGACTTCGTAGACACTCCACTGTGAACGGTCGAGCTGTTGCTCGAACCGTGCCAGAGCGACGAGGTTGTCGTCTTCAACGAGGCGGTCGTAGAGACTGTGGCGGCCGAACATGCGGCTGCGGGGATTGAAGAACAGCGCGCGGAACTCGGTGAGCAGCGCCTCGACCGCCCTGTTGGGAAAGAGTCGCATCCGGTCTTTGAGGTCGGGAAGTGAGGCTTGTGAGCCGGCGAAAGGGCAGAACGAGCACGCGGACTTCTTCCACGTGACACGGAAGGCCTTGTGTAGGCGGGCGAGGCATCGGGTGCGGGACCAGTCCCAGTCGATGAGTGGATGGAACGGCTTGCGTGTCTGGGTGGCGTAGACGTCGTCCTTGTCGGCGCGGCCGGTTTCGTCGCGGTTGTAGCCGATCGCGTGCCGGTACTCGCGGTCGGGAAACGCGGTGAGGATGAAGCGGTCGAGTACGAAGCCCTTGAATTGGAGCGAACAGCGGCGGTCCGAGAGCTGGGGAGTGATGCCGTTGACCGCGTTGTGTTGCGCCAGCGTCCACGGACCCTTGCTGTGCATGGCTTTGGGACGTCGTGTGTCATTAAGGATTTCGATGCCGTCAGACTCGGCCGGGCCACGGCGCGACAACTGCACCAGGCGTACACCTCGGTCGCGCAGCAGCGGCAGGATGAAGCGCTCGGAGTCGCGGAGTGTGTCGTTGAACTCCGAACCGACGACCGCGTGAAGCACCACCATGTTCGCCGGGTCTATCCCGTGTACTTCCGGCTCCGACAGGACTTCGGTCAGGTAGGCGGAGCTTTCCACACCCGCTCCCCACGACACGATGTCGAGTGGCGGACCGGGGGAGGGTAGCGGGAACAGCGTCGCGGCTGTCATAGCCGGCGCTGGTTTGTCGGCCGGGGTCGCCGCGTGGTGTCCGATGTGGCCGCGCGTTTCCTGGCAGGCGGAGCGTTCGCGGGTAGCACCGCAGCGGCGGGATGGTCTGGCGGGATCTGCACCGTGAGGTCCGGTGCGGGCGGCTTCAGCGGGGACGTGGCTTGCTCGTCGGTTCGGGGAAGCCCCTGGAAGATGCCGACGTGGTAGGCGATCGCCACGGCGTGCGCGCGATTGCGGGCTTTGAGCTTGTACAGAATGCTCTTCACGTGGGTGCGGATGGTCTCGGTGGAGCGAAAGGTCTTGTCGGCGATTTCACGGTTCTCGAGGCCCCGGGCGATGTGCTGGAGGACTTCCAGTTCGGTCGGTGAAAGAGGCATTCTGTTCCGCATCGGTTAGCCCTTCGCTGGAGGGGCTGGCTGGTCGTCGCGGCGCGGTGCGACGACCAGCCAGCCGAGCCGGGGCGCGGCACGTGAGGGGGGACGTGCGCGGCTCGGGACCCGGCTCATTCGGGTGGCTTCGATTGGGGTTGTCGGTTCGTGTGGACGAGTTGCGGTGAGCGGTGCGGCTCGGTCAGCGTGGCCCGGGCCAGGAACAGGGTGAGGACCGATCTATCGGCGAGAATTCTTGTGTCCTGTCCGTGGGGTTCGGATCGTGTGACGGGACCCCAGCGCGCCGCTGCGACACCACGGAAACCGCCTTGGTGGGTGTGCGAGGTGGACGAAGCGGTCTCTAAGCAGGCGCACCCGCGGCGGCCTGTCGACGTCAATGGCTTGATACTCCGCGGCCGGCCGCCGCGGGTGGGTCTGCTTGAATGCCGTGTCCACCTCGTACACACACGAGGCGTTAATCCTGCTCATCGATCTATTTGCGGCATACGCGAGCTGCCCGAGGTTTCAAAAGTTGTTGCGCGCGAAGCCAAACAGAGTCCGGTTGGGCTCAGAAATGCGATGCCCAGCAGCTGAGGAGGTTGGTGGACTCGGCGCTAGGGTCGGGCGACGGCGAGTCGGCGGCGTCGGTCTCGTGGCAGTTCGACGAGACCTAGGACCCGCATATAGCGGGCAAGATCGCCATCGCCTTCGTCGACCGGCGCGCTGGGACGAACTCCGGCCATGCCGGCCTCCGCGCGTAGTTGCTGCAAGGGAAGTGGCGATGTCCGGCCGCGGTGCCGACCTTTGAGGATCGCGACGTCGCCATGTTCAGCTCGGAACCGATGCTCCTGCTGCTCGTACCACTGAAAGCGGTCGGGGAACTCGCGCAATCCGGTGCCAGTGCGCCTGCCCTGCACGGACGCACAGGCCACCGCAGTTGTTGTGTGAGAAGCCGAGGCGGTACAGCCGAGGCGGTGTCAGCCCGCTCGCCCGGCACCAGGCGAGAAGGTCGTCTTTGGTGACAGATGTGTGGTGTAGCAACGGGAATTCGACGCGCCTGGGCTTCCAGCCGGCCGCGATCCCGGGAACCCGGCGGCGTTCGGATGGCTCGAGTCCCACGTAAAGGACAGTGTTCGCCGGATCGGGTTGGTCGTCGAGCCATCGCCTACACCGAAGTTGTTTCAGGGTACGGGAGCACGGCGCGATCCGAGCATTTCCGAGAAACCGGCCGGACCTGAACAGCTCGAAGGGGGTGCGGCCGTCGCAAACCCGAGTGATGGGAATCCCCGGCCTCGCTACAGCATCGGCATTAACCTGTACAGATCGCTGTCCTCAATCAACACATCAGCAAAGAGCAGTGTGACCTCGTCGTCGAGGTGTTATCTCACTGCGAGTTCGGCCGTTGCCCAGGAGCCGATGCCGCCTGACCACTGGATGACTCGATGCATAGGACAGTCGTATTTCGTGGATGTACTAATAGTAGTCACATGGTTACTTTAGGTGGTATATCAACAAATCGTCTGGGAAAGTTGACGCTCTGGCGAGTTGTAGGCACACTGGGCTTAGAAGGTCGTTACGGAGTTACCCGTTCGGGACGGTGCTCCAGGCCTTCGAAGCGGCGCCTCCTCTACCCCCTGGTGGGCGCCGTAGTCCGGGAGACGGTTCCAGGGGAGGGCGCCGTCTCCCGGGCTCCCTCATGTTATTTCAGGTGGCGTCGGCGCGTTGTGTGACCGACAAAGCGGTCATTGCCTGGTTTGTGTCGTCGTCGGTCCTCCCCGTATTCAGTCGTCTCTTGGGAGGAATTGCTATGGGCAACGGTTCTCGTAATCTGCGAGCTGCGCGGTTTATCGCGACACTCTCGGCGGCGGGAGCGCTGGCGTGCGCAGTTACGTCAGTCGCCACGCCAGTAGCGGCGGCAGCGGAGAAGCCTGTCAGTGTGGCCGCGGCGTCGGATTCTTCGGCAGCGGTCAGTGTAAAGCCGGCGAGGCCTCTGGCAGCCGAAACGAAGGTCGCTGGTGCGCAGTCGCTCTACCAATGCATCACACGGGACAACACGCCATTGTGGTGGCACGGCGCGATCTTGAGGTGGTCCAATGCCGGGCAGGGGCTCTATGACGTGATGGACTTCGGCGGGCAGCGGATCTGGGCCAGGCTCTGGGGCGGTGGCGGGACCTCATACCAGATCGACCGATGGAACGTCGGTTGGTGCGGCTGACTGACCATTCCGCATGTTCCGAATTTTGCCGCTGACAGGTGTCAGGTTGCCCGCCGAAGAGCTGGAGGGGAGCCAGGCACTGTGAGTGGCTATGACCGCCGTACATTTCTACTGGTCTCCCGAGCCTCCTGGGGAGAACCTCATATGCCCACGTGGGTACTCATCCGCGTCACCGATCTGCCTGATGATCCCGCCGATTCAGGGTTCCTTGAGGTGTCAGCGGGACGGGAAAGTGGACATCCAGAACATCGGAGGGAACACGATCCGGTGGCCCGAATCGGCGCGCATATCGCGACGCCCCATGAGCCGCTGCCGCCCGGCCTGGGCGGCTGCTCCACGCTGGTCGAGTCGTAGGCGGTAACCCCGCTTCGTGACCACCGCCGTACCGCAGCGCCGCCGGGTTGCCGCCTACGACTCGATCTGGAGACTGTGTCAGCGAGCTGGGCGGCGGCACCGGCTGCCTGGGGCTGGTTACCTTACCTAGCGATATGTTCGGTAGGTGGCCGGGTGAGACCGGCGGCGGTCGCGGCTAGGATCTCGCTGCGGCGGGCGTCAGCGATGTGGATGTTCATCCAGCCTTCGTGTGCGACAAGCCTGCGTGGTCCTCACTGGGGATCAAGAACGCTGCCCATCGGTCCTGGTCGTCCGCCGATGATGTTCTTCTCCCAGAGTTCACCGAGCGAGTACTCGCCGAGCCAGGGTTGCAGAGCGGCCTTGTTGGGCCGGGTGAATACAGAATCGCCGTTCCACTGCTCGACGACGATCAGGTCGTCGGCGCAGAACTGGTTCATCAGCGTTACCGACTGCGTTGCTATTAGGACCTGACTACGGGTCGAGGCGGATCGCAGCATGTCCGCTAGCTGAACGATGGTCATCGGATGCAACCCGAGTTCGGGTTCGTCGAGCACCACGAGCGCGGGAAGCTCCGGCTGGAGCAACAGCGTGGCCAGGCAGACGAAACGCAGGGTTCCGTCGGACATCTGGTTCGCCGAGAAAACCGTCTCCGAGCCCTGCCGATGCCAACGAAGCAAAATGCGATCGGTGCTGTCGGGTTGGAGGACGAAGTCGCGAAAGAACGGGGCGACCAGCCTGATGGCACCGACGATCCGGCGATACGCCGCCTTGTCCGCCCGGTCCTCGCTGACTTGGAGCCGCAGCAGGACCGCGGCGATGTTCCCCGCGTCCGCACGGAGAGCGAGGTCGTCCGCCGTCGGAGAAAGGCGTTTCACCGGCGCGTCGACGCTGGTGTCGTGGAAGTGATAGACGCGGCAGCCCTGAAGCAACTCGGTGATGTGCGAAGCCACCGAGTTGCTTCCGCGTTCCTCCACGACGTCGTTGAGGCGGCTTTCCCGGTGCCCGCGTCCGATCGATTTCGTCCAAGGCTGTTCATGGCCCGGGCCGTGGTACGAAATCACCTCTTCGTCGAAGATCAGTTCTTCGCCCGGTGCCGCCACCAGATGGGCCTGGTAGCTGTTGGGCGGTGCCTCCAGTTTGAGGCTGATCCGCAGGGTGTCGGCGGCATCGTTGATCAGCACTGACGCGCCACCGTTGCGTCCCACGAACAGGTTCAGCAGATCTTCGCTGATCCTGCCCAGCAGCTCGAAGGCCTGGACGAAGTTGCTCTTGCCCGCGCCGTTCGCGCCGATGAGCACGTTCATCGCGCCCAGTTCGACGCGCGCCGAACGGATCGAGGTGAATCCCTCGATCTCGATCGACGTCAACCGCTGCCGGGTCACGTGCACAGCTTAGGCAGAGTAGTCATCGCCGAGGTCAGGTGCCAGCCGAACTGGGGACGGGTGACTGGGCGTCGAGGGGCTCCTGGGCCGAGGGGCGTCACATCGGTCACGTGGCGCAGTGATGCTGTGCCACTGGCGCTTTGGTGGGGGCGGGGCGCCGTCCTATGGGGGGGTGGGTCGTGCGGGGTTCAGGGC
>NZ_JPLW01000008.1:277472-309877 GCF_000754115.1 Amycolatopsis sp. MJM2582
GTCCTATGGGGGGGTGGGTCGTGCGGTGTTCAGGGCGGGGTCGGCTGGGTGTGGGGGTAGGTGGGGAGGTTGATGGCGTCTGAGGGTGGGTTGGTGAATCGGGTGGCGAGGCGGCTGATTTTGGGGTTGGTGGCGAGGTTTGCGATGGTGTTGAGGAGTTGGATGCCGGTGCGGGTTTTCGGGGAGGCCAGCCGGGGTGCGATCCAGGGGACTTTCTGTGCTTGTGCGACGTAGGGGCGCATGAGGTTTTCGTAGGCGTGGAAGGCGTCGCTGTGGTCGGTGTGTCGGCTGAGTTCGCCGGCGAGGATGTAGGCGCCGACGAGAGCGAGGCTGGTGCCCATGCCGCTGAGCGGTGAGGCGCAGTAGGCGGCGTCGCCGACGGCTGCGATGCGGCCGCGTGACCATTTCTTGAGATGCATTTGGCCGATGGATTCGAAGTAGAAGTCCGGGGAGTCGGCCATGGTGTCGAGCACGCGTGGGGTTTCCCAGCCGGCGTCGGCGTAGTGGCGGCGAAGGAAGTCCTGTTGTGCAGGGGCTTGCAGCCGTTCGAGCCCGCGTTGCGGGTACAGGAAGGGCAGTGAGGCGCGGGTGGTGCCTTGGTTGTCGGGGCGTAGGAGGACGACGCGGCGGCCGGGGGCATTGTACCAGCGGGCCCAGCGGCCGTCGGACGCGGCGCGGGGGATGGTGAAGTAGGCGGTGTAGAGGCCGAACGAGCGGGTGCGGGCGATGTCGGCGAAGACGAGGTCCCGGGTTCGGGATCGGAGGCCGTCGGCGAGGATGACGAGGTCGAATCGCCGGTCCGCGCCGTTGCGGAAGGTGACGTCCACGCCGTCGCTGGTGTCGGTCAGCCCGGTGATCTCGTCGCCGAAGACGTAGTCGACATCGTCTCGGGTGTGCTGGTGAAGCAGGCCGGCGAGTTCGCCGCGCAGGAGTTCCAGTTCGGTGACGAACCCGTCGCCATCAAGGGAATCGGTGCCGAATGACGCGCGGATCCGGTTGCGGCCGTCGACGAAGTGCATTCCCTCCTCGTGGGTGACGCGGTCGCGGGCGGCCTGTTCGAGGCCCATCCGTTCGATGACGGTGCGGCCGGCGCCGCGCAGGTCGACGGTCTGCCCGCCAGGGCGTAGTTCCGGTGCGCGTTCGATCACGGTCGCGGTCATGCCGTGCTGGTGGAGCCAGTAGGCGAGTGCGGGTCCAGCGATGCTGGCGCCGGAGATCAGGATGGTGCGGGACATGGGTGTCCTCCTCGCGAAGCGGTGGCGGGGCCTGATCATGGGCACCGGTGCGGTGCTCATGATCAGCGGGAGCCGTCGGCGGTGTGGGCCGCTGGCGCGGCGCTCGCCAGCGTGGTGTCCGCGTCCACGATGTCCGCCGGTGTCGTGGTGTCGGTATCGGCGGCGAGGTCCGCGTCGTCGGGGCGGGCGCGTCGGGGGAACAGCGGTGAGATGAGCAGGAACAGTCCGATGACGATCGCCTGGACCACGAGGGCGTCACGGAAGCTCTCGGTGACCGCGCCGCTGAGGGCGCCGGCGAAGAACACGGTGCTGAACACCGCGACACCGACCGAGCCGCCGATGGACTGGACCGCGGACAGGACGCCGGAGGCGGAGCCGACCTCATCGTTGTCGACGGCACCGAGCACGGTGTTGAACACCGCGGCGATCACGATTCCCGAGCCGATGCCGGCGACGGTGCTGCCGGGCACGATCTGCCAGATCGTGAAGTCGGTGGTGTCGGCAAGGGCGAGCCACAGCCAGGCGACACCGGCGAGCTGGACGATGGCTCCGGCTTGCAGCACCCGGCGGCCGAGTTTGGCGGCGAGCAGGCCTCCGCTGATCGTGCCGCCGACGGCGGTTCCCAGTGCGACCGGGAGGTTGCCCAGCCCGGCCTGTCCGGCGGTGAACCCCTGGCCGATCTGCAGGAAGAACGTCAACACCAGCTGGGTGCCGATCATGCCGCCGAAGAACAACGCGACCGCGACCAGCCCGACGGTGAACGCGGGTTTGCCGAACAGGGCCGGGGTGACCAGCGGATCGCGGCCCAAGCGCACGACCCGGCGCTGCCACAGCGCGAATCCGACGTAGCCGAGCGCGGCGGCGGACAGCGAAAGCCACGTCCACAACGGCCATCCCGCGGCCTGTCCCTCGTTGAGCGGAAGGACCAGCAGCGCGGACGCGGCGGCGACGAACACGGCTCCGACGACGTCCACGCGCAGGGTCCTGGTCCCGACGCCGCGGGGCACCAGCCGCCAGGCGAACACCAACGCCGCGAGACCGACCGGGACGTTGACCAGGAACACCAGGCGCCAGCCGAGACCGAACAGGTCCCAGTCGACCAGCGCGCCACCCAGTACCGGGCCCAGGACACCGCCGAGCCCCAGCACCGGCCCGAAGATCGCCAGGGCCTTGGTGAGATCGCGGGGAGCCAGGTTGTCGCGCAGGATGCCGAGGCCCTGCGGCAGCATCATCGCCCCCGCCACGCCCTGGACCAGCCGGAAGGTGATCAGCGTTTCGATGCTCGGCGCGATCGCGCACAGCAACGACGCGAGAGTGAAGGCCACGAGCCCGAACAGGAACATCGGGCGGCGTCCGTAGCGATCGCCGAGCCGCCCGCCCAGCACGAGGCCCGCGCCGAGAGTCAGGGCGTAGCCGCCGATCACCCACTGCAAACCGACCGGACTCGAATCCAGCGACTTTTCCAGCGACGGGCCCGCCACGTTGACGATCGTCGAGTCGAGCAGATCCATCAGCTCGACGACGAGCACCGTGGCCAGCAGCCACCACACCGCCCTCGGCGATATCTTCTTCTCTGATACAGCCATGATTTTCTCCGGATTCTGGTGATAGCGCCCGTTTCAGGGCGCGTTCGTACGCCGGGGGCCATTCGCGCGGAACGAACGCACCCCGGGTGGGGTAGGTGTGGCGGCGTGCCTGCCGCGGCGAGATGTCAGCCCTGGGGGAAGGAATCCGCCGTGTCCGTGTAGATCTGCACGACTCCGGCCAGGAAGGCCTCCACGACATCCCTGTCGCGGGGAGCCAGCGCTTCGACGAGGCCCTCCACGCCGCGCAGCAGCGGATGCAGATGACCGAAGAGCCGGTCCATCGAGTCTGCGACCGGCTCGACCATCACCTTGCGGCGATCGGTCGGGTGCGGGCGGCGGACGATGTGCCCGGCCTTCTCGAGCCGGTCGACGATGTGCGTGCTCGCCGCGGTCGAGACCCGCAGCCTGTCTGCGAGGTCCTTGGCGGTCAGCGGTCCGTCGGTCGTGAGGTGCTCCATCGCCGCCAGGTCGGTGGCGTTGATCCCCAGTGCGCCGCTCAGCCGCTGCTCGACCACCCGCGTCAGCACTCCTACCTCTTGCAGACGCTCCATCACCGCGTTGCCCACGCCAGGGGACTCGACCGGTCGCCGGCCAGACAAGTGGTCCGGCCCGGTGGCGGGCGGCATGTCGGCGAGACGAGACGCGCGAGCAGAGGAAGTCATGACAGATAGACTACTAGATAAGTCACTAACTAGCTTAGTGAAATTGTGTGACGGTTGCCACCAGGTCAAGGTCTTCCCCGCAGTGGAGTCGCCTCGTAGCGTCTGGTCCTCATGACGACAAGCAGCACGGCCGGGCTCACCCCGGTCGGCCCCCAGATTCTGGCCCACCCTGCGATGCCGTGACCTTCGCACTTTGATCGACTTCTACGAAGAGGCATTCGGTTTCCGGGTTGGGGCCGCCATCCCGGGCGCACCGGGCAACTCGTTCACGCCGAACTCGCCGGTCCTCGCGGTGGTGGCATCATGCTGGGCTTGGACGGTAACGACTACGTCGATCCACGACAGCGGATGCCCATGACGCCGATTCGGTGCTACGTCGTCGAACCCGATCCCGACGCGCTCTTCTTCCGTGCCATCGCCGCCGGAGCCGACGTGGTCCGCGAGCCCTACGACACCCCGCATGGCACCCGCGACTGCGAACTCCAAGACCCAGAAGGAAACCGCTGGCTGTTCGGCACCTCACCCGGCGAACTACCCGCCCCTTGACCTCCATGGCGCCGTGGGCATTCACCTGTAAAACCACAAGAACCCGGTCACAGCCGAAGAACCCCAGATCAGACCGCGGGACGACCGGTTGGCGACTGTCAATGGCCAGTTTGTTCTCCCCGTAGGCGGCCAGATGTTGTCCCCGCTGGCGGCCAGTTGGATGTCCCCACCGGCGGCCAGATAAGTCCCCGCCTGGTGGATCTGATGGTCAGTGCAGCGGTCTCACCCCCTGTCCGGAGGTGGCCTGAGCCAGCCGGAAGCTGTCACCTTGTGTGACAACGACATGCGCGTGATGCAGGAGCCGATCGACTGTGGCGGTGGCCAGGGTTTTCGGCATGATCTCGTCGAATCCGGAGGGGTGCAGGTTCGAGCTCACGGCCAGCGCCCGTCGTTCGTAGGCGGCGTCGACCAGCCGGTAGAACCCTTCAGCGGCGTCGGGGCTGACCGGCAGCAGGCCGATATCATCGATGATGATCAGGTCTGTGCGGATCAGCCGGGCCAGGGCGCGGGTGATGGAGTCGTCGACCCGGTGCCGGCGGACGAGCGCGCCGAGGTCTTCGATGGTGAACCAGGCGACGGTCAGCCCGGCTTCGATCGCGGCCTGGCCCAGCGCTTCGCAGAAGTGTGATTTGCCGGTCCCGGATGGACCACAGATGCAGAGATTCTCCTTGTTCCGCACCCATTCCAGTGTTTTCAGCGAGTCCTGCGTCGGCCGCGCGATGGACGAGGCTTGCTCGTCCCAGTCGCCGAAGGTCTTGCCCGCGGGGAACGCGGCGCGTTTGCGGCGGGTCCGCAGGTTCGCCGCGTCCCGACCGGCGGCCTCTTCCGCGAGCAGCACCCTCACGACCTCGGCCGGGTCCCAGCGCTGCGCCTTCGCCGTCGGGATCAGGTCGGTCAACGCGCGCCGCAGGTGCGGCAGCTTCAGCCGTTTCGTCAGTGCGACGGCTTCGGCGAGAGGGTCGCCGGCGGAGCCGGCGATGCGGAGTCCAGAGGTCATCAGTGATCGCTTTCAGGGTCGTTGTCGCTGGTCGCGAGGCCGCGGGTGGGGAGGCCGAAGTTCGACCAGGCGGAGGTGCCTGGCTGCAGGCTGTGGTCCTCGCTGGCCCGTGAGGGTTCGGTGGTGTCGCGGCCGGTGTGATGGGTCAGGATGCGGATCAGATCATTCTCGGCGAACCGGCCGGCGATCGCCGCGATCCCGAGTGCCTGGTCGACCTCGGCGGCCGGGTGCAGCTTGGCCAGGGTGACCGCTTCGGCCATCTTCGGGCGGATCCGGCGGACGCCGGTGGCCGCGGCCTCGGTCAACCAGGCCGCCGCGCCGCTGCCCAGCGCCAGGAACGCGGCTTCCTCCGGCGAGGTGGCCCGCGGCGCGCGGTCGCCGTGATGATCGGGCCGCGGCGGGTAGTGCTCATCCTGGATCGATGGGTTCCCCGGTGTCGAGCGGGCATGCCGGGCGACCTCGGACGGGCCGTTCTCGTCGATCGCGGTCACGATCAGGTCGTCGCCGTGGAAACGGACCCAGACCCGGGTGTCGACCAGGAGATGCGGCACCGAATACCGCACCCCCTCAACCGAGACGGTGCCGTCCCAGTTGACCCGCCGGGTGGTGCCGAACGCGACGGTGAAAGGCTTACGGGTCAACGGATGCAGCCGGGTTTGTTCCTCCGCGAGCGCCTCGACCGGGCGCCGGTGGGTCTCGCGATGAGGCCGGTCGTTGACCTGCTCACAGAACTCGCGGCAGGCTGTCTCCAAGTCTCCGAAACTGCGGTAGGCGTCCAGCAGATTGGTGTCGGTGGGCACCAAATCCGCTTTCGCGATCCGCACCGTCGCCTCCGACCCGCCCTTGGACTGCGGGTCCGCCGGAACACAGGTGCGGATCGTCATCCCGTAGTGCCGGCCGACCTCGACGATGTCGGGGTTGCGGACCGCGATCGACGCGACATGATCGACCGACACCGTTTTTTCGTTGTCTGTCAACGCATACGTCGGAACGCCACCGATCCGCCGCAACGTGGTGTCCAAACAGGCCACGATCGTCGGCAACGTCTTGTCCATAACCGGGATCACGACCCGGAACCGTGACCACGCCAGCAAGCTCGCGGCATCGCGCTACACCTATCCCGACGACAAGGTCGCGGTCGCCGACCTGCTGGAGCGCTGGAACGCAGGACTCGGCCGCAGCCTCGCCGAACGGCGGATCGCGCTGCGTCTCGCGCGGGATCAGGCAGCCCTCGACCTTCCCGCCACCGAGCCCGCGGTCGCAGCTCTGCCCTCGGTCGCGCGTGTGCTCGCGGCCGCGCCTGTCGACGCCGACGACGACGAACCGGAGATGGGTGACGACGACGTCGAGGAACTCGCGGCCGGGAGTGGAGACTTCTACGCCGACGCGCTGGAGGACGTGTGAGCACGGCCGGGCTGGACAACCTCACGCTCGCGCGCAAGGAAGGTTGGCAGCAGTTCGTCGACGCCCCCGCGCGAACCCGGCCGGAATTGTTGTCACGCAAGCAGATCCGCGCTCTCGGTGACCAGGCGCGCGCGAGCTACGACCGGAGCCGCCGGGAGTGGCACGCGAACCTCGGTCCGCTGCGGACACCGCAGCTGGCCGAGCTGCATGACGACCTGTGGGACATCGTGGACAGCAACGCCCACGACGGAGACAAGGCCAAGGGGGCGGTCGCGATCGACGCATTCCCCGGTCTGGGCAAGACCACTTCGGTGCTGGCCTTCGCGAAGCGGTTCCACCTGCGCGAGATCGCCGAGCACGGCTCCCTCACCTCGGAGGGCCACGAGCGGTGGCCGGTGTGCCGGGTCGGGCTGACCGGCAACACCGGGCTGAAGGACTTCAACCGGGCGATGCTGGAGTTCTTCGCCCATCCCGGAATCGGCCGTGGCACCGCCAGCCAGTACGCCACCCGCGCTCTGGACTGCATGGTCAGCTGCCACGTCCGGTTGCTGATCGTCGACGACCTGCACTTCCTACGGTGGCGCGCCAACTCCGGCGTGGAGATCAGCAACCATTTCAAGTACATCGCCAACGAGTACCCGGTCACCCTGATCTTCATCGGCGTCGGTCTGGCCCGCCGGGGCCTGCTCGACGAAGCCGACGCCGCCAGCGACCCGGTCCTGGCGCAGATCGGCCGCCGCACCACCCGGCTCGGGATGGGGCCATTCCTGGTCGACAACGCCGTACACCGGCGGCAGTGGCGCGCGATTCTGCCCGCGATCGAGCAGCGCCTGGTGCTCGCCGATGCACGGCCGGGCATGCTGGCCGATGACCTGTCCGACTACCTGTTCGCGCGGTCGACCGGGCACATCGGGTCGCTGATGACACTGATCAACCGCGGCTGTCAGTGGGCCGTGCGCATCGGCGCTGAACGCCTCGACCAGACCGTCCTCGACAGCGTGAAGAACGACGCCGCAGCGGAGAACGGCCGCCGCGAACTCGAAGCCGCTTTCACCGCGCGACGTCTCACCACGGCGATCACCAGCCCGGCTGCCGGTGCCCGCCGTCGTGCGGCCACGTCGTGACAGTGCCGCGTTGCCTGCCGGTGCGCGTCGAGCCGGTGCCCGGCGAGGGCATGGACTCGTGGCTGGCGGCGCTTTCGCGCAGACTGGCCACACCCGCCCGCGACCTGCTGCCCGCCCTCGGGCTCGACATCACCACCCTCCGCGGCAGCACTACAGGGCTCGCGGTCGTCCTGCGGGACGACGAGGCCACCCAGGTGGCCAGGGCGACCGGTGTGCCCGTCTCGACGTTGCAAACGATGACGCTCGAGCACTACAACGGCGTGCTTCGTACGGACCCTGCGACCCGGCGGCTGGTGCCGTACCACGCGTGGACCCGCCGGCGGGGAACGTGGTTCTGCCCGCTCTGTCTCACCGAGACCGGTGGGCGGTGGCAGTTGCGGTGGCGGCTGGGTTGGTCGTTCGCGTGTGTGAGACACCGGTGCCTGCTCGTCGACCGCTGCCTGGGCTGTGGACAGATCCCGCGCCCCGGTGCCGGTTTGCTGCACCTCCCGCTGGCCTCGCGGTGTGGTGCTCGACCGGTGACCGCGAGCCGCACCCACGAACGCTGTGGTGCCGATCTCACTGCGAGCGCATCGCACGAACTCGCAGGCGGGCACGCGGTGCTGGCTGTGCAGCGCTTGGTCGACACGATGTTCACCACCGGCACCGCGACTTTTGGCCTCTACGCCGCGACCCCAGCTGACCAGGTGTTCACCGATCTGGCCGTGCTCGCGACCCGGATCCTGGGCGCCGCCGCAGTGCCACGCGCCGCCGATCCCGTGCTCGGTGACCTCACCGACGTCTACCAGGCCTCGCTGCCCGAAGCTGGCACCGCCCACCACGGTGCTGACTCTGGCCCTGGCCACGCGGTGCACGCTGCCGTGGCCGTGACCCGCGCAATGGCGGTGCTGGGCAAGGCAGATGCCGCAGCCGCCGCCGCGGCACTCGCCGCCCTGCCCGCGCCCGGCATCACGGCCCGACGGTTGGTCGCCCCGTACGACAATGGCCCACAGCGATCGATCAGCACGATGCTCACCGACACGCTGCAGCGTGCGCGCCGCACCCTGTTCCCGCGCCCACCGTTACCGTCGCAGGCGCGCACTGCCCGGCCCCGTACCCCGTCCGGCCATCGCCATGACCTGCTCGGCAACGTCCAGCACTGTCCGGACCGCGACCGGTCCGCTGCCGTCCCGGCCGGATTCTGGCCGTGGTGGACCCTGCGTCTCGCGCCGTCGTGGAGCGTTCACCGGCTGATGCGGGGCGCGTTCGCTTGCCTGACGTTGTCCAGCGGCACTGACCTGTCGATCCCCAGAACCATCGTCCGGCTCAACTCCGACGCCTCGAATCCCTATGTCGCCCAGGCGTTGCACCGCCTCGTCACCGAGCCTTTGTGGGACGCCCAGCGCGCCGCACTGGCCCGCGTCGCCCGCTATCTCGACCAGAACGGCACGCCGATCGACTACGCGCGCCGGCGCGCGCTCGACTACACGGGCCTGCTGCCAGAACCACGCTGGGAGACCCTGCTGGCCCGCACCGGATTCCGCCGCAACACCGGCACGTTGCGCTCGATGCGCTGCCTGCTGTTCGAAACCCTCAGCGGCCAGCCTGCCACCGCCGCGCCCTCGCACTACCGCCCAGGCACCAAGGCCCAGCGTGATGCCTTCGCTAACTTTCCGATCCTGCTCACCGCACGCCTGGTAGCCGAACTCGACCTGATCGCCTCCGACTACCTTGCCGACCACGGCATCGACGAACCCGTGAGCTGGCAGCCCCCACACGAGCTGGCCGATGGCCTGGGCCTGCCGGGTCCCGACCCGGACAACCTGCCCAGGCAGACGCTGATCGCATTGCTCGACGCGGACCTGCCGCTGGGCCAAGCCGCGACACAGGCGGGCATGACACTCGACTCCGCCCGGTACCTGCTCAAGCATCACCCGCGCGACACGAGAAGCGACCAGGACATCGGCGCTCAGCTGCGCGACCGGCTGCCCGCTGGAACCTTCCGCCGCCTCTACCTTGACGAAGGTTGGTCCCTTACCGCGCTCGCTGCCCGCTACCAGGTGAACCGGCGCCGCATCACTATGCTCGCCGTCGCCTACGACATCACGTTGCGCGATCCGAAGAAACCACCACCGGGCATCAGTAAACGCTGGTTGCGCGAGCAGTACGTGCGCCGCGGCCGCAGCTCCGAGGACCTTGGTGCCCAGCTCGGCCTGCACGCGAACACGATCCTGAGCTGGTGTCGCCGCTACGAACTACCCGTGCGCGCCGCCGGGCCGCACGGGCACCGCAGCACTCTTTACCCGACCACGGCGATCCCGCCCGACCTCCGCCCGGTCCTGACCGGCACACGCCCTTGGAAACGCCTGGTCGCGTTCGTTCACCTCCGCGACCACCCGACGATGCGCGCCACCGCCGCCGAGCTGGGGATCGATCCGAAAACCTTCGCCAGCGACATCCGGCGACTCGAACGCGAACTCGGCCAGCAGCTCGTGCACCGTGCCAGCCCACCCCACCCGATGGCCGGACTCACCGATTACGGCCGCGCTCTCGCGACCGCGATCGCCGCAGCCCTCGAACTGACACCCAGCTTGGCCCGCCCCGAGACCACCACGTACCCGTTGCCATCCGGACAATCAGCGCCGTGAACGGGTCCCGGTAGCAGTTGCTCTAATGGGTATCGATCGAGAGATCGGCGCTCGGTTGTGCTGACGGAGCTGGATGAGCGGTGCGTCGTGTGGCGCTACAGTGCGGCAGTGGAGTCACGATGGCCGCGACCGAGCCGACGCACCGCTGAGCTGATGCGGGACATCGCCGAGTGCCTTCTGGCTTCGGCGGGCGTGGCGGTCGAGGAGGTGGTGGCCGCTGCTCACCGCGAGGCCGAGTACCGCGAACTGCTGGATGACCCGCAGTTCGCGGCGGCCGACCGTCACATGGGCAAGGCTTACTTCAGGCATTGGCTGTCGGCCGTCTTGCAGGATCCTGGGGCGCGAGTCGGGCCATGCGTCGACCCGGAGGTCCTGCAGTTCGCGCGCGACCTGGTGCGACGGGGCCTGGACATGCACGACCTCGGTTCATGGCGGGGCGCCCAGCATGGGGCGTGGGAGCTGTGGGTCGACGCCTGTTTCGCGGCGACCACTGTCGTCGACGAGCTCCGCGACTTGATGAAGGTGTCCGAACGGTCGATGGCGACGTTCATCGACGATTCGATCGCGGCGCTCGACGAGTACGTCGAGCACGAGCGGGCGGACCTCGCACGGGGCGCCAGCGCTGAGCGGCACGCCACCGTCCAGCTCTTGCTCGAAGGCGCGCCGATCGGCCGGGCGCTGGCCGAGTCACGTCTCGGGTACGCGCTGACGGGCAGTCACGTCGCCGCGATCCTCTGGAGCGACTCCGCCGCCGAGGCCGCGGGGCTCGACGCCGCCGCCGAGGCGGTGATGAGGATCTGCGGAGCCTCGTGCCGGTTCACCCTGAACGCGAGCGCGACCGCGCTGTGGGTGTGGGTCCGGTCGGACATCGTCCCGTCGGCCGAGGCGGCGGAGTCCGCCCTGGCAGGCCGTCCGGGAATCCATGTGGCGTTCGGACGTTGCGGGCGGGATCTCGACGGTTTCCGGCGTAGCCACATGGAGGCCTCCGCCGCGCAGCGGTTACTGGCGCGGCTGGGCTCGGCGCGCCCTATCGTCCGGTACGAGGACGTCGCGTTGGTGTCGGTGCTCACCGCGGACATGGCGCAGGCTGATCAGTTCGTGACCGACACTCTGGGCGATCTCGCGACCGCCGATCCGGTGCTGCGGCAAACGGTGCTGACCTACGTCCGAGAGCGGTTCAACGGCTCCGCTGCCGCGGAGCGGATGGTCACGCACCGCAACACCATCGAGCGACGGCTGGCCCGCGCCGATCAGCTGCTGCCGGTGCCGCTCGCCGACAATGCCGCGAGCGTGGTCGCGGCCCTCATGCTCGTCCAATTGCGGGATTGAAACCGGGCATCTCCCGGCCCGCGATGGACTTCGTTTGTCTCCCGCGCCGATCACATCGGCAGATCCGGCGAGTCGACACCGACGACCCGATCCCCGCAAAACACCCGCACCGATTCGGCCGGGCCGTGGCCGCCGATGCCGGACGGGCCCCAGAAACTCTGGGCGGAGTCGTCGCCGAGATCGGCGAGCTTCGCGCCGTTGACCCGCACCTCGCCGGAGATGATCCGGGCGCCGATGGTGATCGCGTGGTCGGTGTCGGTGCCGAACACGTAGGCGTCCAGGCCCGACGGGTGCGCATTGGCGGCGTGCAGCGCGTCTTCGTCGGAGTCCACGCCGTGCAAGGAGATGACCGGCCCGAACAGTTCGGCGGTCGTCCGGTCCGGGTCGGACCCGGTGGCGATCGTGGGAGACAGGAAGAAGCCTGCCAGCCCGGGCAGCTCCCCGGGCTGGTCGATCTCGGCACCGAGCCCGCGTAGATCCTCGATCCGCTGAATCAGGTTCCGGTAGTGGGGTTCGTTGGAGAGGGGGCCGATGTCGGATTCCTCGCCGAGCGAGTGCCCGATCCGTAGCCGCGCGATGCGCTCCGCGAGGGCCTCCCGCAGCGGCTGCACCAGCCGGTGTGGTGCCAGGACCTTGCCCGGCCCCTCGCACCACTGGCCGTTCAGGGTCGTCATGCCGGTGAGGATGCCGTCGGCGGTGACGTCGAGGTCGGCGTCATCGAGCACGAGCACGGGGTTGTTGCCGCCGAGTTCGAGCTGGAGGACCTTGAAGTCCTCGGCCGCGGCGCGGGCGATGGCCCGCCCGGCGCCCGGGCCGCCGGTGAAGGACACCACCTTCACCCGCCGGTCGCCCGTGAGCGCGGCGCCGACGCTGCCTGTGCCGTGTACGAGCTGCAGCACGCCCGCGGGCAAGCCGGCGTCGACGAAGCACTCGACGATCACCTGCGCGCTGGCGGGAGCGTGCTCGGACGGCTTGAGCAGCACCGGGCACCCCGACGCCACCGCGCTGGCCACCTTCGCCGCCGGGATGAAGCTGGGGCCGTTCCACGGGGTGAGGATCGCGGCGGGCCCCCAGGGCACCCGGTGCAGCCGGACGTCGCGCCCTCCGGCGGCGAGCGCGGTGACCCGGGGGATCCCACGGGCCTCGGCGGCGGCCCCCCGGATCCGGGCCGGGAGGAACGCGGCGAGCTTGCGGGTGGCGGTGATCGCCGTGCCGCTGGTGATCGCGTCGGTGCGGGCGATCTCCTCGAGCCGCTTCTCGATGTTCGCCGCGACCCGTTCGAGTGCCTCGGCCCGTTCAAGCCGGAAGTCGTCGCCGGCCCAGTCCAGGGCATCGTAGGTGTGCTGGGCGTGCTGCAGCGCGCGCTCCAGGTCGGTGGGCGAGGTGGTCACCATGCGGTGGACCGGTTCACCCGTGTTCGGGTCGACGTTCCAGGTGTCGAGGGTCTGGCAGCGCACCCACTCGCCGGCGATGTAGCTCACCGGCTGCGCGAGTGACGTTGTCTGCGTCGTGGCGTTCATGAGGCCTCTCCCGCGGTGGGGTTGTCGGAACAGGTCGGCATGGCGACGACGATGCGGGTCACCTCGCCGGACTTCATCGCCTCGAAGCCGTCGTTGATCTGGTCGAAGCCGATGACCTCGGTGACCATCTCGTCGAGCAGCAGCCGGCCGTGCTGGTAGAGCCGGGCGAACTGGGCGATGTCCTCCCGCGCCTGCCCCGAACCCATGTACGAGCCGAGCAGGCGTTTTTCGCTGAAGAAGAAGTCGGACGCGGGCAGAGTCAGCTCGGTGCCCTCGGGGGCGATGCCGACGAGGCACGCGGTGCCGGTGGGACGCACCACGGCGAGGGCGGTAGCCGCGGTGCGGGCGGAGCCGACGGCCTCGAAGGAGTAGTCGACGCCGTCGCCCAGCAGGGCGCGCACTGCGGCGGGGAGGTCGTTGATGCTGCCGTTGAGGGTGTGGGTCGCGCCGTAGCCGCGCGCGGCGCGTAGCCGTTGCTCGTCGAGGTCGATCGCGACGATCGCGGACGCGCCCGCCAGCCGCGCGCCCTGGATGATCGCCGAGCCGACGCCGCCGCAGCCGATCACGGCCACGGTGGAGCCGGGCCGCACCCGCGCCCCGCGGAACACCGCGCCGACGCCGGTGATGACGCAGCACGACAGCAGGCAGCCGACCCGGGTGGACACGCCGTCGGGCAGCTTCACGGCGGCGTTCGCGCGCAGCAGCATGTGCTCGGAGAACGCGCCCAGGTCGCCGAGCCGGGCGACCGCCGTCCCGTCGGGCAAGGTGTAGGCGGGCCGCGGGCGGCGCCGGATCTCGCCGAGCCGCTGGCACTGGGTCGAACGGGCCGCGTTGCAGTTCGCGCACTCGCCGCACGACGGGGTGAGCGCGCCGGTGACAGGGTCGCCCGGACGCAGGCCCGTCACGGCCGAGCCGACGGATTCGACGATGCCTGCCACTTCGTGACCGGTTACCACCGGCAGGTCGGTGGCGACGGTGCCGGTGATGTAGTGCAGGTCGCTGTGGCACAGCCCGACGTGCGTGACGGCGATCCGCACCTCGCGCGGTTCGGGGTCATCGACGTGAATGTCGGTCAGGTGCAGGGGCCCGCCCACCTTCGTGAGCACGGCCGCGCGGGTGGTGATCATTCGTTCTCTCCGGTCGCGGCGGCGGGTTTCTTGGCGTTCCAGAAGCCTGTGATCCCCGCGGTGAACGCGCCGCTGTTCCACGACGCGTCGGCCGCGGTGTCCTCCAACGCGAAGGCGCGTTCGATCTCTTCGGATGAGGGCCGCAACAGCGCCAGGTGCAGGGCGGTATTGCCACCCTCCGGCGTCCAGGCGCGGACGAGGTCGATCGCGCGTTCCAGCAGGCCATCGGGCTCGACGATCTGGTCGATCAGACCGATCCGCAGCGCTTCCTCGGCGCCGACGCGCTCGGAGCCCAGCACCATCCGCATCGCGTGAGTACGCACGATCCGGGGGAGAAGCACGCTCGACGCGTTGGAGATCGTGAGGCCGCGGGCGTTCTCCGGCTGGAAGAACTCGGTCCGCGGAGTGCCCAGGCGCGCGTCGCAGCACAGCGTGATCTCCGAGGCGCCGCCCACCGCGATCCCGTTGATCGCCGCGATCACGGGGACCTTGGTCTCGATCACGGCACGGGTGACGTCGTGGAAGGTCTCGAAGGTCTCGCGCATCTCGGCGAACGTGGTCGGCGGCACGCCGAGGTCCTCGCCCGCGCTGAACGCGCGGCCTGTGCCCGTGATGACGATTCCCCGGGCCCGCTCGCCGGTGCCGTAGTCGCGGATGAGCGCGGCGAGGCGCAGGCGCATCTCGACGGTCAGGGCGTTGAGCTTCGCCGGGCGCCGCAGCGTGATCACGGCCGTATCGCGGATCATGTCGACGAGCACGTGTTCGCCTGCCGCGTCCGACTGCGCCGCGTCCGGAGATGCGCAGCGGCGTGCCGGGGTCCGATCGCGCACGTCGAAGGTGGTGCCGGGGACTTCGGCCGCCCGGGCCTTGAGCGCGGGCTTCGACACCCGTTCCGACGGGGTTCGGGGGAAGTCCGCGACGAATTCGACGTATCGCGGCACTTTGAACCGCGCGAGCCGCTCCGCGACCCGGGCGACGATGGCCTCGGCCATCGCCCGATCGCCCGTGCCGCCCGCCGCGAGCTGGACGAAGGCCTTGACCTCCTCGCCGAGAACCTCGTCCGGCTCGGCGACGACCGCGGCCGCGACGACGCGGTCATCGGTTTCGAGCGCTGCCTCCACCTCGGCGCTGGCCACGTTCTCCCCGCCGCGCCGCACCATGTCCTTGATGCGACCCACCAGGCGGATCTCGCCCCGGTCGTCGGCGACGGCGAGGTCGCCGGTGTGCAGCCATCCGTTCCGGAGCGTCCGTGCGGTCTCCTCGGGCCGGTTCCAGTAGCCGAGCATCATCGGCGCGCCGGACACCGTCAGCTCGCCCGGGGTGCCTGCGGGGACCTCGGCGCCGTCGGCGTCCACGATCCTGACCTGTTTGGTCGGCACGGGCCGTCCGATGCCGCCGCTCCCGACGGCCGCGGCGTCGTCGAGCGGGCTGATCAGGTCGATCCCGCTTTCGGTCATCCCGTAGAGCTCTCGCCATGGTGCGCCCCAGCGGTCCTCGAGGCGGGCGTGCAGCGCTGCGGGGATCGCGGAGCAGAACACCGCGCGCAGGTGGTTGTCCCGGTCGTCGGCGCCGGGCGGCTGCTTGAACAGCAGCGTGGGCATCGATCCGAGGACGTAGCAGAAGGTCACGCGGTGGCGCCGCACGTCGGCCATGAACCCCGACGCGGAGAACCGCGGCAGCACCACCAGCGGCGCGCCCGCGGTCAGGGCGAGCACCGTGTTCCACTGCGGATCCATGTACGAGAAGGGCTGCGCTGTGAGCAGCACGTCGTCGTCGCCGAGGCCGGCGGCCGCGGCACAGCCCCAGGCGATGCGGGTCCAGTAGTCGTGGGTCAGCATGCACGCCTTCGGGAATCCGGTGGTGCCCGAGGTGTACTGCAGGTTGGCCAGCGTGTCCGGGGTGATCGCGATGTCGGGGGCGGTGGCGGGGAAATCCGTGCCGGCGGCGTCGGCGACGTCGAGGACGCGGATGCCTGTGAGAGCGGCGTCGCGGGAGATCACGTCACGTACCAGCGGGAGGTGTTCGGCGTCGGTGACGATCACCTTCGCGCCGGAGTCGCGCAGCACGAACGCCAGATCGGCCGCACGGTAGGCCGAGTTGACTGGCACGACGACGGCACCGGTCTTGAGTACCGCGAACCAGGTGAGCGGCCACCAGGCGACGTTCGGCAGCATGATCGCGACGCGGTCGCCCGGCGCCACGCCGTCGGCCTCGATCAGGCGGTGCGCCAGCCGCGACGACGATGCGTCGGCCTGCTCGTAGGTCCACGAATCGTCGCCGAAGCGCAGCAGCTCGGCGCCGGGGCTCTGGGCGGCGCCGCCTGCCAGGAGGCCGGTGACCGTGCGCACCCGGGGTGTCGCCCCCATCTGGTCGTGGGGCACTGCGGGGCGCCGCGGTGTGCCGTCCCTGGTCGCTGTCACGGTTGTCGTGTCAGTGGACATACTCGATCTCCTGCCGTTTTCTCGCTTCGTCGACGATCCAGGCCATGGCCGGGTCGTCGCGTTCCATCCACTCGGGGTGCCACTGCACGCCGAGGATCGGCGCGCCGGGCACCTCCACGGCCTCCGCTACCCCGTCGGATGTGCGGCCCGTGACGACGAGTCCCGTGCCGCATCGGTCGACGGCCTGGTGGTGCCACGAGTTGGTGACGGCGCTGTCGCCGAAGACCCGCGCGGCCGTGGAGCCGGGTTCGAACCTCACGCGGTGCTCGGGGTCGCCGTCGGTGGGCGCGGCCAGCGGCGACAGGTGGGGCACGGGGCCGGGTGGCAGGTCCGCGATGAGCGTGCCGCCCAGTGCGACGTTGAGCAGCTGCATCCCGCGGCACACTCCCAACAGGGGGAGGCCGCGGTCGAGGGCGGCGCGGGCCAGGGTGAACTCGTAGTCGTCGCGTTCGGTGTCGTGCGCGTGGGGATCGAGCCGTGGGTCGACATCGCGGACCACGGAGGTGTCGCCGCCCCACCGGGCCGGGTGCACGTCCTGCCCCCCGGTGATCACCACCCCGGACATCCACTCGCAGGCGTCCAGGGGGTCGGCGTCGTAAGGCAGGTGCACGGGCACGCCGCCCGCCTTCGCGACGCGGGTGGCGAAGGCCGACATGAACGAGTCCACGCTCGGCGTGGCGTAGCGGTCGTCCGTTCCGGTGATCAAGCCCAGCCGGAACCGGCGGCCGGTGATCCCGACCAGTGGTTTGCGGCTCACGGGAACTCGAAGTAGCGACGGGACTCCCACGCGGAGAGTTCGGCGTACGGGTCCCCACCCTTGGTGTGGAACTCCATCCATTCCCACCGGCGCGACGCCACCCAGAAGTCGACGAACTCGTCGCCCAGGTAGTCGCGGAGCACCTCGTCGCCGTCCAGCGCCGCGATGGCCTTGGTGATCGAGTCCGGGATCCGCTCGACCCCGGTGTCGTCGGGCAGGCACCACGCCATATCGTCGACCTGCGGCGGGGCCTGCATCCTCCGTTCGATACCGGCCACAACCCCGGCCAGCACACCGGCCAGCGCGTAGTACGGGTTGACGTCCGAGCCCGGAAGCCGGTATTCGAGCCGCGAGTACCGGGGATGCCCGACGATGGCCCGCACCGCCGCGGTCTTGTTGTTGACGCCCCAGGAGATGGTGGTCGGCGGGCCGCTGATGTCGACCAGGCGCCGGTAGGAGGTGATCTGCGGCAGCGCCAGCAGGGTGTTTCCCGCCATCGTGGCCAGCAGCCCACCGACGGCCTGCAGCATCACCGCGGACGGTCCGTCGGGTGCGAAGAACTGATTCTCGCCGTCGCGGTGCAGCGAGAGGTTGATGTGCGCGCCCTGCCCGAACCCGGCGGTCGGCTTGGCCATGAACGTCACCGTCCGCTCCTGCTCGAACGCGACCTCACGCATCACCTGCTTGGTACGCACCCAGGAGTCGCCGAGCGACACCGGATCGGTGGGTGCGAGGTTCAACTCGGTCTGGCCTGCGGCCGCCTCGTCAGTCCACGCCTCCCAGGTGATGCCGAGCTCGTCGAGCCGGTCGGTGACGGCGTCCATGTAATCGACCCAGTCCTTCGACCGCGCCAGGTGATACGTGGCGCCGGTGGCCCCGCCGAGCGGCGTGAGATCGCGGTAGCCGCGGGCCCGCGCCTGCTGGACGGACTCCTCGAACAGCGTCGTTTCGATTTCCACCGCGACCGTGGCGGTGTAGCCGAGCGCTTTCAGGCGCTCGACCAGCCCACGGACCATGTTCCGCGGGCAGATCGGCACCGGTCGTCCGTCCCGCAGCCAGTAGTCACCGATGACGGCGTCGAGCCCGGGCTTCCACTGCACCAGCGTGTCCATGTCCGGGATCATCGAGATGTCGTAGAGATTGCCGCGCCAGTCCGGGAAGGCGTCGCCGAACACGAACTCGTCACCCAGGTCGATCGCGAACAGGATGTCGGCGAACGCGAACCCGGACTCCTTGCCGGACGCGAACTTCGCCGGTGTCACGGTCTTTCCCAGGAAACTGCCGTCGTGACCGGTGGCCTCCAAACGGACCGCCCTCGTGGGTACGGACCTGTCGGGTTCCGGCCGGGTGGGCTCAGACATCGAAGCGAACCTTCCACGAGGCGGCCGTCATGACCGACAGCTGCGAGAGAGTTCCCTGGACCCGCAGGCCGGTGTCCAGGGAGGTGAGGAGGTAGTCGGCGCCGGTGAACACCCCTGCGAGCGCGTCGACAGTTCCGACCATGCGGTATGCCGTCGGGCCCGAACCGAACCGGGCCTCCTGGGGGCCGTCCGGTCCCTGCGCGACCGCGACGAGGACGTCGGGAATGCCGCGGATGCCTCGAGTCACCGCCCAGAAGCGTTCGGCGGCTTCGCGCCACGAGGGCAACGGAGGCCGGAGAGCGCGGAGCGTCCCGTCGGCCAGTTCCGCGTCACCGTCCGGGGCCTGCGCGGGCGCGAAGCGGGCTTCGAGGTCGACGACCAGCGTCGCGTCGGCCGGCGCGGAGACGCCACCGGTCACGGTTATCGCGCCGTCGCGCAGCATGACGGTGGCGACCTGCGGGGTGTTGTGCGAGCGGACGACAACCGTCCCGGTGCCGCGGTCGAGAATGTCGGGAACGTGGCCGATCCGGACCGCGTCACGCAGTGTCCGGCCGAGCAGCCGGACAAGGGGAGTGGCATCGTCGTCGATCTCGATCCGGACCGGCGCACGCTGCGCCACCAAACCCGGGGAGATCGTCGGGCTTTCCGCCATGGTCGTTCCTTTCTCCGAAGACGGGTGCAGTACTGGTGGGGCCGGGGCGTGGCGGTCATTCGAGGGCGGCGTCGATCTCCGGCCGGCGACGCGACAGGAGCGCCGCCCACCCGAGGCCGCCGACGAACGCCGCGACGACGACCGCGAGGAAGACGTTCGCTCCGGTGCGTGACCCGATCAGGAGCTCGAAGTTGCCGATGACGAGCACGAGGATCGTCCCCAGCGCGCCGAGCGCGAGTACGGGAGCGACAGTGCCCGTCCACACGGTCGCCGTACCGGCCCTGCGGAAATGCACGACGACCGCCGCGGAGGTCAAAGCCAGCAGCACGATCAGCCCGAGAGTCCCGGCACCGCCGAACCAGGCGTAGATCTCGACGACGGGCTCGAGGCCGGCGATCGCCGTGGCCGCGAGCAGAGCGCCGATCACCCCGGAGGTCAGCAGCGAGGCCACATGCGGCGACCGGTGCGCGGGATGCACCACGCCGAGCGAAACCGGGAGCGCGCCCTGGCGGCCGAGGGTGAAGAGGTAACGGGCCACCACATTGTGCGCGGTGAGCACACAGGCGAAGAAACTCGTGACGAGAAGAACCTGCATGAGATCGTGGGCGGCGCGAGACAGATAGCGGGTGGCGAGACCGGGTGCGAGTCCTTCGGGGTCGTTCGCGGCGGCCTCGACGGCGCGCGCGACGCCGAGGCCGTTGATCATGGCCCAGGACGAGAACGCGTAGATCACCGCGATCAGGACGACCGCGATGTAGGTGGCCTTCGGGATCGTACGGTCGGGATCCTTGGCCTCGGACCTGAAGACGGCGGTGGCCTCGAAACCGACGAAGCCGAAGACAGCGAACATGATCCCGGTCCCCGTGGCGCCGCTGGTGAACGCGTCCCAAGTCAACGGGTGCGCCGAAAGGCCGTGGTCGCCGCCGCGCAGCACGATGGCGAGATCGACGACGGCGACGATCCCGACCTCCGCGACCAGCAGCGTGCCGAGCACTCGCGCGCTGACCTCGACGTTGCGGTATCCCAGGTAACCGATGGCCCCGAGCCCGGCGGCCGCGAGGCACCACCAAGGCACCGAGACCCCGGAGAAGGTCTCGATCACGTTGCGCGAGGCGGCCCCGAGGTAGGCCGAGACGGAGACAATGAGAAGCGAGTACGTGACCAGGGCGAGCGTTGCGGCGCCCAACCCGATGCCGGTACCGAAGCCGCGTTGAATGTAGGAATAGAAGGCGCCGGCGTTGCGTACCTCAGGGGCCATCGCCGAGTACCCGACGGTGAACAGCACGAGCACGACTCCGACGATCACGAAGTCGATCGGCGTTCCGATGCCGTTCCCCGAACCGAGCATCAACGGGATGAGGCCGGCGAATACTGTCAGCGGCGCGGCCATCGCCACGACCATGAAGACGATCTGCGGGACGCCCAGTGTCCGGTCGAGGTCGGTAGTGACCTCCTGCTTCCGTTCTTTGCGCTGCTGGTTCATGAGACCTGCTCCATTCGATCAGGAGTACGCGCGGCCGGGATCCGGGAAATCGCCGAGGATGCCGCGTATCCGCGGGCTCTGGCGTCGGACGGCCACGCCCTCGCACCAGGCATTTGCGGGCACGCCGACATCGCCGGTCTTCGGGACGGGGTGGAGGACCGGCGACCGGCACGGGATCGCGCTCTTGCCGATGTGCTCGGCCGTGAGCGAGCGGCTACCGCCCTGCGGGCGGCGGCGCGTCGATCTCCTACGGATTCATCGCGGAACGCTGACGGGACCGAAGTCCATCACCTCGTGGACGGCGCGCTCCGCTGCACGGACCGCACCGTCGAAGTAGCCCTGATTGATCGTCGCGGTTTCTGTGCCGGCCCAGTGGATCCGCCCGACCGGCTGACGATCCGCGTCCGTGTACTGGGTCAGCGATCCCGGCGCGCGGGAGCCGACGCAACCGCTGATCCATGGCTCGTGCGTCCACTCCTTCTCGAAGTAGGCGGCCGGGTTCGCCGCTTGGGGCCCGAACAGCACGGTCAGATCACCGAGGAAGGCGGAGCGCCGTGCGGCGGGGTCGTCGAGGATCGTGTCGGGCAAGTGCTGGCCGCTTCCGGCGCCGGCGGTGCCGAGGAAGGACAGCAGGATTCCGACGCTGCCGTCTGGCGGGGAATTGTCGACGACGTACCGAGTGACCGGCAGGTCCGTGACCGCCTGGCCACTCAGGCCCTGATCACGCCAGAACGGGCGGTCGTAGACGGCGAAGAGTTTGCTCTCCGCGCCGCCGCTCCAGCGACGCTGCAGCATCGTGCGGCGGGTGGGCAGACCGGGTGTGACGCGGATCCGGGCGGCGTCGGCGGGTGACATCGCGACGATCACCCGGTCTGCGCGGACGTCGGCCCGCGCCGACCGCACCGAGGCTCCGTCAGCGTCTTGCGCGATCTCGCTGACGGGCGAGTCGAGCACCACGGCGTCCCCGAGGTCCTCGGCCAGGCGCTCCGCGACCCGGACCGTGCCACCGACCACCCGCGATTCCTGTGCCCCGCCGGTGATGTTGAGGGTGTGGTCGATCCCGCCGGCGCCCCGGATCCGCGCCAGCTGCACCAGCAGCGACGTGGAGTGCGGGTCCTCGGCGTTGGTCACCGAGAAGCCGACGGTGAACATTTCCTTTGCCTCGGCGGTCATCGCGTTCGCGTCGAGCCAGTGCCCGAAGGTCGTGGCGTCCCAGGAGCGGGCGCGGCGCGCGGTCCACGGGGCGTCGAGCGGTACGGTTTTCGCCATCCGCTCCAGCCGCAGCTGCAACTGGGCGAAGTCGGCGAGAGCGAGCGGGCTCAGCGGCGGGACGAGGCCTTCGTATCGCTTCGAGCGGCCGCGCCGGTGGTAGATCGACTTGCCGGCGACGTGGGTCTTGAAGGTTTTCAGCCCCAGCTCGTCCAGCAGCGAGAGGATCCGGTCCTGGCCTGGTCCGACCCACTGGCCGCCGCCTTCGGTGGTCACGCCGTCGGCGACGTCGAGATTCATCGTGCGGCCGCCGACACGGTCACCGGCCTCGATCACCACGACCGATCGCCCGGCCTGTGTCAGCCGCCGCGCCGCGGTCAACCCGGAGATCCCGGCGCCGATGACGACGATGTCGGTGGTGCGTAGCTCGGTCATGTTGATGTCCTTTCGAGGTGTCCGACGACGTGGTCGGCGACGAGGAGCGCGAGCGCGTCGGGCAGGTGGTGCCCCATGCCGGGAATCACCACCTGCCGCGCATCCGGAATCGCGGTCGCGGTGGCATGACCCCCGGATGGCGCGACGATGCGGTCGCGATCACCGTTGATCACCAGGGTGGGAGCCGTGATGCGGGCGATCTCCGCCGTCCGGTCCCCGGAGGCCTGGATGGCCTGGACCTGCCGGGCGGTCCCCGCCGCACCGTCGCCTGCAGTGCGGTTCCACGTCTGCACGGCGTGACCCGCTTCTTCGACCTCGTCGATCGGGAACTCGGTGCCGGCGAGATGAGCCGTCATGCGAAGGTGCGCACGCACGGCCTGTTCCCGGTTCCGCGGCGGCGGGGCGGCGAGCAGTGCCATGGTCGACGCTGCAGGCTGCCCGACTCTCGGATCGCCTGTGGTGGAGTACAAAGAAGTCAGCGACGTGGTGAGTTCGGGGTACCGCGCCGCGACGGTCTGCGCGATCATCCCGCCCATCGACCGCCCGATGAGGTGCGCCGGTCCCGGACCGAGATGCTCGATGAGCTGTGCGGCATCGGCCGCCATGTCTGCCAGCGTGTAAGCGTCCCGGCGGGGCCGGGCGAGCAGTTGCCGGAGCGTGCTCGGTGGCGGAGTGGTCGCGTAGGTGGAGCGGCCGCAATCCCGGTTGTCCATCCGGATCACCCGAAAACCGGCCGCGAGGAGTGCGGCGACGAACCGCCCGGACCACATCGTCAGGTCCTCGCCGAGGCCGGCGATGAGCAGGACCCGCGAGCCCCCGGACATTCCGTCGATTCGGTAGCAGACACGAGTGCCACCCGGCAGGGTGACGAAACGGTCCTCGGTGTCCTCACGCACGGATCGACTCCGGCGCTGCCGCGGGCGCGGTTTCGTCGGTGGTGGATCCGAACCGCAGCGCGTCGTCCAGCAGGGGACCACGGAGCAGCTTGGCGTCCTGCGGGTACGACATCGACATCTGCCACATACCCGTGCCCTGCTTCGGAGTGGTCTCGCGGGCCCGTTGCGCGTAGCCCGAGCTGAGGTCCATGACCGGACGCGTCTCCATGGCGGGGTCGGCTTCGACGACGACGCTGTCGTAGCCGAAGGCGTCCATGTGCTTGACCAATTTGCAGAAGTAGCGGCACAGGATGCCGATCTTCAGCGTCCACGACGAGGTCGTGTAGCCGATCGCGATGGCGAGGTTGGGAATGCCCGAGAGCAGGGTGCCGCGGTAGACGACGCTGTCGGCGAGGTTCACCGGTTCTCCGTCGACTACCAGGTCGATGCCGCCGAGCAGGCGCACGTTGAGGCCGGTCGCGGTGACGATCACGTCGGCGTCGAGGTGCTCGCCCGACTCGAGCTGGATTCCGGACTCGGTGAAACGCGTGATCCGGTCGGTGACGATCGAGGCGCTGCCCTCGCGCAGTACGGCGAAGAAGTCCCCGTCGGGGGAGAGGCACAGGCGCTGATCCCACGGGTCGTAGGGCGGGTTGAAGTGGGTGCCCACGTCGTAGCCCTTGGGCAGCGACTTCTTGTTGATGCGCCGGATGAGTGCGCGGCCGAGGCGCGGGAACGTGCGTAGGGACTTGACCACGCCGCGATCGATCCAGATGTTGTTGAACCGGGTCATCGCGTAGCCGCGGCGTTCACCGAAGAGCCGGGTGAACAGGAGCGCGAGGGAATCGACTTTCGGCCAGGGCAGCACGTAGGTGGGGGTGCGCGGGAGCATGGTCACGTGGGCGGCGGTGCTTTCGCCGGTCAGCAGTGACGGGATCAGTGTCACGGCGGTGGCGCCGCTTCCGATCACGACGATCTTCTTGTCCGCGTAGTCGTAGCCGTCGGGCCAGTGCTGCGGGTGGATGATGTCGCCGGCGAAGTCGTCGCGGCCCTCGAAATATGGGGTGTAGCCCTCGTCGTAGCTGTAGTACCCGGTGCCCGCGAAGATCCAGTTGGCGGAGACACGCTTGTCACCGTCGGCGGTGCGCACGTCGATCGTCCAGCGCGCGTCGGTGCTCGACCATTCCGCGCGCTGCACGCTGTGCCCGAGGCGGACGAGCCCGCCCAGGTCGTTCTCTTCGATCGTCTCGCGCAGGTAGTCCAGGATCTTGGGAGCTTCCGCGATGGCGGCGCGATCCTTCCAGGGCTTGAATTCGTAGCCGAAGGTGTGCAGATCGGAATCGGATCGAATGCCGGGGTACTTGAACAGGTCCCAGGTGCCACCGATGTTGTCGCGCCCTTCGAGCACGACGACGCGTTTATCGGGGAATGCCTCGACGATGTACCGCGCGGCGCCGATGCCGGAGATGCCGGCACCGATGATGACGATGTCGAATTCCTCGGGCCGGTGCTGCGATGCGCTCATCGTGGGGCCTTTCGGTGGTGATCACGTCGGTGTGTGATTACACGGTGCCCGCCACGGCGGCCCGGGCTCTACGCCGCCGTGCCCCGTTCTGCGCGAGGACGTGGTGCACAGTGCACCGCCCGGGCCGTCGCGGTGCTGGTCACATGACGTCGTGGTGCAGTGTGTTGCGCCGGTCGCGGTACTTGGTTGCACCTTGGCGTAGCGGGCGTCCTCGCAATAGCGCCACTGTGGGAGCCACATGAGATCACGGTCACCCTCAAGGAGGCGCTGCCATGCGCGACGTACTCTTCGCCGCGGCGGACATCTGGATGATCGCCGTCGGACTCATCTGTGGTGTGAAGTTCATCCGAGACCATCACAACTATTTGATCGGTCTCGAGTGGATCATCATGGGGGTATCGGGGATCAATTTCCTGATCTATGGGGTTACCAAGGCTGGCCCCGACTCCCTGGCACATCACATCGCCTTCTTCCTGGACGCGTTCTCGCGCTCGATCGGGTTCACCCTGGTCCTGGTCCTCGGGTTGCTGGTCATCACCCACCGGTACAAGCCCACGACCCGAGTCGAAGTGGGCGCCTTCGCCCTCGCCGCGATACTCGGCTTCCTCCTCTCCGGGTTCGCCGAGGAGATCGGCACGCCGGGCAAGGTGTTCCTCCTGATCGCCGCGCTCGCGACCTCCGGCTTCCTGTGCTACTTCGCTTGGCGCCTCTGGAAGTTCGGCGAACGCGGCCACGCCGCGTGGGTGGCTGGCGCCACCGCGCTGAACGTTGTCGTCGCGTCGATCTACGACTTCTGGCGAATCCCCGGCGACGACGCCGACCACACCCGGTTCTACATCCTCGCGCTGTTCACCTGGGGCCTGGCGATGCTCGTCATCTATCGGGCGTATGCGGCCTTCGTCGCCTACGACAAGCGGGTCGACGCACGCCTCAACCCGATCACCAGCGCCCCCGCTTCCGGAGTTGAAACCGCATGAGCGCCACCGCGAACACGACCTACACCACGTTCACCGGATGGGTCGATCCGCCCACTGACATCCGACCGCCGCTGACGGAGAACCTCACCTGCTCTGTCGCGGTCATCGGCGGCGGTCTCGCGGGCCTGGCGACCGCACTTCGCCTCGCGGAGCACGGCGTCGACACAGTCCTGCTGGAAGCGGAGTTCTGCGGGCACGGCGCGGGCTCCCGCAACGCCGGCCAGCTGGCGAGCGCGCCCGGCGGCGACATCCAGCTGCTGAACCTGCTCTACCGCAAGCGCATGGCGGCGATCCTCCGCCTCACCGAGAACGCCGCCGCCCACGTCGAGGGCCTGATCGAGACGTTCGGCATCGACTGCGACTACGAGGCCACCGGCAACGTTTTCGCGGCCGTCTCGCGCGGCCAGCTGGGGCGCACGCGTCGTATCGCGAAAATCCTCCGCCGTGCCGGGGCGCACGTCGAGGAGGGCACGGCCCACGAACTGGGCATCCCGCACGGCTTTCTCGGCGGCATGCGCGAGATCTGCGGCGGAATCATGAACCCTGGGAAGTTCCTCCGTGGCCTGCGCAGCGCGGTGCTCACCTCGCCGGTGCGGCTCTTCGAACAATCGAAAGTCGTCGATATCGCCCGCGGCAACGGCGGTGTCACCCTCGAGACGCCCGGCGGCATGGTCCGGGCGGAGAAGGTGGTACTGGCCACGAACGCCTATGCGGGCGAGTGGGATATCACGCCGAAACGCCTGTCGTCACCAATGTGGGTAACCGAGGTGGAGACCGAGCCTATCGCCGGGGACCGTCTCGCCGCACTCGGATGGACCAGCCGGTCCGGGCTCATCACCCAGCACAACATCATGGAGAACTACCGCCTCACGTCCCGCAACACCATCGTGTTCGGCGTCCGGCGAGTCGAGCGCGCCACAAGCTACCCGCTTCCCGAGCGCCGTCCCGATCAGGCGGTGGTCGCCGACCTCGCGCGCGCGTTCGCGCGGCGCTTCCCGCCGCTGGAGGACGTCGAGATCGCCCGCGCGTGGGGCGGCTGGATCGGGATCACCTCGTCCTGGCTGCCGGTCGCCGGCACGATCGGCGGTGACGTCGACTACTCCCTCGCGTGCAACGGCCACGGGCTCGCTCAGGCCACCTACATCGGGTCCCTCATCGCGGACCGGATCGCCACCGGCATCACCCCGGACGATCTGCACACCATCTGGGTCGACGAACCGAAGTTCGGCCGTGCGGTCCCGCTGATCATGGGTCGCCGCGGAGTGCGCGCGGCGTGGACCGTGGACAGGTTCAACGACATGATCAACGGCAGCAAACGGAACGCGCGCAAGGGATTCGCCGCTGTCCCGCGCGGCGAACTCATCCGTCAGGGCGATTGAGGTGTCCCGGCCGCTGAGTTCACACCTTTCGTCCGTGAGTACCCGCCCTGGCACGGTGCAGTCGACTCCGTATTCGGCGGTATGTCGCCAGTCGACAGTAATCGTGTCGTGGTCGGAGACCGATCGCCACCACACGATGCGTGGTGAGGCGGCGAGGTAGCTGGTGTGCATGAAGTGGCTGCTGCACCAGTTGGGCGATTCTCGCTCATACCCCGATGAGGACGTTCGAAGCAGGCGGGTGGAGCAACCCATGCTGCCCGGTCACCGCAGGAATCGGGCTCACGTTCGCCGAAGAAATGCCATGAGGCTGAGAGTGACCATGGTGACGTCACCGTGAGACAGCCGAGAATGCCCAGGTCGCACAAGATCGACATGTCACGAGCGGTGAGACCCTACACGATTCTGCTGGCCAGGCAAAAAGGCATCGAGGTATTGCGCGAACGCGCTTCCCCTATGCCGCCGCGCTGTTTGCCGACCTGCTGGGCCGAGCAGGAAGATGCCGAGGCGCTGCGTGAACTCGCCGACCTCGGCGACGATCACGCCGCCGACCTCTTGGTGCGTCTTCTGGCCGAGCGCGGGGACCTGAAGCAGTTGCGCCAACTCGCCGACAACGGTGACAGTCGCGCCGCCAGGCGACTGGCTGACCTGCTGGTCGAGCGGGAAGACGTCGAGGAGTTGCGCCAGCTCACCGACGCCGGCAACATTCACGCCGCCACGCGCCTGGTTGACGTGCTGGCCACGCGGGGAGACGCAGTGTCACTGCGCCAACGCGCCGACAACGGAGACGTTTACGCTGCCGCGCGACTGCCTGAGGTGCTGGCCGAGCAGGGGATGCTGGAGCTACTTGACCGGGAAGTCGCAGCAGGAACCGAGGGCGCGGCCAGGGCTCTACGCCGCGCGCGGATCGGTTCTGCCGACTCGTAACCAGCGAGAGCTCAGACACCAAAACTGCGAAACGAAGGGGACGCACGCCGCGCGAGCTCGCGGACGGGTGTCGGAGGACCCGCGGATCCAGGGGCTGGAGACCCTCGCGATCCTGCAGCGGGAGCGGAAACTCGCACCGGCCTGAGGTAATTGTCGTGATCATCGGCGCGCCGGTCATAAGAGGCCGGCTTGCTCGGCGGGCGCCGTGTCCGGCCTGAGCGCTGGCATGAGCGCGGCGCGTTCAAGGTGCTTCAGTGCACTCCAGCCACCGCGCAGCACCACGTGCCCGGGTACCGCCACGGTCAGCCCCGTCGTCGGCCGCGGCCCGGTGGCGGTCAGGTGGATCGGAAGGTGAAAGTAGCGGGCGGAGTTCATCCCGTCCGCGGCGCGGCATTAGGCGTCGCCAGGTAGCGTCCTATCCTCGATAGGGTGTTCGAATGAGCACGGTGCCGAACAGCCAGTGGTTCGCGAGCCGGGTATCCCGATGCATCTCGTGCTTCAAGGGAACGGCGGCGGTCGAGCGCGGTGCGCTCGACTCGGTGGGCGGGTGGCCGCTGCTTCCTCTGGGGGCTCCGGTCACGAATCTCTACCCTGATGAGCCGGTTCCCTATGGCGTCGAATTCACTACGCTGACGCGCCATGGCGCGCGGCAGGTGGTCGAACAATGATCTGGAGGGGTTGCAGGCGGCTGGTGGCGGAGCTCGCGGGATTGTCTACGGGCAGACGAGATCGATGCGCTCGTTTGAAATGCTATCCTTCGTCAGGGAAAGGTGAGTTCTTGGACTTCAACGGCTGATGCCCAATGGTCCAATGTCATATGACTACTGGAGCAGGTTCTACTTCATTAGGGCGAATTAAATGGTACTGCAAGACGCGTTCGAAGCCGCACAACGTTTCCTTGATGAGAGGATTCGACCTAAGTATGCCACGGAAATTGTCATCGCCAGGTGTGTTGAGAACGATGACGGGTGGGCATTTAGCTGTAACAGCCGGGCGTTCCTGGAGGACGGTGAGATAATGTCGTCGCTGGTCGGCAACGGTCCGATCATCGTCCCGAATTCTGGCACTGACCCTTATGTCGGCGGAATCTTCCCGCGTCCCAAGCTGTGAACTCGATTATTGGTGAAGCGTAGATTTTCCGCCCATCTTCGTCCCCTATGGGTGGAGGAGAGAATTCGATATTGCAGTTCGGGCGCTCGGGTCTTGCCCAAGCTGCAGGTCGGGTTGCCTGTTGTAGATGCCGCCGGTGGCCTTCTGGGGCTTCATCGGCTTCGCGGGCAGGCCGTCCTGAGGGCCGTTCGGGTCCGTCGGGATGATCCCGGCGGCCACGATCTTGTCCAGGACGTCCATGCCCCGCACGACCTTGCCCATCACCGAGTAGTTCTTCGGGATGTTCGCGAACGAGTGCACGATGAAGAACTCGCTGCCGTTGGTGCCGGGACCCTGGTTGCCCATGGCGAGTTGACCTATCCTGACGGAGCCCGGATCGAGGGGCACCTGACGCGATTCGACCGCGCGATCAGCCTGTCGTTCACCACCCCGTGCTATCTCACCAGGGCCCACCACTAGCCAGTACCGTCGGCCGAGACTGATCATGGTGACGTGATCGTGAGAAAACCGAGGAACCGCAGGTCGCACGAGATCGACATGTCGCGAGCGGTGAGACCGTACAGCTGTCTGTAGGGCCTCATGTGAGTGGCCGAATCTCATTGATGTTTCCCAAAGTTGGGCAGTCTTACGGGGGTCTTGGCGACTCGCCGGTCGTCGCCGCGCCCTCACATGTTGGTGTGGAGCGCCACGGTCGTGGAGCTCGTCAAGCGCTGCAGCCGCCACAGGTCGAAGACGCGGCGGCACAAACGAACCAGCAGCGTCCGCTCATGACGATGAGCGACTGGCAGGTCATATCTCGTAGGGATAGATCTTGATCTTCTCAGGTCTTAGGTTGATCTCGACCCATGCGCCGGCCATCCCTTGAGGCAGGTTGTCGACATGGCCGAGGTCGATTATCGCTCCGGCCAGTTCCAGGTGCGCTAACGGCAGTGCCGCCTCAACCTCGGTGAGGCCAAGCCGTCCTCGGCAGAAGACTTCGCGTTCGTCCTGGTAGAGGCACGCTTCCTCGACTGTGGCCAGCGAGCAGTTGAACCTCCACCGGAACTCCTCGTCGAGGTCCCACTCGACGTGGTGCTCGCCTGCTGCGGACTCCAGGTTTCCGCCCCAAGACGCCGCCACGGTCCCGACCGGGGTCCTCACGGTGACCAACACGGCATCGCCGGGATTCCGGAAGAACCGCTCCACCTGAACCAGCATTGGATCATCGTTCCGTACGACACGCGCCCCGCCGAGTGCGCCCTCATGCCGATGAGCGGACGTGATGGCAGCGCGAGTCAACGACTCCATCACGGCGATCGGGCCCGCCGCGGCCACTCCTGCAGATAGTGTCGTAGGGGTGGTGGTCAACCCCAACGCCGGTCTTCGACCGGAGCAGCAGCGGTGGACATGGGAGCATCCGGCTGGCCCGCGCTGGCTGCTCTGTGGTGACATCGGCTTCGATGACTCCTATGACGACGTCCCGCTGGCGCTGTGCGCGGAGATCGAAGGACTGTTCGTCGACCTTCCGCCCCGGTCGAGGGAGCAGTTCACGCTCGTCGGGTGCGCCCCGGTCGGCGTGCTCGCCGATCTCCTCGACCGGCTGGCCGCTGAGGCACTTGGTACCGAGCGAGCCTGGCTGGGCAACGTCTCTTTGACAGCGCCTACGTCCCCGTCGTGTGGGGAAGATCTGTGCGATGTCGTCGTGCTCGCGCAGCGGTCGAACGCCACGGCGCCGGAAACAGTCGACATCGACCTCGACGGGTTCGTGTGTGTCAACGACCGCACGGATGCCGTGGCACGACCTGGCGGCGTCGACGAGTTCGTTGTCCAGGGCTGGGACGGGGCGCCCTACGGCGTCTGTGAGGACGTCACAGGCGTGTTCCGCGAGCAGGCCGCGGCACCGGTGCCACAGGTCAGACTCCTCGGTTGCCGACCGGAACCCCCATTGCTGGCCGCGCTCGACGCGTCGCGACAGTCGACCAAGGCCAGCCGGCGTCGCCGCTGGCTGCGCGGCGACGTCCACATGGTCGCCATCGATGGTTCTGCCGGCCGTGTGATCGACGCGGTGGTGTCGGGAACGGTCAGCGCGGCCGCCCCGTCGCGGCTCGGTGCCGGACTCCTGGACGTGAGCATCGACGTGGTCTCAGGAGAACCACTGCCGGCTGGGGTCCTCGACATCCTGGACCAGTGGCGCGCTGGGCGGCCGTCCCGACGGAACCTGTGGGCTGCCTACAGCCGGGAACTCCGGCACCAATGGGCCGGGGTAGCGCTCGGTCACCAGTCCAGTGCGCCGGACCCGCCATCCGGCACCACCTACGACCTCGACGGCCGGTTCGTGACGGATATCGAAGGGTTTTACTGCGCGATCGGCGAGGCGATCAACGGCCCCGGCGGGTACTTCGGCTGGAACCTCGATGCCCTGGACGACTGCCTCAGCGGCGGCTTCGGCGCGCTGCCCCCGTTTCGACTGGTGTGGCACGACTCGGCTGTCGCCCGAGCACACCTCGTTGCCGGCTACGACCAGCATCGGCTGCGTCCGGCGACCACTCTGGAGGATCTCCTGACCATGCTCGCCGAGCACGGGATCGAGGTCGACCTGCGCTGAGCCGTGCGTCGACCACTGCCAGGTCGTCTCGGTCCAATCCGACGAAGACCTTTCGCACGCGGGTCCTTCGCCGGGACGAGATCCATGCTGCGCGAACATCCGCTCATGCCGCTGACCGTGCTGTCGCGAGGCGCGCATGTGCCGAGTTGAGGATGACGTCGGTAACGCTGCGGGCTGACGTATTTGGTTTAAGGCCAAGGTTCGAGACTTGTATGGTCCATGGCGTGCTGTCGTGGATTTGGGGGAGTGACGTCTGTGTCGGTTGACCTGCCGGTGGTGATAACCGGGGTTGCGCTCTACGAGCACATTCGCCGGAATCTTGATCTGTCCGGGCGGCTGCCGGCAGAGGTGGGGTTGCCGGATGACGCCAAGGTGATGTCCGATCGGCTTCGGTGGGTGCCTGGTGCCATGGATGGGGTCATCGGTCACCATGGATCCGCCGATGGCACTGATCGCGCCGCTGAGGTCGCACGCTTGCTGGCGATGGCGTGCCAGCGGCCATCGGCCAGGTCACCACATGGTCATCCACGGCCAAT
>NZ_JPLW01000009.1:0-101579 GCF_000754115.1 Amycolatopsis sp. MJM2582
CCGGCTGGAAAGTCCAGATCACCAACGGGCGGCCGGAATTCATTCCACCGCAGTATCTAGATCCACTGCAAACGCCCCGCCGCAACCATCGCTGAACCCGAGGGAGCCCGCCGACCACATGGCGACGGGCCCTTCGGCATGCCTAAGTGGCGACGCCGTTACTGCGGTTGCTGCTGCTGACTCGGCAGCGTCCCCGCCGCCATCCGCCGTGCCACGTCCCGCCGCAGCCACAGCAGCCACAGCCAGATCCCGAGGAAGATCACCCCGAGGATCGCCACGGCGGGCAGCGCGACGAAGAACGCGATCAGCGCGACCTGCAGCACCAGCACCGCGGGCACTGCCCACGGCTTCTTCAGGAAACCGCACAGCACGATCAGCGCGACCGCGATCACGATCACCGACCACCCGGTGAGCGAACCGACCCCGCCGCCGAGTTTCGCCACCACCGGCAGCGCGAGCGCGACGGTGATGCCCTCCATGATCAGCGAACCGGCCATCACCCCGCGGAAGGACTTCATCGGGTCCTTGGCGGGCGGCTTGGGGGTCTCGTCGGTCACGCCGGCTCCTTACCGAACAGGGTCCTGGCCTCGCCCGCGGTGACGACGGAGCCGGTGACCAGCACGCCGCCGCCCGCCAGCGGTTCCTCGGGGTCGTCGCTCTGCTCGACGAGGCCGATGGCGGTCTCGATCGCGGCGTCCAGGCTGGGTTCGGCCACGACGCGGTCTTCGCCGAAGATCGAGATGGCGACGTCGTTGAGTTCGTCGAGCGGCATCGCGCGCGGGGACGAGTTCTTGGTGACGACGATCTCGGACACCACCGGTTCGAGCGCGTCCAGGATGCCGCGGGCGTCCTTCTCCGCCATCACGCTGACCACGGCGGCGAGGCGGCGGAAGGCGAATTCCTCGGCGACGGTGGTCGCGAGCGCCTTGGCGCCGTGCGGGTTGTGGGCGGCGTCGAGCAGCACGGTCGGTGCGGCGCGGACGCGCTCCAGCCTGCCGGGGGTCTCGACCTCGGCGAAGGCCTCGCGGACGGCCTCGATGACCAGTTGCTTGTCCTTGCCCGCGCCGAAGAACGCCTCGACGGCGGCCAGCGCGAGAGCGGCGTTGGCGGCCTGGTGCGCGCCGTGCAGCGGCAGGAAGATCTCGTCGTAGACACCGCCGAGGCCCTGCAGCTTCAGCATCTGCCCGCCGACGGCGACCTCGCGCTCCAGCACGCCGAACTCGCTGCCGGCGCGGGCGACGCTCGCGTCGACCTCGATGGCGCGTTCCAGCAGGATCTTCTGGACTTCCGGCTCCTGCTCGGCGATGACCGCGACGCTGCCGGGTTTGATGATCCCGGCCTTCTCCACCGCGGCTTTGGCCGGCGAGCCGCCGAAGTACTCGACGTGGTCGACGCCGATCGGCGTGATGACGGCGACGTCGCCGTCCACGACGTTGGTGGCGTCCCAGGAGCCGCCGAGCCCGGTCTCGATGACCGCGGCTTCGACGGGCGCGTCGGCGAAGGCCGCGAACGCCATCCCGGTCAGCACCTCGAACTTGCTCATCGGCACCGCGTCCGGGCCGCCGGCGTTGTCCACCATGGTCACGTACGGCGCGACGTCGCGGTACAGGTCGACGTACGCGGCGGCGGAGATGGGGGCGCCGTCGAGCGCGATCCGCTCGGTGACCAGCTGCAGATGCGGGCTGGTGTACCGGCCGACGCGCAGGCCCATGCGGGTCAGCAGCGCGTCGATCATCCGGGTGGTCGAACCCTTGCCGTTGGTCCCGGCGACGTGCAGCACCGGGTAACCGCGGTGCGGTTCACCCATGAGGTTGACCAGGGCCGCGATCCGGGCGAGGGACGGCTCGATCTTCGTCTCGGGCCAGCGCTGGTTCAGCTCGGCCTCGACGGCGAGCAGTTCGCGGCGCGCCTGCTGCCCGTTGGGGTCCGACGGGGCGAACTCGTCACCCTGGTCGTCCAGTTCGTGCAGTTCGACGTCCTCCGGCGCGACGAGGTCCGGCACGGGGCCGAGCGCGAGGTTGTCCCCCAGCTGCCCGATCCCGCCGATACCGCCCCGTGCACCGCCGCCCGCCTGGTACGCGGCGTCGGGTGCGTCCAGATCCGGGTCGGTGTCGTCGGACGGATCGTGGGCGCGGGCCCCCAATTCGTCGACACCGGCGAAACTGTCCAGATCTGCCAGGTCCGGGGATTCCCTGAAATCTTCGGAATCCCGGCCGTCACCTCGCGGCACGAACTCTCCTCTTACCCTTGCTGCCTGTCACGCCGAGTCTACGTGCGGCTTTTCCTGGCACTCTCGACGCATGGGGTTCAACCACAACGACCACTATCACCCGCTGCTGCTCGACCAGCTGCCTCCCGGCCCCGGCGTGGCGCTGGACGTGGGCTGCGGCAGCGGACGGTTCGCGCGGCGGCTCGCGGCCACCGGGATGCACGTCGAGGCGATCGACCGGTCCGGTCCGATGATCGAGCTCGCCCGCGCCGCCGGCTCGCCGGGCCCCGGCACGATCTCGTACCGGCAGGCCGACGTGGTCGCCGAAAAGCTGCCGGACGAGGCGTACGACTTCATCTCCTGTCTCGCGATGCTCCACCACGTGCCGTTCGACACGGTCACCAAGCTGCGGGACGCGCTGGTCCCCGGCGGGGTGCTCGCCGTGCTCGGCCTCGGCAGGCCCAGCACCGTCGGCGACTACGCGCGCGCTCTCGTGGCCTCACCGGTCAACGCGCTGGCCAGGGTGATCGTGTACGCGGGCGAGCGGCTGAACGGCGGCGCCGACCCGCTGCCGACGGCGCCGATCGTGGAGACCTTCCCGCCGATGAGCCGGATCCGGCGCGACGCGGCCGGCCTGCTGCCCGGGAGCAAGGTCCGGAACCTGCTCTTCTACCGCTATCTGCTGGTCTATCGCAGACCGGAAGACGATCACCCGATGTGACACCCCAAGCGGGTGAAACCGGCGCTCGACCACCCGATCGGCGGCGCCGACCGGGGCGGATCCGGTTCATTTTTGAGAGGCCATCCAGTCCGGAGATCGGGGTCCTCATGCGCTACAGACGCGTCCTGTTCGCGGCCGTCTCGACCGTCGTCCTGCTGATCGCCTCCGCCACGGCGGCCACCGCCACCACGCGGTCCTACCGCAATTACGTAGCGCTGGGTGATTCCTACACCTCCGGACCGCTCATCCCGCTCCCCCGCCTCGATCCGCTCTTCTGCGGCAAGTCGACGCAGAACTACCCGTCGATGCTCGCCGCGGCGCTGCGGGTCCGCTCCTTCACCGACATCAGCTGCGGCGGTGCCGACACCACCAACATGACGCAACGCCAAAGCGTGACGCTCGGCAGCAACCCGCCCCAGTTCAGTGCCCTGCGCGCGAACACCGACCTGGTCACGGTCGGTATCGGCGGCAACGACTACGGCGTCTTCGGCACGCTCGTCGGCACCTGCCCGTCACTGCGCGCGAGCGATCCCACCGGGAACCCGTGCCAGGAGCGGTTCACCGTCGGCGGTGTCGACACCATCAAGGCCAAGATCGCCGACACCGGCAAGAACGTCGAGAAGGTGCTGGCCGGAGTCCACGCCCGCTCGCCGCGCGCCGACGTGCTCGTCATCGGCTACCCGCGGATCGCGCCGGAACGCGGCTACTGCCCGAAGATCCTGCCCTTCGCCGAGGGCGACTACGCCTGGCTCAACGACGTCGAGAAGGCGCTGAACTCGGCGATCGAGAAGGCCGTCGCGGCCGACGGCAAGGCGACCTTCATCGACACCTTCGGACCGTCCGCCGGGCACGACGCCTGCGCGCCGAACGGGGCCGCGTGGATCAACGGGCAGCACACGAAGCTGCTCGCGGCGGCGGCTTACCACCCGTATCGCACGGGGATGGCGGGCGTGACCGGAGTGATCCTCCGTCACCTCCGCTGAATGCAAGGAACGGTCCTTTCCTCGCAAATTTTGCGAGGAAAGGACCGTTCCTAGCGTTCGTCAGGAGGCGGGAAGGGCGGCCAACCGGGCGTTGATGCGCTCGATATCCGCGACCGCGGTCTCCTTGCGGGCCCGGATCTTGCCGATCACCGGCTCCGGCGCCTTGTCGATGAATGCCTGGTTGCCGAGTTTGGCCTCGGCCTGCGCCAGTTCCTTCTCCGCCGCGCCGAGGTCCTTCTGCAGGCGCTTGCGCTCCGCGGCGACGTCGATGGTGCCGGACAGGTCCAGCTCGACGGTCACCACACCGGCCGACAGCCCGACCTCGAGCGACGCGCTCGGCGCGAAGCCTTCCTCCGGCTGGGTGAGCCGGACCAGTGAGCGGATCGGCTCGTCGTGCCCGGTGAGCTCGGCGAACCCGTCGCCGGACAGCCGCGCCGCCACCTTCTGGCTGGGCTTGAGGCCCTGGTCCGCGCGGAACCGGCGCACCTCGGTGACCAGTTTCTGCACGTCCGCGATCCGCTTGTCCGCCACGGCGTCGGCGTACGAGGCGTCGGCCACCGGCCACGGGGCGATCACCAGCGATTCGCGGCCGGTCAGCGCCGTCCACAGCTTCTCGGTGATGAACGGGATGAACGGGTGCAGCAGCTTCAGCACGGTGTCGAACACGTGCCCCAGCACCGCGCGCGTCGCCGTCACGCGGGCCTCGTCACCCTGGAAGACCTGGACCTTCGACAGCTCCAGGTACCAGTCGCACAGCTCGGTCCAGGTGAACTGGTAAAGCGTGTCGGTGGCCTTCGCGAACTGGTAGTCCGCCAGATAGCCGGTGACCTCGTCGACGACGTCGCCGAGCCTGCCGAGGATCCAGCGGTCGGCCTCGGTGAGTTCGGCGGCCGGGGGCAGCGGGGCGTTCGCGTCCGCGCCGTTCATCATCGCGAACTTGGTGGCGTTCCAGAGCTTCGTGGTGAAGTTCCGGGAGCCCGCGACCCACTCCTCGCCGATCGGCACGTCGGTACCCGGGTTCGCGCCCCGCGTGAGGGTGAAGCGCAGCGCGTCGGTGCCGTATTTGTCCATCCACTCGATGGGGTCGACGCCGTTGCCCGCGGTCTTCGACATCTTCTTGCCGAACTGGTCGCGGACCATGCCGTGCAGCGCGATGGTCTTGAACGGCGCCTCGCCGGTGGCGTAGAGGCCGAACATCATCATCCGCACGACCCAGAAGAACAGGATGTCGTAGCCGGTGACCAGCACCGACGTCGGATAGAACTTGTTCAGGTCCGGGGTCTTCTCCGGCCAGCCGAGGGTGGAGAACGGCCACAGGCCCGAGGAGAACCAGGTGTCGAGGACGTCCGGGTCCTGGGTCCAGCCCTCGCCCGAAGGCGGCTCCTCGTCCGGTCCGACGCAGACGACCTCGTCGTTCGGGCCGTACCAGACCGGGATGCGGTGGCCCCACCACAGCTGACGCGAGATGCACCAGTCGTGCAGGTTGTCGACCCAGTCGAAGTAGCGCTTCTCCAGCTCCGGCGGATGGACGTTCACCCGGCCGTCGCGCACCGCGTCGCCGGCGGCCTTCGCGAGCGGGCCGACCTTGACGAACCACTGCAGCGAAAGCCGCGGCTCGATCGGCTCCTTCGAGCGCTCGGAGTGCCCGACGCTGTGCAGGTACGGACGCTTCTCCGCGACGATCCGGCCCTGCTCGCGAAGCTTCTCCCGCACCGCGACGCGGGCCTCGAAGCGGTCCATGCCGTCGAACTCGGTGCCGGTGCCGTCGATGCGGCCCTGCTCGTCCATGATCGTGATCATCGGCAGGTCGTGCCGCTGGCCGATCTCGAAGTCGTTCGGGTCGTGCGCGGGGGTCACCTTGACCGCGCCGGTGCCGAACTCCGGGTCGACGTGCTTGTCCGCGACGATCGGGATCTTGCGCCCGGTGAGCGGCAGCTCGACCTCGGTGCCGATGAGGTGGGTGTAGCGCTCGTCGTCCGGGTGGACCGCGACGGCGGTGTCGCCGAGCATCGTCTCCATCCGGGTGGTGGCCACGACGATCGCGTTCTCGCCGTCGCCGTAGCGCATCGACACGAGCTCGCCCTCGACCTCTTCGTGCTTCACCTCGGCGTCGGACAGCACCGACCGCAGCTCCGGCGACCAGTTGACCAGGCGCTCGGCGCGGTAGATGAGGCCGTCGTCGAACAGCTTCTTGAAGATCGTGTTGACGGCCTTGGACAGGCCGTCGTCCATGGTGAACCGCTCACGGGTCCAGTCGACGCCCTCACCGAGGCGCTTCATCTGGGCGAGGATCTTGCCGCCGTGCTCGTTCTTCCACTGCCAGACGCGCTCCACGAAGGCCTCGCGGCCGAGCTCGCGGCGGCTGGTGCCCTCGGCGCGGAGCTGCTTCTCGACCAGCGCGTGGACCGCGATGCTCGCGTGGTCCATGCCCGGCAGGTACAGCGTCTCTTCGCCGAGCATGCGGTGGTAGCGGGTGATGGCGTCGATCAGGGTGTGCTCGAACGCGTGCCCGATGTGCAGCGAACCGGTCACGTTCGGGGGCGGGATGACTACCGTGAACGGCGGCTTGTCCGACGTGGGGTCGGCCGTGAAGTAGCCGGCGTCTACCCAACGCTGGTAGAGCGAGGCTTCTTCGTCGGCCGGGTTCCAGGTACCCGGAAGGTCGGTCTGCTGCGGCTGGGCGTTCTCGGTCACAGTTGACAAGTCTACGAACCCCCTCTATCGACTTCCTCACCGGCCGTAACGCCCGCCGTTCCCAGCCGATGAGGGGATGTCGTGACGCACTGGGGAGGGGCGGGTTCGTGGAGGACGCGCGGTTGGAGACGCATCCGGATCTGATGGATCCGGAGTGGCGCAAACGAGCCGAGCGCGAGGCTCGGCTCGGCGCGAAGAAGGACCGCAAACGGCAGCGGAAGCAGCGGCCGCGCCGCCGGTTCCGGATGACCCGCAGGGTCGTCGTCGGCCTGTTCGTGATCGGGACCGTGGCATTGCTCGGGGCCACGGCGGTCGTCATGCACCAGATGCGGGGAAGCGCCGATCCGGGGCCGCAGCCTCCGAAGGCGGCCCCGGTGCTCACCGGCGTCGACCTCGACCGGCCTTTCGACCGCACTCCCGCCGCGAACTGGCGCGAAGGGACGGCCGGGATCACCGTGCCGGCGGGGCAGGCCGTCGGCGGCTTCAGCGCGCAGGAGGTCGACGCCGCGTACCGGAAGGTGACGGAGGCCATCTCGGCAGCGCGGCTCGGCTCCCGGGCACTGCGGGATCACGACGGTTCGGAACTGCTCGCCCTGCTGGCCCCGAACGAGCGCGCGCGGCTCGAAGCGATGCTGACGAGCGCGCCGACCGTCGAGAAGGGCAGTTACCTGACCCTCCTCGGATCGAATCGGCTGCTCCCGGCGCGGCCGCGCATGACCGGTTTTCTCACCGCGAAGGCCGGTCGTAAAGGCGAGCTGATCGTCCACGCGAGTTACGTGACCGCGTACGCCTTCGACGTACGCCCGGGTGACGCCCGCTCGCCGGTGGACATCGTCCCGTTCGTCCGCGACGAGGAGGACTACGTGCTCCGCAAGGCACCGTTCGCGAAGGGTGACGCGGGACTCAGCTTGGGCGCAAGCTCGGGCTTCACGTCACGCATGGCCTGCGACGCGATCAAGACCGGCATCCTCGCGCCCCAGTACGCTGACAAGGACAGACCTCTCGTCGGCCCACCCGTCGCCGACGAGGTCGCCGCCTACGACCCGACGAAACCCTTGCCGTCGCTGGACACCTGCCGGTAGTCGGCCGAACCCTGGGGAAGAGGACCGAGATGGACGAAGAGGACCGGCGGATCGAGACCCATCCGGATCTGATGAACCCGGACTGGCAGAAACACGCCGAACGCGACGCCTGGCTGGGTGCGAAGAAGGAACTCAAGAAGAAGCGTCGTAAGCAGCAGAAGGCCGCCGCGAGCGGCTACTCAGCGCCAGGGACGAGCCGGTGGCCGGGCATCGCGGCGCTCGTCGGCCTGATCGTGCTGGTCGCGGCCGCGGTGACGGTGAACGCGGTGCAGGAACGCGGCGTCAACGAGACACCTTGGTTCCCGCTCGACGAAGCGCAGATCAGCCGGATCGTCACCAACGCCTGACCCCTCGGTCGCGCGCGAAGACGGCAAGGCGCACGATGGGGTCATGACCCGCGAAGCACCCGCGAACGACGTTGACGAGACACAGCTCGAGGTCGGGAAACCGAAGAGCTGGGCGGCCGGGATCCCCGGGGTCGCCGTCTCCCTGATGCGCGGCATGGAGCAGATGGGCGCCGCGCGCACGGTGAAGACGCTGCGCCTGCTGAACCAGCGCGACGGCTTCGACTGTCCGGGTTGCGCTTGGCCGGAGCCGCGCGAGGTCGACGGCGAGCACCGCAAACTCGCCGAGTTCTGTGAGAACGGGGCGAAGGCCGTCGCCGAGGAGGCGACGAAGCGCCGGGTCGGTCGTGAGTTCTTCGCCCGGCACTCCATCCACGAACTGGCGGACAAGACGGACTACTGGCTCGGCCAGCAGGGCCGCATCACCGAGCCGTTCGTGCTGCGCGAAGGGGCTTCGCACTACGAACCGATCTCCTGGGACGACGCATTCACGCTGGTCGCGGACGAACTGCGAGCGCTGAGCGACCCGAACGAGGCGATCTTCTACACCTCCGGCCGCACCAGCAACGAGGCCGCGTTCCTCTACCAGCTGCTCGTGCGCTCCTACGGCACCAACAACCTGCCGGACTGCTCCAACATGTGCCACGAGTCCTCCGGCGCGGCGCTCGCGGCCACGACCGGGATCGGCAAGGGCTCGGTGTCGCTCGCCGACATCCACAAGGCGGACCTCATCGTGGTGGTCGGCCAGAACCCGGGCACCAACCACCCGCGCATGCTGTCGGCGCTGGAGGAGGCCAAGGGCAACGGCGCGAAGATCATGGCGGTCAACCCGCTGCCCGAAGCCGGTCTGATGCGGTTCAAGAACCCGCAGAACGTCCGCGGCGTGGTCGGCAAGGGCACCCCGCTGGCCGACGAGTTCGCGCAGATCCGGCTGGGCGGCGACCTCGCGCTGTTCCAGGCGATCGGTCATCTCCTGTTGCAATGGGAGCAGGAGACCCCCGGCACGATCGTCGACCACGCGTTCATCGAGTCGTCCTCCGAGGGGTTCGAGGGCTACGCGATGCATCTGCGGGAGATCGACTGGGACGAGGTCGGCGTCGCGACCGGGCTGCCTCGTGAGCAGATCGAGCGGCTGGCGCGGATGATCGCGACGTCGAAGCGCACCATCTACTGCTGGGCGATGGGGCTGACACAGCACAAGCACGCGGTGCAGACCATCTCCGAGATCGCGAACCTGGCGCTGATGCGCGGCATGATCGGCGAGCCGGGCGCGGGCCTGTGCCCGGTGCGCGGGCACTCCAACGTCCAGGGCGACCGGACGATGGGCATCTGGGAGAAGATGCCGGAGTCCTTTATGGACAGTCTCGACGCGGAGTTCGGCATCAAGGTGCCGCGAGACCACGGTCACGACACCGTCGCCGCGATCCGCGCGATGCGGGACGGGCACGGCAAGGTCTTCTTCGCCGTCGGCGGCAATTTCGCTTCCGCGACACCGGACACGGAGCTCACGGAGAAGGCGCTCAAGTCGTGCTCCCTGACCGCGCACGTGTCGACGAAACTCAACCGCTCGCACGTCGTGCCCGGCAGGACGGCGCTGATCCTGCCCACCCTCGGCCGCACGGAACGCGACGTCCAGGCCGGCGGCGAGCAGTTCGTCACCGTCGAGGACTCGATGTCGCAGGTGCACACCTCACGCGGCAGGCTGGCCCCGGCCAGCGAGCATCTGCTCTCCGAGGTCGCGATCATCTGTCATCTCGCCGAAGCCCTGCTCGGCGCCGGGCACGCCGTGCCGTGGCGGGATTTCCACGCCGACTACGACCTCATCCGCGACCGGATCGCGCGCGTCGTCCCCGGCTGCCACGACTACAACGCCCGGGTGCGCGAGCCCGACGGGTTCGTCCTCCCGCACGCGCCGCGCGATTCCCGGCAGTTCAACGGAACCGCGAACGGCAAGGCGAACTTCACCGTCTCCGAACTCGAATACCCCCAGGTGCCCGAAGGCAGGCTGCTGCTGCAGACGATGCGCAGCCACGACCAGTACAACACCACCATCTACGGCCTTTCCGACCGCTACCGCGGCATCGAGGACGCGCGGCGCGTGGTGCTGGTCAACCCCGGCGACCTGGCCGCGCTCGGGCTGGCCGACGGCGCGATGGTCGACCTGGTCTCGGAATGGCGGGACGGCGACCGCCGGGCCCCGCGGTTCCGGGTGGTCTCCTATCCGACGGCGAAGGGCTGTGCGGCGGCGTACTTCCCCGAGGCGAACGCCTTGGTGCCGCTGGATTCGGTGGCGGACAAGTCGAACACCCCGGTGTCGAAGGCGATCGTGGTGCGGCTGGAGCCGGTGGCCGCACCTTAGGCTGCCCGCTTGGCGGTGCCGCGCGGCGCCGGACGGGGTCCACCGTGAAAGGGCCAACCCCTTTCGCGGAAAGGCCTTGCCATGTCACGAAGATCGACCTCGCGTTGCTTCGCCGCCCTGGCCTCGCTCCTGCTCGTCGCGGTGCTGCCCGGCGCGGCCACCGCCGCTCCGGCCGCACCGCCGCCGCTGCCGTTCGTCTCCCAGCTCGACCTGTCCTGCTACCGGACCGAAGGCTACAAACCACCGCCGACGGAGCTCACCCTCAAGCACCTCAACCCCGTGCTCGGCAATTTGCCGGTGGAGACGGTCAAGCTCGGTGAACGCCAACAGCTGTGCGTGCCAGTAGCGAAGAACGGCGTGATCCCACCGCCGGGGATCGTCGACTACGTCCGCTGGGTGGATCTGTCGTGCTACCGGATCGAAGGCCGCTCGGTGGACTTCCCGCTGACGCTGAGCCATCTCAACCCCGTCGTGCAGAAGCTCGGCATCCAGGATTCGCCCGTGACCATGTTGTCGCCGGAGCAGTTGTGCGTCCCGGTCGCGAAGAACGGGAAGCTGCCGCCACCGGAGATCCTGTCGTTCGTGCGGCATATCGACCTCGAGTGCTATGCCTTGCGTGTCCTCGGCATTCCGACCATCCCGTTCCCGCTGACGCTGGGCCATCTCAACCCGGTGCTGGCCGACCGGCCGAAGACGGACGTGAAGGTCGGCAACGCGCGGCAATTGTGCGTCCCGGTGGCGAAACGCGGTGACGAGATCCCGCCGGAGGTGCTCGGCACCGTCCAGTGGCTGGATCTGGCGAAGGCGGACGTCAGCACCGCGCCGAGCGTCGTCGGACCGCTCACGCTCAAGCTGACCCACCTGAATCCGGTGCTGAGCCACCTTCCCGGCGAAGCGGCCGTCATCACCGAGCCGGTCCAGCTCGGCCTTCCGGTCGCGAAGAACGGGAAGATCCCGCCAAGGGAGTGACGCGGCTCAGTCGATGCAGTCGGCGCCATCGGCCGTGATCGGCGGCTCCGCCAGCGCACCGATCGCGCCCCCGCCCGCGGAGACGCCCGGTCCTTTGTAGACCTGGCCGAGGACGACCTCGATCTTGCCCGCCGCGACCGAATCGGCTTTCTGGACGTCCAGTCCGCCGAGCAGTTTCGCGATCTCCGCGGCGGGCCCGGCCGCGTCGCTGTACCGGACGACCGATGTCCGCCGTCCGGCCTCGGCCTTCGTGTCGCCCTTGCCGAAGCCCTTCTCCGCCAAGAGATCCGAGACGCGGGCGGCGAGACCGTCCTTGCCGCTCGCGTTGACGACGTCGACCTTGGGCCCGGCGGGCGCCTGCGGGGTCGTCGGCTGGACACCGATCAAGGAAGCGGCGAACGCGCGCACCTGGGCGGGATCGACCTGCACGGCGGTCCACGTCGGATGCCGGGGGTCGTAGCGGTAGTCGGGGTTGACCACCGGGATGGTCTCGAACGCGATCCCGCCGCCGGACACCCCGCGCATCTGCCGCACGAAGTCGAGCAGGTTCCACGAACCGTCGAGGACGACCGAACGCTTCACCGCGTCGATCAGGTCGGACACGCGCGCCGGGTTGGCGAGGGTCCCGCCGGAGAGCACCTGCTTCGCCAGTCCGGCGAGGAACACCTGCTGGCGGCGGACGCGGTCGAGGTCGCTGCGGGGCAGGTTCTTGCGCTGACGGACGAAGGCGAGCGCGTCGGCGCCCGCGATCGTCTGCCGCCCGGCGGGGAAGTCCGCCCCCGAATCGCGGTCCTTGGTGGCCTTCTTCAGGCAGACCTCGACGCCGCCGACGGCCTTGCTGATCTCGTAGAAGCTCAGCAGGTTGACTTCGGCGAAGTGGTCGATCTTGACGCCGCTGAGCTCCTCGACGGCCTTCAAGGTCGCCTTCCGCGCCGCGGTGATCGCCTGCTTGTTGATCTCGGCCTTGTCGGTCTTACCCGCCGCACGCTGCTCGTTCGCCGACGCGAACTTGGTCCGGCCGAAGATCTCGTTGATCTTGCTCTTGTCCTTCGTGCCCGGCTGCGCGACCCACGAGTCACGCGGGATCGAGAACGCCTTCACCGCCTGCTGGCCGTTGGGGATGCGGAGCACGATGAGCGTGTCGGTCAGGTCGTCGCCGTTCGCCCCGGCCCGCAGTTCCCGCAGGATCTCCGGCGGAAGCGGCCGGTCCTGGTTGTCGGTGCGCGCGTCGCGCCCGACCAGCAGGATGTCCAGCGAACCGTCGGCGGGCTGCTCCCCCGGATCCGGCGCCTCGATCACGTCCTCGCGGGTGATGCCGTCGAGCGACTCCAGCGTCGTGTATCCGTACGCGGTCCCGCCGAACACCGCCACCGCGAGCGCGGCGACCAGGACCTTCCCCAGCTTGTGCACGTCCCATAGACGCGCGGGAGGCCGTCACCGCTGCATCAGTGATCCAGTTCACATCCTCAGATGCGAGGCGCCGTTCAGGTCGAGGATCGCCCCGGACGCCCAGGCGGCCTCGCCGGAAGCCAGGTAGAGCACCGCGGCCGCGACCTCCTCCGGCGTGCCGACCCGGCCGAACGGGCTCTCGCTTCGCGCGCCTTCGACCTTCGCCGCGACCCGGTCCGTCGCGGTGAAACCGGGCGCGACCGAGGTCACGGCGATCCCGTGCGGGGCGAGGGCGACGGCGAGCGACTGCCCCAGCGAGTGCAGCGCCGCCTTGCTCGCGCCGTACGCCGGGAACTCGGGCTCGCCCTTGAAGGCTCCCCGCGAGCCGATGTTGACCACGCGGCCGGGCGCGCCGCGTTCGATCATGTGCCGCGCCACGCAGTAGGTCACGTTCGCGGTGCCGAGCACGTTGACGTCGAGCATCCGCCGCCAGACCCGCTGCCAGTCCTCATAGGACACTTCGGCGACGGGATGGGCCGCATCCGCGGAGGGCGCGAAGGCGGCGTTGTTCACGAGGACGTCCACCCCGTCCACCAGCGCCTCGGCCTCGTCGGCGACCCGTTGTGCCACTTCGGGTTCCGAAAGATCACCTTGGATCAGGCCGTGTCCGGAACCGGGCAGCCCGCCCAGCGTCCGCTCGGCCTCCTCCCGCTTCGAGGCGTAGTGGACGGCGACACGGTCGCCCTTTTCCGCGAAGGCGCGGGCGATCGCGCGGCCGATGCCGCGCGACGCCCCGGTGACCAGAACTCCCACGGAACCGACCCTACTTCAGCCGCCGAAGAGCTGGACCACCTTGCGGAACAGTTCGTAGACGCCGTAGGCGAACGGGAGCGCGACCCACAGCCACGCGAAGACCATCAGCCCGGTGCGGCGGCGTTCGGGTGCCTGTTCGGTCATCGGGCCTCACTCCTCGCGGGCTCGCCGGACGACGCCGGCTCGTGGTACTTCGGGTTGACGGGGCGCACCAGCTCGTTCGCGACGAAACCGACGATCAGCAGGCCGATCATGATGAACAGCGACGTCGTGTACAGATCCGGGCCGACCTTGCCCGCGGACTTCTGGCTGTCGGCGATGGCGTTGACGATCAGCGGCCCGAGTACGCCGGCCATCGACCACGCGGTCAGCAGCCTGCCGTGGATCGCGCCCACCTGGTAGGTGCCGAAGAGGTCCTTCAGATACGCCGGCACGGTCGCGAAGCCGCCGCCGTAGAAGGACAGGATCAGCATCGCGCACAGGACGAACACGAGCTTCGAGGCGTTGGTGGTCAGCGCGATCACCAGGTACAGCAGGGCGCCGACGCCGAGGTAGAGCCGGTAGATGTTCTTGCGCCCCACCAGGTCCGAAGTGGACGACCAGACGAACCGGCCGAGCATGTTGGTCAGCGACAGCAACGCGACGAACCCGGCCGCGGCGGCGGTGCCGACCGGCGTGGAGGTCTCGCGGAAGAAGTCCGCGATCATCGGCGATGCCTTCTCCAGGATGCCGATGCCCGCGGTCACGTTGAAGCACAGGACCACCCAGAGAAGCCAGAACTGCGGCGTCCTGATGGCGTTGCGCGCCGACACGTTCGCGGTGGTGATCATCGCGTTGCCGTGGTCGGTCTTCGGTTCCCAGCCCTGCGGCTTCCAGCCGTCGGCGGGCACCCGCACCAACAGGATGCCGAGGGTCATGAAGACGGCGTAGACCAGGCCGTGCACGAGGAAAGCCGTCGCGACCGTCCCGATGGACCACGGCGCCGTGCCCAGCATCTGCGAAGACCACGGGGAGGCGATCAGCGCGCCGCCGCCGAAGCCCATGATCGCGATACCGGTGGCCATCCCCGGCCGGTCCGGGAACCATTTGATCAACGTCGACACCGGCGAGATGTAGCCGATCCCGAGCCCGATGCCGCCGATCCCGCCCCAGCCGAGGACGACGAGCCAATACTGCGACGTCGCCACGCCGAGCGCGGACAGCAGGAAGCCCGAGCTGAAACAGACCATCGAGACGAACATCGCCCAGCGCGGCCCGTTGCGTTCGACCAACGTCCCGCCGAAGGCCGCCGACAGCCCGAGCATCACGATGCCGAGCTGGAACGGCAGCGCGCTCTCCGTCCCGGTGAGGCCGAGGGTCTTCTCCAGCGGCGGTTTGAAGACGCTCCACGCGTACGCCTGCCCGATCGAGAGGTGGACGGCCAGCGCGGCGGGCGGCACCAGCCAGCGGCTCCAGCCCGGTGATGCGACGATGCGGGAACGGTCCAGGAAGCCGACAGCCATCCGGCGCCTCCGTACTCTGAGGATGTGCACTGGGAATGTATTACTTAATTCCCGACGTTGCAGTATCCGAGTGTCGAATAAGCGGTCAGAAGGGTGGACAAGTGGGCAGGGTGACGGTGCGGCGTCCGGTGCGGAAGATCTCCGCGACCAAGGACGTGCGACGGCCCGACGCGCTCGCGGCCGAAGAACCGCTGGAGATCCGCGTCGGCGGCAAGGCACTCGCGGTCACCATGCGGACCCCCGGCAACGACGTCGAACTCGCGCACGGGTTCCTGTTGTCCGAAGGCGTGCTCGCCTCGCGCGAGGACGTCGCGGTCGCGCGGTACTGCGACGGCGTCGACGACCAGGGTCGCAACACCTACAACGTCCTGGACATCGCGCTGGCCGAAGGGGTCGCCCCGCCGGAGACCGGCGTCGAGCGGAACTTCTACACCACGTCCTCGTGCGGCGTCTGCGGCAAGGCCGCGCTCGACGCGGTGAAGCTGAAAAGCCGGTTTTCCCCGGAGAAGTCCGGATTCGCGGTGAGCACCGACGTGCTGGCGAAACTCCCGGACACGCTCCGCGCGCACCAGAAGGTGTTCTCCAGCACCGGTGGCCTGCACGCGGCCGCCCTGTTCGACGGCGACGGGAACCTCGCCGTGGTCCGCGAGGACGTCGGCAGGCACAACGCCGTCGACAAGGTGCTGGGCTGGGCGCTGCAGGCGGGCCGGATCCCCGCGGCGGACACCGGGTTGCTGGTGTCCGGCCGCGCCTCGTTCGAACTGGTGCAGAAGGCCGCCATGGCCGGGATCGGCCTGCTGGCGGCCGTCTCCGCGCCGTCGTCGCTGGCCGCGGAACTGGCCGAGGAGAACGGCATGACCCTCATCGGTTTCCTGCGCGGCGACAGTATGAATCTCTACACCGGGGAACAGCGGGTGCTCGGCCTCGACTGAGCGGCGAGGACGGGTGGAACCGTCCTCCTGTACCTACTGGCCGAAGTCCGCGAAGGCGTGACTCGCGTGATCGGGCACGTGACTCGCGTGATCAGATGGACGACACACGTGATCGCGTGGACGACACCCGTGATTGGACGGACGGCTCGCGGTGGGGCTCGGCCGCGAGCGCGCCGTCCCGCTGATCACGAGTGTCGTCCTTCTGATCACGCGTGCCGTCCGCGTAATCACGCGAAAGTACCGGTTCGGCACCGCCGGTCACGGGACCTTTACTCCGTGCCCACCCAGTTGCCGTGGAAACCGTTCGGCACCCGGTCCGGCAGGTGCACGGCCCCGACGGTCTCCAGCGTCTCCGCGTCCAAAATGGTCAGATCGCTCTTCTGCGTCGCGGGATCGTAGACGAACCCCATCAGCACGCCCTCGTCCTCGCCGGCGTCCACCGAGGACGGCACGAACACGAACTCCCCCACCTGCGCGCCGTCGCCGAATTCCCGCGACCGGACCGACCGGTTCCACAGATCGTGCTTCAGCAGGGAACCCGACGACGCCGAACCATCCTTTGTGGACACCGAGTAGCCGAACCGGTGCGGCCGCCCGACCAGCCGTTCGTCGACGCGCGGGAACTCCTGCCCCTGGTCGTCGAGACGTTCCTCGACGACCTTGCCGACGCTCAGGTCGACGGTCCAGCGGTCCAGGGTCGGCGGCCCCTCGGCCGGTCCGAGCAGCTCGGTGTCGAACATCTTCGGATGCCGGACGACGTCCAGCACGATGGTGTCGCCGTCGTCGTAGGCGTTCATCGGGTGGAACACGTAGCACGGCTCGATCTCGAACCAGCGGACGTCGCCGTTGCCGCCGTCGCGCGGCATGACACCGATCCGCGCCGGGTACTTCGGGTTCCAGCGGTACGGCAGGCCGGCGTTGCCCGAGATCCGCTGACGCAGCCGCGCGCTGAGCGGATCCGGCACCTTCACCTTGCCCACCAGCGCGGACACCACCAGCTGCGCGGGCGTGCGCAGGAACGGCGGCACGGACGCGGCCACGGCCTGCTCGCTGTCGAAGGCGACGGGGAGGTCGTAGAAGACGACGTGCTTCTCGGTCAGGGAGAAGTCGTGCATCATCGGCGAGCCGGTGACCTCGACGTCGACCGTGCGCCGCGCGCGGCCCTGCGCGTCGATCACCGAGTACTGCACCTTGTTCCCCGAGCCGAAGAAGTACGAGACGGCGTGCAGCTCACCGGTTTCCGGGTCCCGCTTCGGATGCGCGGTGTAGCCGCCGGGCAGGGTGCCGTCGAAATCGCAGGCACCCACGGTGTCGAGTTCGTCGGTCAGTTCGAAACTCGTGGCGCCGCCCTCGATCAGGGCGAGGGTCTTGCCCGCGTGGCCGATCACGTTCGTGTTGGCCCCCAGGCCGGCGGCCGTGCCGCCTTCCCAGCGTTCACCGAGCTCCCGCGCGAGCCGGGGATTGCGCACCCAGCGGTTGCGGTACCACTCGGCGCGGCCGTCCCGCAGCCGGACGCCGTGCACCATGCCGTCGCCCATGAACCAGTGGTACGTCGCGGGGTCCACTTCAGACAGGGGGTTCGGGCCGTTCCGCAGATAACGCCCGTCCAGGTACTCCGGGATGTGCCCGGTGACGTTCAGTTCGGTGATCGTGTGCTCACGGCTGACCGGGGCGAAGTTGCCCTCGAGGAACTTGTTGCCCATCACAGACCCCTACCCTGGAATAACGATGTTATGCGCTCATTTATAACAGGGTTATGAGATACTGGCAAGCATGGCACCGAAACCCTCCGCCGCCGAGGTCAAGGGCAAGCTGATCGAGGCGGCGATCCGGCTGCTCGCGCACGGCGGCCCGGAGGCGCTCCAGGCGCGCAAGCTCGCGGCCGAGATCGGCGCGTCCACCATGGCCGTGTACACCCACTTCGGCGGGATGGGCGCGCTCGTGGACGAGGTCGCGCGCGAGGGATTCCGGCGGCTGTCGGCGAATCTGGGCCTGGTCGAGGAGACCGACGACCCGGCGGCCGACATCCTCACCCTGGCGCTGGCGTACCGGCGGACCGTCGTGGACGACCCGCAGCTCTACGCGGTGACCTTCGGCCAGAGCCAGCCCAGCGGGCAGAAGGTGACCCTCGGCGACATGACCAACGAGGAGACCCGCCAGAACGCCAGCGAAGAGGGCATCGAGGCCTTCGGCTACCTCGTCCGCGCCGCGAAGCGGGTGATCGACGCCGGCCGGTTCCGCCCCGCACCGGAGTTCGAGGTCGCCGCGCAGCTCTGGAGCGCCGTGCACGGCTACATCACGCTGGAGGTCGCCGGCCATTTCGGCGACGGCGAGAATGGTGTGGACCACATCCTGATTCCCCTGGCCACCGCCCTCGGCGTCGGTCTGGGCGACACTTACGAGGCCGCGACGCGGTCCGCCCGCCGCTCGATCGAGGCCTGGCGCGCGAAAGAGGGAAACATCGGCACCTGATCCGGCGATACCCCGGTCACAGGTCGGTGAATCGTGCAACCTTCGAGCGGAAACGCGCGTCTGACCTGGTGGAAGCTCTACGGGGGAAACGGGGATCGGTGAACGAGGACGACCAGGGGCACACGACGCTGCCGGGGGTGGACGGCGCCCGCCGGTGGCTGAGCCGTCGTTCCGTGCTGATCGCGGGCGCCTCCGGCCTCGGCGTCGCCGGTCTCGCCGCCGGAACGGCCACCGGAGCCCTGCCGTTCAGCGAAGCGCTCCAGCGGGCGCTCGGTGTCGCGTCGCCGACCCCGGCCACCCAGCTGGGCAGCCCGCGGGTCGAACGCGTCTACTCCGAAGCCCGCGGCCGCGAGGTCGATCTCGTGCTCATGCTGCCGACCAAGGCGCCGCCCAAGGGCCTGCCGATGTCGCTGATGCTGCACGGCCTCCACGGCACCGCGCGGCACGCGGCCCCGACCGGACTGCTGAAACAGCTCGGCAGCGAGGTCGCCCGCAAGGCGGTGCCCCCGTTCGGGTTCGTCGCCGTCGACGGCGGAGACCACTACTGGCACGAGAACAAGCCGGGCGACAACCCGATGGCGATGCTGCTCGAAGAGGTCCCCCGCTGGCTGGCCGCGCGCGGTCTCGGCGGCCGGGACGGGCAGCCGTTCGCCGCCACCGGGCTTTCGATGGGCGGCTTCGGCGCGCTGCTGTACACCCGTCGCCGTCTGGAACGCCGTCGCCCGCCCGCCGCGGTCGCGGCCCTCGCGCCCGCGCTGATCACGTCGTGGGCCGAGATGAGCAAACGGCGCGCGTTCCGCGACGCCGCCGACTGGGGCTCGCTGGACCCGTTGCGCCATATCGACGTCACCAAAAGCGTGCCGACGGGGATCTGGTGCGGGACCGAAGACCCGTTCATCGGCGGGGTGCGGAAGTTCATCTCCGAGGCGCGGCCCATGGTCGCGCACACCTCGCGCGGCAAGCACGGCGACGCCTTCAACCGCACGGTCGTGCCGAGCCTGATCGCGTTCCTCGGCAAACACGTCCCGAAGAACGCCTGAGCAGCTCAGACGCGGAAGTAGATCCTGGTCACCGTCGACCCCGGTCTCAGGTACTGCCGGACCAGATCGGCGACCTGGTTCACCAGCACCAGGCCACGTCCGCCGATCTGTCCCGGCGAGGCGGGACGGCGGCCGGCCAGCGGATCGCTCAGCGTGCCTTCGTCGATGACCTCGCAGAGCACGTAGTCCTCTTCACGCCAGACGCGGACGACACCGTGGCCGGAGCCGTGCAGCACGCTGTTGGCGGACAGCTCGGCCACGGCGAGCACGAGATCTTCCACCCGCTCCAAAGCGAGCCCGTACTCCTCGGCCCGGTCCTGCGCGAAACTCCGCACCGCGCCGAGCCGGGCGAGGTCGAAGCGGAACGCGTCGGCCGCCCTCGGTTCGGGCAGCGGCAGGTTGTACTTCTCGACGACCGCCTCGGGGGCGTATCCAGTGCTCGGGCGGTCTCCCTCGGCGCCTGACAGCGTCGGATGGGTCCGCTCGGCGTCGGCGAGGACGTCGTCTTCGAGCCGGTTGCGGTCGTACGGGCAGAGGATGCTCAGCTCGCGGTCCCCGAAGGCGAAATTGATCAGGGCCTCGTGCTGCGCGCACGCCGGGTATTCGAGGGCCGATCGGCCCGCCCAGATCGGCTCGCCGATGATCCGCACCGGACCCGGGCGGTGGTCCGCGAACGCGAGCAGCACGCCGGGGAGGATGCGGCCGGGATTGCGGCCCGCCTCGGTCATGTCGATGAACTCGACCGCGGCCGCGGAATCGCCCAAGGCCGCTTCGATCAGCGCCAGATTCCGGCCGGGGACGGCCACCGCGACGGGCTCATCGAGTTTCAGGCCCTCCAGGATGTACGGAACCGTACCGTTCAGATACTCGGTGTCACCGGAGTAGAGCAGGCCCACGTGCGAGAAGAGACCCGCGGTGACTGTCACGGTGTCGTCTTACCCCGTGGAGACGATTCTGAAACCCTGCTAACGGAGGGAAATCGCGGAAACGGTGCCGGGCCGATCAGCCGAGCCAACGTCCCGCCATCGAGATCAGCCAGAATCCGGCGAGCGTCGCACCGGTGAACAGCCCGGTCCAGGCGACGAGCGATCGGTTGGCCTCCGCGCTTTTCGCCGCCTTGAGCCGGACGAGCGCGTACGCCGAAACGGCGAAGAACGGCAGCGGGATCAGCGGCAGCGGCGACAAGCGGACGACCCCGGCCACCAGGCAGGTCGCCACCAGCACGCCCAGCGCGATCGTCAGCGCGCGCGGGAGCCACGGATGCCCGCGGTAGGCCCCGACGACGATGCGTTCGGTGAGTTCGACGAGTCCCCTGACCTCGCGTGGACTCGCGGCTGCCAGCTCGGGAGCCTCGTTCTCGTCCTTCGTGGGAGTCAGCGGCACCTTCGCATCCTATCCCGGTCCGGTCGCCGGCCGGACCGGGCCGGAGAAAGCGATGCCCCGGCCGGAGGTTTCCGGCCGGGGCATCGCTGACGAAACAGCTTTTGTCAGGCGGACTTCTCGCCGCGCTCGCTGCTGCGACGGCGTGACGGCTGACGCGCCACGATCGTCGGGTTCACGTTCTCGCGGACGGTCTGCTCGGTGATGACGACCTTCGCGACGTCGTCGCGGCTCGGGATGTCGTACATGACCGGCTGCAGGACCTCTTCCATGATCGCGCGCAGGCCACGGGCGCCGGTGCCGCGGAGCACGGCCTGGTCGGCGATGGCCTCGAGCGCGGTCTTGGTGAACTCCAGCTCGACGTTGTCCATCTCGAAGAGCTTCTTGTACTGCTTCACCAGCGCGTTGCGCGGCGTGGTCAGGATGCTGACCAGCGAGTCCTTGTCGAGGTGGGTCACCGTCGCCACGACCGGAAGACGCCCGATGAACTCCGGGATCAGCCCGAACTTGATCAGGTCCTCCGGCATGGTGTCGGAGAAGATGTCGCTCTCGTCGATCTCGGCCTTGGTGCGGATCTCCGCGCCGAACCCGAGGCCGCGTTTGCCGACCCGCTCGTTGATGATCTTCTCCAGCCCGGCGAACGCGCCGGCCACGATGAACAGCACGTTCGTCGTGTCGATCTGGATGAACTCCTGGTGCGGGTGCTTGCGGCCGCCCTGCGGCGGCACCGAGGCGGTGGTGCCCTCGAGGATCTTCAGCAGCGCCTGCTGCACGCCCTCGCCGGACACGTCGCGGGTGATCGACGGGTTCTCCGACTTGCGGGCGATCTTGTCGACCTCGTCGATGTAGATGATGCCCGTCTCGGCGCGCTTGACGTCGTAATCCGCCGCCTGGATCAGCTTGAGCAGGATGTTCTCGACGTCCTCGCCCACGTACCCGGCTTCGGTGAGCGCCGTGGCGTCCGCGATCGCGAACGGGACGTTCAGCATCTTCGCCAGGGTCTGGGCCAGATAGGTCTTGCCGCAGCCCGTCGGCCCCAGCATCAGGATGTTGGACTTCGCCAGCTCGACGGTCTCGTCCTTGGAATCCTTCGGCCCGGCCTTGTCGTCGGACTGCACACGCTTGTAGTGGTTGTACACCGCCACGGCCAGCGAACGCTTCGCGTCGTCCTGGCCGATGATGTACTGCTCGAGGAACTCGTGGATCTCGGCGGGTTTGGGCAGCTCGTCGAGCTTGACCTCACCGGCCTCCGCCAGTTCCTCTTCGATGATCTCGTTGCAGAGATCGATGCACTCATCGCAGATGTAGACCCCGGGGCCGGCAATGAGCTTCTTCACCTGCTTCTGGCTCTTGCCGCAGAAAGAACATTTCAGCAGGTCGCCGCCGTCACCGATCCGTGCCATGGCCGTTGACCTCGTCCCCTCCGGCGCGATACGCGCCTGACTGTCTTACCGCCCCGGTCACGGATGACCTCTCGGAGCCTCACACACTGCCACTGACGGTACCCGTCCGATGCCGCCGACGGGAGAACCAACGTCACATCTGAGCACGCCAGAAGCTGACCATAGACCAGGGGTCCGGTGCGTGTCGTCTCCCGACACGCACCGGTCCCCTCGCCCGATCAGCTGCTCGAAGCCTTGCGGTACTCGAGCACCTCGTCGACGATCCCGTACGCCTTGGCCTCGTCGGCCGTCAGGATCTTGTCGCGCTCGATGTCCTTCTTGACCTCGTCGGCGTCCTTGTTCGTGTGCTTCGCCAGGATGACCTCCATCTGGCGCCGCACCCGCTGGATCTCGTTGGCCTGGATCTCCAGGTCCGACACCTGGCCGTACGTGCCCTCGGTGGCGGGCTGGTGGATCAGCACGCGCGAGTTCGGCAGCGTGAACCGCTTGCCGGGGGTGCCGGCGGCCAGCAGCACCGCGGCGGCCGAGGCGGCCTGGCCGATGCACATGGTGACGATGTCCGGGCGGACGTACTGCATCGTGTCGTAGATCGCCATCAGCGCGGTGAACGAGCCACCGGGCGAGTTGATCAGGATCATGATGTCGCGGTCCGGGTCCTCGTGCTCGAGGTGCAGCAGCTGGACCATCACGTCGTTGGCCGACGCGTCGTCGATCTGCACGCCGAGCATGATCTGACGCTCTTCGTACAGCTTGTTGTACGGGTTCGATTCCTTGATGCCGTAGCTCGTGCGCTCGACGTACGAGGGCAGGACGTACCGCGACTGCGGCAGCTGGAGCCGCGACTGCATCCCGGGCGCCTGCGACCCGATCGGAAGCTGGAAGTTGCTCATTGAAATTCTCCTGTGTGCCGGGCGCGGATCAGCTGTTGGGAAGCGGGTTCTCACGGGTGAGGACCTGGTCCACGAAGCCGTAGTCCTTCGCCTCCTGCGCGGTGAACCAGCGGTCGCGGTCACCGTCCTTGACGATCTGCTCGACCGTCTGGCCGGTCTGCTCGGCGGTGATCCGGGCCAGCTCCTGCTTCCACTTGCCGAACACCTCGGCCTGGATGGCGATGTCGGAGGCCGTGCCGCCGACACCCGCCGAGGGCTGGTGCATGAGGATGCGCGCGTGCTGCAGCGCGTACCGCTTGCCGGGCGTGCCGGAGGAGAGCAGGAACTGCCCCATCGACGCGGCCAGGCCCATCGCGTAGGTCGCGACGTCCGGGCGGATCAGCTGCATGGTGTCGTAGATCGCGAAACCCGCGGTGACCGAGCCACCGGGCGAGTTGATGTAGAAGCGGATGTCCGACTCGGAGTCGTCTGCGTCGAGCAGCAACAACTGGGCGGTGATCCGGTTCGCGACCTCGTCGTTGACCTCGGAGCCGAGGACGACGATGCGCTCCTGGAGCAACCGCTCGAAGACCGAGTCGGTGAGGTTGAGCCCTGCGGTACCGGTCCGCGCCTGGGGCGTGTGCTGCGTCACGTCATGCCTGCCTTTTCGCCGACGGCGGCGGGTGGAACGTTCGCCGCCGCGTATGTCCAGATGCTTGAGGATCTTGCAACCGACCCTAACGAACTTGGGCGGTGCAGAATGCCTGACACCGCCCAAGTTCGCTTACAGCTTTACGGTCCGATTCGACCGGACCGGATATTCCCTACTCGGCCGCAGTCTTCGCGGTCTCCTCGGTGACCTGCGTCTCCTCGGCTGCGGGGCCGAAGAGCTCTTCGAGGTCGACCGTGGCGCCGGAGGCGTCGGTCACGGTGGTCTTGCGGACCACCGAGGCCAGCGCCTTGCCGCGGCGCACGTCGGCGTAGATCGCGGTCAGCTGACCGGACTGCTGCGCCCGCTGGACGTACTCGTCCGGGCTGACGCCGAAGCGCTGCGCCTGGTAGATGATCCGCTCGGTGAGCTCGCCGTCGTTGACCGACGTCTGCTCGGCGTCGGCGATGCTGTCCAGCAGCAGCTGCGTGCGGACCGCCTTCTCCGACTCCTCGCGGACCTCGGTGTCGAACTCTTCGATCGTGCGGCCTTCGGCCTCCAGCGCCTTCGCGAACTGCGCCTCGTCATGGTCGAAGGGGTGGATCGCGTCGTGCTTGCGGTTCTCGATCTCGGCCTCGAGGACCTTCTCCGGGATCGCGACCTCGGTGCGCTCGAGGAGCTCCTCGAGGACCTTGTCACGGGCCTGGACGCCCTGCTGCATCTTCTTGACGCGGCCGAGGCGCTCGCGGAGGTCGTTCTTCAGCTCTTCGATCGTGTCGAACTCGCTCGCCATCTGGGCGAACTCGTCGTCCGCCTCGGGCAGCTCGCGCTGCTTGATGGTCTGCACGGTGACGGTGACGTCGGCGTCCTTGCCGGTGTGCTCGCCGGCGACCAGCTTCGTGGTGAAGGTCTTGGTCTCGCCGGCGTTCGCGCCGATGATCGCCTCGTCGATACCGTCGACGAGCTGGCCGGAGCCGATCTCGTAGGACAGGCCGGTGGTCGAGGCCTCCTCGACCTCCTGGCCGTCGACGGTGGCGGCGAGGTCGATCGAGACGAAGTCGCCGTTCTCGGCCGGGCGGTCGACACCGGTCAACGTGCCGAAGCGGGCGCGCAGCTCGTCGAGCTGCTCGTCGACCTCGGCGTCGGTCAGTTCGACGTCGTCGACGCTGACCGCGAAGCCCTCGAGGTCGGGCAGCGAGATCTCCGGGCGGATGTCGACTTCGGCGGTGAACTCGAGGACCTCGCGGTCCTCCAGCTTGGTCACCTCGAACTCGGGCTGGCCCAGCGTGCGGACCTCGCCCGCGCGCACGGCTTCCATGTACTTGGCCGGAATGACCTCGTTGACGACCTCGTCGAGCACCGGGGCTCGCCCGATCCGGCTTTCCAGCACGCGAGCCGGCGCCTTGCCCGGGCGGAAGCCGGGGATGCGCACCTGCTGGGCGATCTTGCGGTAGGCGCGGTCGAAGTTCGGCTTGAGCTCGTCGAACGGCACCTCGACATTGATCTTGACTCGCGTCGGGCTGAGCTGCTCGACGGTGCTCTTCAACGTATTCTCCTCGAGCGGTAAACGATGTGTTGGGGCATCCGCATGTCTTCGACGGCGGATGTGCCCTGGTCACCTTGCAGACCGGGCCGTCCGAGTCTAGGCCGTGTCCCATCCCGGCCCGGTCCCGGGGCCATCAGCCCGCCCTCGCCCGCCGGTCACAGGTTTCGAACCACGTCGGACCATCAGGCCCCCGACCACCCGATCGGACCAGTTTTCGGTTCTTCTCTGTTACGAACCGGCCCTTTCCTGGACACGGATGCGTGCCACGCTTCACCATCGGACGCCGTGACGAGGCGTTTCGGCGATCGGATGAAGTTTACAAACCAGTACTAATTGTCTACGGTGTGCAAGCTTGTCCCGGTAGCCATCGACCGAGGGGAACGATCGATGACCGTCGCCGTAACCCGGTCCGAGGACACGGGGGAATCACCCGAGAGAAGACCCAGACGCGGTGTGCCCAATCCGCGGCTGCCGCTGCCACTGGTCTCGGTACCGACCGTGCTGCTGTTCACCGGCGGTGTCATGGTCTGGACGGGCGCCACCTGGCTGGTCGTCACCGAGGCCGCGCCGCTGTGGGTGACCATTCCCCTGCACGCGCTCGTCACCTTCACCATGTTCACCGTGCTGCACGAGTCGACGCATCACGCGGCCGGGCGGCTCACCTGGGTCAACGAACTGCTCGGCAGGCTAGCGATGCCGTTCGTGGCGGCCTACGGCTCCTTTCCCCTGGTGCGCTACATCCATCTGGAGCACCACCGCAATACCAACGAGGACGCCCACACCGACCCCGACGCCTGGACCGCGCACGGCCCCTGGTGGCAGTTGCCGCTGCGCTGGCTGACCATCGACTTCTGGTACGCCCGTTTCTACGTGGCCCGGCAGCGCACGCGGCCGCCGTCGGAGCGGATCGAGACCGCGGCCGTCGTCACGCTGAGCCTCGCCGCGTTCGCCTGGCTGACCGTCAGCGGCCACGGCTGGGAACTGCTGATGGTCTACCTCATCCCGCAACGCGTCGGGCTGGCCGTGCTGGCCTGGTGGTTCGACTGGCTGCCGCATCACGACCTCGGCGCGCAGCGGCAGAACCGGTTCGGCGCCACCCGCGTCCGCGTCGGGCTCGAATGGCTGATGACGCCGATCATGCTGTGCCAGAACTACCACCTGGTGCACCATCTCCACCCCGCGATCCCGTTCTACCGGTACCTGCGCACCTGGCGGGACAACCGCGACGCCTACCTCGCCAGGGACGTCCCGATCGCGACCCCGTGGGGCCGCGAGCTGACGGCGGCGGAGTACCGCGAATGGCGGCGGCTCACCGGCTCGTTCGACGAGGAACCGCCCGCACCGCAGCCACTGCGGCCGAGCCGGTTCCACTCGCTGCGGGTCGCCGAGGTCCGGCCGCTGTGCGAGGGCGCGGTCACGGTGACGTTCGAGGTGCCGGAGCGGCTGCGCGAGACCTTCCTTTTCACCCCCGGCCAGCACCTCGTCATCCGCGCGGAGGTCGACGGGGAAGAGGTGCGGCGCGCCTACTCGATCTGCTCGACGCCGGACTCCGGGGAGCTTCGGATCGCGATCAAGCACCAGCTCGGCGGCGCGTTCTCGACGTTCGCCACCACGGAACTCGCGGCGGGCGACGTCCTGGACGTCCTGCCGCCGGACGGCGAGTTCACGCTGATCCCGGATCGGGGCCGCGCCGGCCGTTACGTCGCGCTCGCCGCGGGCAGCGGGATCACGCCGATCCTGTCGATCCTGACCGCGACCCTGCGGAACGAGCCGAACAGCAAGGCGACCTTGCTGTACATCAACACCTCCGGCGCCAGCACGATGTTCGCCGACGAGCTCGGCGAACTCGCCGCGCGGCTGGGCGGACGGCTGCACGTCGTGCACTACCGCACCGACGAACGTGACCCGGATCTGCGCACGCACCGGCTCGAGAAGCCGTTCGACATCGTCGGCGAGGCGCTGGCCATCTCGCACGAGCGCTACCAGCGCGGCCGTCTCGACAGCACCCGCCTCCGCGCGCTGCTGCAGGCGCGGTTGCATCCGGCGAAGGTGGACGACTGGTTCCTGTGCGGGCCGCGCGACCTCGTCGACATGGCCCGCCGGACACTGGCCGACCGGGACGTCCCGGAGGAGAACGTCCATTTCGAACTGTTCCAGGGCGCGCTTCCCGTGCGACCCTCGCGACGCCCCGGCCCGACGCTGACCGTCACCGCGGGCGGCAAGACCGTCGAAATCCCCGCGACCGTGGGCGAAACCGTGCTCAGCGCCGCGCTCCGACACGGCGTCGACGCGCCATACGCGTGCGTCGGCGGGGCTTGCGGCACGTGCCGGGCGACCGTGGTGCGGGGCAGCGCGCGGATGGACGTCCACTACGCGCTCGGGGACGACGAGGTCGCCGCGGGCCGGATCCTGACCTGCCGGGCGGTGGCGACCTCGCCCGAACTCGCCGTCGACTACGACCGCTGATCGGCCCCCAATCACGCGAGTTCCGTCTCTGAACACGCGAGTGACGTGTCCGATCACGCGAGTGCGGCATTGCGGCACACAGCGGGCTCACAGGTGGGACACAACGCGCGCATACGACGGCGGCGCACGCTCGGGTCATGGCATCCGGTCCGACCGCCGGCCCGCGCCGGTGGCCCCGGCCCGGGCGGCTTTCCCTGCGCGCCAAGCTGACCGGCTCGATGGTGCTGCTGCTCACGTTCGTCTGCCTGGTGATCGGCGTGGCCAGCGAGATCGCGCTGCGCTCGTTCCTCACCCGCCAGATCGACGACCAGCTCTCGGCCGCGTCGTCCCGCGCCCAGGACTTCGCGAACCGGCCGCCGGAGGACGGGCTCGGTCCCAATCCGCTCAACGCGCCGGGCCAGGCCTCCGGGACGCTCAGCGTGCGGGTCTCCGGCGACCGCGTGCTCTACGCGGGAGTCCTTACCGTGCAAGGACTTCCCCAAGGATTGTCGGCCGAGCAGGAGGCCGGGCTGTTCTCGATCCCGGCGGACCGTCCGCCGATGACGCTGACGATCGGCGGGCTGGGCGACTACCGCGTGCAGGCCGCCTCGATCCCCGGCGGCGTGGTCGTCACCGGGCTCCCGCTCGGGCCGATGCAGGACACGCTGGCCACCGTCGGGTGGATCCTGTTCGGGGTCGCGGCGGCGGGCGTCACCGGCGCCGGGTTCCTCGGCGCGTTCGCCGTCCGGCGCACGTTGCGGCCGCTCGACCGGGTCGCGGCGACCGCGGGCCGGGTGTCGGCGATGCGGCTCGACCGCGGTCAGGTCGCGCTTTCCGTACGGGTGCCCGAGATCGACACCGATCCGCGGACCGAGGTCGGCCAGGTCGGTTCCGCGCTGAACCTCATGCTCGGGCATATCGCGCGGGCGCTGGAAGCCCGGCAGGCCAGCGAGACCCGGGTCCGCCGGTTCGTCGCCGACGCGAGTCACGAACTCCGCACTCCGCTCGCGGCGATCCGCGGGTACGCCGAACTCGCCGGCCGCGGCAGCGCGCTGGCGCCCCCGGAGGTCGCGCGTTCGATGTCGCGGATCCAGTCCGAGGCGGCCCGGATGACGACGCTGGTCGAGGATCTCCTCCTGCTGGCGAGACTCGACGCCGGGCGCCCGCTCGAAGCGGGCGATGTCGACCTCACCAGGCTGGCCGCGGACGCCGTCGGCGACGCGCACGTCGCGGGTCCGGACCATCGCTGGGAACTCCGGCTCCCGCCCGTGCCCGTCCTCGTCCGCGGCGACGTCCAGCGTCTGCACCAGGTGCTGGCGAACCTGCTGTCCAACGCGCGCACGCACACCCCGCCGGGCACCACGGTGATCACCGCGCTGACCCGCTCGCACGGTGGCGCCGCGGTGCTCACCGTCACCGACGACGGCCCCGGGATCGACCCGGAGCTCCTGCCGAGCGTGTTCGAACGCTTCGCCCGCGGTGATTCCTCCCGGTCCCGGAGCGCGGGCAGCACCGGGCTCGGGATGGCGATCGCGTCGGCGATCGTCGTGGCCCATCACGGCACGATCGAGGTGCACAGCCGTCCGGGCCGCACCGAATTCGCCGTCCACCTTCCGGTGATCGGATCCTCACAGCGGGTGCACAGCTTCGGCACAACCACCCCCCAGGTCGGCCCCCGACGCTGAGGCCATGACCCTCCTCGCCTCCCGCGACGAAGCCGATCGGACCGCTCCCCCCGCCCGAGGCACGCCGGCCGATCCGCGCTGGGTCCGGCCGTCGCTGGCCGCGCTCCTGCTCGCGACCGCCGTCCTGTACCTGTGGAACCTCGGGGAATCCGGCTGGGCCAACGCCTTCTACTCGGCGGCCGCGCAGGCGGGATCGCTGAGCTGGAAGGCGTTGTTCTTCGGATCCAGCGACGCCGCGAACGCGATCACGGTCGACAAGACACCGGCCGCGCTGTGGGTGATGAGCCTTTCCGCGCGTCTGTTCGGCGTCGACGCCTGGAGCATCCTGGTGCCGCAGGCGTTGATGGGCGTCGGCTCGGTCGCGATGCTGTACGCCGCGGTGCGCCGGACGTCCGGCCCGGCCGCGGGACTGCTGGCGGGCACGGTCCTCGCGCTCACCCCGGCCGCCGCGCTGATGTTCCGCTTCAACAACCCCGACGCGTTGCTCGTCCTGCTCCTGACCGCGGGCGCGTACTGCGTCGTCCGCGCGCTGGAGAAGGCGAGCCCGCGCTGGTTGGCGCTGGCCGGAGTCGCCGTCGGTTTCGGTTTCCTCGCGAAAATGCTCCAGGCGTTCTTGGTGCTGCCCGCGTTCGGTCTCGCCTACCTGATCGCCGCCCCGACCTCGCTCGGCAAACGTCTGCTGCACCTACTCGGCGCTTTGGCCGCGACCCTGGTCTCGGCCGGCTGGTATCTCGCCGTCGTCGCGTTGTGGCCCGCCGCCGACCGGCCCTACATCGGCGGCTCGCAGGAGAACAGCCTGTGGGAGCTGGCTTTTGGCTACAACGGCTTCGGTCGCATTACCGGCGACGAGGTCGGCAGTGTCGGCGGGAATCCCAACGGCGGCTGGGGCGGCACGGGCTGGGACCGGCTGTTCGGCGAGGAGATGGCGGGCGGCATCGCCTGGCTCCTGCCCGCCGCCGCCGTCGCGCTGGCCGCCGGGCTGTGGTTCACGCGCCGTGCCCCGCGCACCGACCGCGGCCGGGCGGCGCTGATCGTCTGGGGCGGCTGGTTCGTGGTGACCGCCGTCGTGTTCAGCTACATGGGCGGCATCATCCACGCGTACTACATGATCGCGCTCGCCCCGGCGGTCGCCGCACTCGTCGGGATCGCGGGCACGCAATTGTGGCGCGCACGGGGGAATCCGGCCGCCGCGGGCACGTTGAGCGCGGGAATCGGGCTGACCGCGCTCACGGCGTATCTCCTGCTGTCACGGCAATCCGACTGGCTTCCCGGGCTCGCGATCGCCGTCCTCGTGGCCGGGCTTCTGTGCGCCTTCCTGGTGTTCTTCGCCTCGCGTTTGCCTGACGTGGCAAGGCGTCTGGTCGCCCTCGGCGCACTCATCACCATCCTCGCAGGCACGGGGGCGTACACGGTCGCGACCGCCGCCACCCCGCATTCCGGCGCGCTTCCCTCCGCCGGGCCGGATACGGGCCGGGGCATGCGGATGGGCGGCGGCGGGTTGCTCGGGACGAGCCTGCCCGGCGACGAACTGGCCGCGCTGATCCGGCAGGACAGCGCGAACTACACCTGGGCGGCGGCGACCGTCGGCTCCAACAACGCCGCGGGCTACCAGTTGGGCAGCAGCGCGCCGGTGATGGCCGTCGGCGGGTTCAACGGCACGGATCCCGCCCCCACGCTCGAACAGTTCCAGGAGTACGTCCGAAAAGGACGGATACATTACTTCCTCGGCGAGGGCATGATGATGCGCGGGGAGACCGGCAGCGACGCCGCCGAGCGGATCGCCGCCTGGGTCGCGGACATCTACGAACCGACCACTGTGGACGGTGTCACCGTCTACGACCTGAGCCGGTGAATCCCGTGACAGGACACAGCGACAGCACAGCTCGGGCACAAGGCGACCTCAGCGCGATGGCCGAGATTGACGTCATGACAACCGCGATCCTCTCCGGCGCCGAAACCGGCCGCCGCCCCGCCATCGCCCCGGACGGCTCCCCCGTGCTCGACGTCGTCATCCCGGTCTACAACGAGGAAACCGACCTCGAACCGTGCATCCGGAGGCTGCACGCGCACCTCGTGGAGCAGTTCCCGTACCCGTTCCGGATCACCGTCGCCGACAACGCCAGCACCGACGGCACACTGCACGTCGCGGAACGGCTGAGCCGCGAGTTCGACGCCGTCGAAGTCCGGCACCTCGACGAAAAAGGCCGTGGCCGTGCGTTGCGTGCCGTTTGGTCCACTTCGGACGCTCCGGTGCTCGCGTACATGGACGTCGACCTCTCGACCGATCTGGCCGCGCTCGGGCCGCTCGTCGCGCCACTGCTGTCCGGCCATTCCGACCTCGCCATCGGCAGCAGGCTCGCCCGCGGCGCGCGGGTGGTGCGCGGACCGAAGCGGGAGTTCATTTCCCGGTGCTACAACCTGATCCTGCGCGGCACGCTGGCGGCGAGGTTCAGCGACGCGCAATGCGGGTTCAAGGCGATCCGCGCCGACGTCGCCGAACGGCTGCTCCCCCACATCCAGGACACCGGCTGGTTCTTCGACACCGAACTGCTCGTGCTGGCGCAGAAGGCGGGGCTGCGGATCCACGAGGTCCCGGTCGACTGGGTGGACGACCCTGACTCGTCGGTGAACATCATCGCCACCGCGACCGCCGACCTCAAAGGCATCGCACGGCTGACCAAAGCCACGATGACCGGCCGCATCCCGATCAGCGGCCTGCGCGAGCAGCTCGGCCGGGCGCCGATCCAGGTACAGGCGCCAGGAGTGGCGCCGAGCCTGGTGCGACAGCTGGTGCGGTTCGCCGCCGTCGGCGTCGCCAGCACCGTCGCCTACCTCGTGCTTTTCCTGCTGCTGCGCACGTTCACCGGCGCGCAGGCGGCGAACCTCGTCGCGCTGCTGGTGACGGCGATCGGCAACACCGCGCTCAACCGGCGCCTGACCTTCGGCATCCGCGGCAGGCAAGGCGCGGGGCTGCATCAATTCCAGGGCCTCATCGTGTTCGGGCTCGGGCTCGCGCTCACCAGTGGCGCGCTGGCGCTGCTGCACACGATGACCGCGCCGGGGCTGGCGCTGGAGATCACCGCGCTCGTACTCGCGAACCTCGCGGCCACCGTCCTGCGTTTCCTGCTGCTGCGGGGCTGGGTGTTCCGCCGCCGCCCCGCCACCGAGATGGAGAGCTGAGCCATGACCACCGCACTCGCTTCCCGGGCAGAACCCGGCCACGTCGGGGAAACCGCCACGAAACCACCCGGCCGATGGGTCCGGCCCGCCGTGTTCGGGCTGCTCGCCGCCACCGCGCTGCTGTACTTCTGGAACCTGACCGCGTCCGGCTACGGCAACTCGTTCTACGCGGCGGCCGTGCAGTCGGGCACCCAGGACTGGAAGGCGTGGCTGTTCGGCTCCCTCGACGCGGGGAACGTCCTGACCGTCGACAAACCCCCGGCCGCGCTCTGGGTGACGACGGCGTTCGCCCGCATCTTCGGTTTCTCCAGCTTCACCGTGCTGGCGCCGCAAGCGCTGATGGGCGTGGCATCGGTCGGCCTTCTGTACCTGACGGTGAAGCGGACCTCCGGACCGATGGCCGGCCTGTTCGCCGGGGCGGCGCTCGCCGTCACGCCGGTCGCCGCGCTCATGTTCAAGTTCAACAACCCGGACGCGTTGCTGACGCTGCTCCTGATCGCCGGCGGGTACTGCACGATCCGCGCGATCGAAACGGCGAGCCCGCGCTGGCTGGCGCTGGCCGGGGTCGCCATCGGATTCGGCTTCCTGACCAAGATGATGCAGGCGTTCCTGGTGCTGCCCGCGTTCGGGCTCGCGTATCTGGTCGCGGCGCCGGCGTCGCTCGGCAAACGCCTGCTGCACTTGCTCGGCGCAGTGGTCGCGGTCGTCGTCTCGGCGGGCTGGTTCATCGCGCTGGTCGATCTGTGGCCGACCGATTCGCGGCCGTACATCGGCGGCTCGGACGGCGACAGCCTGCTCGAACTGGCCTTGGGCTACAACGGTCTCGGCCGGATCTTCGGCATGGGCGGCGGCGTGATGGTCGGCGGCCCCGGCGGCCCCGGTGGCGGGAACGTCGGCTTCGGCGGCGAAAGCGGCCTGACCCGGATGTTCGGCGCCAGCTTCGGCGGCGAGGTGTCGTGGCTGCTGCCCGCCGCGCTGATCGGGCTGGTCGCGGGACTGTGGTTCACCCGGCGGGCGGCCGGGACCGACCGGACGAGGGCCGCGTTGATCGTGTGGGGCGGCTGGATGCTGGTCACCTCGCTGGTGTTCAGCTTCATGAGCGGGATCGTGCACCCGTACTACGCCGTCGCGCTGGCGCCGTCGATCGCCGCGGTGGTGGCGATCTCCGGGACCTCGCTGTGGCGCGGCCGGGCGCACTTCGCGCCTCGGGTGTTCCTGTCCTTGATGATCGCGGCGAGCGCCGTGTGGGCGTACATCCTCCTGGACCGTGACGCGGACTGGCTGCCCGCGTTGCGCTGGATCATCGTCTGCCTCGGCCTGCTGACCGCGACCGTCGTGCTGGTGGGTGTCCCGCCGGCGCGCAAACTCGCCGCCGTCGTCGCGACGGTCTCCGTGCTGACGATCGGCCTCGGGACCGCCGCGTACGGCATCGAGACCGCTTCGCAGTCGCACTCCGGCTCGATCCCGATCTCCGGCCCGTCCACCGGTGGCGAGCGCGGAATGGGCATGGGTATGGAAGAGGGGTCCTCGGCGGAGATCGGGGCCGTGCTCGCGGCGACCACGACGAAATGGGCGGCCGCGACGTCGAGTTCGCAGTCGGCGGCGAACCTGGAACTCGCGAGCGGAAAGTCGGTGATCGGCATCGGCGGTTGGAGTGGCGGGGATCCCGCACCGACCCTGGCCGAATTCCAGCGGTACGTGGCGAACGGCGACATCACCTATTACGTCGAAGGCGGCCGCGGCGGCGGGCCGGGCGGCGGTTCGAACGAGATCGTCGAATGGGTCGCCGAGAACTTCACCGCCACGACGGTCGGCGAGCAGACGGTGTACAACCTGCTCTCCTGAAATTGCGTCGACAAACCTCGGGGCGCACGGGAACCTGGACGGCGTGAATCGGCCGTACCGCTGGGATCTCGTGCGCCCCGACCAGCTCGGGACGCTACTGGAGCGCGCCGGGGAACCGTGGTTGTGGTTCCTGGCCGAATTGATCGAATGCGCCGCGAAGGTGATCGCCCGGGCGGGAGACGCGGATCTCTACTTCGTCGGCCGCTCCGCGGACAGCGTGCACGATCTGCTGAGCGGAACCCCTTGGCGGGAACGGATCCACCAATTGCCGCTGTCGTTCGCGGGCGCCCGATCCGGACTGAGCGAGTCCGATGTGGACACTCTTCGCGGCTATCTCGCTTCGGCGGGCCTGAGTCCGCACGACCTGGCGCGCGGGCGGCCGAAGGTGTTCGTCGACCTCGTCCACTCAGGACAGACGTTCACCGAACTCTACGGACTGCTGCGAAAGTGGATCGACGACGAGCGCGAGGCGTGGAGCATCGTCCGCGGACGGCTCCGGTTCCTCGGGATCACCGTCCGAGAGCGCACGACACCGTCGGCGTTCCGCTGGCAGCAGCATTTCGACTGGCCGGCCGACCTGCCCGCGAACGGCGTCCGGAACATTTCGCTCGCTTGGCCGGTTTGGCACTACTTCGGCGACCGGCAGGAGAAACTCACGGCGTCGTTCCCGCGGCCGCGCTGGTCGGACGAGAACGGCCGCGCGCCGGAGCATTCCGAGGAGCGGCTGCGGGGGCTCGCCGAGGCGGTCGCGATCGTCGAGGCGGGGCGCTCGAAGGCGGGGCGGGACCTGCTCGTGCGGCATCTGCGGAAGGAACCGGCGATGACGGAGAGCTGGCTGCGGACCCTGATCACCCGCCTGCGCTGACCACTCACGAGACGGGACCGACAGCTGCCTTTCACCTACCCCTCAGGTCGCCCACAGGATTCGGGCGCACTCTGGAAGCAGGGCATCACCCAGGGGTGAGGAGTGGACGATGAGGGAGCTTCCGCACTGGCACACGGCGAGCGCGCGGGGACCGCGCGAGTACAACGCGGACGCCGTCGCGGCGTACGCGGCGGCGGGCGGCCGCGGGATCGTGTTCGCGCTGGCCGATGGAGTCGGAGATCACCCGAATGCCGCACAAGCGGCCCGGACAGCGGCATCGGCGGCGGCGCGGACACCGGTCGATCAGGGGGCGGTCGGGGCCGTTCTCGCTGCTCAGCGGGCCGTGCTCGCCCTCGGCGGAGCCGGTGACTGCGTCCTCGTCGTGGCCGTCCGGACCGGCGAAGGGTATGGCATCGCGTGGGTCGGGGACGCGCGGGCGTACGCTTGGGACGGTTACACCGTGCGGCAGGTGACGAAGGACCATACGCTCGCGCAGTACTTCCGCGACCACGACCAACCCGTGACACCGCGGATGGAACACGTCGTCACCACCAGCGTCCGCACGGCCGGTGCGCACGAGATCGGCACCGCCACCGTCACGACCGGCGGGCTTCTGCTCACCAGCGACGGTGTGCACAAGACGCTCAGCGGTCCGGCCATGCTCGACATCCTCGGGATGCCGGACGGGGCGGCCGCGGAGCTGGTGCGGACGGCGATCTCGCTCGGTGGCTCCGACAACGCCACCGCGATCGTGGTGGATCCGCCCGGCGCGGAGGTCACCACGGAAAAGTTTCGCGTCGCGGCCTGAACCGGGCGGTCAGGCCGCGACGCGATCCCTCTTCAGCTGACGGTATTCACGCAGCACCAGCACGACGATCAGGACGTCGAGGGCGGCGAAGAACGGCAGCGCGAGCGAGTGCGTGTGGATCGCGCGGAAGATCTCGTAGACCACGAACGCCGAGAGCACCACGGCGGCCACGGGGTAGGCCCGCATCACCTTCTTCGCGAGCGCCCACACCAGGCCGAGCTTGATGAGGCCGTGCGCGACGAGGTACACGACGGCGAACGTCCGGCCCTCGGCGAAATGGCCGGCGGCGAGTTCGAGGTGCCGGGCCAGCGTCCCTTCGGGGTCGCCGAGCAGGTCGCGGGTGACCACGGCGTGCGCGAAACCGGAGATGACCGTCGCCGGCACGATCATCAGCACCAGCCCGCCCACCAGCTGCAACGCGCCGTCGAGCCCCTTCAGGGTGATGGCGATCCGGAACAGCTTCTCGGTGCTCATGTCACCTCACCCTGCCGCACCGGGCCGCCGTCCGCAGCCACCGTCACCGGAACAGGCGGTCCCGGCAGGTCGGGCATCGTTCGTGCCGGGCGGTCCGGCCGGAGGCGTCCCTGCCGTAGAACGGAAAGCACGGGGCCCCGCAGACGGCGAGATAGATCCGCCCGCACCGCAGCGGCCGCTCGCCGACGTGATGGGCCACCATCAGCGCACGATGGCGCTCGCCCGCTTCGGGCAGCCAGCCGTCGTCGGGCAGCTTCGCGAGCACGTCCGCGTCGACGTCGTCCGATCGGGCGAGCAGCGCCGTGCCGAGGTCGGTCAGCCGCTCCCCGAGATCGCGAAGGACGTCGGCGCGCGGCGCGTCGTCCTCGACCATCCGGGTGACGAAGGTGATGTCGGTGCCCAAGGAGCCGTGGAGATCCCGGAGCCGGTCGATGAGACGGTGATCCATGCCCTCCCATTAAGGCGTTGCGCCCGGGCAAGGAAAGGGTCACGAGGCGTAGGTGACCCGGCCGTTCATGACGGTGGCGGTGACGGGGATGTCGCGCAGCCCGGCCGGGGACAGGCGCACCGGATCCACCGCGGTGACGACCAGATCCGCGACGTCGCCCACGGCCACCCCGGTCCGGCCGCCGGACGACGCCGCGAGCGCGGCCTCCAGCGGCATGGCCTGCTCGGGGTGCCACGCCGGACGGTCGTCGTCGGTGCGGCTGACCGCCGACGCGATCGCGTCCCACGGGTCCAGCGGCGCGACCGGCGCGTCCGAGCCGAACTCCAGGCGCACCCCGGCGCGGTACAGGGCGCCGTACGGGAACGCCCGATCGGTCCAGCCGTGCCAGTGCCGTTCGGCGACGTCGCGGTCGTCCGGCTGATGCGCGGGCTGCACGCTCGCCACGACCCCCAGCTCGGCGAAGCGGGCGACGTCCTCGGAACGCAGCAGTTGCGCGTGCTCGATCCGGCCGGCGCAGCCGACGTTCGCGAACGCGTCGAGCGCGATCTTGTTGGCGTGATCGCCGATCGCGTGCACCGCGGGTGAGAGACCGTGCTCGGAAGCCTTGCGCATCAACGGCTCCAGCTCCTCGGGCGGCAGTTCGAGCAGCCCGTGGGACTCGGTTCCGGCGTAGTGGCCCACGCAGTACGCGGTGCGCGTGTTCAGCGAACCGTCGACGAACAGCTTGAACGGGCCCACCGTGAGCAGCCCGCCGCTGCCCTCCAGGACGTCGCCGGAGCGGTGGCCGCGTTCGATGGCCGTGTCGAGCAGGTACTTCGCGATCACGCAGGAAACCCGGACCGGCAGCGGTTTCCGCGCCAGCCGTCGCCGCCAGTCGGTGACGGTGTCGGCGTATTCGTAGTCGACGATCTTGGTGACGCCGCGGGCGGCCGCCGCGTCGAGGGCGTCGGCGACCCAGCCGTCGATGACGTCGTCGGGGGCGACCGGGAGTTCGGCCGTCGCGCTCATGCAGTCGTTCTCCAGCAGCACCCCGGTGGGATGGTCGCGGCCGATGAGCTTCAGCGCGGCAGGGCTGAGCCACAGCGTGTGGAGGTCGGCGCTGAAGAGCGCGACCGGATGCCCGGGCAGCGCCTTCTGCAGCAGATCCTTGTGCGGGGCGTCGGGCCAGAGGCCGTCGCGGAACCCGGCGCCGAGCACGAGTTCGCCGGGTGGCGCGGGATTCGCGAGCAGATGGGCGAGCACGAGCTCGACCGTGTGCGCGGCGGAGGTCGCCTCCCCCAACGGGATCCGGCGGCGCGCGGCGGACCACTGCGCGGTGTGCACATGCGTGTCGACCAGCCCGGGCAGCAGGGTGCCGCCGTGCCCGTCCAGGATCTCCGACGCCTCACCCGCCTGCCCCGGGCCCGCGATGGCCGCGACCCGGCCGCCCTCGATCCGCACGTCCGACAGGGAACCCGCCAGGCCGACCCGGACCCGGCGCAACAGAAGATCGTCCACGCCCTCACCTTGCCAGCCCGCCCGCGTTTAGTCCTCTGAATGCGGTCCTTGCGCGCGCAACGATCGCATTCAGAGGACGAAATGCGGGAGGGGGTCAGGAGCGGGCGAAGGTGAGTTTTCCGAGCGCGGCGACCAAAGGCGCGAGTTCGGGGAGTTCCTCGGCGGCGGCGAGTGCCTCGGTGAGGACGGTGTCGTGCGTCGGCCGCGCGGCCGCGAGCAGTTCCTGTCCCGACGGCGTGACCTCCGTGTAGATCCCCCGCCGGTCGTCCGGGCACAGGTACCGCTGCAGCAGCCCCCGGTCCTCCAGCCGCGACACCAGCCGCGTCGTCGCCGACTGGCTGAGCACGACGGCGTTCGACAGCTGGTTCATCCGCAGGTGGAAACCGTCCTGACGGGCGAGCACGTCCAGCACGGTGTACTCGCTCACGGACAGCGAGTGCTGCTGCGCCAGCGCGCGCTCGAGCGCGTCCTCGATCCGCGCGTGCAGCGCGGCGAGGGTCCGCCAGCCCTGCGCGCGTGCCTCCACGGCGTCGTCGGCCAGTGACACGGTTCACCTCTTCCCCGGTTGCCCGAGCTTCGTTGCGTCATGCATCATCAAGCGTGTGCAATATACGGCGCGTGCAACTATTTCAGACGCCCGTAGTTGCCAACGCCAGTCATCACCACTCTACGGGAAGAAGTGAGCCTCCAATGCCTGCCGCTCTGCTCGCACTGGCGATCAGTGCCTTCGGTATCGGCACCACCGAGTTCGTGATCATGGGGTTGCTGCCCGAGGTCGCGGGCGACTTCGGCGTCTCGATCCCCTCCGCCGGGCTGCTGATCTCCGGCTACGCGCTCGGCGTCGTGGTCGGCGCCCCGCTGCTGACCGCGCTCGCGTCGCGGGTGCCGCGCAAGACGGTCCTGGTCGGCCTGATGGTCCTGTTCATCGCCGGCAACGTCGTGTCCGCGCTGGCCCCCACCTACGGCCTGTTGATGACCGGCCGCGTGGTCGCCGCGCTGTCGCACGGCGCGTTCTTCGGCGTCGGCGCGGTCGTCGCCGCCTCGCTGGTCGCGCCGACCAAGCAGGCGGGCGCCATCGCGATGATGTTCACCGGCCTGACCGTCGCCAACGTCCTCGGCGTGCCCGCCGGGACCGCGCTCGGCCAGGCGCTGGGCTGGCGCTCGACGTTCTGGGCGGTCAGCGCGCTCGGCGTGATCGGCCTGATCGGGATCCTCGCGCTGGTCCCCGTCCAGGCGACGACGCAGAGCGCCGGGCTGCGCAGCGAACTGGCCGTGTTCCGACGCCCGCAGGTGTGGCTCGCACTGGCGATGACCGCGCTCGGCTTCGCCGGGGTGTTCGCGTCCTTCACCTACATCGCCCCGATGATGACCGAGGTCGCGGGCTTCTCCCCCGGCGCGGTGACCTGGCTGCTGGTGCTGTTCGGCGGCGGCCTGTTCGTCGGCAACCTGCTCGGCGGCAAGGCGGCCGACCGGTCGCTGATGCCCAGCCTGTACGTCATCCTCGCCGTGCTCGCGGCCGTCCTGGTCGTGTTCGTCTTCACCGCGCACGCCCAGCTCCCCGCCGCGATCACCATCGCGGTCTTCGGCGCCGCCGGTTTCGCGACCGTCGCGCCGCTGCAGGCCCGTGTCATGAACAAGGCCGAAGGCGCGCCCGCGCTGGCTTCGGCGGCCAACATCGCCGCGTTCAACCTCGGCAACGCCGGGGGCGCGTGGCTCGGCGGCAAGGCCATCGACGCCGGTCTCGGCTACACCGCGCCCAACTGGATCGGCGCCGCGCTCGCGCTCGCCGGACTGCTGGTCGCGGTCATCTCAGGCATGCTCGACCACGGGCGGCGAAAGGCTCGTCGCGCCGAACTGGCCCCCGCCGCCTGAACCGGAAACACCCATGAAAGGAACACAAGTGACCGACATTCCCACCGTCAAGCTCAACAACGGGGTGGAGATGCCGCAGCTCGGGTTCGGCGTCTTCCAGGTGCCGGACGAGGAGACCACCGCCGCGGTCAAGGCCGCGCTGGACGCGGGCTATCGCAGCATCGACACCGCCGCCATCTACGGCAACGAAGCGGGCGTCGGCAAGGCACTCGCCGAGTCCGGGATCGCCCGCGACGAGCTGTTCATCACCACCAAGCTGTGGAACAGCGAACAGGGCTACGACGCCACACTGAAGGCGTTCGACGCCAGCCTGGCCAAGCTGGGCCTGGAGCAGCTGGACCTGTACCTCATCCACTGGCCGACGCCCGAGCGCGATCTCTACCGCGACACGTGGAAGGCCTTCGAGAAGCTCTACGCCGACGGCCGGGTGCGCGCGATCGGCGTGTCCAACTTCCAGCCCGCGCATCTCGAACGGCTGGCCGACGCCGGTTCCGTGACCCCGGCGGTCAACCAGGTCGAGGTGCACCCGTACCTGCAGCAGGCCGAGGTGCGCGAGTACGACGCGAAGCACGGCATCGCGACCGAGGCGTGGAGCCCGCTGGCCAAGGGCGGCGACCTGCTCGGTGAGGACGCGGTGAAGGCGCTGGCGTCGAAGCACGGCCGCACGCCGGCGCAGATCGTGCTGCGGTGGCATCTGCAGCTGGGCAACGTCGTGATCCCGAAGTCCGTGACCCCGTCGCGGATCAAGGAGAACCTCGACGTCTTCGGCTTCACGCTGTCGGAGGAGGATATCGCCTCGCTGTCGGTGCTGGACCGGGGCGAGCGGACCGGGCCGGATCCCGACACCTTCAACGTCGCCTAGTCACAAGTCCGTGAAGGCCTCCTTGAGGGACTCTGGGTCTCTCAAGGAGGCCTTCACGGACTTTCCCAGGTAGCGGGCGTAGCGCTTTGTTTTCGCACGAGCCCGCTGCGTAGCCGGTTACTATTCGGCCGCACAGACGGCACTTGTGCGAAAAGAGGTAACCGACGATGCAGGCCCGAGGACGCGCCGTCCTCGCGACACTTCTGCTCGTGGCGTTCCCGGTGGTGGTCGTCGCGGTGGGTGTCGCCAGTGTGCTGGCGGGCCTGCGGATCCAGGGCAAGATCGGCACCTACGTCATGTTCGGCGGGCTGGCGATCATGGTCGCACTCGCCTTCGGGCTGCTGAGCGCCTTGCGGGCGCGGCGTCCCCCGATCGAGGGGCCGCGGCTGGACCGCGACGCCCATCCCGCGTTGTGGGAGATGATCGACGACCTCGCCGCACAGGTGAAGACGCGGCCGCCGGACGAGATCGTGCTGATCGGCGAGATCAACGCGGCGGTCAGCGAGGACGCCCGGTTCCTCGGTCTGCGGCCGGGCCGCCGCACGATGCTGATCGGGCTTCCGCTGCTGGCGGCGATGAGCGTCAGTGAGCTTCGGTCCGTCCTCGCGCACGAACTCGGCCACTACAGCGGCGGCCACACCCGCCTGCTCGCGCTGACCTATCGCGGCACCCAGACCCTCGCCTTCACCGTCGACAGGCTGGACGGCGGCCCCGCCAGGGCCCTGCTCTCCGCCTACTCGAAGCTGTACCTCCTGGTCGCGCGGTCGGCGAACCGGCGGCAGGAACTGCAGGCCGACGAGGCGTCCGTACTCGCCGCGGGCAGCCGGACGGCGGCCGCGGCACTGCGGAAGGCCGCGACGCTGAGCCCGCTGTGGAAGGACTACTCCGAGCGCTATCTCTCGCTCGGCGCGGCGGCGCGGCGCACTCCCCCGGTGCTGCTGGGGTTCCGGTCGTACCTCAACCACCCCGTCCAGCGGGACTGGGTGGCCGAGTACGCCGAAGACGTCATCGACGGCGAAGAGCTCTCGAAGTACGACAGCCACCCGCCCACGAAGCGGCGTATCGCCGCACTGGCGGGTGTCCCGGACAACCCGGTGAAGCCGGACGCGCGACCGGGATGGTCGCTGCTGGGCGCGCCGAAGATCGACGTGCCTGAGGCGGAACTCGACGTGCTGATCCGCGACGTCGGGCCACGCGCGGACTGGGACGAGGTCGTCAAACGCGCGGGCCGGGCGTCGGTGGCGGAAGGCGCGCGGCTGCTGACCGCGGCCGGGATCGAGAGCAGGCTGGCACCGCGCGGCACGATCGGCGAGGTCGTGCGGGTCCTGCGTGACGGCGACGCCGACGCGCTCGCGAAACCCCTTCGGGCCCCGTCGCGCGAAGAGGGCCTGGAACTGCTGACCGAACTGTTCGCCGACACCGTCACCGCCGCGATGATCGACAACGGCGTCGCCGCGCACCGCCTGAACTGGGGCGGCGGCTGGGAACTGTGCCTCGGCGACGGCGAGCCGTTCGACGTCGCCGAACTGGTCGGCGCGGCGGTGCGCAGCCCGCGCGCGGTCGACGAACTGGTCCACAACCTGCAACTGCTGAACGTGCCCGCCGCCTACTTCTGCAAACAGGAACCCCAGCCGGAACCGGATCCCGCCGAAGCCCGCATGCTCGGGCTGTTCACCGCGTTGAAGGCCAAACGGAAGCTCTACGACCTGATCGTCTGCGACACCGAAGTGGTGCTGCTGCCGATGGCGCGTTCGGTGCTGATCCGCCGGGGCCTCGCCGGCCTGATCGGGGCACGCGGGGTGTCGGACCGCAAGCGGATCCGGAAGCTGCGCGAGCGCGGCCTCGACGATCTGCGCGCGGAACCGGGCGCCCGGCGGATCCCGTTGTCGGACATCGTCGCGGGCGGTTTCCCGCGCCGGAAGCTGACCACGTACCTGACGCTGGAGCTGTCCGACGGCGAGACGCTGGAACTGGCGATCACCGGCAACACCGAGGATTTCGGCGCCGCCCACGACGAACTGACGGCGTTCTTCGGCTCGCTGAAAGCCTGACGCCGTTAAGGCTTGATCCCCACTCCACCGAGACTCAGGTGGTTCAGCTCCGTCAGCGGAGCGAGACGCGGCCCCTCCGGCCACCACTCGTGCAGGTGCACCACGCCGGGCTCGAGGATCTCCAGCCCGTCGAACAGCGACTCGATCTCGTCGCGCCCGCGATGCACCGTGCGGTGTCCGGTGCCGGCCATCAGGTCGTCGAGCTTCCGGGCGAGCGCGCCACGCGAGCCTTCGCCGGGCGTGAAGTCGTGCGTGATCAGCACGTAGGACCCCGGCGCGATCGCGTCGACGTAGGCGCGCACGACGGCCCGCGCCTTGTCGAGGTCTTCGATGTGGTGCAGCACCGAGTTCAGGATCACCGCGACCGGGCGGTCGAGTTCGATGTGCTCGGTGACCACCGGATCGGCGAGGGTCTGCGCGGGATCGGTCAGATCCGCGCCGCTCACGTGGACGAGGTGGTCCTCCAGCAGCGCCAGGCCGTGCGCCTGGACCACCGGGTCGTGATCGACGTAAACGACCAGCGCGTCCGGGTTGTACCGCTGCGCCGCCTGGTGGGTGTTCTCCGCGGTGGGCAGCCCGGAGCCCAGATCGAGGAACTGGTCGATACCGCGGGCGTCGGCGAGGAAGCGGACCACCCGGTTCGCCCAGGCGCGGAACTCCTTGGCCATCGCGGCGGCGTCGGGGGCGAGGGCGAGCAGGTCTTCGACGGCGCGCCTGTCGACCTCGTAGTGGTCGTGCCCGCCGAGCAGGACGTCCTTCATCCGGGCGAGATTGGGCTTGCTGTAGTCGAGGGGGAGCGGGCGCCTCGGCACAGACCGGACCTCGTCCGAAGTCATGGACACGTTCCACCCTTCAGCCGCGCACAGGCCACGCGAACGCGCCCGCGGCTCCCTCGACATCGACGGACCGTACACAGATTACGACATGGCGTGCACCCCCGTGAACCTCCCCAAGGGCCTTGGCCACCTGCGACGATCACCCGAAGCCGAGTTCGCGCCAGGTGCGTCCGCCGTCGGTGGTGCGGTACACGGCGGACCCGCCATCGGCGTCCGGCAGGCCGTCCACGACCACACCGACCCGTTCGTCCGGGAAGTCCAGATCGTTGAGACAGACCCCGCGGCCGCTGAGCACGGTCGTCGTCCAGGTCGTCCCGCCGTCGGCGGTGCTGTGCAGGAAGCCGGTGCCGCCGCCTTCCGCCGCGACGGTCGCCGCCGTGGGCGAAGCGGCGCTGAAACTCTGGTTGATGCCGAGGGTCGGCGCCTGCGCCGTCCCGGTGAAGTGCCCGCCGAGTTTCGGCGCGCGCCACAGCCGCCGGACGGTCGCGCCCGGCTGCGGTGTCCCCGGTCCCCCGCTGCACAACGCGAGCACCTGTCCCCGCCGTACTCCGCTCAGCGAAGCCGAACTGTCCGCCGGGCAGGGCGGCGGCGCGGTCGCGAAGGTCAAGCCGTCCGAAGACGTCCAGTACTTCTGGACGCGGTAGTCCGCCCCCATCGACACCTGGACCCCGCCGCTCGTGGCGATGTCGCCGTAGGTCGTGGAGCCGGTGACGGTGAATCCCGGGACCGGCAGGAGAAGCCGCGTGCCGGAGATCCCGGCGTACAGCGTCGTCGTCGACGGACTGCCGAAACCGGTGACCATCGCGAACACCCGAGGGCCCACTTCGGTGATCTTCGAAATATAGAAGGGTTCCCGGACCCCGGCGAGCCTGACCGCGGACCATTTACCGCCACCGTCGTGGCTGGCGAGCAGCCGGGTGCCGTCGGAAAGGAAGACGTCGCGCTCGTCGATCACCGTGAGCTTGACCTGATTGTGGTTGTCCGGCAACGAGATCGGCGGTTCGCCCACGCGCCGCCACCGCTTCCCGCCGTCGGTCGTCGACAGCAGGGACGCGCACCATCCCGGTTTCCCGCACGGCGAGAACCCGAGGACGAATCCGCGCGACGGCCCGGTCCAGCTCGTCGACGCGGGCGCGAAACCCCGGGGCACCAGCGGATCGGCGACGGCGGGCGGGGTGAAGACGGCCAGGGCGGTCAGTGCGGCGGCGGCGAGCGCGGCCCACCGGTTCGGCTTCATGACCACGAGACGTACGGCCCCCGCCGGGGTTGCCCGCCGTTCGGGGTGAACCCGCGGATCGTCTCCGGTAGGCTCCCCACCCTTGTTTCGCCCGGGGCCGGACCGGGTATACGGCGTTCGGCCGGTGAGACGGAGGTAGCACCGATGGACGACGCGGGTTCGCGTGCTGGCGGTGACAACGAGGAGGAACCCGATGCCGGGACCACTCAACGCCGGTTCAGCCTGAACGTCCACGACCCGGACCATCTCCCGCGCAAACTCGCCGGCCGCTACGAGGTCGGCGAGCTGCTCGGGCGCGGCGCGACCGCACGCGTCTTCCGCGCCCGCGACCTGCTCGAACAGCGCGAAGTGGCGCTGAAGCTGTTCCACGCCGACACGATGACCCGGGACGAGCGCCGCCGTCAGCAGGAGATCCAGACGCTCAGCGCGGTCCGCCACCCCGGGCTCGTCCCGCTGTACGACGCGGGCACCGACGACGGCTACACCTACCTCACGATGCGCCTGGTCGACGGGCCGAATCTGGCCCAGCGGCTGCGCTCCGGACCACTCCCCCAGGACGAGGTCGTCGAGCTGACCGCCCGGCTGGCCGACGCGCTCGCGCACGTCCACGCGCACGGCATCACCCACCGCGACCTCAAACCGGCGAACATCCTGATCGCCGACGACGGCCCGCTGATCGGCGACTTCGGCGTGGCGCACGCCTTCGACGCGACCAGGGTGACCGAGACCGGCGGTGTCGTCGGCACGGCGGCGTACATGGCGCCCGAACAGGTCCGCGGCGAGAACGTCGGCCCGCCCGCCGACGTCTATTCGCTCGGCCTGGTCCTGCTCGAATGCCTGTCCGGGGAACGGGAGTACACCGGGACCCCGGTCGAGGCCGCGGTCGGACGGCTGCACCGGCCGCCGCGGATCCCCGCCGGCCTGTCGGCCACCATGACCACGCTGTTGCGCGGGATGACCGCGCGGAAACCGTCGCAGCGCCCGACGGCCGCGGCGATCTCCCGGATCCTGCTGGAGGATTCCACCGGCACGAAGGTCGCCCATCTCGCGCCCGCCACCCGCAAACGGGCGGCCGTGGTCGCCGCCATCAGCGCGCCCGCCGCCGCGATCACCGTCGGGGTGCTGCTCGCGGTGAACCAGACCCCGGCGGACCAGCCCGGCCGGCCGGGCGGCCTGCTACCTCCCGCGGCGACCGGCTCGTCCGCCCCGGTGGCGGGCCAGGGGCCCCGGTCCTCGGAAGTGGCCGAGGTGGCCACCCGCGGCCCGAAGGCCAGCAACGCCACTGTCGTGGTGACCGAAGACGCGCCCGCCTCCGCGGATCCGCCCGGTGCCACCGAAAGCGTCGACGCCACCTCGACACCCAGGGAAACGACCGCCGCCAGCGAGCGGCAGAGCACCTCGGGCAAGCCGAGCAAGACCCGGCCGAGCCCGCCGACGAAGAGCAAGCCAGGCCCTCCCGGCTGAGCGACCGCCCGGCCGGGTGTCCACAGTGGACGATGATGGGAGACGGCGATGACCTACATCAACGACCCGCGTGAGCCACCGGAAGAGATCGTCGAACAGACGCCCGCCAGGATCCGTGTCGTGCGGATCGTCAACGCCCTCGTCCACGCGATCTGCTGGATCTTCGCGCTGGTGCTGATCGTGCACATCCTGCTGGTGTTCGGCGAAGCCAATCCGGGGAACGGGTTCGCGCAGCTGATCGACCAGTGGTCGCGAGCGGTCTCGCTCGGGCTGCGGAACCTGTTCACCCCGGAAGGGATCAAACCCCGGACGCTGTTCAACGACGGCCTCGCCGCACTGCTGTGGCTGATCATCGGCGGCGTGGTGACCGATCTGGTGTCGCGGATCGGCCTGCCCGGCCCGAAGCGGGTCTGGTACCGGCGACCGCTCAGTTGAGCGAGCCCGGTCTCGCTTCCGGAGCGTCACCGGCCTGGGCCTGCTCGGCCTGGGCGTCGGTGACCTCCGGGGCGGCCTCGGTCTCGGCCGACGGCTGCTCCGGTGCGTGCTCCGTCTCGAAGTGCTCACGGCACCAACGGCCGTAGCGTCTGGCATGCACGGTCATCGCGGCACCTCCTCCTCTGCCCACCACGATCCCCCATCATTGTGACGCGCGCCACTCGTTTATCCGGCGAATCGGGCCACGATCGCGGCGCAGAACGCGGGGAGGTCGCCGGGGTTCCGGCTGGAGATCAGGCCGTTGTCGTCGACCACCTCCTGGTCGACGACGGTGCCGCCGGCGTTGCGGATGTCGGTGCGCACACTCGGATACGACGTGAGCGTGCGGCCGCGGACCACGTCGGCCTCGACCAGCGTCCACGGCCCGTGACAGATCACCCCGACCGGCTTCCCGCTGTTCACGAAGTCGCGCACGAAGCGGACGGCGTTCTCGTCCACGCGCAGGTTGTCCGGATTCATCGTGCCGCCGGGCAGCACGAGCGCGTCGAAGTCGTCGACGGTGACGTCCTTGACGACCCGGTCGACGGTGAACTTGTCCGCCTTGTCGATGTCGCCGTTCATGGCCTGGATCTCGCCGGGTTCCAGCGAGACGAGCTCGGCCGTCGCCCCGGCGTCCGTGACCGCCTTGCGCGGTTCGACCAGTTCGACCTGTTCCACGCCGTCCGCGGCGAGGATGGCCACGCGGCGTCCGTTCAGCGATGTCGTCATCGGTTCCCTCCTGAAGTCGTCTTCGCCCCCGGCTACCCCGCGGCGGCCTCGCCGAACCATGGGCATGAACCGCGATCACCGGGGGTATTCGCCGCGCATGCGATTGCGGCGAGCGGATCTGGGCTCCCCCGGTATCGGGAGGCGGCGAAGAGGCCGGGGTTTCGGCTACCTGACGCCGGACGGCGAACCGTTGAAGGACGAGGAGACGATCGAGCGCATCGAGGCGCTGGCGATCCCGCCCGCGTGGCGGCGCGTGTGGATCTCGCCGCACGAGAACGCCCACATCCAGGCCGTCGGTGTCGACGACGCAGGCCGGAAGCAGTACCTCTACCACGGCGAATGGCGACGGGCCCGCGACGAGGAGAAGCACGAGCGCGTCCTCGCGCTGGCGCGGCGGCTCCCCCGGCTGCGCCGGACCATCCGGGAGGATCTCGCTTCCCGCGGCCTCACCCGCGAACGGGTGCTCGCCGGCGCGCTCCGCATGCTCGACCTCGGCGTGTTCAGGACCGGTGGCGAAAGCTACGCCGACGAGAACGGTACGCACGGGGTGGCGACCCTGCTGTGCGAGCACGTTTCGATCCGGGAGGGCTGCCTTCTTTGCGACTATCCGGCGAAAGGCGGGATCCAGCGGAAGGTCCGGCTGCGGGACGAGGACCTCGTCCGGCTGATCCGCTCACTCAGGCGGGCCCGCGGTGACGAGGTGCGCCTGCTCGCCTACCGAAACGGTCGCGGATGGCAGGAGATCCGGGCCGAAGACCTCAACGAGCGGTTCAAGGAACTCACGGGGGACGACTTCACGGCCAAGGACCTGCGCACCTGGAACGCCACCGTCCTGGCCGCTTCGGCCTTCGCGGAGACCGAAAAGCCTTCCAGCGAAAGAGGTTTGAAGCGGGTCGAGAAGGCGGTGATGACCGAAGTGGCCGAAGGACTGGGCAACACGCCAGCCGTGGCACGACGGTCCTATGTGGACCCGCGCGTGATCACCGCCTACCGCCGGGACCGGACGATCGCGCGTGCGACGCGACGGGCGCGGAAGGTCTCCGATCCCGACGAGGCCCGCGACATCGTGGAGCGGGCGGTGGTGCGGCTACTGAGCGGGTCGTGAGGCCTCGATGGCGAGGACGGCGATGTCGTCGTGCGTCCCGCTGCCGAGCCATTCCCGCACCGCGGTGCGGATCCGGGCGACCACCTCGCGGCCGGACATCCCCCGGCAGCCGGCCAGCAGTTCACGCAGCCGCTCGTCGCCGAACAGGTCCGACGGCCGCTCGTGGTGGCGCGCTTCGGTGATGCCGTCGGTGTAGAGCAGGCAGACGTCGCCCTCGCCCAGCCGGATGGCCGTCTCGGCGAACCGCGCCTGCGGCGAGATCCCGACCAGTGTGCCGGGCAGGGTGATCTCGTCGACGCCGCCACGGCGGCGCACCACCAGCGGCGCGGGATGGCCGCCGGAGGCCAAGGTGACGCCGAGACCGTCTTCGTTAGCCAGCACCGAACCGAGCACCAGCGTGGCGAACCGGCCGCTGCCGCCGGTGATGAGCAGGGAGTTGAGCAGGCTCAGCAACGTGGTGTTGTCGTGCTCGACGAGGTCGAGCGCGGCGAGGGTCTGCCGGACCCGTCCGGTGAGCGCGGCCGCCTCGGCGCCCTTCCCGCAGACGTCGCCGAGGACGAACATCGCGCCGCCGCTTTCGCGCGGCAGGACGTCGTAGAAGTCGCCGCCGACGTCGAGCAGACCGCCCGACGGCTCGTACCAGACGTCGAATTTGACGCCGTGGACGTCCGGCGGCGGTGTCGGGCGCAGGGTGGTCTCCAAGCCGCGGGTCGCCTCTTCCTGGCGGGCGTAGCGATGCGCGTTCGCCAGCGCCGTCCCGGCCGCACGGGCGAATTCGGTCACCGCGCGCGGGTGGTCCTCGCCGAACGCGGGCGCGCCGCGCCTGCCGAGCACCACCGCCCCGGTGACCCCGGCGCCGCCGTCGAAGCCGAGTGAGACCACGGTCACGGACGGATGGACGGCGAGCCGTTCCGCGACGATCGCGGGCAGCGTCGCGATCTCCTCCTCCGGCACCGCTTTGGCTTCGAGTTCCTCGGTGGAGGCGAAGGTGCCGGCGAGCACCGGCGCGAGCTGGACCGGGACCCGGCGGATCCGGCCGTGCCCGTGGTTGGTGCGGTGATCGCAGCTCCACCATTCCCACCGGCCCCGCGTGGTCGGCAGCAGCACGAACACGCAGTCGGCGAGCTCGGCGGCGGCGACCTCGGCGATCACCTTCGCCGTCCCGTGCCGTCCTCGCGCGGAGGCGAGCCTGGGGCCCGAAGCGGCGAGGAATCCGTCCACGCGCGGGCCGTCGGCCGCGACCGCGGAGGTCACCGTCCACGCGTGCCAGCCGCCGGGCAGCGTCCGGATCCGGGCCGGGAACCGGCGGCCGGTGTGCTCGACATGCCCGACGTCGGGGCCTTCGGCGGTCAGTATCGGGCGGCCGCCGCCGAACAGCTCGCGGGCGGCGGGGTTCGACCAGCGCAACGCGCCGCCGACGTCCTGCACGAGCACCGCGTCACGGACGTCTTCCAGCAGCTCACGCCAGAACCGCCCGGATTCGGGCAGCGCGCCCTCGCTGGTCGCCGTCGACGACTCCGAGGGGAGCGACGTCGAGGCCGGGGCCGGCCGTGACACCATTCCCGGACCTCCTCCTGCCTGGCGGGTAGCGCAGTGTGAGCGGGCGGACTGGCTCGAAGTGTAGGTCGAATCATGGCACGCTGATGCGACGACCATGGCTTGGCATGCGTGGTGGAGAGGGTCGACACAGATGACACAGCACTCCCAAAGGGACCGGCTCCCCGTGGAAGGTGGTGGCGGCCAGGTGGACGAAGCGACCCTGGAACGCCTGCTCGCGGCGGCTCGTGACCTCGGGGACGGCAACTTCCGGCGGCGGCTGGTGGCGCACGGCGACGGGCTCGCGGCCCAGCTCGCGGGCGCCTTCAACGACATCGCCGAACGGAACCAGCGACTGGTGACCGAACTCCTGCGCGTCCGCGAGGCGGTCGGCAAGGAAGGCAGGCTGACCGAGCGCGTCGCGGCCGAGATCGGTCCCGGCGGCTGGGCGACCGCGGTCGACGTCGTCAACGGGCTGATCGAAGACGTGAGCAGGCCCACGGCCGAGCTCAACCGCGTCCTCGGCGCGGTCGCCGAGGGCGATCTGTCCGAGCCGATGCCCCTGGAGGTCGGCGGACGGCCGCTGCAGGGTCAGTTCGCCGAAGTCGCGAAGACGGTCAACGGCCTGATCAAGCAGCTTTCGCGGTTCGCGACCGAGGTCACCAGAGTGGCCCGCGAGATCGCCACCGAAGGACGGCTCGGCGGTCAGGCCGAGGTGCCGGGGGTGGCGGGCACCTGGCGTGATCTCACCGACAACGTCAACGTGATGGCCAGCAACCTGACCGACCAGGTCCGCAACATCGCCCAGGTGACCACCGCGGTGGCGCGGGGCGACCTGACCCAGAAGATCAACGTCGACGCGCGCGGCGAGATCCTGGAGCTCAAGAACACCGTCAACATCATGGTCGACCAGCTCTCGGCGTTCGCCGACGAAGTGACCCGGGTGTCGCGCGAGGTCGGTAGCGAAGGCCGTCTCGGTGGTCAGGCGCAGGTCCCCGGTGCGGCCGGCACGTGGCGCGACCTCACCGACTCGGTGAACCTGATGGCGGACAACCTGACCGACCAGGTCCGCAACATCGCCCAGGTGGCCACGGCGGTGGCGAAGGGCGACCTCTCGCAGAAGATCAACGTCGACGCCAAGGGCGAGATCCTCGAACTCAAGAACACTCTGAACACGATGGTCGACCAGCTCTCGTCGTTCGCCGACGAAGTCACGCGCGTCGCGCGCGAGGTCGGCAGCGAAGGCCGGCTCGGCGGCCAGGCGCAGGTGCCCGGGGTCGCCGGGACGTGGCGCGGGCTCACCGACTCGGTGAACCAGATGGCGGACAACCTGACCGACCAGGTCCGCAACATCGCCCAGGTCACCACCGCCGTCGCGAAGGGCGACCTGACGCAGAAGATCACGGTCGACGCGCGCGGCGAGATCCTCGAACTCAAGACGACCGTCAACACCATGGTCGACCAGCTGTCGTCGTTCGCCGACGAAGTCACGCGAGTCGCGCGTGAGGTCGGCACGGCAGGCCAGCTGGGCGGCCAGGCGCAGGTGCCGGGCGTCGCCGGGACGTGGCGCGACCTCACCGGGTCGGTCAACTTCATGGCGAACAACCTCACCGCGCAGGTCCGCAACATCGCCCAGGTGGCCACGGCGGTGGCGAAGGGCGACCTCTCGCAGAAGATCGCCGTCGACGCCAAGGGCGAGATCCTCGAACTCAAGAACACCCTGAACACGATGGTCGACCAGCTCTCGTCGTTCGCCGACGAAGTCACGCGAGTGGCCCGCGAGGTCGGCAGCGACGGGCGGCTCGGCGGTCAGGCGCAGGTGCCGGGCGTGGCCGGGACGTGGAAGGACCTGACCGACAACGTCAACTTCATGGCGAAGAACCTGACCGACCAGGTCCGGAACATCGCCCAGGTCACCACCGCCGTCGCGAAGGGCGACCTGACGCAGAAGATCATCGTCGACGCGCGCGGCGAGATCCTGGAGCTCAAGAACACCGTCAACATCATGGTCGACCAGCTGTCGGCGTTCGCCGACGAGGTCACCCGGGTGTCGCGCGAGGTCGGTACCGAAGGCAAGCTCGGCGGCCAGGCGCAGGTGCGCGGCGTCGCCGGGACGTGGAAGGACCTCACCGACAACGTCAACGTCATGGCCACCAACCTCACCGACCAGGTGCGGAGCATCGCGACGGTGACCACCGCGGTGGCGAACGGCGACCTGTCGAAGAAGATCTCGATCGACGCGCAGGGCGAGGTCGCCGTCCTCGCCGAGACGATCAACAGCATGGTCGAGACGCTGCGCGCGTTCGCCGACGAGGTCACCCGCGTCGCCCGCGAGGTCGGCACGGAAGGCATCCTCGGCGGCCAGGCCCGCGTGCCGAACGTGGCGGGCACGTGGAAGGCGTTGACGGACAACGTGAACGTCATGGCCGACAACCTGACCGGCCAGGTCCGCAGCATCGCGACGGTGACCACGGCGGTGGCGCAGGGCGATCTGTCGAAGAAGATCGACATCGACGCGCGCGGCGAGATCCTCGAACTCAAGACGACCATCAACACGATGGTCGACCAGCTCTCGGCCTTCGCCTCCGAAGTCACCCGAGTCGCCCGCGAAGTGGGCACGGACGGCACGCTCGGCGGCCAGGCGGAGGTGCCCGGCGTCGCGGGCACGTGGTCGCGGCTGACCGAAAGCGTCAACCAGCTGGCCGGGAACCTGACCACCCAGGTGCGCGCGATCGCGCAGGTGGCCACCGCGGTGACCGCCGGCGATCTGACCCGGCACATCACCGTCGACGCGTCCGGGGAGGTGGCCGAACTCAAGGACAACATCAACCAGATGATCGCGAACCTGAAGGAGACCACCCGGGCGAACCGCGAGCAGGACTGGCTCAAGACCAACCTCGCGCGGCTGTCCGCGCTCATGCAGGGGCACCGCGACCTCGCGTCGGTGGCGACGCTGATCCTGTCCGAGCTGACGCCGCTGGTGTCCGCGCAGCAGGGCGCGTTCTTCCTGGCCCGCGAAGACGAGCAGGAAGAGGTGGTCCTGGAGAGCATCGCCACCTACGGGCTGGCGAAATCCCAGAACGGGCTGCGGTTCTCCCCCGGCGAATCGCTCATCGGGCAGGCCGCCGTCGACCGGCGCACGATACTGGTCCACGAAGCGCCGCCGGAGTACGCGCTCATCTCGTCGGGACTGGGTTCGGCCGCGCCGGTCAACGTGATCGTGCTGCCGGTGCTGTTCCAGGGCGAGGTGCTCGGGGTGCTGGAACTGGCGACCATCAACGCCTTCAGCACCGTGCACATCGACCTGCTGGAACAGCTGAAGGAGACCATCGCGGTCAACGTCAGCACCATCCAGTCCAACTCGCGCACCGAAGCGCTGCTGACCGAATCCCAGCGCCTGGCACAGGAACTGCGCGCGCGGTCCGAGCAGTTGCAGGCGCAGCAACGGGAACTGCGGCGGTCCAACACGGATCTGGCGGAGAAGGCGGCACTGCTGGCGCAGCAGAACCGCGACATCGAGGTCAAGAACAGCGAGATCGAGCAGGCGCGGCAGGAGCTCGAAGAACGTGCCGGGCAGCTGACCATGGCGTCGCAGTACAAGTCCGAGTTCATGGCGAACATGTCGCACGAACTGCGGACCCCGCTCAACAGCGCGCTGATCCTCGCGAAACTGCTCTCGGAGAACCCGGACGGGAACCTGTCGGAGAAGCAGGTCCAGTTCGCGCGGACGATCTACTCGGCGGGCAGCGACCTGCAGCAGCTGATCAACGACATCCTCGACATGGCCAAGGTCGAGGCCGGCCACCTGGACCTGCAGATGTCCGACGTCACGCTGCCCGAACTGGTCGAGTACGTCGAATCGATCTGCCGTCCGCTCACCTCGGACAAGGGCCTGGAGTTCGCCGTCCTCATCGACCCGCCGGTGCCGTCGTCGATCCACACCGACGAACACCGCGTACAGCAGGTGCTGCGGAACCTGCTGTCCAACGCGGCGAAGTTCACCGACGAGGGCGGCGTGCGCCTGCACATCCGGATGGCCGACCCGGGCGAGGTCGAAGCCGACTCGCTCCGCAACGCCCCCGGCGTCCTCGCGTTCGCCGTGGAGGACACCGGGATCGGCATCGCGCCGGACAAACTCGCGATCATCTTCGACGCGTTCCGCCAGGCCGACGGCACCACGAGCCGCAAGTACGGCGGCACCGGGCTGGGCTTGTCGATCAGCCAGCAGCTGACGGAACTGCTCGGCGGCGAACTGCGGGTCCGCAGCGAGCCCGGCAAGGGCAGCACGTTCACCCTGTACCTGCCGGTGAGCGCGGCGAACCTGGTGGTCCCGACCTCCGCCGCGGCGAGTGGTGTCCCGCTGATCATGGCCGTACCGCAGGTGATCCCGGTGACGCCGTCGCAGCGGTTCCACGGCGAGAAGATCCTGATCGTCGACGACGACCTGCGCAACGTCTTCGCGCTGGCCGCCGTGCTGGAACGCAACGGCCTGGAGGTCATCTACGCCGAGACCGGTGTCGCGGGCATCCGGGCGCTGGAGCGGCACGAGGACACCGCGCTCGTCCTGATGGACGTGATGATGCCCGAACTGGACGGCAACGCCACGATCACCGCGATCCGCGCCGAGGCCGCGCACGAAGACCTGCCCGTGATCGCCGTCACCGCGAAGGCGACCGCGGAGGACAAGGCGCGGACGCTCGCTTCGGGCGCCGACGACTACGTCACCAAGCCGGTCGACACAGACAAGCTGCTGGACCTGATCGCGGCCCATCTGGAGGCGGATGCCGCCTCCAGCGGCCTCTCGCAAGCCGTGGCACCCGCCGAGTCGGACTGAGGCGTTGGTCGGGTTGGTCGTGAGTGGCGTTTCGGGTTAGAGCCCGAAACGCCACTCACGACCACCTGGACCCCTGCTGGCGCGTGTCCTGAAGGCCCCCTTTGAGACGTTGGATGTCTCAAAGGGGGGCCTTCAGGACACGCGGACTTCCGCCCCCGGACGCGAAAGAACCCGCAGGCCAGACGCCTGCGGGTTCTGATGTGGAGCTGTGGAGCGGGTGACGGGAATCGAACCCGCGTAGCTAGTTTGGAAGACTAGGGCTCTACCATTGAGCTACACCCGCGTGCCCCCGGAGTACCGGGTGCGAAAACAGCTTAGCGTGACCCGCTAGGCTGTGCGCACACCCCCCGGGAGATCGGGGAAGTCACGGGATGTGGCGCAGCTTGGTAGCGCATCCGCTTTGGGAGCGGAGGGTCGCAGGTTCAAATCCTGTCATCCCGACTCTAGGTCTTCGACCTGCGGCTTCACCGGCGTTTCGGCTTGAACTCGCCGGTTCGAGGGTGGGTGCCGCGCTCAGCGACCCTCCGCCTTGACGGTTTCACTGCCGCCCGGGTCCGGTAGTCGATGACCCGAGATCCACACACCCCTCACTCCGGGTCAGCGGCATGATGGCGATCATGGAGATCCGCCACGCCCGCGCCACCGACGCCCCAGCCGTGACCACCCTCCTAGCCGAGCTCGGCTACCCCGACAACACCGAGACCGACGTACGCGGCCGGCTCGAACGCTGGGCCCGTCATCCCGAAGGCGCCGCGTTCGTCGCCGAGTCCGACGGCACCGTGGCCGGGGTCATCGCGGTGGTCGCGATCCCGCTTCTCGAGCGGGAAGGCGCCGTGGGACGGATCGTGGCCCTGGTGGTGGACGAGACCCGACGCGGCACCGGCGTCGGCCGCGCACTGATCACCGCCGCCGAAGAGCAGGCGCTGCGGTGGGGCTGCGGCGCGATGGAGGTCAGCAGTTCCCGCCGCCGGACCGGCGCGCACGCCTTCTACCGGGCGCGGGGGTACGAGGACCGGTGCGAACGCAGCGCCAAGTTCTTCCGCGAACTGACCACCTGACCAGCTCCCGGATGGTGAGAGCCCTAGGCCCACCGCCACCCGCTTGCGAACATCGGCACCGTGACCGGCAGGCGGAGCGCCAGTGCCAGCGCGGTGCTCCGCGTGGTGCTGGACGAAGGAGCGATAGCGCGCAGCACCATCGCGCGCCGCACCGGGCTGAGTGCCGCGGCCGTCACGGGGCATGTGGCGGAGCTGATGCGCCGCGGGTTCCTCATCGAGCTGCCCGAGGTCGCGGGCGCGGTCGGCAGGCCGTATGTGCCGCTGGAGCTCGACACCGAGCGGTTCGTGGTGTGCGGAGCACATGTCGCGGTCGACCATCTCACCGTCGGGTTGCTCGATCTGCGCGGGAAAGTGTTGGCACAGCTGGAAGCCCCGCATCACGGCGCCGAGCCGGCCGTGCAGGCGGCGCAGATCGCGGAGCTGCTCGACGACCTTCTCGTCGGACACGCGCCGGAGCGGACGCCACTCGGGCTGGGGGTGGCGACCGGCGGATGGGTCGACGAGGCCTCGGGAACGGTGGTGGAGCACGGGTTGCTCGGCTGGCGCGGGGTCCCGTTGCGCGAACTGCTCACGGAGGTCACCGGTCTCGACGTCCGCGTCGACGGGCATTCGCGGGCGCTCATCCACGCCGAACGCCTGCTGGGGCAACCGCGAGCGCGGAGCAGTGTCGTGCAGTTGTTCACCGGCAACGTGGTCGACGCCGCCTTCGCGACCGGGGACACCGTCCATCATGGACCGAGGTCGGCGGCGGGCGCCGTCGCGCATTTGCGGGTCGACGACAGCGAGGAACCTTGCCGTTGCGGGCGATCCGGCTGTCTCGAAGCGACGGTGTCCGAGCGCACGATCGCCCGTAAAGCCGTCGAAGCGCACATCATCGAAGAACCGGATTTCACCGATGTGCTCCATTTGGCGGCATCGGGAAACAAAGGCGCCGTCGCCCTTTTCCGGGAACGCGCGAGAATCATCGGACAGGCCGCCGCCTTGCTGTTCGACGTCCTCAATCCGGAAATCTTCATCGTGCTCGACCAGAGTGTACGCGACGTCGACGGCTGCCTTTCCACGATCCGGGACGAGGTCGCCCAGCGCTCCTGGATCTGCCAGGACGCGGGGAAAAACGTTGTGGCGTCGAGCTTTCCGGGCACCGAGCTGGCGACGGCCGGCGCGGCGGTCATGCTGAACGCCCTCTACGAAGATCCGCTTTTCACGAACCTCGCCAACGCATCCTGAGTTACTTCACTAAATCGCAAAATTGACGCTCTCCGCCGGGCCTGCGAAGAATCTTCTTCAACGACGCGAACCCGAACGAAAGAGCCCACCGTGAAGAAACCAGTGCCCTTGATCGCCGCGCTCCTCGCCGGATTGGCGCTGTCGGGCTGCGGCGCCTCCGCGACCCCGGCGGGCGTGGCCGGGCAGCCGGAGAAACTCGAACTCCGCTACCAGGGGTCGGCGAACAACGTCACCTTCCCCGAACTCGCCGAAGACCTCGGCTACTTCGGCCCGGTCAAACTCAAATGGGTCGGCAACACGATCAGCGGACCGCAGGACATCCAGTCCGCCGCGACCGACCAGACCGACTTCGGTGGCGCCTTCACCGGCGCGGTCGCCAAACTCGTCGACGCCGGCGCCCCGATCAAGGCCGTCGTCAACTACTACGGCTCCGACGAGAAGACCTTTTTGGGCTTCTACGTCAAGGAGGACAGCCCGATCCGCACCGCGCGTGACCTCATCGGCAAGAAGGTCGGCGTCAACACCGTCGGCGCGAACCTGGAGGCCGCCCTCGACACCTGGCTCAAGCGCAACGGCCTCACCGACGCCGAGATCGACCAGGTGCAGCTCGTCGTCCTGCCCCCGATCAACACCGAACAGGCCCTGCGCAACGGCCAGATCGACGTCGCCGCGCTCAACGGCGTCCTCCAGGACCGAGCCCTCGCGGGAGGCGGGGTGCGGCCGATCGTGAAGGACGTCGAGGCGTTCGGACCGTACAACGGCGGGCCGTACGTGCTGCGGACCGACTTCATCAAGAAGTACCCGGAGACCACGAAAACCTTCGTCACCGGCGTGGCCAAGGCGATCGAGTGGGCGCGCACCACTCCGCGCGAGGAGGTGATCGCCCGGTTCACCAAGATCATCCAGAACCGCGGTCGCAACGAGAACACCGAAACGCTCAAGTACTGGAAGAGCCCCGGTGTCACCAAGGGCGGGCTGATCTCCGACAACGACTACACGCTCTGGACGGACTGGCTCAAGCAGTCCGGGTTCATCAAGAACGACCAGCTCGACCTCAAGAAGATCTACACCAACGAGTTCAACCCGTACCGCGAAGGCGGTGGCGCATGACCGCCAAGATCAGCCTGCGCTCGGTCACCAAGACCTTCGGCGCGTTGACCGCGCTCGACGACGTCTCCCTCGACATCGAGGACGGCACGTTCCTCTCCCTCGTCGGGCCGAGCGGTTCCGGCAAGTCCACACTGCTCGATCTGCTCGGCGGGCTCGCGAAACCCACCTCCGGTGAGGTCCTGATCGACGGGAAACCCGTCACCGGGCCGGGGCTGGATCGCGGGGTCGTGTTCCAGCAGTACGCGTTGTTCCCGTGGCGCACCGCACGGGCCAACGTCGAGTTCGGCCTCGAAGGCGGCACCCTGAACAAACGACAGCGCGCCGAGCGAGCGCGGGAATTCCTCGACCTGGTCGGGCTTTCCGGCTTCGAAGACCATCTCCCCCATCAGCTTTCCGGTGGTATGAAACAACGGGTCGCGATCGCGAGAAGCCTCGCCTACGACCCGGACGTGCTGCTGATGGACGAGCCGTACGCCGCGCTGGACTCCCAGACCCGCGAACTCCTGCAAGAGGAGTTGCGCCGGATCTGGAAACGCACCGGCAAGACCATCGTCTTCATCACCCACAGCATCGAAGAAGCCGTCTACTTAGGACAGAAGGTCGCGGTGCTCACGTCCCGGCCGGGCAGGCTCAAGGACGTCGTCGACATCGACCTCGGCGACCGCTCGAACGACGACCTGCGCTCGGCGCCCGCCTTCGTGGCCCATCGCCATCGGCTGTGGGAACTGCTGCACGACGAGATCCGGAGGGCCGCCTGATGACCGCCACCCTCGAAGCGCCGAAAGTCCACACTGGACTGAAGGCCGCCGAGCGACCCCGCAAGAAGAAGAACCCGTTACGCAAGGCTTTCCGCAGTTCGGCGGCGATCCTGCTCTTCCTCGCCCTCTGGGAGCTGGCTCCCCAATACCTGCTCGACGAAGGCACGAGGACCTTCCTCCCGCCGCTGTCGGAAGACCTCGTCGCGCTCTGGGAGCTGATCCTCAACGGGCAGCTGGCCGACCATCTGCTGGCGAGCCTCGGCCGGTCCGCCGCCGGATTCGTCATCGCGGTGGGCGTCTCGGTGCCGCTCGGCCTGCTGATCGCCTGGTACCGGCCGCTCGCCGAGTTCCTGAACCCGTTGCTGGAACTGGCCCGCAACACCGCCGCGCTGGCCCTGCTGCCGGTGTTCACGCTCCTGCTCGGCATCGGCGAGGTGTCCAAGATCGCGCTGATCGTCTACGCCTGCGTCTGGCCGGTGCTGCTCAACACGATCGCCGGGGTGAACACCGTGGATCCGTTGCTGGTCAAGGCCGCGCGCTCACTCGGGCTGTCGAGCCCCAGCCTGTTCCGGAAGGTGATCCTGCCGTCGGCGGTGCCGACCATCTTCACCGGGATCCGGATGGCGGCGGCGTATTCGATCCTCATCCTCATCGCCGCCGAGATGGTCGGCGCCAAGGCCGGGCTCGGCTACCTGATCAACAACTCGCAGGTCAACTTCCAGATCCAGCAGATGTACGCCGCGATCATCACGGTGTCGGTGCTGGGCCTGGCCATCAACGCGGGCTTCGTCGCACTGGAGCGGCGGTTCTCCACCTGGCGTGTCAAGGAGAAGGCGTGAAGCACTTACACCTCAACGCGTTCGTGATGCCGAACGGTCATCACGAGGCGGCGTGGCGGCATCCGAGCACGGATCCGCACCGCGCCGCGACGCTGAAGCACTACGTCGACATCGCCCGCACGGCGGAGCGCGGCAAGCTGGATTCGCTGTTCCTCGCCGACGGTGTCGCCTTGTGGGGCAACGTCCGCTACAACTCCCACACCCTGTTCGAGCCGCTGACGTTGCTTTCCGCGCTGGCCGGGGCGACCGAGCGCATCGGCCTGATCGCCACCGCGTCCACGACCTACAACGAGCCGTACCACCTGGCGCGGAAGTTCGCGTCGCTCGACCATCTCAGCGGCGGGCGCGCGGGCTGGAACATCGTGACGTCGGCGGGTGAGGACGAGGCGCGCAACTTCAATCGCGACGCCCGGCCGGCGCATGCGTTGCGGTACGAGCGCGCCACCGAATTCGTCGAAGTGGCCAGGAAACTCTGGGACAGCTGGGACGACGACGCGGCGGTGATCGACAAGGCGAGCGGCGTCTACGCCGACACCGACCGCATCCACCCGATCGACCACAACGGCCCGCATTTCCAGGTCCGCGGCCCGCTCAACATCCCGCGTCCGGTGCAGGGACATCCGTTGCTCGTCCAGGCCGGTTCGTCGGAGACGGGCAAGGAGTACGCGGCCCGGTTCGCCGAGGCGGTGTTCACCGCGCAGCAGACCTTCGCCGAGGGCAAGGCTTTCTACGACGACGTCAAGGGAAGGCTCGCGAAATACGGCCGCTCGCCGGAGGAGATCAAGATCCTGCCGGGGATCAGCCCGATCCTGGGGCGCACCGAGGCCGAAGCGAAGGAACGCGAGGCCGAACTCAACGCCCTCATCACGCCCGCGTACGGCGTGCGGCAGCTGTCGAACATGCTCGACCACGACCTGACGCCGTACCCGCTCGACGGTCCGCTGCCCGACGTCGGCACGTTCACCGAGGGCGCTCAGAGCCGGTTCGAGCTGGTCACGGGCCTGGCGCGACGCGAGAACCTCACCATCCGTCAGCTGATCGAGCGGCTGGCGGGTGGCCGGGGACACCGCGTCTTCGCCGGAACCGCCACGCAGGTGGCCGACCAACTGGAGCACTGGTTCACCGAAGGCGCCGCGGACGGTTTCAACGTCATGCCGCCCACGCTGCCGGGAGGTCTCGAGGACTTCGTCGACCTCGTGGTGCCCGAGCTGCAGAGACGCGGCCTTTTCCGCACCGAGTACACCGCCACGACCTTGCGCGGCCACTACGGCCTCGCCCGCCCAGTCCACCGCACCCCAGTGAAGGAGCACGCCGCATGACCGCCCTCAACACCCAGGTCGAAGTCCGCAAGATCACCGGCAGGATCGGCGCGCAGGTGCTCGGCGTCGACCCGGCCAAGGAACTCGACGCCGCGACCGTCGCGTTCGTGACCGACGCCCTGCACGAGCACAAGGCGCTCGTCTTCCGCGATGTCGACCTCGACGACGCGGGCCAGCAGCGGTTCGCCGAGCACTTCGGCGAACTGACCAAGGCGCACCCGACCGTCCCGTCGGTGGACGGCGAACCCGCGATCCTGCCGGTCGACAGCGAACAGGGCCGCGCGAACCAGTGGCACACCGACGTCACCTTCGTGCACAACCCGCCGAAGGCCAGCACGCTGCGCAGCCTGGTCGTCCCTCCGTACGGCGGGGAGACGCTGATCGCCAACTCGGCCGCCGCGTACCGAGATCTGCCGGAGCCGCTCCGGGCGTTCGCCGACACGCTGCGCGCCGAGCACACCAACGACTACGACTACGCGAAGGCGCCCGAGACCCTCGACGACGCGGAGCGGGAACGCCGCGCGGTGTTCGTCTCGCAGAAGTTCCGCACGGTTCACCCGGTGGTGCGAGTGCATCCGGTCACCGGGGAACGCGGGCTGTACATCGGCGGGTTCGCGCAGCGGATCATCGGGCTGTCGAAGGGCGAGTCGCGGGACATCCTGCGGCTGCTGCAGTCGTACGTGACCCGGCCGGAGAACGTCGTCCGGGTGAGCTGGGAGCCGAACCAGCTGGTGCTGTTCGACAACCGCATCACCCAGCACTACGCCGTCGACAACTACGACGACCTGCCCCGCCGCCTGAACCGCGTGACCGTGGCGGGCGACGTCCCGGTGGGCATCGACGGGGTGCCCAGCGAATCCCTCGAAGGCGACGCTTCGCACTACTCCCCCGTCGCCTGACACCCCCGCATTTAGTCCTCTGGATGCGTACCAACCGCATCCAGAGGACTAAATGCGGTAAGACTGGCGTCGTGAAGACCGATCGTCAGGTGGAAGCGCTCCTGAGGGAGCTGGCCCCGCAGGTCATCGGGTTGCTGGTGCGCAAGCACGGGCAGTTCGACGCCTGCGAGGACGCCGTCCAGGAGGCCCTGCTCTCGGCCGCGCAGCAATGGCCGGAGCAGGGCGTCCCGGACAGCCCGAAGTCCTGGCTCGCGACGGTCGCGTCACGGCGGCTGGTCGACGAGTGGCGCAGCGAAAGCGCACGAAGGCGGCGCGAAGAGAACGACGCGCTGATGGACCCCGCCCCGGCCACGGTGTCCGATTCGGACGACACCCTCACCGTCCTTTTCCTGTGCTGCCACCCGTCTTTGTCCGCGCCGTCGCAACTCGCGCTCACGCTGCGCGCCGTCGGCGGGCTGACCACTGGCGAGATCGCGAACGCGTTCCTGGTCCCGGAATCGACCCTCGCCCAGCGGATCAGCCGCGCGAAACAGACCATCAAGAAGGCGGGCGCCGAGTTCGTCCTGCCGCCGTCCGCGGAACTCGGCGAACGGCTCCGTGTCGTCCTCCAGGTGCTGTACCTGATCTTCAACGAGGGCTACACGACCAGCGGCGGCCCCGACCTGCACCGCGCCGACCTGACCGCGGAGGCGATCCGGCTCACCCGGCTGCTCCGGCGGCTCATGCCCGACGAGGACGAGGTCACCGGCCTGCTCGCGCTGATGCTGCTGACCGACGCCCGCCGGGCCGCCCGCGCCGGCGACGACGGCTCGCTCGTCCCGCTCGCCGAGCAGGACCGCACGCGCTGGAACGCGGAAACGATCGCCGAAGGGGTTTCGCTGGTGAGCGAGGCGCTGGAGTCGGGTCCGGTCGGGCCGTATCAGGTGCAGGCCGCGATCGCCGCCGTCCACTCCGAGGCGGCCACCGCGGCCGACACGGACTGGCCTCAGATCCTCGCGCTCTACGACGTCCTCGAAAAGGTCTCGCCCGGACCCGTCGTCACGCTCAACCGCGCCGTCGCGGTCGCCGAGGTCAACGGGCCGGAAGCGGGTCTGGAACTGCTGGCCACGCTCGACGACGACAGCCGGATGAGCCAGACGCACCGGCTCGATTCCGTCCGCGGGCACCTGCTGGAACTGGCCGGGGACACCGCCGCCGCGCGCGAGGCCTACCTCCGGGCCGCCGGGAAGACGGCCAGCGAACCCGAGCGGCAGTACCTGACCCGGCGCGCGGAGCGGCTCGCCTAGTCTTCGGCCTTGCGGGCCGTGGCCAGGGCGCGCTCGGTCTCCCAGAACGCGCGCATCGACACGATCAGCCCGTCCTCGCGCACCCGGTAGACGAACACGCCGTCGGTGTCGACGCGGTAGCCACCGGGCAGGTACGTGGTGATCGTGCCGACGTTCGCGACCTCGTCGCCGGCCGCGTGGGAATCGCGGATGGTGAACCGGAAGCGTTCGACGTTGGCGATCGTCTTGTCCCAGAAGGCACTGATCCCGTCGTGCCCGTGGTGTCCCTTGCCTTCTTCGTCGAACATCGACTTGCCGATCGGGTCCTCGACAACGGCGTCGCCGGCGAAGAGTCCGAGCCAGGCGGACTTGTCCCCCGCGGTGACCGCGGTCATCGAAGCGAACGCGGCCTGCCGCGCGGGCGGCTGCTCGGCGGCCGGATCCCAGCAGACGTCGACACCCATGGTTCAGTCTCCGATCTTCGCGATGATCTCGTCGCCGAACTTCTTGATGGAATCGAGCTTCGGGCCGACCTCGGCGTCGAAACCGAGGCCGTCGAACACCCACGGCATGGTGATGATGTCGGTGACGCCGATGTCGCCCTGCTCGCGATAGCCGTCGAGACCGAACTTGTCGATGCAGACGGCCTGATACTCGAAGGGATCTTCGGCGCGGCCCTGTTCGGCCAGCAGCCCGCGCAGTTTGGCGATCGTGTCACGGAGGTCGTCGAACTTCATCATCGCCGAAGACCAGCCGTCGGCGACGCGGGCCGCCCGGCGCAGCGCGACGTCGGTGTGGCCGCCGATGTAGAACGGCACCCGCGACGGCGGTGTCGGGCTCATGCGGAGCTTGTCGAAGTCGAAGAACTCGCCGTGGAACTCGACCATCCCGCCTTCGAGGATCAGGCGCAGCACCTCGATGGCCTCGTCGACGCGTTTGCCGCGCTTCTCGTACGGCGCGCCGCACCAGCGGAACTCCTCCGGTGACCAGCCGACGCCGAGCCCGAGCCCGAAACGGCCACCGGTCAGCGCCGCGACCGAGTTGACCTGGCGGGCGAGCAGGACCGGGTTGCGGGAGCCGAGTTTGAGCACGGAGGTGTAGAACGTGAGCCGCTCGGTGACGGCGCCCATCGAGGCGGCCGCGATCAGCGGATCGGCCCAGGGCGTCTCCTCGGTCCAGAAGCGGCTGCCGTCGGGCGTGTACGGATAGTCGGCCGAGACCGTTTCGGAATAGAACAGGGAATCCGGGAGCGCGATCGAGGAGAAACCCGCCTCTTCGGCGGCCCGGGCGAGCTCGCCCAGCTGATCGAGCGGATTCATCGCGATCGACAGGGTGAACTTCATGGAGCCGAACTATAACGTGTTCTAGTTTCGCCCGCCAGTGCGCGCGGGGAACCCCCGGCGGGTTCCCCGCGTTGATCCGGTCAAAGGCCGAACGATTCCTGGAGTTGAACCCATGGGCACCGCGATCTTCCTGATCGTGCTCCTCGTCGTCGTGGTCGGCGGCGGCATCTACTTCGCGAAATCCCAGGCGGCGGCCAAGAAACGCCAGCTGGACGACGCGAAGGCGGACGCACGGCGCCTCGTCGAACGACTGGGCGGTCAGGTCATGAACCTCACCGGCACGGACACCGCCTCCCAGCAGGCGATGGCGGACGCGTCCGAACGTTTCACCGCCGCCGGCTCCCAGATGGAGCAGGCGCAGACCGTCGAGCAGGCCCGGCTGGTGCGCGAGACCGCCATCGAGGGGCTCTATTACGTCCGCGCGGCGCGGCTGGCGATGGGCATGGACCCCGGTCCGGAACTGCCCGGCAGCGAAGAGCGCGATCGGGCGGGCAAGGTCACCGAGTACCGCTCGGTCGACGTCGAGGGCGAGCACTACGAGGCTTCGCCGGATCCGAGCCAGCGCACGCCGCACTACTACCCCGGTGGCCGGGTGGCGGGCCGTCCGGTGCCGCAGGGCTGGTACAGCGAGCCGTGGTGGAAGCCCGCGCTCGTCGCCGGTGCCTGGGGTCTCGGCTCGATGCTGCTGTTCAGCGCGATGTTCTCCGGGATGGCGGGGATCGCGAGCGCGTCGGCCTGGGAGTCGGGTTACGACGCGGGCCAGGAGGACGCGGGTGCCGGCGGTGACGCGGGCGACGCCGGAGGCGACATGGGCGGGGACGCCGGTGGGTTCGACGGCGGCGGCTTCGATGGTGGCGGGTTCGATGGCGGAGGCTTCGACTTCTAGCCCGCGCCCCGCCCTTCAAGCGCTATGAAAGGTCCTTTCCTTGCAAATTTCGCAAGGAAAGGACCTTTCATGGCATCCGGGTAGTCCCTCAGGCGGGCTGGCAGGTCGGGCACCAGAAGAGGTTCCGCGCCGCCAGATCGCTCCGCAGCACCGCTGTCCCGCACACGAGACACGGCATCCCCTCGCGCCGGTAGACGTAGACCTCGCCACCGTGCCGGTCCTGCCGCGGCGCGCGGCCGGTGACCTCGGGCAGATGCTCCGGCGCGACCGTGTCGATCCGTCCCACCCGGACACCGTGCCGCATGAGCGTCACGAGATCCGCCCACATGTCGTCCCACAGCCCGCGATCGAGCGCGCGGCCCGGGACGAGCGGGGCGACACCGTGCCGGAACAGCACTTCGGCGCGATACACGTTGCCGACGCCCGCCAGCACCGACTGGTCCATCAGCAACGCCGCGATCGACGTCTTCGACCGCGAGATCCGTTCCCACGCCTTGTCCGGCTTGGCGTCACGCCGCAGCGGATCCGAGCCCAATCGCGCCTTGATCGCGTCGACCTGCGGCGCGTCGAGGAGTTCGCACCGCGTCGGGCCGCGCAGGTCGGCGTAATGCGTCGGACCCGCCAGCCGCATCCGCACCTGCCCGACGGGCTCGGGAGCGGGCAGCGGCTCGTCGGAGAACGTGCCGTAGAGGCCGAGGTGGACGTGCACCGTCCCGTGTGGACCGTAGTCGTGGAACAGGTGTTTCCCGTACGCCTCGGCCTTCACCAGCACCCGGCCGTCCAAACGGGACGCTTCGGCGGCGAACCGTCCCTGCGGACTGCGCACCTCGACCGGGTGACCGGCGAAACGGCGTTTGTGCAGACGTGCCAAGCGATGGAGCGTGTGCCCCTCGGGCATGTCAGTGCTCGGGAAGCGGCGGCGGCCAGCCGGTGTTCTCGTAGTCCAGGATCTGCTGGACGCGGCGGCCGTGGCGCTCGTCCGGGCTCGGCGGGGTCGCGAGGAACGCCTCGACGATCTCCGTGGCCTCTTCGGTGGTGTGCATCCGCGCGCCGACGCCGATCAGCTGGGCGTGGTTGTGCTCGCGGGTGAGCTTCGCGGTCTCGACGCTCCACGCGAGGCCGGCGCGAGCGCCCTTCACCTTGTTGGCCGCGATCTGCTCGCCGTTGCCGGAGCCGCCGACGACGATGCCGAGGCTGCCCTCGTCCGCGACGACGCGGCGGGCCGCCTCGATGCAGAACGCGGGGTAGTCGTCGGCCGCGTCGTAGACGAAGGGGCCGACGTCCTCGACGTCGTGGCCCTGCTCCTTGAGGTGGGCCACGAGGTGGTTCTTCAGTTCGAAACCGGCATGGTCGGAGCCAAGGTAAACACGCACAGCGCGGAGTCTGCCATCACGTTCCGGCGCGGGCATGCTGTGGGGGTGGACATCAGGCTCGAATGGGGACCCGAGGGGGTCGCCGCCTTGGGCGCGGACTGCGCCGTGCTCGTCGTGGTCGACGTGCTTTCCTTCTGCACCACAACGGATCTCGTCCTGGGGAACGGCGGCCGCGTGCTGCCGGTCCGCTGGCGCGATCATCGCGGCGAAGAGGCCGCGAAAGCGCGGGGCGCCATCCTCGCGGGTGAAAGCGAATGGACTTTGCGACCTTCGTCTGTGACGGAAATCCCTTCCGGCACGCTCCTGGCGCTGCCGTCCCCCAATGGCGCCACGCTCTGCGACGCCGCCGCCACGACCGGTGCCCGGGTTCTGGCGGGCTGCCTGCGCAACGCGTCCGCCGTCGCCGCCCGCGCGGCGGAACTCGCGGACGGACGACCGATCGGTGTCATCCCGGCCGGGGAACGCTGGGGCATCGACATGCGCACCGAGGTCAAGACTTTCGGGCCGCTGAGGCCGTGCGTCGAGGACCAGCTCGGTGCGGGCGCGATCGTCGCGGCCCTGGACGGCTACGGCCGCCTGTCCGCCGAGGCCCGTCTCGCCGCCGTCGCGGCAAAAGCGATCGACATCGCCGAAGCACTGACAGAGTGTTCTTCCGGGCGCGAGCTCGCCGCGGCCGGGCACGCGAACGACGTGAAGCTGGCAGCCGAGCTCGACACGAGCGGCACGGTTCCCGTGCTGCGCAACGGAATTCTGGAGGATTCGTGACTTGGCTCGAACTCGCGGACGGCGTGTACGCCCGCCGTTACGAGGAGCTGGACCTGACCGTCGGCCTCGTCGTGGGCGGCGAGCGCTGCCTGGTCGTCGACGTGCGCGGTGACGTCGACCAGGGTGCCGAACTGGCCGCGGCGGTGCGGGAGATCACGCCGCTGCCGTGGTCGGTCGTCTACACCCACGCGCATTTCGATCACGCCTTCGGCACGACGGCGTTCCTGCCGTGCGACGTCTGGGCGCACGAAGGGTGCCTGACCGAGCTGACCACCTACGGCGACGGCGCACGGCTCAAATGGATCCAGCACTATCTCGGCGAAAACCGCCCGGAGATGGCGGAGGCGCTGGAGCGCACCGAAATCACCCTGCCGGACAAACCCGTCGTCGACACCGCCGAGATCGACCTCGGTGGCCGCACCGTCGTGCTGCGCTACCTCGGCCGGGCCCACACGGATCACGACCTGTTCGTGCACGTGCCCGACGCGGGTGTGGTCTACGCGGGCGACGCCGTCGAGAACGCCGAAGCCGGCTTCAGCGCGTTCTCCTTCAACGACGGCAGCTTCCTGGCCGAATGGCCGGACGTGATGGACGCGATCCTCGCGCTGGAGCCGAAGATCATCGTCGCCGGGCACGGAGACCCCGTCGACATCGCCTTCATCGAGAAGCACCGAGACGGGCTGCGCGAACTCATCGCGCTCAAGACCGCGATCGCGGCGGGAGACCTCACGACGGACGAAGCCGTCGCGAGGTCCTCCTACCCCGAAGATGTCACCAGGGCTGCCCTGGAAACTCCTTAGTCGAAGTTCAGCTCACCGGACCGGGTGCGCTTCAGCTCGAAGAAGTCCGGGTAGCTCGCCAGCGCGCGGGCGCCGTCGAACACCTTGACGGCGTCCTCGCCCCGCGGGATCGAGCTGAGCACCGGGCCGAAGAAGGCGACGCCGTCGATGTGGATGGTCGGGGTGCCGACGTCCATTCCGACCGGATTCATACCTTCGTAGTGACTCTTTTTGAGCGCTTCGTCGTACTCGGTCGACTCGGCGGCCTCGGCCAGCTCGGCCGGGGCACCGATGGCCTCGAGGGTCTCCTTGATGACCTTCGGGATGTCCTTGTCGCCCTGGTTGTGGTGGCGCGTGCCGAACTCCGTGTAGAAGTCGCGCAGGGCCTCTTCGCCGTTCTTCTGCGCCAGCGCGGTGGCGACGCGGACGGGGCCCCAGCCGCGCTCCAGCAGCTCCTTGTACTGCTCAGGCAGGTCCTCGCGGCCGCTGTTGAGCTCGGACAGGCTCATGATCCGGAACCTCAGGTCGAGGTCGCGGTGCTTCTCCACTTCGAGGATCCAACGCGAGCTGATCCAGGCGAAGGGGCAGATCGGGTCGAAGTAGAAGTCGACCTTGGTCTTCTCGGACGGGGCGGTCATCAGGTTCTCCCAGTGCCATCGTCTTGGGGTGGTCCGGTACACACACAGTGCTACACAGCGGCCAACATCGCCGCCGTCGGCGTTGTTCCCGTCGTCAGCACGGGCTCCGACATGATTGGATGCCTGTAGTTGGAAACCAAAACCGATACCGATGACCAGAGGTGCCAGTGCCCGCCCCCAACCTGACCCGAGACCAAGCCAAGCTGCGCGCGGATCTGCTCGACGTCGAGTCCTACGACATCGAGCTCGATCTGACCGACGGCCGTGGCGGTCCCGGTGAGAAGACCTTCACGTCGAAGACGACGATCAAGTTCGCGAGCGCCAGAAGCGGCGAAGCGTCGTGGGTCGACATCGTCGCCGAGGGGATCGAGTCGGCCGTCCTCAACGGGACGGAACTCGACGTCAGCGGGTACGTCGAGGACAAGGGCGTCGAGCTGCCCGGGCTCGCCGAGTCGAACGAGCTCGTCGTGGACGCGGTCTGCCGGTACATGAACACCGGCGAGGGCCTGCACCGGTTCGTCGACCCGGTCGACGACGGCGTCTACCTCTACACGCAGTTCGAGACCGCGGACGCGAAGCGCATGTTCGCCTGCTTCGACCAGCCCGACCTCAAGTCGGTCTACCGGCTCACCGTGATCGCGCCGAAGGACTGGAAGGTCATCTCGAACGCGCTGGTCGAATCCACCGAGGAGACCCCGGAAGGGGCCGTCCGCACGGTGTTCAAGGTGTCCGAGCGGATCTCGACGTACCTGGTCGCGCTGATCGCGGGCCCGTACAGCGAGTGGCGCGACGAATTCTCCGACGAACACCGCACGATCCCGCTGGGCATCTACTGCCGCGCCTCGCTCGCCGAGCACATGGACGCGGACAAGCTGTTCACCGAGACCAAGCAGGGTTTCGCCTTCTACCACGAGAAGTTCGCGACCCCGTACCCGTTCTCCAAGTACGACCAGCTGTTCGTGCCGGAGTTCAACGCGGGCGCGATGGAGAACGCCGGCGCGGTCACCTTCCTGGAGGACTACGTCTTCCGCAGCCGGGTCACCCGCTACGCCTACGAGCGCCGCGCCGAGACGCTGCTGCACGAGATGGCACACATGTGGTTCGGCGACCTGGTCACCATGCGCTGGTGGGACGACCTGTGGCTGAACGAGTCGTTCGCGACCTTCGCGAGCGTGCTGGCCCAGGCCGAGGCCACCGAGTACAAGAACGCGTGGACCAGTTTCGCGAACATCGAGAAGTCGTGGGCGTACCGGCAGGACCAGCTGCCCTCGACGCACCCGATCGCCGCGGACATCGTCGACCTGCACGCGGTCGAGGTGAACTTCGACGGCATCACCTACGCCAAGGGCGCGAGCGTCCTCAAGCAGCTCGTCGCCTATGTCGGACTGGAGCACTTCCTCGAAGGCCTCAAGGTCTACTTCGGCAAGCACGCCTGGGGCAACGCGACCCTGGCGGACCTGCTGGGCGCGCTGGAAGAGGCCTCGGGCCGCGACCTGTCGTGGTGGAGCGCGCAGTGGCTGGAGACCACCGGTCTCAACTCGCTGAGCCCGCGCTACGAGGTCGGCGCCGACGGCACGTACACCGCGTTCGCCGTCACGCAGACCGGCGCCAAGCCGGGTGCCGGTGAGCTGCGCACCCACCGCGTCGCGGTCGGCGTCTACGACGAGGACGAGAACGGCAAGATCGTCCGCAAGCACCGCGTCGAGCTCGACGTGGACGGCGAGCGCACCGAGGTGCCGGGGCTGGTCGGGCTCCCGGCGGGCAAGCTCGTGCTGGTCAACGACGACGACCTGACCTACTGCACGATGCGGCTCGACCCGGCGTCGCTGACCACGCTGATCGACCGCATCGCCGACATCACCGAACCGCTGCCCCGCACGCTGTGCTGGTCGGCGGCGTGGGAGATGACGCGCGAAGCCGAGCTCAAGGCCCGCGACTTCGTCACGCTGGTGCAGCGCGGCGTGCACACCGAGACCGAGGTCGGCGTGGTGCAGCGGCTGCTGCTGCAGGCGCAGACGGCGCTGAACTCGTACGCGAAGCCGGAGTGGGCGGCGGACAAGGGCTGGCCGGAGTTCTCCGCGCGGCTGCTGGAGCTGGCGCAGGGCGCCGAGGCCGGTTCGGACCACCAGCTCGCGTTCGTGAACTCGCTCGCCGGTTGCGTGCTCGACGACAAGACGCTGGCGATCATCGCGGGCTGGCTCGACGGCACGGCGCCGCTGGAGGGCCTGACCGTCGACACCGACCTGCGCTGGCGGCTGCTGCACGCGCTGGTCGCGCACGGCAAGGCGGAGAACGCCGAGATCGACGCGGAACTCGGCAAGGACGACACCGCCGCCGGACGGCGCCAGGCGGAGCGCTCGCGGGCGCTGCGGCCGACCGCCGAGGCGAAGGCCGACGCGTGGCAGCGGGCGGTGTACGACGACGAGCTGCCCAACGCGGTCAGCGACTCGCTCATCACCGGCTTCTCCCACCCGGGCCAGAAGCACCTGCTGGGCGACTACGTGACGCGCTACTTCGAGGTCATCGACGAGGTGTGGCAGCGGCGCTCCAGCGAGCGGGCGCAGCCGACCGTGGTCGGGCTGTACCCGTCGTGGGCCGTCGAGCCGGCGACCGTCACGGCGTCGGACGAGTGGCTGGCCGGGGAACACCCGGCGGCGCTGCGCCGTCTCGTGTCGGAAGGCCGGGCCGGGATCGTGCGGGCGCTGGCCGCGCGTGAGTTCGACTCGCAGGCCGGCAACTAGTCCCGTAACGCAATGAAAGGTCCTTTCCTCGCAAATTTTGCGAGGAAAGGACCTTTCATTGCACTTGAAGCGGCTTGAAGAGCGTCAGTGCTGCGGAGCGCCCGCCTGGTCGCTCAGCATGCGGAGGGCGTTCACGAGGCCACCGACGAGGTCGCCTTCCTTGAACGAGGCCACCATGCTGGCCACGGCGAGCTTCGCGCCGCGGTCGGGCAGACGGTGCCGGGCCTGGGAGCCCGTCACGATCTCGATCGCCCGCTGGCCGGGCGACACGGCGATGACGACACCGTCGGCCGCGTTGTCCGTCGAGGCCAGCAGCCCTTCGGCGGTGGCACGGGTGTCCTCGCCGAGGTCGCCCAGGTACACGCTGAAGTCCAGGCCGGTCTCACGGCTGGCGAGCGTCAGCGCCTCGTCCAGCCGGGCGAGCTGCTGGGTCGTGAATGGGCTGATCGGACCAGCCGGTTCGTACATCTTGGCGGCGGAAATCCGGCCGCTCGAGGTAACGGCGGCGCCGTAACCGGGCTCTTCGTCAACAGCGGTGGACGAATGGGTCAGTTCACCAGTTGCCACGAGCGCCTCCCGTCACCGTCGCTCCGTCCGCGGCGACGACGGCGGTCGCGCCGCCCTCGTTCGCGTGCGAATGCCTCGCGCCGACACCGTCGGGGTTGGCGCTCCACCACATGGCCGGGTACTCCCACGGCTGCCCCGGCCGGTACCGGGCGACGCCCGCGCCCTTCGACCGCAGCGTGGCCACCCCGCACAGCGCGTAGATGGCCAAGGGGATCACCGCGAAGACCAGGATCGTCTCGACAAGGTTCACGCGCGTGAGCGTATCCGATGGCGTGCGGCCGCACCCGCTCGCACGGCCCCTACCGCTCATCGTCCTCAGGTGGCCGTCCGCCGCTTGCCGCGAAAGCGCTCCCACGTTGGGGCGAAGCCCGCAAGGCCGAAAGGTTGCAACTCAACGTACGGGCGGCCGCACCCGGCGCTGTCGTCTTGTCGCGGCCTTGAAATCCTCGTAGCTTTTTCACCTGTACGGGCCTTGCGCCCAGCTCCCCCACCCCAGCAGGTAACGCACCGGTCGCAGGAGGATATGTCATGCAGAGCACCCAGACACCCGGCCAGGCGATCATCGACGACATTTCGTCACTCTTCGAAATTGGATTCGTCCCCGGTACGCGTGTGACGGCGGGCACACGGGTTACGCGCGGTACTCGCGTCACTCGCGGTACGCGGGTCACCGCCGGGACCCGGGTCACCCGCGGAACCCGCGTCACGCGTGGCACCCGCGTCACCGCCGGAACCCGCGTCACCCGTGGCACGCGAGTCACCCGTGGCACCCGCGTGACGGCGGGCACCCGCGTCACCTGCGGCACGCGTGTCACTCGCGGCACCCGGGTCACCCGTGGCACCCGCGTCACCTGCCAGAGCGACTTCTCTCTCGCCGCCTGAGTCCGAGCGCGACCGGTTTGTAGGGGAACGGCGTACTCGTAGCGAGCTTCACCACGGCGTCATCGGCCCGCCCCGGCCGCCGAAAGGCAGCCGGGGCGCCGACGTGTTCATGGTCGGATCAGGCCGCGGTTCCCAGGTACGGCCGCCACAACGGGTCGGCCTCCTTCGAATGCGCGAGCAGCCGCCAGTGCGGCCCGTGCGGGGCCCTCGGCACGACGCGCAGGCGCCAGCCGATCTCGGAAAGCAGCTTGTCCGCCTTCCGGTGGTTGCACTTGGCGCAACACGCCACGCAGTTCGTCCAGCTGTGAGGCCCTCCGCGACTGCGCGGGACGACGTGGTCGATGGTCTCGGCCCGCCCTCCGCAGTAGGCGCAGCGGTACCGGTCGCGGTGCATCAGCCCGGCCCGGGTCAGCGGCACCTGCGCGCGGTAGGGCACGCGCACGTAGGTACTCAGCCGGATCACCGAAGGCACGGGCAGCGAGACCGTGGCGGCGTGCAGTTCGAGCCCCGCCGGGTCTCCGTGCACCACCTCGGCCTTGCCGCACATCACGAGGACCACCGCGCGCCGCAACGGCAGCGCCGTGAGCGGTTCGAACGTGGCGTTCAACAGCAATACCCGTCTGCGGCCCCACGAAGTCGTAGTGGGTGCCGCCGTAGTCGACGGATCCCGCCCTCTACGCTGTCCGGGCGGGCGGGCAACACCCCCTGGCCGCGTTCCCGGCCCGCCCGGTGGGGCCCCGTGCGAGGGGGCACCTCCCGGATGGGCGCGCAACACGACCTCCGGCGCCTGTCCGGCCACGGCTTGGCTCGGGACGCCGAGGGGGATGGGTTGTCGGTCTGGCACTCGACCACCTCCACCGGTGCAGGCATAGTCGACCACAGATCAGCCCCAAAGTGCACGTGTGTTACTGGACGTGTCACATGCGCGCGACCCGGCGGCCACATGAAGTTGGGTGTTTCGCATCCGCCGGGGCGTGTGGCGTGACCGATCCCCGCCGAGTACGAAAGGACATTTCCTCTCCGTGAACCTGCTGCCCACCGAACCCCCGGCCTGCACGCGCGAAGCCGGGAGCCTGTGCTACCAGGTGTTCCAGGTCACAAAGAACGAATGGCTCTCCGCGTCCGCGGGCTGGCTGCTGACGAAGCCGCTCAGGATCCTGATGATCGTCGCCGTGGCGTTCCTGCTGCGGTACCTCGTGCGGCGCCTGATCAACCGCGTGACGCGGATGCCGAGCGGATCGTCGAAACTGCCCGCCCTGTTGAGACCGCTGCGGGAGAAGGCTCCCGAAGTGCTCGGGTCGGCGGTGATGGAACGGCGCCGTCAGCGCGCCGCCACCATCGGCTCGGTGCTCAAGTCGATGGCCACGTTCCTGATCTACGGCCTCGCGTTCATCCTGGTGCTGGGCGAACTGGGTATCGACCTCGCACCGATCATCGCTTCGGCGGGCATCGTCGGCGTGGCGCTCGGATTCGGCGCGCAGAACCTGGTCAAGGACTTCCTGTCCGGCATGTTCATGATGATCGAGGACCAGTACGGCGTCGGTGACGTCGTCGACGTCGGCGAGGCGTCCGGCACCGTCGAGGCCGTCGGCCTCCGGATCACCACCCTGCGTGACATCAACGGCACCGTCTGGTACGTCCGCAACGGCGAGGTGCTGCGGGTCGGCAACTCGAGCCAGGGCTTCGCGGTGGCCGTCGTCGACGTCCCGCTCAGCTACTCCGCCGACGTCGAGAAGGCCACCGAACTGATGGCCGAGAAGGCGAAGACGCTCCTGGAGAGCGAAAGCCTCTCCCCGAACGTGCTGGAACCGCCGGAGATGCTCGGTGTGGAAACCGTCACGCCCGAAGGCATCAAGCTCCGGCTGACGGTGAAGGTCCGGCCGGGCAAGCAGTGGGCCGTGCAGCGCGCGCTGCGGGCACACCTGCTCGCCGCACTCGACGAAGCCGGCTTCGAGCCACCTCTGGGGCGCTTTATGTCGTCCGGCCCGGCCTCGCAGTAGGACAAGGGCAGAATGGAGCTGTGTCCGTGACCGAACCTGATCCCACCACCTTGTACGAAGCCATCGGCGGCGAACCGGTGTTCACCCGGATCGTCGCGCGGTTCTACGCCGAAGTGGCGGTCGACGAGGTGCTTCGCCCGCTGTACCCGGAGGAGGACCTCGGCCCGGCCGAGGAGCGTTTCCGGCTGTTCCTCATGCAGTACTGGGGCGGCCCGCACACCTACTCCGACCAGCGCGGTCACCCGCGGCTGCGGATGCGGCACGCCCCGTTCAAGATCGGCCCGATCGAACGCGACGCCTGGCTGCGCTGCATCAAGATCGCGGTCGACGAGGAGCACATCGAGGAGCCCTACCGCGGGCAGCTGTGGGCGTACCTGGAGATGGCCGCCAACAGCATGATGAACAGTTTCGTGTGATGGAACGCGACGTGGCTTGGTGGGCCCAGGCGGTCTTCTACCAGGTCTACGTGCGCTCGTTCGCCGATTCGGACGGGGACGGCGTCGGTGACCTCGAAGGCATCCGCGGCAAGCTCGGGTACCTGGAGCTGCTCGGGGTCGACGCGCTGTGGCTGACGCCGTTCTACCGCTCCCCCATGGCCGATCACGGCTACGACATCGCCGACCCGCGCGACGTCGACCCGATGTTCGGCACGCTCGGCGATTTCGACGTCCTGCTGACCGAGGCGCACAAACGCGGCATCAAGGTCACCGTCGACGTCGTCCCCAACCACACCAGCAACACCCACGCCTGGTTCAAATCGGCGATGGCGGCGCCGCCGGGCAGCCCGGAGCGGGATCGCTACATCTTCCGTGACGGGCTCGGCCCGCGCGGCGACCAGCCGCCGAACAACTGGGTCAGCTCGTTCGGCGGCCCGGCGTGGACCCGGGTGCCGGACGGCCAGTGGTACCTGCACCTGTTCTCGCCGCAGCAACCGGATCTGAACTGGGCCAACCACGAGGTCGCCGCCGATCTGGAGCGGACGCTGCGGTTCTGGCTTGATCACGGCGTGGACGGGTTCCGCATCGACGTCGCGCACGGTATGGCGAAACCGCCGGGCCTGCCGGACATGGACCCACGGGTGAACCCGCTGGGGCCGAGCGAGTTCTACGATCCGCGCTTCGACAACGACCGCGTCCACGAGATCCACCAGATGATCCGCAAGGTGCTCGACGAATACCCGGGCACCATGGCCGTCGGCGAGATCTGGGTGACCGACGAGGAACGCCTCGCCCGCTATCTGCGGCCGGACGAGCTGCACCTGGCGTTCAACTTCCGGCTCGTCCTCACGCATTTCGACGCGGACGCGCTGCGGACGGCCATCGAGCGGTCCCTGGCGGTGCCGAAGGCCGCCGGGGCGCCCGCCACCTGGACGTTGAGCAACCACGACGTCTGGCGGCAGGTCAGCCGGTACGGCGGCGGTGAACGCGGTGTCCGGCGCGCCAGGGCGATGGCGCTCGTCGAGCTGGCGCTGCCCGGTGCGGCCTATCTGTACAACGGCGAGGAACTGGGGCTCGGCAACGTCGACATCCCGCCCGACGCGGTCGCGGACCCGCGCGCCAAGATCTCCGGTGCCGAGTTCGGCCGGGACGCGTCACGCGTGCCGCTGCCGTGGGAAGGCGACCTGCCGCCGTTCGGTTTCTCGCGCAATCCGAGGACGTGGCTGCCGATGCCCGCCTCGTGGGCGCCGGTGACCGTCGAAGCGCAGCTGGAGGATCCGGCGTCGACGCTCTCGCTGTACCGGCGGGCGATCGAGATCCGCAAGTCGCACCAGGCTTTCCGCGGGGACGAGCTGGAGTGGTACGGCGCCCCGGCCGGCTGTTTCGCGTTCCGGCGGCGTGGCGGCGGGCTGGTCTGCGCGCTGAACACGTCGGCGAGCCCGATCGCGTTGCCGCCGGGCGAGGTGCTGCTGTCGAGCGTGCCGTTGGTGAACGGGAAACTGCCGCCGGACGCGGCCGCCTGGCTCGTCTGAGCCAGGACGGCCGCTAGGCGATCAGTTGTTGAAGCCCGGGTGCAGCTTGTACTGCGTCTGGGCGTTGAACTGGTTCTGCCGGACGAGCTTCGCCGGGAAGGTCCGCCAGTCGTTGAGGTCCAGCACGTCCAGGCCCTTCACGATGTCGGACGAGAAGATGTAGCCGTTGTACCAGTACGTCGACCACGTCCCGCCGCCGACGAGCTTCTCGTTCGAGAGCGGGCCCCGCTCCCAGAACGCGATCTCCTTCGGGTTCTTCGCGTCGGTGAAGTCCCACACCGAGACGCCGCCCTGGTACCAGGACTGGACCATGATGTCCTTGCCCGGCACCGGGATCAGCGAACCGTTGTGCGCCACGCAGTTCTCGGTCTCGGACTGCAGCCGCGGGATCTTGTAGTAGCTGACGAACTCCAGCTTGCGGTCGTCGCCGCGGCCGGTGATCTGGTAGATGCCGTTGGCACCGCGGGTGGAGCCGAACTTCTCCAGGCAGGTCGCCATCCCGCCGCCGCCGAGTTCGTCGGTGAAGACGATCTTGGTGGCGTCGTTGTTGAAGGTGGCGCTGTGCCAGAACGCGAAGTTCACGTTGTCCTGGACCCGGTTGATGACCCGCGGCTTGAGCCGGTCGGAGATGTCGAGCAGGACGCCGTCACCCATGCAGGCGCCGGCCATCAGGTCCTTCTCCGGCAGCGCCGTGAGGTCGTGGCAACCGGTGGTCGCCGAGCGACGGGTGCCGTCGGGGTTGGTGCCGCCTTCGTTGCCGCCGTCCGGGAACAGCACCGGCGTCGCGACCAGCGCGGCCTTCGCCGGGTCCTTCACCGGGACCTTGATGATGGACAGCTTGTCGTGCGGCGGCTGGCAGTCGGGCAGGTTCGCCGCCGGCGCGTACGACGAGACGTAGATAAAGACGTCCTTGCCGCGCTTGTCCGGTACCAGGGTGTTGGTGTGCGAACCGCAGTCGGTCTCGATCGCCGCGACGTACTTCGGCGCCGCGAGGTTCGAGATGTCGAAGATCTTGATGCCCTCCCACGCCGACTTCTCCGACGCGGGCTTCGCGACGCTGTTGCACGAGTTGTCGCTGCGCGACGAGTCGGTCGACAGGAAGAGCAGGTCCCCGGAGATCGACACGTCGTTCTGCCCGCCGGGGCACAGGACCTGGCTGACGATCTTCGGGCGGTACGGGTTGCGGACGTCGAAGACGTTGAACCCGTCGTAGGTACCGATGATCGCGTGACCCTTGGTGAACGCGATGTCGGTGCCGGTCGAGTCCTTGGTGAACGGTCCCTGCTGCGGGACGTTCGCGATCGACCGGAGATTCGGGCTGTGGACGATCTCGTCCACACCCGGGATCGCGGCCGCCGACGGTTCGGCGACGACGGCCGGCGCGGCGAGCGCACTGGAGGCCCCGAGTGCGGCGACCGCGGCCGCCGACACGAAGACCCTGGTCAAGCGACGTTTCAGCCCAGGCTGCAGCACGATATGGCTCTCCTTCCACCCAGCTTTACGCGCACCTTATTCCTTATTTAGGCTCAGCAGATACCGACCAACGGAGGAACTCCCGGGATGCGAAAAAGTTTGACATCGGCGCTGGTCGCCGCCGCTTTCCTCGTCTCGGGCTGCACCGGTGACGCGGAGCCCGCCGCACCGGCCCAGAGCGCGCCGGTGATCGCCCCCGGCAAACCCGGCGAACAGGCGAGCACCGGATCCCGCGGCCCGGTGAACCGCGATCAGCCCAACGAGGCCGACGTCGAGTACATGACGATGATGATCCCCCACCATCAGCAGGCGAAGGTGATGACCGACCTGGTGCCGGGCAAGACGGCCAACGAGCAGATCCGGGCGATCGCCGGGCGGATCTCGGTCGCGCAGGACGGCGAGATCGCGATGATGAAGACCTGGCTGGCCGACCGCGGCAAGCCGGTGCCGGGCGAAGGGCACGCGGGCCACGGGGGCGGGCACGATCACGCGCTCATGCCGGGGATGGCGACCGAGGCCCAGCTGGCGGATCTGCGCGCGGCGAACGGGGCGGCGTTCGAAAAGCTGTTCCTCGACCTGATGATCGCGCACCACCAGGGCGCGCTGACCATGGCCGAAGCCCAGCTCGGCAAGGGCGTGGAGATCAAGGCGCAGGAGATGGCGCAGGAGGTCATCACCGGGCAGACCGCCGAGATCGAGCGCATGAAAGCGATGCGCGGAAAGCTCTGATCCCTCGCGTTCCGTCCTCTGAATGCGGTAGTTCGTAACGCCAACTACCGCATTCAGAGGACGAAACGCGGGAGTCAGGCGTCACCGGAGCCCATGTCGCCGAAACCGGAGTCGCCGGAGTCGTCATCGAGGGTGCCCGAGACGATCCAGGTCGCCAGCGCGGCGGCCTGGACGTAGGGCGCCGCCTTCGCCGCGGCCCGTCCGGCGCTCTTGGCGCGGCCCCACTTCTCCGGGCGTTCGGCGCGTTCGGGCGCCTCCTCACCCGGCGGGCGCTCGGTCCGCCACGGCGTCTCCTCCGGCCGGACCTCGGCGAGGAAGTCCGCGGTGGGGTCGTCCCCGTCCTTGTCGTTCATGGAGACAGCATGACGCCGCGGGCGGCCGGAAGCCACCCGCGGCGTCATGCGGTAAGAAACCCGTCAGAACAGCAGCGGCAGGAGTGCGTGGCGCCGCTTGAGGACGGCGCCGTACCGGGCGTCGATGCGCATCCACGAATCCGTCGCGGTCACCCGGACGACGTCGCCGTCGATCGACGAGTCCACGAAACCCATCCCCGACAACGCGAACAGGCACCGCATCTGGACCTTGATCTCCAGCTCGTTGCCCGAAACGGTGAGCACCGCCTGGTCCATCAGCGACGCGGGCGGCGTGCCGTGTGGGCCCACGTTGTCGCGCGCGAGGGTGACCCCGCGATCGGCCAGCTCGGAGATCACCGTCGCCGGCAGTTCGTCCACCAGCTGCCAGCGGCCCGGCGCGGGCAGCTCGGAATGCCACATCAGATCGCGGGCGGGGCCTGGATCCATCCGCTCGCCACCGGCGACGGTCAGCGCGGCGAGCAGCTCGTTCCCGGACACGGTGATGTCCGACGGCGTGATGTCACCGGCGACGGCCCTGGTGGCCAGGACCTCGAACGGCGTCGCGCACCACGCCTCGACGACACCGTCACCCCGCTGCCGCAACCGCACCAGCGTGTTCTGGTCGAGCCGGACCGCCCTGGCCACGAACGCGCCGAGCGTTTCGCGGTCGCCCGCGTCCGGGATGACGAGCTCAGGCATCCGCGAACCCCTTCTCCAGGAAGGCACGTTCGTCCTCGGTCAGCCGGCGGGGCCGCTCGGACACGGTGTCGAACGGCGCGAGCACCGTCTCGGCGGTGACCGCGACCTTGTCGGCCTCGGCGGGCCCGGAATGCACCCGGTAGCCGAGGGTGAAGCTGGCGTGCTTCAAGTCCTTCAACGAGATCTCCACCCGGATGTCCTGATCGGACACCACGATCGGCGAACGGTAATGGACGGCCAGCTTCACCACCACGATGCCCTTCGGCAGTTCGGTGAGCCCGGCGCGGACGGCGTCCCCGAACAACAGCGGGATCCGTGCCTCTTCGAGCAGGGTCACCATGTTCGCGTGGTTGACGTGCCCGTAGACGTCCATATCCGACCAGCGCGGCCGGATCAGGGAAATGTAGCTCACTACCTCACCGTGCTCCGGATCTGCCTCGCCGCCACCGACAGCGTCGCCAGGTCGAGCTTGCCGAACTGGCTGATCTCGTCCAGCGCGACCCGGGCCCGCTGCAGCCTGGAGGCGTTCGTCTTCTCCCAGTGGGCGATCTTCTCGTCCGGGTCGGTGCCCGAATCGCTGTGCCGCAAGGCGTCCAGCGTGATCGTCCGCAGGGAACCGTAGACGTCGTCCCGCAGCGCCAGCCGCGCGAGCGCGTGCCAGCGGTTGCCGCGTTCGAGACCGCTGATCGACGTCAGCATCTTGTCGATGCCGAGGTGGTCGGAAAGCGCGTAGTACAGGCCCGCCGTCTCCGTCGGCGTGTGCACCGCGTCGATCCCCGCCTGCTGCTCGGCCAGCTCCGCGACGTCGGTGACGTCGAGCAGGCCGTAGGTGTGCAGCAGCAGCGCCACCCGTCCGGCGAGTTCCGCCGGGACGCCCTTCTCGATCAGCCGCTCGGTGTTCGCGTCCACCGAAGCGCACTCGACACCGCGAAGCAGTTCGTGCGCCCTCGGGGCCAGCTCGCCGACGACCCGGCCGAACCGGTTGATCTCGGCGAGCGGGGCCAGCGGCTGCGGCCGGTTGGTGAGGAACCAGCGGGCGGCGCGGTCGAGCAGCCTGCGGGTCTCCAGCATCATCTCGTCGGCGACCTCGGTCGGCACGACGTTGTCCAGCGCGTCGATCTGGGCCCACAGCGAGGGCAGGTCGTACACGTGGGTGACCACGGCGTACGCGCGGACGGCGTCGGTCGCGGTCGCGTTCATCTCCTCCATGAGGCGGAAGACGTACGAGATCCCGGCGCCGTCGACGACCTCGTTGGCCACCATCGTCGTGATGATCTCGCGCTTCAGCGGGTGCTGGAAGATCGCGTCGCCGAAGCGCTCCCGAAGCGGCTTCGGGAAGTACTCGGGCAGGCGGCGCGAGAACACCTCGGAGTCCGGCAGTTCGCTGGCCAGCAGCTCGTCCTTGAGGTCGAGCTTGACGTGCGCGAGCAGCGTCGCCAGTTCCGGCGAGGTGAGACCCTCGCCCGCCTTCTCCAGCGCGCGGAACTCCGCCGAACTCGGCAGCGCTTCGAGCTTGCGGTCGAAGGCACCCTTCGCGACCAGCGCCGCGACGAGCCGCTGGTGCACCGAGACCATCGGGCCGGCGTGCGCCCGGCTGACCCCGAGCACCGCGTTCTGCCGGTAGTTGTCGGCCAGCACCAGCTCGCCGACCTCGTCGGTCATCTGCTCGAGCAGTTCGTTGCGCTGCTCGGCGTCCAGCGATCCGGTCGAGACCAGGTGGTCCAGCAGGATCTTGATGTTGACCTCGTGGTCGGAGCAGTCCACGCCGGCGGAGTTGTCGAGCGCGTCGGTGTTGATCTTGCCGCCCGCGCGGGCGAACTCGATCCGGCCGAGCTGGGTCAGGCCCAGGTTCCCGCCTTCGCCGACGACCTTGACGCGAAGCTGGTTGCCGTTGACGCGCAGGGCGTCGTTGGCCTTGTCGCCCGCGTCCGCGTGGGTCTCGTTCTCGGCCTTGACGTAGGTGCCGATGCCGCCGTTCCACAGCAGCTCGACCGGCGCCAGCAGGATCGCCTGCATCAGGTCGTTGGGCGCCAGTTTCGTGACGTCCTCACCGAGGCCGAGCGCCTCGCGGACCTGCGGGCTGACCGGGATCGTCTTCGCCGACCGCGAGTAGATCCCGCCGCCCTCGCTGATCAGCGAGCGGTCGTAGTCCTCCCACGACGAACGAGGCAGATCGAACAGCCTGCGCCGCTCGGCGAACGACGTCGCCGAATCCGGGTTCGGGTCGAGGAAGATGTGCATGTGGTTGAAGGCGGCCACGAGCCGGATGTGCTTCGAGAGCAGCATCCCGTTGCCGAAGACGTCTCCCATCATGTCGCCGATGCCGACGACGGTGAAGTCCTCGGTCTGGGTGTCCTTGCCCAGCTCGCGGAAGTTGCGTTTGACGCTCTCCCAAGCGCCCTTCGCGGTGATGCCCATGGCCTTGTGGTCGTAGCCGACCGAGCCACCGGACGCGAAGGCGTCGCCGAGCCAGAACCCGTAGTTCGCCGAGACCTCGTTCGCGATGTCGGAGAACTTCGCGGTGCCCTTGTCCGCGGCGACCACGAGGTAGCTGTCGTCGCCGTCGTGGCGGACCACGCGCGGCGCCGGGACGGTCTTGCCCTCGACGCGGTTGTCGGTCACGTCGAGCAGGCCGGAGATGAACATCCGGTAGCAGGCGATGCCCTCGTTCAGCTGGGCGTCGCGGTCCAGGCCGGGGTCGCCCGTGGCCGTCGGCGGGCGCTTCACGACGAAGCCGCCCTTCGCGCCGACAGGCACGATGACCGCGTTCTTGACCGCCTGCGCCTTGACCAGGCCGAGGATCTCCGTGCGGAAGTCCTCCCGTCGGTCGGACCACCGCAGGCCACCGCGCGCGACATCGCCGAAGCGCAGGTGCACACCCTCGATGCGGGGCGAGTACACGAAGATCTCGTACTTCGGCCGAGGCTCGGGCAGCTCGGGCACCGCGCTCGGGTCGAGTTTGAGCGCCAGGTACGGGCGGGAGTTCCCGTCCTCGTCGGTGACGTGGTAGTTCGTCCGCAGCGTGGCGAGGATGACCGACATCAGCCGCCGCAGGATCCGGTCCTCGTCGAGGCTCGTCACCTCGTCGACCAGCTTGCCGATCTCGGTGGTGAGCTGATCGGCCTGCGACGCGCGCGCCTCGTCGCCGAGCGCGAGGTCGAAGCGGGTCTCGAACAGCCGCACCAGCGCGGTGGCGATGTCGGTGTGCGCCAGGACGGTGTTCTCGATGTACTCCTGCGAGAACGGGATCTTCGTCTGGCGCAGGTACCGCGAATAGGCCCGCAGGATGGCCGCCTGGCGCCAGGTGAGCCCGGCGCGCAGGACGAGACCGTTGAAGCCGTCGACCTCGCAGTCGCCGCGCCAGGCGGCGTGGAAGGCGTCCTGGAAGCGGGTGCGCAGGTCGCTGTCCGCGTGGTCGAGGACCTGCGGGTCGATCCGCAGGCCGAAGTCGTAGATCCAGGACCGGCCGCCGTCCTCGCGGCGCAGTTCGTACGGCCGCTCGTCGACGACCTCGACCCCCATCCGCTGCAGGACCGGGAGCACCTGGGAGAGGGTGACGCCCTCACCGCGCAGGTACAGCTTGAAGCGCCGCTCCCCCGCCTCGGCGTCGGCCGGCAGGTAGAACGACATCGACAGGTCGCCCTCGTCGGTCAGCGACTCCAGGGCGCGGAGGTCCGCCAGCGCTTCGAGCGCGGTGAAGTCCTCCTTGTAGCCCTCGGGGAACACCGCGGCGAACCGCTGCCCCTGCTCCCCCGCGGACTCCTCGACCAGCAGACCGATCGCGACGCCGCTGTCCCCGGCGCGCTCGCGGCGCTCGGCGAGGATCGCCTCGACCATCCGGTCGTCCCAGCTGCGCACGGCTTCGTTGAGCCGTTCCTGGATGCGCAGGGTGTCCGGTTCGGAGCGCTGCGACGGATCGGTGTGCACGATGAAGTGCACCTGCGCGAGCACGGTCTCGCCGATGCGCGCGCTGTACTCCAGTTGCGTGCCTTCGAGTTCTTCGAGCAGGACCTCCTGCATCGCGAGCCGCGAACGGGTCGTGTAGCGGTCACGCGGGAGGTACACGAGGCACGAGTAGAAACGGCCGTACGGGTCGCGGCGCAGGAACAGGCGCAGCCGTCGGCGATCCGAAAGCGTGATCGCGCCCGTCGTCGTCGAGTACAGCGAGTCGGTGTCGGCCGAGAACAGGTCCGCGCGCGGCCAGTTCTGCAGGACTTCGAGCATCCGCTGGCCGGAGAAGGACTCCATCGGGAAGCCCGCGCGGTGGATGACCTCGCGGACCCGGTTGCAGACCACCGGGATGTCGAGCACGTTCTCGTGCAGCGCGGTGGTGGTGAACATGCCGAGGAACCGGTGCTCGCCGGTGACGTTCCCGTTGTCGTCGAACGTTTTCACGCCGACGTAGTACGGATACACCGGGCGGTGCACGGTGGACGGCGCGCTCGCCTGGGTCAGCACCAGCAGCGTCGGCGCGAGCGCGGAGGCCGCGGTGTCCGGGCCGGCGGTGAGGCTGCGCGCGGCCAGGCTGTCCTGGCGCAGCACGCCCAGCCCGGTGGCGAGGACCGCGCGCAGGGCGGGCTCTTCGCTGTCCGGGTGCGGGTTGTCGATCAGCTCGTAACGGCGGTAGCCCAGGAAGGTGAAGTGGCCCTCGGCCAGCCAGCGCAGCAGCCGGGCGCCTTCCGCGACCTCGTTGGCGGGCAGCCGCGGCGGGTTCCCGTCCAGCTCGTCGGCGAGACGACGCGCCGTCTCCGTCATCTTGTCGGTGTCCTCGACGACCTCGCGGACGTCACCCAGCACCGACGACAGCCGGTTGTCCAGCTCGCGGGCCCGGTTCGGGTCCGTGACCAGGTCGATCTCGATGTACATCCACGACTCGGCCGCCGAATTCGCCGGCGGCTCCGCCGGGTCGGCGTCCGGGTGGACCTCCAGCAGCTCACCGGTCAGATCCCGGCTCACCACGACGATGGGGTGCACGATGCGCTGCACCTGCACCCCGTCCCGCGCGAACTCGGCCGCGACGGAATCCACCAGATACGGCATGTCGTCCGTGACGACCTGCACCACGGTGGCCTCACGCGTCCAGCCGTCTTCGGGCCCCGTCGGGTTCAGCAACCGCACCGCGGGACGGCCGGGCATCCGGTCCTTCGCGAGCTGCAGATGCGAGCGGACGGCGCCGACGAGGTCGACCGGGTCGTCACCGAGAATCTCTTCGGCCGGGATGTGCCGGTAGTACAGGCGGATCAGGTCGCCGATCTCCGGGGCGTACGCCGCGGCGGCGTCGATCAGGTCGTCCCGGATCTGCTCCGGGTTCGCCGACCGGCGCCGGGCGCCATCCTCGGTGCCGACATCTTTTCCGGGCAGGGACGAGACTCCCGTCGAGCTCATTTGAGGCAACTCTCCACTGTAGCGAGATTGACACCGCGACCGGCACGACTCTGTACCGGCCCAGACCCAACCTACAGCTCGGGACAGTCGGCTCCACAAGGCCGGGTCATTCCCGCCCGTCGAAGATTTCCCTGCTCAGATACCGGAATCGCCGTGATCGGTTCAGCTACTCGCCGGTCACATCGGCGGTCTGTCCGGACCCTTCCACGCCTCGCCGCACCGGGGTGACCAGCACCCATTGCCGCGTGATGCCCCGACGGGCGACCTGAGCGGGCCATCTGAATCGTTCAAGCCCGGGTGCGGCTCCCACCGAGGTGAGCAAGGGACCTTTGCTACCGCGGGTCAGTCGCTCCCGTTGGCGCGGTGCCGGTCGTGCCCGTTGACCGGACGCTTTCCCGAGTCCTGGGAACCAAGCTGCTTCACGAGCGCGGCGGCGCTGGCGGTGCCCGCCTGATGCTCGGCGAGCGCGCGGGCGAGCAGATCGGCGAGACCGGCGTCCGGCGGCGGTTCCTCCTCCGCGATCGCGCGGGCGTAGCTCTCCGGGAACGGCGTGATCGGCCGCCAGGAACCGGTGTCGGTCAGCGGGTCCAGCGCGGGCGGCATCCGCAACCGCGGCAACCAGGGATCCGCGACCTCTTCCTTGGCGGCCGGACGGGCGTTCTCCTGAGTCCGCGGTGGCGCGGGATCTTCCCGAGGCGGCGGGGCGAGCGGGACAGCGGGCTCGCGGTACTCGACCGGCGGCTGTTCCCGGCGTGCCTCGACGCGTTCTTCGGCGACGGGTTCAGGGTGCACGGGATCCGCGGCGGCGTCCGCACGGCGACGGCCGCCGCCCTGTCCACCGGAACTCGAGATCCCGAGCCGATCCAGCACAGATTTCGCCGCCACGGAACCGTGTTCGGCGTCGTGCCTGGTCTTGCGCGAGGCGGGCGCCGACGACCGGCGGGCCCGCTCTTCGGCCGCCCATTCGTCGCTCTCCCACAACGGGGCGGCGGTGCCGGGCGGACGCGGCGGCGTGGCCTCCGCCGTCATCCTCGGCCGGGGCTCGGCGGCGGGCTCGGGTGCGAGAAGCAGTTCCGGCACGACGGGTTCCGACGCCGCGACGGGCACCGGCTCCTCGGTCCGGGCGGGCGCTTCGGCTTCGGTCCGCCACCGTGCGGCCGGCGCCGGGGTTTCGGGACGAGCGACCACGGGTTCGGCGGCGGTCTCACGCGCCGCGGGCGTCTCCGGACGACGGCGGCGCCCAGGCTCCGGCTCGGGACGCGACACCGGCGCGGGTTCCGGTTTCGGCGGCGGCATCAGTTTCGGCGCGGCGGGTTCGGCCTTGGGCTCGAACCTGATCGACGGTTTGGCCTTCTTCGGCACCCGGCGACGCCAGTCGCTGTCGGACTCCGCCACTTCCCGTGCGGGCTCCGGCCGGGACGGCGGCTTCAACACCGGTGCTTCGCTCTTTTCGGCGACCGGCGTCGCGGGCCGCTCCACCGGACGCGGCGGCTCGGCGGGACGCGCGGGCTCGGCGGGAGGCGCGGGCTCCGCGGGGCGTGCGGGTACCGACGCGCGCGCAGGCTCGACCGGCGTTTGCCGCACCGGCGCGGGCTCCGGCTGCCTGGTCTGCCGCACGGGCTGCGACTCACGACGAACCGGCGGCTCGGCCGCGGCCCGTCTCGGCGGTGCCGCCACGTCGATCGGCGGGATCACCGCGGTCACCTCGGCCGGTTCCGGCGCCGGAACTGCCGACCGCGCGGCCACGGCCCGCAAGACGTCGTCGAGGTCGACAGCGGCGTTCTCGGCCGAGCCGAACTCGCCGACCAGGACGTTGCACGCCTGCCTGCGCGCGCGGGCGTGCAGATGCTCGGCGGCCCGCGAACGGTGCAGGCAGCCGATGGCCTCTTCGGCCCGGCCCAGCCGTTCCTCGATCTGCGCGAGCTCCAGCCACAGCCGTGCCGTGACGGCGTGCAGGTTGTGGTCACCGGTCCCGGCGACCGCCTCACGGACGAGCATCCCGGCGGCCTCGCCGGATCCCGCGGGCAGCAGGACCCGGGTGGCCACCGCCAGCCGCAGCCAGGCGGCGGGCGCGATCCCCGCGGCCCGGACGGGGGCGTCGAGGATCGGCTGCGCGACCTCCAGCGCCATCTCCGTGTCGCCCCGGTCCAGCAACGTGCAGACGAGTTGCAGGATCAGCCTGATCCGGACGAGACCGCCGTCGTCGTCCGGGTTTCCGAGCTTTTCGAGCATGCCCAGCCCGGTCCGCGCGGCATCGGCGGCCGCCGTCAGGTCTCCGTGCCGACGGCGGTGCGCCGACACCCCGACCCGCAACATCGCGCGGATCAGCAGCTGCGAGTCCGCCGTCATCGAGCCGTCGCCGAGCACGAGCTTGTCCGCCTCGGCGAGCACCCGGTCCAGTTCCGCCTTCCGGCCGAACTGCGCCAGGCAGCCGACGAGATGACATAACGCCTCGGCCCGGTGCGACGGCGAAACCGCCGGATCCGCCAGCAACGGACGCAACGCGGCCAGCCCCGTCAGCGGGATGCCGACGCTGCGCGCGCAGACCGCCAGGTCGATCCTCAGCCGGGCGGCGATGTCGCCGTAGCCCGCGTGTTCCGCGGCGCGCAGGGCGGCCACGGCGCGGCCGACCGTCCGGGGACGGCCACCGAGCCGCACCCGGGCGCTCACCACGAGGCTTTCCGCACGGATCCACTGCTCGTCGGCTCCGGCGGCCTCGGCGAGCGCTGCCGCACGCTCCCCGAGGACCAGGGCGAGCTCGGGCGCCCTCAGGTGCAGGGCGTCCGCGCGTTCGATCAACCTGCCGACAGCGGACAGGGTTCCCCCGGTGGCAGCCGTCCGCCCACCCACCATGGTGGTGGGCGAGCCCGGCCGTTGGCGCTTGCTGGCTTCCACGGGGAACCCCCGGCCCTCAGTCGCGGGTCAGCTTGCGATGGGTGACGCGGTGCGGACGAGCCGCCTCGGCACCGAGACGCTCGACCTTGTTCTTCTCGTAGCCTTCGAAGTTACCTTCGAACCAGAACCATTGCGAGGGGTTCTCGTCCGTGCCTTCCCAGGCGAGGATGTGCGTCGCGACCCGGTCGAGGAACCACCGGTCGTGCGAGATGACCACGGCGCAGCCGGGGAACTGCTCGAGAGCGTTCTCCAGCGACCCCAGGGTCTCGACGTCCAGGTCGTTCGTCGGCTCGTCGAGCAGGATCAGGTTCCCGCCCTGTTTGAGGGTCAGCGCCAGGTTCAGCCGGTTGCGCTCACCACCGGAGAGCACGCCCGCCGGCTTCTGCTGGTCCGGCCCCTTGAAACCGAACGCGCTGACGTAGGCACGCGAGGGCATTTCGGTCTGCCCGACGTGGATGTAGTCCAGCTTGTCCGAAACCACCTCCCATACCGTCTTCTTCGGGTCGATCCCGCCGCGATTCTGGTCCACATAGGACAGTTTGACCGTCTCGCCGATCTTGACCCGGCCGTCGTCCGGCTCCTCGAGCCCGACGATCGTCTTGAACAGGGTCGTCTTGCCGACACCGTTCGGCCCGATCACGCCGACGATGCCGTTGCGCGGCAGGTCGAACGACAGCCCGTCGATGAGCACGCGGTCGTCGAAACCCTTGCGCAGCTTCTCGACCTCGACGACCACGCTGCCCAGCCGGGGCCCCGGCGGGATCTGGATCTCTTCGAAGTCGAGCTTGCGGTGCTTGTCCGCCTCCGCGGCCATCTCCTCGTAGCGGTCGAGCCGGGACCGCGACTTGGTCTGACGCGCCTTGGCGTTGGACCGGACCCATTCGAGCTCGGACTTCAGGCGCTTCGCGAGCTTGGCGTCCTTCTTGCCCTGGACCTCGAGACGCTCGCGCTTCTTCTCCAGGTACGTCGAGTAGTTGCCCTCGTAGCCGACGACGCGGCCGCGGTCGAGCTCCATGATCCACTGCGCGACGTTGTCCAGGAAGTACCGGTCGTGCGTGACGGCGAGGACGGCGCCGGCGTAGTTCGCCAGGAACTGTTCCAGCCACAGCACGCTTTCGGCGTCCAGATGGTTGGTGGGCTCGTCGAGGAGCAGCAGGTCGGGCGCGGACAGGAGCAGCTTGCACAGCGCGACCCGGCGGCGCTCACCACCGGAGAGGTGGGTGACCGGCTCGTCCGGCGGCGGGCAGCGCAGGGCGTCCATCGCCTGCTCGACCGTGGAGTCGATCTCCCACGCGTCGGCGTGGTCGAGCTCCTCCTGGAGCTTGCCCATCTCCTCCATCAGCTCGTCGCTGTAGTCGGTCGCCATGAGCTCGGCGACCTCGTTGAAGCGGTTGAGCTTGACCTTGATGTCGCCAAGGCCCTCTTCGACGTTCTCGCGGACGGTCTTTTCCTCGTTGAGCTCCGGCTCCTGCATGAGGATGCCGACACTGGCGCCAGGCTGGAGGAAGGCTTCGCCGTTACTGGCCTGCTCGATCCCCGCCATGATCTTCAGAACGGTGGACTTACCCGCGCCGTTCGGCCCCACCACGCCGATCTTGGCGCCGGGGTAGAACGCGGTGCTGACGTCGTCGAGGATGACCTTGTCCCCGACGGTCTTGCGCACCTTCTTCATGGTGTAGATGAACTCGGCCATACAAGCGATCGTAGAGCGAGCCGATCGCGGCCTTGACGGCGGTCACCACCGAGCTACCGACAGTCAGCCCGATATCACTGAGTGAGCACCGGCACCTCAGGCCACGGGTGCGTCCTCCAGCGCGATGACCATGGGATTCCCCGCGGGCGGCGGGGCCGACGGGATCGCCCTGGGCCGATCCCGTCCCATCCGGTGGATCTCGGCCGAGCACCGGGCGAGGTTGGGGCCGATGGAGAAGGCCTCAAGCTCAGGTAGACCCAGAGGTGCCGGGATCTCCTCCGCCGTCTCCGCGCCGCGCAGCCGCCCGGCCACGATCACCGGGTCGCCTTTGCTCAGGCAAGAGAACGCCGCCATCGCCAGCTTGCGCCAGCAGGTGACCTTGACCGCGAGTTGCCGCCCCTCGCCCCACTCGCCTCTTTCCTTGTCGTACCGGCGTTCGACACTCCGCAGGCCGAACGACACGACGTCGTGCCCGTGCACCCGCTCCGGATGGTGGACCGGTTCGCTGGTCAGGTTGCCGATCATGGTCACCCACGTTTCGCCCATCGCCATCACACTCGCCCTTCTCCTCGTTCCGGGACTTTCCCGTCCGTGATCACAGACTGCCGCGGATCGAGGGTTGAAAAGGGACGTGAACCGGATCTGTGGACAACTCCGGGCGTTGTGGACAACTCGACGTGGAGCGCCGAGGACTGTGGGCGGGGTGTGCTAGGAGCCAGACCCCGGACCCCGCCCCTGATCGGCGAGTTTCTTCAGCATCGCGTTGTAGGCGTTCAGATCCGCGTCGCCCGAGGCCTCCTCGCGGCGATCCCGGCGCCGAGCCTCCCGCTCGTCCTGACGCGCCCACTGCACCAGCAGCGCGACGAGCACCAGCAGCACCGGCAACTCGCCGGACGCCCACGCGATCCCGCCGCCGAGCCGCTGGTCGGTCAGCAGGTCGGTGACCCACGGCAGTTTCAGCCCGCGGTAGAAGTCCTGTCCGAGCACGGTCTGCATGCTCATCAGCGCGATCCCGAAGAACGCGTGGAACGGCATGGCGGCGAACATCATCCCCAGCCGTCCCAGCGGCGGGAGCCGTCGCGGCGCCGGGTCGACCCCGATCACCGGCCAGTAGAAGACGTAACCGGCGAGCAGGAAGTGCGCGTTCATCGCCAGGTGCGCCCAGTGGTAGTTCAGCGCGGCGTCGAACAGGCCCGAGAAGTACAGACCGTAGAAGGAACCGACGAACAGCAGCAGCGCGACGATCGGATGCGTCAGGAACCGTGAAAGCGGCGAGTGCACGAACGCGAGCAGCCATTCACGCGGTCCGGGCGGGGCGTCCTTGCCCGCCGTGGGCAACGCGCGCAGGGCGAGCGTCACGGGTCCGCCGAGCACGAACAGCACCGGCGCCACCATGGACAGCAACATGTGGTTGCCCATGTGCACGCTGAACATCGCGGGCGCGTACCGCCCGATGCCGGACGACGTCGCGATCAGCAGCACGAAACAACCCGCGAGCCACGCGATGGTCCGGCCGGTGGCCCAGGTGTCGCCGCGACGGCGCAACCGTCGCACCCCGGCGAGGTACAGCCCGGCGAGAACGATCGCGAGGGTCCCGTAGACGAGGTCGAACCGCCAATCCGTGAGCAGCCGGAGCACGGTCGGCGGACCGTGGAGGTCGTAGCCGATCAGCAGTTCGGTGGTCGACGGCTGGGTGAGCGATTCCTGCGGCGGAGGGGTCTTCGCGAGCCCGGTGGCGATGCCGATCGTGATGAACATGATCAGCACCTCGACCGCGGCGAGCCGCAGCAGCTGACCGCCGCCGGCGCCGTTCACCAGCCCGGCGACGCCCTTCTGCCGTTGCTGATGCCCGAAGACACCGAGCAGCAGCAACGCGACGATCTTCGCGACCACCAGCAGGCCGTAGTCCGTGGTGAACAGGTCGGCGATCCTGATCCGCACCAGCGCGTTGACGATGCCGGAGACCGCCATCACGATCCAGCAGACCAGTGCCAGCTTGGAGAACCGGGTCGCGGCGAGCTTGAGGTTCTCACCGCGTCGCCAGCCGAGCGCGAGCAGCGCCACGAGCCCGCCGACCCACAGCGCGGCGGCGACCAGGTGGTACAGCAGGCTGTTGGTCGCCATGTCGTGCGAGCCGCCGCTCGCGGAATGCCCCGTGACCGCGACCGGCACGAGACCGCCGACGGACAGGAAGAACACGACCGTCGTCCAGCCCCAGGTCAGCGCGAGACGGCAGCCGAGCGCGACCAGCAGCGCGATCAACGCGGTGAACAGCCATGCCTTGGGCTGCTCGATGGCGTCCACGAGGTCGATCAGCACCTGCGGCGACAGCACCTCGGTGAAGGGGCGCCCCGCGCCGTCCGCGGCCGAGAAGAAGATCGACGCGGCGGCGGCGAAGAACCAGACCCACGCGGCGACACCCGCGACGCGGATGGCCGCGTAACCGTCGGCCGCGAGCGTGCCGGACTTCTGCGGCGGGACGAGGAACGCGGCGAGCAGCAGCGAGCCCACGCACAGCACCGAAGCCGCCTCGGCCAGCACGCGGACGACGGTGATGCCGTAGCGCGTCACCAGGCCCGGGTCCGGGAGTCCGGCGATGACGTAACCGGCGCCACCGGTCAGCGCGACCAGGCCGACGGCCACCACCGCGGCCAGGAGCGCCCCGATCGACACCAGCGGCAGGACACCGGCCTTCCGCGCGGATGGGGCCGGTTTCGTCTCGGGGTCTGAAGGCACGTCACGAGGGTATGCCGGACGCGCAACCGGCAAGATGGCGGCGTGCGGATCATCCTGCTGAGGCACGCCGAGTCGCTCGGCAACGTCGACGAGCTCGCCTACACCCGGATCCCCGACCACGCGCTGCCGCTCACCGATGCCGGCCGCGAGCAGGCCAGGCTGGCGGGCCCGGAGATCGAGGACCTGCTCGAAGGGCGGCGCCCGGCGGTCTATGTGAGCCCGTACCTGCGGACGCGGGAAACGTTGCGGCTCATGGACATCCGTGACTCCTGCGAGCGGATCGTGCCGGAGCCGAGACTGCGGGAACAGGACTGGGGCAACCTCCAGGATCCGCGGGAGCAAGAGGTCCAGAAACAACGGCGCCACGAGTTCGGGCACTTCTTCTACCGGCTGCCGTTCGGCGAGTCCGGCGCGGACGTGGACGACCGGGTCGCCGCGTTCCTCAGCGAACTGGCGGCCTGCGGCGAAGATCACCCCGAAACCGTGCTGGTCGTCTCACACGGGCTGACCATCCGGCTGCTGTGCCGCCGGTTGTTCGGCTGGAGCATCGAGCTGTTCGAGTCCCTGTCCAACCCGACGACCTGCGAATACCGGGTCGTCGAGCGGGTGGGCGACAAATGGACGCTCGACCGCCCGTTCCGTCAGTGGCGGGACTCACCCGACGGGGAGACGCAGGACTGAGGGAGCCAGGAGCACCACTCTCGTTCCCAGTCCCGGGCTGGATTCGATCCGCGCGAAACCGCCGATCTCCGCCATCCGCGCGATGATCGAATTCTCGAGGCCGAAACCGCGCCGCCGGTCGCCGACGTCGAATCCGGCGCCGTGATCGCGCACCGTCAGGGAGACCCCGCCGCCGATCTCCTCGACGCTGACCACGGCCCGTCTGGTCCCGGAGTGCTTCAACGTGTTCCGCAATGCCTCCCTGACCGAATCGTGCAGTGCCACGGCCGCTTCCTCGGCGAGTTCCGGAGCGCAGTCGTCCTGGATGACCACCTCGGCGCGCAACCCCTCCGCGGCCATTTCGGCGGCGAGCAGCCGCAGCCGTTGATGCAGCCCCATTCCCTCGGCGGGTTCGTGTTCGAGGCTGATCCGGAGGCGCATCGCCTGGGCCCGAGCGGTCCGGCGGACGCGGTCGAGGCTGGCCGCCGGGTCGAGTTCGTCGGCGGGCGCGGGGATCGCGAACGACTCCATCACCTGCAGGACGGTGTCGTGGACGTCGCGGCGATGCCGTTCGCGTTCCGCCGCCCGGCCCTGTTGCTCCCCGAAGCCGAGCGCGAACCGCATCGAAGCGCCGACCACGCCGACGATCGCGAGCGACGCCACGAGCGCGGTCGCGAGGGTGAGCAGGAGACCGAGCGGCGAGCCGAAGTGCAGCACGACGTTCAGCAGCACCGCGCCCCCGATGGCGAACACGCCCGCGAGCGTGCCACGCAGCAGGGCGCAGATCATCACCGTGCCCATCAGATGGGTCCAGGTGATCGACGTGATCGCGCCGTCCTGCGTGAACGGCGCGGCCGTCAGGACGAACAGCGCGGCGAACACCGCGTCCGCCACCGGAACCAGCCGCGTCCCGGCCGGGGGACGGCGGAAGATCCAGACGGCTTCGGCGACGTTCGGCACCAGGTGCAGCAGCACGAACATCCACAGCACCGAACCGCCGGTGCCCGCCGTCCACAGCGCCTGCGCCAGCATCACCAGCCGGAACGCCACCGGGACCAGGATGAGCCAGGGCAACGTGGTCTGCACCAGCCGCGCCGGAATCCCGGCGCCCCCTCCGAGCATCAGCACCCTCACGCCGCCCCTCCCCCGGATCAGCCTTCCTGAAATGACGACAAAGTCGCATTCATTTCAGTTTACCGAGCAATCAGCTTGCCCGGGCTCCGGCGAGGATGTCAACGGGCGACGGGTTCGGCGGCCTCCTCCCGGTTCCGCGCCCGCGCCGCGGCCACCGCGGACGGCACGATCAGCGCCGCGGTCAAGCCGACGAAGAGGAACGACACCGAAAGCGACGTCACCTGCGCGATCCCGCCGATCAGCGGCGGCCCGGCGAGGAAGCCGGTGTAGGCGATCGCCGTGACGAACGCCAGCTCCCGCTCGCCTCCGGTGCCGTCGGCGCGTTTCCCCGACGCGCCCGCGAGGCTCAAGGCGATCGGGAAGGCCGCGGCCAGCCCTGCACCCGCCAGCGCGAAGCCGATGAACCCGAACACCGGCAGGCTCGCCACCGCGGCGAGCACCAGACCCGCCGCCGCGATCCCGGCGCCGACCGCGAGCGCCCGCGTCGCGCCGAAACGGTTCTGCAGCCAGGCACCCGCGAGCCGGGCGAGCGCCATGGCCAGGGCGAACCCGGAGTAGGCGAAGGCCGCGGCGCCGTCGCCGACGCCGTGCACGGACGTCATCAGCAGGGCGGACCAGTCCGAACTCGCACCCTCGGCGATGGCCGAAAACAACGCGATGGCGGCCAGCAGCCAGAGGACGGGACGTTTGATCGGTGGCACACGCGGTTTCCCGACGGGCTCGGTGTGCACGGGCCGCGCGCCGGGCACGGCCGTGATCACGAAGGCCAGCACGACCAGGGCGGACAGCGCGGCGACCGTGAGATGCCGTCCCGGCGACCACTGATGTGACGCGGCGAATCCGGCGGCGACGGAGCCCGCCAGCGCGCCGAAGCTGAATCCGGCGTGCAGGGTCGGCATGATGGCCCGCCCGGATCGGCGTTCCACCTCGACTCCCGCGACGTTCATCGCCACGTCCAGCGCGCCGACGCTCGCACCGAGGACGAACAGCGCCCCGGCGAGCAGGGCGACCGACGTCGAGAAGCCGATCATCGGCAACGCGGCGCAGGCGATGATCGTGCTGCCCGCGACCACCGCGCGGGCGCCGTGGCGTTCGATCAGCCGCCCCGAAACCGACGCCGCGATCAGCATGCCGACGCTGGCGCCCAGCAGGGCCAGCCCGAAAACGCCCGGTGAGGCGTTCACCCTTTCCGACAACGCCGGAGTCCGCGGCGCCCAAGAGCCGAGCGCGGCCCCGTTGAGCGCGAACACGACGAAAACGGCCGTACGGTCACGCATAGACCCCAGTCTCCTTCCGATTCCTCTTCCACCAGAATGACTTAAGCGCTTCAGAAAGTCCACCGGCGTTCCCCCGGACTACACTGCGCCGGTGACCAGCACGCGACGGCGAAGGCCGACGTTGGACGATGTCGCCGACGCCGTCGGGGTGTCGCGGGCGACCGTGTCCAACGCCTACAACCGGCCCGATCAGCTGTCCGCCCAGCTGCGGGACGAGGTGCTTCGCGCGGCCAAGAAGATCGGGTACGCGGGGCCGAACCCGACCGCGCGCAGTCTCGCGACCAGCCGCACCGGCGCGATCGCCGTCCTGCTCGACGCGAACCTTTCGACGGCGTTCTCGGATCCCGCGTTGTCGCTCACCCTCGACGCGCTCTCGACCGTCGTCGATCCCGAAGGCCACGCCCTCCTGCTGCTTCCCGGCGACGGCGAGAGCGGCGGCCCGCGCGCGGAGCGGATCCTGACCGCGCAAGCCGACATCGCGGTGGCGTATTCGCTGGCAGACGGCGCGCCGGCGCTGACCGCGGTCCGCGACCGGGGGATGCCGCTGGTGGTGATCGACCAGCCGCATATCCGCGGTTCGGCCAGGATCGGCGTCGCGGACCGGGCGGGCGCGGCGGCCGCCGCCCGGCATCTGGTGGAACTCGGGCACCGGCGGATCGGGATCTTCTCGGCGCAGTGCCTCTCCGCGCCGCGCGGCGGGGAATTGAGCGTGGCCGAGGCCGGGAGCAGCCGGTTCCACGACAACCGCGAGCGGATGGCCGGCTACCTGGAGACGCTGGACGAAGCGGGGATCCCGGCGGCGGACGTGCCGATCTGGGAGGCGTCCGGACTCTCGGTCGAGGGTGCGCTGCCGAGTGCGTTCGGCCTGCTTGACCGGCATCCGCGGCCGACGGCGCTGCTGTGCATGTCGGATCTGCTGGCGCTGGCGGCGATCTCGGCGGCCAGACATCTCGGCCTGTCGGTGCCGGGTGATCTTTCGGTCGTGGGCTTCGACGACGTCCCGCCCGCCCGGTGGTCCGAACCACCGCTGACGACCGTCCGGCAGGATCTCGCCGCCAAGGGCCGGGCGGCCGGCGAGCTGGTGCTGGGCCTGCTGCGCGGGGAGAAGGTCCCCGCCCCCGCCGAGATACCCGCCGAACTGGTCGTCAGGGACTCCACCGCGCCCGCGTAGCAGCCGCTTTCGGCGAACACAAGGCGCTCCCGGCGATATGTGGACAACTCGCCCCGATCGAGCGGCGCACAACTACTTATCCACAGAAGTAGAAATGCGGGCAGACAAAGCCTTCCCCGCGCGCCATCGTGGAATCACACATTCACCGACGGCGATCCAGCCGCCGATTCACGGGGGAGAACCCAGCCATGCAACGACGTTTGACGAACCTGCGCGCCCGCCTCCCGCACGTGCTCCTGCTCGCCCTGGCGGGCTTGCTGACCAGCGCCGGAGTCGCCGGTGCCGCCACCGCGCCGCCCCAGCCCGGCTGCCAGAAGGGCGAGTTCTGCGTATGGGACGCGGAATCGTACGGCGGCGCGGTGCACAAATTCGACCTGCGCACCTCCAATCCCGAGGAATGCATTCCCTTGCCCGAAGGCTTCGACGGGCATTCGTTCGTCAACCGGCTGAGCCGTGACGTGACGATTTACCAGAGCGAGGAATGCACGACGGAGGGAGATTTCATCACCTATCCGGGTGGCGGCACCTACGTACCCCAGGGGCCGTTCGTGATCCGCGCCCTCAAGATCTGGGACTGACCACCCCGGCGGTTCGTGCCGATCGCTCGCGGAAGAGTCGACTCGCGACCTGCACGAACCCAGGGGCCGCTCCCCCGAAGCGGCCCCGGCCCGTGAGCGCGTCACCCCGCGTCGTGACGCGCTCACGGGTGTTCCAAAAAACGGTGGGCTCGACCTGAAACGATCTGGCGGTGTCGAACGATCGACAGGTTGGCGACGGCTAAGCTGCCGATGCTGGGCGACACCCAACGTCGCCGACGTCGGCCCTCGTAGCTCAGCTGGATAGAGCAAGAGCCTTCTAATCTCTAGGTCGCAGGTTCAAGTCCTGCCGGGGGCACGCCGCCACAGGGAAACCCCTGGTCACGCAAGTGGCCAGGGGTTTCGTCGTTGATCAGCCCTTCGTTTACCCTTCGTTTTCACGCGGAGACCACCGGACGCGCGGTCAGTGCGGCACCGGCCTCCTCGCCGACGACACCCCGCTCCATGTACACGTCTTGCGTCGTGCTCGGGTCGTCGTGGCCGACGTAGTCGGCGATCTCTCGTGCTGACAGTCCGGCGGCGTCGAGCCTCCAAATGACGTAGTGCCGCCAGTCGTGCGGGTGCAGCCCCTGGAACGGCGTTCCTTCGACCACCCGGCGGATGTACTTGCGGGTGTTGTCCGGGTCTCGCAGCGTGCCCGTGGAGGACGGGAAGCACCACGGCGAGGTTGCGTCGGCATAGCGTCGCTTGAGAATGTCCATCACCCACGCGGGGGGACGGATGCGGCGCATCCCGGCGGGGCTCTTGGTGTAGTCCTGGACGATCAGCCCAACGCCGGTGACCCGGATCACGGTGCCGTGGATCCAGATGGTTCCGTCGTCAAAGTCCACCGAGGTTTCCCAGTCGAGCGCCAGCAATTCACCGATCCGGCAGCCGAGCCCGGATAGGGCTTCCTGGACGTCGACCAGGTCCCAGCGTGCCGCGTCCTCGGAGTCGCGGAAGAGCTGAAGCGCGCTCCCCGCGTTCTTCCCGGTGATGAGCCGGGGCTTCTTGCCGCTCTTATTCTTCTTCTTGCCCAGTGACTCGATCTCTCGCACCGGGTTGTCGTCGAGCGCGTCATGCCGGACCATCAGCGCGCAGATCGCGGTCAAGACCGCTCGTGCCTGCTTAGCGGCGGAACTCCCGTTCTTGTCTCGAACAGACGTCAGGACGCGGTTCACAATGGACACTCGCACCTCACGCACCCGAAGGTTCGCGAGCGGCCCCTGAAGGTACCGCTTCCATGCCCCTCGATAGTCCTGTTTGGTCCGAGTCGCCTTGTCCGAACGATCCAACTCCGCGAAGTAGATCTCGGCAACGGCCACGACCTTGGTATCCGGCAAGATCTCGCCGTCACGCGAGGCTTGCGCACGGTCCCGGAGGGCTTCGAGGAGATTGTTTACCGCCTTGCTCTTTGTCTCCCCCACGCGTTCCACGGGGCGCGCTATGCCGTCGTAATCCTTGTATCGAGCCACCGCGCACCAGTGCCCGCCCTCCATCTCGAACGCTCGGACCTTGCCCCAAGTCCCGAGCGGAAGGGGTGGCCGGGGCATTACGCGCCCCCTTGTTCGGCGACCCAGGCGTCGACGTCTTCGGGGCGGTAGCGGAGGTGTTTGCCGATGCGCTTGCCGACCGGGCCGTAGCCGGTGGTGCGCCACCGGTAGAGGGTGCCGACGGGGACTCCGAGGTGGGTCGAGAGGTCTTCGACGGTCATGAGTGGCTGGTTCATCGCTGGTTCTCCTTTGCGAGTTTTTCCTTACGTTGCTGGCGTTTTCCTTCGTAGATCGCTTCGGCGATCTCGCGTTCTTCGGGGTTGTTGTGGCCGTTTCCGGTGTAGTTCCAGTGGTTGACGACGATCACGCCGTCCGGAGTGGCGCCGAGGGCTTCGAGTGTCGCCACGTGCTGGTGGGTGCGGCGGTCGCCGCGCAGCGTGGTGAAGGTGACGGAGTACCGCTGTGACTTGGTGAGGAAGTGGCCTCGGAAGCCGAGCATGTGCGCCCACTTCCGGAGGAACGCGAGGTCTTCGCTGGCTCCGAGCTCCCAGGCGGTGGCGATCATGCGGCGGTGGTGCGGTAGGACGTCCAGGTGCTCGATCGCGCGTTCGGACCGGATAGGACGGTCGGGGACTTCGCTGGTGCTGGTGCCTTTGGTGGCGTATTTGGCGATGTATCCGGCTAGCGCGCGGTCGCTGATCTCGCCGTCGTCGCCCTCGATCTGCGCGGCGTGCGCGGGGCGAATGGGTCGGATGTCGATCTGCTGGCCCCAGGTGAACACGTGCTCGGTGGTCTCGCCGTCGAGCAGGAGTTCGCGGGACACGCGGGTGGTTTCCGCCGCCGCGCGGACGGCGTGTTCCATGAGTGTGCTGTCGACCCAGGCGGGTGCGGGATCGTGGGCGCCCTCGGGACCGTCGAGCCGGATCACGGCGTGGAAGTGGATGAGGCCGCGTTTCTGGTATTCGGCGACCTTGGCGTAGGAGAGCCGTGCGTGGTCGGCGAACTCGCTGGCCTTGAGCCCGGCTGCGCGGGCGATCTCCCGGCGAAGGCGGATGGTGAAGCGGTGCCACAGGTCGCCGGTGTGGCCTTGCCAGAGGACCGCGCCCCGGTAGTCGTACGCTTCGGGGTCGATCGCGGTACCGATGCGGGGATCGGCTTCGTGGTGGTTTTCCCCGCAGCCGCAAGGGATTCGGCGGCCGGTGCGGGTGGTGCGGCGGCCGTGGACGGCGCCGAAGCTGGGGGCGGTGAGGGTGACGAACAGGCGGGGCTTGTCCGCCACGGTCTC
>NZ_JPLW01000009.1:102135-212977 GCF_000754115.1 Amycolatopsis sp. MJM2582
TGGCGCGGTCGGTGACGACGCGGTAGCCGGACAGGTGCACCGGCTGAAGGCATCCGCCGGTCGCGGTGACGCGGTCGCGGACGTGGCTCATGTTGAGATGGCGGGTGATGCGGGTAGCCAGTGAGGACCCGTCGTGCTCGGTGATCATGGCTCTCCATTCGTGCGGGCACGAGAGAGCCGGGCAGACCCCGGCACGGTCACCGGAGGCTGCCCGGCGAACGTGCGTGGTGCGGGAGGGACCGGTCAGGCGGTGACCGGGTGGTGGTTGATCGAGGCGTTCAGTTCGTCCACGAGGGTGGTGAGCATCGCCTCGGGCAGGTTGACCCTGGTGGTCAGATCGGCGGCCGTGACGGGCCTGCCAGCGTCGTGGGCGGTCTCGGTGATGCTGGTGACCGTGGTGCGGATGCTGGCGGGGAGCTTCGCGAACGTCGCCGACGTCGGGGGCCGGGGGGTCTGGATTTCGGCCGGCATAGCCACGGGGGAAGCCGCGGTTTGCCGCACGGTGTTCTCCCTGGTCGGGGCCGTGACCGTGGCGAGGGCTTGTTCGCGGACGCGGGTGCAGGTCTGCTGGATCACCGGCATGACCTCCGCCAGCAGGAACACCACGAGCGGGATCACCAGGTGGAAGAACACCATGCCCTTAGACACCTCGCCGTGGGCTGGCGCGAGTCCGGCCCAGACATTGGCCACCAGCGTGGCGCCCAGCAGGAGGCGCTTGAGGTAGCGCACGGGTTTGACGTCGACCGTGACGCCGTGGGAGAGCATCGAGGCTTCCCAGCGGAGCAGGGTCACCAGGATGCCCGCAAGCGCGGGTTCGGCCAGCCACGCGCCCCACCACAGCGGATCGGCGATCGGCCGGTCACCGGCGAGGAAGTCGTGCACGCCGGTGGTGGTGAACCCGAGCCCGATCGCGAGGAACACCCACATGGTTCGGGTGATCGAGGCCCGGAACCGGTCGGCAGTCACCGCGCCCAACATCGGATCGGTGGACAGCCGGTGCACGTCGCGGGCTTCGTCGAGCTGATCGGCCAGCGCGCGGACCCGGCGGGAGCGTGGGGTGTCCTCGCCCTCGATCTTGCGTTTCCTGAACATGATGTTGCCTCCTTCCAGGGGGATCGACGGGCGAGGCGCCCGTGGCACGACGGAGATCTCACGTGTCCCGCGAGGACTCCGTGCATGCCGGTGAAGCGGTCTGGATGTAGCGGGCTTGCGCGTCGAGCATGGCCGCCAGGTAGCGGGCGAACTCCGGGGGCATCGCCAGTTCCCATGCCTGATCCGGTTTTCCTGGCGGGGACTGGCTCACCCGCAGCAGCACCGTGGACGCGGTGCCGGAGACGGCCGTGTTCGTGACCGTCGCACGCTCGAACCGCACCCCCTCGATCGAGCGAAGCGGGTAGATCGCTAGCCCGTCCTCCAAACTGGACACCGCCGAGTGCCACACATCGGAGTCGGCCGCCGGAACAGTGTCCGGGGTAGTCACCTCTTCGTCTCGGAGCATCACAGAGTCCGCGCACTACTGAGGATCTTGTGCGCCTGGTACAGCAGCTCCTCCACGTCGTGTTTCGCCTTGTCTCGCTGCACCTTCAAGGCTTCGAGATCACGGTCACAGTACGCGTTGTACTCCCCCACCGTGAACAGCCACTTCCAATAGAGCAGATCGGTCAACAGCTTTCCGATCTTCGCGTCGATCTCCTGATACATCTCTTCGTATGATTCGCCAAAGTAGCTCAAGGTGTACATGCCCTGGTCCTTTCTGGTCAGCTCTTGCGCGGCTTCCGATCCGGGTCAACCTGAGAGAGCACTTTGGACGCTTCCGCGACCAGGCTTTCAGCTTTCCGTGTCGCGTTGATCCGGCGGTTCTTCAGGTCCGCGAACTCGGCTTCACTGAGCCGCAATTCATCACGGCTCGCTCCCCACGCGGCGGTGACGAGCTGATCGAGAGCGACTTTCAGACGTCGTTGGGCTTCTTCGTAGAACTCTGCGAACGTCGGCCCGTAGACCATGTTGGACAGTCCTTTCAGGAAGTCGGCGAATCCTAGGCCGAAGTCCGGTTGGGTAGGATCGACGATCACGACTTTCGCCGGATTCGCCACCTGGTTGACGAAGTCGCCCATCCCGGTACCGGGTCGGCGATGCTCGGGGAGCGGCAGCACCGGGAGCCGGTCGGTCCCGAGTCGTGCGGCTTGCTCGGCCGCCCACGCGTCCATCGCTCGTTCGTCGCCGTGGAAATCGGGCGGGGCAGGTATCTGCGCGAGTTGCGGATGCTGTTCGCGCAGCCATTCCTTGCACGCCGGGCCGACGGCCAGTGCGGCCATACCGGCGCCAGGCATCTCACGCCCGACGATGTGAGCGAGGATCTGCCGGTACTGCAAGGCATTCGAGGGAAGGCCGTGAGTCACGGCGAGGATCGAGTACAGATCGAACTCTTTAGCACCACTCATCTATCTGTCCTTTGTGACTAGTCGCGGGTGTAGTGGATGACCTGGTACGTTCCAGCGCCGTTGCGTTCCGCGTGCCATTCCTTCCAGATCCCGACGGTCAGTCCGATGTAGACGAGGACCGTCGAGCCGACCGCGAGGACGTTCCACCAGAAGCCTCGGATGAGAACTCCTTCGAGGATGACGGCGAGAGCAGCGAGGCCGGTGATTTTGAGCCAGAGCCACAGAAGCTTGAGGGTGATCACTGATCTTGTCCTTTCTGGACGGTCAGGCGGCGAAGGGCACGACGATCCCGGCGGGGCCGTCGTCGTCGAAGTGCGGGGTGCAGAGCCGGACGAGTTCGTCAATGTCGTCGTCGGTGCTGTAGCCCGCGCGGACCCGGATCGGGGTGCGGGACTTCTCCGAGGTGCGGTAGCCGATGCCCTCGCAGCCCTCTTCCGGGATCTCGTCGGCGAGAGCGCCACGAAGCCGCGCGTCCTCCCCAAGCACCATGTCCACATAGGAGGCCGAGCCGGTGCGCAGCGAGATCCGCCGGGTGAACAGATCTCGAACCGGCACAATGTCCTTCGTGGGTTCCTGGACGTAGGCCACGACCGCGAAACCGGCCGCGCGGCCCTGAGTCAGGATCTCCGCGAGAATCCGGTTCACCTGGCTGATCGTGGAGCGGCTACCACCGAGCGCGGTGAGCATCGCCAGTTCGTCGATCATCAGGACTTCGAACGGGGTTTCGGCCGAGGGGGTGAACTTGCGGAGCTTGTGCTCCCTCAAGTACGCCTGGCGTTCCCGCATCCGGTCCCGGTAGTCGAGCAGTACCGCGAGCATCGGATCGACGTCCTCGGGGCCGGTGCCGTCGTCGTACTCCACGTCGTCGTCGGCGGAGGTGGCGTGCCGGTAGAACAGCGGCTTCCCGCGTTCGGTCTCCATGCCGCCCTTGGGGTCGATCATCCAGATCCGGGCGATCTGTTCCCGGATCATCGGCCCCATCGCCCGCAGCGGGTTCCACAGCAGCGACCCCTTACCCGAGCCGGTCGCGCCGGAGATCAGCCAGTGGTGCCCGAGCAGCGGTTCGGCCCAGATCTCGCCCTGTTCGGTGTCGCCCAGCTCGATCGCCTTGAGATCGACCTCATCCACCTCGCCGGGGATGTCCGCCGGGGGGATCACGTCGTCGAATGGGTTGCCGTGCACCAGGGTGATCGTCAGGATCCGGGGCTTGCTGCCCTTCTCGATCGCGATCACGTCCGCTCCGAGCGCGGCGGCTAGCTCGTCCTGGACGTCCTGGAAGACGCGCAGCGACTGGCCTTTGACGAACTTGACCTTGAGGACGTCGATCGACGGGGTGGGCGCGGCGACCCGGAGCAGACGCGGCACCAGGAGTTCCCCGGTCCGGCGGTCCTGCCCCACCAGGTTGCAGTACTCCAAGGACTCCTTCCAGGACTTGCCGATGTAGCGGGTCCAGCGACGGCGGACGGCACGAAGCCGCGGTGACGCCACCGCCATGTAGGAGTCTTTGTGCAGGTAGCGCCAGGACAGCCCGGCACCGACCAGACCGGCCACCGCGCTACCGGTGGTGACCGCGCCCAGCTCGATGACGCTCGTGCCGAAAACGGCCGGCATAGCCGTGACACCGGGGTGGCGCAGCATCCAGCCCGCGCACCGGGCCGGGATCGGGGTCTTCCCGCTCGAACGGCGGGTCGTGGACTTCGGGGTCTTCATCGGTAGATCTCCTGTGTTCAGTGGACACAGGAGGGCCGCAGAGCCCCGGACGCTGGACGCTGGGGTCTACGGCCCTCACTACGTCCAGACGGATCGGTCATGCGGTTGTCGGTACTACGTCCCGGCGGTCAGCGTCGCCGGGCGGCGGGCTTCTTCTTCGAGCCACCAGCGAACAGCGGTTTCGCCGACTCCACGGTGGTGATCGCGGTCGCGACCTTGCGGGCGGCATTCGTGTGCTGCTTGCCGACCCCGGCGACCCGGTTGGACAAGTTCGTCAACGAGCTACGGAGCTTCTTCATCGCGTTGTCCAGCTCCGTCAACTTGCCGTCGATCTGGTTGGTGCTCATCGGTTTCTCCTCAGTGCTCGGAAGGAATCGGGTTCTTCTGCTCCCCGGTGGCGATCAGACCCGCCAGCCCCGCGAGATCAGTTCCGCCTTACGCTTGAGCGCGGCCTCCCGCAGCTCGTCCAGCGCGGTGGACGCGGCCCGGAGATCCGCCTGAACCTCGGACTTGGTCGGGACCTGCCAGCCCTCGAACCGGTCCGCCGTGGCGCCCTTGTCGTCCAAGGACTTCCCGAGCTTGCCGACCTCATCGAACGCTTTGCGGACCTCATCGAGCGCGAACTCGAACTCCGCGAACCGGGCCTTGTTGACCTTGTTGATCGTCTGCGACGTCATCACGATGCCTTTCGCTTGCGAGAACAGGGAATCGGCGCCAAAGAGCGCCACTGGCGGGCCTTCACCTTGGTGGTCTTGGGCACCAAGACCGAGTTACCCGGCCCCTCGAACCCGTGGTGGGTGTAGACGTGCACACCTCCCTTCGTCAGCCACTTCGCGGTCAGGAGCTGATGCACGGCCTCTTCCTCGGGGCGGGGGGCGGCCTCGATCGTCTTGCGGGCAACCAGGTGATACACCCGCTCCGAGGGGCCGACCAGCACATACCCGGTGTTCTCCGCAACCTGTAGCACCTTCTCGATCAAGGTCATGTCGTTGATCGGAGGGGCCGCCGGTCCCGTCGTCACCGGCTCGTCCACCGGATTCCCGAACAGGTCCACCGCGCCCGTCATCGCGTCCCCCGCGTACCGACCACCGCCAGCAACCCCAGAACCAGGGCGACCACACCGGCCACCGGCATGGCGACCACCAACACGGCGACCAGCAGCAGCCACAGCGGATAGAACGTCACCTTCGCGAAACTCGTCTCCATCACATTCCTCACATCTGCCACTGGCGACCGCACACATTGCAGGTCGCGATACGGGTCGGGGACAGCCAGAAATTCGCCGAACACACGTGGTTGGTCTTAGGAACCCCGCTTCGGGCCGTTCGGGTCGAACGATGAAAGACCGCTCCGCAGAGCGTCCACAGCCGACTTAACCATTGCCCTTCACTCCTTCCACGCTCTTTCCGATCGCGTGAATTTCCTGGTTGATTCCGATCAGTTCTTCGATCACCCGGTTCGTTCGAGACCGCGCATCCGAGTCCACTCCGAGCGCCAATCTCACCGCCTGGTCTAGTTCGCGGATCACTTCGCGGACACCTCGATAAGTGCTCTCGTAAGAACCGAGAAGGAGGCTTACGCGTTCGTTCACTTCCCCCTCCTTCGGTCTTCATAGGTCTTGGCCTCATCGATTCGGTATCGAATCAAGTCCATCTGTGCCAGCGAGTTACCCAATTCGCCGACCAGGAGGCTGTGCGACAGCCGCAGGTCTCGATCTGTGATGAACACCAGATTCGAGACATCGTCCAGTGCGCGGACCATGCTGCTCAGATCCTTCATGGCCTTGTCGAACACTTCCAGGAGCTCGGCCTTCAGCGGTGCAGTGATCACCACTCCTCCCCAGCGTCGACCAGGTGCAGCCACGGCCACGCGTTCAACTGTGCGGCCAAAATTTCGTGCTCACTCATTCTCAAACCCTCATTTCGTCTAGGACGGATACACCCGCCGGTCCCTGACGAAATGAGGTCAGGAACCAAAGCGCGTAGCCGTATTAGGCGCGTTTTTGGGCATAGTTGGGCTCACTATGTATTTGTCAATGATCAGAAGAATTCAGTGCCCGAGCGGGCAAGATGCCGATTTGGCAGGAATCACGCGACGCGTGATCAGAACAGGGGCTTCATTCCGGCCGCACCCCAAGCCACGCCCGAGACGGTCTCGCCCCGGTCGTTCTTGAACGAGTAGGGCGTCACGCGCGGGTCGATCAGTTCGACGCGGGTCATGTCGTCCTCCGAGAAGCCCTCGCCGGGGTCAGCATCCAGGGTCACCCGGATCTCCTCGCCCTTCTCGCCCTTGGCCTTCACCATGAGCGCCACCGTGTACTTGGTGACCCCTTCGCGGTCGGTCACAACCTCTTCGCGGCCGTCGACCTTGCGCATCTTCATCTCCGGGTTCTCCGAGACCGTGAGCCGGTAGCCCGCCAGGTTCACCGGGATGTTCCGCATGTCTGCCTCCGTTGGTTGTCGTTGCTTGCTGACACCAACGTATACGCAACTACGTATACGCACAAGGTCTACGTATACGTAGACCGGTCGATTCACGCGTTTGGAGTAGTCGCTAGGTGTCTGACCAGCAGAAATACCGCGCAGCGAGGCGCAGGGGTGCCATGATGGAGGCGAGATCGACGCTGCAACGAACGTACGTATACGAAGTTGTGTATGCTGTAGAGGTCAGCAGGCATGCGGCTCGGATGAAGGGACCACGCTCGTGGCGGAACCGGCATATGTCGCCATTGCAGGTGAGTACGCTCGCAAGATCCGAGCGGGAGAGCTTCCGGCGGGGGTGCAGCTTCCAAGCTATGCGGAGCTGGCGGAGCGGCACGGAGTCTCAGATATCGTTGTCCGGCGGGCTATTGAGCTTCTGCAAAATCAGGGGCTTGTTCGAGCTGTTCGACGACGTGGTGTTTTCGTGGCAGATCGCACTAATCTCGTGCGGATTGCGCCAGAGCGTCAAATGGAGACCGCTGAAACCACGTTTGGAAATGAGTCGAATCATCCTGTCCGGGTTGATCGAGAATCCCAGCGAGTGCCTGCCAGTGGTGAACTTGCTGAAATTCTCGGCGTGGAAGTGGGGGACCAGATTTTGCACGTGGTAACGCGTGCGTCGGAGAACAGGCAGCCAATCCACATTTCAGATACTTATCAGCCTATTGGGATAGAAGGAGTGTCTGCTGCGAAATATCTTGAAGAGACGATCGCGGATCGCCCGCCTGTGCCCACGCATGCGGAGTGGCTGCGCGTGACTCCTGGTGATCTAGTGAAGGCGATTCACCAGCGCTTCACTGATGAGCAGGGCAAGGTTGTAATGGTTTCAGACGTTTCCTATCCGCTCGACCGATACGACGCATTCGTCTTTCGCATGACTCTGAATTAAAACTCTAGCTGATCTGGAAAAGGCTGACCAGAAATGCCCGGCGAGCGTGGTGCGCTTGCCGGGCATTTCTATTTTGAATTACTTTCGTGTCCATTGTTGCGCGACGTCATTTAAGTTCCACCACGAGACAAACTTGTGGTCTTGTGACTTCAGTGACCATCGTTCTGCTAGGCCATCAAAAAATGCGTTATCGCCGGTCTTTCCGCCTCGCGGTTCGCCAACAAAGATCAAGTGATCGCCGTCTGCCTTCTCGAATTCCGCCAGCGCACTGGACGCCATTTCGCTTCCCCAGCCAGGCGGCCAGCAGAGGAAGAGTGTCGAACCTGGTGGCCATCCATGCTGGGCGAAGTTCTCCAAGTTGTGAACAGGGTGCCATGCGTCGCGCTGCCCCGAAGCGCTCGGGAACGAGGGGTTATCTGTCATATCTGGAGGCTCGACGTCATAGGCGACAACCGAAACTCGCATCGCTGCCAACTGGGCTGCCCAGTAGCCACGCCCAGCTCCTAGTTCCACCACAGGGCGGCTCCCTACGCACCCGGAAACCCATTTAAGGGTCTGGGGAGAAGGGACGGCGTACGCGTAGGCGGACTGGAGGATTGTTGCCGCGTAGCCGAGCCTGCCGCTCCCACGGGGGTTGCCTCCGTCGATCACGAGCCGGTCGCCACGCTCGGAGACGACAGGCGAGACGATGTCCCAATAAGGATTCGAGCTGACGGACGCGCCGCCGGTCATGTAATGGACGAACCGTAAGTCGAAGGCTGCATCTGCCCTGTCGTCGCCCGTTCCCTGGAGTTGGGGTGCCATGTCGAGGTACTCGGCGACCCTTGGATACTCAAGCCGGAGACGCTGATCATCATCGAGCAGCATTGCAAGCTCGTCACGGCGTTCTGCTGTTAGCGCGAGTTCGACCACTCGTCCGATCCTGGTGCACCAGCTCGATGGCCCGCAACCCGGACAGGTCGGCCAGAATCTCAGCGTGTTCAGAGTTTCATTACTTGTTCAAGGCGGCCCCTCCGGGGCCGCTGGCCAGGGTGTTTGATCCACGGGCAAGCCCCGCCGGGGCGTGCGGCCTGGCGGCCGGTCCCCGGCGGTCGCCCGTGGAAAAGCCAGCCAGCGGCCCACCCGTCGGAGGGGCCGTCAACAAGGGTTCGGGCCGTGGACCAGGGAATACGGCAGTGCCGGCGTGGCCCCGCGGTTCACTTGCGTCAACAAGCGCAATGTCCTCGCCGGACGGGCAGGTCTCCGGGATGGTCGAGGAGAGCGCGGAGCTCGCGTTCGTGTGTGCCTGTCGTCCATCCCATCGACCTCCTGAGGGCTATCGAGCCCGTCAAGGGGGCGGTCTGGCGGTACGCTCACGACAGCAGGAGCGGTGCCCCCTTGACAGACTCGATCGGGCTGGCGCCAGGTCGATGGGATGGACGAAGAGGCCCCCACTTGTAGGTTGAGATCGAAGATCAAACCCGCCTTTAACCCATCGCAATCACTCGATCATGACCGCCAACGATGACAAACGATGTGCGTTCTCTTCCGCAAACCACGCAGGTCATGAGCCATAACGATCGTCCACAACAGACGATGACAAGTGTGTCGCTCTAATCTCTAGGTCGCAGGTTCAAGTCCTGCCGGGGGCACGTCGCAGAGGAGAACGGGATCGGAGGGGCCGGACAGGCCCCTCCTCCCGGGGCGTCGTTTCAGGCCGTCCGCTCGATCGTCGGCCTCGACATGGAACGTCTCCCCCTGACGGCCTGGTCTCCGTACAGCCGGGCTGCTCAGCCGCCGGTTCCGCCGAGCGTCGAAGTCGGCGGGCACGGATTCGTCATGGAGCGCTGTGACGGGGAACTCAGGCGGTGGGGGCTAGCGTGGGGTAGTCGGTGTAGCCGCGAGCGTCACCGCCATAGAACGTTTCCGGATCAGGCGGATTGAGTTCCGCCGCGTTGCGTAACCGGTACGGTAAGTCGGGATTGGCCAGGAACTGCCTGCCGAAGGCGATCAAGTCCGCGCCTTCGTCCAGCACCCGCCGGACCAGGCGGAGGGTCGGCTCGGTGCCGAGTTCCCCGGTTCCCGGATTCACGATCAGTGTCGATGGCCAACGCCGCCGGATCATCCGAGCGATCGCCGGGTCGGAGCCGACCACCAGGTGCACGTACGCCAGTCCGATCGAGGAGAGGACGTCGATGAGTTCCGAGTAGATCCGTTCCGCGTCCCCTTCGGCCATGTCGTTGATGCCGAAGCGAGGCGAGAGCCGGATGCCGACCCTGCCGGCGCCGATCGCGTCCCCGACCGCTTCGGCGACCTCTCGGACGAACCGGACACGGTTCGCCGGCGTTCCGCCGTACCTGTCGACCCGCTTGTTCGTGCGATCGGCGAGAAACTGGTGCAGTAGATATCCGTTCGCCCCGTGCAGTTCGACGCCGTCGAAACCGGCCCGGATCGCCGCGCGCGCAGCACTCGCGAAGTCTTGAACGGTCGCGGCGATCTCGTCCGGGCGCAGAGCGCGCGGAGTCACGTAGTCGCGCTTGCCCTGATATGTGCTCGCCTGCCCGGCCGGGCGGATCGCCGACGGCGCCACCGGCAGGTGTCCGTCGCGCAGCGACGGGTGGCCGATCCGGCCGGAGTGGGCGAGCTGCACCAAGAACCGGCCGCCTGCCGCGTGCACCTCGTCGGTGACCCGACGCCAATGCCGTACATGCTCCTCGGTATGCAGATGCGGGCAGTTCGGGTGGCCCTGCGCGATCCAGTTCGGGTGCGTGCTCTCACTGATGATCAGGCCTGCCGACGCGCGCTGCGCGTAGTAGGCAGGCGCGTGCTCGGACGGGTGGCCCGCCACCGTCGCGCGGCACCGCCCCATGGGGGACATGACCAGTCGGTTCGGCGCCACGATGCCGCCGACCTCGACCTCGTCGAAAAGATCTTTCACAGTCGCCTCCCGATCCTGGCAAGAAAGTACTTCCACTTTCACCGCGCGCGATCCTGGCCGGGTAGAGCCGTGGTCTCGGCCAAGGTTCGCGCGAGCAACGCGACCGCGTTGCGATGCAAGGGAAAGTCGGTTCCCGGCGGCACCATCCTCCGATCCACCGCGAGCCGAGTGACACGGGCGGTGACGAGTGCGAAGCGAAAGCCCGCGAAAACCTCGTAATAGCCCAGATCCCGCACCGGCCTGCCGAGTCGGCGCTCGTAGTACGCCAAGGTTTCGGCGCGATCGGGCCACCCGGTCAGCCGAGGCACGCCGATCCCCTCGCTCAGATTGCGATCCAGGTAGAGGTACCAGGCCAGGTCGACTTCCGGCTGGCCGATCGCGGCCATCTCCCAATCCAGGACGGCGACCGGGGTCGTCCCGTCGAAGATGAGGTTGCCGATCCTCGCGTCGCCCCACACCAGTCCGGGTTCGACCGGATCTCCGGGGTCGTGGGTACGGAGCCAGTCCAGCGCCGTTGAAACCACTTCGTCATCGGCGCAGCCGAAGAAGCCGAGTTGCCCGGCATATCGGTCGAGGTGTCGCGCTGTGCTGGTTCGCCCGGCACCGCCCGCGTCGAGCAGACCGGCTCCCACCGAGCCGAGGGGAAGCAGATGGATCCGGGCCAGCATGTCGACCCCGGCGAACCACAGCCGGCGTCTCGCTGGTTCCGGCAGCTCGGCGACCCATCCTTGCCGGTGATAAGAGGGATAGTCACTCGGAACCCGCCCATCGACCCAGTCCTGTACCAGGAACGGGGCGCCCAGCACCGATGGATCGGGCTCGTAGTCCCGCAGCCCTGGCACCGGCAGGTCACTTTCCTTGTCAAGGACGCGCAGCACTTCCACCTGCTCCGCGAACCTGTCCCACGGGTACACCCGGTGCACCGTCGGCGCGACCCGGATCACCAGCCGTTCGCCGGCGCCCGCACGTCGCAGGTCGACGATCAGCGTCTCGGTGGAGAACCCCGACCCCGGCACCGAAACGCTCGTTACCGTACACCTCGGGTCGCGTTCACCGAACCAGCTCGCGAGTCGCTCCAGCGTGCGCGCCGGATCGCGTTGCTGCGGCACCGCCACGATCAGGCCCTCGGCAGAGTCGGTGAGGGCGGGGGAACGAAACGACCGGCGTCGGCGAGATGCAGGCTGGTCAAGAAGCCCGCGACACCGGCGGCGCCGCACATGTACCCGGTATAGGCCGCGACCGCCCACGGTTCGTGCCGGTTCGCCGCGTCGTACCAGCACCGGCCGCCGTCCTCCGCCGGGGTCGACCGTGCGATCAGCTGCCCGCCGAGTTCGCGCGCGTACTGGAGGTACTCGGATTCACCGGTGAGCGCCCAGGCACGCAGGAGAAATTCTCCGATTCCCGCGGTGCCGCAACATTGTGAGACCACGTTCCAGTAGCCGGGGCTCTGCCGGGTCAACGGATCGGCGCCGAGCACGCCGTCCGCGAACCGTCGCACCCAATCCAGCCATTCGTCCGCACCGGTGGTCAGGTGGAGCTGGTGGAACAGTTTCGCCGTGCCCGCCGGGCCGTGGCAATGACCGAGGTAGAACAGGTCGGTGCCGCCGGGTTCGTGATGGAACAGCAACGCTCCCTGTCCGGTCCCGACGGCGATGTCGGCGAGATGTCGTGCCGCGGCGACCGCTGCTTCCCCGAACTCCGGATCTCCGGTCACGGCGTGCAACCGGGCGAGGGCGAAGCCGACGCCCGCGGTGCCGAACTCGAAGTTCGGCAGGTACATCTCGGGGGCCGCGGGCCAGCGCAGGCCTCCTTCGCCCACCGGCTCGGCGATCTCCACCAGCCGCTTGCCCGCCACCACGGCCGTCTCCACCGGCGCCGGATCCTCCAGCACCTCAGCCGCGTGCAGCAACGAAAGCAGCACACCCGAATCCCCTCGGGCGACGCCGGCCTGGCCGGTCCAGCCCGGCCCGGCGTGCTGAGTGAGGAACACGGCCGCCTCCCGCGCGGCGTGCGCGTAACGCTCTTCTCCGGTGACTCGCCACATCTCGAGCAAGGCGAACATCTCGCCGGGTAACCCCTCGTACATCGAGAACCGGAGGTCGGTGCCCTCACCGGTACTCCGCGCCGCGCTCTCCATTCGCCATGACGCCGTGATCTCGTCCGCCCCGGCGATCGCATCGTCCATAATGGACTTATCGGGAACAGCGTCCGCGAGACGCAGTAAGAACAACACGATCCCCGCGGTACCACCGTAGAGACCGTGCGGGGAATGCGCGACAAAGGGAGGACGGGCGGCCGGATCGGCGGGGTCGGCAGGCCAGTAGCGCCCGGCCTCGGTCGGCACCGCGACCTTGCGGAGCCAATTCACGGTTTCGAAAGCCGCCGTCGCGGGGTCCACCGCGCTGCCCCGGGTCCATGGCGCGTACGCCGTGTCGGTCATCTCCGCGTTTCCTCCTCGTCGTCGGGGACGTTCCTGGCGATCACGTCATCCGGCGACGGCAACGCCGAGATGAGCTCCTTGGTGTAGGGCTGTTGCGGGTTCACGAACACGCTTTCGGCCGCCGCCGCTTCGATGATCTGGCCGTCCTTCATCACCGCGACCCGATCGCTGACGTGACGCACCACCCCGAGATCGTGCGAGATGAACAACATCGCGGTGCCGAGTTCGGCCTGCAGATCGGCGAGCAGGTCGAGGATCTGGGCCTGCACCGAGACGTCCAGCGCCGAAACCGGCTCGTCGCAAAGAAGCACCCGCGGCGAGCAGGCGAGTGCCCTGGCGATGGCCACCCGTTGCCGCTGCCCGCCGGACAGCTCGGCCGGGCGGCGGCGCAGCAACGCGGCGGGCAGCCGTACCAGGTCCATCAGCTCGCGGATCCTCGCCGCGCGGACGGCACGTCCGCCCGGAAGCGCCTCACCGAGCAGCCCGGCGATGGTGAATCGTGGGTCGAACGAACCTGCCGGGTCCTGCTGCACCGCCTGGATCACATGCCTGCGCGGGCGGCGGGACCGTTCCGATCCCACACTCCACGGTTCGCCCGCCAGCCACACCGTGCCGTGATCCGGTTTCAGCAGACCGAGCACCATCCTCGCGGTGGTGGTCTTGCCGGAGCCGGACTCACCGACGACGCCGAGTGTCTCCCCGTCGGAGAGGGTGAAGGACACGTCCCGGACCGCTGGGCGGTATCGGCCGTCGGGAGCCAGGAAGGACTTCCCCAACCGGTCCACGACCAGCACCGGCCCGCCGGGCCGGGGTTCGGGAGCGGCGGTCCGTCCGAGTGGTTCGGCACCGGACAGCCTGCTGCCTTTGGCATGGGTGGACGGCACCGCGGCGAGCAGGTCCCTCGTGTACTGCGCGTCGGGTTCACGCAGCACACGCACCGCCGGGCCGTACTCGACCACAGCCCCCTCGGAGAGCACCGCGATCCGGTCCGCCAGCCGGGCCACCACCGCCAGGTCGTGGCTGATCAGCAACACCGCGGTACCCGCGTCCCGAAGCTCACCGAACAGGTCGAGCACCTGTCGCTGCACGGTCACGTCCAGCGCGGTGGTCGGTTCGTCCGCGATCAGCAACGACGGACGACCGGCCAGTGCCGCGGCGATCAGTGCCCGTTGCCGCTGACCACCGGAAAGCTGGAAGGTGTACTGCTGTGCCTTGATTTCCGGCGAAGGCAGTCCGGCACGTGACAGCAGTGAGCCCACTTCGGCATTCAGCGCGGACCGCTCGACGACCGTGTGTATCCGCAGGGTTTCCGCCACCTCCCGGCCCACCCGCCGCAACGGGTCGAGGGAGGTCATCGCATCCTGATGGACGAGACCGATCCGCCTGCCCCGTAGTCGGCGCCATTCCGGCTCCCCGAGTGCGCTGAGATCGTGCCCGTCGAAGGAAAGCCGTCGTGCGGCCACGGAACTTCCCGGCCCGGCGAGGCCCAGCAGAGCCCTGGCGGTGACACTCTTGCCCGAACCGGATTCGCCCACCAGCGCGACGCATTCGCCGGGCGCGACGGTGAACGACACGTCCCGCACCGCTTGGGTGCGCCCGAACGAGACGGCGAGCCGTTCCACCTCCAGCCCGCCGGCCTCCCCCGCGCTCACGACTGACCTGTCCTGTCGAACCGCGCCCGCAGGTAGCGGCCGAGCACCGTGGTGGCGACCACGGTCAGGGTCACCGTGCAGCCGGGGAACACCGCCATCCACCAGGCGACCTGCACGTATCCGCTGGCCTCGGCGAGCAGTGTGCCCCATTCCGGGTCCGGCGGGGCCGGTCCGAGGCCGAGGAAGCTCAGTGACGAACCGTGGATGATCGCGGTCCCGGTGCCGATGGTGGCCAGCACCATCAGCGGGCTGATCGCGTTCGGGATCACATGCCTCATCACGATCCGCATCCCGGTCAGGCCGAGCCCCACCGAAGCCTCGACGTACCCGGACTCGCGCACCGCGAGCACCTGGCCGCGCACCAGCCGCGCATAGGGCGGAACCGCGGAAACCGCGATCGCGATCAGCACGTTCGACTGGCCTTTGCCGAGCACCGCGATCACCAGCAAGGCCAGCATCAGGCCCGGCAAGGCGAGCAGCACGTCGACGAACCGCATCAGCACCGTATCCGCGATCCGCCCGCCCATTCCGGCGAGCAGCCCGAGCAGGCCGCCGCACAGGACGGCGAGCGCGGTACCGCCGAAACCGACCAGCAGCGAGTCCCGGGCGCCGGCGACGACCCGGGTGTAGACGTCCCGGCCGAGCTGATCGGTACCGAACGGGTGCTGCCAGCTCGGCGAACGCAGGGCGTTCACCGGATCCGTGGCCAGCGGGGAACCACCGGCGAGCAGCTCGGGCCACAATGCGGCCAGCAATACCAGTGCGAACAACGCGGCCGCCAGGATCGGCGCCCAGAGCCGCCTCGCGGTTTCGCCCCGGACCGGCACGTCCGGCAGATCGAGTGTCGTCATAGCGGCATCACCCCGTCGTGATCGGCCTGCGGATCGGGGCGGTAGGCCCGCCCGGCGGCGATGACCATGCGCACTTCACGCAGATCCGAGATCTCGGCCAGCGGGTCGCCCTCGACGACGAGCAGATCCGCTGCCATGCCGGTCGCTATCCGGCCGGTGCTGTCGCCGATCCCCAGCGCCTCCGCGGCCCTCGCGGTCGCCATCTCGATGATCTCCTGGACCGGGAATCCCGCTTCCCGGAATCCTTCCAAACCATCCACAAAGGACTCGAAGGGAGCGCCGAGAACGCCGGCGTCGGTGCCAGCGATCATGCGTACCCCGTGCGCGCGCATGGTGCGCAACCGGTCCAGATACGCTTCGAACTCCGCCGCCCCGAGTCGTTCCCGCGACGACCTCCAGCGCGCGCTGACCGTGGGGCACACCCAGACGCCGCGGGCGGCGAGATCCGCGACCACGTCCAGCCGCAGGTCCCTCCCGCCAGCCTCGGTCAGCCAGCTCGCGTGTTCCACACTGTGTACCCCGGCCCGGACGGCCAGCTCGATCCCCTCGACGCCGTGCGCGTGCGCGGCGACCGGACAACCGAACCGGGCGGCCTCCGCCACGACCACCGCCAGTTCCCGCTCGGTGAACTGCGTCCGCCACGGTGGCGGGCCGTCGGGAGTGATACCGCCCCCGGTGACCATGACCTTCACCAGGTCGGCACCATCACGCACCAGTCGCCGTACCGCGCGCCGCAGGGCGACCTCACCATCCGCCTCACCGCCGAGCTGCCAGCAATGCCCGCCGGTGATGGTGATCGGCGTCCCGGCCGCGACGATCCTCGGCCCGGCGACCGTACCCTCGGCGATCTCGTCCCGCAATCGGATCGCCAGCCCGTCGCGGTCGCCGAGGTCGCGCACGGTGGTCACCCCGGCGGCCAGCAGCCTGCGGGCACGTCCGGCCATCCGCATGCCGAGCACCGCGTCCGGGGTGTTCGCCGCCGTTGCCTGCGCCTCCGGCCCGGTGTCGAACGCGAGGTGCACGTGGGCGTCGATCAAACCCGGCAGGATCGTGCACCGCGGAAAACCGAACCGGGCCACCGAACCGGGCGCGTCGGCGATCACCGAAGCCCGGTCGCCCACCGCGGCGATCAACCCGTCTCGAACCCGGACCGCGCCGTCCGGGATCCACTCACCGGCGCCGGTCAGCACCTTGGGGGCGGAAAGCACCATGTCCATCGCGCCTACCTTCGCCGCAACCGGGGATCGATGACCCGATACAACAGATCGACGATCATGTTCAGCACCACGAACACCACCGCGGACAACACCACGACTGCGGTCACCACCGGCGTGTCCTTGTTGATCACCGCGCGGAGGATGACCTGCCCGAGTCCGGGCCGCGCGAAAACCGACTCCACCACGACCGATCCGCCGAAGAGGCTGCCGAACAGCCATCCGGAAAGGGTGACCAGAGGGAGCAAGGCGTGCCGAAGCACATGCCGGGTGCACAGCCAGGTTTCGGACGCGCCGCGGGCCCGTACGGTCAGCACGAACGGTTCGGACAGGGCCCGCTCGACACTGTCGCGCAGTACTTGGGCGAGCACCGCGCCGAGCGGGATCGCCATGGACAGCACCGGCAGCACCAGCGCGTACGGGCCGTCCGCGCCGGAGACCGGGAACAGCTTCAACCCGAACGAAAAGAACGTCAGCAGCAGCACGGCGAGCCAGAACGGCGGGGTCGAGGCGGCCAGCAGTTCGAGCCCGTTGCTGGTCGCGCGCAACGCCTTGTTCCGCCCCGCGGTGAACACCGCGACCACGATCGCACCGGCGATCGCCAAGGTGCCCGCCGCGAGCGCGAGTTCGACGGTCGAGCCGAGCTGGCTGCCGATCACCTCGGCGACCGGCTGCTGCAGCTGGTAAGACCGGCCGAGGTCACCACTGGCCAGTGCGCCGAGCTGAGCCAGGTACTGCAACACCAGCGGCCGGTCCAGGCCGAGGTCCTTCCGAATCGTCTCGAGCGTCTGCGGGGACACCGGATTGCCGCCGACCAGTGTGGTCACCGGGTCTCCTTCACCGGCGTGCAACCCGAAGAAGCAGAGGGTCACCGCGCCGACGACCACCACGACCACCCAGGCGAACCGTCCGGCCAGCCACCACATCGTGCTTATCACCGGGACACCCATGTCTTGTGGAATCGCGGGTACGCCTGCGCGTCCGACACGATTCCGTGGACGGTCGTCTCCGCCGCCACCACGTAGGACGGCACGTAGACCGGCACGATCACGGCGTGATCGACCACGAACTTCTGGATGTCCGTGTACGACCGGTTCCGGGCGGCGTCATCGGTGGCGAAAAGACTGCTCTTGACCGTCGCGTCCAGCCCCGGATCGGTGATCCGCGCGTAGTTCTGTCCCCCGGGAGGCAGCGCGTCGGCCCCGAAGCTCGATCGGAGGATCGCACCGTCGTGGCGGTTCCAGCTCATCGCGTTGATGTCGTAGTCGCCGCTGATCCGCTGGGCGGTGTACTGACCTGGCGGACTCGGCACGCGCACCACGTCGAAGCCTGCCTTCTTCGCCTCGGCCTGGATTCCCTGGCCGAGGATGTCACGTTGTTCGCGCTGGCCGAGCTGGCCCAGCGGCCACATCACCCGCAACGGCTTTCCGTCCTTGACCCGGTTTCCGTCCGGATCCCGTCCGGTCCAGCCCGCTTCGTCGAGCAGCCGGTTCGCCAGTGCCGGGTCGAATCGCCAGCGGCCCTCGGTTTCCCGGTCGTAGCCGGGAGTGCTCGGCGAGAGCGGACTCCAAGCTCTCTTGTTCTGTCCGAAGTAGACACCGCTGACGATGCCGTCCAAGTCGAGGACCCGCTGGAACGCGATTCGCACCCGCTCGTCGTCGAACGGTGGTCTCGTCACGTTCAGATGCAGGTTGTATGCCATCCCCGGCTGATCCAGCGTGGTCAGCCGAAGCGCCCGGTTGTCCCGGACCACGGACGATCGCACGGGCGGCACATTGGTGATCGCGTCCACCTGGCCGCTCGTGAGCGCCCCGAGCCGGACCGAATCGTCCGGCAGGAAACGGAACACGAGCCGATCGAGAAACGCCGGGCCGGTGTGTCCTTCGATCGCCGGGCCCCAGGTGTAGCCGGGATTCTTCCGTAGCTCGATGCTCTGCTGGCGCTGATGCGCCTCGAACACGAACGGACCGCTGCCGACCGGCTTGGCACAAAGCTTCTCCGGTGCTTCGCTGATCGCCTTCGGTGATTGCATGCCGAGGAACGTCTGGCTCGCGGCCTGCAGGAAACCGCCGACCGGCCCGTCGAATCGCACGCGCGCCGCCAGCGGGCCGAGGACGTCGGTGCCCGCGTACCGGCCGAGCAGGCTGGCCGCGTAGTACGAGCGGGTGGCGGGTGCCGCGATGTGGTCGAAATTCGCCTTGACCGCCGCCGCGTCGAACGGTGTGCCGTCGTGAAACGACACCCCGGTGCGCAGCTGGAAGGTGACACTGTGCCCGTCCGCGCCGACCGTCCAGGAGTCGGCGAGCCAGGGATGCAGACCGCCGTTCGCGTCCTCGGCGATCAGAGAATCCAGCACTCCCCGGTTGATCATCGCGGTGATGTCCTGCGGGCTGGCATGGGGATCGAGGCAGTCCGGTTCGGCGTCCAGCGCGTAGGTGAGGGTGCCGCCGGCCACCGGCGGCCCGGCGTCGGCCGATTCCGTCGCCCCCGGCCCGGCGCAGGCGGCGGCCAGCAGCAGCAATCCGCCGCCGATAGCGACGATGCGAAGGGCAAGACTTGACGGCATTTCTGCTCCATTCACGATCATCGGCGCGATGGATCACTTTCCCGCGACCGGTGGGCCAAATCGACGATACCGATGGAGAACGATCAGGCAATGGGCGTCCAGTGGTACTGGATCAAGGCTGTACCACCGCCGTCGAGCATTGACTCGCCTACCGCAGGCGGTGGTCGGGCGGGCGGCCGACGAGCGAAGGGGAGCCGGTTTCGTGGTGGTGTTCATCAACAAACTGACAGTCATCGGAGCCGAGGAAGACCTGGAGCGCATCTATGCTTCGGTCGCGGAATTCATGCTGACCCAGCCGGGCTTGATCCGCTATCAACTGGTCCGATCGACGAAGGACCCGAAAACCTATTTCAATGTAGCGGAATGGGAAAATGAGGAATCCTTCAAACGCTCGCTGGCTGAGCCTGAATTCCGGAAACGGCTGAGCGAACTGGACGGCGTGATCAAGGGCGAGCCCCACCTCAGCGAGGTCGTACAGCAAGGCGCACCGGCCGGTGCCTGAACGCGCTCGAAGGCCGGAGGACGCCCGGTTGACGGAGCTCGCCGACCGGGTTCACGCCTACATCCAGCCCGACGGCGGTTGGTGCGTGAACAACGCCGGCGTGCTGGCGGACCGGCGACGGACGATCCTGATCGATACCGCGGCGACCGAACGGCGAGCGCACCGGCTGCGGTCGGCGGTCGCCGCGCTCGGTGCGGCGGCACCGAGCCTGGTGGTCAACACCCATCACCACGGTGATCACACGTTCGGCAACATGGTGTTCGCGCCACGAGCGGCCGTGCTCGCGCACGAGCGAACGAGGACCGAAATGGCCCGCTCCGGCCTCGCGCTCGCCGGCATGTGGCCGGAGGTCGAGTGGGGCGAGCTTCGCGTGGAACTCCCGACGCTGACCTTCGCCGACCGCTTGACCCTGCATCTCGACGACTTCACGGTCGAGCTGATCCACCCTGGCGCCGCGCACACCACGAACGACACGCTGGTGTGGCTGCCCGAGCAACGAGTGCTGTTCGCCGGTGATGTCGCACTCTCCGGCTGCACTCCGTTCGTGCTGATGGGCTCCGTCGCCGGTACCCTGTCCACCTTGGACAGCATGCGGGCACTCGAGCCGGAGATCGTGGTGTGCGGGCATGGCCCGGTCGCCGGCCCGGAGGTCCTGGACACGAACGCGGCGTACCTGCGCTGGCTCACCGGCCTGACCGTGGACGGGATCGCCGCCGGTCTCGACCCGTTGGAACTGGCCCGCGACGTCGACCTCGGCCGGTTCGCCGACCTGCTCGATTCCGAGCGTCTGGTGGCGAACCTGCACCGGGCCTACCTGGAGCAGCCGGTTCACGGCCGGTCACCCTTGCCGCTTGGCGCCCACCTCCCCTCCGCGGGACCGTTCCGGGACATGATCACGTTGGCGGGGCACCACCCGGCCTCTCACGCCTGATACGCCGGCCGTGACAGGTGGTGCGCTCACGCGTCGTCGTGCCACAGCACTCGCTCGGTGACCAGCCACCGTTCCCCGTCCGGTACCACCACGTCCGCGCCGTAGGCACTGATGTGCAACGAGGTTCCACCGTCGCGGCCGGTCTGCACGATCACCGTCCGATACTCGGCGCGAACGGTGCCGTCCGGCCCGGTGTCGACATCGACCAGGTCGATCCACTGCTTGCGCACCGCACCCCGCTCGGCCAGGTCGGCCAGCGCGCCTCGGGCGGCCGAAGCGATCTGGTCGCGGCCCCGCCGTGCCGGCGAAGCCCCGCGCGCATACACCCGATCGCTTCGCCCACGCTGCTCGTACACCGCGTCCTCGGCGAAGGTCTCCGACCATCCCTCGACATCGCCGGTACCGAGCAACCTCGTCTGCCGGGCGTAGAACCGCGCCAGCGAGACGGACGCCGAGGCCGGCTCAGACGTTGTCATGGTCGACCTGCCGGTGCCGCACCAGCCAGCCGTTTCCCCAGCGCACCAGCAGATCCGAGCAGGTGGTCGACAAATACAGCTCCGCTTTCCCGCCCTTCGGCGTGGAGATCACCAACGCGTAGTAGTTCGTCCGCACCTCGCCGCCGGGCAGCGGTTCGACTTCGAGCATCCCGGTCCAGTGGCGCCTGCGCAGGCCCGTCGCCGCGAGCCGGTCGAGGCCGCGGCGCATCGACGCGGCTATGTCCGCACGCCCGCTCATCGGCCGCGGTTTCGCGTTCTGCGCGAAAACCCCGTCTTCGGTGAAGGTCTCCGCCCAGCGCTCCGCTTCGCCGTTGTCGAGCAACCGCATCTGGCGCGCGTAGAAGGCCTGGAGTGACGTGTACAACTCGGCCGAGACCCCGGCACCACGGGACTCGGCGTATTCCTTGGCGTGGCGCATCGTGGTGGTGCTGTTGCGCCCGAGCGCCTCCCGGATGAAGGTCCGCGCGTCGGCGAGGGTGGCGTGGTCGCCGAGCACTTCCTCGATCGCCGATTCCTTGATGGTCACGGTATGGGCCGACCGCACCAGCACGCCGCCCCGCTCCGCCACGATCGTCCACTGTCCGGTATGGACGCTCAACAGCGCGGGCAGGTGCAGCTGCTTGTAGACGATGTGGCTGTGCGGTCGGCATACCCGGATGGATTTGGTGGTATGGACCGAACCGTCTCCGGTCCGGGTGTCCATCTCCAGTTCCTGCAGGCCCGGGGCCGGCTCGGTCAACGAAACCTTGTCCACATGAGGCAACCGGTCCGGCCAGCGGTCCGCTTCGTTCAGGAAGTCGTACACGTCCGCGCCGGAACCGGCGACCCACACCTCGTCGGTGAAAGTGAGCGTGGCGCCCTCGCCCTCGGTCGCGACGCGCTCCGCGGCCTCCTTCAAGGCCGCCAGTTCGGCCTCGCTGTTGTGACCCACCGCGCGTTCGATCCACGCCACGTTCTCCGGATCGTCGCCGACCGCCTCGAAGTCGTGCAGCAACCGCACCAGGGTTTCGGTGTCCGAAAGCGGTTCGACGATCCACGCACCGCCCATCGCGGCGACCGGTGGCGCGGACCTCTCCTGCCGGAAGGAGACCCGCAGTTCGTCCGCGTCCAGCTCACGGCGTGAAGTCCACGTCTTCACCTCGCCGTTCGCGGTCGCCCAGATTTGCAGGCGTTCGGTGGAACCGTTCCGCTCCAGGCACTCGATGTGCACGGTCGGGGGGAAGATCGACGGCCAGGCGGCGACATCGGCGACCAGCCCGTAGACGACGGCGGCCGGCGCCTGCACCTTGATCCGGTGTTCGGTTTCCTTTGCCATGGTCACGCGTTCCCCTCGTGTCAGTAGTTGCCCAAGCCGCCGCAGACGTTGATCGCCTGCGCGGTGATCGGGTCCGCGGCCGGCGTGACCAGGTAGCCGACCAATCCGGCGACTTCCTCCGGCTCGGTGTACCTGCCCAGCGGGATCTTGGCCTGGAAGCGCTCGAGCACCGCGTCCTCCGTGATGTCCCAAGCGGCCGCGTAACCTTCCCGGACGCGTTGCGCCATCGGGGTTTCCACGTAGCCGGGGCATACCGCGTTCACCGTGATCCCGGTCTTCGCCAGTTCGAGACCGAGCGCCTTGGTGAAACCGACGACACCGTGCTTCGACGCGGAATACGGCGCGCCGAGCACGACACCCTGTTTGCCCCCGGTCGAGGCGATGTTGATCACCCGGCCGCGCGGCTTCTCCAGCATCCCGCCGGTCTTGAGCACTTCCTTGGTCACCCGGAACACACTGTTCAGGTTCGTGTCCATCACGTCGAGCCACAGTTCGTCGGCGATCTCCGCGGTCACCCCGCCGCCGCTGCGCCCGGCGTTGTTCACCAGCACGTCGATCGTGCCGAATTCGGCCACCGCGGCCTCGACGAACTCGCGCACGTCCGAACCGGACCGCACGTCGCAGGCCTGCCCGCTCACCGTGCGCCCCGCGTCGCGCAGCCGTTTCACCGTGGCGTCCACGCCATCGCGGTCGCGCGAGCAGATGAACACCCGCCCGCCATCAGCGGAAAGACGCTCGGCCACCGCCAGTCCGATCCCGCTGGTCGCTCCGGTGACCACCGCCACCCGATGCTTCGTTGACGTCGCTGACATCGCACTCCTCACCCTTGGTTCCGCACCAGTTCGTCCACATCCGACCGCTCGCTCGTCCGCTTGCCCAGGTGGTCGCCCACGATCGAGGTGGTGTGCTCGCCGCGCCGGAATTCAGGCTCCGCGATGATGCCCGCCAAGAACGCCGTCGTGGTGCGCACTCCCGGCCCGGAAACCCGGAACTCGGCGAGCGCCCGGCTCATCCGGCGCAAGGCGGTGTCGCGGTCCGGCGCCCACACCAGCAGCTTCGCCAGCAGCGAGTCGTAACTCGCCGGTACGCGATAGCCGGGAAAGCCGTGGGTGTCCACCCGGACGAACGGTCCGGCGGCGGGCTCGAACTCGGCCAGCAGGCCGGGGGCCGGGGCGAAATCGCGCTCGGGGTCCTCCACGTTGATCCGGCACTCGATCGCCACGCCACGCGGGATGATCTCCTCCTGCCGCAGCCGCAACGGTTCACCCGAGGCGATGCGCAACTGCTCGGCGACCAGATCGACACCGGTGACCAGCTCGGTCACCGGATGCTCGACCTGGATCCTGCAGTTCACCTCCATGAAATAGAACTCGGCGCGTTCGGGATCGACCAGGAACTCGAAGGTTCCCGCGCCGAGGTATCCGGCCGCCCGCGCGCCGCGTACCGCGGTCTGGCGCATCGGCCGGAGCAGGGCCTCCGGGAGACCGGGCGCGGGGCTCTCCTCGATCAGCTTCTGGTGCCGCCGCTGCGTGCTGCAGTCACGTTCACCGAGGTGCACCGTGTCACCGCGGTGATCGGCGAGAATCTGGATCTCCACGTGCCGCGCCCGCTCGAGATACCGCTCGAGATACACCCGTCCGTCACCGAAGAGAGACTGCGCGGTCGCGCGCGTGCGCTGGTAGGCCGGTTCCAGCTCACCGGCCGACCGCACCACGGCCATCCCACGGCCACCGCCTCCTGCGGCGGCCTTGATGATCACCGGATAGCCGATTCCGTCCACGACGGCCCGCGCGTCGGCCAGCGTGTCGAGCGGTCGCAGGCTGCCCGGCAGCAAGGGCACCCCGGCCCCCGCCATCAGCTCGCGCGCCGCGGGCTTGTCACCGAGCGTCGCGATCACTTCGGCGGGCGGACCGATGAAGGTGAGGCCGTTGGCCGCGCATACTTCGGCGAAGTAGTGGTCCTCGGAGAGGAATCCGTAGCCGGGATGCACCGCGTCGGCGCCGGTGCGCAGCGCTGCCTCGATGATCGCCGGCATGTTCAAGTAGCTGTGCCGGGCAGGCGAGGGCCCGATCGAGACTGCCTCGTCCGCGAACCGCACGACCGCGGAATCCCGGTCCTCGGTCGAGTACACCGCGACCGTGCGCACGCCGAGCTCCCGGCAGGCCCTCGCCACCCGGAGCGCGATCTCGCCGCGATTCGCGATCAGCACCTTGTCGAACACGGTGCTCAACCGTCCTTTCCGGAGGGTGTGACGAGGAACAGCCGATCGCCGTACTCCACCGGTTCCCCGTCCGCGCCGCAGATCCGCTCGATCCGGCCCGGCAAATCCGCTTCGACCGGCACCATCAGCTTCATCACCTCGACGATCCCGAGTTGCTGGCCCGCGCTCACGACGTCACCCGGTTCGACGAACGGCTTCGCACCCGGCTCCGACGCCCGGTAGAACACGCCGACCGTCGGGGCGCACACGTAGTGCCCCTGATCGCCGTCCACGAGGTCCGTGGTGGGCACGCCAACCTCGGGCGCGGAGGCGACGCCGGGCCAGGTCATTTCGATCTCGGCCGCTCCCGCCCGCAAGCGGAGCGTGGCCGGCATCACCGGCGCGCCGGCGAGGAGGCCCAACGCACAGTCCCGCAACCGATCCATCAGTTCGATCAGCCCGGCCCCGGCCACGGCCTCCGAGTCCGTCCGGACTCCGTTCCCGTTCATCCCGTCCCGCTTTCCACCGGCTGTACCGCACCGGCACCGAGTCGCCTGAACTTCCGCCCCCGCCTGCCGATCAGTTCGGCGGGATTCATCGGGAACAGTTCACCGAGCGCGGCGAGCAGCGCCGCCCGCAGCATCCTGGCCGCCGCGAGGTGATCGGCCTGCGTCCCGCCGTCCGGCTCCGGCACGATCCCGTCCACCACGCCGAGTGCGAGGAGTTCGGGCGCGCCGAGGCGGAGCGCGCCGGCCGCGGCACGAGCGGCCTGGGCGTCATGCCACAGGATCGCCGCGCATCCCTCAGGGCTGATCACCGAATAGATTCCGTTGGCACAGATCAGTACCCGGTCGGCGACCGCGGTGGCCAGCGCGCCGCCGCTGCCGCCCTCACCGGTGATCACGGAGACCACCGGAACGGGCAATTCCGCGAACAGCCGGATACATTCCGCTATCGCGACGAATTGCCCCTGTTCCTCGGCTTCCACTCCCGGATACGCGCCAGGGGTGTCCACCAGGGTGATCACCGGGAGACCCAGCTTCGCCGCGATACCCGCCAGGCGCGCGGCCTTGCGATAGCCCGCCGGGCTCGGCATCCCGTGGTTGTGCGCCGCACGCTCGGCCAGGGTGTGCCCCTTCTGCTGGCCGAGGACCATCACCGGAATACCGGCCAACCGTGCCACCCCGCCGATCATCGCCGGGCAGTCACCGGAGATCCGATCACCATCGAGCCGCTCGAACTCGTCGAACACCAGACTCAGATAGTCCACTGTGGTCGGACGTTCCGGATCACGTGCGGTCAGCACCCGGTCCCAGGCGGGGACGGCGGGGAGCCCGGCCGGGTCCCGCAGCACCGGATCCGGTTCGCCCGGGCCGGGTGGCTCGATGCCGGACTTCGCCGAAAGCAGCCTGCCGAGTGTGACGCGCAGCGCGTGTCTCGGCCGGATCGCGTCGATCAACCCGTGCGCGAGAAGGAATTCGGCGGTCTGGAACCCTTCCGGCAGCACTTGGCGGACCGTCTGCTCGATCACCCGCCGCCCGGCGAAGCCCATCCGCGCGCCCGGCTCGGCGATGATCACGTCGGCCAACGTCGCGAAGGACGCGGCGACTCCGCCGAAGGTGGGGTCGGTGATCAACGAGATCGTAGGGATTCCGGCCTTGTCCAGCTCGCCCATGGCCCGCGCGGTCTTCGCCATCTGCATCAGGGACAACGCGCCCTCCTGCATCCGGGCGCCACCGGAGGCGGTGACCAGGAGCAGCGGCGTCCGTTCGCGCAGCGCGATCTCGGCCGCCACGGTGACCAGCTCACCGACCGCGGAGCCGAGACTGCCGCCGAGGAAACGGAAATCCATCACGGCGAGCACCACCGGTGCGCCCATGACCCGGCCCTTGGCGACCAGCACGGCCTCGGCCAGCCCAGTGGCCTCTCGCGCCGCCTGCCAGCGCCGCGGGTAGGGCTCGGTGTCGATGAAGGCCAACGGGTCGGTGCCGGCCACCTCGAACTCCAGCCTGTCCTCGGTGCCCTCGTCGAGCAACTGCGCCAGCCGTTGCCCGGCGGTCAGGCGGTGGTGCCGCCCGCAATCCGGGCAGACCCACAGGTTGCGGGCCAGTCGTTTGCGGTACACGAACTGACGGCAGCCGGAGCAGACCATCCAGTCGGTAGCCGCGAGTCCGGCCGGGACAAGGGTTTCGGTCAACGGTCCACCTTTCTTCGCCCGCCGAGTCAGGCCTGCGCCGTCGCGACGTCGTTGATGACGGCGAGCAATTCGCCGGCGTTCTTCACGTTGGCGACCACGTCGTCGTCGAGCCGGATGCCGTACTCTTGCCGCAGTCGCGCCGTCGTTTCCAGCAGCGCCAAGGAGTCGTAGCCGAGATCGGCGAACTCCACACCCGCGATGTCGCCGGTGAGATCGACGGATTCATCCGCACCCGCGCATTCGCGCATGACCCTGGTCAGGTCGTCCAGGGTGAGTTTCACTCGCTCGTCGGTCATCGTCGTGGTCCTTCCTGTTTCCGTCGATTCGGGCCGCGTACCAGCAGGGCGGAGTTGAACCCGCCGTGCCCGCGCGCGATCACCAACGCCGTCCGGACCGCCACCGGTCGTGCGTCGGTCACCAGGTCCATCCGGTAGGCGGGATCGGGCGAGAGAGTGTGCACCGTCGGCGGGATCACCGAGTCCCGGACGGACAGCAACGCGGCGGCCACGTCCAGCGGCGCGGCCCCGGAGTAGAGGCGTCCGGTCATGGTCTTCGGCGCGGTGACCGGAACACCGTGCGGGCCGAACACCTCGGCGATCGCGTCCGCCTCGATCTTGTCCTGCTCCGCGACCCCGGAAGCGTCCGCGAAGACGACGTCCACCTCGCCTGGATCCGCGTCCGCGTCGCGCAACGCCTGCTCGATCGCCCGGCGCAACCCGGGTTCACCACCGCTGCCCGGAGCGGGATCGAAGGTCGCGCCATAACCCGCGATCTCCCCGTATCCGGGGTGATCGGGCCGAGCGTCCCCACGCTCCAGGATCAGGATCGCGCCACCTTCACCCGGCAAGTACCCGTTCGCCCCGCTGCCGAACGGCAGGTACCCGGTAGCCGGATCGGTGGCCCGGCTGATCTTCCCGTTGGCCAGCTGGGCCACCCACCCCCACGGGCAGAGCGCGCTGTCGATCCCACCGGATACCACCAGCCGGATGCCCTTGCGCAGTTGCCTGCGCGCATGGGCGAGCGCGTCCAGCCCGCCGGCCTGGTCGCTGACCACCACCCCGCCCGGCCCGCGCATGCCGTTGCGGATGGAGATCTGGCCGGTGTTCACCGCGTAGAACCAGGCGAACGATTGGTATGCGCTGACGTACTCGCTTCCTTTGCTCCACAGCTTTTCCAGCTCACGCTGGCCGAATTCGAAACCGCCCGAAGCGCTGGCGGTGATCACTCCCATGTCGAATTCGCCGAAGTCACCCGGCCTCACCCCCGCGTCGGCGAGCGCCCACTCCGCGGCCACCAGGGCCATCCGGGTCATATGGTCGGTTTGCGGCAGCAACCTGCCCGGCAAGCGCTCGGCAGGGACGAAACCGGTGACCTCGCCTGCCAGCCGAGCCGGGTAGGAGGCGGGGTCGAAACGGGTCAGTTCACCGATTCCGCTGCGCCCTTTCAGCGTGGCTTCCCAATATTCCTCGACCCCGAGCCCGTTCGGTGCCAGCACCCCGAGCCCGGTCACCACGACCTCGTTCACGCCGCGATACCTTCCCGGCGGCCGCCGAGGGTGCGCGGCCCGCTGAGCACCATCGCGCTTTGGAAACCGCCGAATCCACTGCCCACGCTGAGCACCACGTCGGTGCGATGTTCCCGGGCCGTGATCGGCACATAGTCCAGATCGCATTCCTCGTCCGGCTCGTGCAGATTGGCCGTCGGCGGCACCACGTCGTTCGTGATCGCGAGCACCGAAGCCGCGATCTCGATCGAACCGATCGCGCCGAGGGAGTGCCCGATCATCGATTTGATCGAACTGACCGGGGTTCGGTAGGCGTGCTCGCCGAGACTCCGTTTGATCGCGGCCGTTTCGTGTCGATCGTTCTGCTTGGTGCCGGAACCGTGGGCGTTCACGTAGTCCACGCGTTCCGGCTCCAGCCGCGCCTCGCTCAGCGCGACCCGGATCGCCTCGGCCATTTCCCTGCCGTCCGGCCGTAAACCGGTCATGTGGTAGGCGTTGCAGCGGGTGGCGAACCCGGAGACTTCGGCGTAGATACGCGCACCTCTCGCCTTCGCGGCCTCGAGTTCCTCCAGTACGAACACCGCGGAACCCTCACCGAGCACGAAGCCGTTACGGCTGCGTTCGAATGGGCGCGACGCGTGCGCGGGATCGTCGTTGCGCGGTGTGGTCGCCTTGATCGCGTCGAAGCAGGCCAGGGTGATCGGCGAGATCGGCGCATCGGTCGCACCGGTGATCATCACGTCCGCGGTGCCTTCGCGGATCAGCTCAGTGGCGTAGCCGACAGAGTCCAAGCCGGACGTGCAGCCGGTGGAGATCACCGTCGCCGGTCCCTGCGCGCCGGCCGCGATGGCCACTTCCGCGGCCAGCGAGCTCGGCACCAAGTAGTCGTAGAGATGCGGTACGGCGTACTCGTGATCCACCAGCCATCGGCTACCGCGATCGCTGACCACCACGTACTCCTCCTCCAGTCCCATCGTCGCGCCGACCGCGCTGCCGATCGCCACACCGACCCGATACGGATCGAGCCGGTGCACCTCGAGCCCGCTGTCCTCGATCGCCTCGGCGGCGGACACCACGGCCAGCTGGGCGGCGCGATCCATCCGGCGGATTTCCCTTGGGCTCAGGCCGTGCTTCGCCGGATCGAAGTCGCATTCGGCCGCGACCCTCGACCGGAAACCCGTGGTGTCGAAGGTGGAGATCAACCTGGTCGCGGTGCGGCCGCCGGCCAACAGGTCCCAGAACGCCCGCGCCCCGATGCCGCCCGGCGCGGTCACGCCCAGGCCGGTGATGACTACCCGCCGCTGCATCACATCCCCATCCCTTCCTTGAGGAATCGAGATTCGCACCGGGCGGTATAACGCCGGTCCAGTGGTGATTCATAGTCCTGAGAAGGGAAAACTCCAGTGAGACAGTAGGGACACCGGATGCGGGCGCGGGCAGAATCGATCGGAAGTACCTGGGCCGAGCGAGGAGATTTCATGCGTCTCAAAGGAAAAATCGCCGTCGTCACCGGTGGGACCAAGGGCATCGGCAGACGGATCGCCGAACGTTTCCTCGCCGAGGGGGCACGGGTCGTCGGTGTCGGACGCGATCACCCCGCCGAACCGGGCGGCGATGATCTCAGCTGGTACGCGGCCGACGTTCGAGATCAGGACGCGGTAAGGGCGGCTTTCGCCGCCGCCGCGGACCAGTACGGCGCACTGGACATCGTGGTCGCGGCGGCCGGGCTGAGCAGGCCCGGGCCGGTGGCCACGCTTCTTCCCGCGCAGTGGCGTGAAGTGCTGGCGACGAACGTCGACGGAACATTCCACTGTATCCGGGAAGCCGCGCCGCTCCTGGAAGAAAGGGGCGGCGGCCGGATCATCACCCTGTCCTCGGCCTTGGCGAGCCGGGTGGCTCCGGGCGCCGCGGCGTACAGCGCGTCCAAGGCAGCGGTGGAGATGCTCACCAAGGTGGCCGCTGTGGAACTGGCCCCGAAGGGGATCGCGGTCAACTGCCTGGCACCGGGCATCATCGACGAAGGCATGGGCAAGGCGCTGATCGGCAACGCGGCGGTGTGGCAGCGTTACCGGCACCGGCTCGCGTCCGGCAGGCCGGGCCGGGCCGATGAGGTCGCGGAAAGCGCGGTGTTCCTCGCCGCCGAGGACACCGGTTACGTCAACGGGGCCGTACTCGAGGTCAACGGCGGGCTCGACTGGTGAGTGGTCAGGCGACCCACGGCCCGAAGCCCCGTACGGGCGCGGTCACCTCCGGTACCGCGGCGAGCAGCTCGATGGTCGGCCGCTGCTGCGGATTGCGGAACACCGTCGTGGTGTCGCCGGACTCCACCGCCTTGCCCTCGTCCATCACCACCACCCGATCGCTGATATGGCGGATCACGCCGAGGTCGTGCGAGATGAACAACAACGCCATGCCGTTCCGCTGCTGGAACTCGGCGAGGAGGTCGAGCAGCTGCGCCTGGCTCCAGACGTCCAGTGCCGCCATCGGCTCATCGCAGACCAGCACGTCGGGTTCCACCGCGAGGGCCCTGGCCAAGGCGACCCGTTGCGCCTGCCCGCCGGACAACTGGTGCGGTACCTGATCGAGAACATCGGTGCCGAGCCCCACCTGGTCGAGCAGTTCGGCGATCCGCCGCTGCCGTGCCCAGCCGACCGGCATGCCGACGGCACTGAGCGCCTCGCCGACGATCCGGGACACGGTGAATCGCGGATCGAACGAACCGAGTGGATCCTGGCTCACCGCCTGGATTCCCCGGCGCAGGTCTCGGCGGCGCCGCTCCGGCAACGGGTTCCACAGCCTGCCCCGTAGCCATACCGATCCCCGATCCGGGTTCAGCATGCCGAGGATCATTCGTGCCGTCGTGGTCTTCCCGGACGCGGAGGCGCCGACCAGCCCCAGCGTCTCGCCGGCGTCGAGCCGGAACGAGACGTCGTCGACCACGTTCCGTCTGCCGACTCTCGGCAGACGGAACGACCGGGTCAGGCCCTCGGCTTCCAGCAGGACTTCGTCGCGCACCCGGGCAGGCCACACCGGTGCCCGGATCACCGTGGCCAAGGGTGGGAGCGGCGCCTTCCAGCAACTGACCTGGTGACCCGCGCCGAAGTCGCGGGCCGCGACGACTCCGTGGCGGCAATCCTCGTCCGCGAACACACACAGGTCGGCGAAGCCGCAGCCGTCCGAGCTCTTCGACGGCCCGTTGCGCTGACACGTGCTCAGCCTGGTTCGCCGCCGGTGGAACAGCGGAATCGCTTGAAGCAAGCCCCTGGTGTACGGATGTTGCGCGGCGGTGAGTACCCGCCGGGCCGGGCCGGACTCGACGACCGTCCCCCGGTACATCACCACGATCCAGTCGGCCAGCCGGTACACCATCTGCAGGTCGTGCCCGGTCAACAGCAGTCCGGTGCCCCCGTCCCGCAGCTGTATCAGCACGTCGAGTACTTGTCGCTGCAGTGGCCAGTCCAACGCGGTGGTCGGCTCGTCGGCGATCAGCAACTCAGGTCTCGCCGCGGCCGTCGCGGCGACCAGCGCTCGTTGCCGCAGGCCACCCGAAAGCTGGTGCACGTACTGGCGAGCGCGCATTTCCGGGTCACGAACGCCGAACCCGCGGAGCAGTTCGACGGCGAGACCGCCGAGCCCACGCCGCGGCACCAGACGGTGGATCCGCGGAGTGGCGACGACCTCCCTGCCGACACGACGTAACGGATCCAGCGAGAGGAGGGCGTCCTGTGCCGCGAGACCGATCCGCCGCCCGCGGACCCGGCGCCAGCCGCGCTCGTCCAACGCGGTGAGATCGGTGCCGTCCAGCCGCAAGGTGCCCGCCTCGACGACCGACCCCGGACCGGTCAACCCGACGAGAGCCCTCGTGGTGACGCTCTTGCCCGCTCCCGATTCCCCGACGATGGCGACGCATTGCCCCGCCGCCACGGTGAACGACACGTCGTGCACGACGCGCTGCCCACCGAAACGCACACCGAGACCCGCCACCTCCAGCAGCGCCGGAGCCGCTTCGACGGCGGGTTTCGAGCCGCTCACGCGGAGCTACGGGCCGGTCCCTGGCCCCGGTCCTGTCTGGTTGTTCCGCTCCGGTCGACCAGATCCAGCGACAGCCGTGACCCCGCGTGCGCGGAGACCTCCAGTGCGGGGTCTGCGGACAGGATGGCCTGCTGCAACCTGCGCATCCGGGGCGACGGGTCGAGCCCGAGTTCGTCGTCGAGCGCGCGCCGGAGCCGGTGATAGACCTCGAGCGCGTGCGCCGGCCTCCCGGATCGATAGAGCGCCACCATGAACTGGGCGTGCAGGCTCTCGTGCAGCGGCTGCTGGCCGACCAGGAGGCTCAGTTCGCTGAGCAGTTCATGGTGCTTGCCCAGGCCGAGGTCGGCCTCTATCCGCTGTTCCAGTGTGCTCAGCCGGTACTCCTCGATACCGTTCAGCCAGGACCGGAGCATCGGCCCCGGTTCCACGTCGACCAGCGCGGGCCCGCGCCACAGCCCGAGCGCGCGGCGGAACAGCGCGGCGGCGTCGACCAGCTTTCCGTTACTCAACGCCACTCGCCCCTCCCGCGCGCAGGATTCGAAAACATGCAGATCCAGCTCGCCGTCACGAACCTTGAAAAGGTAACCACGATCCTTGGTGACCAACAGGCTGCGCATCGACATCGAATCAATTCTTTTGCTGCCTCTGAACGCCTTGCGTAATTGCATCACATAAGTTTGCAACGTGGAAAGCGCACTAGCCGGAGGGTTCTGTCCCCATAGTTCTTCTATGCATTCCGTCACCGGCACGACCTGATTGGAGTTCAGGAGCAGCAAAGCGAGTAGCTGCCGTTGTTTCCGCGCGCTCGGAACCTTGGACACCATGTCCTCGCGAACGTAGATCGGCCCCAGTAACCCAAATTCCATGCTTGATCCCCCCTATGACACGCCGAGGGCAGGTGAAGCCAGCGTAGCGCTGATCTTCGACCGGTCGACCCAGCGCGGGCGTCGAACAACCGGTGGACGTGAGCGGCTCGAATCGACGTTAGCAACGCGCGGCCGTAGAGCAAGGGGATCTCACAAGAAAATTCGACCCATTCGGCCCAACCCCGGGGCAACTGAGCAGGTGAATACACTCAGAGTGACGTCCCCTTACTCCAGCGAGAATCCAGTGCCGCTCCAAATCGCCTCGCCAACGGCCCGTGACGCGCCGAGAACGCCCGCATCGCCGCACACCCGATTGGTTCGGTCGTGGAGCGCGCCGAAACAACTCCCGCGCACGGTCCGCTCAGCCGGTGACCGCGTTGGCGTCGTAGCGCAGCCGCGCCACCACCGACGCGGTCCGGCTCTCGAAGGCGGCCACGTCCAGCGCCTTGGTCAACTCGACGCTGAAGGTCTCGAGAGCGCGCTCCACCCGGTCCCGTCCCGCCTCGGTGATCGCGCAGAACACGCCGCGCCGGTCGTACTCGCAGACCACCCGCTCGACCAGGTTCTTCGCCTCCAGCCTGGCGGTCAGCCTGCTCATCGAGGACTGGTTGAGGCCGATCGCTTCGGCGAGTTCCTGCACCCTGGCCCCACGCGGATTGCCGTCCCTCAGTGTCATCAGGGACAGGACCTCGGACATCCCGATGCCGTGTTCCTGAGTCAGCTGCTTGTCCAGCGCCTGGCCGACCTGGTTGGTCAGCGCCGTCAGCTGGCACCACAGCTCGACCCCGTCCCGCTGCCGGCGGTTCATCACCATGTCGCATCCTTCCGTCCTGCCTTCGAGGATACCCGGGTTCGGCTCCGCGAAGTGCATGCACATGCAATCGAATTCTCTCGGCCAGGCCGCCGCGACGTCGTTTCTTACAACAGGGACAAGGAAAACTTCCTCGGAGTTCGCTCCCTATTCGCATGCGCGAGCAGAGGTGTGATTTCCGCTCTACCGCGACTGGAGCGCCGGTGTCCCCGGACCGGCTAGAGCTTAAGCATGAAATCACTGGTCACCACCGGAAACCCGGGGGAGCTCGCCCTGGCCGATCGCCCCGAACCGGCGCAGCCGGACGATCACGCGCTGATCGAGGTGCGCGCCGCGGGCGTCAACCGGGGCGAGCTGGCCCTCACCACCGTTCTGCCCGCTGGTTCGCCACTCGGCTGGGATGTCTACGGCACCGTGCTGCGCGCGGCGCCGGACGGTACCGGACCGGCGGAGGGCACCGCCGTGGTCGGCCTCGCGGACCGTGACGGCTGGGCCGAACGCGCCGTGATCCCGGTCGACCGGCTCGCGGCGGTGCCGGACCCCCTCGGCAGGTCCGCCGCCGCGATCCCGGTCGCCGGGCTCACCGCGTTGTACGCGATACGCGCAAGTGGCTCACTGCTCGGCCGCACGGTGCTGATCACCGGGGCGGGCGGCGGGGTGGGCAGATTCGCGGTGCAACTGGCCGCGATCGCGGGCGCCCGGGTACTGGCTTCGACCAGCTCGGCTCGCCGCGCCGACGGCTTGACGGACCTCGGCGCCGCCGAGGTCCTCGGCTACCGGAACCCGCCGGACGAGCCCATCGACGTGCTGCTGGACGGCGCGGGCGGTGAAGTACTCGGCACCGCCTACAGCCGGGTGGCGGCGGGCGGCTCGGTGATCTGCTACGGCAACACCGCACGTGAGGAACTACGGCTGCCCGCCGACTGGGGACACGCACGGCCCGGCGTGACGCTTCACTATCTGTTCCTGTTCCGGGAACTCGCCGCCCAACCCGTCGCGCGCGACCTCGCCTACCTGGTCGGTTTGGCCGCCGGGCGCGAACTAGACCCGCAGATCGCCACCACGGTCTCGTGGACCGAAGCCGGCAGCGCGCTGCACGCGCTGCACAACCGTGAACTGAACGGAAAAGCTCTGCTCACCCTGTGACCGGTGCGGCGCCGCGGCGCCCACGACGAGAGGAGTCTCCATGCGCGTTGTTCGTTACCATGAACACGGCGGACCGGACGTGCTGCGGATCGAGGAAGCCGACGTCCCCACCCCCGGCGACGGCCAGGTGCTTCTGCGGACCGAGGCGATCGGGGTGAATTTCATCGCCACCGAACTACGCCGGGGCAGCGAGTTCTTCCCGAGCCGGCTGCCGGCGATCCCACTCGGCGATGTCGTCGGCACGGTCGAAGCGGTGACCAGCGGGGTGACCACGGTCTCGGTAGGCGACCGAGTCGCGGCGTGGGGGGTGAAGGAGGCCTACGCCGACTACGTCGTCGCGGACTCCGCCTGGCTGCGTCCGCTGCCCGCCTCGATCGACGCGGGCGCGGCGAGCGCCCTGGCGTCTCCGGCACAGGTCGCCTACAACATCCTCCGTGTCGGGAGACTTTCACCGGGCGAGACGGTGATGGTGCACGCCGCCGCGGGCTCGATCGGCCACCTCGCGGTACAGCTGGCCAAGCTCGAGGGTGCGGGCACGGTGATCGCGACCGCGGGCTCGCCCGCGAAGCTGGAATTCGCCCGCTCGCTGGGCGCGGACGTCGTGGTCGACTACCGCGAACCAACGTGGCCGGACGCGGTACGGGCGGCGGTCGGTGATCGCGGCGTCGACGTGGTGCTGGACAGTGTGGAGGGCACGGTCTTCCAGCCGAGCCTCGAGCTGCTCGCTCCGTTCGGCCGGTTGGTCTACTACGGCTTCGCCGGCGCGTCCGGGGAGACCGCGCGCGCGTCCATGGTGGACCTGTTCGGAATCAAGTACGTCGTCGGCACGTCGTTCGACCAATGGGTGACGCACCGCCCCGAGGAGGCCGAAGCAGGCCTCATCAAGCTCATCGAGTTGGTACGAACAGGAAAGCTGCGTACCGCCGTGCACGCGACGCTTCCGCTCACCGACGCGGCCAAGGCGCATCAGATCCTCGAGAACCGAGAACAGCTCGGCCGGGTACTGCTGGTCCCGTGAACCGCTAAAGGGCGGTTCCAGTGACGTTGTACGGGCTCCGCCCATGCTGGAACGGCAGGAGGGAAGCGGATGCCGATCGACGAGAACGAGTTCAGGACGCTGTTCGCCGCGGTGCCCGCGACGGTCGCCGTGATCACCGCGGTGGACCTCCGCGGACGGCCGCACGGCCTGACGAGTACCACGATCTGCGCACTGGCAAAGGATCCCCCGCTGCTCGCGGTCAGTGTCGACGAGCGGTCGAACACGCTAAGGGCGATCCGGGAAGCCGGTGGTTTCGCGGTGAACTTCCTGGCAGGCGGCCGGGACCTGCTGGCCGGGGCGTTCGCCACGAAGAGTCCGGATAAGTTCGCCGGCCTGCGCATCCGGCCGTCGGCGGCCGGTCGCGGCGCCCCGATCCTCGTCGACGACTGCTTCGCCCATGCCGAATGCGTGGTGTGGCAGGAGGTCAAGGCGGGCGACCACGCGCTGGTCCTCGGCCGGATCGAGGCGACCGCCCGGTATCCCGGAAAGCCGCTGCTCTACCACGACCGGGGCTTCCTCACCGCGACCACATCCACCCTGGGTGTCCATTGACCGACCACTAAGGACAGACATGAAGTTCGGTATCAACCTTTTCCCCACCGTGGGCGAGGACGAGAAGCCCGCCGACCGCTACTTCCAGGAGGCACTCGAACTGACCGAGCTCGCCGAGCGGCTCGGCTTTCATCATGTCAAGACGGTGGAGCACTACTTCACCGGCTACGGCGGCTACAGCCCGGATCCGGTCACCTTCCTCGCCGCCGCGGCCGCGCGGACCAGCAAGATCCGGCTGGTCACCGGCGCGGTGCTGCCTGCTTTCACCCACCCGATCAAGCTGGCCGGGAAGCTGGCCATGCTGGACAACATCTCCCTCGGCCGCTTGGACGTCGGTTTCGGGCGCGCTTTCCTGCCGGACGAGTTCGCGGCCTACGAGGTGTCCATGGACGAGAGCAGGCCGCGGTTCGACGAGGGCATCGCCGCCTGCCGCTTGCTGTGGACGGAGAAGGACGTCATCTGGAACGGCACCTTCCACCGGTTCGGCCCGCTCACGATGCTGCCGCGTCCCTACCAGCGCCCGCACCCCCGGATACTGGTCACTTCGGCGGTCACGCCGGAGACGTGTGCCGCGGCGGGTCGCGCAGGCTACGGATTGATGCTGGTGCCCGCGATCAACAAACGCGAAAAGCTGCAGGACATGCTCACGCTGTACCGCAAGGAAGCCGCCGAAGCCGGTTACGAACCAGTCGACGAGGACATCCACATGTCCTACAACTGCTATCTGGCACCGGACGGAGAAGTAGCGCGCACCCTCGGCCGCACCTATTCGGAGAACACCAACCGGAAACTGGTCGCGGCGGTCGAGTCCTGGACGCACACGCGCAGCGACCAGTACCAAGGCTACGAAAAGATAGTGGAGAACGTACGCAACAGTGACTTCACGAAACACCTCACGGACAACAAAGTCCTGGTCGGTTCCCCGGACGAGGTGATCCAGCGGCTGGAGACGATCCGCGGCTGGTTCGGCGACATCACCATCAGCCTGCAGGTCATCACCGGCAACATGCCGTTCGCCGAGTCGGTACGGACCATGGAACTGTTCGCCGACCACGTGCTGCCACATTTCTCCTGAGCGAAGGGAAAACGATGTCCGCACCAACGCTCGACCTGTTCCGGGCCGCCGATATCCTCACCCCATGGGCGGTCCGGGTCGCCGCCACCCTGCGGATCGCCGACCACCTCGCGGCGGGGCGTACCCGGCTGCCGGATCTCGCCGAGGCCGCGGGTGCCGACACGGACGCGCTCGGCCGGTTGTTGCGGCACCTCGCCCGGCAGGGTGTGTTCGCCGAACCGAGCGAAGGAGTCTTCGCGCTGACCGAAAGTGCCGAGCCGCTCCGGACGGACCATCCGGGCAGCTGGCGTGCGCGCCTCGATCTGACAGGCATCGGAGGACGGATCGACGGCGCGTTCGCCGGCCTGCTGCACTCGGTGCGTACCGGGGAACCGGGTTACTCCTCCGTTTTCGGGCGATCGTTCTGGGCGGACGCCGCCGACCCGTCGATCATCCCGTCCTTCGACGCCATCATGTCCGGTCACGACTACTGGTTCCACGAGGTGGCCGAAGGATATGACTGGGCCGGAGTGTCCACTGTGGTCGACGTGGGTGGCGGGGCGGGCGGGCTACTGACCGAGATCCTGTCCCGCTTCCCCCGTCTCTCCGGGACCGTGTTCGACCTGCCCGCGACCGTCGTCGAGGCGAAGAAGGTGTTGGAAGAAGCCGGTCTCACTGGCAGAGCCACCACCTATGGCGGCGACTTCTTCGAACCGTTGCCTCCAGGGGCGGACGTGTACCTGCTCTCCAATGTGCTCCACGACTGGAGCGACCCGGACGCGCGGCGAATCCTCCGCCGGTGCGCGGAAGCCGCGGGCAGGGATGGCCGGGTGCTGATCGCGGACCGGGTCGTCGACGACCGGGCCGACCAGTCCGTCACCGCGATGGACCTGCGGGTACTGGTGCTGATGGGTGGGCGGGAACGCACCGAGGCGGCCTGGCGTGCACTCGCTGGTTCCGCCGGCCTCACGGTCGGCAAAGTCGTACGTCGTGACCGTGGCGTAACGCTGCTCGACTGCGCGCTCGACGACCGGGCGAGGATCGACGATGTCGGCTGAACGGGTACCGGTGCTGATCGCCGGCGGCGGATTGGCCGGGCTCAGCACCGCGGTCTTCCTCGGTCTTCGCGGAGTCCCCGCGCTGGTATGCGAACGGCACCGGTCGACCTATACCGGGGTCAAGGCCCAGGGCCAGTTCATCCACGCGATGGAAGCTCTGCGGGTCGCCGGGGTCGCCGATCGGCTGCACGCCATGACGGCGAGACGTAACAAGGACTTCCACATGGTGATCGCGGACAGTCTGCGAGGACCGGTGCGGAAGGACTTCAGTGCCCCGGCGGACGCCCTGAAACACCTCTCACCGGAGGACTGGGGACAGGCGAGCCAAGCCCAGTGCGAAGAGATCCTCGCCGTCCGGGCCGGAGAACTCGGCGCGGACGTGCGCTTCGGCACCGAGTTGCGCTCGTTCGTCCAGAACCGGGACGAAGTCGTCGCGGTGATCAGGGACCTGAAGACCGGTACCGATCGCACCGTGTACGCCGACTACCTGATCGGCGCGGACGGCTGGCGCGGTGCGGTGCGGAAGACCCTCGGTGTCGGCACGCACGGGCGGGGGGAGGTGGGTGCCGTGATACGGGTGCTGTTCGACGCGGACCTCACCGGCGTTCTCGACCAGCGGGACGGGCTGACCGACGGCAGGCAGTTCGCCGCTTTCCATCTGACCACGCGGCATGGCCCGATCGTCTTCTTCACCACCGACGTCCCCGGCAGGTACGGCGTCTTCTACAACATGACCCCCGAGTTGGCCGATCTCACCACCCGCGCCCCCGGCGACGTCGCCGGACTGCTCAGCGCCGATCTGGGGTTGGCCGGACGCGAGCCGGCCGTGGTCGAATGCGCCGAAACCTCGATCACCTGTGCGGTGGCCGATCGGTTCGCCGACGGCCGTGTACTGCTGGTCGGCGACGCGGCGAAGGTGATGCCACCGACTGGCGGACTCGGTGGCAACACCGCGATCATGGACGGCTTCTACCTCGGCTGGAAACTGGCCGCGGTGCTGCACGGCCAAGCGGGCGACGGCTTGCTGGACAGTCACGACACGGAACGCCGTCCTGTCGCCGACCTGCTGGCCGAGCAGCAGTACGCCAACCTTGTTCAGCGGCTGCGGCCGGACCTCGCGGCCGACGACGTCCCCGACCAGCTGCCCTTGCCCATGCTGATCTTCGGCTACCGGTATCCCGTCGGGGCGATCGTGGCGGAGCCGGGCGACGACGGGGAGATCGTGGAGGATCCGGCCGCCCCCTCCGGCAGGCCGGGATCGCGTGCCCCGTATGTCCCGCTGACCACCAGCGACGGCGAACCGACGTCCACTTCGGCCCTTTTCGGCTCCGCGTTCGTCCTGCTCACCTCCGATCCCAGCGGCTCGTGGCCGTCGGCCGCGGCCGAGGTCGCGGCCGGGCTGGGAGTCGAGGTGAACGTGCACCGGATCGGCGAGCACGGCGACCTGCGAGACCCGGGCGGGCTCTGGGAGAAGCTCTACGGGGTGACCGCGCCCGGTGCGGTCCTCGTGCGGCCGGACCGGTTCATCGCCTGGCGCTCGCCGCGGGCCGCCGACGCGGACGACCTGGCCTCGGCCCTCGCCGCCATTCTCCATCGCACTCCCTGAGCCACCGGACCGTATCCGGCGGATCATGTTCGTGATCCGCGAAGAAGCAAGGCAAAGGTGTCGAGGTCGCAACCCGCCTGCCCGGCTCCCGGGCGAGGCGCTCGGACCTCGACACCTCCACCTGCCTCTCACCGGGTTCTGGCGAGCAGAGCACGTAACTCGGGTTCCGGGTCCTGATCGCCGTCGGCGGACCGCCAGCCGACCACTCCGTCCGGCCGCACGAGCGCCGCGCCGCGCTCGGTGATGCCGTACCGGGCGAGAAACCGGCCGTCGGTGTCCGCCAGTCCCGCCCGCTGTCCGATGTGGACGACCCGGAGATCCACGCCGAGCCGCTCCGCCGCGGCACGGGTCGCGTTCGCGACCCGCTCGGCCCGCTCGCCGGCCAGCAAGGTGAACCGGCGGCCGAACAGGTCCATCGTCGACTTGACACCGGGGTCTCCGGCGACCGGGACGTGGGGCGCCCTGGTCCCAGGGCGGCCGCTGGGTTTCTCGTCGTAACCCTGGTCGGCTTCCGGCCTCTCCCGCACGGCGGACGACGCGTACTTGTACCCGAAGACCAGGCTGAAATTGCTCATCAGCGGAACTGACGGGCCTTGTCCGAGCCGGTTCCGGTACCGGGCCACCGCCTGGTTCACCGTGGTTTCCGCGACCGGCCGCCGTTCGGCCTCGTAACTGTCCAGTAAGTCCGGCCCGGCGCTTCCACGCAACACCTGGGCGAGCTTCCAGGACAGATTGAAGGCGTCCTGGATTCCCGTGTTCGCCCCGAACGCGCCCATCGTCGGCATGACGTGCGCGGCGTCTCCCGCCAGCAGCACACGGCCTTGCCGGTAACGGTCGGCCACCCTGGCGGCGACCTCCCAGTACAAGGTGCTCAGCAGGCGGACCGGGAGTTCGGGCACCCCGAACGCGGAGCGAACCAGCTCGGTGCACCGGCCGTCGGAAAGCCGCGCCCCGGCCTCATCGTCCGGTTCGAAAACCGTGGCCAGTGCCCATTGATCGTGATAACGCGCGAGAAAGCCCTTGACCCGCGGACCGTCCAAAAAGCACACCGGCGGAATTCGCCTGCCCAGTTCGTCGTCCACGTCGGCCTGGAACAGGATGCTCACCCACGGCGAGATCGTGCCGAAACCGTGCATGCCGATACCCAGCCGATCCCGGACCGGGCTCCGTCCACCGTCCGCGGCGATCAGGTAGTCGGCGTGGATCACTCGTCGCAGGCCGGTGCTCTCGTCGCGCACCACGGCTCGCACCCCGTCCGGTTCTTCACTCCAGGAAACCATTCGGGTGCCGAACCGGACGTCCGCACCGAGTTCCGCCGCCCGGTCGAGAAGGATCGGTTCCAATCGGCTCTGCGCGATCAATACCTTACGTTCCCACAGATTCTCGAACAGGTCCTCGACCTGGTCACCCTCCTCCCGGCCCATGCCGATCTCGGCACCGGTGAGGCTGGTGAACCGCCGGGGCACCCCGCCGTCGACCGGGAGCTCCTCACGCCGGACCGCCGCACCGATCCCGGCGAGGCGGAAGATCTCGGTGGTGCGCGGGTTGTAGGACAGCGCCCTCGGATGGATCGAAGTGCCCGGGTGACGTTCGACCAGGATCGACGAAATTCCCTGCCACGAAAGCAACATCGAAGCGGCGAGACCGGTCAGCCCGCCACCGGCGATCAGCACTTGGGTCTGGTCATCGGATGTCATACCGAAATGCTGCCGGTGGCGGGACGAGCGGTGCTGGAACGCCGCTATGCCGTGGCGGGAGCCGCTTCCTCGACGGGAACCCGGAACGGGCCGGGAAGGCATACGGACGCGATCGCCGCCACCACACTGAAACCGACCACCAGCCAGTAGGTGTCACCGAAGGCGATCACCGAGGTCGTGCTGCCGCCGCGCTGCAGCAGCACGGCGGCGGCCGCGATACCGACCGCACCACCGAGCTGGTTCAGAATGAACAGGCCGCCGGTGGCCCGGGCAGCCGCCTCCGGGGCGACCGCCCGGTACATGAACGCCATGGTCGGCGGGATCGTCGCGCCGACCCCGAACCCGGCGAGCGCGATTCCGATCGCCAGCACCACCTGGTTGCTGTCCGAGCCGAGCTGTGTGTAGAGCAGCGTGCCGAGTGCCGCTATCAGCATGGCGATCGGCGAAGTCACCCTCGGCGTGTAGGTGGCCCCGAGGCGCACCGCGATCATCGTGCCGAGCGCGCTGAACGCCAGCGGGATGAGCAGCAGCCCGGCGTGCACGGCGCCGAATCCGCGAATCTGCTGGTAATAGAGCGGCGTCAGGAACAGCAGAATGTTCGCGACCGCACCGATCGGGAACATCACCGCGACCGCCATGGTGAAGCCGCGCCGGGCGAAGAGCCGGACATCGATCAACGGCGTGATCCTGCCGCGCAGCGCGTGTGCCAGGTAGGCCAACAGGAACACCGCGCCCAGAATCAGGGTCACGACCACCTTCGCCGAGCCGAAACCACCCTCGTGCGCCGCGGTGGACAACGCGTACACCAAGGCCGCGAATCCGGGCGAGAGCAACAGCAGGCCGAGCAGATCCAGCTTGTGGCCTGCCGAATCGCCGTCGGTGTCGGCGGGCACGGCCTTGATCGCGAACAACAGGGCGAAGACGCCGATCGGCAGGTTGATCAGGAACATCCACCGCCAGCTGACCTGATCCACCAGCAAACCACCGAGCAGCGGGCCGAGCACGGGCCCGACGGTGAGCGGGATCGAGATCAGCCCCATGGCCTTGGCGACCCGGTGCGGGCCGGCCGCGCGAGCCAGGACCGCCTGCACCACCGGGACGATCATGCCACCGCCGAGTCCTTGCACCACCCGGAACGCGATGAGGCTTTCCACGGACCAGGCCATCCCGCACAGCGCCGAACCGAGTACGAAGAGGCTGACCGAGACGAGCCACATCCGCTTGCCACCGAACCGGTCGACCGCCCAGCCGGAGAGCGGGATCGCCACCGAGACGGCGAGAAGATAGCCGGCGGTGACCCACTGAATGGTGGACAGCGGTGACGCGAACTCCGCGGTGAGGGTCTTGATACCGACGTTGACGATCGTCTCGTCCAGCAACGCCAGCAACATACCCAGCAGCAGAACGATGGCCATCCTGATGAATGAGGCATCCAGCCCGTCCGGCGGACCGGACTCGGTGGTGCCGATGTCGGTACTGATGTCGCTGTTCGTCATATCCAACCGCCAAGGAACGTCGGGAATCTACGGAACACGTCGGGGTCGAGCCCCCTCACCCGCACTCTACTGCATGCACATGCAGCTAGTTAAGCGCTGTGCAAACTCGGTGTCGAACGTATTTTCACCCATTTGCAAGAACAAGCCCGTCATCCGATCGCTCAGTAGATGCATGCGCATGGAGTTGAATCGAATGGAGCAGCCCTCGCCGTGCTCCACCGGGACTCCAGCGGGCCGGGTCAGGATGACCCTCGACGCTGCCGGACAAGGAGAGACGATGCGCCTGAACGCACATACCGGGGTGGAACCGCTGACACCCGCACCGCTGATGCAGATCGCCGACGGTTTCCGGATCGCCAAGGTGTTGGCCGTCGCGCTCGAATTGGAGATCTTCGCCAATCTGAGGGACGGCGGCACCACCACGGCCGAGGAGTTCTCCGAGCGCTACCGGATCCACCGGCGTCCGGCACGGATGTTGCTCGCCGCGTGCGCCTCGCTCGGTCTGCTCGACCGCGTCGACGGCCGGTATCGCAATTCCGCGATCTCCGAAGAGTTCCTGGTACCCGGTAAGCGCTATTACTTCGGCGACCTGGTGCGGTTCACCGATCGCCGGGAGTACGGCGCGTGGGATCGGCTGGAATGGGCGATCCGCAACAACCGGCCCACGACCTGGGACCCGGACTCGACCGAGGAGACCGATCTGTTCTCCGGAGACGGCGCCATGCTCGACATGTTCTGGAGCATGCTGTCCTCCGGCGCCATGTACACCGCCCGTTCGCTCGCCGCGTCATTCGACTTCCGCCCGTACGACCGGCTGCTCGACGTCGGCGGCGCGGCGGGCGCGTTCTGCATCGAACTGTGCTCTCACTACTCGCGGTTGGAGGCGACCGTCTACGACCTCGAGTTCGTCTGCGAGGGTGCGCGGAAGGCGATCTCCGAAGCCGGGCTCTCCGATCGAATCGACACCCACGCCGGCGACTTCTTCCAGCAGGAACTGCCGAGCGGATACGACCTCATGCTGCTGTCCAACGTGCTGCACGACTGGGGCGAGGGGGACAACCGGAAGCTGCTCGGAAAGTGCCACGCCGCGTTGGCGGACGGCGGCACCCTGCTCATCGCCGAGTCGTTCGTGAACGACGACGAAACCGGTCCGGTGGCGGGCGCGATCAGCAGTCTGAACATGCTGATCGAGACGACGGAGGGCCAGAACTACACTCGCGCCGAATACACCGCCTGGCTGACCGAAGCAGGCTTCATCGACGTCCGTACCGCCGGCTTGATCATCGACGCCCCCGGCGCGAACGGGTTGCTGGTCGCCCAAAAAGGTGGAAAGTGAGGGCACCGCGGCGACCTTGTCCTCGACCAGGCTTCGACGAAGAGATCGAGGTCATGGCGCCTTCTTTCCCCGCGAAGTAGTCCATCCGCGGCCGGGGTGACAGCGGGACTCGGTGTTCTCGCCCTGCTGGTCGCCCCGGTCCTCGGCATCGTCACGCCGACGAAGGCGAAAGCACCGGCACGGTCGATGCCGTACCCGCCGCACGGCTGACCTTCAGCCGCCGAGACCCCGCAGCGCCACGAGCACTTCGTCCGGCACGTCGAGCCGGGCTTCGGCCTCGGAGACCTTCGCGGCCACGCGCCGGTACGTCGCCCGGCCACGGGCGCTGAGGTGGACGAGCACGCGGCGCCTGTCGGCGGCGTCGACCTCGCGGTAGGCCTGCGCGGTGGTCACCAGTTTGTCCACCACCCTGGTCAACGTCGGGGCGGTGGCCAGCGTCCGGTCGGCGAGGTCGGCCATGGCGAGACCGCCCTTGCCGTTCAGCGCGTCCAGCACCAGCCACTGGTCCAAGGTGAGGCCTTCCTTGGCGAGCACCTGCTCGACCCTGGCGGCGACGGCCCGGGCGGCGCGGGTGAGTGAGCCGGTGAGCGACGTTCCGGCGGTCGTGACGCCGTGTGTCCCCATATCCCGTCCCCTTGCCAAAACCGGACACCCTCGCGATACTTCCAGGTGAAAGCACTTCGACCTTACCGGGCCACCGCACGGAGCGCCATGCCCCTACGCCTCGCCACCCGGCCCCGCGACCACACCTGGCGTGTGGCCATGGTGGTCCCGTTGCAGGGGCCCGCCGGGCTGTTCGGCCCCTCGTGCGAGGCGATCACGGAGCTGGCCGTCCACGAACTCAACGATTCCGGCGGCATCCTCGGCAGGCAGGTCGAGGCCGAGGTGGTCGACGGCGGCGGCAGTCCCGCGCGGGTAGCCGAGGACTTGCGGCGTCTCGTCGACAACGGACAGGTCGACGCGGTGAGCGGCTGGCACATCTCATCGGTCCGGCACGCGCTCGCGCCGGTCGCGGCGGACAGGATCCCGTACGTGTACACCTCGCTCTACGAAGGCGGCGAACGCCGCTCGGGCATCTTCTGCACGGGCGAGACACCGCGGTGCCAGATCGAGCCGGCACTGCGGTGGCTGCGCGATCACCTCGGCACCCGGCGCTGGTTCGTCGTCGGCGACGACTACGTCTGGCCTCACCGGTCGACCCGCGCGATCCGGCAGTACGCCAAGGATCTCGACCTGCGTATCACCGGCGAGGCGTTCGTCGGGCTCGGCGCGGGCGACATGTCCACAGTGGTCCGCAAGATCGGACAGTCCACAAGCGACGGTGTGCTCATGTTGCTGGTCGGGCAGGACGCGGTGCGCTTCAACCGCGCCTTCGCCGCGCACGGGCTCAGCGATCGGCTGGTCCGGTTCAGTCCGCTCATGGAGGAGAACATGCTCCTGGCGAGCGGCGCGAACGCCACCGGCAACCTCTACGTCTCCGCCGCCTACTTCCGGTCCATGGTCACCGCCGACGCGATGGACCTGCTCGGCCGCTACGTCGACCGCAACGGTCCCGGCGCCCCGGCCCTGAACAACGCCGCCGAATCCTGTTACGAGGGGCTGCACACGCTGGCGGAACTCGTCCGCCGGGCGGGGACGTCGGAGCTGCCCGCGCTCAACGCGGCGATCGACGGCGTCGCCTATCACGGCCCTCGCGGCACGGTCGAATTCCGCGGGCGGCAGGCCGATCAGCACGTCCATCTCGCGGTCGCCGACGGCTACGACTTCGAAGTCCTCACCCGGCTCTGAAATCCGCCCCTTGACTCGCCCCGGCACACCACATACTTTCATTTGAAATTATTCCATGTGACGTCGATTACGCGGAGGTGAGCGTGGGCAACGTGGGCCTGCTCTACGTCGGCGCCGCTCTGATGATCAACGGCCTGATGCTGCTCGGCCGGGTACCGCCGCGGTCGGCGGCGGTGCTGAACCTGTTCGTCGGCGCACTCCAATGCGTCACCCCGACCGTGCTGATCGTGCAGGCTGGCGGCGACCGGGACGCGATCCTCGCCGCGTCCGGCCTGTACCTGTTCGGTTTCACCTACCTGTACGTCGGCATCGCGAACCTCGCGGACCTCGCACCCGAAGGCATCGGCTGGTTCTCGCTCTTCGTGGCGGGTGCGGCCGTGGTGTACGCGTGCATCGCCTTCTGGCACGACGGCGATCCGGTGTTCGGGGTCATCTGGCTGTCCTGGGCGCTGCTGTGGACCTTGTTCTTCCTGGTTCTCGGCCTCGGAAAAGAACATCTGACGCGGTTCACCGGCTGGACCGCCCTGCTGCTCAGCCAGCCGACGTGCACGGTGCCCGCCTTCCTCGGCCTCACCGGCGTTTACCCGTCCTGAAAAACCGTTCGGAGAAAAGGAGTCTTCATGCGACACGGTGACATTGCCGCCAGCCCGGACACGGTCGGCGTCGCGGTGGTCAACTACAAGATGCCGAGGCTGCACACCAAGGCCGAAGTCCTCGCCAACGCCCGCAAGATCGCCGAAATGGTGGTGGGCATGAAATCCGGCCTTCCCGGCATGGACCTCGTGGTGTTCCCGGAGTACTCCACGCAGGGCATCATGTACGACCCGAAGGAAATGTACGAGACCGCCGCGACGATTCCCGGCGAGGAGACCGAGATCTTCGCCGCCGCGTGCCGTGAGGCCCAGACGTGGGGCGTCTTCTCCATCACCGGCGAGCGGCACGAAGACCACCCCAACAAGCCGCCGTACAACACGCTCGTGCTCATCAACGACCGCGGCGAGATCGTCCAGAAATACCGCAAGATCCTGCCCTGGTGCCCGATCGAAGGCTGGTACCCCGGCGAGGACACCTACGTCAGCGACGGCCCCAAAGGGCTGAAGATCTCGCTGATCATCTGCGACGACGGGAATTACCCGGAGATCTGGCGCGACTGCGCGATGAAGGGCGCCGAACTGATCGTGCGCTGCCAGGGCTACATGTACCCGGCCAAGGAACAGCAGATCCTGATCGCCAAGGCGATGGCGTGGGCCAACAACTGTTACGTGGCCGTGGCGAACGCCGCCGGTTTCGACGGCGTGTACTCGTATTTCGGCCATTCCGCGATCATCGGCTTCGACGGGCGCACGCTCGGCGAGACCGGCGAAGAGGAATACGGGATCCAGTACGCGCAGCTTTCGGTTTCGGCGATCCGTGACGCGCGGACTTACGACCAGTCGCAGAACCACATCTTCAAACTGCTGCACCGCGGGTACACCGGCGTGCAGGACGCGGACGAAGGCGACAAGGGCGTGGCGGACTGCCCGTTCGACTTCTACAAGCTCTGGGTCACCGACGCCAAGAAGGCGCAGGAAAAGGTGGAGTCGATCACCCGCGACACCATCACTCCTCGGCATCCCTGACGAGGTGTGACGGGCCCTAGACTCGGCCCATGGACAGGATCGACAGCGGCAGCCGGACGATCGCCGCCCCGCCCGAGACCGTCTACCAGGCACTCCTCGACCGGGAGTCGCTCGAAGCCTGGCTGCCGCCCGAAGGGATGCGCGGCCGGATCGAGCACTGGGATCCGCGGCCCGGCGGCGGTTTCCGGATGACCCTCACCTACCTCGACGCGTCCGCCGCGCCCGGCAAATCGTCGGACGCGACGGACGTCGTCGAGGTCGGGTTCGCCGACCTGGTGCCCGCGGAACGCGTGGTGCACAAGGCCGTCTTCGAATCCGAAGACCCGGCGTTCGCGGGCACCATGACGATGACCTGGGACCTGGCCGCCGCGGGTGACGGCACCGAAGTGACCGTCACCGCGACGGACGTGCCGTCCGGCATCGGCCAGGCCGATCACGAGGCCGGGATCGCCTCCTCGCTGGCCAACCTGGCTTCCTTCGCCGAGACGCGCTGACGGCCGGACGCGATGATGATCGCGGCGAGCACGGCCATCACCAGCGGCACGACCAGCGCCGCCCGGTATCCGCCGAGCGCCGCCTCGGGTGAACCACCCGCGCCGAGCGCGGCGACGTTGACGGCGGTCACCGCGGACAGCCCGAGCGCCGCGCCGAACTGGAACGCCGTGTACAGCAGACCACCCGCGAGCCCCTGTTCGTCCTCGGCGATCCCGTCGGTGGCGACGATCGTCAGCGGACCGTAGGCGAGCGCGAAGCCCAGCCCCAGGATGATCATCGACGGGAACATCGCCGCGTACGTCCAGTCCATGCCCAGCGGCAGGAACAGCGCGTAGGACACGGCCGCGAGCACGAACCCGCCGAAGATCAGCCGCGTGTTGCCGAACCTCGCCACCAGCCGCGGGGTGAGCGTCGGCGCGAGGATCGCGTCGATCCCGACCGCGAGCAGCGCCAGGCTCGTCTCCAGCGTCGACCAGCCCCGGAGTTCCTGCAGGTACAGCGTGACCAGGAACTGGAACCCGAAGAACGAACCCGCGAACAGCAGGGCGCTGACGTTCGCCCGCACCAGCGGCCCCGACCTCAGGATGCCGAGGCGCACCAGCGGCGCGGGCGAGCGGCGTTCGACGGACACGAAGGCCATCAGCGCGGCCACTCCCCCGGCGAACGAGGCCACGGTCCAGCCCCAGCCTCGCCCTGGGTGTTCCAACCGGACCACGGCGTAGGCGATCAGCAGCATCGCCGTCGTGACGGTGACCGCTCCGGCGAAGTCCAGGCGACGCGGGCCGCGTTCGTCGCGAGCGGGTTCCTTGATCAGCCAGAGCGCGGCGAGCAGGATGATCGCGGACAGGATCACCGGCGTGAAGAACACCCAGCGCCAGTCGATCCTGGCCAGCAGGCCGCCGATGACGAGGCCGAGCGAGAAACCGCCCGCCCCGGTGCCGGCGTAGAACAGCAGGGCCTTGTTGCGTTTCGGGCCCTCTTCGAAGCTCGTGGTGATGATGGACAGGCCAGCCGGGGTCATGAAGGCCGCGGCGACGCCGGTGACGAACCGGGCGAGCAGCAGCATCCAGCCTTCGGTGGCGAAACCGCCCAGCCCGGAGAAGACGAGGAACACCACCAGCCAGCCGACGAACATGCGGCGGCGGCCGTACAGGTCGGCGGCGCGCCCGCCCAGCAGCATGAATCCGCCGTAACCGAGCACGTAGGCGCTCACCACGCCGCTCAGCGTCGCGGTCGACAGGCCGAGTTCGGCCCGGATGGACGGCAGCGCCACGTTCAGCATCGCGACGTCGATGCCCTCCAGGAAGATGGCGCCGCACAGCACCAGGAGCACGCCCCAGGCCCGCCCGCCCATCCGGTCGGCGCGCGGAAGCGTTTGCGAGTTGCTCAAGATCGGATCTCCCTCAGTGAACGGGAACCGACGGTTACTCATCAGCCGGTCGGTTCCCTCTTGTAACCAAGGGGATCTTCCGTCACTATCGATGACCGTGGAAGAAGGCACTTTGAACTCACCTAGTCGTTGTGAACTCACCGAAGGGGACTACGAGGCCTTCCAGTGGGACACGCGTGAGGACTGCGAGGTCCGCCAGATCCTGGACCGGGTGGCGGACAAGTGGTCGCTACTGGTGATCGCGCTGCTCGACCGCAACACCCTGCGGTTCACCGAGCTCAAGTACAAGATCGACGGCATCAGCCAGCGCATGCTCACCACCACGCTGCGCCACCTGGAGCGCGACGGGCTGGTGAACCGGACCGTCTATCCGGTGGTGCCGCCCCGGGTCGAGTACGCGCTGACGCCGCTGGGCATGACGCTGCACCAGACCATCCAGTCGCTGGTCACCTGGACCGAGGACCACCAGAGCGAAATCGCCCTCGCGCGCGCCCAGTACGACAAACGCGTCACCACCTAGGGAGTCGCATGGCCAGGCTGTCCGGAGGGGATCCGTCACTGCTGCGGCGGCTCAACGCCATCGCCGTCCTGCGCGCGCTGTACGCGGCGGAGGAGCTCACTCTCGCGGAGCTGGTCAAGGCGAGCGAGGTCTCCCGGCCGACCGTCGAGGAGATCGCCGCGGACCTCGGCGAACAGGGCCTGGTCGAGGAGGTCCCGCTCTCCCCCGGCGCGCCGCGGCCGCGGGGCAGACCCGCCAAGCGATACCGGTTCCGCCAGGAGTCCGGGCACGTCGCCGGCCTCGAGATCGGCCCGCATCAGGCGTTGTGCCTGGTCGCCGACCTGCGGGGCGACGTCGTCGGACGGGCGAGGGCCGGGCTCACCCCGGAAACGGCCGCAGCGGACCGGCTCGGCGCCGCGCACCGGGTGCTCGGCACGGCCGTCGAGGGCCACGCCAACGTGCGGATGCTCGGCGTCGGCACCACCGGCGTGGTGTCCGGCGGCAAGGTCGTCCACAACTACCGGCTTCCCGGCTGGACCGGCGTCGACCTGCCCGCGGAGTTCGCCGGCGGCTGCCCGGTGCTGGCCGGGAACGACACCGACCTCGCGACCTTGGCCGAACACTGGCGCGGCGCCGCGCACGGCCTCGACGACGTCGTCTACGTGCGGGCCGGGACCGCCGTCTCGCTGGGCCTGCTGCTCGGCGGGAAACCGCACGCGGGCCACCACGGCGCGGCGGGCGAGATCGGTGCCCTGCGGCAGGCGGACGGCTTCGTCGAGCTCGTCGCCGCCACGGTCCTCGCCGTCGACCCCGAGCTGGTGGTGATCGGCGGCCCGGACGACCTGTTGACGGCGAGGCTGCGCGCCGAACTGGCCCGCCTGGCGCTGTTCCCGGTACGCGTCGCGACGTCGGCGCTCGGCGAAGACGCGGTCGCGCTCGGCGCGGTCCGGCTGGCGCTGAGCCGGGTGGAGCGCGAGTTGTTCAGCGTCGCGGACGTCGCCTGAGCAGGCTGATCGCCACGATCAGCACGGCCACCGCGCCACTGGTGAACAGCTGCGTCCGCGCGTCGGCGTCCGTCCACATGAGAACGAGGACGCCCGCCATGGCCAGCAGCGCGACCCAGCTGAGCCACGGGAAACCCCACATCCGCACCGGCAGATCGGCGGCCGTGCCGTCGCGTTCCGCCGCCTTCCGCAGCCGCAGCTGGGAGACGGCGACGAAGATCCAGACCAGCAGGATGTTCGCCCCGATGGCGTTGAGCAGGAACGGAAGCACGTGTTCGGGGGCGAGGAAGTTCAGCAACACGGCCACGAAACCGAAGGCCACCGACGCGAGCACCGCCGTCCGCGGGACGCCCGCGCCGGACAGTTTCAGCATCGCGCGCGGCGCTTCACCGCGTTCGGCCAAGGAGAACACCATCCGCGAGGCGCCGTAGAGGTTCGCGTTGAGCGCCGAGAGCAACGACGTCAGCACGACGAAACTCATCAGCAACGCCGCCGACGGCACCCCGACCTTGTCCAGAATGGTGACGAAGGGGCTGGTGTTGGCCGAAGCGGATTCCCACGGCAGCAACAACACCATCAGCGCAACGGAACCGATGTAGAACAGCAGCAGCCGCACGATGACCGTGCGCGTGGTGCGGCGGATCGAACCGGCCGGATCGTCGGACTCCGCGGCCGCGATGGTCACCAGTTCCATACCGCCGAAGGAGAACGCGACCGCGAGCAGACCGGTCAGCACGCCTTGGAGGCCGTTGGGCAGGAAACCGCCGTGCCCGGTGAGATTGCTCAGCCCGACCGGCGTCGTCCCCGGCAGGATCCCGAACACCGCCAGCGTGCCGAGCACGAGGAAGGCGACCACGGCGGTCACCTTGATCGCGCCGAACCAGAACTCGAATTCCCCGAACGAGCGCACGGCGAACAGGTTCACCACGGTCAGCACCGCCATGAACAGCAGCACCCAGGTCCACTGGGGCACCCCGGGCAGCAACCCGTTCGCGATCCCGGCCGCCGCGGTGGCCTCGGCGGCGACCACGACCACCAGCAGCGACCAGTACAGCCAGCCGACGGTGAACCCGGCCCAGCGGCCGAGCGCCTTCTCCGCGTACACCGAGAACGAACCGCTGCTCGGCTCGGCGGCCGCCATCTCGCCCAGCATGCGCATCACGAGCACCATGAGCAGGCCCGCGACCACATAGGACAGCAGGATGCCGGGGCCGGCGGTCTTGATCCCCGCGCCGGTGCCGACGAACAGCCCGGCGCCGATCGCCCCGCTGATGGCCAGCATGGTGACGTGCCGCCGCCGGAACCCGGTGCCCAGCGATTTCGTCTCGATCGCGGTCACGGGTTCGGCGGGACCTGGTGCGGGCATGGTGGATCCATTCGTCTGCGGTACTGGCGAGCTCAACCGCGGGACAACTCTTCCAGCCGTTCGTGCAGCCGGTCGACGTGGTCCTCGCTTTCGGGCTTCATCAGCACGCTACGCAGGATCCTCGTGCCGTCCGCATCCGCGTCGACCCCGGTGTGACGCAGACCGAACTGCGCCTCGCCGATCCGCAGCGTGCTGAGGAACACCGGCTCCCTGGCCGCGGCCATGCCGGTGCGCAGGATCCGCGCGCTCTCCTCGTCGATCCTCGACAGCGAAAGCGGCTCCGTCCGGGGGAAGTAGGTGACGATGTCGAGTTCCGGTGGCTGGTACAGGTCGAACCGCTCGGAGTCCTCCAGCAGCTTCGCCCACCGCAACGCCGCGCGGCGCCCGGCCGCGAGCACCCGGCCCAGTCCGTCGGGGGTGGGCGGCAGGACGCGGAAGGTGAGCCACAACGCGGCGGCCGCCGCACCCGCCCGGGAGCATTCGAGGCTGATCTCGCCGAGATGCAGCTCTTCCGAGGTGAAGTAGGTGTACGGCGAATCGTGCAGGAAGAACCGGCCCACCCCGGGGTCCTTGAACAGCACCGCGCCGCAGCCGTAGGGCTGGAGGCCGTGCTTGTGCGGATCGATGACGATCGAGTCGGCCTCGGCGATGGCCAGCCACGGGGCCTCGGGCAGCCCCTCGGGACCGTCCAAACCGGACAGAAGCCGGAAGAATCCCCCGTAGGCGGCGTCGACGTGCACCCGGACGCCGTAGCGCTCGCGCAACGTCAGCGCTTCGTGGATCGGCTCCACCGTGCCCAGCGCGGTCGTCCCGGCGGTGAGGACGACGGTGCCGATCTTCCCGGTGCGCAGCAGATCTTCGAGCGCGTCGAGGTCCATGGCGCCGCGTGCGTCGACGGGAACCGTATGTCCCTCGACACCGAGGACGCCGCACATCCGTCCGTGCGTGTAGTGCGCCTCGGCGCTGTACGCGATCCCCTTGCCCGGATGCGTTTCCCGCGCGACGAACAGCGCCTCGAGGTTCGCGATCGTGCCGCTGGTGGTCAGATGCCCCAGATGTTCCGGGTAGCCGAACATCGTGGCCAGTGCCTGGACGACCTCGCGTTCCATCTCGGCCGTCGCGGGACCGCCGTCGAGCGCGTGGTTGTTGGGGTTGACCAGCATCGCGGTCAGGTAGCCGACCACGGCCGCCGGATGCGGCGGTTTGAGCATCTGGCCGGCGTAGGACGGGTGGAAGAACGGGTAATTGTCCTTCAGCCGCTCGGTGAGCTCCTCGAACGCTGTCTCGAACCGCCCGTCGGAGATTTCCAGCGACGGATGCGGCCGGACGGGGGTGAACGTCTCCGCCCACGCCTCGTTCGACGTCAACGCCTGCCCGAGCCAGTACCGGAAGTCCATCAAGGGCGCCCTTCGCTTCGTTCGGCTCCAAAAAACGTAGGAGTCGCCGGAGGTCCCGCGCAACCGTCTTCGGTAGGGGCCGGCTCTACCGGGCCCGCCGCTCTTCGCCCTTCTCCTCCAGCTGCCGGACGATCTCCCGCAGCGAAGCGGCCAGCTCGGTGCACTTCTCGGAGCTGAGCCGTTCGGTGACGAACGCTTCCTCCTGGTTGAACTCCGGGAAGAGCTCCCGCATCAGCCGCTCGCCCTCCGGGGTCAGCGCGAGCAGCACCAGCCGCCCGTCGACGGGGTGTTTGCGCCGGGTGACCAGGCCGTGCGCCTCCAGGGTCTTCATGACCCCGGTCAGCGTCCCCTTGGTGATCCCGGACTCCGCGGCGACGTGCCTGGTCTCCTTCTCGCCGAAGATCCACACCACCCAGAGCACCACGAACGCGGTCCAGGTGAGGCCCGCGGTGCGCAGGACCGAGTTCTCGAAATGCAGCCGGACCGCGGTCGCGGCGCGGTGAAGGTTCGCCACCGCCTCCATCCGCTCCCACAGCAGCGGGATACCGCCCAGTTTGGCCCGGACGGCGTTCTCGGTCTCGGCCAGCGTGTGATACCCGGTCAACAGCCACATCCTCACCGGTCCCGGAGGCACCAGCCCGGTGGGCGCGCACCCCCGCGCACCCGCTCCGCAGATCGTATGCGGAACGGGCGGGAGTCCACAGTGGTCTTTCCGGGTTGCTCTTCGCTAAGCGGCGGGCGCCAAGGGCTCCAGCAGATCCTGTCCTGTTTCGGACAATTTCGCGGGTACCCGGCTGCCGGGAACGCCACCGTCCGGCATCCGGATCAGGCCGGCGTGGGCGAGGCGGTGGGCCGTGCTCTGGTCACTGCACGGCAGGCCGTCGACGTAGAGATCGGGCTCCAGGCTGATGGTGATTTCGGCCCTGCCCTGTGCCACGGCTCGCAGCATGGCCAGGGCTCGCGCCGACCAGCCTTCGGGGTCTTTGGTGTGTTCGGTCATTCGGGGTCACTCCTCTGACCTGAGGTTTTCCCGATGGCCGCGGTTCAAACATGACTCCGGTCACCGTGGGGGCACGGCCGCGCGATGCTCCGCGATGTCGCCGAATAGGTCGCCCATCTCCTCGACGCGTTCGAGCACCTGCTCGGCGGTGAACAGCAGGTCGGCGGCCTTGCGGCAGGCTTCGACCTCCTCCCAGGTCACCGGCGTGGACACGGTCGGGACGGCCCGGCCGCGCAGCGAGTACGGCGCGATGGTGGTCTTGGCGGTGTTGTTCTGGCTCCAGTCGATGAACACACGGCCGGGGCGGATGGCCTTCGTCATCTTGGCGACGATGGTTTCCGGTGACCGGCGCGCGAGTTCCTCCGCGACGGCCTTGGCGTACTCGGAGGTGCGTTCGTCGGAGCGCGTGCGCACCGGGCAGTACAACTGCATTCCCTTGTTGCCGCTGGTCTTCGCGTACACCGTGAGACCGTCCCCGATGAGCAGGTCGCTGAGCGTCTCGGCCACCCGGCAACAGTCGACGACGTCCGCGGGCGGCCCGGGATCGAGATCGAACACCAGCAGATCGGGTGATTTCCGGGCGCCACGCGGGCCGACCGTCCACTGTGGAACGTGCAGTTCCAGCGCGGCGAGATTGGCCGCCCACATCAGCGTCGGGAGGTCGCCGACCACCGGGTAGTCGAGCGTCTCCTCCCCGCCCCGGCGGCCGCGGTTGGTGAGCCGCGCGGTGCGCACCCAGTCGGGCGCGTGCCGGGAAACGTTCTTCTCGTAGAACGGTTCGCCGTCGACACCGTCGGGGAACCGGCGGAAGGTGGCGGCGCGGTCACGCAGATGCGGGAGCATCACCGGGGCTATCCGGCGGTAGTAGTCGAGGACCTCGCGTTTGGTGAAACCGTGCGCGGGATAGAGCACCTTGTCCAGATTGGACAGCCCCAGCCGCCGACCCTCGACCTCGACCGTTATCCGCTCCTCAGGCACCCTTCGACGATAGATCACCGGCGGGGTTTCCGGGGTACCGTGAGGCATGAGCACCGTGCCGGACGCGATCGCCCCGATGCTGGCGACCGACGGCGACCTGCCCACCGGCGGGTGGGCCTACGAATACAAATGGGACGGCTACCGCTGTTGCCTGCGGGTCGCGCGCGACGGCGAAACGCGTCTGACCAGCCGCCGCGGGCTCGACATCACGGCGACGTACCCGGATGTCACCGGCGAAGCGCTCGACGGTCGCGAAGCCGTCCTCGACGGCGAGATCGTCGTGCTCGACGAACAGGGCAGACCCAGCTTCCCGCTGTTGCAGACCCGGCACCTGCGCACGCCGGACGCGTCGCTGCTGGAACGCAGCCCGGTGCACTTCTTCGCCTTCGACGTGCTGCTTCTCGACGGCGACGTCCTGCTCGACGAGCCGTACGAGGCCCGGCGCGAGGTGCTGACCTCCTTGGGTGCCGGCGGCCGCATCGCCATCCCACCGGGGTACACCGACCAGGACATCTCACCCGACCAGCTGCTCGACGTCGTCCGGCAGCACGGGCTCGAAGGTTTGATCGCGAAGAAGCTCGACAGCCGCTACTACCCCGGCAAGCGGACGCGGCAGTGGATCAAACGAGCGCTGTGGCACACCCAAGAGGTCGTGATCGGCGGCTGGCGTCCCGGCGACGGACGGCGTTCGGGGACGCTCGGCGCGCTGCTGCTCGGCGCCCATGACGACGCCGGGGACCTGCGGTACATCGGCGACGTCGGGACCGGGTTCAGCGACAAGGTCCTCGAAGACCTGCATGCCCGGCTCACTCCGCTGGAGCGGAAGAAGCCGCCCTTCGCCTCGGAGGTCCCGCGCGATCGGGCGCGGCGCGTGCACTGGGTGGAGCCGGAACTCGTCGGCGAGGTCGTGCACCGGAACTGGACCCCGGACGGCCGTCTGCGGCATACGACGTGGCGGGGGTTGCGGGCGGACAAGACGCCCGAGGACGTCAAGCTTCCCTGCTCTGGATGAAGCGCAGCAGATTGCCGGAAGGGTCGAGGAAGGCGCAATCGCGTACTCCTCCTGGCCGGTCGATCGGTTCCTGCATCACTTCGGCGCCCGCGGCCTCGATGCGCTCGAAGGTGCCGTCGCAGTCGTCGGTCGTGAAGACGAGCCGGTTCAGCAAGGCTTTGGACATCAGGTCCTCGATCGCGGACCGGTCGGCCGGTGAGGCACCACGGTCCGCGTCGGGTGGTTCGAGGACGATCCGCACGTCTGGCTGCGAAGGCGGCCCGACGCTCACCGGCCCGTCACTCCACACGGTGAAACCGAGCACGTCACGATAGAAGCCGAGCGCGCCGCCGAGATCGTGGACGGCGAGCGTGCACGAGAAGAACCGGATCATTTGGCACTGAGGAAGGCGATTTCGAGACCGCGGAGGCGTTCCGGGTCGGTGTCGATGTCGATCCTGGTGATCTTCCCGTCGTGAACGCTGAACGTGAAGACGGCCTTCGCCTGGCCGCGATGCGACCAGACGGCCGAAGGATCCCCGCCGACCAGGGCCAGCCGGGCCGCCTCCGCGCGTCCGGAGAAGAAGGCCGCGACCGCGTGGCCGCCCCGGACCTCGCCGACCACGGCGTCCGGGTCGAGCACTTCGAGCAGGGCTTCGAAGTCACCGTTCCGGGCGGCGGCGAGGAAGGCGGCGATGACCTCCCGCTTCGGGGATCGCGCGGCGTCCGTCTCGTCGGAAGCGGTCTGCACCCGGCGTCTGGCCCGGCTCGCGAGCTGCCGGGCCGCCGCCGGTGAACGGCCGAGGACGGTGCCGATCTCGCCGAACGACACGGCGAACACGTCGTGCAGGACGAACGCGAGCCGCTCGGCGGGGTTCAGCTTGTCCAGCACCACCATCAGCGCGACACCGACCGAATCGGCCAGCAGCGCCTCGTCCTCCGGGTCTTCCTTGGCGACGTCCGGCAGGCCGGGCTCGGGCGGCATCGCCCCCGCGGACTCCTCCCGTCTGGCACGGCGCGATTCCAGCATGTTCAGGCAGACCCTGGCGACGACCGTCGTCAGCCAGCCCGCCGGATTCTCGATGTCGTCGGTGTCCGCGCGGCTGACCCGCAGCCACGCCTCCTGCACCGCGTCCTCGGCCTCCCCCGGCGAGCCGAGTATCCGGTAGGCCACCGCCCGCAAGCGACCTTGATGCTCGGCGAACCGCTCGCTCACCCAATCCTGCTCGGCCATCTGTCACATTCCTCCGTCCGGGTCTGTCACAGCGAATGACCGGCGAACCCGTCCCGATGTGACATCGCCGGTCCGACCACCCGTATCGAATCCCCAGGAGACCATGATGAAAGCGCACGTCAGCTCGATCCTCCTCGGCGTCAAGGACCTGGCCACGTCCAAGGCGTTCTACACCGAGGGGCTCGGCTGGAAGATCAAGGACGACTACGGCGTCTCGGTGTTCTTCGAGCCGGACGGCGGCTCGCGGGTCGGCTTCTACGGCCGCGAAGGCCTCGCGGGCCAGGTGGGCACGAGCCCGGAAGGCAGTGGTTTCAGCGGGCTCGTCCTCACCTACGTCGTCCGCAGCGAGGCACGCGTCGACGAGATCGGCGCAGAGGCCGAGAAGGCGGGTGCCACGATCCTGAAGCCCGCGGGTGCCCTGCCGTGGGGCGGGTACGGCGGCACCTTCGCGGACCTGGACGGCTACATCTGGAGCATCGGCTACAGCGCGAAGGGCACGGATCAGCCGTACGCGGAGTGATCTTCCCGTGAGCTCTGGGCCCCTCGTGTTCTCGCGAGGGGCCCGGTGTCTCCGGCGTGTCAGCGCCGTGGCGGTCCGGTGTCAGCCGGGTCGGCGATCGTTGCTTCAACAACGAGAGATCACCACCACCAAGGAGTTCGAGATGTCCGTCTTCCCCACCCCGCAGCCGATCGCCGCCACCCTGACCGTCGCCGGCGCCCGGGTTCGCCTTACCGCGAGCGACCGCACCGACACGGTGGTGCTGGTCGAGCCGATCGACGCCACGAGCAAGTCGGACGTGAAGGTCGCCGAGAACACCAAGGTCGGCTTCGACGGCGGAAAGCTGTCGATCGAGACGAAGAAGGCCGGCGGCAAGAACGGCTCGGTCGCGATCACGATCGAGGTGCCCACCGGTTCCGGGCTGGTCCTGAACACGGCTTGGTCGGATGTCGAGGCCGACGGCCGGTTCGGTGACTGCGCACTGGAGATGTCGTCGGGCCAGGCCCGGATCGAGCGCGTCGCGGCGGTGCGGGGCAACCTCGCGGCCGGCGACATCGCGATCGGGCACGTCGCCGGGACCGTGGACCTCGACGGCGGCTCGGCCGGCGTCCGGATCGGCGAGGTCGAAGGAACCGTGAAGTACTCGGGCGCCACCGGGAAGGTCTGGATCGGGCACGCCCGGTCCGACGTCGAACTTTCCGGCTCCAGCGGCAGTTTCGACATCGACCGCGCCGACGGCGACATCGTCGCGAAGGCCGCGAACTGCCCGATCCGCATCGGACGGCTGTCGCGCGGCGAGGCCGAACTGGTGAACGCGTCCGGCGGCATCGAGGTCGGCGTCGACGGGGACACCGCGTCGGTGGATGCCAAGAGCACCAAGGGATCCGTGCGCAACTCCGTCGCGACCGACAGCGAGGCGGGGGTCAAGGTTTACGCCCGGACGCGGCTGGACGACATCGTCATTCACCGCGCCGCGTGATCCCGGCCGGGTCGGGAGGGATGGGGTGGCCGCAGTTAGTCGACTAATTGCGGCCACCTAAGAACCAGCGAACCGGTCCAGCGCTGCGAGCTTCCAGGCCCGCTTCACGTCACTCGAACGGTGTCCTGAATCGTCGTCGATCAGCAACTCCGCGCCGGGCCAGGCGCGGGCGAGTTCCCAGGCCGTGTCCACCGGGCAGCTCAGGTCCCGGCGTCCGTGGATCAGCACGCCGGGAATGTCCCGCAGCAGGCCCGCGTCGCGGATCAGCGCGCCGGGTTCGAGCCAGCCGGCGTGGGAGTAGTAGTGCGTGACGATGCGCGCGAACGCGAGTTCCCATTCACCGATCGGTCCATTATGGACGGTCGCACCGGGTTCCAGTGACAGCACCGTATCCTCCCAGCGGCACCAGGAACGGGCGGCCTCGATCCGGACCCGCGGGTCGGGATCTTCCATGAGCCGTGAGTAGGCGGCGACCAGATCACCGGAGAGATCACCGCGGAATCGGGCCCATTCCTCGGGAAAGAACCGGCGGGCGCCGTGATACAGCCAGTTGATCTCGGACGGACGTGTCGTGCTGATGGCGCTGACGACGATCTCGGTGACCCGCTCCGGGAATCGTTCGGCGTAGGCGAGCGCGAGTGTCGTGCCCCAGGAACCTCCGGTGACGAGCCAGCGTTCGATCCCCAGGTGTTCGCGCAGACGTTCCATGTCGGTGACGAGGTGGTCCGTCGTGTTGTGCCGCATGTCGGTCGCCGGGTCGCTCGCGTGCGGGGTGCTGCGCCCGCAGCCGCGCTGATCGAACAGCACCGCGCGGTAACGGGCCGGGTCGAACATCCGCCGCATGCCCGGCGTACAGCCCTGCCCGGGCCCGCCGTGCAGCATGACCGCGGGCTTCCCGGCGGGGTTCCCGCAGGTTTCCCAATAGAGGACATTGCCGTCACCTACATCGAGCAGTCCCTTGTCGTAGGGCTCGGCCGGCGGGTACAGATCGATCATGAACCGAGACTAGACCGTCAGTGAGGCCACGAAACACTTTCGCCGCAACGAAGTTCAGCACACCGGCCCTTTCCTCACCGCGCGGAAAGGGGCAGATTCAGAACTTCACCGGCGAAAACCCACGAACGGGGAACCATGGCCGTCGACGGCATGAACTACACCCTCGGGGTGGAAGAAGAGTTCGTCCTGCTCGACCCGATGGACGGCTCGGTCGCGTTGCGCGCGCCCGAGCTTCTCGAAAGCCTCGCCCCCGGGCCGGACGTCACCGGTGAGCTGATGCGGTTCCAGATCGAGACCGCGACGGGTGTCTGCCGCGGCCTGGACGAGGTGCGCTCGGAACTGACGCGGCTGCGGCACCTCGTCGCGACGGCCGCGGAGGCCGAAGGCTGCCTGATGGTGGCGGCGGGGATCCCGCCCGGTGACCTGCGGGGAGACACGCTCACGCCCGAGCCGCGGTACCGGCGGATGGCGCAGGCGTTCCCGGAACTGATCGGCGAGGCCGGGACGTGCGCCTGTCATGTGCACGTCGGTCTGCCGTCACGGGATCTCGGCGCCCGCGTCCTCGCCGGGCTGCGGCCGTGGCTCGCCCCGTTGCTCGCCCTCAGCGCCAACTCCCCGGTGCAGAACGGCGCCGATTCCGGCTGGTCGAGCAAGCGGTTCCCGATCTGGGACCGCTGGCCGACGGCGAAACCGCCCGACGAGTGGACCGGCGCGGCCGCGTACGACCGGAGCATCCGGGAGGCCTTGCGTCGCGGCGCCGCCCTCGACGCGGCGGGCGTGTACTTCTACGCGCGTCTTTCCCCGCGGCATCCCACGGTCGAGGTGCGGATCGCCGACGTCTGCCTGGCCGTCGACGACGCGGTGCTCCTCGCGGCCCTGGTGCGCGGGCTCGTCGTGACCTGCGCCGGGACGGCGAGACCGCCGCGGGTCCGCGGTGCCCGGATCGACGCCGCCTTGACGGCTGCCGCGCGTCGCGGTCTCGACGGGCCGGGTATCGACGTCTTCACCGGCCGAGAGGCCGATCAGCGCGAGTTGCTCGGCGAACTCGTCGAGTTCATCCGGCCGGCGCTCGTGGCCGCGGGCGACGCGGACGACGTCGACCGGGGGCTGGACTCACTGTTCGAACACGGGACCGGCGCGGCCCGGCAACGCCGGTTGTTCGCGGAAGCGGCTTCTCCGGGCGAGTTCGCCGCGGATCTCGCCCACGCGACGATGAACGTCCCGGCCCGGTAGTCGAGCAGGCGTCAGAGCCAGCCGGACTCGCGGGCGATCCGCACGGCGTCGACCCGGTTGCGGGCGCTGAGCTTGGAAACGATCGTCGTCAGGTAGTTCCGCACGGTACCGGCGGACAGGAACAACTCTGCGGCGATCTCGGTCGGGTCGGAGCCGACCGACGCCAGCCGGAGCACCTCGATCTCGCGGGCGGTGAGCGGGCATTCCTCGCTGTCCCAGGCGGCGAGCGCCAGGTCGCCGTCGACGACGCGCCGTCCGGCGGCGACCCCGCGGACCGCGTTGGCGAGCCGGTCGGCGGGCGCGTCCTTGCGCAGGAAACCGTTGACCTTCGCGGCCAGTGCCCGCCGCAGGGTGCCGGGGCTGCCGAGCGAGGTGAGGATCAGGGTGCGCACGGCGGGCAGCTGCTCGTGCAGTTCGGCGGCGGCGGTGAGGCCGTCCTTGCCCGGCAGGTCGATGTCGATCAGCGCGATGTCGGGGCGCGCGGACTGGGCGAGTGGGAGGATCTCGTCGCCACTGGCGCATTCGGCGACGACTTCGATGTCGGGTTCCAAACCGAGCAGCGCGACCAGGGCCCCCCGGACAATGTGCATGTCCTCGGCCACCAGGACCTTGATCATCGACCCCATCTGCCTTTCGCCTGCGTCTCGCCCCACGAGCCGACGATACTATCCTCACACACTCGTTCCGCGAAATGGAAACCGGCCCTTGACCGCCGCGGGGGACGCGGTCAAGGGCCGGTTCTGTGTTGCCGCGGGAATACGTTCTTCGGACCGCGCCAACACGGCCGGGGAGGTTCCGGCGTGAATGCGCTACCAGGAATTCTGCGGCCACCGGCCACCGGGATCCAGTGCGCGCACCACCGGCGGGGCATGGTTTTCGCATGCTCGCCCACCCCGTGAAATTTTCACGCCGGCGCACACATGAATCCATATCCGGCGGTGAATCAAGCACTTCAGGAGAAGCCGTGGCGAACACTACTGTCGGAAACCGCAAAGCATGCCAGAAATCCTCGAGCGAAAGGACGGCACAATGGATGAGACTGTCCGGCGAGCCGTGGAGCGAGCCATTGGGGCCATGAACGAGAAACTGGGCGAAGAGCTCACTATCGACGACATCGCCCGCGCCGCGACCTTCAGCAAATTCCATTTCACCAGGGTGTTCCAGCAGGCCACCGGGGTCTCGCCCGGCCGGTTCCTGTCCGCGCTGCGGCTCGACGAGGCCAAGCGCCTGCTGCTGACCACCTCGATCACGGTCGCCGACATCAGCCACCGCGTGGGCTACAACAGCGTCGGCACCTTCAGCACGCGGTTCAGCAGCCGCGTCGGCCTGTCCCCGTCCGCGTACCGGCGGCAGGGCGGCTTCCAGCGCCGCCTGGCCGGCGAGCCCCGTCCCGGCCCGAAGCGGGCGATCGTCCGCGGTTTCGTGTCGGCGCCGCCGGAGATCTCGCCCGGCCTCGTCTTCGTCGGTCTCTTCCCGACGCGGATCCCCGAGGGCGCGCCCGTGCGCTACACGGTCATCGACGCCCCCGGCCCCTATCAGCTGACCGAGGTCCCGGAAGGCGACTGGCACCTCGTCGCGCACTGTGTGACCGGCCCGCTCACGCGCCGCGGCACCGGGTACACCGGGCACCACGGTCCGATCACCGTCGAGCCGGGTGTCACCGCGCGGCTCGCGGACCTGCGGATGCGCCCCAAACGCCTGTTCGACCCGCCGGTCCTGCTGGCGCTGCCCGACCTGCGGCACCGGCCGGAGCCGTTCCAGCGCGCGGCCTGATCCTCACCCCGGATGTCAGGAAAGGGGCGTTCAGGACGGAAAACGTCTTGAACGCCCCTTTCCTGACATCTGCGGACCCTCAGGCGGACAGCCGGCCCGCCGCAGGGGCCAGCCCCTCCCGGATGTTCCGCCGCCACAGCTCGTAGGCGGGCGTCCCGTCCGCGGCGTCCTCGGTGACCTCGGTCGAGTCGGCCAGCTCGACGGCCTCCTCGATGCTCAGCCCGGCGAGCGCACGGGCGGCGCGGCGGGTGTGCGGCGGGACGAACGAGGAGAACGTCCTCGCCTTCACCGCGAAGACGACGCCGAGCCCGAGCTGGTCCTGGTGCTCCCCCGCCGCCTCGCGGAGCCTCACCAGCCCGGCCCGGTCACAGCCGCCCGCGAAGGTCGAGGCCAGCCCGACCCCGCTCCACAGGTCCGGACGGCGGCCGGCCGGGAAGCGGTCCACCGCCGCGGCGACCTTCACCGGATCCCCGCCGTTGATGAACCACAGCGCCCGCCCGATGCCCTGGTCGCAGGCGCGCGGGAAGTACTCGGGGGCGCCCGCCCACGGGTACGGCTGGGGGACGAACTGCTCGTCGACCCACTTGCGGGTGTCGAAGTAGGCGCGGTCGAAGGCGTACCCGTCGACGGCCAGCCAGCTCATCGTCGGATGGAACGGCACGCCGTCCAGATCCGGCAGCACCTTCTTCCACAGCGGCCGGGGCAGCCGGGCCATCGCGAACCCGATGCCGATGTAGGTCAGGAACACGTGCGGGAGTCCGGGGCCGCTCATCAGTTCGGCCGTGCGGTCCTTCCGGCCGCCGGGCATGACGTCGAGGATGGTGAACGCCATCGCCGCGCCTTCGTAGGCGAACCCGCGCATCTCCGGCTCGACCATGTCCAGCCGCCGTTCGGCCTCCCACAGCGCGGGGGCGTCGATCCCCCACTCGAAGCCGCACACCACCGCCTGCGGGATCGACTCCAGCCGCGCGGTCGACGGCGTCCTCGGCACTCCGAAGCCTCGCCCCTCGAAGCCGACCGAAGCCAGCGAAGGCGCGAACATGACCTTGCGCAGGGCACCCAGCAATGAGCTCATCATACGTCCTTTGTGGATAGTGGCGGCTTCGCGCGAACCGGCTCGTGCCGAGGAGACCATGCCGCGATCGACGTCCGATCGAGGTCGGCGCCGGTACCGCCGAACAGTCCATCGCCACCTTCGGAAAGGCGGGAATTCACCCGTTCGCCGGACTGATTCACCGGAATGGAACGTACTCGGCGAAGAAAGAAAACCACTCGAGGTGGCAATTTTACCTTCTTCTGACCTGACGGTCGGTAATCGATCGCTCGCAGTTTCAGCACCCTCGAAGCCGGAGCATCGTCGCAGCTCACCGGCACATTGATCATGGCGGGCAGGTCGCGAGGAAAAGCGCAACCTTGGATCGTGCGATTCCGATTCACTCTTCCGGGTTTGCTATGTACACTGAGAGTTAGCGCGTTTCTGGGGAAGAGGAGGTCGGAGTGATCCGAGTCCTATTGGCCGAGGATATGCACATGGTCCGTGGCGCCTTGGTCGCCCTGCTGAACCTCGAACAGGACATCGAGGTCGTCGCCGAGGTCTGCTCCGGCGACAAGATCCTCCCGATGGCCGCGGAGTATCTCCCGGACGTCGCGATCATCGACATCGATCTACCGGCCAAGGACGGGCTCGCGGCCGCTTCCGAGCTCTGCCAGCAACTTCCGAGCGTGCGCACGCTGATCCTCACCTCGCTCGGCCGTCCGGGCACCGTGCGCCGCGCGCTCGACGCGAAGGTCAACGGCTTCCTGCTCAAGGACGCGCCGGCCGACAAACTCGCCAACGCCGTCCGTTCGGTCGCCATCGGCCGCCGGGTGATCGACAGCGAACTCGCGTTGTCCGCCTGGGAAACGGAAGACTGCCCGCTGACACCGCGGGAAGCTGAGATCCTCCGGCTCGCCGCGAACGGGCGCACGGTCGCCGACATCGCGGCGGAGCTGTTCCTGTCGCCGGGGACCGTGCGGAACTATCTCGCCACCGTGGTCACGAAACTCAACGCCCGCAACAGGGTGGACGCCATCCGTATCGCCACCGATTCCGACTGGCTCTGATCCGTTCGGCGTCTTCTCTTTTGCCACAACCGGTTCATCGCGCCAGGTCGTGACGATCGCATACCGCGCAACGAAGAAATCACGGCCAGCCGGGTGTTTCCGGCACTGTTCCGAAGGTTCCGCCTCTGTCACCGTCATCGAGGGGGACTCCGCCGGAGGGGCAGGGATGCACGCGATGACCATCGGACCGGGTGACACGGCCAGGGTACTGGGGCCGGTCGAGCTGCACATCGGCGGCGCCGACCGCGCGCCGAGCACGCCGAAACTCCTGCAACTGCTCGCGATGCTGCTCATCCGTCCCGGAAAGACGGTCCACGTCGACTCCCTCGTCCACGAACTGTGGAACGACGCGCCCCCGCGCAGTGTCCGCCGGACCCTGCACACCTACGTCCACCACCTCCGCCGTCACCTCGACCCCGGCGGCAGCGGCGGCCTGCTGGTCACCAGCTCGCCCGGCTACCGGCTCGAGATCGACGCGGGCGTGGTCGACGTGTCGGAGTTCCAGCGGCTCCACCGGCTCGGCCGCGACCTCTTGGCCGCGGGCGACAACGCGGCGGCCGCGCACGCGTTCCGTACCGCGCTGGACCTGTGGTCCGGTCCCCCGCTGGCGAACATCCACTGTGGACCGACCTTGGCCGCCTACACCGTCTATCTGCTGGAGCATCGGCGCAACGCCCGCGACCTGTGGATCGAGGCCGAGATCCGGGCGGGCAGGCACCGGGAGATGCTCGGCGTGCTGCGCTCGCTGACCACCGCCGACCCGTTCGACGAAACCCTGCACGGCCACCTGATCCGCGCGCTGGGGCTCAGCGGACGGCGCAGCGACGCGCTGGCGTCCTACGAGTGGCTGCGATCCAGGCTCGAGGACGAACTGGGGGTGACACCCTGCGCCGAACTGCGAGAGCTGCATCGCGAACTGCTGTCCGAGGGACATCCGGTCCGCTGAACGAGCACCACCCGCCACCACCAGATCAAGGAAACTGAGGAGTCAAGCATGACCGCTCGCACCTATGGCCAGTTCTGCGGCCTCGCCCGCGCGCTCGAGATCATCGGGGAACGCTGGTCCCTGCTCGTGATCCGCGACCTCGTGCTCGGGCCGAAACGTTTCGACGAGCTCCAGCACGGCCTGCCGAAGATCCCGACGAGCATCCTGTCGACCCGGCTCAACGAACTCGAACGGCACGGGGTCGTGCAGCGCCGGGTGCTCTCGCAGCTCGACGCCGGGGTGGTCTACGAGCTGACCGAATACGGCAACGACCTCGACCAGATCCTGCTGCAGCTGGGCCTGTGGGGCGCCCGGTCGCTCACCGACCCGGCCGCCGACGACCTGTTCACCCTCGACGCGGCCATCCTGTCGCTGTACACGACGTTCCAGCCCGACGCGGCCCGTGGCATCGACTGCGCGTTCGAACTCCACTACGGCGATCAGATGATCGTGCACGCGGTGATCGAGGACGGCGCCATGACGGCCGGGGAGGGCCCGCACCCGAACCCCGACCTCGTCATCGAGCCGCGCGGCCCGGTCGTGCTGAAGCTGCTGAACGGCGAGATGGCCGCCGCGAGCGCGCTCACCTGCGGCGCCGTGGCCATCAAGGGCGAGCCGGCGATGCTGGAGCTGTTCACGCGGCTGTTCCACATCCCCTCGGCGCCGTCGAAGGCCGAAGGGCTCGTCACGCACTGAACCGCGGGCGCGTGGGACCGGGACGCCGGTCCCACGCGTCATTCGAAGCGCGAGGTGTCGCCCGCGCCCCGGCGCACGATCTCCGGCTCGCCCGACGAGAAATCGATGACCGTGGTGGGCTCGACCCCGCAGTCGCCGGAATCGATCACCGCGTCCACCACGTGCTCCAGATGTTCCTTGATGTCCCAGCCCTGGGTCATCGGCTCCTCCTGGTCGGGCAGCAGCAACGTGCTCGAAAGCAGCGGCTCGCCGAGTTCGCCGAGCAGGGCCTGGGTGACCACGTGGTCCGGGATGCGCACGCCGACCGTCTTCTTCTTGGCGTGCAGCAGACGGCGCGGAACCTCCTTGGTGGCCGGGAGGATGAACGTGTAACTGCCCGGTGTGGACGCCTTGACCGCGCGGAAGACCGCGTTGTCCACGTGCACGAACTGGCCCAGCTGGGCGAAGTCCTGGCACACCAGGGTGAAATGGTGGCGGTCGTCGAGTTTGCGGATGCTCCGGATGCGGTCGATGCCCTGTTTGTTCCCCAGCTGGCAGCCGAGGGCGAAACAGGAGTCCGTCGGATACGCGATGAGTCCGTCCTCGCGCAGGATGTCGACGACCTGTCCGATCGCGCGTCGTTGCGGATTCTCCGGGTGTACGTCGAAATACCTGGCCATGCGCAGAGCTTAGGGCCACCGGTGCCCGCCCGCCCCGCGTGGCGTACAAAGTGGAACCCACGTCTTCCATCGTGGCGAGTTCCGCGATCCCCGGTGTGGTCCGAACGTCCCACACCCGCGCGGGTGACCACGGGGATTTTCCCTGTCCCGGGACGGAAAACGCCTCCTTGATCATCCTCCCCGCGGCCGCGGAAGCGGGAACCGGGGTAACGAAGATGGGTTAGGATCCGAATCACACCGCGATGGAGGTCGTGCGACGGCCTCGGCCGTCGCAAGGGGGCAGCACGACAAGGATCAGTACGTCTTCTGTTACCACAGGGGTGCCCGTGCCGGAACAGCTCGCCGTGACCGCCGAACCTCTGGGTACCGCCGGGGTCGACCGGCGCCCGCGGCGGGCACTGTTCCTCGCCGGGCTGATCATCACCGTCGTCTTCGTCAACTCCTGCCTGTTCGGGCTCCTCGCGGTCCTGTTCCGGCCGGGGGTGGACTTCTGGCAGGGCCTGCTGGCCGTGCTGTACGTCGGGCCCGTGCTGGCGATCCAGCTGCTGTACTTCAGCCGTCCCGCGGTCCGGCTCGACACGAAGCTCGCGAAGGCCATGCTGGGGGTGCAGGCGTGCCTGGCGTTCCTGCCGACCTTGCACTTCGACGCCGCGCTGAGCTCGCTGACCACCCTCGCGGCGGGCAGCGCGCTGCTGCTGTTCCGGCCGCGGACGGGCTGGACGGTGTTCACCGTGTTCATGGCGGGCACGATCTGGATCCTGTGGACCTACGACGAGACCTGGCTCGGCGCGGTGTTCGACAGCGTCACCGCGGTCTTCTACGCCCTGGTCGTGTACCTGCTGACCTGGCTCGCGCGGCTGGTCACCGAACTGCACCAGGCCAGGACCGAGCTGGCGAGACGGGCCGTGGCCGAACAGCGGCTGGCCTTCGCCAGGGACCTGCACGACCTGCTCGGCCTCAGCCTGTCCGCGATCGCGCTCAAGGGCGAACTGGTGCACCGCCTGCTGCGGAAGTCGCTGGCCAGGGCCCGTGAGGAGCTCGCCGAGATCACCGGGATCGCCCAGCGGACGCTGTCCGACGTGCGGTCGGTGGCCAGGGGCTACCGGGAGCTGTCGCTCGACAAGGAGTCACGGACCGCGGTGTCTCTGCTCTCGGCGTCGAACGTCGCGGTGCGGGTCGACCTCGAGCAGGTCGAACTCCCGGTGAAGCTGCGCACCCTGCTGGCGAAGGTGCTCCGCGAGGGTGTCACGAACGTGCTCCGCTACACCGGCGTCGAGCACTGCGAGATCACCGTGCGCGAGCACGGCGGCCGGGTGGCGCTGGAGATCGTCCACGACGGGACGGCGCATGAGGACGTCCCCGAGGAGACGGCCGAGAGCCTGCGCGAGGTGACCGAGGAGGTCGCCGGGCACGGCGGGAAGCTGAGCGCGGGTCCCGACGCGGCGGGCCGGTGGCGGCTGCACGCCGAACTCCCGGTGCCCGAACAGGCCGAGCCCACCGAGACGGCGCTGGCCGAGGGGTCCGGGCACTGGTCCCGGATCGACGCCAGGAACGTCCAATGGACGATGACGGTGGTCTTCATCGTCTTCAGCCTCTCCGCGATGGCCCGCGCGTTCATGCTGACCGACGACGGCTGGTCCCTCGCGCTCATCGCCGGCTACCTCACCGCGCTGACCACGCTGCAGCTGTCCTACTTCGCCCGCCCGAACGTCCGGCTGCGCTCGCGGCAGAGCTACGCGCTGCTGTTCGTGCAGGCGTGCCTGATCTTCCTGCCGCTCATCCCGCTCGGGAGCGCGTGGGTGAGCCTGCCGAGCCTGTTCGCCGGCACCGCGTTGCTGGTGCTGCCGCCGCTGGCCGGGTGGACGGCGTTCGCCGTGACCGCCGCCGGGGTGGTGCTGATCCGGATCTCCTACGGCACCGACTTCCTCGGCGGCTTCTACACCTTCGCGTCCATCCTGAACACCGGGCTGATGGTGTTCGGTCTGATCTGGCTGATCCGGCTGGTGACCGAACTGGGCGAGACCAGGAAACGCCTCGCCGAGGTCGCGGTCGCGGAGGAGCGGCTGCGGTTCGCCCGCGACCTGCACGACCTGCTGGGAATGAGCCTGTCGGCGATCGCGCTGAAGAGCGAGCTGACCAGCCGGATCATGGACATCGACACCGATCGCGCCTCCGACGAACTGCTGGAGATCCTCGGGCTGACCCGGCAGGCGCTGAGCGACGTCCGGTCGGTGGCGAGCGGCTACCGCGAACTGTCGCTGGATCAGGAGTCGCGGTCGGCGCAGGCGGTCCTGGTGGCCGCCGACGTCCAGGTGCGGCTGGAGATCGAGCACGAGGATCTGCCGACGACGGTGCGCACCGTTCTGGCCGTGGTGCTGCGCGAAGGCGTGACGAACGTGTTGCGGCACAGCAAGGTCGAACGCTGCGAGATCGCCGTGCGGCGGACGGGCGACGGCGTCGCGCTCGACATCGTCAACGACGGCGTGGTGAACGGACGGCCGCCGAAGCCGGAGCAGCCGGTGCGGGTGGAGGCCCCGGGCAGCGGCATCACGAACATGTCCGACCGCGTCGCCGGGCTGGGCGGGGAGCTGACCGCCGGGGTGGAGCCCGACGGGCGGTTCCGGCTGCGTGCCGTGGTGCCCGTTTAGATCCAGCCGGATTCCTTGGCGATGCGGATCGCGTCGACCCGGTTGCGCGCGTTGAGCTTCGACACGATCGTGGTCAGGTAGTTGCGGACGGTTCCGGTGGAGAGAAAGGCTTTCGCCGCCACCTCCAGGGTGTCGCGGCCTTCGGCGGTCAGCCGCAGGACATCGATCTCCCGCGGGGTCAGCGGGCATTCCACGGTGTCCCAGGCGGCGAGGGCCAGATCGCCGTCGACCATCCGCCGTCCGGCGGCCACCCCGCGCACGGCGTTGGCGAGTTTCTCCGCGGGGGCGTCCTTCAGCAGGAAGCCGCTCACTTTGGCCGCCAGCGCCCGGCGGAGCGTGCCGGGCCTGCCCAGACTGGTCAGGATCAGGGTCCGGACCTCGGGGAGCTGCTCGTGGAGTTCGGTGGCCGCGGTGAGCCCGTCCTTGCCGGGGAGGTCGATGTCGATGATCGCGACCTGGGTGCGGGAAACCCGTGCGGCGGGAAGGATCTCGTCACCCGACGCCACTTCGGAAACCACTTCGATATCCGGTTCCAGCCGTAGGAGCGCCACGAGCGCCCCTCTGACGATGTGCATGTCTTCGGCCACGAGAACCCTGATCACCATGGCGCCGTCCCCTCACGCACACCCCCATGGCCCCAACATAAACACGCCCGCACGGAACGCGTTCCACCGTTCGGGTGGTGAGTCGACCAGGCCCAGCGCGGGGGCGGTGAGGCGAAAGAGTCACCCCTCGACGGAATCCGCAGTCGGTCGGCTACTTTCCGTCGACGTGGCGGCAGGTGGCCCGCACACGAAACCGGCCGCCACTCGCCTTCGGGGTGCGAGTGACGGCCGGAGGGGTGCTTCTCAGCTCGCTTCGGCCAGCGGCGGGGCGGTGCAACAGGCGCCGGTGAAACAGCTGAATGCTTCACCGCGGTGCTGGTTGGTCCAATGGTCGAAGCGGTCGATCACGAGCTCGACCTGGTCCCCGGCGAACCCGGTGTCGATCCCCCGGACGGCGAAGAGCGAGCGGACGTTGTCGGTCGCGGTGTTCATCATCGATGGCTCCCAGGCTGTTCGGTGGTGTTCCTTCGATGAGGAAATCGTGCTGCTCAGGGTGGGTACGCGGCCAGTGCCATGCATCATCGCGGGCATGTGCTTTTCACCTACGCCGGAAGATGTCTTTCGCCTGCTCCGTTTCCGCGATCATGGGCACCGAACGGCGTAATCGGCATCGTTCTCGACGACGGAAAGTGGCGGGCCGATCTCAGCGCGGCAGGGTGACCGCTCGTGGTCATCACACGCTTACCCGCACTCGAATGGAGCAGTCAGCGGGAAGCCTCTTCGAGCAGCCTCGCGAGGCCGGCGTAGCCGCCTTCCTTCAACCGCACGCCCGAGATCTTCGCGTAGGCGGCGTCGGCGCGGATCCCGAGCCCCTCGACCATCCGGTTCATGAAGTTGAACAAAGCGCAGACGAGGACGGCGTCATGCAGCGCGGTCTCGTCCCAGCCCGCCGCGTACACCGCTTCGGCGTCCGCGTCGGTCATCCGTGACGGAGTGCGCGTCAGCTTGCCCACGTAGGCCAGCACGGGCTTCATCCGGTCGTCCACGGGCGAGGAGTCGAGATCGGCCAGTGCGGCCGCCAGAAGTCCTTCCGGCACACCGAAAGCCTCCGCGGTGACGGTGTGGACCCCGTGGCAGTACCCGCAATCGTTGACACCGGAGACGTAGGCCGCGATCAGCTCCCGCTCCCCCGCGCCGAACGCCGACGGCGCCCGCATGAGCAGTTCGTGGAGGTCCAGCAGTTTCGCCGCGGGCGCGGGGAACTTCTGGAAGACCTGCAGCAGTGTGGTGTCAGTCGGCAAAGACCCGAGATAGGACATCCTGTGTATCGCTCCCGTTTTCCGGCGCCCGCCGGTGCTCGGCGAACACGTCGACGTCGTCGCGACGCAGCCAGCAGGCCGCGAGGCACGCCACCGATGCCGGCCCCAGCCCGGTCACCGTGGCGGTGACCCGCGCGGTGGCGTGTTCCCATTCTCGGCGCAGGGAGCCCGCCGCCGTCGTCTCCGGACCTGCTTCGATCAACGGGCGGACCGCGCGCCAGCGAAGGATTCCCGCCTCGACGAGCGCGCCGAGGCCGAGGTCGAGCGCCTCGTGCCGGGCCTGGTCCACGGCGAGCGCCACCAGCGCGGGTTCGTCGGCGAGCCGGGCCAGCCCGACCCCGGCGAGCAGGCGTTCGGCGTCCAGGCCCAGCAGGATCACCCCGGACTCGGTCGAGGGCGCGTCGTCGATCGACGGCAGGGTGAACCGGGAGTCGTAGGCTTCAGACACGGGCGACGTCCTTTGTGGCCATCCTCAGCGGGGTGTCCCGGCGCAGGTTCCCGGCGACCGCCGCCGCGACCCGGGCGGTGGCGACCCGATGGCCGTCGATGTTGCGGGCGGCCGGGCCCAGCGCCATCCCCGCGGCCGCGCCGACGGCGAAGACCCTGGGCGCGCCGGTGTAGGCGAAGGTGCGTTCGTCCAGCCTCGGCCAGCCGCCGCGATCGAGCACGGCCTCGTCGGGCATCAGGCCGTCGCCGATCGACGGCGTGGTCCCGAGCGCAAGGACGACATGGTCCACGGAAACCCGCGAACCGTCTTCGAGGTGGAGCCCGACGCCCGGGGTCACCTTCGTGATCGCCTTGCCCCGATGCACGATCAGCCGTCCCTCGGCTTCGGCGGCCTCGAGCATCGGCCGGAACTCGAACATGATCGACGCGCGCCGGAACCGGCCCATCAGTTCGAGTCTTTCGGACCAGCTCACTCCGTCGAAGCGAGCACGGCCTTCGGGACGGAAGAACGACGAGTTGACGTCGGCGCACTGATAGCGTTCGCCCGCTTCGCGGACCACCCAGTGCACCTCGCGCCCTTGGGCGAGGCCGTTGGAGATCAGATGTGCGGCGGTGAGTCCCGCGCCGACGACGGCGAGCCGTTTCCCGCCGCCGGGAACGGGTTCGTCCCAATAGGTCACGCCGCGCGGCGGATGGCCGCCGCCCCACCAGGTGTCCGGGGCGGACCGGCGCTCCTCGCCGAGGCAGAGCACGACGTGGCGCGCGGTGACGGAGAACCGGTCCGCGCGCACGGTGACCGCGTCGGAGGTCGGCAGCACCTCGCGCACCGAGCCGCGCCAGGTCCGTTCGGTGACGTGATGGCTCGCGGCCAGATGACGGCAATAGGCCTCGAAGACGTCGACCGGGACGACCGAGCGATGTCCGGCCTGCGCCATGCGGATCTCCCGGCGCTCCACCGGGGTCAGCACCGACCAGTGCAGCCGCGCGAAGTCCAGCAGTTCGCAGTCGCGGTAGCCCTCGACGCCGGGGTGGTGTTCGTACGGCGACCGCAGCACGCGCTGGCCGAGCAGGTCGACGCGGTCGAAGAACCGGCCGCAGGGACGGCCGTCGCGGTCGACGAGGACGAGGTCGCGAACGCCGTGGTGCCACAGGGCGGAAGCGACGGCGAGCCCGGCCGGACCCGCCCCGACGATCACGACGTCGGCGGCGGACGGCGGCTCGGGGGTGATCGCCGCACGGGAACCGGGGACGACCGGCCACTCCCGCCCGCGCGGCGATTCGAGCAGATGCGGTTCCGGGACGAAGGTGATCACCGGCGTGCTCAGCCGATCACGGTCACCGGGACGATCAGCTCGATCACGGGGCGCTGCTTCATCCCGTTGCTGATCAGTTCGTCCAGTGTCTGCTGCGACTGCTCGGCGGTGTCGGTGGCGATCGGGCTGTAGCGGGAATAGGAGTAGGTCGGCTTCCGCCCGCCGGCGTCGAGCGAGTACACCTTCAGCACGGCTTCGCCGGGCCGGACCTCACCGTCGTAGAAGGTGAGACGGCGCTGATCCGGTGTCATGAAGGATTTCGAGAACTGGCGGGAAAGCACGAGGGTGTCGGCGTCGTTGACGAAGGTCGAGTCCTCGTCGGTGACGACCTGCATCGCGACCCAGGTCTTGTCGGTCAGGTTGGTCTCGGATTTGATCACCTGCCAGCGGCCGGGTTCGGGGAGATTGACGCTGACCGAGATGTCGTGCTCGGTGGTGTCGATGGCGCCGGAGATCATCAGCACCCTCCGGCGGACGTCGGCGACCCCGGCCATCTGGATGTCACGTGCGCGCACCCGTGTGGAAACATCCAATCCAGGGAATTCAGGAGATGACATCTTTCATGCCTCCAGACCTCGACGACCGCAATTCCAGACCGGCAGAATTTCCCCATCCGCAAACACTCGCAGAATTTCACGCCGAACTGGACGATGTCAAGGTGAGGAACACATGATCCACTGGTACGAAAGGCTGCCGGTACCGGGGCGCGGACTGGGCCGTTCAGCGGTACCGGCTCAGGAGCCGTCGACGTCGTCGGCCCATGCCGCGGCGGGTGTCCCGTGCTCCAGCGCGCCGATGTAGACGATCTCGAACGAGGAATCGGTCCGTTTGAGTCCTATCCTGATGACGAGGTCGTGTTTCACCAGAATGATGAACTGATGCGGATCGCGGCCATCTCCGAAAATGTCGTAAATGAGGAACGCGGATCCGTCGGCCACCGCGAAAAGCGCTTCGTAGATGACATTGCGGTCAGCCTGCGGAGCATTGATCGCCCATTCTTCCAGCACCTGCAAACCCGACGTGAGCTGGAGGCGCATAGCCATCCGAAGGCCTCCTCGTGGTCTGGCCGGTTCGCGGGCGATCTTCATTCTCGCGCGCGCGATACCCGGCGGTCTTCTTCGTCCGTGCTGTCGTACGGGGGTGGGCTAGTTGTAGCCGAGGACGATGTGCTCGGCCGGGAAATCGTTTTCGGCGGCCTGCCTCGGCTCCGGGACGAACGCCGTCGCGTCGGCCTCGACGGCCCCGCGCGGGTCGAGATCATCGGTCACGACCCAAATTCGCACCTGTGCCGTCATGGCGTTCCTCCCGGCCTTCGATGAACGACTCACTTGACAACCAAGGATGACCCCGTCCGATCGGGAGCCGGTCGTGACGCGATCGAGGATGCCGGGCGCGCGCGATGCGCAAAGGAAAAGTCGCCGGTGACCGGGTGCCGGTAGTGCCCTTGTGGTACCCCGAAACCCAAGGAGCACGCCATGACCGAACGTCTCGACCCGTATGAGATCTATGCCGAGGACGAGCTCGACGTCGACCTGCTCGGCCTGTCGTGGCCCGACCCCTCGGTCCCCGAGCAGCGGGACCGGCAATGAGCGCGGCGGAGCGGCAACGGACCTGCGCGGCCTGCGGGGGCGCGTTCGAGCCCTGGGAGCGAACGGAGCTGGAGACGGTGGTCGACGGCGGGATCCTTTACGTCGCCGTGCACACCGGCCACAGTACGTATCCGCCGCGGCGGGAGACCGAGGCCGCGCGCCGGCTCGCGTAAGGACACGCCGCGAAAGGCGGGCGTTCGGTACAGCTGGTCGTGAGTGGCGTTTCGGGTTCTAACCCGAAACGCCACTCACGACCAGTACGGAACGCGCGCGGCTCAGCGCAGCGCGGAGGTGCGCCAGGTCGGCGCGACGAGCGGCGACCAGGCCGACCGGGCCGGCGCCGCGGGCGGGGGCGCGGCCGAAGCCAGCGCGGTGAAGACGGCGACGAGCGCCGCGAGTTCGGCGTCTTCCGGGTCCCCCCGCAGGACCCGGAAGACCGGCGCACTGTCCATTCCGGACGGTGACATGGTTCCCCCGTTCAGATCGGGTGGTTGCCGTGCTTGCGCTGAGGCGCCGCCTTTCGCTTGTCCTGCAGCATCTCCAGCGCTCTGGCGACGGCGGACCGGGTGTCCGCCGGGTCGATGATGTCGTCGACCAAACCGCGTTCCGCCGAATACTGGGGGTTCATGAACTCCTCGGTGTACTCGGCGACCAGGTGCGCGCGCAACGCGTCCGGATCGGGTGCGACGGCGAGATCCTTGCGGAACAACACGTTCACCGCGCCCTCGGCGCCCATCACGGCGATCTGGTTGGTCGGCCACGCCAGCGAGAGGTCGGTCCCGATGGACCGCGAGTCCATCACGATGTACGCGCCGCCGTAGGCCTTGCGCAGGATCACCTGCACACGCGGCACGGTCGCCTCACAGTACGCGTGCAGCAGTTGCGCCCCGTGCCGGATGATCCCGGAATGCTCCTGTTCGACACCCGGCAGGAAGCCCGGAACGTCCACGAGGGTCACCAGCGGGATGCTGAACGCGTCGCAGAACCGCACGAATCGCGCCGCCTTCTGCGACGCCGGGCCGTCGAGCACGCCGGCGAACACCACCGGCTGGTTGCCGACCAGGCCGACCACACGCCCGTCGACCCGCGCGAGCGCGCACAACACGTTCTGCGCCCACCGCTCGTGCAGCTCGAAGAATTCGCCGTCGTCGGCCAGTTCCGAGAACACGTCACGCATGTCGTAGGGCTTGTTCGGCTCCACCGGGACGAGTTCGGCGAACCGCGGCCGCCGGTCCTTGCCCGCGTCCTGCGACGGCTCGCGAGGCGCGGGGTCCAGGTAGTTCGACGGAAGCAGCGACACCAGGTACCGGACGTCGGCGAGGCAGCTCTCCTCGTCGTCGTGCACCACGGTCGCCACCCCGGACGACGCGCCGTGCACGTCCGCGCCGCCCAGTTCGTCGTGACTGACCCGTTCCCCGGTCACGGTTTCGACGACGTCCGGCCCGGTCAGGTACATGCGGGCGGTGTCGCGCACCATGAAGACGAAATCCGCGAGCGCGGGCGAATACGCCGCCCCGCCCGCGCACGGCCCCAGCACCACGCTGATCTGCGGGATGACGCCGGACGCCTCGACCTGGCGGCGGAAGATGCCGCCGTAGCCGTTGAGCGCCATGACCCCTTCCTGGATCCGCGCTCCCCCGCTGTCGTTGAGCCCGATCAGCGGCGAGCCGGTGGCGATCGCCAGATCCATCACCTTCTGGATCTTGGCCGCGTGCGCCTCGCCGAGCGAACCGCCGAAAACGGTGAAGTCCTGCGCGTAGACGAACACGCGCCGTCCGTCGATGGTGCCCGAGCCCGCGATGACGCCGTCGGTGTACGGCCGGTTCTCCGCCAGCCCGAGCCCGCTCGCCTGATGCCGCCGGTACAACTCGACCTCGGTGAAGGAATCGGGGTCCAGCAACAGATCCAGCCGTTCGCGCGCGGTGTGCTTGCCGAGCGAGTGCTGACGGCGGACGCCGTCGAGCCGTCCGTCGACGATGTGCTCGCGCAGTTCGTCGCGCTGGGTACGCAGCAACGGCATCGTCGGTTCCGGTGGATGCACCGGCTCGGCACCGCGGGCGAGCGGGATCACCCGCCCGTCGGTCGGCCTCGGGATCCGGGAGCGCCGCAGCCGGTCTTCCGGCAGCGGCACCACCTCGGAATCCTCCGTGCGCTGGGCGCCCGGATCGCCCTGCAGGGTCACGCCGCCTCCCTCATACGGGCCTCGCGCTCGAGCTCGTCGAGTTCGATCTCGCGCACGATGTCGCGCCAGCACACCCCCCGTCCGAGGCGGGGCATCGTGGTCACCACCGGCGGCCGTTCGGCGACGGGCGCCGGGGCGGGCGTGGCGGATTCGTTGGTGGTCATGACATTTCCTCTCCTGTCAGGCCGATGCCCGGATGCGGCCGTCGATCTGGTGGTAGCCGCCGCTGTAGAAGACGAGCGAGTCCTGCGCGGTGCCGCGGCTGGAGGCGACCACCTTGCCGAGGAAGATCGAGTGGTCACCGCCTTCGTAGACCTCCGCCAGCTCGCATTCCAGCCACGCCAGCGCGCCGTCGAGCAGCGGGGCGCCGGTCTGCGGTCCGGCCGTCCAGTCCACCGAGTCGAACTGGGCGATCCCGGCCGGGCGACGCCAGTCCGCGAAGTACTTCGCCAGATCCTTCTGGTCCGACGCCAACACCGTGACCGCGTACGAGCCCGCCGTCACGATCGCCTCGTGCATCCGGGCCGCGCGGGAAACGCAGCACAGCACCATCGGCGGCTCCAGCGACACGGAGGTGACGGCGTTGGCGGTCATCCCGTGTGCCCGTTCGCCGCCGGCGGTCAGCACGGTGACCCCGGTGGCGAACTGGCCCATCACCTCCCGCAGGCCCGCCTGCGCGGACAACCGGCGCCGGGCGACGGGCGTCGGCAGCCGTTTCAGCACCGGCCGCGACGGTTCCTCCAGCGTGCCCACGTCATTCCCCCTTGCCGTCGACCGTGTACGGGGCCAGCGCCTCACGCAGCTGTTCGGGCACCCGGCTGGGCACCGTGGCCGTGTTCGGGCCGCGCATGCACGCGATCCGCTGCCGTCCGCGCGCCACCAGCCGCTCGCCTTCCGCGGTGAGGTGGACGTAGTCGAAGGTGAACTGGATCTGGGTCTGGGTCAGCTCTTCCAGCCGCAGCCGGATGGACAGCTCGTCGAACGCGGTGATCTCCGCGTAGAACTCGCAGTCCACCTTGAGCGTGAACAGCTTGAGGTCGTGGCGGACCTCTTCGAGCACCGCGGGCGCCTTCTCCTTCAGGAACATCTCGCGGCACCGGCCCTGCCAGCGCACGTAGTTCACGTAGTAGACGTTGCCCACCAGGTTGGTCTCTTCGAATCCGACCGTGTGGAGGATCTCGTAGTAGTCGGCCATGTCAGCTCTCCTCTCCCTGGAGCACCGCGAAGACCACGGGATCGGTCCGGTCGTTGACGGTCGTCACCCAGGTGGCGATACGGGCGGCGCCGTGCGAAAGCACCGCCCAGCCGTCCGGATCGACCCGGTGCACGGTGAGCGCCTGCGTCATGTCCCCGGTCTTGCGCACGCATTCGAGCGCGCTCCAGACCCTGGTGTGCGCCACCGAAAGCGGCTCGCGGGCGTCCGCGGCCAGCAGTTCGCCCACCGCGAGCAGATCCTCGCCGAGCAGGCCCGCCCAGTCCTCCGGCGTGCGTTCGATCGCCGTTTCGACGTCGCACGCGATCCGGCCGTCGCCCGCGATCGCCAGGGTGAGCTCGGCGCTGTGCGACGCGCTCACCTCGACCCCGTCGGCCTCCGGTTTCCCGTCCGGGCGGTAGCGGATCTCCAGCGGCGCGTCGACGGCGCGGCCGGCGGCCAGTGCCGTCTGTGCCCGCCGCTCCGGCGTGGTCTCCACCGAAACGCCCACCGGATCCGGTTCGACGACGATCGCGCGGGACGAGCCGAGCAGCCGTTCGACGGAACGCTCCAAATAGGACCCGAGCATCGACGGGACCCACGGTCCCTCTCCGTCGCGTTTGCGCACCGCGCGCAGCTTCAGCCCCTCCCACCGCTCGACCAGCTTGCCGTCGGGGTTGCGGACGTCGAGGTCGTAGACGTAACTGTCACCGTCCTGCGCACGCTCGCGGGCGTCGAGGAGCACGTACTCCGGGTGCTGCTCACCGGGTTCGGCGAGGTAGAGCCGCTCGATTCCTTGCGGCAGCAGGGTCGCGTCCGGGACACAGCACTGGATCGCGTGCATCATCGCGTCACGGGTGCCCGGGTCGGCCAGGAGCTGTTCCTGCGGGAGGAACGGCGCGAACCAGTCGACCTCGGCGCCGGTCGCGATCTCCGCGACCGCATGCCGCGCGCTGGCCCGCCGGTAGCCGGTGACCCGCTGGAATCGCTTGCCCTGGAACAGGACCGTGCCGTAGAGCTCGGTCGTCGGGTCCACCGGAACCGGCGGCAGCGCGACGTCGCGGGCGACGGTGTCGCCGAGTGGATCCGGCCGGGAGAAGCTCAGCCGGGCCCGGAAGTGGTCAGCGCTGAAGCCGGTCTCCCCGCTGCGCAGCACCACGTCCACCGTCTCGGCGTCCCGGGCCAGCGCGGCGAGCCGGATCGTGGTCGACCCGCCCGGCGAGACGATGATCGGGCGCAGGAACTCGACGTCGGAGAACACCGGCGCCGGCAGGGTTTCCGCGGCCAGCGCGGCCTTGGCGACCTGGGTCATCGCCTCCATGCCGATCACCGCCGGGAACAGCAGCTGACCGTCGAGCAGGTGGTCGGCCAGATACGGGTCGCTGCCCGCGGACAGGTCGGCCTCGGTGATCAGCTCGACCCCCGGGTAGTGCACGACGGCGCGGTCGACGAAGCGGGTCAGCGGCAGTTCACGCTTCTCCACCGGCAGGGTGGCCAGCCCGGCGGTGCGGCCGCAGACGACCAGTACCGACGGGGCTGCCGGGTCGCCGACGACCTGACGGAGGATCTCGATGCCCTCCTCGGTCGGGATGGGCGTGATGCCGTCGCGCATCAACGCGCTGACCACCCCGAGCTTTTCGCCCATCCCGGTCCCGGACCAGACCGACCATTCGAGCGCGATCGCCTTGGCCCCAGGGTGTTCCCGGCCGAACCGCACGGTCAGTTCGGTCATCCAGTCGTTGGCCGTGGCGTAGTGCGCCTCACCGCGCAGGCCCGCCCGGCCGATGATGCTGCCGAAGGTCACCAGCAGCTTGATCTTGTCCTTGTCGACGGCGTCGAGGACGGCGTTCAGACCGCCGATCTTGGGCGCCAACGTCTTGCGGAAGCTCTCGTCGGTCAAGGAGAACAGCGCGGCGGGCTCGTTGCGGCCCGCGCCGTGCAGTACCGCGGTGACCGGGCCGAATTCGGCCTGCACCCGGCCGATCGCGTCGGCCACCTGCCGTGCGTCGGTGACATCGGCACGTTCGTAGCGGTAGGTGAGGCCCGCCGCCGCCATGCGGCCGAGGTTCTCCGACAGTTCGGCGTCGTCGGCCGGGTCGCTCCGGCCGAGCAGCGCCAGTTTCGCGCCGGAATCCTTGGCCAGCGCCAACGCGCTCTCGGCGGTGATGCCCTTTCCGCCACCCGTGACGAGCAGGACGTCGCCGGTGTCCAGCGGGGTGCCCTCGGCCTCGGCCGGGGTCAGCGCCGCGAGCTTCGGCACCGTGCGGACTCCGGCAGAGTCGTAACGGACTTCGCTGAAGTCGGTCGTCGCCGCCACTTCGGTGACCACAGTGGACACCGCGGCGTCGAGGGCTTCGGGATCGACCGGGCTGAGGTCGGCCAGGTCGACGATCGTGGTGCGGGCCGACGGGTCCTCCAGCCGGAGCGTCTTCGCCAGCCCGGAGGCGCCGAGACCGTGCTGCACCACGACGAACCGCGTGCCGTTGGGTGCGGCCAGCACCGCACGGCCCGCGTCGAGGAACAGGCCGACGTCGCCGGAGCCGCTGTCGGCGTTCAGGCAGAGGAGGACGCCGTCGCCGACCCCCGCCGTGGCCAATGCCGCGCGCAGCGGCTCCGCCAGCGGATGACCGGCCGGGGCGAACGCCGTCCACTCCGCGGTGGAGATGCCGGTGGCGAGATCGGGCGACGGCTTCGGCGCGACGACGTACTCCACCGCGAACGGCCGCACCCACGGCCCGACGCCGGCGACCTCGGCCTGGTTGCCGTCGGCGGGTTTGGCGGTCTGCGCGAGTTCGTCGATCATCTCGGCGAGTTCGCCGAGGCACACGGTCGCGAAGTTCGGCATGCCCTCCAGCGCCGGGCGGCCGAGCGCCCTGGTCACGTCGTTGACCAGCTGGCCGACCGTGATCGACGAAAGGTGCAGATCGTCGAGGGGATGCGTGTCGGCGGTGACCGCTTCGAGCGGCAGCTCGACGCGTTCGGACGCGAGCTTGCGCAACAGGTCGAGGGTGCTGCTGCCGCCGCTTTCCGAAGCCGTTCCGGCGGCCGCCTCGGCGGGCTCGGCGACGCGGTCGCGGGTCAGGACGGCGCCGATCGACGGCGCGGCCTCGCACGGGCTGGCGAGGAACGAGAACTCGCCGTCCACGGGCAGGGGCCGCACGACGCGGCCGGCGAACAGCGCGGACGTCTCCAGCGGCGCGCCGAACGCGAACGCGGCGCCGGCGACCTTGAGCACCGGGGCGAGCGTCAGGCTGTCGGTGTCGATCGAAAGCACCGGGGTGCCGGGCGCGATCGTGCCCAGCAGACCGGTGAGCACGCGGCCGGGGCCGACCTCGATCACCAGGTCGCTGCGCTCGGCGACCTTCGCGGCCGCCTCGCGGAAGCGGACCGGCAGGACCACCTGGTCGCGCAGCAAATCACGCAGGTCCTCGGCGGCGTGCAGGACGTCACCGGTCACCGTGGAGACGACGGGCCGGTCGAGCCGCGCGAAGTCGATCGCGGCGAGTTCCCCGGTCATCGCCTCGGCGGCCGGGACGACCGCGGGCGAGTGGAAGGCATGCGAGACGTTGATGCGGGCGGCGGTGACCCCTTCCGCGCGGGCACGGGCGACCACGCGGTCGATCGCCTCCGCCGGTCCGGAAAGGACGGTCTGCTCGGGCGCGTTGTAGCCCGCGATGACGACCTCTTCGCCCTCGGCGAGCCCTTCGGCGACACTCGGCGTGGCCGCGATCGCCGCCATGGCACCGTTCCCGTCGCTGGCGGTCGCCATCACCCTGCCGCGGATCTTGGCCAGCTTGAGCACTTCGCGTTCGGTGAGCGCGCCGCCCCAGTGCAGGGCGGTGAGCTCGCCGAGGCTGTGGCCCGCGACCGTGCCCGCCTCGATGCCGAGGCTCTTCAGGACCCGCAGCCCGGCCAGCGAACCGGTGACGATACGCGGTTGGGCGACGTCGGTGGCGACCTGGTCGGCGCCGGTGGACAGATTCGCGGCGCGGTAGATGTCGTCGGCGTGCGCGAAGCGTTTGCGCAGCGCGCCGACCCTGCCCTGCCCGGAACCCTGGCCGGGGAACAGGAACCCGATCTTCGGGGACTGGGAACGGGAGCCGGCGAAGATGCCTTCCTTGGCGGAGAAGACTTCGGGCTCCCCTTCACCGAGAAGATCGAGGAGTTTGGCCAGTTTGCGCTCGGCGTCGTCCGGACCGGCCGCGACGATCGCCGCCCGGACGGGCTTTCCGGTCAGCTCGGCCGAAAGCGTGCCCGCGAGGTCCGCGAGTTCGGCGAAGGAAAGCTTCGGCACGATCTCCAGCAGACCGGTCACCCGGCCGCGCAGCGACGCGGCGTCTTCGGCGTCGAGGAGCAGCAGTTCGCTGTCCTGCCGTCCGGCGACCAGCGACCTGGTCCGCTCGTCGAGCTCCTTGCGACGGGCCGCGCCCGGCGCTTCGGTGACGGTGACGTGCGAGTTGATGCCGCCGAACCCCATCGCGGAGACACCGGCGCGGACCGGCTGGTCCGAAGGCCACAGCCCGGCCTCGGCGGGCACGTACATCCGCGCGGAGTCGCCGACCAGCGATTCGTGCGGTTCGAAATGGCCGGTCGCGGGCGGGATGACCTGGTGGTACACCGCCAAGGTCGCCTTAATCAGCCCGGCGACCCCGGCCGCGGCCTTGGTGTGGCCGATATTGCCCTTGATCGTGCTCAGTGCGGCCCGCTCGGCGAGCGGATCGGCGTCGCGGCGGGCGGTGGAGAGCGCCTCGATCTCGGTGGCGTCGCCCAGCGCGGTGCCGGTGCCGTGGCCCTCGAAGTAGGAAACGGTCTCGACGCCGTACCCCGCCTTGTCGTACGCCCGCTTGAGCGCGAGGCGGTGCCCCGAGGCCTCGGGGCGGGTGATGCCGCCCTTGCCGTCGGACGAGACACCCCAGCCGCCGATGGTGGCGTAGATCCGCTTGCCCTGCGCGATCGCGTCCTCTTCGCGCATCAGCACGAGCATTCCGGAACCCTCGCCGGGCCAGAATCCGTTGGAATCGGCGTCATAGACCTTCATCTCGCGTTTGGCGAGCGCGCCGGTCTTGGCGAACCCGATCACCTCGAACGGGTCGATCGACAAGTCGACACCACCGGCGATGGCGACGTCGAGGTCGCCTTCCGAAAGCGCGTTCGCCGCCGTGACCACGGAAAGCAGCGACGACGAGCAGGCACCGTCCACAGTGAACCCGCCGCCGCCGAAGTCGAAGAAGTTGCAGACCCGGCCGGCGATCGTGTTCGCCAGCCCGCCCGCGAGCGTGTCCTCGTCGATCTCCGGGAAAGGTGCCTTGTACTGCGCCTCGAGATCGTGGAGGAATTCGGCGGTGTCGCCGTCGGCCCAGCCGCGCTCGGCGAGTGCCGCCGCGACCGTGCGGCGCACGTACGGCCAGCGCAGCCGCATGATGTTGGCACGGGAGAACTCGCCGGTGAGACTGTTGCCGATGACCACGCCAGTGGCGGATTTCGGCAGCCCCTCGCCCTCGGGGAAGCCCGCGTCGGCCAACGCCTGCGCGGCGACGTCCAGGGCAAGCCAGTGCGTGGTGTCGGTCGAGCGGAACGTGCTGCCCGCGACCTTGTACTTGATCCGGTCGAATTCGTAGTCGCGGAGGACCGCGGCCTTCTGCGCGTAGAAACGGTCCGGTGCCTTGGGGTCGGGCGAGTAGTAGTCCTCGCGGTTCATCCGCTCGTCGGGCAGCCTCCGGAACGCCCGGCGGCCGGCGAGGACGTTCTCCCACAGCTCTTCCGGGGAACCGGCGTCCGGGTATCGGAGACCGATACCGACAATCGAAATCCGCTCAACGCTCATGCCACCGCACTCCCCTAGCTCTCAACCACTCAAGTCACGGAATCCGGTCCCGGCGCCGGGCTCTGTCCCCAGATACGCGGCCGCCGTCCGTTCGCGCAGTCCGGTCAAGCATGAACCGGGGGCGGACGCGGAGTCTTCTCTCAAGTTGTTGACCGGGATCGGTCATCTGGCCGAGTGATCCGGGCCGATCGGCCAGTGCCGGGCACTGTCCACTGTGGCTAGCGTGGGCGGATGAGCACCCGCAAGACCACGATCGCACTGGCCGCCGTCGCGCTCGTCCTCTCCACCGCGGCCCCGGCGATGGCGGCGTCCTCCGCGCTCGCCTGGGCCCCGTGCGCGGACCACGAAACCGCCCGGTGCGCGACCCTGACCCTGCCCGTCGACCGCGCCGATCCGGGCAAGGGCACCTTCGGGATGGCGGTCGCGCGGATTCCCGCGACCGATCCGGGGCGCCGGATCGGTGCGCTGGTCGTGAATCCGGGCGGGCCGGGGGCGTCCGGGGTCGACTTCGCGTTCAAGAGCGAAGCGTTGTTCCCTGAGGAGATCCGCTCGCGCTTCGACATCGTCGGATTCGATCCGCGGGGTATCGGGGCCAGTCAGCCCATTCAGTGCGCGAGCGGACTCGTGCGAGGACTCGCCGCCGCGACACCCCGGAACCAGGCCGAATTCGACCGGCTCGTGGCGGACAACCGTGCCCTTCGCGACGACTGCCGCGCCCGCAGCGGCCCGCTGTTCGACCACGTCGACACCGGGGCGGTGGCCGACGATCTGGACGATCTCCGCATCGCCCTCGACGAACCGGCGATCAGCTATTTCGGTGTCTCGTACGGCTCCCTCATCGGGCAGCAGTACGCGCGACAGCACGGCGACCGTCTGCGTGCCGCGGTCCTGGACGGCAACATGGACCACAGTCTCGGCTTGACGGACTTCGCCGCCACCGCGGCCGGGGCGGCGGAGGACGCGCTCGCCGAGTTCGCCTCCTGGTGCTCGGCTTCGACGGAGTGCGCGCTGCACGGCGAGGACGTGCTCGCCCGCTGGCGGGAACTGCTGACCGCGGCCGACGAAGGCAAGCTGTACGAGGGTGAACCCACCAACCCGAGCTCCCCTTGGTACGTCCTCCAGACCGCGTACGGAAATCTCAGCCGGGCGGACCTGGCGGGCCTCGGCCGGTTCCTGGCCAGTCTCCACATCGGGACTCCCGACGCACAGCCGGACTCCGCGGTCACCACGGCCTCCGGCGACACCGTCTCGAATGGACGGTTGCCCGTGCTGTGCCAGGACTGGGACATGCGCGTCGCCGACCAGGGACAGCTCGACCGGCTCGTCGCCGCGGAACGGGCGGCGGCCCCGAACATGCGCTACTCCACCGAATTGCGCGAAGCCTGGCTCGGTTGCGCGGGCTGGCCGTCCGAGGTCAACAATCCGCCGGCGCCCGCCCGCGTCGACCCGCGCACGCCGACCATCCTCCTCACGAACCCGAAGCACGATCCGGCGACCGGCCACGCGTGGGCGGCGAACGTGCACCGTCAGCTGCCCGCCAAGACCGCGCTGCTCACCTACGACGGGATCGGGCACACCGCCTATCCGTGGAGCGGATGCGTCCGGGGCCTGGCGAACGCCTACCTGCTCGACGGGTCGCTTCCCGCTCCGGGCACCGTCTGCCCGGCCGACTGAGCGCGGCGGGATGTCGCGAAAGCCACGTTCGGGACGCCAGATGTCTCGAACGTGGCTTTCGCGACACCGGTGCTAACCAGGAAGCGGGGCGACCGAAACAGCGCGGGCGGCGGCAGTGAAACTCGCCCACCCCACCAACTCGACCAGCTCCCGATCACCCAGCCCCGCGGCCGCCACCAAAGCGTCGTCCACCTGATAAGGCGCCTTCGCGACCACCAAGGCCAAGCGCACCGCGTGATCGTCGTAGGCGTCCACCCAGGACCGGCTCAACCCGGGTGGCGCACCGTCCCAAGTGGACAGTTCACGCTCCACGACGTCCCGCACGGACGAAGGCACCGGCAACGCGGCGAACGCCGCCGAAGCACGCGAGAACGCGTCCTCGACCACAGGATTGCCCGCGGCCCAGGCGAAATCCCGGGAGCCGACCGGCAGCAGGTCCAGCGACTCCCCTGGCGGAGCCCCTGTCACCGGCCGAAGGAACCGCCCCAAGACGGCCTTCGCCCTCGCCCGCGCCGAATCCGGCACGGTCGGCGGCAACGGTGACGGCCCGAGGAAAACGCTCACCACCCGGTTCAGGTAGTGGAACGCGAACGCGACCGCGGTCAGCTCCGACCGGGCCCCCGCCGAAAGGGTCCCCGCACGAGGATCCGGCACGGGACTGCCCGAGGCGATCGCCGCGGCCTCGGAGGAACGCCCGAGCGAGTCCAGCGCCATCCCGTGGACCTCGACACAGTACGGACACGAGTTCCCCCGCGACACCAGTGTCGCGACGATCTCCCGGTCCGCCCGGCTCGTCTCCCCCGCCGCCACCAGCGATTCCCGCAGCATCACCCAGCTCGCCGCGAGCACCGGCGGTGACGGCGAATGCACCGCCACCGGCGGGGCCAGCATCCCGAAATCGCGTTCCAGCCGTTCGTAGACGTCGCGTACGAGCCCGGTCGCCCGGCCGAAGGGAACCGGCCGGACGTACCGGGCTTCACACACCGCGCGCCGCAGCGCGAGCCTCACCAGCACGGGTGCCACGCTCAGCTCCCGGCCACCAGCGACAGCTTGCCGACCGCCCGCCGCCCGGTGATGGAACCGTCCGGAGCGGGGGCGCCGTACGTGACGTCGACACCGCGAGCCTGCAAAGCCCGCACGATCCCCGGCACCGAACGCTCGGCCAGCGCCGCGATCGTCATCGCCGGGTTCACCGTCAGCGCGCCCGGCACGGAAGCGCTGTCGGTCACGAAGATCCCGGGGTGATCACGGAGTTCGTGGTTCGGGTGCAGCGCCGAGGTCACCGGGTCGTCACCGATCCGGCACGACGCCAGCGGGTGCACGGTGTACGCGCCGACGACGTCGTTGGTCCACGGCGCCACCTTCGCCAGGCCGTCCTTCTCGAGGATCTCCTTGCATTCCGCGTCGGCCAGCGCCCAGCCGTGCCGGGTGTTCGGCGTCGGGTCGTACTTCAGCGGGCCACGGCCGAGCATCTGCTGCGAGATGCGGTAGGCGTTGCCGGTGGGCGGCGGCGCGCCGAAGACACCCTCGTTGTCGTCCTCGGTCATCAGGAAGATGGTCAGCCAGGAGGCCCACTTCTTGAGGATCTCCTTCTTCTGCACGCCGAACCAGCGTGGTTCGTCGCCGTCCGGCACCTGCGCGAGGATCGTGCCGAGCCCGGGCGGGAAGTACAGCTGCTCCAGCGAATACCGCTCGTACTCCGGCAGCGAACCGTCGAGCTTGTCCCAGTTCGCCACCGTCGGGCCCTTGCCGATGTGGTTGGCCTCGTAGACCTTCCCGTCCTCACGGGACAGCCCGAGCACCTCGCGGACGCGCTCCTCGTTGATGATGGCGGTGTTGAGCCGTTCCCCGTTGCCCGAGAAGTACCGGCCGACCGCGTGCGGCATGGTGCCGAGCGCCGCCTCCGAACGCTGCAGGATCACCGGAGTCGCGCCGGCGCCCGCGGCGATGATGACGACCTTAGCGTCGATCGTCCCGCTGCCGGACTGGAGCCGGTAGTCCTCGTCGTCGACGATGTTGAAGTGCACGCGGTAGTCGCCGTCGTCGATCCGCTCGATCCGCTGCACCTCGTGCAGCGGCCGGATCTTCGCGCCGTGCGCGAGCGCCGCGGGCAGGTAGTTGGTCAGCAGCGAGCGTTTCGCGTCGAACCGGCAGCCCGCCATCATGAAGTTGCAGTTCACGCAGCGGTCGTTGTCCACCGCGACCGGGGCGGGGTTGGCGGTGCGGCCGGAGTGGTTGCAGAACGCGGCCCACAGCCCGCCCGCGTACGAGACGTCGTTCCAGTCCTGTGTGGACACCGGGAGCGACTCCGAAACCCGGTCGTACCAAGGCTCCAGCGTGTCGCGCGTCAACACCGAAGGCCACATGCGACGGCCGATACTGCCATGACGTTCGAACACGAACTTCGGCGCGCGGGGCATCGCGGCGAAATACACCACGCTGCCGCCGCCGACACAGTTCCCGCCGAGCACGCTCATCCCGTCGCCGACGACGAAATCGAAAGCCCGGGTGTAGGACGAGCCGAGCAGATAGTCGTGCTCGAACTCCTTCGCCTCCAGCCACGGCCCGCGTTCCAGCACGGTGACCTTCGCCCCGCCCGCGGCCAAGTGGTAGGCGGGGATGGAGCCACCGAACCCGCTGCCGACGATGACGACGTCGGTCTTGTCGTAGGCGGTCATGCGGGACTCCCGGAAGGCGTGGTGTCGGGGTGGACTCTGGCCAGCTCGCGGCGATAGGAGAACTTGGGGAACCGCCACAGACCGTCTTCGTCCGGCGCGGTGTACCCCATCGCCAGCAGGCCGGGGTGGCCCTCGGCGATGGCTTCGGCGGTATGCTTGTGCGCCGCGCTGTCGAAGGACATGTTGCAGAACAAGGCGAGGCTGACCCAGCCGTCCTTCTCCGGATGTCCCGGCGCGGTCAGCGACCGCACGAGCGCCGTCCGGTCCGCGAAGGACAGCGCGACGAACGGCGGCAGCGACTCGTCGAGTGTGACGTCGTGTTCCTTGGCGTAGACCTTCGCGTGGTCGTTGAGGGACTGCGCCAGATAGGGCAGCCCGACGGTCACCCCTGTCGCCTCGGTGTGCAGCAGTTCGAGCGCGCCCGCGACGACCGCGCCCGGTCCCGGCGAAGCGCCGGCGATGGCGTGGTCGCCGGGGAAACGCTTCTCCCCCGGCACGATCGTGTCCGCGTAGGCCTCCAAAGTGGACACCTCGACCTGTTCGTCCGAATCCACGGAACCTACCTCCTGTTCCTGGTGTGCACGGTCATCGGCAGCCCGCCGCGCACCCGGAGCGACAGCATCGCCTCGGGAACCACGTCGTAGCCCGGGAGCTTTCTGAGTTCGAGGTCGCGCAGGACCATCGTCAGCACGAAAACGGCCTCCATCACGCCGAGGCTGTTGCCGATGCAGAACCGCGGCCCTGCGCCGAACGGGATGTAGGCGTAGCGGGGCCGCCCGCTGGGCCGGTCCGGGTCGAACCGGTCCGGGTCGAACCTCTCCGGCTCCGGCCAGAAATCCGGATGCCGGTGCAGGGTGAAGGGCACGACGACGACGTCGGATCCGGCGGGGATGTGATAACCGCCGATCTCGTCGTCGGCCTGCGCGACCCGCGGCAGCAGCCACACCGGCGGGTACAGGCGCATGACCTCTTCGACGACCCTCGCCGTGTACGGCAACCGGTGCAAGTCCTCGTGCGTCGGCAACTGGTCGCCCAGCACCGCGTCGGCCTCGGCCCGCAGTTTCGCCGCGATCTCCGGATGCTCGTCGAGCAGATGGAACGCCCAGCCGAGCGTGCTCGCCGTCGTCTCGTGCCCGGCCAGCAGCAGCGTGATCAGCTCGTCCCGCATCTGCTCGCGGGTCCCGTCGGTGGCGATGAGCCGCGAAAGCACGTCCTCGCCGTTCTCGACCGGGTTGGCCAGCCGCTGCTGGACGAGTTCGTCGGCGATGCGGCGGAGGTCGTCCCGCGATTCCCGGAATCGCACCTGTTTCTTCAGCGGCGCCCATTGCGGGACCATGCTCAGCGTCACCGCTTCGAACATCGCCTGGTCCTGCACGGCCTCGAACGAGTGCCCCAGCGAGGTGAACCCGCCGAGATCCGCGTCGAGCAGCGTCTTGCCGAGCACACCGAGGGTCAGCCCGGTCATCTCGTGCAGGATCTCCACGGGTCCTTCGGTGTCCCGCAAGCGTTTCACGAGTCCTTCGACCTCGTTCGCGACGACCGAGGCCTGCCGCGCGATCCGCTTGGGCTGGAACACCGGCTGGATGGTCCGGCGCTGCTTCTTCCAGACGTCGCCGTCGCTGGTGAGCAACCCGTCGCCGAGCGCCCGTCGCGCCTCCTGGAGGCCGATTCCCTTGTGGTAGTTGGCCGCGTTGTCCGCGAGCACGTGTTTCGCCAGTTCGGGGTGGTTCACCAGGTACATCGTCTTGGGACCGATCGCGATCCGGACGACGTCCCCGTGTGCCTTGGCCGAATCCGACATGAGCGCCAGCCGGTCGGTGAAGAGCTTCTTCAGCAGACCGAAGGTCGCCCGGCGCGGCGGCCCGGGGGGCGCGAGACGCGCCCCCCGGGTGGTTTCCGCACCGGTGGTCATGCCGCCACGGCCCCGGTTTCCGTCTCCGGCTTCCCGGCCGGCTTGGGCAGGGACGTGATCTCGGCCGACTTCGCCTGCTCGGCCTCCCACTTCTCGGTCGCCTTCTTGGAGAAGTGCAGGCCCCACAGGAACATCCCGCGGATGAGGCAGACCAGCGCGGTGGCGAGGAACAGGCCGTAGGCCACGTGCACGATCATGAAGAACCCGTACGCCAGCGCCACCCCCGAACCGAACAGGATCTGCGACGCGGGCTTGGACGGGGTCGTCCCCGGGTCGGTGACCATGTAGTTCGTGTAGAGCACGAAGGCCACACCGGTCATCATCCCGAGCGCGCCGGGGATCGCGGTGTCGAACACCAGACCACGGATGATCGCCTGCAGCGCGAAGGTGATCAGCCAGGCGCCGATGAGCCACATGCGCTGGGTCAGCATCGCGTTGAGCACGGTGCCCGACACCATGATGATGCCGACGATCAGCCAGCCGACCCACGAGTCGACCTGCTCGGTGAAGTGGTACGGCGGCGCGATGCTCGCCCAGGGGAACACCAGCAGGATGATCGTGATGCCGAAGTTCGACGGGTTCATGTAGTGGCGCAGCCTGCCGCGCACCGGGGCCTGCAGCACCCACTTGGCGCCGACGGCGACCACGACGCCGAACATCATGACCAGCACCTGGTCGTTGACGTAGGTGAGCATGTTCAGCGCGAGACCGGTGATATGCGCGGGGAAGAGGAATTCCACCAGTCCCTTGAACCCGTTGCCCCGGAAGCGGACGTCGCGTCCCTGGACGCGGGCCCCGATGATCTCCAGCAGGATTTCCGTGGTGTACGCCGTGGCCAGCGCGATGAACGGATAGGTGTAGGGCTGCTCGAAACCGAGCACGGTGTAGCCGATGATGTTGAAGATGGTGATCGAGATCGCGAACCGGCGAAGGGCCGTGATCGTCTTGTTGCTCTTCGGTGCCGTGAGTGTCTGCTCAGCCATGACGGTCATTTCTCCTTAGCCTGAGCGCCGAGCTGGAACGTGTGGTCGCCCGGGGTCAGCTGGACTTCCTGCGTGCGGATCTGCCCGGTCAGGTCGCGCCACTGCAGGCAGACCTTCACCGGCCCGGTGACCTTGCCCAGCCCGATCTGGATCTCGTGGCTGCGCTTGCCGGAGTGGCCGCTGCCGCCGTCGACGCGGTCCATGTACTTCTTGCCGTCGGGGGTGACGACGGTGACCTGCGCGCCGATCGCCGCGGTACCCGCCGCCTTGAGCGGACCGTCCGCCGAAGCCTTGTCGTGCACCAGCTTCAGGTTCAGGTACGACCCGGTGTCAGGGCTGACGTTGTGGTAGAAGATCGGCTGCTCCCACTGGCGGGCCACGGCGAAGTCGAGCTTGCCGTCGCCGTCGGCGTCACCGGTGGCGATACCGCGGGTGGGCACCGGGACCGCGAGACCGAGGCGCGGGGCCAGGTCGGTGTAGCGGCCGTCGGAGCTCTTGGCCCAGAAGTGCAGCGTGTGGTCGCCACCGACGTCGTCACCGGCGACCATGTTCGGCCAGAAGTACGGGTGCTTCAGCAGTTCGTCGTTCGAGGTCGCCAGCTCCTGCAACTGCGGCCAGCGGTTGACGTCGCCCTTGACGAAGCCGGTCGCCTGGGTGATGACCGATTCTCCGCTGTTGTTGTAGTCGGCGATCTTGACGTCCCAGCCCCAGCCGGACCAGGCGGTGCCGGCCTGCGCGCTGCGGTCCACCCACGGCGCCTCGCCGCCCTGCAGCCGGCCACGCAGATCCGCGGTGTCCTTGGCGGTGTTCATGAACTGGAAGTGGCTTTCCTCGATACCCCAGGACGTCGTGATGTTGCTGACGTACAGGTCGTAGAGACCGTCGTGGTCGAGGTCGGCGAAGTCGACGCCCATGCCCTTGAAGGAGTCGTTGCCGATCACCTTGGACTTCGGCTCGTTGGGCCCGCGGATGCCCTTCACCTCGGCGAATTCGACGTGCCCGGGGCGGGACTTGTTGTACAGCAGGCGGTCGTGGCCGAAGTCGTTGCCGATGTAGAGCTCCGGAAGGTTGTCCCCGTCGACGTCGGTGGCGCTGGCCGCCAGCGACCAGCCGCCCTGGGAGTCGGCCGGGATGGCCTTGTCGTCGAGGGCGAACGTCGCGCTCGGCTTCGCGCCCTGCGTGGCGCCGGTGAACCGCAGGATGTACTTGCCGCCGGCGTTGTCGGCGTGCGACATCGACTTGTTCATCTCGACCCCGCCGGAGACGCGGTCGTCCAGCACCGCGCTGTCGGGGAAGTAGTTGCCGATGAAGATGTCCTGGTGGCCGTCGCCGTCGAAGTCACCGACCGAGGCGGCGTTGGTGTTCCACAATGGACCGGCGTACTCACCGTTCTTGGAGTTGTTGCCCGGCACCAGTTCCACCGGCTCGTAGGCCTTCGGCTCCAGCTTCGTGGCGCCCGGCTTCGCGAGGAACAGGATCGGCGTGCGGCCCCAGTAGTAGGCCAGGAGGTCGACCCGGCCGTCCTCGTTGTAGTCCGCGGGCACGCAGCCCATCGGCGCGATGTACTTGCCCATCGGCAGCGGCGCCGCGTCGAGCGCGAACGGCGCGTAGCGGTCGCCGCCCTTGCCCGGCGTCGGGGTGATCACCAGCTGATCGCTGCGCGGGTCCACGAAACACAGGTCGTTCGCGAGCTTGTCGCCGTCGAGGTCGTTGACCGCGATCGCGGCGCCGACCGAGGAGATCCAGGCGCGGATGTGCTCGTACTCCTTGTTCACCGTCCGGATCGACTGGCTCTTCGCCGCCTCCGGCAAGGCGATCGTCAGCGGCTCGAACGCGTACTTCGAAGCCATGGTGTCGGCCTCGGCGGTCGAGACGGTGGGCAGCTGCGCCACCACGAACAGTCCCGCCATCAGCACCAGCGCCACGATGCCCGCAAGCTGCTTGCGGAGCCAGCCCAAGGTCGCGGTCATTTCCCTGCACCTCCAGAGTTGAGAACCTCAGCGGCGATGCGCTGTCGCCAGGTTTCGAATGCCGGGAGTTCGCCGTCGACCACGGTCGCCGGGCGCACCTCCTGGGTGATGGCCGCGGCCCGCTCGGCCGGCAGCCCGCAGATCGCCCGCGTGGCGACCTCGGTCTCGGGGATCAGCAGCCCCGCGCGGACGCGGGCTTCGGCGGCAAAAGCGCTGCCCTGGGCGAGGTTCCCGCGGTGCTCGCCGGCGAACTCGGCCAGTTTCAGCAGTTCGTCACCGGTGACACCGCACGCGTAGGTCGAGGCGAGCCCGATGCCGGCGTAGAGGTCTCCGTGCCGATGCTCGGGGAATCGCGCGACCGTGTCGGCGACCAGGTCGACGTCGGTACCGCAGATGAACCACAGCGCCCGCCCGATGCCCTGGTCGATCGCCCGCAGCGCGTAGCCGTCGTTTCCGGGCGGCCACGAGAAGTCCGGGTCCTGGAACTGCCCGTCGACGTACTTCGCCGTCTTGAAGTAGGCCTGGTGGAAGCCGTAGCCGTCGAGCACCAGCCAGCGCAGCAACGGGTCGAAGTCCTCGGCGGACGGCCAGCGGAAGCGCGGCAGACGGGCCATCGCCCAGCCGACGCCGACGTAGATGATGTAGTCGTGCTTCTCGCCGGGGCCGTCGAGGAACCGCTCGATGTGACGGCGGCCGCCGCCCGGCAGCCCGTCCAGCATTCCGTAACCCATTCCCGCGCCTTCGTAGGCGAAGCCGCGGTATTTCACCGGAATACGTTCGAGCCATTCTTCCGCCTGTTCGACGGACCGTGCTTCGACCGCGTGCGCGTAGCCGAGCAGGAACTTCTCACCGACGGTCTCCAGCAATTCTTGAGCGGCCGGGCTCTTCTTGTGGAAACCGCGCTTGTCCAGTGACGTCTCGGAGACGTCCGGCGTGATCATGCGACGTCTGATCGTGCGCCAACCATTGCCCAACGCACTCTCCCCCTAACGGGTGGATTCGAATTCCGGATTGCTTTAAAGGCTCACATGCGTGGTGATGACGCGACCACTCCACGGTTGCGCCCGCGGTTCTCCCGGTTTGCGAAATCGGGAGACCGCGGGAACAACCTCGCTCAGGCCACCGCGCGGAGGTACTCGGAAGCGGGCATGGTCATCCGGTTCCCGGCCGAGCTCGGGCCGCCGGCGAGGGTGATCGCCATCGGCGCGTCGGTCGGCCGGGGGGCGCGCATGGGCATCCGCAGGTGGACCCGGCCGTACCGGGTGATGTCGACGCGGCCGGGCAGCGTGCCCACGGAGAACGAGGAGGCCGCGGTCCCGGCGGCGTGCTCGGCCACCCCGATGACGGTCCACCGCCCCTCGGGGACGTTCTGGATCTCGATGTCCGCGGACAGGACGTTCGCCCTGCCACCGAAGGCGACGGGGCCGCACTGCGGGATCGACTCGGCGAACAGTCCGATGAGGACACTCGCCGGACCGGCCCCGCGCGGGGTCTCGACCCGCACGCTGATCGTGCCGGTGCCGCTGCGCATCGTGGCGCTGCCCATTCCGGCGCTGTGCAACGCTTCCAGGGTCGGGAGGCGCTGGAAATGCGGGGCCAGCGCGACGAGCAGCTCGCCGACCTCGGGATCGCGGTACTGGGTCGGGGTCATCCCGACCGCACGGGTGAAGCGGCTGGTGAAGGTGCCGACGCTGCTGTAGCCGACGCTGCACACGATGTCCGACACCGTCAGCGATGTCGTCAGCAGCAGCCGTTTCGCTTCGAAGAGCCGGATCGCGGTGAGGTATCGGCCGGGGGTGACCCCGGTCGCCTTGGTGAAGATCCGCGAGAAGTGGAACGGGCTGACGAAGACTTCCGATGCCAGGTCGCTCAAGGTGATCGGGTCGAAGTACCTCGCGTGCATCGCTGAGATGGCCTGCAGCACCGCAGGTTGCAAGGGGGACGCCGGCTCGGGGAGCCGACCGGGTTCGGTGACGCCTTTCTCGTTCGCCGCCATGGCGACTGTTCGTAGCTGCATCAGACCAACCTCGGATTCGCTGTCGCTTTTCCTCTGTACGCCAGCAAACGCGGTGCCGATTTCGGTGCACTCGATGAGCGATCGAGATCCGCAAGGCCGAACTCGCGTGATCCAGGACGTGACACGCGTGATTGGGCGCGGAACTCGCGTGATCAGACGGCGATCATCGAGGGTCATACGGGGAGGTCGAGGACGCACTCGCCGACGCTGACCTCGGCGGGCCAGTCGAGCTTGAGCGCGCGGTCGACGCGGTCGCCGGCGTCCACCGGGACGGCGTGCGCGGCCAGCCCCATGGCGCGGGCGACGAGGTACAGCGTCTGTTGGAGCGCACCGACATGCGCCAGCGTGGTGGCGTACGCGCCACCTCCGAGGACGGACGCCATCCGCGGCATCCGCGCGGTCACGGTGATCAGCGCCGAGGGCCGTCGATGATTGCCGCCGCCGATCATCGCCATGTCGAGCATCGCGTCGAGGTCGGCCTCGTCGGCGTTGACGAGGCCGAGCCGATGCTCCAGCGGGTCGTAGTGGTAGATCCCGCGGTCCAGCCCCGAGCACCGGTTGACCGAGACGTACAACTCGAGTTCGTACAGGCACGCGACGCTGAAATAGGGCCGCTGCGAAGCACTGTGGGCGGGCCCGTTCGGCAGGTGCGCGGGACCGATCGACCGGATTCTCGCGCCACGGAACAGGAACTCGCCGATCTGCTCGGCGGTCAGCACACCCTCGGTGAATTCGGGGCAGGTGTGGTCGTTCTCCAGCAACGTCGTCAGCGTCGGATCGGTCTCCGCGCGGTCGGCCAGATCGGGCCGGTACAGCGCATGGACCGGCCCGTCGCCGGTGGAAGCCTTGACCACCGGCGGTTTCCCGAGACCGGGCAGATCCGCCGGGCCACCCGGCCGCCACGTACGGCTGGTGGTGTGGAACGAGAGTTCGTCCGGGGACCACAAACCCAGTTCGGGATCGTCGTCCTCGGCGAACCGGCCGTGTTCCCCGGCCACCTGCACGACGCCCGCGGCGACCAGATAGGACACGATCGCGCCGACCACCGAGGCGTCGATCCCGGTGGTGGACACGATGTCCCGGACCGATTTCGCCGTCGCCAGTGTCGCCGCGACATGCACCGCCCACGGCTGGGACAGCACGACGCGGTAGCGCGCGGACGGCGACTCCAGCCCCATCCCGTCGGCGTCGGACCGCAGGGAACTGAAGCGGGACAACCGGATCGGACGCGTGGGCGGGATCTCCACCGGCGCGAACACCGGGGCGAGCACGACCGGGATGACCGACAGCAGCGGCCCCCTGCCGTCGGCGAGCCCGAGCGAACGCACCACGGAACCGCCGAGTTCCTTGAGTACCTGCCGCAGCGCGTCGGCGCCTTCGGCCGTCCAGCTCAGCTCGCCTTCGAGATCGGGTTCCCGCTCGAAGGGCTCCCACGAAGACGTCACGTTCGCCAGCGAGACCGGTCCCAACGCCATCCGCCGCAACGATTCCAGCACCAGCGGTTCCGCGCGGTCGAACTCGTACTCGCCCCAGCGGGTGACGACCACCAGCGAGCCGTCCTCACCGATCTCGACAAGGCTGTCGTCGGTGAGCGACCACAAGGGGATCGTTTCGGCCACTCCGCCGGGGGGATCTGTCGTCAACGGTTGCTCCAGCTTGCTCTACAAGAACATAGGGAATGGGTTCAGCCGGTCGTAGGGAGTCGGCTCGGCGAGCCTGCCCAGCCGCACCGGCACGTCGAACAACCGTCCGGGGGCGAAGCGGCTCCAGAACGGGCGCAGCCCCGGAACGACCACCCGGACCACCGGGAGGTCGATGTCGGGCCTGGTCTGGTCCAGCACGAGCGTCTCCATTCCCAGCGCGGAAAGCTTGCGTACCAAGCACTCCACGTCGTCACGGACATCGGGCCGCCGGACGAACTTGAAGTCCGCGGCGCGTTTCGCCGACCGTCCCGGCGCCGGCAGCAGATACGGCTGGTTCCCGACGGTCGCGTACTTGAGCCACGCCGACGCGTCGGGATCGTCGAGTTCGACGTCGTTCGCGAGCACCGCGGGGATCATCTGGTTGAGCTCGCTGACCGCCCGCCGCAACGCCGTCCTGGGATCCAGGTGGGCGCCGAAGCCCATCATGACGTTCTCGCGCGGCCCGGCGATACTCCTGGACAGCGCGACCATCACCGGCACCCCGAGATCCGCGGTCAGGTCGAGCACCCACAGCTCCCGGCCGGCCCGCGCGTACTGGCCGACCATCTCCTCGGCCCACGGGTCGTCGAACGACGCGATGTCGACGCCGGGCACGGGAAGCCGGTTGTACCACCACATCGCGACGGCGTCGCGTTCGACGAGTTCGAGCAGGCCCTGCAGGATCGCGTCCTCGACGCTGCTCCCGGCCGCGCAGCCGTTGGAGTCCGCGCGCATCCCGGTGAGCCCGCACTCCGGCGGCACCCCGTAGTAGAGGTACGCCGTCGGCATCAGCTTCCGCCGCTGCTGCGAGAGCGACCACAGCGGCGTCCAGTCGACGGCCGCCTCGGCGTCGAACCGGTCGGGGACGTGCTGGAAGTTCGCGTGCCTGGCGTTCCATTCGACGCGCGTTTCGTACTGGCGCTCGTCGAAGAGCATGCACGAGTTCGGGTGGACGGCGTCGTCGCCGAGCGCGCGGAAGGTGTCGCGGATCCGCAGTTCGTCGCCCTGGTAGTTCGCCGAGAACCGTTCGATCGCCTCGCACAGCGCGCCGACCTCGGCGTCGATCGGGCTCGCGCCCTTGCCGCCGTTGTCCCCGCGCAGCCCGGCCTGCAGCCCCGCCTCGCCGCGCACGCGGCGCGCGACGTTCAGCCCGGAGCGGTACGCGTTCACGAACGCGGGGGCTCTCGGGTCGCGGGCGATCTCCTTGACGATGCCGGTGACCGGGCTGACCAGATGGCCGTAGCGGTCGAGCACCTCGACCGGGGTGAGCGTCCGGTGCCCGCCACCGCCCGACGTCGCCTTCTTGGCCTCCCGCAGCACGACCGGCTCGGCCGTCCGCGCGGCCACGATGCCTTCGTCGCCGCATTCGGGGCATTGCGGGCGGCGGCGCAGTTCGTGCAACCGCCCCTGCAGGTCGAGGGTGTCGAGGATCCACACGGCCTGCTGCCCCGGATAGCGGTGCCCCGCCAGCCATTTGGACGCTTCGAGGGAGATCAGCTGCGACGCCGCCGCGGTCAGCGGCGGCACGGCGGGCATCGGGAACGGCGCGGGCCCGTCGTGCCCCAGCACCTCCTGCACACAGGCCTCGGCGTGCCGGTGCCCCCACAACCGGTTCGTCAGGCAGTGCCAGCAACCGGACCGGCCGGGCTGCATGATCGGACCGATCCACACCTGCGAACCCGACGGCCGGGCCAGCAGCCAGGGCCGTCCGGTGCGCCGGTGCTCGGCGTCGATCTCGGCCAGCCTCGGGTCGAGGTAGTCGTCGCACAGCACGATGGCCAGCTCGGAAGCCGTCTCGACCACTTCGATACCGCTCGCGGCCAGCGCGTTCGCCACCTGCGAGGTGTCGACGCCGCGGCCGATCGCGGTCAGGCTCGCCGTCGCCGGCTTCTGGCGGCAGGCCACGGCGGACGCGTCGAGCCCGCACGCGTCCCAGTACGCGAGCGCGCGCTCGTCCCCGCTGAACTCGTCCGGGACGCGGACGGTGACCAGACCGGCCTCGACGAGCCGGGCCACCACGCCGGTGACCTGTTCGGCGTTCATCCCCTCCGGGCAGGCGGACAGGAGCCCGTCGAGGTCACGGGTGCCGTCGAGCAGGGCGGCCACCGAGGCGACCTGCGCGCCTCGCATCGCGATGACCCCCTGTTCGGAGAACAGGTAGGCACCGTTGCCCTCGCTGATCTCCGCACGCAGATGCCGTTTGAATCCCAGTCCGCCGATCGAGGTGGGCGTGGACGATGCCTCGCGCATGATGACCCCCAGTAGGTCGGTTCGATTCTCGAATCCTGCTGTGTGGGGCCGGGTACCGGCCAGTGTGCGATTCACGCGTCGGACGTGAAAAACCCATGTTCTCCCGGGAGACACGCATGCGGGCCCTGGTGGACGGCTCACTGGCCCGGCGACCGGCCGCTCTGTCACTGTCGAAGCACTGGGAATCAGGTCACGACGCGTATCGAGCTGGAGGGCGCTTGCGATGTACACCGGATCACGAGTAGCGGACAAGCACCACGGCTCGGCACCCAACCCGATTCCGGCCGCGTCCGCAAGCCCCGTCCGTTTCAGCCTCCTCGGCCCGCTCGAACTCGTCCGGGACGGGATCGACTACGCGCCGACGACGCCGAAGCTGCTGCAGGTGCTCGCCATGCTGGTCATGAGCCCGGGGAAGATCGTGCACATCGACACGATCGTGCAGGAGCTGTGGGCCAACGACCCGCCGCGCAGCGTCCGCACCACCATGCACACCTACGTCTACCAGCTGCGCAAGTGCATCGACGAGAACGAGCTGGCCCCGTACGGCGAGACCATGCTGGCGACGAAACCGCCGGGGTACGTGTTCCGGATCGCGCCGGAGCAGGTGGACGTCTTCGAGTTCCAGGAGCTGCAGCACAAGGGCCGCGAGCTGCACCTGCGCGGCGAGCACACCGAAGCGGCGAAGGCCTTCCGGTCGGCGCTCGACCTGTGGTCCGGGCCGCCGCTCGCGAACGTCCACTGTGGACCGGTGCTGTCGGCGTACGCGGTCGATCTCGTCGAGCAGCGGCGCAGCACGCTGCACCTGCGGATCGAGGCGGACATCGCGGCCGGGATGCGGCACGAGCTGATCGGCGAACTGCGTTCCCTGGTCACCGCGAACCCGCTCGACGAGGCCTTGCACGGGCAACTGATCCGCGTGCTCGGCCGCAGCGGGCGCCGCTCCGACGCGCTCGCCACGTACCGTCAGGTGCGGGCGAGGCTCAACAACGAACTGGGCGTGGAACCCTGTGACGAACTGCAGGTCCTGCACCACGACCTGCTTTCCGAAGGTGAACCCGCGTGAACCCCGCTCCCGCCACGGAAACGAAAGTGAGGATCGACGGATGAGCAGTCGTACCTATGGACAGTTCTGCGGTCTGGCCCGCGCGCTGGAGATCATCGGCGAACGCTGGTCGCTGCTGATCGTCCGTGACCTCGTCCTCGGCCCGAAGCGGTTCACCGAACTGCAGGCGGGTCTCCCCAAGATCCCGGCGAGCACGCTGTCCGCGCGGCTCAACGAACTCGAGCAGTCCGGCGTACTGCGCCGCCGCCTGCTCCCCCAGCTCGACGCCGCGGTGGTCTACGAGCTCACCGAATACGGCAGCGAACTCGACCAGATCGTGCTGGACCTCGGGCTTTGGGGCGCGCGATCGCTCGGGCAGCCGGCGGCCGAGGACGTCTTCACCCTGGATTCGGCGATCCTTTCGCTGTACACGACCTTCCGGAGTGAAAAGGCCAAGGGCGTCCAGGTCACCTACGAGCTGCGCTACCCGGGCGAGATGGTCCTGCACGCGATCGTCGAGGACGGCGCGCTCAAGGTCGCGGAAGGCGCGCACCCCGGCGCCGACGCGGTCATCGAACCGCTGGGCCCGTTCATCAAGGATCTGCTGAGCGGGGATCTCTCCGCGGCCGAGGCGACGCGCACCGGGAAGATCCGGATCGAGGGCGCCTTCGAATATCTGGAGCTTTTCACGGAATTGTTCCACATTCCCGCCGCTCCGAAAATGTCCGACGGAATCGTCGTCCGCTGATCCATCCGGCGTAACACCGCTGGTCGGATCAGCAATCCGGAGTAACGGAAATCCTCGGAACGCGGGATATCGTCGACATCCGTCACCGGTCGGTCTTTCGCCCTAGGAGCCCTTCATGGCCGCACTCGATTCGCCTCGTCCGGGTCTGCTCGCCTCGCTCAACGGGAAATACCACCGCGCGGCGCTCCTCACCTTCGCGGTGGTCGTCGTGGCCCACTGGGCGGAACACCTGGTGCAGGCGTTCCAGATCTACGCGCTCGGCTGGAAGACGTCGGACGCCCGCGGCGTGCTCGGGATCCCGTTCCCCAAGCTGATCAGCTCCGAATGGCTGCACTACGGCTACGCCATCGTCATGCTGATCTTCCTGTTCGCCCTGCGCAAGGGTTTCGCCGGCCGCTCGCGGCAGTGGTGGAACCTGGCGCTCGGCCTGCAGTTCTGGCACCACATCGAGCACCTGCTCCTGCTGATCCAGGCGCAGACCGGCTGGCGGCTCGGCGGCGGGACCGCGCCGAGCAGCATCATCCAGCTGTTCATCCCGCGGGTGGAACTGCACCTGTTCTACAACACGATCGTCACCATCCCGATGATCATCGCGATGCTCGTGCACCGGAAGGCCTCCGCCGCCGAGCGGGAACTGACCGGCTGCACGTGCTCGCCCGTCAGCCGGCGTGAGCTGGCGACCGCGGCATCGTGACCGGGAGACTCTGCGCGCTCCTGGCCCTCGTGGCGGCGTGGTTCGGGGTCGCGGTACTCGCCGCGGCCCCGGCCTCGGCCCACGTCGAACTCCTCTCCTCGAACCCCGCCGACGGCGCCCGGCTCACCTCGGCGCCGGCGCGGGTCTCGATCACCCTGTCGGAGAACATCGGCATCCAGCCGAATTCGATCAAGGTCGTCGACCAGCAGGGCACCGACGTGGTGTCCGGCCCGGTGTTCCAGCCCGGCGAAGTCGCCGAAGAGGTCGCCGTCGCACTCGAACCGGACCTTCCCGACGGGAGCTATCTCGTCGAGTACGCCTTCGTCTCGACCGACTCGCATCCGGTGCGCGGCACGATCGCCTTCGTGGTCGGCACCGGTCCCCTGATCACCTCGGCGGGCGCGGTGTCCGCCTCCACCGGGACCGACCCGGTGACCGACGCGCTGTTCACCACGTTCCGCTGGGGCTCCTTCGGCGGGGTCGCGCTGCTCGGCGGGCTGGTGTTCCTGCTGGTCTGCCGTCCGGGCGGCCGGACCGACCCGGCGGCACGGAAGCCGATCACCGCGGGTCTGTGGCTCTCCGGTGTCACGGCCGTGGCCGGGTTCCTGCTGCAAGGCCCGTACGTCGCGGGCCGCGGCGTCGGCGCGATCTTCGACGGCGCGCTGATCGAGGCGACCCTGCGGGTGGCGTACGGGAAACTCCTGCTCCTGCGCCTGGCCGCGATCGTCGCGCTCGCCGTGCTCGTGCGGCGGCTGCTGGCGGGCGACCTGCCGGATCGGCTGCGATCGCGCTACGAGAACCTCGGCATCGCGGCCGGGTTCATCGTGATGCTGAGCTTCTCCGCGACCGGGCACGCGGTGGCCGACAAGATCATGTTCCTCTCGGTCAGCGCGGACCTCGCGCATTTCGGCGCGATGGCCGTCTGGGTGGGCGGGCTGATCCAGCTGGCCGTGCTCCTGCGCGGCAGATACCCGTCGTCGGAGGCCGAGCCCGCGCTGGCGCGGTTCCATCCGATCGCCACCCGGTCGATCGTGATCATGGTGGTCAGCGGCGCCTACCTGGGTTTCCGGCTCGTCCCGTCGGTGGAGGCGCTCTGGACGTCGGCCTACGGCATCGTCTTCGTGCTGAAGCTGACCGGGTTCGCCGCGTTGCTGCTGGTGGCGAATATGAGCCGCACCGCGGTGCGCCGCGGGATCTCCGGCCGGGGCGGCACCGGCGTGGTGACCGCCGACCTGCGGAAACTGCGGGTCAGCGTCGGCGTCGAGGTGCTGATCGTGGCCGTGGTGCTCGCGCTGGCCGCGGCGTTGTCCTCGATGTCCCCGACCGGCTGATCACCGCTCGATCTCCGCTTCCGGCGGGGTGAACGGTCCCCAGGTGAAGGCGCGGAGCCACGGCTCGGGATCGCCCAGCCAGTCCATGGCGGCGATCTGGGCCGGGCTCCGCCGCCCGGCGAGCGTCCGGTACAGGTCCGAGGGCGCGCCCGAGAGCACCGCCGCGACCGGCTCGGTGCCGGCGATCCAGGTCGCACCCTCGGTCTCGATCCGCATCCCCGGCAGCCCGTGCCTGCCCAGCGAGGCGCCGAGCCCGCCGACGAGCACTTCGAAACCCCGCAGCCAGGCCGCGTGCGCTTGCGGCGGCGGAGCACCGAGCGCGTACCGGATGTCGAGTTCGTGGGTGAAGGCGTCCATCACCATGATGTCGCCGCGACTCTTCCCGGCACCGTCGGCGGCGAGGAGGTTGTCGGCCTCGGGACCGCGTTCGAGCCAGAGTTTCAGCAATTCGACGGCCGACGCGGATTCCGGGATCGGGCAGGCCTCGCCACCGAACCGGGTGATCACCCGATCGCAGATCTCGGTCAGATGCGCGATCAGGTCGCGCACGGTCCACTGTGGACACGCCGGGACGGCCCGCTCGCCCGCCCCCGCGTGATCGGTGACCAAGATCGCGATGTTCTCCCTGACCTGCCGATATCCTTCGGCCGCTGTCGCCGTATTCCAGCCAGGGACCCGAATTCGGCTGCTCGTCACGCGGCCACCTCCCGTGGGGTATGCGATGGTCGTCCATTCTCCCACCGCCGGGAGACTTCACCCTTCTTCCCGCTTGCGGCGGACCGTTCACCGCAAAGACCACCCACCCGTGGCGCGTGTCGTCGCGGCTTCAGGCACACTGGTCGTTGAAAGCCCCGTGTGGCAAAGAAAAGCGCCCAACGGTGACACATCGACCACTGTGGAGGTGACCAATGGAGATGCCCGGCTTCGATCTGGCGTGGCGTGGTTTCAATCGCGCCCAGGTCCGGGAATTCGTCCGCGAGGTGGAAGCCGAACTAAGACGAGTGGAAGCCGAACGCGACGAAGCGATCCGCCGTGGGCAAGCTCTCGCCGGCGAGCTCGCCGCCACACAAGAGGAAAATCGCGAACTGAAGGCCAGCGTCGACCGGATCAGCCGCGTGCCGATCGCACCCGACGCGTTGCAGGAACGCTCGCGCCGGATGCTCGAACTCACACGCGAGGAAGCCGACGACATCGCCGCGCGGGCCGCCGAAGAAGCCGCCAAGGCCGAGGCGGAACGAAAGCGGATCGCCGAAGACTTCGAGCGCGCCATGACGCTGCGCCGCGCGGAGGCGATGCGCGCGCTCGCCGCGCGGGACGAAGCCGCGCAGGCGAAGGCGCGGAAACTGCTCGACGACGCCGCCGAAGAGGCCGAGCGCCTGGTCGCCGAAGCGCGGCAGAAGGCCGATGTGGCCCTCCGCCTGCGCGACGACGTGCTGAAACAGCTGGTCGGCTGCCGCGAACTGCTCACCGAAGCCGGCATGGTGCTGGCCGTACCGGACTCACCGAAACCGGAAGTGCCCGTTCAGCGCCGGAGCAGGCCCGAAGCCCGCACCGGCACCGAAGCCGCCGCCACCTGACTAAGCGTTGTCGCCGGACGAGAAGACCACCGGCCGGATCTCCATCGCGTTGATGTGCGCGTCCGGGATCTGGCCCGCGATCTCGATCGCCCGCTCCTTGCTGTCGCATTCGACCAGGTAGAAGCCGGCCAGGTACTCCTTCGACTCCGCGAACGGGCCGTCGGTGACCACCGGGACGCCGTCACGCACCCGGACCACGGTGCTGTCCTTCGGCTCCGCCAGCGCCTGTGTCCCGAGCAGTTCGCCGCTCTCGGTGAGCTTCTTCATGAAAGGGTCGATGCGGGCGACCACCTCGTTGCGCTCCTCTTCGGGGAGGGCGTCCCAGGCGGTGGGGTTCATCGTGATCATGATCATGTACTTCATCGGTGTTCCTCCTGGTCGTGCGGCCGGTGCCCGGCCACTCACGCAGGAGTCGGAGCGGCCGGATCGTTCTCGACATCCTGACACCCACTTTTTTCCGCTCTCCGGCTGCATACGTGGGGAGGGTATAGTGGGAAGACGACAGGGAACGACGAGAGAACGGGTGCGGGAATGACGGGCTACGGCACCGAGCGGGAGGCCTACCTCAAGCGCCTGCGCCGGATCGAGGGGCAGATCCGCGGTTTGCAGCGGATGGTGGAAGAGGACAAGTACTGCATCGACATCCTGACCCAGGTGTCCGCGGCCACGAAGGCACTGCAGTCGTTCTCCCTCGAACTGCTGGACGAGCACCTCGCCACCTGCGTGGTCCACGCCGCGGCCGCGGGCGGCGAAGAGGCCGACCTCAAGGTCCGGGAGGCGTCCGACGCCATCGCCCGGCTGGTCCGGTCCTGAAGCGTCGCAACCGCAGGCTGTTGGTGACGACGAAGACCGACGAGAACGCCATCGCGGCCCCGGCGATCATGGGGTTGAGCAGGCCGAGCGCGGCCAGCGGCAGGGCGGCGACGTTGTAGGCGAACGCCCAGAACAGGTTGCCCTTGATCGTGCCGAACGTGCGGCGGGCGAGGCGGATGGCGTCCACGGCCGCGCGCAGGTCGCCGCGCACCAGGGTGAGGTCGCCCGCTTCGATCGCGGCGTCGGTCCCGGTCCCCATCGAAAGACCGAGGTCGGCCTGCGCGAGCGCGGCCGCGTCGTTGACACCGTCGCCGACCATGGCGACCACGTTGCCTCGCGCCTGAAGGCGCTTGACGACATCGACCTTGTCGGCGGGCAGCACCTCCGCGACGACCTCGTCGATCCCCACTTCGGCGGCGACGGCCGCCGCGGAACCGGCGTTGTCCCCGGTCAGCAGGACCGGCCGGAGCCCGAGCGCCTTCAACCCGGCCACGGCCTCGGCGGAAGTCGGCTTGACCGTGTCGGCGACGACGACCACACCGCGTGCCTCGCCGTCCCACGCGACGACGACCGCGGTCGCGCCGCGTTCCTCGGCGACCTTCTTGGCCTGGGTGAACTCGTCGCCGACGGCGATGCCGTGCCGGTCGAGGAGGGCGGGCCTCCCGGCCAGGACGGTCTTGCCCTCGACCTCACCGACGACACCCAGGCCCTCGACGTTGCGGAACCCGCCGACCGGCGGCAGCTCGCCCACCCGCTCCTCGGCGGCCGCGACGATCGCGCGGGCGATCGGATGTTCGGAGCCGTGCTCGACCGCCGCGGCCAGGCGCAGGACTTCGGTCTCGTCGTCGCCGAACAGGTCGGTGAGACTCATCTTCCCGGCGGTCACCGTGCCGGTCTTGTCGAGTACGACGGTGTCCACCGCGCGAGTGGACTCGAGCACCTCCGGACCCTTGATGAGGATGCCCAGCTGCGCGCCGCGGCCGGTGCCGACCAGCAGCGCCGTCGGCGTGGCCAGCCCGAGCGCACACGGGCAGGCGATGATCAGGACCGCGACGGCGGCGGTGAAGGCGGCGTCGGCCCCGCTGCCCGCGCCGAGCCAGAAGCCGAGTGTGCCGACCGCGAGGGCGATCACCACCGGGACGAACACCGCCGACACCCGGTCGGCGAGCCGCTGGACCCGCGCCTTGCCGTTCTGCGCGTCCTCGACCAGCCGCGCCATCTGCGCGAGCCGCGTGTCGGCGCCGATCCGGGTGGCGCGGACGACGAGCCTGCCGCTCGCGTTGACCGTCCCGCCGACGACCGCGTCCCCGGCCACCACCTCGACCGGGACGGCCTCGCCCGTCAGCATGCTCAGGTCGACGGCCGAGCCACCTTCGGTCACCACGCCGTCGGTGGCGATCTTCTCCCCCGGCCGGACGACGAACTCGTCGCCCGTCTTCAGCTCGCCGATCGGGACACGGCTCTCGATGCCGTCCTTCAGGAGCGCGACGTCCTTCGCACCGAGTTCGAGCAGTGCCCTCAGCGCGGCGCCGGAGCGGCGCTTGGACCGGGCCTCGAAGTAGCGGCCCGCGAGGAGGAACGTGGTCACCCCGGCGGCGACCTCGAGGTAGACGTTGCCCGCGCCGTGCCCGCGTTCCATGATCAGCTCGAAACCGTGCCGCATGCCAGGTGTCCCAGCGGTGCCGAACAGCAGCGCGTACAGCGACCAGAGCGTGGCGGCGACGACGCCGAGGGAGATCAGGGTGTCCATGGTGGCGGCGCCATGGCGGAGGTTCGTCCAGGCCGGGCGGTGGAACGGCCACGCGCCCCAGGTGACGACCGGCGCGGCCAAGACCAGCGAGACCCACTGCCAGTAGGGGAACTGCCAGGCCGGGACCATCGCCAGCACGATCACCGGCGCGGCGAGGACGGCGGAGACCACGAGACGGGTTCGCAGGGAGCCGGTCTGGTCCTCGTCCTCGTCGGGTGTGGGCGGTTGGGCCGTGTAGCCGGCGGACTCGACGACGCCGACGAGGTCTTCGACCGAGACCGCCGCGGGAAAGTCGACCTGCGCCTTCTCGGTGGCGTAGTTGACCGTGGCGGAGACGCCGTCGACCTTGTTCAGTTTGCGTTCGACCCGCGCGGCGCAGGACGCGCAGGTCATCCCGCCGATGGCCAGTTCGACGCGCTGGGATGTCACGGCGTACCTCCCGGGTGGTGCCCGTGGTGCTCGCTGGTCGGCGCCGGCGGGGGCGGCTCCTCGTCCAGCGGCCCGACGGCGGAACCGATCGCCCAGGCGACGGCGAACACCGCGACCAGAGCCGCGGCGAACGCCGACACCTTGAGGGCGGTGCTCACGAGACGAGCTGGTAACCGGCCTCGCTGACGGCCGCGTCGACGGCTTGGACGTCCAGCGGCGCGTCGCTGGTGACGGTGACCTTGCCGCTGGCGACGTCCACGTTCACGGCGCTGACGCCCGCGATCTCGCTGACCTCCTCGGTGACGGAGGAGGCGCAGTGCCCGCAGGACATGCCCTTGACGATGTAGGTGGTTTCGGCCATCGGTTCGAACTCCTCTACAGGACAGGTGGAGCGATCACTTCCTTTATACCCCGTGGGGGTAGGGGTGTGCACAGAGGGTGCGGGGACACTGCGGAAATGAGGAAGATCTCCGCCATCGGCATCGGCGCCGGCGACCCGGACCACCTGACCGTCCAGGCGATCCGGCGGCTCAACGAGACCGATGTGTTCTTCGTGCTCGACAAGGGCTCGGAAAAGCAGGACCTGGTGGCGCTGCGCCAGGAGATCCTCGACCGCTTCGTCGAGCGGCCCGGCTACCGCGTCGTGCGGGCACCGGACCCCGAACGCGACCGTACTCCTGACGACTACCGGAAGGCCGTCGCCGACTGGCACCGGCTCCGCACCGACGTCTACGAGAGCATGATCGCTTCCCTGGGTCCCGACGAGCGGGGCGCGTTCCTCGTCTGGGGCGACCCGGCGCTCTACGACTCGACCCTGACCCTGCTGGACGCGGTGCTCGACCGCGGGAACGTCGAGTTCGAATACGACGTCATCCCCGGGGTGAGCAGTGTGGCCGCGCTGACGTCACGGCACCGGACCACGATGAACCAGATCGGCCGTCCGGTCCTGGTCACCACCGGCCGCCGCCTCGAAGCCGGCTGGCCCGCGGACGTGGACGACGTCTTCGTCATGCTCGACGCGGGGTGCACGTTCTCGCGGTTCGTCGATACCGGGCTGGAGATCTACTGGGGCGCGTACCTCGGCACCCCCGACGAGCTCCTGCTCTCCGGCCCGTTGACCGCGGCCCTCGCCGAGGAGATCCGCTCCGTCCGCGCCTCCGCCCGCACCCGCAAGGGCTGGATCATGGACATCTACCACCTACGCCGCCCCGCCCCCTCCCGCATTTAGTCCTCTAAATGCGCCGGGTCCGCCCCCTCACGTGATCGGGGCCGTGACTCGCGTGATTGGAGGCGGATCTCGCGTGTTTAGAGGGGGATCTCGCGTGATCAGACGGACGACACACGTGATTGCAGGGCCGGCTCGGCCGGTGGTCGTGTCGTCCGTGGGATCACGCGTGTTCGCTCTGCAATCACGCGTGTTCCGTGTCGGATCACGCGTGTGGCGGGTTTCGGGAATGAGAAAAGGGCCCAGGTCTGGGAGAACTCGTGGTTCTCAACCAGGCCCTGGGCCCTTTTCTAATGTTAGACAGTTTCTTGTCGCCGGAAATCGGC
>NZ_JPLW01000010.1:0-130628 GCF_000754115.1 Amycolatopsis sp. MJM2582
GACTTCCCGCTGCCGATCAGGGATGCCACGGTGGCACTCGACGGTAGCTGAGCGGGGAACGCCGCTGTCCGATGTCCAGACTTCGGCCTGTGCACCGGATGGTGGGGTTTCCGGGAATCGGCGACATCGACAGTTCTATCGTTGCCGAAAATCGGCAATGCGTCTGCCGTTCGTGGGGCCGGGAATTGTCGGTGGTGGGTCGTAGGTTTGTGGGGTGGATACTCATTCCGCGCCTGTGGCGCTCTTGGAAAGCCTCACCGATCCCGAGGTGCTGGCCGCGGTGAACGATGCCGCGAATCTGTTGGACGACAAGGATTCTGTCGCGTTGGCGCAAGCCGCCTCGGCCGGGATCGTGCGCCTGGAAGCGGTCCGGTTTCGGGCGCTCGCGCAGTTGAACCGTCATCGTGAGGGTGCGCGGAGTGTGGCGCAGGAGGTCGCGCTTGAGTTGTCCCTTGTGGACAATCATGCGGGTGCGCTGGTCGTCGCCGCGGACGCGCTAGCCACCCGCCTGCCCCGCACGCTGAGTTTGATGGATGAGGGGAAGCTGGCCGGGTTCAGTGCGATGAAGGTCGCCACGGCCACCGTCTGGCTGTCGGATGAGGACGCTCGTGCGGTCGACGCCGTGCTGGAGGACCGGATCGGGGACAAGAACCCGGATCAGGTGCGGAAAGCCGCGAACCATGCGGCGAACACGATCGATCCCGAAGGTGCCGGTAAACGGGCCGAGCAGCACCGTGAAGGCCGTCGCCTCACGATGCGGCACGGTGAGACGGGGGTGGCGTCGATCGAGGTCGAGGATGGTCCGGTGGAGAAGGTCGCTGCCGCGTATCAGCGGATCGATCGCGAGGCGCGGGCTCTCAAGATCAAGGAGGAACCCCGCACTCTCGACCAGTTGCGGGCGGATGTCGCGCTCGATCTGCTGCTCGGCGGCCAAGGCGGCACGAGTGAGCGCAGCGAAGTGTTTCTCTATATGGATTTGTTCACCTATCTCGGCCTGAACGAGGATCCGGCGGAGCTGGCCGGACACGGCACGATTCCCGCCGCGCTGGCTCGGGAGATCGCCACGGGTGGGAACAGTGTGTTGCGGCGGATCATCACCGATCCGCTGTCCGGGCAAGTGCTCGATCTGGGCCGGGACCGGTACCGGCCGACCGTAGGTTTGGCCGAGTTCGTGCGGGTGCGGGACCGGGAGTGCCGAAGACCCGGCTGTCACCGCCCGGCGCAGGCGTGCGACATCGATCATGCGGTGCCGTGGCAGCACGGCGGGCACACCACCGACACCGACCTCATCGACCTCTGCCGCCGCGACCACCGATTGAAAGACGAAACCGGCTGGATCTATAAGCTCGCATCCGATGGCACTCTCACGATCACTACGCCCACCGGGCAGCGGTACGACAGCACACCCCCGCCTCTCCATGAACCTCGCCCGGCGGCCGACGAACCGCCACCGTTCTGAGCCCGTCGCCGGAAATCGGCGACAGGCGGGCCGGACTCAGCCACAAAACTGCCACTGACAGTCTCCCCGTTCCGACCCATAACCAAAACCGGTAACGGGCCCGACCGGGCCGAAGCTGCCGCCGACCGGTCTCTCTGTCTGAGCCTGTCGCCGGAAAACGGCGACAGCCACACCACAGCACCCACACGAAAACTCCACCCACGGTCTGACTCGCGAAATCGGCCCCTGACCCGATCCGCCCACCCACCGCGATCGGCACGCTCACAGCATGGAAACCGACCACGTCTTCCCCGGCCGCCGCATAGCCGCGGTCTCGATGATCCTCGGCCCGCTCCTGCTGCTCACCGGAACGCTACTGCGGTCACGCTTCAACTTCTTCTTCCCCGACCAGCTGAAAGCGATGAGCGAGCATCCCGCGCTGATGACCGCCGCGTACACGTGTTTCCTGGCGGGCAACGTCATGCTGTGGCCCGCGATGGTCGCCATCGCCACCAAGATCGGCCGTACCAAGCCCGCGTTGGCCGCTTGGGGTGGTCTGTTCGTCCTTTTCGGACTCTTCGAGCGGACCTTCCACGCCGGGATCGACCAAGCCGCCCTCAGCCTTGCCGAACGGCGCGGCGCCGGATTCACCGAGGGTGTGGTCAGCGAGTCGTACCAGGATCTGCATCTGTTCAGTTTTCTGTCGTTCACGATCATGTTCGGCTGGTACGTACTCGCGTTCGCCGCCTATCGGGCGAAAGTGCTCGGTGTCGCCGGGTCGATCGGGATGGCGACGATGGGACTTCTGCCGCTCGGGGTTTTGAAGGGCACCGAAATGGTGTCGATCATCGGCACCGCCGGACTTTGTCTCGCGTTGGTTCCGGCCGGTGTCCGCGCATTACTGGAAAGTCCCAAACCGAGCCGGCGGACGGTATTGCTCGCGGCGATCGCCGTTCCGGTGCTGGGCGGCCTCGCCTTCGCCAGCGCGCTGGGCTGAGTTCAGGCCAGCCGCGCGGGCGCTTTCCGGTCACCGGATTCGTGTTCGCGCCCCGCCGGGAGGCAGCTCATCAGCAGTACGACACCGACAGCACCGAGAAGCATGTGCCCGGCGAGGATGCACAGCCCACAGAATCCGATCCACAATGAGATCTTCATTCTCAGAGGGTAGGGCCGTTCTCGGCACCGGACCCCGAACTTGGGAAAGACTTAAGGTCTCCTTTGGGAAAAGGGTCTGTCCGGCGTATGCGCGCGTAATGCACCACCAGCGAAACCGCCGCGGCCAGGAAGACCACCTGCATCAGGCTCCGCGGCACCAGTTCGTCCATCGTCGAGGTCACCGGACCGTGCAGCGCCTTGTACACGTTCGCCGGGAACATCCCCAGCAGCAACAGCGTCAGCCCGGCGGACGCCCAAGGCGCCGTGCGCGACCACAGCATTCCCGCGGCGCCCGCGAGTTCGAGGACGCCGGTGACGGTGACCAGCAGCCCCGGCGCGGGCAGCGCGGGCGGCACCATCGCGACGAGTTCCTCGCGCATGCCGATGAAATGCGCGAGACCGGTGGTGACGAACAGTGCCGCGACACCGCCGCGCACGGCCACCGGCCAGGGTTTCAGCCGCTGGACGCCGAAGACGCCCAGCAGGGACAACGTCGCCGTGACGGCGATCAGCATCAGTACGGGTACGAGACCGGGATCCATGACCATGCCTCCGAAGCAACAGTGAATCTTTCCACTGACAAGATGCGCTCTTGCGGCCCATCTTGTCAATGACTAGATTCGTCGTCATGAGTCCCTACCACCACGGCGACCTCCGCCGGGCCGTGCTCGACGCCGCCGTCGCGGCCATCACCGAACACGGCCCGGCGGGGATCAGCCTCCGCGACCTCGCCCGGCGCGCGGGGGTCTCGCACGCCGGGCCGGTGCACCATTTCGGCGACAAGGCCGGGGTGCTCACCGCGCTGGCCGCCGAGGGGTTCGACCTGCTCGCGGAAGCGCTCGCGGCCGAGGGCGACCGGGACTTCGTCGAGGTCGGGGTGGCGTACGTGCGCTTCGCGATCGAGCATCGCGCGCATTTCGAGGTGATGTTCCGCCCCGAGCTCCACCGCGAGGACGACGAGGCGCTGACTGCGGCCCGTGACCGCGCGGGGACCCTGCTCACCAGCGGCGCGTCGTCGGTCAGCGACGACGCGATGGCGGGGGTCGCCGCGTGGTCGTTGATGCACGGGTTCGCGAACCTGTGGCTCACCGGCGCGCTGCGCGCCGAGCTCCAGGAGGATCCGGACACCGCCGCCCGCGCGATCGCCCGGATCCTGTTCCCCTGAAACCGGCTCAGACCTGCGCGGTGGGCATCACGGTGACCTGCTGGAGGTTCACCCGCGCCGGGAGCGAGGTCAGGAACGCCACGGTCTCGGCGATGTCCTCCGGCTTCAGCCAGGTCAGCGTTTCGCGCGCGCCGTCCAGCCACTCCAGGGCACCGGCGTCGGTGACGTGCCCCTGCAGTTCGGTCTCGACCAGGCCCGGCTCGATCGCCGCGACCCGCACCCCCTTCGGACCGAGGTCGGCGCGAAGGTTCTTCGACAGGTGCGTCACGTAGGCCTTCGAAGCGACGTACACGGCGAAGGAGGGGAAGACGGCCTGCGCGCCGATGGACGAGGTGTTCACCAGGTCCGCGACGCCCTTCTCGGCTGCCGAGGCGACCAGCTGCGGGACGAAGGCGCCGATGGCGTTCATAAGACCCGTCATGTTGACGTCGATCATGCGCTGCCAGTCGCCGGTGGCGAGTTCGTCGATCGGCGCGGCCAGCATCACGCCGGCGTTGTTGAACAGCAGATCCGCGCGGCCCAGTTTCGCTTCGACCTCGGCCGCGGCGGCCCGCATCGCGTCGGCGTCGGCGACGTCGGCCGCGAGTACGAGCGCGGTGCCGCCGTCGCGCTCGATCTCCTTGGCGAGGGTTTCGAGCCGGTCGGCCCGGCGGGCGACGAGTGCGACAGCCGCACCGGACGCGGCCAGCCGCCGGGCGGCCGCTTCGCCGATCCCGCTGGACGCTCCGGTGACGACGGCGACCCTGTTCGCGTGCGGTGCCGGGGAGTTCGTCATTTCTGTTTCTCCTAAGTGGACTCGGGGTGACAAGTCCAGAAAACCGGGCCGCGCGCGGAGATGGCACGGTCTGTTCAGCCTGGGTCCGGCAGTACCAGTCAGACCGCGCACGGAACTGTTACGTGCTCATCGAGTTCCGCGGACACGGACCGGCCAGCGTGATCCGCATGCGAATTCGATCCCTCGCGCTCGCGCTGATCCTGATGACGGCGACCGCCACCCCCGCGGCGGCCGTCATCGGCGGCACCGAGTCCACCACGCCCTACGACTTCATGGTCTCGCTTCAGTACGAGGCTCCCCGCTCGGACGGACATCGGTGCGGGGCGGTGCTCATCGCCCCGCAGTGGGCGGTCACCGCCGGCCATTGCGCCAACACCCCGAACGGCGCGACAGCGGGCGTCCCCCGCGGCTGGAAGGTCCGCGTCGGCTCGCTGGACACCACCGCCGGGGGTGAGATCACCGACGTCGACAAGTTCTACCGTCGCCACCTCTCCTACAACCCGCCCGGTGAGGACATCGCGCTGCTGCACCTGCGCGATCCCGTGCGAGCCAAGCCCATCCGGCTCGCCGGGAGCAGTCCCGCCGTGGGAACCCCCGTCCGCATCCTCGGCTGGGGCGCGGCGTCGACCGGCTGCGGCGACTTCGCCGACCCGAAGTGCTACCCGAGCAAGCTGCGTGAAGCTGACACCGAGGTCGTGCCGCTCGACCGCTGCTGGGACGACGACGGGCACACCCTGCCGTTGTGCGTCGGCCGCACCGATCCCCCGGTCGGACCGGGGATGACGGATTCCGGCGGTCCCGCCCTGGTCCGTTCGGGCGACGGCTGGGCGCTGGCGGGAACGGTCATCGGACCGGGTATCCGGGGCGCCGACTTCCCCGACATGTACACCGACGTCGCGAAGAACTCGGCCTGGATCAACGGCATCGTGACCGGCACCGACGTCCCGCCGGACGACCCCGGCCCGGACGTGGAGGGCACGGCCGCGGTGGGCGACTGCAACGGCGCGGTGGTGCGTGCCGCCTCCGCCCGTCCCCACGATCCGGCGCTGGTGCTGACCAACGGCCACTGCGTGCCGAGCGGACGGCCCGCACCGGGGAAGGCCCTGGTCGACCGGCCCGCCGACCTGCCCCGCCCGGTCACCATCGCCGGCCGGGACGGTTACCCGAAGGCCAGTGCCCGCGCCACCCGATTGGTGTACGCGACGATGACCGGCACCGACGTCGCCCTGTACCGGCTCGACAAGACCTACGCCCAGCTGGCCAGGGAGGGCGCGAAGGTCTTCCGGCTGGCCACCAGCCCGATGCGCGCCGGGGACCGGCTGCTCATGTCCTACGCCAGCGGCCGCCCGCGATGCACGATCGAGGCGGTGGTGCCGCACCTGCGTGAGGCGGGGTACCAGCAGGACGACGCGGTCCGCTACACCCAGAGCGACACCTGCGTGAGCAGGCCCGGCCGCTCCGGCGCGGCGCTTTTGACCCTCGACACGAATACGGTGATGGGTATCAACAACACCCACAGCCGGGACGGTGAGCGATGCACCGAGGGCAACCCGTGCGAGGTCGGCCGGGACGGGACCGTGACCGCGGTGAAGGGCCGCGGCTACGGCCAGCAGGTCCACCGGATCTCCGCCTGCCTGAGCAAGGGTTCACGGCTCGACCTGTCCCGCCCCGGCTGCCGGCTGCCCGCCTGACCTGCGACGAAATGCGGGGAAAGAAAAAAACCGGAAAGATCGCCGTCGCTGTCGAATCGGCGGGTCGCCCTTCGTATAGGGAGTGAAAGACCGCACGAACGAGGAGGACGCCATGACCCAGTACCTGATCAGCCTCTATCACCCCGACGGCCCTCTCCCGCCGCCGGAGTTCCTCGAGCCGGTGATGCGCAAGATCCAGGCGCTCAACGACGAGATGAAGTCCGCCGGGGTGTGGGTGTTCGCCGCCGGTCTGCACCCGCCGACCACGGCGACCGTGCTGCGGGCGACGGAGAACGGGCAGATCGCGACGATCGACGGCCCGTACCTGGAAGGCAAGGAACATCTGGGCGGTTTCACCATCGTCGAGGTGCCGGATCTGGACGCCGCGCTCGACTGGGGCCGCCGGGTCGCCGAGATCACCTATCTCCCGGTCGAGGTCCGGCCGTTCCAGGGTGTGGAAGACCCTTCGTGCGTCCCCTGACCTCCGAAGACATCGGCCGCGTCTTCGCACAGGAGTACGGCCGCGCGGTATCCGTGCTGGTCCGCGTCTTCGGCAGCATCGACATCGCCGAAGACGCGGTCCAGGACGCCTTCGCCGAGGCGGTGGACCGGTGGCCGTCCAGCGGTCCACCGCCGAGCCCGGCGGGCTGGATCATCACGACCGCCCGCAACAAGGCCGTCGACCGGCTGCGCCGGGAAGCCGCGCGCGACGACAAGCACGCCCAGGCCGCGCTGCTCAACGCGGACAGTGAACCAGTGGAGGAGGGCCCGGTGCGCGACGACCGCCTACGGCTGATCTTCACCTGCTGTCACCCCGCGCTGGCCGTCCCCGCGCAGGTCGCGCTGACGCTGAAACTGCTGGGCGGCTTGACCACCGCCGAAATCGCGCACGCGTTCTTCGTCCCCGAGACGACGATGGCCCAGCGGCTGGTGCGTGCGAAGGGCAAGATCCGCGACGCGAAGATCCCGTATCGCGTCCCCGGCGACGCCGACCTGCCGGACCGGCTGCGTTCGGTGCTCGCCGTGATCTACCTCGTGTTCAACGAGGGCTACGCGGCCAGTTCCGGTGAGCGGCTGGTGCGCGAGGACCTGTGCGCCGAGGCGATCCAGCTCGGCAGGCTGCTGGCCGGCCTCATGCCCGACGAACCGGAGGCCACCGGGCTGCTGGCGCTGATGCTGCTCACCGAATCGCGCCGCGCCGCCCGGACCGGTGAAGACGGCGAGGTCGTGCTGCTGGCGGAGCAGGACCGGTCACGCTGGGACCGGGCGCTCATCGCCGAAGGACAGACGCTGGTCCGCGCCTGCCTGCGCCGGAACCAGCCGGGGCCGTACCAGATCCAGGCGGCGATCAACGCCGTCCACAGCGACGCCGCCGACACGGCGAGCACCGACTGGGCGCAGGTCGTCGAGCTGTACGACCTGCTGCTCGCGATGAATCCGACGCCGATCGTGGCGCTCAACCGGGCCGTCGCGGTCGCCGAGGTACGCGGCCCGGAGAAGGCGCTCGACGTGATCGACGCCCTCGACCTGGAGGGATACCACCTCTATCACGCCATCCGCGCCGATCTGCTGCATCGCGCGGGCCGGACGACCGAAGCCGCCCAGGAGTACGAAGAGGCGATCCGGCAGGCGGGGAACAGCGCCGAACGACGGCTGCTGGAACGAAAACTGGCCGTGCTCAGTCGGTGATCAGCCGCGCCGGGCCGGGCCCCTTGGCGGCGAGGAAGTCGCCGGGGTTCACCAGCACGCACTGATCGAAGGACAGGCAGCCGCAGCCGATGCATTCGGTGAACCGGTCCCGCATGCACTCCAGCTGCTCGATGCGTTTGTTCAGCTCGGCGCTCCAGCAAGCGGATGCCCGCCGCCAGAACGCGTGATCCGGCGCGGCGCCCTCGGGCAGGAAGTCGAGCACGCCGCCGATCACCTCGAGCGGGATGCCGAGATGGTGCGACGCGCGGATGAACGCGACGAGGCGAAGTGTGCTCTGCGCCGCGACAGCCCCCGATGGGGAGTTCGGACATGCCCGTGATCCTAGCTTGACTTGAACCCTTGTTTAAGTTTCATGCTGGAGGCATGACAGTACAGGGGACCTCCGAAATGACCATCCACAAAGGACATTGGCCGACACCCGATGACGCGACGTCGTCGTGGCTCGGGAATGGCCGGACGCCGACGCGGCACGGGCGGCGTACAAGAGCCACGACGGGCTCATTTCCTTCACCGCGTACGAAGGCATCGACCACGACGGCGCCTTCACTTACGAGCAGTGGACCAGCGAAGACGCCATCCAGAACCTGGACGGCGCGCCCGTGTTCCAGCTCTACCGCGGCCACCGCGGCGAAGGAACGCCAGGCTGCCTCGTGATCGTCTCGGTCGAGTTCGAAGGACCCGACGAACGGCGGCAACGCGACTGGATCGACCTCGTCTTCGAAGCCCTGGCGTCCGAACCCGCGCGCCCCAAGGGCGGGATCTCGGGGTACTTCCACGTGAGCACCGACGGGACCCGCGTGCTGAACTACGCCGAATGGGTCAGCGCCGAAGCCCACCTCGCCGCGCTCGCGGCCCCCGGCGCCGACGGCATCGGGACGACGGACGCGTGGAAGAAGGTGCAGACCTACCCGGGCATGTCGGGCGGGTCGGTCAAGCGGTACCGCCCGGTCTTCTCGGCGGTGGCGGCATGAAGCCGATCCTGGTCGCCGGTGCGACGGGCAACGTCGGTTCACAGGTGGTCGCCCAGCTGCGCGAACGGGATGTCCCGGTCCGGCCGCTGAGCCGGAACCCACCACCGGACGGCGTCCGCGGCGATCTGGCGAAACCGGAAACGATCGCACCGGCGCTCGACGGCGTCGACACCGTGTTCCTGATGCTCTCCGGCGCCGCCGAGGCCCTGGTGCCGACGGTGTCGTTGCTCGGGGAACGGGTGAACCGTGTGGTGTTCCTTTCTTCGGGCGCCGTCGACGATTCACTGGCGGAGCAGGACAACGCCATCGGCGCCTGGCATCGCACCGTCGAAGAGGCGATCGAAGCCGCGGGCGTGGAGTGGACCTTCCTGCGGCCGCACGCGTTCGCGACCAACACCCTCGGCTGGGCGCCGTCGATCCGCACGGACGGCGTCGTCCGCGGCGCGTACGGCGAGGCGTCGATGCCGCTGATCCACGAGAAGGACATCGCCGCGGTGGCCGTCGAAGCGCTGACCGGCGACGGGCACGCCGGAGCGAAGTACACGCTCACCGGAACGCGGCCGTTCACGCAGGCCGAACAGGTCCGCGTCATCGGGGAGGCGGCGGGCCGCCCGGCGCGCTGGGAGGAACTCCCGCTCGACGAAGCCCGTGCCGCACTGCTCACCAGGATGCCGGACTTCGTCGTCGACACGATGCTGACCGGATTCCGGGAGCTGGTGACGAAACCGGGCGAGGTCACCTCGACCGTCCAGGACGTCACCGGCAGGCCGGGCCTGGACTTCGAGGTCTGGGCGGCCGATCACGCCGCGTCGTTCCGCTAAACTCGGCTACGTGTCGACACCGGTTCATGCCGCGACGGTCCACTAACCGCCGTTCCTGAAATCACCCCACGGAGCCCGCGGGGTCTCTTCGCCGCGGGCGAAAACAGGAACGGAAACCATGAACCCCCTGTCCACAAAGGACGGTGGTCGGCGCTGGCTGACCACCGTCGGCACGAAACGCCCCGAACGTCTCGTCGACGTCGACGATCGCATCACCGCCGACGAGGCGTTCCGGCTCGCCGTGTCCGGCACCGGACTCGTCTGGTACGGCGACTTCCCCGGCGCACGGAATCTGCTCGCCGCGTTGTCCCGGCGATGCGGTACGGCGGCGGGGAAAACCTTTCGGGACCAGCGGAACCAGCGGTCGCGCCGGGCGCGGATCCTCGGCAGGCTGCTGGTCCCGCTGGATCCGGGCCACGTCCTGCCGTTGCGCCGCGGACCGGACGTCCGCGAGGCCTGCACCGAGGTCTACGGACCGTCCGAGGCCGCGTCGCTGGTCTCGTTGCGCGAACTGCTCGGTGTCGTCGGCGCGCACGAATGGCGGGTGAAGGGCGTCGAGATCCCGGCGCTCGGCGCGAGGATCCACCCGCACCACGGGGTCTTCTCCCCCGTCCGCGGCGAGTACATCGATCTGGTGGCGAGAACTCCGTTGCCCACCAAGGAACTCGCCTTCGACATCGGCACCGGGACCGGTGTGCTCGCCGCCGTCCTCGCGCATCGGGGAGTCGAACACGTGGTGGCGACGGACAACGAACCCCGCGCGCTCGCCTGCGCGCGGGAGAACTTCGCCCGGCTCGGCTTCGACGGGGTCGAAACCCTTGAGGCGGACGTGTTCCCGCCGGGCCGCGCACCGCTGATCGTCTGCAATCCGCCCTGGCTGCCCGCCCGCGCGCACACCCCGCTCGAACGCGCCGTCTACGACCCGGGAAGCCGGATGCTGAAGGCGTTCCTCGACCGGCTGCCGCGGCACCTCGAACCCGGCGGGGAGGGCTGGCTGATCATCTCCGACCTCGCCGAACTGCTGGGTCTGCGCCGTCGCGAAGACCTGCTCGGCGCCTTCGAGCGGTCCGGCCTCGAAGTCGTGGGCAGGGAGGACATCCGGCCGAGGCATCGACGAGCCGACGCGAAGGAGGTGACTTCGCTGTGGCGACTGAAAACGGGGCGGCTCACAACCCGAGCAGCGCCCGTGCCTGACTGATGAACACGCGGGCGGCGGGGCTGACCGGCCCCTCCGTCCGCCAGGCCAGCGCCAGTTTCGCGCGCAATCCGGCCGGCCGCGTGATCTTCATGGCGTGCAGTTTCGTGTAATGCGTCGCCAGCGACATCGGCACCACGGCGACCCCGAGCCCGCGCCCGACCAGTTCGGCGACGACGTTCGGATCGCCCGCCTCCAGCGTCACCCGCGGCTGCACGCCGTCGGCGAGGAACGCCGCGTCGACGATCGCGCGCATGCCGGTGCCCTTCGGCAGGCTCACCAGCGACCGGCTTTCCAGTTCCGACAACGTGATCGTGGCCTGTCCGGTGAGCGGATCGTCCGGCCCGGAGATGGCGACCATCGGCTCGTCGAGGACGACCTCCAGCCCGATCCCCGGCGGTGGTTCGCCGGAGACCCCGATCAGCGCGACGTCGAACCGGCCGTCGGCGACGCCCGCGAGCAGGACGTCGGAGGTCGCCTCGGCGAGCGTGATGTCGACGGCCGGATGCCGCTCGTGGAAACGCGCGAGCAGATCCGGCAGGTTGACCGGGCCGCGCGAGGACACCATGCCCATCGCGACCTGGCCGCGGACCAGGCCGGTGAGATCGTCGACCGCCTGCCGCACCCCGGCGACGGCGGCGAGCGCGGCCCTGGCGTGCGGGAGCGCGGCGGCGCCGACCTCGGTCAGCCGCACCGCCCTGGCCGACCGGTCGAGCAGCGGCTGCCCGAGTTCGCGTTCGAGGCGGCGGATCTGGGCACTGACGCCGGGCTGCGCGACGTGCAGCCGCTCGGCGGCGCGGGTGAAGTTCGCTTCCTCGGCGACCGCGACGAAGTATTCGAGCTGACGCAGTTCCATAACCGATGATTCTAGTTGCCAGACAAACCAGATCTTGGACTTCTGGCCGAATCGGGATCACGCTGGTCCCATGACCACGATGCTCCGCTCCGGCGACCCGGAATACGACAACGAACTCGCCGGTTTCCAGACCGCGGTACCCCGCCGGCCCGACGTCATCGTGCCCGCCGCTTCGGCCGCCGACGTCGTCGAGGCCGTCCGTCACGCGGCCGAGCACGATCTCCCGATCGCCGTCCACTCCACCGGGCACGGCGTGGGCGTCCCCTTCGAGGGCGGCGTCCTCGTCACCACCCACCGCATGACCGGGATCCGGATCGAGGACGGCGTCGCACGGGTCGACGCGGGCGTGCGCTGGAGTGCGGTCATCGAGGCGGCCGCGAAGCACGGGCTCGCGCCGCTGAGCGGTTCCTTCCCCGGCGTCGGCGTCGTCGGCTACACCCTCGGCGGCGGGTTCAGCCTGCTCGGCCGCAAGTACGGGCTGGCCGCCGACCAGGTGACCGCGATCGAGGTCGTCACCGCCGACGGCGAACTCCGCCGCGCCACCCCGGACACCGAAAGCGACCTGTTCTGGGCGCTGCGCGGCGGCCGCGACAATTTCGGGATCGTCACCGCGCTGGAGTTCCGGCTCGTCCCGGTCACCCGGCTGTACGGCGGGAGCCTGCAGTTCGGCACCGAATCGCTCTCCGCCGTACTCCACGCCTGGCGCGATTGGGCGGCGGACCTGCCGCGCGAGATGACGTCGTCGCTGGGCATGGTCCCGATGCCCGACCTGCCGATGGTGCCCGAGCCGCTGCGCGGGCAGCACGTCGCGCAGATCCGCATCGCCTACCTCGGCGATGCCGCCGAGGGCGAACGCCTGGTCGCCCCGCTGCGCGCCGCCGCCCCCGTGCTGGGTGACACGCTCGCCGAGATCCCCTTCACCGAATCGGGGAAGATCGCGAACGAGCCGCCGTTCCCGCACGGCTACCGCGCCGACAACGCCACCGTGTCCGAACTGGACGACACGATGCTCGACGCGATCCTCGAACACGCCGGCCCCGGCGCCCCGGTGCCGACCGTCGTCCTGCTGGACCTGCTCGGCGGCGCGCTGTCCGACCTGCCCGAGCACCCCGGCGTCGGCTGGGACCGCGAAGCCCGTTTCACCGTCCGCGCACTGTCCGTCGTGGACGACGCGGGCATGGCCGAGATCAAGGCGGCCCACGGGAAGCTGTTCGACGCGCTGAAGCCCAAGTCGACCGGCAAGCTCCTGACCTTCGTCTATGGCGACAGCGGCGCGGGCGACGAAGCGGCCAAGGTGTACTCCCCGGCCGATCTGCGGCGGCTCGCCGAGGTCAAGGCGGCCGTCGATCCGGCGAACCGGTTCCGGCTGACCCATAACGTCGAACCCGCGCGTGACGCTGGGTGATCTCCGAAATCCGCTGGTGGGAGGCCCCGAGCCGGGGCGAGGGCACAGTGGGCGGCACCCGTATACTTCCGGGCCGATACCGCCATTAGGGGGCACTGTGCGCACTTTGGACCATGACGAGTTCCTCGCCATGCGTCGGTTCCCCGCGCTCGACGGGCTGCGCGCGATCGCGGCCACCATCGTGATCCTCTTCCACTTCGCGGGTCCGAAGTGGAGCTGGCTGTCCGGCTGGGTCGGTGTCTACATCTTCTTCGTGCTGTCCGGTTTCCTGATCACGACGCTGCTGCTGCGTGAGCAGGACCGGACCGGCCGGATCTCGCTTTCGGCGTTCTACCTGCGACGGGTGTTCCGGATCCTGCCGCCCTACCTGGTGATCCTCGGCGGGATCATCGTGTTCGTGTGGCTGCGCGGGGAGTTCTTCACCCGCGACTTCCCGCACGCGCTGAAGTACTACCTGACCTTCTTCAACGAGTTCCTGCCCGGCAGCAAGCCGAACGGCCCGGACAACTTCTTCAGCGGCTCGTGGACGCTGGGCATCGAGGAGAAGTTCTACCTGTTCTGGCCGTTCCTGCTGGTGGTCGCGGGTGCCGTCGGGCTGGCCGCGGCCTGGCGCAAGCTCGCGCTGGCGATCGCCGCGTTCGCGCTGATGGCCGGGCTGGTCGGGGTCACCAGCGGCTGGGTGCTCAACGGGCCGCAGGTGCCGATCTACCGCTCGACCGTGCACTACGCGATCCTGCTGATCGGCTGCGTGCTGGCGATCGCGATGCACTACCGCCGGTCCTACGCGGTGATCAAACCGCTGACCCATCCGCTCGCGGCGATCCCGGTGTTCGGCGCGTTCGCCGTGCTGCACGTCAACATGGAAAGCCTGTGGTGGGAGACCGGCAGCAACCTCGGCCTGCTGATCGCCTACGGCCTGCTCTCGGCGATGTTGCTGGTGGTGCTGGTCTCGCCGGGGCCGCTTCGCTGGCTGCTGGCGACGAAGGTGATGCGCTTCGTCGGTGAGCGCTCGTACTCGCTCTACCTGCTGCAGGGCCCGGTGCACTTCGCCGTGGTCGCGGCGATCCCGCCGCTGGGCGAGCACCGGATGATCAGCGCGTTGACCGTGTTCGCGGTCGGGCTCGGGATCGCGGACCTCATCCACCGCTGGGTGGAGCAGCCGATGATCCTCACCGGCAAGAAGCTGATCGCGCGCCGCCAGGAGCGCAAGGCGCTGCGCGCGGCCGAAGCCGAGCTCAAGCGCCCGGACGCCGTCGAAGCCCCGAGCGGCGCACGCTGACCCCTCGCGTTTCGTCCTCTGAATGCGGTAGTTGCACGCGCAAGTACCGCGTCGATGCAGTTGGTCGTGAGTGGCGTTTCGGGTTCTAACCCGAAACGCCACTCACGACCACGCGGCACGCACTCACGTGATCGAAGCCGGAACTCGCGTGATTGAAGGCGGAACTCGCGAGTGCGGCCTCCAGTCACGCGAGTCACGTCCCTGATCACGCGAGTTCCGCCTTGGCTCACACCGCGCGCCTGTGTGCCTAGTCCGTGAAGGCCTCCTTGAGGGACCCCGGGTCCCTCAAGGAGGGCCTTCACGGACTTCGGACCGGTAGGTACAGAGGACAGGGTTCTGACCCGAAACGCCACTCACGACCAATATCCGCCCGAGGTGAAGGCTCCCTTTGCCGCATCGGACGCGGTGAAGGGAGCCTTCAGCCCACGCACGATCGGCCGACCCGAGCGGCGCGCGCTGACCCCTCGCGTTTCGTCCTCTGAATGCGGTAGTTGCACGCGCAAGTACCGCATCCAGAGGACTGAATGCGAATCAGCGCGAGATGGTGACGATCGGGATCACCCGGTCGGTCTTCTGCTCGTAGTCCGCGAAGCCCGGCATCAGGCTGACCATCTTCGCGTACAGACGGTCACGCTCGGCGCGGTCTTCGAGGACGACGGTCGCGGTCGCCTCGAACTTCTCCGTGCCCACCTCGATGGTGACCTTCGGGTTCGCGACGATGTTGTGGTACCAGGCCGGGTTCTTGTCCGCCCCGGCGTACGACGCGGCGACGATGTACTTGCCGTCCTCCTGCGCGTACGCGAGCGGCGACGTGCGCGGTTCGCCGCTCTTCGCCCCGATGGTGGTGAGCAGCAGCAGCGAGCCGCCCTCGAACGGACCGCCCACCTTCCCCTCGTTCTCGCGGAACTCCTTGATGATGTTCTTGTTCCAGTCGAGTGCTTCGGACATTCCTCTTCCTCCAGTGTCGATCTCTCCGCCGAGGCTACTCAGCCTTCACGGGCCTTGCGGCGCTGCTCCTCGGCGCGCTCCCGGCACTTACGGAGGAACTCTTCGTCGTCGGCCGCGCTCGTCGCGGCGAAGCGGCCCGGACGGTCGTACTCCGGGAACGCCGGCGTCTCCCGTTCGTACCGTCCGCGCGGCGCGCGGGCGGCGTGCTGCGGACGCCCGGCGACCAGCCAGACGATCGAGCCGATCAGCGGGACGATCAGCACCAGCAGCAGCCACATCCCCTTCGGCATGTTGCGGCACGATCCCTCGTCCGTGGTGATCACGTCGACGATGCAGAAGATCCACAGACCGAGCGTGAGAACGCCGAAGAAACCATTGAAATACAGCATCGAAAGACTCCCCAGTTCCAGATGACCGGGGTAAGTCTTAGCACAGCAGGGCGTCGAGAATCCCCGCGGCCACTTGCCGCGCCGACGCCTCCCCTGGGCAGTGTTTCGGCCCTGCTCCGAACGGATGCTCCGACAGGTCCACCTCGACCACCTCGCCGCCGACCCACCTCCGGGTGATCCGAACCGGCGGATCCTCACGCAGCACGCGGTCGATCAGGCTTTCGGCGTCCTCACCGGGCCGATGGGCGGCCAGCGCCTTGCCGAGCAGCTTCGCCGTCGCGTCGCAGGCCTGCACCAGGAGCCCGATCCGCGCGGCCGTCCGCTCGTCGGCGGCACCGCCGCAGGCCTCGACCAGCCGCCGCATGGCTTCCTCGGCGTCGTCCCCGATTTCCGTATGCGGGTGGTAGGCGGCGGAAACCGTCGCGATATCGCGGGAAACGTCGGGCAGGCCGAGTTCCGCGGCGAGTACGGCGACCGGAACCCGCTCCACTTCGTCCCGCATCGCCTTGGCGAGCGTGAAAGCCTTGTCCCGCAAAGAGCCCATCGGCGCCAGCTCGGTGAGCACGAGCGCTCGCCGCCGCGCGTGGTCCTCCGGGCGGCTGAACCGGGCGACGTTCGCCCGCAACCACCGGACGCCACCCAGCTCGACGTCCTGGGGCACCGGCGGAACGGGGGCTTCGATCAGGGGATTCTCCATACCGTGACGCTAAGTGCGGAACGCTTCGGTCACGACCGAAACATGAGCTCATCGCCGTTGTATGGTGACCGGGTGACGGCCGTGTCGGAGGCAACCGAAGTCGACGGCGCGGGGCGAACGGCGCAACCGCGCCAGCTGATCGTGACCGTGTACGGCCTCTACTCGCGCGGCGAGGGCGGCTGGCTCTCCGTCCGTTCCCTGATCGACCTGCTGGCCGTTGTGGACGTCGAGGAACCGGCCGTCCGGTCGTCGATCTCCCGGTTGAAGCGGCGCGGGATCCTGTCCGCGGTGCGCCGCGACGGGGCCGCCGGGTACGAGCTTTCCGAGACCGCGCTGGCGATCCTGCGCGAAGGCGACGAGCGGATCTTCCGCCGCGAACGCGCCACCCCCGGCGACGGCTGGCTGCTCGCGGTGTTCTCCGTCCCGGAGGCCGAACGGCACAAAAGGCACGTTCTGCGCACGCAACTGGCCCGGCTCGGTTTCGGGACCGCGTCGTCCGGCGTCTGGATCGCGCCCTCGCATCTGCGTGACGCGACGTCCGACATGCTCCGCCGGCTCGAACTCGAGGGCTACGCCGATCTCTTCCACGCCGAGCACCTCGCGTTCGGCGACGTGCGGGAGAAGATCCGCGAGTGGTGGGACCTCGACCAGCTCGAAGCGCTGTACACCGCCTTCGTCGACGAGCACGCGGCCGCGCTCCGGCGGTGGCAGCGGCGCAAGACCACGGACGAGGCCGAAGCGTTCGCCGACTACGTCCGGGTGCTGACCGACTGGCGGCGGCTGCCGTACCTCGACCCGGGCCTGCCCGCCGAACTGCTGCCGCCGGGCTGGGCCGGGATCCGGGCCGCCGACCTGTTCTTCACGCTGCACTCGCGGCTGGGCGAGGCCGCGGCCGCGCACGTCTCGCGCACACTGCCCTAAACGACACTGCCTTAGACGACCGCGAAGCCCTGCACCTCGACCAGCGCTTCCACGTCCCAAAGCCGGCTGACACCGATCCCTGCCATCGCGGGGTATTCGCTCCCGGCCAGCCGCTTCCACACCGCGCCGATCTCGCGCGCGTGGGCCCGGTAGTCGTCCATGTCGACGATGTAGATGGTCACGCTGCACAGGTCCGACGGCTTCCCGCCCGCCGCGCGCAACGCGGCGAGCAGATTGGACAGCGCGCGTTCGAACTGCTCGACCACACCGTCGCCGACGATGCGGTTCTCCGCGTCCAACGCCGTCTGACCGGCGAGGAAGACGAACCGGCCACTCGCCGCGACGGCGTGCGAGAAGCCGGAGGGGCGGCCGAGCTCGGGCGGGTTGATGCGCTCCATACGGGTCAGCATATCCCGTATCGTTGACGGTCGTACATACCGCGACATACCCTGACCGACGTGCGTATCGCGGTGTTAGGCGGCGGCCCGGCGGGGCTCTACTTCGCCACGCTGGCGAAACAGCTCCATCCCGATCACGAGATCACCGTCTGGGAGCGCAACGCGCCCGACGACACCTTCGGGTTCGGGGTGGTGTTCTCCGACGAGACCCTCGGCGGTATCGAGCACGCCGATCCGGAGATCCACGCGGCCATGCGCCGCGAGTTCGCGCGCTGGGACGACATCGACGTCCACTTCCGCGGCACGGTGCACACCTCCGGTGGGCACGGGTTCGCCGCGATGAGCCGCAAACGGCTGCTCGGCATCCTTCAGGAACGGTGCGCGGAGCTCGGCGTCGACGTCCGGTTCCGCACCGAGGCGCCGAGCGCGGCCGACGCGAGCGCCGAATACGACCTCGTCGTCGCGGCGGACGGCGTCAACTCGCCGACCCGCAACGCCCTCTCCGAGAGCTTCCGGCCGAGCATCCAGACCAGGCGCTGCAAGTACATCTGGCTCGGCACGGATCTCGTCTTCGACGCCTTCAAGTTCCACGTCCTGGAAACCCCGCACGGGATCATGCAGATCCACGGTTATCCGTACAGCGACACCGCGAGCACGTTCATCCTCGAACTGCACGAGGACGTCTGGCAGCGCGCGTTCGGCGAGATCGCCGCGACCTCACTGACGCCGGGCGAGAGCGACGAGAAGTCGATCGAGCTCATCCGCGAGCTGTGCGCGGACGTCCTCGGCGACCACCAGGTGTTCGCCAACAACTCGAAGTGGACCGCCTTCGCCACCGTGCGCTGCGCGAGCTGGCGGCACGAGAACGTCGTCCTGCTCGGCGACGCCGCGCACACCGCGCATTTCTCCATCGGTTCCGGCACGAAACTCGCCATGGAGGACGCCCTCGCACTCGCCGCCTGCCTGCACGAACAGTCCGATATGGACAGTGCCTTGCAGGCCTACGAGGCGGAACGAAGGCCGGTCGTCACCTCGACCCAGCGTGCCGCGCAGGCGAGCCTCGAATGGTTCGAGAACCTGGGCCAGTACACCCATCAGGATCCGGCGCAGTTCGCGTTCAACATCCTCACCCGCAGCCGCCGTGTCACCTACGAGAACCTCCGGCTGCGCGATCCCGAGTTCACCGCGGAACTGGACACCTGGTTCGCGTCCACTTTGGACACCGACGTACGGCCGCCGATGTTCCAGCCGTTCCGCATCGGGAACCTGGACCTGCCGAACCGCGTCGTCGTCTCGCCGATGGACATGTACTCCTCCGAGGACGGCGTCCCGACCGACTTCCACCTGGTCCATCTGGGCAGCAAGGCGCTCGGCGGCGCCGGCCTGGTGATGACGGAGATGGTCTGCGTCTCCGAGACCGGCCGGATCACCCCGGGTTGCGGCGGTCTGTACACCGAGGAACAAGAGCGAGCGTGGAAGCGGGTCACTGATTTCGTCCACGGGCACTCGCCCGCGCGGATCGGGGTCCAGCTCGGCCATTCCGGGCGCAAGGGTTCCACGAAACTGATGTGGGACGGCATCGACCAGCCGCTCCCCGAAGGCAACTGGGAGATCTGCGCCCCGTCCGCGATCCCGTACAGCGAAGCGAACCAGACCCCGCGCGAACTCACGAAGGCCGAGCTGGACGGCATCCGCGATCAGTTCGCGCAGGCCGCGGCCGCCGCCGCGCGCGCCGGATTCGACCTCCTCGAACTGCACTGCGCGCACGGCTACCTGCTGTCGTCGTTCCTGTCCCCGCTGACCAACCGGCGCACCGACGAGTACGGCGGCTCACTGGAGAACAGGCTGCGCTTCCCGCTCGAAGTCTTCGACGCCGTCCGTGCCGCGTGGCCTGCTGAGCGGCCGATGACGGTCCGCATCTCCGCGACCGACTGGTACGACGGCGGAATCGACGTCGACGACGCCGTCGAGATCGCCCGCGCGTTCGCCGAGCACGGCGCCGACGGCATCGACGTGTCGACCGGTCAGGTCGTCAGCGAGGAGAAGCCCGAGTACGGCCGCAGCTACCAGACGCCGTACGCCGACCGGATCCGCAACGAGATCGGGCGCGAGTACGGAGTCGCGGTGATCGCCGTCGGCGCGATCTCCTCCTACGACGACGTCAACTCGCTGATCCTCGCGGGCCGCGCGGATCTGTGCGCCCTCGGCAGAACCCACCTTTACGATCCACAGTGGACACTGCACGCCGCCGCCGAGCAGGGCTACCCGATGCCGTGGCCGAAGCAGTTCGCGGCGGGCAGCCGGAAACCGCAGGGCGGCCGCACCGACGGGCCGAAACCACGGCTGGAACTGCTGCGCTCGGGGGAACCCGGCACCGCGCACGCCCGCTGGCGACCTGGGAGCGACCGATGACCGCCTTCGCACTGAGCCCCGAGCAGCAGTCTTTCGCCGAAGAAGTCCGGCGGCTGGGCGCCGAAAAGCTCCGCCCCCTGGCCGAATCCGGCACCGAAGGCGCGGTCAACCGGCCGCTGCTCAAGGAAATGGGCGCGCTCGGCCTGCTCGCCCGGCTCTTCCCCGGGGTCGACGGCGGCAGCCCGAGCCGGGAGGCCGCCGCGACGGATCTCTGCATCCTGCGGGAATCCCTGGCCAGCCAGAGCACCGAGGCCGAGACGGCGTTGGCGCTACAGGGTTTGGGCACGTACCCGGTGCTGCAATCCGGCCAAGACTCGCAGGTCGCGAAGTGGGTTCCCGCCGTCGCCGCGGGCGACGCCGTCGCCGCTTTCGCGCTCACCGAACCGAACGCGGGTTCGGACGCGGCCGCGCTGGAGCTCGCCGCCGAGCCCGACGGCGACGGCTGGCGGCTCACCGGCGAGAAGATGTGGATCTCCAACGCCCCCGAGGCCGACTTCTACAGCGTTTTCGCCCGCACCACCCCGGAAGCGGGATCGCGCGGGGTCTCCGCGTTCGTCGTTCCGGCTGATCGCGCGGGGCTGACGGGCGAGCATCTCGACCTCGTCAGCCCGCATCCCATCGGCACCCTGGTCTTCGACGGCGTCCGCGTCGAACGCGACGAACTGCTCGGCGAACAGGACCGCGGCTTCGGCGTGGCGATGCGGACGCTGGACCTGTTCCGGCCGAGTGTCGGCGCGTTCGCCGTCGGGATGGCGCAGGCCGCGCTCGACGCCGCCGTCGCCCACGCCCGGACCCGGGTGGCGTTCGGCGGGCCGCTGCTGAAACAGCAGACCGTGGCGCACACCCTCGCCGAAATGGCGACCCGCACCGAAGCGTCGCGCCTGCTCGTCTACGCCGCGGCCGCCGCGTACGACGCGGGCGAGCGGAACCTCGCCGGCCGGGCCGCGATGGCGAAACTGTTCGCCACCGAGACCGCGCAGTACGTCGTCGATGCGGCCGTGCAGATCCACGGCGCCCGGGCGCTGCGGCGAGGGCATCTGCTCGAACACCTCTACCGCGAGGTCCGGGCGCCGCGGATCTACGAAGGCGCGTCCGAAGTGCAGCGCACGATCATCGCGCGATCGCTGGCTTCTTCTTAGCCGGACGCCGGTCGAGGTGCCATTGCGTGGCGAGCAGGACCAGCGTCGGGCTCAACCAGGCGGTGATCGCCGAGACCGACTGCAGGTAGGCCAGCCCGCTGCCGCCGAACGTGGTCGGGATCAGCGGTTCCAGCGTGATCATCGCGATCGGCCCGACCACCCGGCTGACGATGATCGACATGGTCAGCGCGAAACTGCGGACCATCCAGCGGCGGTGGTCGGCGAACCGGCGCTGCCGTGCCGCGCGCCAGCCGGCGAACGTGCACGCCAGCCACAGCACCCCGGCCACGACGTTGGCCACCCGCGTCGTCGGGCCGAACGGGCTCAGCGCGCCGACGGTCAGCGCCATCACTCCGGCCGGGAGCACCCCGGCGAAGACGTACACGCGGCCGAGTTTCCGGTGCACCGCCGGATACTTCGCCCGGAACCACGGCCAGATCTGCAGCAACGCGGAGATCATCGCGATCGAGCCGAACAGCACGTGCGCCGAGAGGAACCAGTAGTGCGAGGTGAACCCCGGCGGCTGCGGCACCCGCGACTGCGACGGGTCCAGCGACAGATACGGCGGCATCGAAAAGGCCAGGAACACCACGACGATGACGGCCATCGGCCCCACCCAGGGCCTTCGCCACCACGGTTTCCGTGGCGCCGCCTCCGGCTGGTCACGTCGTTCTAGCCTGACGGTCATCACTGCCCCCCACGTTTTCCAGTACCGGCAACAACTTTCCGTTGCCGAACCTAGAACGCCGGGCCATCGGGAAGAATGGAGCGGGCCGCCGGTTCGATGGTGGAGCAGGCCCTACCGCCGGCTGCCGCGCACCCGGACCCGGTGGACGACGTCGCGATAGGCCAGCCCGCTCTGCTTGATCGTCCGCGCCTGCGTCTCCCGATCGACCCGGACCAGGCCGAGCCGTTTCGCGTAGCCGTACGCCCATTCGAAACTGTCCAAAAAGGACCATGCGAAGTAGCCGCGCACGTCCGCGCCCGCCTGCCGTGCGGCGGCCGTGGCGGCGATATGCGCGGACAGGTACGCGGCGCGGTCGTCGTCGCGGACGAAGCCCGTCTCGTCGGGGACGTCGGCGAACGCGGCGCCGTTTTCGGTGACGTACAGCGGCAAGCCCGGGTAGTCCCGGCCGATCCGGACGAGCAGTTCGGTGAGCTTGTGCGGCAGGATCTCCCAGCCCAGCGCCGTCGACGGCGCCCCGAACGGGACCTTGCGGAACGCGGGCAACCCGAAGTGCTCCACCGCGTTCCCGTTCTCCTCCACGCCGGAGTACCGCGTCCCGAAGTAGTAGTCGACGCCGAGGAAATCGAGCGGTGCCGCGATGATCGACGGATCCCACGGCTCGGACGGCAGGCGGATGCCCTGGCGCGCGAGGGTCTCGAGGACATCCTCCGGGTACCGGCCGTGCACGAGCGCGTCGAGGTAGAACCGCGTCCCGAGCCCGTCCTCGAAGCGGGCGGCTTCGCGATCGGCCTCGCTGGGTGTTTCCGGGTCGGCGGTGCTCAGATTGAGCGTGATGCCGAACTTCGTGCCGGGCTTCGCGAGTTCCCGCATCCGCCGCACGGCGAGACCGTGGCCGAGCAGCAGGTGATGCGCCGCCGCCATCCCCGCCTTCGCGTCCCGGCGGCCGGGCGCCATCACGCCGTGGACGTACCCGTGCATCGCCGTGCACCACGGCTCGCTCAGCGTGGTCCAGTGGCGGACACGATCGCCGAGCCGCTCGAACACGAGCATCGCGTAATCGGCGAACCGGACGGCGGTGTCGCGCGCGGGCCAGCCGCCCGCGTCTTCGAGGTGCTGGGGCAGATCCCAGTGGTACAGCGTCAGCCAGGGATCGATGCCGGTGTTGAGCAGTTCGTCGACCAGCCGGTCGTAGAAGGCGATCCCGGCGGGGTTGACGCCGCCGCGTCCGCGCGGCTGAACCCGGGGCCAGGAGACGGAGAACCGGTAGGTGTCGACGCCGAGTTCCTTGAGCAGCGCGATGTCGGCGGGCATCCGGTGGTAGTGGTCGCAGGCGATCTCACCGGTGTCACCGTTGTCGACCGACCACGGCGACTGGGCCCAGGTGTCCCAAATGGACGGTGTTCGTCCGTCTTCGGCTACCGCGCCTTCGATCTGGTACGCCGAGCTGCCGACCCCCCACCGGAAGTCCGGCGGCAAGGAGCCGATGAGCTCGTCCTCCCCCGTCATGACCCTCTTCCCGCCTTATTTCACCAGTTGATACATGGCGGAGGCTAAGGTCGTGGGGCATCCTGGAAAGGTCCGCCGCCATAAGATGGGTATCCGCATGCCTGCCAAGCGCACCACCGTCCGTGACCTGCGGCGGCACAACCGTTCCCTCCTCCTGTCGAAACTCTACTTCGACGGCCCGCTCAGCCGCCACGAATTGAGCGGTCTGACGGGTTTGAGCGCCGCGACCGTCAGCAACGTGACCGCCGAACTCGGCGAAGAACGCCTCATCGTCGAGGCCGGCCTGGTCGAATCCGACGGCGGCAGGCCGCGCGTCCTGCTCCGCGTCGACCCGGCGTACGGCCATGTCGCGGGCGTCGACATCGGCGAGACCGGGGTGAAGGTCGAGCTGTTCGACCTCACCATGAACCGGCTCGCCACCGTCGAGCATCCCCTCGCCTCCCGGCGCCCGGACGCGGCAGCGGCGGTCACCCAGGTGGCGTCCGGACTCCGGGAAGTGATCGCGGAATCGGGGATCGACGAGGCGACCGTGCTCGGTGTCGGTGTCGGCGTGCCCGGCACCGTCCAGCAAGGTGAGGCGCTCCGCGTGCACGCGCCCACCATCGGCTGGAAAGAGGTTCCACTCACCGACCTCCTGCGCGCGGAGGGTGTCGAGTTGCCGCTGTTCGTCGACAACGGCGCGAAAACCCAGGGCCAGGGCGAAATGTGGTTCGGCGCGGGTCGTGGCGCCCGGCACGCGGTGATCGCGCTGATCGGCTCCGGCGTCGGCGCGGCCGTGGTCACCGACGGCACCACGTACCGGGGTTCCACCAGCAGCGCGGGTGAATGGGGCCACACGACGATCGTCTACGGAGGGCAGGAATGCCGCTGCGGAGCACGCGGCTGCCTGGAGTCCTACGTCGGCGCGGAGGGCGTCCTCGCCCGGTATCGCAAGGCGCGCGGCGGAAAGACGGCGTCGGACGAGGACGAGCAGACGCAGTTCGCGGCCCTGCTGGAGTCCGCGGGCAAGGCCAAGGCCGCGGCCAAGGTGCTGGAAGAGACCGCGGGTTATCTCGGCGCCGGGATCGGCAATCTGATCAATCTGTTCAACCCGGAGCGGATCGTGCTGGGCGGCTGGGCCGGACTCGCGCTCGGCGAGCACTACCTCCCCGAGATCCGGCGCGTGGCGAGCGAGCACGCGCTGGCGCACGTGTTCGACCAGACCGAGATCGAACTCGGGCAGCTGGGGCCGGACGCCGTCGCCATAGGAGCCGCCACCCTTCCGGTCGCCGCCCTTCTGGAGCAGGGCGCGGACCCGCGGACGGCCGGATCGAAGCGGGGTACCGCCGCCTGACCTTAATTCGAGGTCGAAAAATACGTCTTGTCGCAGTGGTTGAGACCATGCATACTTTGTTGTCAGGCACAACAAAGTGATTTTCCGCCTGCGAAGAGAGGCGACAACGATGTCCATCTCCTCCCGCTTCCGCTGGGCGGCGTACCTCGCCGCCGGCGTTCTCCTCGGCTCACTCCCGGCCACCACGCAGACCCCGCCCGCCGAGGCCGCGGTCATGGCCGCGACCTTCACCGACGACTTCAACGGACCCGCCGGCGCGGGCATCGACACCTCGAAGTGGCATTTCGAGACCGGCGACAACGTGAACAACCACGAGCGGCAGTGGTACACGTCCGGGACGAACAACGCGGCGCTCGACGGCCAGGGCAATCTGGTCATCACCGCGAAGAAGGAGAACCCGGGCAACTACAACTGCTGGTACGGGCGCTGCGAGTACACCTCGGCGCGGCTGTCCACACAGGGCCAGTTCACCCAGACCTACGGCCGGTTCGAAGCCCGGATGAAACTGCCGCGCGGACAAGGGATGTGGCCCGCGTTCTGGATGCTCGGCGCCGACATCGGCAACGTGGGCTGGCCCAACAGCGGCGAGATCGACATCATGGAGAACGTCGGCTTCGAGCCGAACACGGTGCACGGCACCCTCCACGGCCCCGGTTACTCCGGCGCGGGCGGCATCGGCGCGGCCTACAACGGCCCGAACTTCTCCGACGACTTCCACACCTACGCCGTCGATTGGGCGCCGAACCAGATCAAGTGGTACGTGGACGGAAACCTTTACCAGACCCGCACTCCCGCCGATCTCAACGGCAACCGGTGGGTGTTCGACCATCCCTTCTACCTGATCCTGAACCTCGCCGTCGGCGGCTACTGGCCGGGTGACCCGAACTCCAGCACCGTCTTCCCGCAGCGGCTCGTGGTCGACTACGTGCACGTCAACTCCAGCGACACCGCCGGCCGGACCGGGCGGATCACCGGTATCGGCGGCAAATGCGTCGACGTCGCCGGGGCGAACACCGCCAACGGCACCCCGATCCAGATCACCGACTGCAACGGGAACGCCGCGCAGAACTGGACCGTCGGCGGCGACGGCACGCTCCGCGCGCTCGGCAAGTGCATGGACGTCTCCGGCGGCGGGACCGCGGACGGCACGGCCGTGCAACTGTGGGACTGCAACGGAACCGGCGCGCAGAAATGGGCGATCAGCGGCGCGCGCGACATCGTGAACCCGCAGGCGAACAAATGCCTGGACGCCACCGGGAACAGCTCGGCGAACGGGACCAGACTCCAGATCTGGACCTGCGGCGGTGGCGCGAACCAGAAGTGGGTCACCCCCTAGCACCCCCACGCGTTTCGTCCTCTGAATGCGGTGGTTCGTGGTCGAACTACCGCATTCAGAGGACGAAACGCGTCAGGGGGAGCGCTCGGCGTAGGCCTCGACGAGCTGGTTTTCGGCGTCGGTGAGGTACTGCGCGAGGAGCTTCTCGGCGCCGAGGCCGTCGCCGGCCTCGAGGCGTTCGAGGATCTCCGCGTTGCGCTTGAGGTACGGCTCGTGGAAGCGCCGCGGGTCGGCCATCATGTGGAACACCAGCCGCAGCTCGGCCAGGATGCCGCGCATCAGCTCGTCGATCCGCTCGCTGCCGCTCAGTGCGGCGAGCGCCGAATGGAACCGGATGTTCGCGGTGCCGAGGTCCTGCCAGCGCTCACTCCGTTCGGCGAGCTTGCCGTCCTCGACCAGTCGCGCGAGCTTCGCGAACGTCGGCGGCTTCTCCGTCACCGCCCGCACCGCCGAACACTCGACGACCTTGCGCACCTTGTAGAGGTCGACGACGTCCTCGACGGGCAGCACCCGCACGAAAACGCCGCGGTTGAGCTCGTGGGTCAGCAGGCGTTCGTGCGTCAGCAGCCGGAACGCCTCGCGCAGCGTGTTGCGGGAGACGCCGAGCGCCGAGCCGATGTCGTGCTCCGAGAGCCGGACGCCGGGCAGGAAGAACCCTTCCGCGATGCGCGTGCGGAGGACGCCCGCCACCCTTTCCGCCGTACTGGTGCGGCTCACCATGCCGCGATCCGCTTCGAGTCCTTGAACCGAGGCAGGACCACCCTCCGCGATCGTCACGTGACCGATCCTAACCGGCTACAAGAGGCCCAGCCAAGGATCCTCTTGTGGAATTGTTGAACAATACCTACAGTGGCTTCCCATGTGACCCGTGCCACGATGGGATCCACCTCTGGAGGTGCCGATGGACGCGACAGCCACTACCGAAGACACACGCCCCTTCGCCTGGTTCCGCACGCTCGGTTCGCGAGGCCGCCGGGCCTTCGTCGGCGCGTTCGGCGGATACGGGCTCGACTCGTTCGACTACCAGACCCTCCCGCTGGGCCTGGCCGCGATCACCGCCTACTACGGCCTCTCCGGCGGCGAGGCGGGTCTGCTCGGCACCACGACGCTGGTGGTCTCGGCGATCGGCGGGATCGGCGCGGGCGTCCTGGCCGACCGCATCGGCCGGGTCCGCACCCTCCAGATCACCATCGCGATGTACACGGTCTTCACCGTGCTCTGCGGGTTCGCGCCGAACTTCGAGACGCTTCTGATCTTCCGCGCCCTGCAGGGCCTGGGCTTCGGTGGCGAATGGGCCGCCGGCGCCGCGCTGGTGGCGGAGTACTCGCAGGCGAAGTACCGCGGCCGGACCGTCGCCTTCGTGCAGAGCGCGTGGGCGGTCGGCTGGGCGCTGTCCGTCGTCGTCTACACGGTGGTCTTCAGCATCTGGAGCCCGGACGTCGCGTGGCGCGTCATGTTCTGGACCGGCGTCATCCCGGCGCTGCTGGTGCTGTGGGTCCGCCGCAACGTCCAGGACGCGCCCGTCGCCGAAGCGGCCCGCGCCACGAAGAAGGAACGCGGTTCGCTGGCGGGGATCTTCAAGCCAGACCTGCTGCGCACGACGTTCTTCGCCGCGCTGCTCGCCACCGGTGTCCAGGGCGGTTACTACACGCTCGCGACCTGGCTGCCGAGTTACCTGAAGACCACCCGCGGCCTCACCGTCATCGGCACCGGCGGCTATCTCGCGTTCCTGATCTCCGGCGCCTTCATCGGGTACGTCACCGGCGGCTACCTCACGGATCTCCTGGGCCGCAAGAAGACTTTCCTGTTGTTCTCGGTGCTGTCGGCGGGCCTCATCGTCGCCTACACGCAGATCCCGGCGGGCGCGAACACGCTCGTGCTGTTCCTCGGCTTCCCGCTCGGGTTCTCGATGTCCGCGATCTTCAGCGGGTTCGGCGCCTTCCTCGCGGAGCTGTACCCGTCGGCGCTGCGCGGGACCGGGCAGGGTTTCACCTACAACCTCGGCCGGGCCATCGGCGCGACGTTCCCCGCCGTGGTCGGTTTCCTCGGCGCGGGCGGCGCGATGGTGTTCGGCGCGGTCGGCTACGGGATCGCCGTGCTGGCGCTGCTCGGCCTGCCCGAGACTCGCGGCCGCGAACTGCTGTGACCACAATCGGAAGAGGAGGCACCGCGATGACCACCTTCGACGACCCGGCGACGTTGTCCCCCGCCGAGGCCCGCGCCCTGTTCCGCGCGGGCACGGCCCGCCCGACCACCGGCTGGGCGAACGGCTTCACCCAGACCAACCTGATCGCCGTCCCCGAGGACTGGGCCTACGACGTCCTGCTGTTCTGCCAGCGGAACCCGCAGCCCTGTCCGGTGCTCGACGTCAGCGATCCCGGCGATCCGTCGACCCGGCTGGCGTCCGGCGCGGATCTGCGCACCGACCTGCCGCGCTACCGCGTCTGGCAGAACGGCGCGCTGGCGGGCGAGCTCGCGGACGCGACCGGGTTGTGGCGCAGCGACATGGTCACGTTCTCGATCGGCTGCAGTTTCACCTTCGAATCGGCACTGGCCGCGGAGGGCATCCCGCTGCGGCACGTCGAGCAGGGCCGCAACGTGGCGATGTACGTGACGAACCGCGAATGCGTCCCGGCCGGACGGCTGCACGGGCCGATGGTGGTCTCGATGCGGCAGATCCCCGAATGCCGCATCGACGACGCCGTGCGCGTCACCCGCGGGATGCCGGCCGTGCACGGTGCGCCGGTGCACATCGGCGACCCCGCCGCGCTCGGCATCGCCGATCTCGGCAAACCCGATTTCGGCGACCCGGTCGACGCGGCCCCCGGCGACGTGCCGGTGTTCTGGGCGTGCGGCGTGACCCCGCAGGCGGCGTTGATGGCCTCGCGGCCGCCGTTCGCGATCACGCACGCGCCCGGCTACATGTTCGTGACCGACAAACTCGACAGTGAGTTCAGGGTGGCCTGATGGATCTCAACAGTGACCTGGGCGAAGGTTTCGGCGCCTGGAAGATGGGCGACGACGACGCCATGCTCGACATCGTCACCAGCGCGAACGTCGCCTGCGGCTTCCACGCCGGCGACCCGTCGGTGATGCGGCGGGTCTGCGAACGCGCGGCGGAGCGCGGCGTCGTCATCGGCGCCCACGTCGCCTACCGCGATCTGGCGGGCTTCGGGCGGCGGGCGATGGACGTCGCGCCCGCCGATCTGGCCGACGACGTGCTCTACCAGATCGGCGCGCTCGACGCGTTCGCCCGCGCGGCGGGAACGAGCGTGCGGTACGTGAAACCGCACGGGGCGCTGTACAACACGGCGGCGGTCGATCCGGAGCAGGCGGCCGCCGTGGTCGAGGCGATCCGGCGGTTCCGTCCCGGACTCGCGCTGCTGTGCCCGCCGGGATCGGAAATGGCCAAGCAGGCGGAAAAGGCCGGGTTCCCCGCGTACGCCGAGGCGTTCGCGGACCGCGCGTACACCTCCGAAGGCCTTCTCGTCTCCCGGAAACTGCCGGGTGCCGTACTCCACGACGCCGACGAGGTCGCCTCCCGGGCGGTCACGATGGCGACCAGCGGCAAGGTCGTCGCCGACGACGGGACCGAGCTGGCGCTCCAGCCGCATTCGTTGTGCGTGCACGGCGATACCCCCGGTGCCGTCGAACTGGCGCGCCGGATCCGCGCGGGACTCGACGCGTCCGGTGTCCACATCGGATCGTTCATCGAGGTCGCATGATGCGAGTGCTGCCCTATGGGGCGCGTGCGGCCATGGTCGACTTCGACGATCCGTCGGAGGCGCTCGGGCTGCACGCGTCACTGGAGCAGGATCCGCCGGACGGCGTCCTCGAACTGGTCCCGGCCGCGCGGACCCTGCTCATCCGGTTCGACCCCGGCCGCACCCACCACGACCGGCTCGCCGAGGACGTCCTCCATCGGTCCACAGTGGACACCGAACCGCGTGAGGCCGCCGAGATCGTCGTGCCGGTGCACTACGACGGTCCGGACCTGGCCGACGTCGCGGCCGCGTCCGGCATGTCCGCGGAAGCCGTCGTGCGGCGGCACGAGGACGGGACCTACGTCTCGGCGTTCTGCGGCTTCGCCCCGGGTTTCGCCTATCTGACCGGGCTCGATCCCGCGCTGCACCTGCCGCGCCGGACGAGCCCGCGCACCCGGGTGCCCGCCGGCTCGGTCGCGATCGCGGGCGAGTACACGGCGGTGTACCCGAACGCCTCCCCCGGCGGCTGGCACCTGATCGGGCGCACCACGCTGCCCGTGTGGGACGTCGAACGGCAGCCGCCGAACCTGCTGGCACCGGGCACCAGGATCCGGTTCACTTCATGACCGCGAAGATCGAAGTGCTCCGGTCCGGCGTTTTCACCACCGTGCAGGACCTCGGGCGGCCGGGGCTGGCCGCGATCGGCGTCGGCCGGTCCGGCGCCGCCGACCGCGGTTCGCTGCGGCTGGCGAACCGGCTGGTCGGCAATCCCGAGAGCCACGCGGCCCTGGAATGCGTCCTGGGCGGCCTCGCCCTCCGGTTCTCGGCTCCGGCGACCGTCGCCGTCACCGGCGCGCCGTGCCCGATCACCGTCGGCACACGGGCTTTCGGCCCCGGCTCGCCGATCCCGGTCGGCCCCGGCGAGGAACTCGTCCTCGGGATGGCTTCCCACGGTTTGCGTTGCTATGTCGCCGTGCGCGGCGGCGTCGACGTCCCCGCGGTGCTGGGTGCGCGGGCGACCGACACACTGGGCAAAATCGGACCGCCCGCGCTCTCGGCCGGGATGACCTTGCCGGTGGGACAACGAGTTCTGCCCCATCCCGGGGTGGATCTCGCTCCTCGCGCGCCCTTGCCGGACGTCCCGGTCCTGCGCGTGACTCCGGGGCCGCGGGCTTCGTGGTTCGTTCCCGAAGCACTGTCCACTTTGGTCTCCACGGGTTACGTCGCCACCGCCGACGTCGACCGGGTGGGCGTGCGACTGGACGGCCCCGCGCTGGCGCGGGCGCGTGGTGGCGAATTGCCGCCCGAGGCCGCCGTGCCGGGAGCGTTGCAGGTACCTCCCTCGGGGCAGCCGATCCTGTTCCTGGCCGACCACCCGGTGACCGGGGGCTATCCGGTGATCGCGGTGGTGGAGGAAGCGGATCTGGATCTGGCCGCGCAGGTGCGGCCGGGGCAGCGGGTGCTCTTCCGCCTCTCGTGAGTGGTAAGGCAAACGACACGCACCACGACCATTCAGCTCGCCAATGAGGCAAGCCGGAGGGGTAGTGAAGGCCTCCTTCCCTACCGTCAAGGTCAGGGCCCCGGCAAAGTCGCATAAGCGCCGGTCGGTGCCAGGAGGCTTGAACGGACTATGTCCATAAAGGACACCAGATGACAGGAGAATGTCCGTTTCATGCTTATACGCACGGTTCACGACTGGGTCGTGAGTGGCAAAGAGGGTTCTAACGCTCTTTACCACTCACGACCCCTCGGAAAAACGACCAAATCGGGCACGATTATCTCGATAAGTGTCCTCTTTGGACAGCCGAGGCCACCATGACGAACCCCTCCGTCGCCCAGTTGACCAGTGAATAGACGACTTTGCCGAAACCCTGGCCGAACATCCGGTGATGGCGGTGGCGGAGGAAGCGGATCTGGATCTGGCCGCGCAGGTGCGGCCGGGGTAGCGGGTGCGGTTCCGCCTCTCATGAGCGGTAAGGACGGTTCTGACCAAGGGTGTCTTGGCTACCCACCGGCTTCCGGCTCACGGTCCGTGGAGGTGCTGGCGATCATGTCGCGAAAGCCACTTTCGGGGCATCAGACGTTGCGAAAGTGGCTTTCGCAAGCCCGGCCACAGCCGGCTCCACTAACCGTCCTTACCACTCACGAGGCCGGAAACCCGCAAGGTGATGTTCAACCGCCCCACCAGCCCCAGCGCCGGATCGGCCGTCCCCGGCAGCACCCGGGGCACCCCGTGGAAGGCCAGCCGCGACTCCCCGCCGAACACGAACAGATCCCCCGAGCGCAGATCCACATCCGTGTAGGGCCGCCCGCGATCGGTCGTGTTCCCGAACCGGAAGACGCAGGCGTCCCCGAGACTCAACGACACCACGGGCTCCAGCGAAGCCTCGTCCTTGTCCTGATGCTGCCCCATTTTCGCGGCGGAGTCGTAGAAGTTCACCAGCGCGATGTCCGGCTCGTACGGCGTCGGACCGTAAGCGGCCGAAACCGCCTGTCGCCCCAGGTCCCCCAGCCACGAAGGAAAAGGAAGCACCGGAGAGCCGTCGTCGGTCACCTTCGCGTACCGGTACGGATGCCAATGCCAGCCGAGACAGACCGTCCGCACCGACATGACGCCGCCGTTCGGCAGCCGCGTCCGCCGGTAACCGCGCCAGCCGCGGCAGGCTTCGACCAGGCGTCGTTGCCCGTCGAGGTCGAGCCAGTCCGGAACATGCACCGCGCCGGGCGCGACTTCGGTCCGCGGGCGAGGGATCAGCGCGTCCACACGTCGAGTCTGCCAGGGCGCGCGCCGATGATCCGGTGGCCCCGCACCAGGACACCGGCGGTGGTGAACCAGCGCAGCACGCGACGGCCGAATCGTGGCCCCACCGGGGCATCCATGACTGTCACGGCCAAGCAAGCTGCCACAAAGCGGCCGCGGAAACCACCTTTCGGACTACTCCGATCGGCCGGTTGACCGCAGTGCGTTCACCCGGTCACTGTGCGAATTCGACCACGGTCACCCCGGCCCGCGCGGGCACCGGATCGTTCATCTCCGCGAGCACCGCGGGGACGTCGTCGAGGCCGACCCGCTTGCCGATCATGCCTTCGAGGTCGATCCCGGCCGTCTCCACCACCCGCAGCATCTCGGGGTACTCGTGCGCCTGCAGGCCGTGGATGCCGACGATCTCCAGTTCCCCGCCGATCACCCGGTGCATCGGGATCGGCGCGATGCCCTGCGCGGGCGGCATCAGACCGGCCTGGACGTGCCGTCCGCGTTTGCGGAGGCTCCCGATCGAGGCGGCGCAGGTGGTCGGCGAGCCGAGGCAGTCGAGCGAGACGTGCGCGCCGCCGCCGGTCAGCTCCCGGACGCGCGCTGAGACCGCCTCATGCCCGTCGAACGCCGAGGGATCGACGACCGAAGCGGCGCCCATCCGCGAAGCCAGCGCCCTGGCGTGCGGGGACGGGTCGACGGCGACGACGGACGCTCCGGCCGCGACGGCCAGCAGGATCGACGAGACGCCGACGCCACCGCAGCCGTAGACCGCGACCCACTGACCCGGCCGGACCCCGCCCTGGCGCAGCACGGCCCGGAACGCCGTCCCGAACCGGCAACCCAGCGCCGCCGCCTCGGCCGCGGACAGGGAGTCCGGGAGCGCGACGAGGTTGACCTCGGCGTTTTCGATGGCCACGTACTCGGCGAACGAGCCCCAGTGGGTCGCGCCCGGCTGGAACTCGCGGTCGCAGATCTGCTGGTCACCGGCGGCGCACTGGGCACAGGTGCCGCACGCGCAGACGAACGGCACGGTCACCCGGTCACCCGCCGACCAGCCACGGACGCCCTCGCCGAGCGACGCGATCCGGCCGGCGAGTTCGTGCCCGGCGACGTGCGGCAGTTTCACCGACGTGTCGTGCCCCTGCCAGGAGTGCCAGTCGCTGCGGCACACCCCGGTCGCCTCGACGGCGATCACCACCCCGCCCGGCGGCGCGACCGGATCCGGCACCTCGCGTACCTCGGGCAGCACCCCGAACTCCTCGAAGACGACCGCCCGCACTCGCGCTCCCTAAGTGTCCCGGCCTCTCGGCATCACGAGGCCCTCGCCGGGCACCGTACACCGGGCCGCCCGCCCGCGCGGCGGCCCGAGAAGCCGCGACAGCGACTCCGGCGGCACCCCGAGGACCTCCTCGAGATTCTTGAGCACCAGCAGGGATTCCGGCCGTTCGGGACGGCAACGCCCCGACTGCCAATGGCTCAGGGTCGCGAGGCTGACCGAACACCCCCGCCCTCTCAGCCGGTACCGGATCCGATCGAGCCCGAGGCCCCTCGCCCTGATCGCCGCCCTGAGGGCGTCCGCGAACGGCCCGGTCTCCAAAAGCCGCCTGAGTTCACGTCCTTCCGCCACCCCCCGGTCGATGGTGTGTGTCCGCTGACCGGTCATCTTCATCGCCTTCGCACGCTCGCTAGCCACCCGGAAATGCGCAGCCTAGGCGGGGGGACACATGATCGGAAGGGCCTTAGATCACCTATCGGCGCGGCAGGCGGGTGACGTAATTATGCAGAGACGTAGGAAAATTCCCACCCCGGCCGATACCGGTCCACAGTGGACACGATTCAGCGCAGGGCGACCGACAGGGCTTGCGCGATCTCCTTGCCGATCGCGTGCGTGGCCGCGTCGGGCGGCGAGCCGACCTTGACCACCATGGGGCCGCCGAACGGCTGGCGCTCGACGACCTCGATCCGTTCGCCGAGGCCGATCGAATGCTCGGTCAGGTAGCGCAGGAGTTCCGGATCGGTGTCCCAGACGCGGACGATCTCGCCGACCGCGCCGGGCGGGAGGTCGTCGAGGATGCGCATCGGCATCTCCTCGACGCTGCCGTCGGGGGCGGGGATGGGGTCGCCGTGCGGGTCGCGCATCGGGTTGCCGAGCTTCGCCGCGATCCGCTCGACGAGCCGGTCCGACACCGCGTGTTCGAGCGCGTCCGCCTCCGAGTGCACCTCGTCCCAGGTGTAGCCGAGCTCGGAGACCAGGTAGGTCTCGATCAGCCGGTGGCGGCGGAGCACCGAGCGGGCCAGCAGCCTGCCCTCCGTGGTCAGCTCGATGCCGCGGTACGGGACGTGCGCGACCAGCCCCAGCTGGGACAGTTTGGTGACCATGCCGGACGCCGACGACGGGCTGACCTCCAGCCGTCCGGCCAGCGACGTGTTGGTGACGGCCTCGCCGCGCTCCACCAGCCCGTAGATCACCCGGACGTAGTCCTCCACGGACGACGACCTGCGACTTGCCCCTTCACCCATGACTGCGAGTTTACGGCTTGCCGCCCGGTCGCGGATCACCCAGCGTGCGGCCGCCAGCGGTACCGGATCCAGCCGGGGACGGGTTCGGCGCCGAGCTGGGAGTAGAACGCCTCGCCCTTCTCGTTGCCCTCCTGCATGTCCCATTCGACCCGGCCGGGGGTCCGCGCGCTCAGCTCTTCGAGCAGCTCGCGTCCGAGGCCGAAACGCCGGTGCTCAGGGCGTACGAAGAGGTCGTCGAGCCAGATCCCCGGCCGGGCCTCCCAGGTGGAGAAGTTCCAGCTGCAGAAGGCGAAGCCGGCGACCTTGCCCGGCTCGTCCGGCGGGGTGGCCAGCAGCACCCAGGCCTTCGGATCGGGCCCGAAGAGGAACCCGGCCATCTCCTGCCTGTCGAGCTTCAGATCGTGTTTGTCCTCGTAGACGGCGTGCTCCTCGATGAGCGCGCAGATCTCCTCGATGTCGTCCGCGACCGCGTCCCGCACCGGCATGGGTCTCAGCTCCGTTCGTAGACGATGTCGCCGCCGACCGCGGTGGCGACGACGTGGATCGAATCCAAAGTGGACTCGTCGGTCGGATCGGCCGAGAGGGCGGCGAAGTCCGCGAGCTTGCCGACCTCCAGCGTGCCCAGGTCCTTCTCCGCGAAAGCGGCGTACGCGGATCCGTAGGTGTACGCGCGCAGGGCTTCGGCGGGGGTGAGCCGCTCATCGGGACCCAGCACGATCCCGGACGCGGTCTTCCGCCGCACCATGTCGGCCAGCGCGAGCAGCGGCGCGCCCTCGACGACCGGGCGGTCCGAGCTGGCGGGCAGCACGCATCCCGCGTCCAGCAGGCTCTTGAGCCGGTAGCACCACGGCTCGCGCTCGGGGCCGAGGGCGGCCCGCATCCCGTCGCCGATCTCGTTGACGAACCGGCCCTGCGGCGAGGCGATCAACCCCAGGGACGCCAGCCTCTTCAGCTCTTCGGGCCGCAGCACCGCGCAGTGCTCGATGCGGTGCCGGTGGCCGGGACGCGGATCGGCCTTCAGCGCGGCTTCGTAGGCGTCGAGGACGACGGTGATCGCGCGGTCGCCGATGGCGTGCGTCGCGATCTGCCAGCCCGCCTTGTGCGCGGCGGCGATCGTCCGCGCGATCTCGTCCTCGGGCACCTGGAAGTAGCCGACGTTGTCCGTTTCGCCGGCGAACGGCTCGTGCATCGCGCAGGTGCGGCCGATCAGCGAGCCGTCGGCGAACAGCTTCATCGCGCCGATCCGCAGCCATTCGTCGCCGAAGCCGGTGCGCATCCCCAGGTCCAAGCCGAAGCCGGCCCCCGCATCGAGGTCGTGGAGCACGCTCGCCGCGACCATCACCGTGCTCCGCACCCGCAGCACCCCGCGTTCGCGCGCCAGCTGGTACGCGGCCAGTTCGGCGGGGGTCTCCCCCACGAGACCCCCGCCGATCCCGGCCTCCTGGACGCTCGTGATGCCCTCGGCCAGGTAGCGCTCGCTCGCCCGGTCCAGCCCGCGGACGACCCGCTCGACCGGCGTCGGATAGGTCAGCGGCCGCAGCATGAGCTGGGCCTGTTCCCGCAGCAGCCCGGTCGGCGAACCGTCCTCGTCGCGGACGACGTCACCGCCGACGGGCACGTTGCCCAGGTCCAGTCGCTCCAGCACCGCGGAGTTGACCACGGTCATATGCCCGGACGTGTGCTTGAGCCGCACGAGGTGCCCGGGGGCGGCCCGGTCGAGACCCTGCCTCGTCGGATGACCGCCCACGAGCTTGTTCTGGTCGTAGCCGCTGCCGATGATCCAGCCGCCCGGCGGGGTCTCGGCCGCGCGCCGTGCGACGGCGTCGTACACCTCGTCGACGCTGCGGCAGTCCGAAAGGGCGACGTCGTCGAGCGCCATGCCGAACCAGGCCATGTGGTTGTGCGCGTCGTGGAAGCCGGGTACCACCACCGAGCCGCCGAGATCCACGCGGCGTTTTGCGGAAAGCGCGGCCGCATCGTGACCTAACGCCACAATCCGTCCGTTCAGCGCGGCAAGCGCTACGGATTCCCCCGTTCCAGTGAGGAATCGGGCGTTCTCGTAGACCGTGTCGACCCGCATGATTTCGACTCTATCGATCGATCGATCGGTCGTCTAGGCTCGGCGTCATGAGCACCGTGGACTACGCACTCGACGACGGAATCGCTGTGATCTGGCTGAACCGCCCCGAACGGCTGAACGCGGTGGTCGCCGAACTGGTCGACGACCTGTTGGAGGCGCTCGACGCGGCCGCCAAGTCGGACGCGCGCGCCGTCGTGCTCGCCGGTCGCGGGCGCGCGTTCTGCGCGGGTCACGACCTCAAAGAGCCCACCCCTGAGGGTGATTCACGCCCGCGGCTCGACCGGCTACAGGACGTGACGCGCCGCCTTCGCGGCCTCCGCCAGCCCGTCATCGCCGCCGTCCACGGTTACGCGATCGGCGCGGGTGCCGAGTTCGCGATGGGCTGCGACCTGATCCTCGCCGCCGAAGACGCGGTGTTCGCCTTCCCCGAGGTCTCCCTCGGCCTGAGCGTCACGGGGGCGGCGTCGCGGTTGCTGCCGCTGCTGGTCGGCCCCCTGAAAGCCAAGGAACTCCTCCTGCTGGGTGAACGCGTGAGCGGCACCGAGGCGTACGAACTCGGCCTGGTCAACGCCGCCGTACCCGCCGACGACCTGATGGACACCGCGCTCGCGTGGGCGGCCAAGATCGCCTCCCACCCCGCCGCCGCGGCCACGATGGCCAAACGCGCCCTCGATTCCGGCATCGACAGCTCGCTCGAAGCCGCGCTCGAACTCGAAGTCAGCCACGCGCTGATCACCGAACACTCCGCCGAGGTCGCCGCTTCGTCCGAGGCCTTCCGGAGCCGGTCATGACCTCGCTCGCCGGCATCGACACTCTCGTCGGCCTGACCACGAGGGCCGCCGCGCTCTGGCCGGACAAGACGGCGTGGATCTTCGACGCCACCGGGGAAAGCCTCACCTTCGCCGACGTCGACGCGCGCAGCACGGAGTACGCCCGCGCGCTGCTCGACCTCGGCGTGACACCGGGCGACCGGGTCGCGGTGATGCTGCGCAACCAGCCCGAATTCCCGTTGCTGTGGCTGGCCTTGGCCAAGATCGGCGGGGTGCTCGTCCCGGTCAACACCGGATACCGCGAGTTCGACGGCGCCCACGTGCTGCGCCATTCCGGCGCCCGGTTCGCCGTCGCCGCCGAGGAATTCCTGGAGCTGCTGAACAAGATCGCGCCGGAGACCTCGCTGGAACGGGTGCTCACGCCCGGCGAACTCACCGGCTCGGGAAATATCCCGGAGTTCGCGAGCGAAGGCGAACGCCCGGTCAACATCCAGTACACCTCGGGCACCACGGGCGCGCCCAAGGGCTGCGTGTTGCCGAACAGGTATTGGACGACACTGGCGATCAGCCTGGCCACCGACTTCCCGGCGGTCGGCGCGGACGACGTCATCCTGACCGCGCAACCGTTCCACTACATCGATCCACAGTGGAACGTGGCGCTGGGGCTCGCGGGCGGCGCGACCCTGGTGGTACTCGACCGCTTCCACCCGTCGACGTTCTGGGAGAAGATCCGCGAACACGGGGTCACCTGGTTCTACTGCCTCGGCCTGATGCCCACCCTTCTGCTGCGCCAGCCGGAAAGCGAGCTCGACAAGGCACACCAGGTCCGCGCGATCTGCGCTTCGGCCATCCCGCGTGACCTGCACGCCGCGCTCGAAGCACGCTGGGGCGCACCGTGGTTCGAGGCCTTCGGCATGACCGAGACCGGCGGCGACATCCGGATGTACCCGGCGGATCATGAGGAGACCGTCGGCACCGGCTGCCTCGGCAGGCCGGCGCCCACCCGCGAGGTGATGATCGCGGGCGCGGACGGGAAACCGCTGCCGCGCGGGGAAACCGGCGAGCTGCTGATCCGTGGGGTCGGCCTGATGCACGGCTACCACGACGATCCCGAAGCGACCAGGCGCGCCTTCGACGGCGGCTGGTTCCACACCGGCGACCTGGCCACAATGGACGACCAAGGCCGCGTGTACTACGTGGGCCGCACCAAGGACATGATCCGCCGCAGCGGGGAGAACATCTCCGCCGACGAGGTCGAGCGGGCACTGCAGCTGCATCCCGCGGTCAAGCTCGCCGCCGTCATCGCGGTGCCGGACGACATCCGCGGCGAAGAGGTCAAGGCGTACCTCGTCCTCGACGAGAACGAGGGACACCGGTGCGAACCGGCCGAGCTGGCGGAGTTCTGTTCGGCGAAGCTGGCCTACTTCAAGGTCCCCCGGTTCTGGACCATCGTCACGGAACTGCCGATGACACCGTCGGAACGGGTCGCGAAGGGCGAGCTCAAGAAGGCGGAAGACCTCCGCGCCGGTTCTTGGGACAGGACCACCGAGACATGGCTCTGAACATGGACCCTCGGCGGGAAAAAGAACCTCGGGTCGTGAACACCCGGGAAAGGGTCCGCCAGGCGGCGGTGAAACTGTTCGCCGCCAAGGGGTTCCACGGCACCGGCATCCGGGATCTGGCCCAGGAGGCGGAGCTGTCGTCCGCCAGCCTGTACCACTACATGGGCACCAAAGAGGATCTGCTGGTCGCCATCATGAACGAGTCGCTGCGGCGCCTGCTCGACGCGGCCGAGCAGGCGACCGCCGGGCTCACCGATCCCGTGTCACGGCTCGGATCCCTGGTGGCGCTGCACGTGCTCGCGCACGCCATCCAGCCGGATGACACCCGAGTGGTCGACAACGAGGTCCATGCGCTCACCCCCGGCGCCAGGGCGGGAGTGGTGGGCCTGCGCGACGCCTACGAAAAGCTGTGGGCGGACGCCATCGAAGACGGTGTCGCGGCCGGCGTCTTCCACAGCGATCAGCCGTCGGTCACCCGGCTCGCGCTGGTGGAGATGTGCAGCGGGGTCGCGCGCTGGTATTCGCCGAAGGGGCCGCTCACCCTGGATCAGCTGGCCGCCCATTACGCCGGATTGGCGCTCCGGGCGCTCGCCTGCGATCGGCAGTTGGACGTCACAGCGTTGCAAAACTGCCGTGAAGTGGTCTCAGGAGTGTGGCGAGTGCCCGTTTAGCGGCGACTTTAGGTCTGTACGCCTTGCTCAGACGGCTTCTCTGGGGGACGCTCGAAGGGTGACTGAGCAAACGATCCAACTCGAACTGGACGACTCGGGTCTCTCGCCGGCGTTGCCGGTGCCTTCGAACCCCCGTGATCAGGTGCAGGACGTCCCCTACCGCCCGGTGGGCTTCCGCGACGACGACCTGCCCACGGCGCTCGAACGGTGCGCGACATGGCTACGCCAGGCTCAGGAGTGGCTCGGGGAACCGGTCGATGTGCTGGCCGTCCATCTCGACTATGACGACCGCAAGGGTTCGCCCTACTACGACGTGAAACTGCTCTGCAACGAGGAGGACCTGGCCGGGGTCCCGATCGCGATGCGGAACCAGAAGGAAGAAGACTAGGGCCGACGCGATGAACGGGCCGTTCCTTGCGAAATCTGCGAGGAACGGCCCGTTCATTGCACGGGCGAGCGTCAGCCCAGCGTGCCGCCGACCTTGACGTGCCCCTTGAGCAGGTTGCGCGCGATGGTCCGGCGCTGGATCTCGTCGGTGCCCTCGTAGATCCGCAGCAGCCGCAGTTCGCGGTACCACCGCTCGACCGGCAGTTCCCGCGTGTAGCCCATTCCGCCGTGGATCTGCAGGACGCGGTCGACGATCTCGTTCGCCTTCACCCCGCCGTACAGCTTCGCCATCGACTGCGCGTGCCGCGAGTCCAGCTTCTGGTCGACCTGCCAGGCGGCGTGCAGCACCAGCCAGCGCAGCGCCTCGAGCTCGGTGCCGGAATCCGCGATCATCCACTGGATGGCCTGGCGCTCGGCGATCTTCTGCCCGAACGTCTCCCGCGTGTTGGCGTGCTCGATGGCCATCGAGATCAGCCGCTCGCAGGAGCCGATGGCGCGGGCGGGCAGCAGGTAGCGGCCCGCCCCGATCCACTGCATGGCCAGGTCGAACCCGTGGCCGAGCTCGCCGAGGATCTGCGTCTCCGGCACGCGGACGTCCTCGAAGACCAGCGCCGCCGGGCCCCATTCGCCCATGGTGTCGATGTATTCGGACTTCCAGCCCGCGTCACGGTCGACGAGGAAGCAGGTGACGCCGCCGTTCGCGCCCTTCTCCGGATCGGTGATCGCGAAGACCATCACGAAGTCGGCCTCGTTACCGCCGGTGATGAAGGTCTTCTCGCCGTTGATGACCCAGTCGGTGCCGTCCTTGCGGGCGGAGGTCCGGATGGCCTTGGCGTCCGATCCCGCACCGGGTTCGGTGATCGCGAAACACGATTTGCGCTCGCCGGAGATCGTCGGGAGCAGGTAGCGCTCCTTCTGCTCGTCGTTGGCGTAGTAGAGGATGTTGTCCGCGGCGCCGCCGAAGCGGAACGGCACGAACGTGCGGCCGAGTTCGGCCTCCAGCAGCGCGGTCATCACCGCGGACAGGCCCATGCCGCCGTATTCCTCCGGCGTCTGCACACCCCAGAACCCGGACTCCTTGGCCTTCAGCTGCAGCTCGCGCAGCTCGTCGGCGGTCAGGCCGGGCTGACCGGCGCGTTCGCGGCGCAGCACCTCCTGCTCACGCGGCATGAGGTCGCGCTGGACGAACGTGCGGACCCAGTCGCGCACCTCGCGTTCCTCGACGCTCAGAGAGAAATCCATGGTCAGCCCGCTCCTGTTCGACAGTGACTAAGCGCTCGCTTAGTTCAGCGTACCGCTTCGGTTGTCGTTAGCCGAGGAGTTGTCATAAGTTTTCGCAACCTGTTCCCGTCTCGTCGAAGGGCACCCATGAGCACGGCAGCACCCGCGACGAAGCGGGATCGCACCCACTACCTGTACATAGCCGTCATCGTGGCGGTGGGGCTCGGCATCGCGGTCGGCATCCTGTTCCCGGCCCTCGGCAAGGAACTGAAGCCGCTCGGGACCGGGTTCGTGAACCTGATCAAGATGATGATCTCGCCGATCATCTTCTGCACGATCGCGCTCGGCGTCGGCTCGGTGGCGAAGGCCGCGAAGGTCGGCCGCGTCGGCGGGCTCGCGATCGGCTACTTCCTGATCATGTCGACGGTCGCGCTGGTCATCGGCCTGGTCGTGGGCAACCTCCTGCAGCCCGGCACCGGCCTGCACCTGACGCCCGAGATCGCCGAAAAGGGACAGGACCAGATCGCCAAGAGCGAGGGCACCGTCGAGTTCCTGCTCGGGATCATCCCGAAGACGCTGGTCTCGGCGTTCACCGAGGGCGAGGTGCTGCAGACGCTGCTGGTCGCGCTGCTCGCCGGGTTCGCGCTGCAGAAACTGGGCACCAAGGGCGAGCCGATCCGCCGCGGCATCGAGCACATCCAGCGGCTCGTGTTCCGGATCCTGGCGATGATCATGTGGGCGGCCCCGGTCGGCGCGTTCGGCGCGATCGCCGCCGTCGTCGGCGAGACCGGCTGGAAGGCACTGCAGAGCCTCGCGGTGATCATGCTCGGCTTCTACCTCACCTGCGGGTTGTTCGTGTTCGTGGTGCTCGGGCTGATCATCGGCGTGTTCGCCAGGGTCAACATCTTCAAGCTGCTGAAATACCTCGGCCGCGAGTTCCTGCTGATCCTGTCGACGTCGTCGTCCGAATCGGCGCTGCCGCGGCTGATCGCGAAGATGGAGCACGCCGGCGTCTCCAAACCGGTCGTCGGCATCACCGTGCCGACCGGGTACTCGTTCAACCTCGACGGCACCGCGATCTACCTGACGATGGCGTCCATCTTCATCGCGGACGCGCTCGACAAACCGCTGACCATCGGCGAGCAGATCTCGTTGCTGGTGTTCATGATCATCGCGTCGAAGGGTGCGGCCGGGGTCACCGGCGCGGGGCTCGCGACGCTGGCGGGCGGGCTGTCGTCGCACCGGCCGGAGCTGGTCGACGGCGTCGGGTTCATCGTCGGCATCGACCGGTTCATGTCCGAGGCCCGCGCGCTGACGAACTTCGCGGGCAACGCCGTCGCGACCGTGCTGATCGGCACCTGGACCAACGAGATCGACCGGGAGCAGCTCGACCGTACGCTGAACGGCGAGTCACCGTTCGACGAAGCGACCCTGCTCGACGAAAACGCCAGTGAGGCGACGGCGGAATCGGGTAAGAAGGAGACGTGATCGAATGCGCGGTCCGCTGGTCGGAGCCCCTGCCCGCTGAACCCCGGTTCCTGGCCCTGCTCGACGAGCTGGAACAGGCCCGGTACGCGAACTACCGCCAGGACATCGACAAACGCCGGTTCCTGACCGGCCGGGTGCTGGCGAAGACCGTCGCCGCCGAGCGGCTGGGCCTGGCCGTCGAGGCCGTGAGCTTCGACGCGACCTGCGAAGACTGCGGCAAACCGCACGGGCGGCCCAAGGTCCCCGGCGCGCCCCTGATGCTGTCGATCTCGCATTCCGGCGACCTCATCGGCGTCGCGGCCACCGCGGGGACCCCGGTCGGCCTCGACGTCGAGACGGCCACCAGACGGGCCGAGGACTCGCTCATGGAGTACGCGCTGACCCCGGCCGAGCTGGCCGCGATCTCCGGGCTCTCCGACGAGCGGCGCGCGACGGCGTTCTTCACCTACTGGACGCGCAAGGAAGCGGTCATGAAGGCCACCGGGAAGGGCCTCAAGATCCCGCTGCAGAGCATCACGTTCTCCGGCTACGACGAGCAGGCGAGGCTGGTCCGGTCGACCCACGAGGCCCTCGACCCGGACCGGACCCGGCTCGCGGACCTGAAGGCGACCGAGGGCTACCGGGCCGCCGTCGCGCTGATCACTTCGGACGACATCACGGTCACCGAAGACTTCGCCCCCCTCTGACCTCCCGCGTTTCGTCCTCTGAATGCGGTAGTTGCACGCAAGGACCGCATCCAGAGGACGAAACGCGTCAGATCTCCAGACCCATCGCGGCCAGCAGGGTGCGGAACTTCGCCGAGGTCTCGTCGAGTTCGGTCTTCGGGTCGGAGGCGGGCACGATGCCGCCGCCGGCGTACAACCGCATCGAGGTGTCGGCGATCTCCGCACACCGGATCCCGACGGCCCACTCGCCGTCCCCCGCCGCGTCGACCCAGCCGACGGCGCCCGCGTAGTACGCGCGGTCGAACGGCTCCAGCTCCTGGACCAGTGAGCGGGCGGCATCGGTCGGCGTGCCGCAGATCGCGGGCGTCGGATGCAACGCGGCGGCGAGGTCCAGCGCGGTGACGTCCTCGTCGATCAGCTCGCCGGTGACCGTCGTCGACAGATGCCAGATCGCCGGCGTCGAGACCAGTTCAGGGCCGCGGACGTCGAGCGTGCGGCAGAACGGCCGCAGGATCTCGACGACGGACTCCACCACCACGGCGTGCTCGACGTGGTCCTTTTCGGACGCCAGCAACGCCTCACCGTTCGCCTTGTCGATCGCCGGGTCCGCCGATCGGGGCATCGACCCGGCATGCGGCCGGGACACGACGGCGCCGCCGGTGCGGGAGAGCAGGAGTTCGGGGGTGGCGCCGACCAGCGTGCGCCCGCCGGGCAGCTGCACGGCGTACGTGGTGTGCCGGGGGTTGCCGTTCGCCAGGTTCCGGACGACTTCGGCGACCGGGACGGCCTCGTCGAAGTCGAGATCGAGAGCGCGGGCCAGAACGACTTTGCGCAGGTCACGGTCGCTCAGTGCCGCGACGGCCGCGCGGACGGCGGCCAGATGGGCCTCCGGCTCGGGCACGGGTGTGACCTTGACCGGCCGCGGAAGCGAGGTGCGCGGCGGAACGGCCGCGTGGTCGGACGACGCGCGGTGGACCGCGCGCGGGAGCACCAGATGCCCCGGTGTCGACGTGGTGTCACTGGTGTCGAAGGGCAGCACGCCGACCGCGATCGAAGCACCCGAGTCGGTGAACAGCCCGGGGAGCGCCCCGGACAGCCGCGACGGCTCGGTGTCGGTCGCGGTGGCCACGGCCCCGCTCGCGAGGAGCGCGTGCCGTGCCGTGGCCAGGAGGAAGTCGCCCCGCACGTAGCGGGCGGCCAGGTCTGCCGGGGTCGCCGGTGCGGTACTGGTCGTCACCCCACCAGCGTCCCAGGCTCCGGCTGAGACCAGGGGAAAGTGTTGCCCGGGCAACAGCCTCTCGGACAACACCTTCCCCCAGACAGCCTGGGCGGAAGCGTTACTTCAGCGCCTCGAGAAGGGCCTCGCGCTGCCGCTCGCCCAGGCCGGCGGCACGCCGGTCCGGGTCGATGCCGGCCTGCTCCAGCAGGGCGGCGACCTTGACCGCGCCCAGACCGGGCACGGCCTTCAGCAGCTGCGTGACCTTCGTCTTGCCGATGGTCTTGTTCTCCTTGGCCTGCTTGAGCACCTTGTCGATGCTCTCCTTGCCGGACTTGATCGACGCAAGCAGCTCGGAGCGCGCTTTGCGAGCCTCAGCCGCCTTGGCGAGGGCATCGGCGCGCTGCTCCGGAGTCAACGTGGGCAGAGCCAACGTAGTAGTCCTTTCATCTCAGGTCTCCGCTTTCGCGGCCGACGGCCTTTAACCATGCTTGCGAGAGCAAGCGCTGGCCAGCCGTCTCTGTACCACGGCTCCAGTAAACGCCACCCGTTCCTCGGCCGTGAAACCGACACGCACTTATTACCCCTCGACCACGCCACGGGCAACCCGCCCCAGCCTGCGGAAACACGCCGTTCGAGCGGCGATTCACCGGCGTTCATCACCCTTATGAGCGATGTCACCACTTCGCACAGTCAGCCATTTTTCGTTTCATGGTAAGAAAAATACGAATTATTGATGATCTTGGCCCGAACCGGCGAACACCCGTTAGCGCGACACTGTGACCGAACGGTTGCCTGCGATGTTACTGACCGGTTCACCCCTCCCGGATTAGAGTCGGCGCAACCCCAGTTCACCGGAGAACGAGCACCACGGGAGTACGCGATGTTGAGCACGATGCAGGACGGGCAGCTGTCACTGGGCAGGCTGCTCCGCCACGGCACCACGGTGCACTCCGAGAGCGAAGTCATCACCTGGACCGGTTCAGAAGCCCGCCGCGAGACCTATGGCGAACTCGGCAAGCACGCCGCGAAGCTCGCGAACGCCCTCCGGAGCCTCGGCATCACCGGCGACCAGCGCGTCGGCACCTTCATGTGGAACAACGCCGAGCACATGGCCGCGTACCTGGCCATCCCGGCGATGGGCGCGGTACTGCACACGCTGAACATCCGGCTGTTCCCCGAGCAGCTCGTCTTCGTCGCCAACCACGCCGAAGACCAGGTCGTCATCGTCGACGGCACGCTCGTCCCGCTGCTGGCCAAGCAGCTGCCCGAGCTGAAGACCGTGCGTCACGTCATCGTGGCCAACGGCGACGCCTCCACCCTCCCAGCGCCCGACGGCGTCCAGGTGCACTCCTACGACGAACTGCTCGCCGGTCAGCCGGACACCTTCGACTGGCCCGAGGTGGACGAGCGGTCGGCCGCCGCGATGTGTTACACCTCGGGCACCACGGGTGACCCGAAGGGTGTCGCGTACTCCCACCGGTCGATCTGGCTGCACTCGATGCAGGTCACGATGTCCGACAGCATGCGGCTGGCCCAGCACGACAAGGCCCTCGCGATCGTCCCGATGTTCCACGCGATGGCGTGGGGCATGCCGTACGCGGCCTTGATGGTCGGCGCCTCGCTGCTCATGCCGGACCGCTTCCTCCAGCCGGCGCCGATCGCCCAGATGCTCGCCGCGGAGAAGCCGACCTTCGCCGGCGCCGTCCCGACCATCTGGCAGGGCCTGCTCTCCCACCTCGACGCGAACCCGCAGGACATCTCTCATCTGCGTGAGGTCGTCGTCGGCGGATCGGCGGCGCCGCCGTCGCTGATGCACGCCTTCGAAGACCGCTACAACGTGCCGATCCTGCACGCCTGGGGCATGACCGAGACGTCGCCGCTGGGCAGCGTCGCGCGTCCGCCTGCCTCCGCGACCGGAGAGAAGGCGTGGGACTACCGCTACACCCAAGGCCGCTTCCCGGCGTCCGTCAGCGCCAGGCTGATCGGCGACGACGGCGAGGAACTGCCGTGGGACAACGAAAGCGTCGGCGAGCTCGAAGTGCAGGGCCCGTGGATCGCGGCGTCGTACTACGGCGGCAAGACCGGTGACGAGCCCGACCCGGAGAAGTTCCACGACGGCTGGCTGCGCACCGGCGACGTCGGCAAGATCAGCCCCGACGGCTACCTGACGCTCACCGACCGCGCGAAGGACGTCATCAAGTCCGGCGGCGAATGGATCTCGTCGGTGGACCTGGAGAACCAGGTGATGGCGCATCCCGCGGTGGCCGAGGCGGCCGTGGTCGGCATCCCCGACGAGAAGTGGGACGAGCGCCCGCTGGTCGCCGTGGTGCTCAAGGAGGGCCAGAGCGTCACGGCCGAAGAGCTGCGCGATTTCCTGTCCGACAAGGTCGCGAAGTGGCAGCTTCCGGAGAATTGGACCTTTGTGGACGAAGTCCCGAAGACCAGTGTCGGCAAGTTCGACAAGAAGCGGCTGCGGGCGTTCCACTCCGAAGGCAAACTCGACGTCAGTCAGCTCTAACGGGTTAATCTCCCGCGCGCCTGCGCTTCAGTGAAGGCCATCTTGAGGGACTCTGGTCCCTGGAGATGGCCTTCACGGCGTTCGGCGAAGGGTTTTGTTGGTGCGCAAGACAAACAGGCGGGCGTTCCTGGCACTGGCGGGGACGACGGTGCTCTCCGCCTGCGGGTCCAACACCGTCCAAACAGGAAACCCTCCGCCCTCGACGGCCTACTCCGCCGGGGTGACCAGGCCGAAACCGAAACCGGTGGATCTCACGCAGTGGTACCACCCGTATCCCGAGGCGGGCGTCCAAGAAGCCGTCACGCGCTACGCGGCGGCGTATCAGAAGTCCAAGGTCGCGGTGCAGTGGAATCCCGACGACTACGAAACGAAACTCGATGCCGCACTGCGGGCCGGGCCGGTCCCGGATGTCTTCGAAGGCCAGGTCACCGTCGAGCGCGTCCGGCAGAACCTCCTCGTCCCGCTCGACGACGTCATCGGGCCCGTGCGCGGGGACTTCAATCCTTCGGTGCTCGCGGCACAGACCGTCGACGGCAAGACTTACGGCATCCCGCAAGCGCTGGACACCCAAGTCCTCTTCTACCGCAAGAGTTTCCTGCAGGAGGCCGGGGTCCAGCCGCCCCAGACGCTGGACGAACTCGTCGATGCCGCGAAGAAGCTGTCCAAGGACGGCGTCAAAGGCCTGTTCGCCGGCAACGACGCGGGCGCGGCGGCGCTCGCCGGGCCGCTGCTGTGGTCGGCCGGGCTCGACTACGTCAAGGACGGGAAATCCGCCGGCTTCGATGATCCGCGCACCGCCACGGCGTTCGCGAAACTCCACGAGCTCAACGGTTCGATGCTGCTGGGCGCCGCGACGGACTGGCCGGATCCGCTCCCGTTCATCGACGGGATCACCGCGATGCAGTGGACCTGGCTGTGGAATCTGCCGAAGATCCAGGACACCTTGAAAGACGACTTCGGTGTCCTGGCCTTCCCGCGGCTCGACGCGGCGGGCGCGCCTTCCGTGCCGGTCAGCGGACTGAGCGCGATGGTGCACGCCAAGAGCCTGAACTCCAACGCCGCCAAGGATTTCGTCAAATGGCTGTGGCTGGAGCGCGTCGACTTCCAGCAGGAGTTCGCCACCAAGTTCGGTTTCCATCTGCCCGCGCGGCGGAGCGTGCTCGACAAGGTCACCGCGGCGGGCGACGCCGCGAAGCTGGTCAAGGAGAACGGGCGCGCCGCCGGTCCACTGTGGACACCGGCGGCGAACACCGCGCTCGTCGACGCGCTGGGCCGGATCGCCCGCGACGGCGCCGACCCGGCCACCGAGACGAAGGCCGCCGTCGAGGCCGTCAAAGCCGAACTGGGTCGCCTTTCCGCCTGAACGACCGCACGTAAGCGACGATCAGCACGATCGACAGGATCACCGCGCCACCGTCGGTGACCAGCGAAGGCAGCACGCCCGGCCAGCCGTGTTCGGCGATCGCCGCCCGGTGCACTTCGAACGGCACGACGAACACGCCGAAGGCTTGGGCGACGTTGAACGCGAGCACCGGCCAGAACAGCCAACGCCACCCGAACCACACCAGCAGGCCCAAGGCATTGCCGACGATGAAGACGTTCCCCACCAGCCGCAACGCGCTCAGGTATGTGGGCGCGGCGGCGGTGTCGGCCCCCTTGAGCCGCATACTCGCCTCGATCAGATCCAGATCGATGATCACGTAGTTCTGCAGCGTCGTCCCGAGCACGAAGACGATCGAGCAGAGCACCGTGACCAGGCGGAGCTTCGGTGTCCAGAGCATCACTTCCCCCGATCTCTATCAGCGATAGAGATAAATCTATCACTGATAGAGTCCGCCGGGTGGCACGCAAAGGCTCACTCGACCCCGCCAAGATCACCGAGGCGGCCGTCGAACTGCTCGACGACGCCGGCCTCGCGGAGCTGACGACCCGTCGGCTGGCGGCGAAGCTCGGCGTCAGCTCACCGACGCTGTACTGGCACGTGAAGGACAAGGCGGAGCTGCTGGATCTCGTCGCCGAGGCGATCTGCGCCGACGCCTTCGAGATCGATGGATCGCTGCCGTGGCGCGATCAGCTCGCGAGCGGGCTCCGCCAGTTCCGCGCCCTGCTGCTGCGTCACCGGGACTCGGCCGCACTGCTGCGCGCGCGGCCGCCGACCGGGTCGCACCGGCTGGGCCATATCGAGACGACCGCGCGGATCCTGCTGGAGGCGGGTTTCTCCGAAGAGGACACCGCCGGGATTTCGCGCCTGCTCACGGCGCACGTACTCGCGTCGGTCGAGACGCTCCCCGCGCGGAAGCCGGACGAAGGGTTCCTCGCGCGGCTTGAGGCCTATCCGCATGTGGGCAGGCTGGGGCCGGCTTTCGCGCGGCAGAGCGGCGAAGAGCTGTTCGAGCTGGGTGTCGAGGTGATCCTCGACGGGCTCGCGGCCCGGCTCTAGTCGCCGGACACACCCCAGATCGCCAACTCGACGGCGACGTCGTTCTCGTACAGCAACGCGCAGTTCGCGCTCCACCGAGGCCGCCGCTCGTACGGCAGCCGACCGGCCTTGTCGAGCTCGTCGAAGTCCGCCACGGAAGGCTCCTCCGTCCCGAACGCGGCGACAAGCTCGGCGTCGGTCAGAGGCCGGATCGTGCCGAAGTCGTCCTCACCCGTGGCGCTGATGAACTCGTGGACGTCGAGTACGGAATGGGTCCCGGACTCCTGGACGCTCTCCACCTCGTACAGCTCGTCGATCGAGTCCGGGCGGCCGAGTTCGTCCTCTTCCCAGAGGTAGTCGCCCTCCTCGAAGACGCGCGCCTTCATCGCGTCCAGCGCCGCTTCCGGGTCGCCGTCGAACCGGCCGCGGACGGACCAAGCCGAAGCACCCACCGGGCCACCTCCTCGCTCGTCGAGCGGCCAGCGTAACCAGCCCGCTTGGCTACTTGCGTATTCGGCCGAACGTGACAAATTTTCGCATTACCCTTTTCTGGCGTTCACCCCACGGCTAACGTCTTCCGGCATCGTCCTTCCGCGACACCCACCCGCGACGACTGGGGGCACCGCCATGTCCGTCATCTCCAGGCGCACCTTCACCGCGGCGGGCGCCGCCGGCGTCGGCCTGCTGCTGTGCACACCGACCGCCAACGCGCTCGACCGCGCGCTGGTGCGCACCGCGTCCCGCGCGGTCCGCACCGCGGGCACCACACTGGAAGCCGCGGCGGCCCCGCGGACCGGCGGTCCCGGTTACACGCGGCTGACCGCGGGCCCCGGCTGGCCACTCGTGGTCCGCGGCGATCTCGCCGCGCCGAAGTCCGGCCGCGACGACCGGCGCCGCGCGATGGCGTCCTTCGCGCAGTTCACCGACCTGCACTTCACCGACGCCGAAAGCCCCGCGCGGTTCGAGTACCTGCACCCGTTCGTCGGCTCGGCGCACCGGCCACAGGAGACCCTCGGCCCGGTCGCGACGACGGCGCTGGTGGAGCGGGTGAACAGCCTGAAGACCGGCCCGTTCACCGGGCGGGCGATCGACTTCATGGTCACCACCGGCGACAACACCGACAACCACGAGCTGATCGAGCTCGAATGGTTCCTCAAGGTGCTCAACGGCGGCACGGTGAACCCGACCTCGGGCGACCCGAACGTGCACGAAGGCGTCCAGACGTCCGGGTCTTCGCACTACTGGAACCCCGGCAAGCCACTGGACGACGCGTACACGAAGAAGGGCTTCCCGCAGGTGCCCGGCCTGCTCGGCGCGGCGTCGAACACCTTCACCTCGCCCGGTCTCGACGTCCCGTGGTTCTGCACCTTCGGCAACCACGACGACAGCATCGTCGGCACGGTGCCGGATCTGCCGGGGATGGACGCCTGGTACACCGGCCGCTTCAAGGTGATCGGCAAGGACGAGACGACGTCGCGGAAGCTCGCCAAGGCCATCGGGTCCGGCTCGGGCGTGCCGATCACGGAGCTGTTCGGCGGTTCCGGCACTATCCGCGAAATCACCCCGGACGAGCGACGGCGGCCGTTCAGCACCGCGGAATTCGTCCAGCACCACCTCGACTCCGCCAACACCGGTCCCGGCCCGGTGGGCCACGGGTTCAGCGGGAACAACGCCGACGGGCGGAACGTGTACTACACCTTCCGCATCGCGCCGGGGATCACCGGCATCAGCCTCGACACCACGACGATGGCCGGACTGGCCGACGGATCGATCGGGCTCGGGCAGTTCACCTGGGTGGAGAACACGCTCAAGCGCAACAGCTCGACGTACTACGACTTCTTCGGGCGCAAGGTCACGCAGAACGTGACGGACGAGCTGTTCATCCTGTTCAGCCACCACACCAGCGACACCATGGGCAACGTGCTGCCGGACGCGCGGCATCCGCTGGAGCTCCGGCTCAACGGCGACACGTTCGTCTCGCTGCTGCACCGGTTCCCGAACGTGCTGGCGTGGGTCAACGGGCATACGCACCGCAACAAGATCACCCCGCACGCCGGCAAGACCGCGAAGCAGGGCTTCTGGGAGATCAACACCGCCTCGCATATCGACTTCCCGCAGCACGCGCGGATCATCGAGGTCGCCGACAACGCCGACGGCACGTTGTCGCTGTTCACGACGCTGATCGAGGCGGAAGCGCCGTACGAGGCGTCGTACTCGGACACCTCGACGCAAGCGCTTGCGTCGCTGTACCGGGAGTTCTCGTACAACGACATCCACGCCTCACTGGGCGCGGTCGGGACCGCTCAAGACCAGAACACGGAGCTCCTGCTGCCCCACCCGCTCGCCTGACGCCCCCGCGTTTCGTCCTCTGAATGCGGTAGTTGCACGCGCAAGGATCGCATTCAGAGGACGAAACGCTCTGCACGCGGGCCGCAAGCTCATCGTGGTGGAAACCGAAATCCGCGACGACGAGGGCAGGCTGGTCGCGAAAGTGACACAGACCCAGGCCGTCTTGTAGGCAACTGTTTACATACCTCGCGCGACCGGCGAAAATCCCTTCCCTACTGGGTGGAATCGAGGGATGGAGCCGGGATGCGCATACGAGGGCTGGTCACGCTGCTGACGATCGCGACGATGACCGCGGTGACGGCACAGACGGCGGAAGCGGGACCTCCTCGTCCGGACGACGAGTCGATCGACTACCACGAATGGTCCGGTCACGCCGGTTTCCGCGACGGCAGGCTCGAAGGGCTCGGCCTCGACCACGGCGCCCTGCGCATCGACCGCCCGATCGGCACGATCGAGCACACCGAACCCGTGCTCGGCACCACGAAGACCTACGAATACGGCCAGTGGACGTCGCGGAGCCACACGCAGGGCTTCGACGCCTCCCAGCTGGTCGCTTCGTGGAACGCGAAGACGCCGGCCAAGACCTGGATCAAGGTGGAGGCGAAGGGCCGCACCGCGTCGGGCGCCGAGACCTCCTGGTACGTCATGGGCCGCTGGGCCAGCGGGGACGCCGACATCAAACGCACCAGCGTCGACGGCCAGAGCGACGCCAACGCCGCAGTCGACGTCGACACGCTGGTCATGAAGGCGGGCGTCGCGCTCCGCTCGTACCAGCTGCGGGTCAGCCTGTACCGCGAGGCCGGTTCCCGCGCCACACCGTCGGTGACGTCGGTCGGCGCGATGACGTCGCTGGTCCCGGACCGCTTCGAGGTCCAGGCGACCAAGCCGGGCCGCGCCACTGGGATCGAACTCAAGGTGCCCGCCTACGCGCAGAACCTCCACAAAGGACAGTTCCCGGAGTACGGCGGCGGCGGCGAGAACTGGTGCAGCCCGACGTCCACCGAAATGGTCGCCGAGTACTGGGGCAAACGGCCCAAGCCCGAAGACATGAAGTGGATCCCGGAGGGTTACGTCGATCCGACCGTCGCGTACGCCGCCCGCCACACGTTCGACTACGCCTACGACGGAACCGGCAACTGGCCGTTCAACACCGCGTACGCCGCATCACTCGGACTGCGTGGGCACATCACCCGTTTGCACTCCTTGAACGAACTCGAGAAGTACATCGCGCGCGGCATCCCGGTGATCACGTCGCAGTCGTTCAAGGCCGAGGAACTCGACGGCGCGGGCTACGGCACCGCCGGGCACATCATGGTCGTCGTCGGCTTCACCAAGGACGGTGACGTGATCGCGAACGACCCGGCCGCGAGCAGCAACGACCGGGTCCGGAACGTCTACAAACGACACCAGTTCGAAACCATCTGGCAGCGCACCAAGCGGTACAACACGAATGGCGGCGTTTCCAGTGGTCCCGGCGGCATCGCTTACATCATCACGCCGGGGCACTGAACCGATACCGCACCCGAGCGGATGTCGCGATCCGGGTCGGCTTCGTGGCAAGCTGCGAAGTCGACTAGTCGGAGGTGAGCATGCCGTACGAGGTCCAGGGCGTCGTTTCCCGCGCCAAGGGTGAGCCGGTCTCGCTGGAGCCCGTGACGGTGCCCGATCCCGGGCCCGGCGAGGCCGTCGTCTCGGTCAAGGCGTGCGGCGTCTGCCATACCGACCTGCACTACCGCGAGGGCGGGATCAACGACGAATTCCCGTTCCTGCTTGGCCACGAAGCCGCAGGGTTCGTGGAGGCCGTCGGCGACGGCGTGACGGATCTCGAACCCGGCGACTACGTGATCCTGAACTGGCGCGCGGTCTGCGGCACCTGCCGCGCCTGCCGCCGGGGCAGGCCCTGGTACTGCTTCTCCACGTTCAACGCCGCCCAGCCGATGACACTGGCCGACGGCACCGCCCTGTCGCCCGCGCTCGGCGTCGGAGCCTTCCTCGAAAAGACGCTCGTCCACAGTGGACAGTGCACGAAGGTCGACCCCGCCGCCGAGCCCGCCGTCGCCGGGCTGCTCGGCTGCGGGGTGATGGCAGGCCTCGGCGCCGCGTTGAACACCGGTGCGGTGAGTCGCGGCGATTCCGTCGCGGTCATCGGCTGCGGCGGTGTCGGTGACGCCGCGATCGCGGGGGCGAACCTGGCGGGTGCGAAGACCATCGTCGCCGTCGACACCGACAACCGGAAACTGGCGTGGGCCAAGGACTTCGGCGCCACGCACACACTGAACAGCAAGGGACTGAGCGAAGACCAGGTCGTCGAGGCGATCCGGGAGTTCACCGATTCGTTCGGCGCGGACGTCGTGATCGACGCGGTCGGCAGGCCCGAAACGTGGCGACAGGCGTTCTACGGGCGCGACCTGGCCGGCACGGTGGTGCTCGTCGGCGTCCCGACGCCGGACATGCGGCTGGATCTGCCGCTGATCGACTTCTTCTCGCGCGGTGGCTCGCTCAAATCGTCGTGGTACGGCGATTGCCTGCCCTCACGCGATTTCCCGATACTGATCGACCTCTACCTCCAGGGCAGGCTCCCGCTCGACAAGTTCGTCACCGAGCGGATCGCCCTCGACGGCGTCGAGCAGGCCTTCGGACGCATGCACGACGGAGATGTCCTCCGCAGCGTGGTGACGTGGTGAAACTCTTCACCGACGCCGATTTCCCGGCCGATCCGTATCCGGGAGCGCGGCCGGGGCATTCGTTCGTCCACTTCGACGGCGCCGGGCACAGTCTCGACACCGCGCCGGAAGGCTGGCGCGAACGCCAGGCCGTGCTCGCCTACGGCTCGAACGCGTGCCCGTCCAAGATCACCTGGCTGCGGGAGAACATGGGACTGGAAGGCCCGGTCGTCGTCTGCCACGCGCGCTGCACCGACCTCGCCGCGGTCTGGGCGTCCGGGCTGCGGTTCCGTGACGGGCAGCGCCCCGCGACGCTGGCCGCCGCGCCGGGTGTCGTCGAGGAGCACGCCGTGTGGTTCGCGACGCCCGAACAGCTGGCCGTGCTCGACAAATGCGAGGGCAACGGCATGCGCTACAACCTGGTGCGGCTGACCGCCCCGGCCATCACGCTCGACGACGGAACCGTGCTCGACGACGTGGTGGCGTACGTCGGCGCCGCGGACATCCGCCTGCCGATCCTGGTGGACGGCAGGCATATCCGCGTCGCCGACCTCGAACAGCGCCGGGCCGCCGCGCTGGACGGGATCCCCGCCGAAACGCACGGTCTGGACTGCACGCTGGTCGAGGCCGGGACGCTGATCAGACCAGCTTCCCCGGATTGAGGATCCCGCTCGGATCGACGGCCTTCTTCGCCGCTCGCAACACTTCGACGCCGATCTCGCCGATCTCCGCCGCCAGATAACGCGCGTGGTCGGCGCCGACGGCGTGGTGATGCGAGATCGTGCCGATGCCGGTGATCGCCTCCGAAGCGGCCGCCTTCGCCCGCTGCCATTGGGCGATCGGGTCGGCCTCGTCGCGTGGCGTGAGCACCGTGAAGTACAGCGACGCGCCCGTTTCGTAGGCGTGTGAGACGTGGCACATGATGATGGCGTTGCCGAGGGTCGCGGTGAGCGCGGCGCGGACGGCGTCCCGCAGGTCGCTCAGTTCCGCCCAGTACGCGGCGGTTTCCAGGGTTTCGACGCAGACACCGTTGTCCATCAAGGCGTCCCGCTGCCGAGGACCGGAGAACCGGCCGCGGCGCCAGGACTCGCCGAGCGCGGCCCCGATCCGGACGGCGCCGAACTCCTTCAGCACGCCGACGGTCTCCTGCCGTCGCCGGGCGACCTCGCGTTTCGACGCGCCTTCCCAGCCGACGATCAGCAGGCACGGCGCGTGCACTCCCCGCGCCTTGAGATACCGGCGCAGCGCCTTGGTCTTCACACTGTCGTTGAGCGCGAGCGAAACCTCGCTCTCGTCCACATCGGACAGTCGCGTGACGCCCGCGAGCACGTGCCGCTGGGCGAGTTCGCGGACCGCGTCGGTGCCCTTCTCCCAGCCATCGAGGACGAAACCCTCGTAACGGCGGACTTCCGGCACCGGACGGACGCGGAGGGCGACCTCGGTGATCACGCCGAGCGCGCCTTCGCTGCCGACGGCGAGCTGCCGCAGGTCCGGTCCCGCGGCCGAAGCCGGCGCGACGCCGAGTTTCCATTCCCCGCGCGGGGTCGCGAGCCGGACGCCCTTGACCATGTCCTCGAACCGGCCGTAGCCCGACGAGGCCTGCCCGGCGGACCGGGTCGCGGCGAATCCGCCGATGGTGGCGCGTTCGTAGGACTGCGGCACGTGCCCGAGGGTGAAACCGTGCGCGGCGAGCAGCCGGTCGGCCTCCGGGCCGGTGACCCCCGCCTGCAGGACCGCGATCCGGGAAACGGGATCGACCGAGACCAGTTCGCCGAGCCGGGTGAGGTCGAGTGCGACCACCGAGGTCTTGTCACCGCGCAGTGCGGCGACCCCGCCGACCACCGACGTCCCGCCGCCGAACGGGACGACGCCGACGTCGTACCGTGCGCAGATTTCCAGTACCGCCTGGACTTCGGCGGGATTCTCCGGCAGGACGACGGCGTCCGGCACCGGAAAATCACCGAACCCCCGGCGCCGTATCAAGTCCAGATAGGACAGACCACTGGCCCGTGCGAGCCGTTCCCCCGGCGCCGTCAGGACGTGCTCGGCGCCGACGAGTTCTTCGAGGTCTCGCTTGGGCCGCTCGTCCAGCACCGGTTCGGGAACGGACAGCGCCGAATCGGGCGCGAAGGGCGCCGCGGAGCCCAACGGCCCGATACGCTGGACGAGCCACCTCAGGGCCTTGGCCGGAAGGTGGGCGGCGTCACCGGCCTCGGGCGTCCAGGATCGTCTTAACCGGTGGTCAATAAGCTCGGTCACGACTACAGTGTTACATATGGACGTAAAACGTCACTCACCTGCGGAAACAGGCGTTTCGGCACTGGCGGACACCCGATCCCGCCAGGCCTCGACACGTGTGTCCGACGACGTTCTGCTCGACGCCGCGAAGAAGTGCGTGCTCGCCGTCGGTGTGCGGCGGACCACCCTCGCCGAGATCGCCCGGACCGCCAAGGTCAGCCGGATGACCGTCTACCGCCGGTTCCCGGACGTGCGCAGTGTGCTCGCGACCCTCATGACCCGCGAGTTCGGCGGCCTGCTGCAGGGCGCCGCGGAACCCGAGGTCGAGCCCGCCCACTTCCGCGAGAAGCTCGTCCAGAGCTCTTCGGCCGCCGTCGCCGCGCTGTCGGGCGACCCGCTGTTCCGCACCTTGCTGGACCTCGATTCGGAACTGGTCCTGCCCTACATCGTCGAGCGATTCGGGAAGACCCAGCGCTTCGCCGAAGGTGTGATCCTGCACCTGCTGAAGTCGGGCCACGAGGACGGCTCGATCCGCAAAGGTGATCTGGCCGCGCAGGCTCGCACCTTGCTGCTGCTCATCCAGTCGTTCGCGTTCTCGTACCGTCCCGCCATCGCGGACGTGGACGAGAAGGCGCTGATGACGGAGTTCGCCCACGTGCTCGACGCGGCGCTGCGCCCGTGACGCCGGGCTCGCTCAACGCTCTGCGGCGCGACCGGGAACTCACGGCGCTGGCCGGCGGGGAGCGGGTCGACCTGGTGGTGGTCGGCGGCGGTGTCACCGGCACCGGGATCGCGCTGGACGCGGCCGCGCGCGGGCTGTCGGTCGCCCTGATCGAGGCGTACGACCTGGCGTACGGGACGTCGCGCTGGTCGAGTAAGCTCGTCCACGGCGGGCTCCGGTATCTCGCCAAGGGCGATCTGGCGCTGGCGCACGAAAGCGCCGTCGAACGCGGAATCCTGATGACCCGCACCGCCCCGCATCTCACCAGGGCCATCCCGCAGCTGTTCCCCATGTACCGCAAGACCTCACGCGGCCAGCAGGCCTTCATCATGACCGGTCTCCTGGCCGGTGACGGCCTTCGCCGCGCGGCGGGCACCCCGGCGTCGGTACTGCCCCGGCCGAGGTCGATCCCGGCCGCGGAGGCACTGGCGCTCGCACCCGGCCTTTCCCCGCAAGGCCTGCGCGGGGCACTGCTGGCCTACGACGGCGCGCTGACCGACGACGCGCGCCTGGTGGTGAGCCTCGCCCGCACGGCCGCGGCACGCGGCGCGAAGATCCTGACGAGGGTCGAGGCGCTCCGGCTCGACGCGGAATCGGTGCTGGCGCGGGACAGGCTCACCGGGCAGGAGATCGAGATCCACGCCCGGCAGGTGATCAACGCGACGGGTGTCTGGGCGGGCGAGCTGGCGGAGTCGGTCCGGCTGCGGCCGTCGCGCGGCTCGCACCTCATCCTGGCCTCGGGGGCGGCGCGGATCGGCGCGACGTCGGTCAACGTGCCCGTCCCCGGCGAGAACAACCGCTTCGTCTTCCTGCTGCCGCAACCGGACGGCCGGGTGTTCGTCGGGGTCACCGATGAACCGACCGACGGGCCGGTGCCGCGGGTGCCGGCCGTGCCGGAGTCCGATGTGGACTTCCTGCTCGAAGTGGCGTCGACGGCGTTCACCCGCCCGCTGACTCGCGCCGATGTAGCGGGCTCGTTCGCCGGTCTTCGGCCGCTGGTCGAAGGTGGTGGCGGACGCAGCGCGGATCTTTCCCGCAAGCACGCGGTGGTGACCGGAGCCGACGGCGTGCTCACCGTCGTCGGCGGCAAGCTGACGACGTACCGGAAGATGGCCGAAGACGCCGTCGATGCCGCGCTGAAGCGGTCCGGGCTCCTCGCCGGACCGTCGACGACGTCCCGGCTCCCGTTGCTCGGCGCGACACCGCGCCACCGCCTGTCCACTGTGGACGCGCCACCTCGGCTCGTCGCGAAGTACGGCACCGAGGCGCCGCGGGTCGCGGCGCTCGGCGAGGTCGACCCGGAACTGGGGCTCCCCCTGTTCGACGGGACCGACATCAGCGCGGCGGAGGTCGTCTGGGCCGTGCGGCACGAGGGCGCCCTCGACGTCGAGGACGTCCTGGACCGCCGCACCCGGCTCGGCCTGGTCGCCCCCGACGCCACCGCCGCCCGCGCCCGCGTCCAGGAACTTGTCGACAAATCGCTCGCCGGCCTCGCCTGACCCCTCACCGCATTTAGTCCTCTAAATGCGGTGAGTCATGCCCTCAGCTTGACGAGTCGTTGGGTTTTTGCAACAGTATGTTCCATGAGCCCGGTAAGACGCGGCAAAGAGCTGCCGATCTACAACCGGCTTCCCGTGCTCCGGGCCGAGCGTGGACTGAGCAGGGCCGCCCTCGCGACGGCCGTCGAGGTCAATCCGCAGACCATCGGCGCGCTCGAACGGGGAGACCACTACCCGAGCCTGGACCTGGCGTTCCGCATCTGCGCGGTGTTCGACCTCCCGGTCGAAGCCGTGTTCAGCCGCGAACCGTTCACGCCGCTGTCCACTCAGGTCTACCGGGAGGGGGGAACATGAGCGAGGAACGAGGCCGTCTCGCGGCGTACTGGGAACGTCAGCAGGAACGATGGGAGGAGCTGGAACGCAAACGCGCCCTCCGGCTTCCGTCGTGGCGTACGAGGAAACGGCGGCGGACGCTGAGTGTATTGGTGGTGACGGGCGATCTGATCCTGATCGCCGGTGCCGCCTTGTTCCACACCGGCCACACCCCCGCCTTCCTGGTGTGCTGGTTCGGCGGCTGCTTCATCGCGGGCGGGGCGCACTATCTGCTGCGGATCCTGACCGGCAAGATGAGCAACGGGTTCTCCAGCCGTCTCGACGAACGCGAGCGGGAATGGCGTCATCGTGTCACTTTCGTCAGCTATCAGGTGCTGGTCGCGCTGATGCTGATCGCGGTGTTCTACGGCCTGATCGTCGCCGGTACCGAAGACGGTGGCGCGCGCGGCGCGATGATGGCCTGCGCGCTGCTGGTCACCGGGACCACGCTCTCCGGCGTCATCCTGGGCTGGTCGCTGCCGGACGACGACCCCGAAGACTTCGAAGGGGTGAGCCCGGCATGACCACCACCCGGACGCGCGCGGATCGCCGCCGTCTCGCCGTCGCCGCCGTGATCGGCCATCTGGTCGTGATCGCCGGTGCCGCGTTGCTGCGCGAGCCGACCTTGTGGTTCGCCGTGGGCCTGATGGGACCGGGGCTGTGTCTCTGCGTCGGCACGGCGACGGTGCTGCGCAAGGCCGTCGGCAGGCCGGGCTCCGCGGCGAAGGATCTCGACGAACGCGAACTGCTGCTGCGAAACCGCGCGCACTACGCTGCGTTCCAGGGGATCTGCGTGCTCATGCTGGTGGATCTCGGGTACGGGCTTTACGCGGCGGGGCAACCGGATTCCGGTTCGCTGCTGGCCGCGATGACAGCGGCGTTGTTCGTCTTCGGGACGTCGCTACCGGCGCTGTGGCTCGCGTGGCGGCTGCCGGACGACGATCCCGAAGACTTCGAGGGGGTGGCTCCGGCATGACCGGGGACAAGAAGCGGCACAAGATGTCCATCGGCGTGGTCGCCGTCGTGCTGGTGGCGGGTGGGGTCCTCGCCGACGCGGGGAGGGCGGTCCTGGTCTACCGGGCCACCTCGGTGGTGAGCAACGTCAAGCTGGACGGGCTGATCGAACGGAACCGCACGGTTTCCGGCGTCCATCGGGGATTCGCGGCGCTGGTGCGGTATTTCGAAGAGGGGAAGTGGAAATGAGCGAGGGGAAGCTGGAGATCGACAAGGTCTCCAAACGCTACGGCGCCAAGGTGGCGCTGGACGAGGTGAGCTTCGAGGTCCAGCCCGGTGAGCTGTTCGGCTTCGTCGGCAGCAACGGCGCGGGCAAGACCACCACGATGCGGATCGTGCTCGGGGTGCTGGCGGCCGACTCCGGCCAGGTGCGCTTCGGCGGCGCCCCGATCACCCACGAGACCCGCACGCATATCGGGTACATGCCGGAGGAACGCGGGCTGTACCCGAAGATGAAGGTGCTGGAGCAGCTGGTCTATCTCGCCGAGCTGCACGGGATGTCGGCCAACGACGCCCACCGCAGCGCCGAGAACTGGATCGCCCGGCTCGGGCTGACCGAACGGCGCAAGGACGAGGTCCAGAAGCTGAGCCTCGGCAACCAGCAGCGCGTGCAGCTCGCCGCCGCGCTGGTGCACGATCCGAAGGTCCTCGTGCTGGACGAGCCGTTCTCCGGCCTCGACCCGCTGGCCGTGGACGTGATGAGCGGAGTGCTGCGGGAGACGGCCGCCACCGGGGTGCCGGTCGTGTTCTCCAGTCACCAGCTGGATCTGGTCGAGCGGCTGTGCGACCGCGTCGGCATCATCCGAAGTGGACGGATGGTCGCCTCCGGCACCGTCGGGGAGCTGACCGCCGGCGCGGGCAACGGGCTCGTCGTCACCGCGCCCGGCGCCGTTCCCGGCTGGGCTTCGGCCGTCCCCGGGGTCCGGACGATCGAGCAGAACGGCCCGACGACGATCCTCGAACTCGAGACGGGTGCCGACGATCAGGCCGTGCTCGCCGCGGCGCTGGCCACCGGGCCGGTCACCGAATTCACCAAACGCAGGCGTTCGCTGACCGAGCTCTTCCGCGACGCGGTCGCCGAAAAGCCGGCGGCACAGGGAGTTTCCGCATGAACACCGTTTCCTCATGGCGCGCGGTCCGGCTCATCGCCACACGCGAGCTGAACACCCGGCTGCGCACCAGGTCCTTCGTGGTCGGCACCGCCGTCCTGCTGGTCATGCTGATGGGCTACGTCCTGCTGCAGTCCACGCTGATCAGCAACGAGGACAAGAGCAAGGTCGGCCTCACCGGTCAGACCGCCGGGATCGCGCAGCAGCTCAAGACCGCGGGCGAGGCGATCGGCGAGAAGATCGAGACCGTCACCGTCGCCGATCCGGCGCAGGGCCGCTCGCAGGTCGAGAACGGTGATCTCGACGCGTTGCTGTCCGGCAACGCCACCGAGCTGAAGGTGCTCGTCAAGTCCGAATTGGACACCAAACTGCGTGCGCTGCTGAACGGCGTTTCCCAGCAGGAGGTGTTGAACGGCATCCTTTCCGAAGCCCAGGAATCCCCTGAGCAGGTGATGCGCACGGTCCATCAGACGCAGGTCGAGGTCGACTCGATCAAACCGCCGGACCCCGAGAAATCGCAGCGGATGGTCATCGGGCTGATCGTGGCGGTGCTGCTGTACATGAGCATCGTGACCTACGGGACGCTGGTCGCGCAGGGTGTGGTCGAAGAGAAGTCCAGCCGGGTGGTGGAGATCCTGCTGTCCACGGTGCGGCCGTGGCATCTGTTGCTGGGCAAGGTGATCGGGCTCGGGCTGGTCGGGCTGACGCAGCTGGTGATCATCGGTGGCGCCGGGTTCATCGTCGCTTCGGCGACCGACGTGCTGACGCTGTCCGGTGTCGCGACGAGCGCCCTGCTGTGGGGTGTCGTGTGGTACCTGCTCGGGTTCCTGCTGTACGCCACCGTCTACGGCGCCATGGGTTCGCTGGTCTCCCGGCAGGAGGACACCCAGTCGGTGATCGGGCCGGTCAACATCGTGCTGATCCTCGGCTTCGTCGTCGGGTTCAACCTGCTGGCCCAGGCGCCGGAAGGCACGGCCACCAAGGTGCTTTCCCTGGTGCCGCTGCTTTCCCCGGTGCTGATGCCCGCGCGGATCGCGGCGGGCACCGTCGAGGTGTGGGAGATCGTGGCGTCGCTGGGCCTGACCGTGGGCGCCATCGCCCTGTTCACCTGGCTGGGCGCGCGCATCTACCAGAACAGCGTCCTGCGGGTCGGCAGCCGGATCAAGCTTTCGGAAGCCCTGCGCGGCTAACCCTTGATGGCGCCGTAACGCTCCAGAGCGACCTGGCGTTCGTGCGCGTGGTCGACCATCGGTGCCGGGTAGTCCTCGACGTTCTCCGGTTTGTGCACGGCCTTGCCCCGCACGGACCGGAGTTCGGGGACGTAGCGCCGGACGTAGTCACCGGCGGGGTCGAACTTCTCCCCCTGCGTCGTCGGGTTGAAGATCCGGAAATACGGCGCGGCGTCGGTGCCGCTGCCCGCGACCCACTGCCAGTTCAGCTGGTTCGACGCGAGGTCGCCGTCGACCAGATGCTTCATGAAGTGCCGCGCGCCGAGCCACCACGGCAGATGCAGATCCTTGACCAGGAAGCTCGCCACGATCATCCGGACGCGGTTGTGCATCCAGCCCTCGGCGAGCAGCTGACGCATCCCGGCGTCGACGATCGGGAACCCGGTGCGCCCCTCGCACCACCGCTGGAAGGCTTCGTCGTCGCTCTCGTGTTCCATGGCGTCGAACCGGGAATCGTAGTTCTTCCGCGCGGTTTCGGGGCGGTGCCACAGGACGTCGGCGTGGAACTCGCGCCAGGCGAACTCGCCGCGCAGCGCCTTGGCGCCGGAGCCCTCGTTCCCGGCGAGGTCGGCCAGCAGGGTGCGCGGGTGGACGCAACCCCAGCGGAGATACGGCGAAAGCCTTGTCGTACCGGGACGATCGGGACGGTCGCGATCCTCGTCGTAGGTTTCGAGGCCGTCGTCCAGGAACTCGTGCCAGCGCTCCAGCGCCGCCTTCTCGCCAGGCTCGGGCAGCTCCATCCCTTTGAGGGAAGGGGATTTCGGAAGCTTGACCGATCGCGGCGGCTCCACCCAGTCCACAATGGACTTCCCGGTGTCGGCGGGGCGCGGCCAGCCGTGCCGCACCCACGCACGGTAGAACGGGGTGAAGACGCGGTACGGGTCGCCGTCGGGTTTGGTGATGCGGCCAGGCGTGATGGCGTACGGCGAACCCGTCTCGACCCAGGCGATGTCGTGCTCCGCCAACGCCTTCTCGACCTCGTCGTCGCGGCGGCGGCCGTACGGGCCGGTGTCGGTGCTGACGTGCACGGCCGCGGCGCCGACCTCGCGAGCGGCCTTGACGACCTCCTTGACCGGGTCTCCCTTGACCAGCATGAGGCGTCCGCCGAGCTGGTCGTCCAGCGCTTTCAGGCAGCCGTGCAGGAACGCGACGCGCGGGGCGCCGGAGGGTTTGAGGAGCGCGTCGTCGAGGACGTACAGCGCGAGGACGTGCTTGCTGTGCCTCGAGGCCTCCAGCAGGGCGGCGTGGTCTCCCAGGCGGAGGTCGCGGCGGAACCACAGGACTACCGGGGCTTCTCTGGTCACTCCGGAAACCCTAAGGCCGGTCCCTTGCGCTCGCACGCCCGGATGTCATGAAAGGGCCGTTCCTGACGAAAAACGTCAGGAACGGCCCTTTCATGACACTTGCGGGAGGGGGGATCAGCGCTCCGAGATGGGCGCGTAGTCCCGCGACGCGTAGCCGGTGTAGATCTGCCGCGGGCGGCCGATCTTGGTGGCCGGGTCCTGGATCATCTCGCGCCAGTGCGCGATCCAGCCCGGCAGGCGGCCGAGCGCGAACAGCACGGTGAAGTACTTCGTCGGGAAGCCGAGCGCCCGGTAGATCAGGCCGGTGTAGAAGTCGACGTTCGGGTACAGCTTGCGCTCGATGAAGTAGTCGTCCGAGAGCGCGGTCTCTTCCAGCTTCTTCGCGATGTCGAGCAGCTGGTCGCCGCCCTTGAGCTTGGAGAGGATCTCGTCCGCGGTGTTCTTGATGATCTTCGCGCGCGGGTCGTAGTTCTTGTAGACCCGGTGCCCGAAGCCCATCAGGCGGACACCCTTTTCCTTGTTCTTCACGCGCTGGACGAAGTTCGCGACGTCGCCGCCCTCGGCCTGGATGCCCTCGAGCATGTCCAGGACCGCGCTGTTGGCGCCACCGTGCAGCGGGCCGAACAGGGCGTTGATGCCGGCCGAGATCGAGGCGAACAGGTTCGCCTCGGAGGAGCCGACGAGGCGCACGGTCGAGGTGGAGCAGTTCTGCTCGTGGTCGGCGTGCAGGATGAACAGCAGGTCGAGCGCCTTGGCGACGTCCGGGTCGACCTCGTAGGGCTCGGCCGGGAAGCCGAAGGTCATCCGCAGGAAGTTCTCGACCAGGCCGAGCGAGTTGTCCGGGTACAGCAGCGGCTGGCCGACGGACTTCTTGTACGCGTACGCGGCCAGGGTCGGGACCTTGGCCAGCAGGCGGATGGTGGACAGCTCGACGTTCGGTTCGTCGAACGGGTTGAGCGAGTCCTGGTAGAAGGTCGACAGCGCGGATACGGCGCTGGACAGCACCGGCATCGGGTGCGCGTCACGCGGGAAGCCGCTGAAGAAGGCCTTCAGGTCCTCGTGCAGCAGGGTGTGGCGCTGGATCTTCTCGGTGAACTCCGACAGCTGCGTCTGGGTGGGCAGCTCGCCGTAGATGAGCAGGTACGAGACCTCGATGAAGGTCGACTTCTCGGCCAGCTGCTCGATCGGGTACCCGCGGTAGCGCAGGATGCCGGCGTCACCGTCGATGTAGGTGATGGCCGAGGACGCGGCGCCGGTGTTCACGAACCCCGGGTCGTGGGTGATGTACCCGGTCGTCGCCAGCAGCTTCCCCAGCTCGATCCCAGGCGCACCCTCCACCGGGTGGATCACCTTGAACTCGTGCTCGCCGTTGGGCAGGCGCAGCGTCGCGGTCTCGCCGGACTGCCCCGCAGCCGTCGTCGCGTCGGACATGTAAGTCCCTCTCACGTTCAGCACGGGCCGGCGGCGCCTGTAGGTTCCACAGGTACGCCCTCTTTCACGCGCGTGACCCACGGCCTCGCTGCACACCGCCCCGCTGGGGTATGAATTCCCCTCCACGCTAGTCGAGAATGGGGTCAACGCGCAGCGGGTGAGTTGCTCACAACAGCCCCTTTGGGACCAGGTTCACACGGCGGATGCCATATCTTCGGCCGTCGGCGGTTCCGCCCCACTCCGCGAGACGGTGATCGACGCCGCTTTCGCCGCGAATTCGAGCGCCGTACGCCAGCCGTCGGCGTCGAGAGTGGACACGTCGCGCACGCTGTTCGAGTACAGCCACGCCAGGAGGGCGCCTTGCACGGTGTCACCGGCGCCGATCGTGTCGACGACGTCGACCCGGCGTGACGGGACCCGCGCGATTTCGCCCGCTCGTGTGATGACGGACAACCCCTGCGCGCCGCGGGTGAGCACGACGGCATCGACTCCGCAAGAGGTCCAGACCTTTGCCGCGTCGACCGGGTCGGCGCCTTCGGCGAGCCATTCCGTGTCGTCGTCGGAGATCTTGAGCAGGCGGACATGCGGCAGCCAGGACTCGAACCGCGCACGGTACGCGGCCGGATCCTCGATCAGCGCCGCACGGATGTTCGGATCGAGCACAGTCAGCACGCCGCGCGCGGATTCGCGGCGCAACAGCGTTTCGTAGGTGCTCGCGCCCGGCTCCAGGACCATGCCCAGGGTGCCGAGGGAGAGCGCCGTCACATCTTCGGGGAGCGGGCCGGGGTCGGCGACGAGCCGGTCCGCGGTGCCCTCGGTGTAGAAGGTGTACCGGGCGGAACCCTTCTCGTCGAGCGCGACCACGGCGAGCGTCGTCGGCTCGTTTCCCCGCTGCAGCAACGCGGTGTCGACGCCGGAGGCGTGCAGCCGGTCCACCAGCGCGACGCCGAAACGGTCGTTCGAGACGCGCGAGAGGAAACCCGTCGGGACGCCGAGCCGTCCGGCGGCGAGCGCGACGTTGTAGGGACCACCACCCATCCGGGGCAGCAGCGCGCGCAACCCACCGTCCACAGTGGAATCCAACGGTTCACCAGGAACGAGGTCGACCAGCGCCTCTCCACCCACCACGATCACGGGCGCGATGCTAGCCGAGGCGGTGGTTCCACCACCAGAATTGTCAGTTCAGGACATTTTTTGTCGCGATACCGCCAAGAAGCAGTTCGGACAACGCCGTGAACGCTTCGGCGTCGGTCACCCCGGTGCGCTGCCCGATCACGCCGGTCTGGATTCCCTCGATGATCAGCCCCGCCATTTCCGCGATCAGCCGCGCGTGCACCTCACGGAAAACACCGTCGGTGACACCGCGGTCGATGAACGACCGGATCCGGGCGGCCGCGGCGCGGCTGTTGAGCTGATAGGCGTCCCGCGCCGGCGCGAATTCGGCGATGTCGGTCATGAAAGCGGCCGAGGCGCGATTCAGGTATTCGGAGATACCGGCGAGATACTCCCCGAGGATCTTGCGGGCGTCGTCGATCCCGGCGATCCGCTCCTCCAGCAGCTCGGCGGCGCCCTTGAAAAAGTGGGTGACGACCTTCACCGCGAGTTGCTCCTTGCTGGGAGCGAGCGCGTAGAGCGTCGACTTCGAGCAGCGGAGCCTCGCCGCCAGGTCGTCCAGCGTGAACTGGGAGAACCCCTCGGCGAGGAAGAGCGCTTCGAGTTCCGAGAGCAGTGCTCTCTGACGCGCGGTGGGCTGGCGGCGCGAGGTCATCGGATCACTATCCCCTACGCGAACGGTGTCCCCCCAGCGCCGTCTACTGTACGCTGAATCAGCCCACAGTACTGTTTTTAGTACCGTTCAGCTCGGAGGAGCCATGCCGGCGGACCGTCTGCTGCCCAGCACCGAGGCCCAGGACCTGATCGACCTGGCCAAGGAGATCGCGCGCGAGGAACTCGCCCCGATCGCGAGCAAGTACGAAGAGACCGCGCACTTCCCGCGCGAGCAGTTCCGGCTGCTCGGGCAGGCGGGGCTCCTCGGCCTGCCGTACGCGGAGCGGTGGGGCGGCGGCGAGCTGCCGTACGAGGTCTACCTGCAGGTTCTGGAGGAGATCGCCGCGGCGTGGATGTCGGTGGGCGTCGGGCTCTCCGTGCACACGATGTCCTGCTTCGCGCTGGCGCACCACGGCACCGACGAACAGCGTGACCGCTGGCTGCCCGCGATGCTCGAAGGCGGCCTGCTGGGCGCGTACGCGCTCTCGGAGACCCATGCCGGCTCCGACGCGGCCGCGTTGTCCACGCGCGCACGGCTCGACGGCGACCAGTACGTCGTGAACGGCACGAAGGCGTGGATCACCCACGCGGGTGAGGCCGACTTCTACACGACGATGGTGCGCACCAGCGACGAGGGCGGGCAGGGCATCAGCTGCCTGCTCGTCGACGCGGCGACGCCGGGCCTCTCAGCCGCGCCGCCCGAACGGAAGATGGGTCTCACCGGATCGACCACGGCACAGCTGATGTTCGAAGACGCCGCCGTCGACGCCGAACGCCGGATCGGCGAAGAGGGTCAGGGGCTGAAGATCGCGCTGTCGTCGCTCAGCTCCGGACGGCTGGGCATCGCCGCGTGCGCCGTCGGGCTCGCGCAGGCCGCGCTGGACGAGGCGCTCGAGTACGCGAAGGGCCGCACGCAGTTCGGGCGGCCGATCATCGAGTTCCAGGGCCTGGAGTTCCTGCTGGCCGACATGGCCGCGACCGTCGAGACGTCCCGCGCGATGTACCTCGACGCGGCCCGCCGCCGCGACCGCGGGCTGCCGTTCCAGCGGCAGGCGTCCATCGCGAAACTCGTCGCGACCGACGGCGCGATGAAGGTGACGACCGACGCCGTGCAGGTCCTCGGCGGTGCCGGCTACACGAAGGACTTCCCGGTGGAGCGGTACATGCGGGAGGCGAAGGTGCCGCAGATCTTCGAGGGCACGAACCAGATCCAGCGCATGGTCATCGCGCGGGAACTGCGGAAAGGCTGACCGCTCTCGCAACTCGCACAACACCCCTGCTCCATGATGTGAAAGCCACTTTCGCAACGTTGAAGGTTGCGAAAGTGGCTTTCACATCACGCGCCAAGCACGAGCCGACCGGTCAGCCCTCGCGGTAACGCCGGTCTTCGGCGACGCCGACCCCGGTCTCCTCGTCGAAGTGGTAGACCTCGCGACCGCGCACGAACACGCGCATCGCCCGGTTCATCACGTCCAGCGGGTCACCCGACCAGATGACCACGTCGGCGTCGAGGCCCGGCTTCAGCGAGCCGACCTGGTCGTCGAGGTCCAGCATCGCGGCCGGGTTGACGGTCAGCGCCTTGAGCGCGGTCTCCGGGTCGAGCCCGTCCTTCACCGACAGCGCAGCCTGGTACACCAGGAAGTTGATCGGCACGACCGGGTGGTCCGTGGTGATCGCGATCTTCACCCCCGCCCTGGCGAGGATGCCGGGCGCGCGCAGGGTGCGGTTGCGCAGCTCCACTTTGGACTTGGTGGTGAACAGCGGCCCGAGGATCACCGGCACCTCCCGCTCGGCGAGCAGGTCCGCGATCAGGTGGCCTTCGGTGCCGTGGTTGATCACCAGTTTGTAGCCGAACTCGTCGGCCAGCCGGATCGCGGTGACCATGTCGTCGGCGCGGTGGACGTGCTGGTCCCAGTACAGCTCCCCGTCGAGGACCTTGGCCAGCGTCTCCTTGGTGAGGTCGACGTCGAACGGCTTGCCCTCGCCGGCGGCGTGCTCGCGCTGGGCGGCGTAGTTGCGCGCGGCGGTGAAGGCGTCGCGGATGGTCGACGCGACGCCAAGCCTGGTCGACGGCGTCTGCTTCTTCTCGCCGTACACACGCTTCGGGTTCTCGCCGAGCGCGCTCTTCACGCTGACGCCCTCGGCGAAGATCATGTCGAGCACGGTCCGGCCCCAGGTCTTGACGCCGATCGTCTGCCCGCCGATGGGGTTGCCCGAGCCGGGTTTGATGACGACGCTGGTGACGCCGCCCGCGAGCGCGTCGTCGAAACCGGGCTCGTACGGGTCGATCCCGTCGATCGCGCGGAACCGCGCGCCGTTGGGGTCGGTCATCTCGTTGGTGTCGTTCCCGGACCAGCCTTCGCCGTCTTCGTGCACGCCGAGGTGGGCGTGCGCGTCGATGAACCCGGGCAGCACCCAGCTGCCCGCGGCGTCGATCAGTTCGGCGTCGTCGGGGATGTCGACGTCGGCGGCCGTGCCGACCGCGGCGATCTTCCCGTTCTCGATGAGGACCGTGCCGCCGTCGATGGGATCACCGTCGACCGGGACGACGTAACCACCGACGATGGCCTTGACCTGTGCTTTGTCAGACATACTTTGACACGCTAACGAACTGGGCCGCCGGTCCGCACGCGGGGCTTTTCGAAATGGATCAGTTCGTAGTGCTTCTCGCGCGTGCGGTGCGTCTCGACGTAGCCGAGCTTCCGGTACATCCGCAGCGGCCCCGCGCTCCGTTCCCCGGTGAACAGGCGGAACACGGTCACCGAAGGCGGCGCCGCGTCCTCGGCGGCGAGCAGCAAGGAGCTGCCGAGCCCGTGTCCCTGCCTGTCCGGGGCGACGATGAGCCTGCCGACGAGACCGGCGCCGCCGTCCACGACGATCCGCACACTCGCCACCAGCCGCCCGGATTCCCTGATGCCCCAGGTGGAACACGCGGGATCACCCAGAACCGCTTCGGCCTGCTCCAAGGTCTCCGTCAGCGGCGGGAGGTCGATGTTCTCGTGCGCCCTGGCCTCCGGGACGTACGCCGCGCGCTGCAGCGTGAGCACCTCGCCCGCGTCGGCGGGCCCCAGGCGGAGCAGCGACATCTCAGCGCACCCGGATTCCCCAGCTCCCCGTCCACGACGACGCGGGCTCCAGCTCGATCAGATCGGTGCCGGTGTTGAGCGCGTCGGCGGGGCAGGTCATCGGCTCGATCGCCACCGCCCGGCCGCGGCCGACCAGGTCGTCCGGGGTGAAGACCTGTGCCCAGCGGAAATCCGGGCCTGCCCAGACCAGCAGCTCCCGGTCCTCGTGCGAGAGGACGTGATGGTGGTTGCCGTCCTCGGCGATGGTCAGCCCGCCGAACGCCGTGTCCAGGTCGACGCCTTCGAGCAGCTTGCCGGACCGGAAGTCGTACTCGGTCCCCTCGACGTCCTGCTCGTCGGCGTACGGCATCTGCTCGTCGCCGAGATACGGCCGGACCCGACTCGCGGGCAGCGTCAGGGTCAGCTCGTCGGTGGGCACGTCGCCGATGCGGAAGTACGGGTGCGTACCGAGCCCGACACCGATCGGGCTCTCGCCCTCGTTGCGGATCTCGTGCGTGACGACCAGCTCGCGCGGCGAGATCTCGTAGGTGATCGTCGCGCGCAGCGGCACCGGCCAGCCTTCCTGCGCCGGGACGTCGATGGCCAGGGTGATCGACGACTCCGCGTGTTCGAGGAGCTCCCACTCCTCGTGCCTGGTCAGGCCGTGGATCGCGTTGCCGCGCGCCTCTTCGGTGATCGGGAGCTGCTGCTTCTCGCCCTGGTAGTCCCACTGGCCGCCCTTGGTGCGGTTCGGCCAGGGCAGCAGTACCTGCCCGGCGCCCTTCGGCGGCTTCTCGTCCTCGGCGAACGCCTCGACGTAGGGCACTCCGCCGACCTCGAACGCGCGCAGCCCGGCACCGATCTCGGTGATGACGGCTCGCGCGTTGCCGCGGGTGATCTCGAACTGCTCTCCGGTGGGATTGGCCATGCCGACGAGGTTACTGTGAGAACGCCACGCCCGGACGAAGGAGACCGCCGCGATGACCGTTCCCGGCTACCCCAGCACCGTCGGCCGTGTCCTGGAACGGAGCGCGCGCCGCGTCCCGGGCCGGGTCGCCCTCACCTTCGCCGATCGCGTGTGGACGTACGCGGAGCTCGACCGCGCGGCGGGCCGGGTCGCGGCGAAGCTGCTCGATCGCGGGCTCGTCCACGGTGACCGGGTCGCGGCCTTCGGCAAGAATTCCGACGCGTATCTGTTGCTGTACCTCGGTTGCGCACGGGCGGGCCTGGTGCACGTGCCGGTGAACTTCAACGCCCGCGGCGAGGAACTCGAATACCTGCTCACGCAGTCCGAGCCCGCCGTCGCCTTCGTCGACCCCGCACTGGCAGAGCACGTCAACGTGGAGCAGGTGTCCACAGTGGACGTTCTGGAGTGGGCGCTGGACGAAGCCGTCGTGCCGCACGAGGAATCCGGGGTCTCGGACGACGACCTCGTCCAGCTGCTCTACACGTCAGGGACGACCTCGCGGCCGAAGGGCGCGATGCTCACCCACCGCGCGCTGGTGCACGAGTACTCGTCCTGCATCGCCGCGCTCGACCTGAGCGACCGCGACGTGCCGCTGCACGCGCTGCCGCTGTACCACTCGGCGCAGATGCACGTGTTCCTCATGCCCGGGCTGGCCGTCGGCGCGACGAACCATCTCGTCGAAGGGCCCGACCTCGACGACATCCTGGCGCGGATTCCCCGCCAGGGCATCACTTCCCTGTTCTTCCCGCCGACCGTCTGGGTGGGGCTCGCGAACCATCCCGGCCTCGCGGACGCGGATCTGAGCTGCCTCACCAAGGCGTACTACGGCGCGTCGATCATGCCCGTCCCGGTGCTGAACGCGCTCCGCGCCCGGCTGCCGGAAGTCGGGTTCTACAACTGCTTCGGGCAATCGGAGATCGGTCCACTCGCGACGGTCCTGCGGCCCGAAGAGCACGACGCACGACCGGATTCCGTCGGCCGCCCGATCCTTTTCGTCGAGACGCGCGTGGTGGACGCCGACATGAACGATCTCCCGCCGGGCGAACTCGGCGAGGTCGTCTACCGTTCTCCGCAGCTGTGCACCGGTTACTGGGGCAAGCCCGAGGAGTCGGTGGAGGCGTTCGCGGGCGGCTGGTTCCATTCCGGTGATCTGGTGCGGCAGGACGAAGAGGGCTATCTGTTCGTCGTCGACCGGATCAAGGACGTCGTCAACACCGGTGGCGTGCTCGTCGCGTCGCGCGAAGTGGAAGACGCACTGTACGCGCATCCCGCCGTCGCCGAGGTCGCCGTCGTCGGCCTGCCGCACGAACGGTGGATCGAGGCGATCGCCGCGGTGGTCGTGGTGAAGGAACCCGTCGATGAAGCGGAACTGATCGAGTTCGCCAAGAAGTCGCTCGCGGCGCACAAGGTGCCGAAGTCGGTGCATTTCGTCGGCGAACTGCCGAAGAACGCGTCCGGGAAGCTGCTCAAACGCGAGCTGCGGCAACAGTTCGGCGGGTCAGCGTCGGCGATCGGCGTCTAACGACTCGGCGTACGCGGCGAATTCGCAGGCCGCTTCGAGGCTGCCCGGACGCGGCGGATCGCCGGGATCCCAGCCGAGTTCGCGATCTTGGAGCACCTGCGTGAGCAACGGGCGCCAGCGCGGATCGAGCCGCTCGCGCGCCCATTCGAGCGCGCCTCTTTTCGACTCGACCTCGGCCGTGCGCAACGTGTAGAGCACGCGGCAACAAGTCGACACGATGTAGCGCTGCGTCCAGGCGATGTCGAAGGGCGCTCAGGTCCGGACGCCGTCGACCAAGCCGTGCAGCTCCTCGCGCATCGCCGCGCGCATCGCGTCCGGCGGCGGCTCGTCGACCAGGCTCGCGATCGGCGGGCCGTCGAGCACGATGCCCTTGTGGCGCAGGATCCAGCGCGTGTGGAGGCTGTTGCAGTGGGTGTCCCAGATCAGGACGCGATGGCCGTGGTCGCAGTACAGCCACGGGGTGCCGAGCCCCTGGCTGGTCTTCAGTGACCCGATGTCCGCGTACGAGCCCTCGATTTCCTTGCACCAGAAGCCTTCTCCGGTGGGGAGTTCGTCATGGAGCACGCGGAGGTCGGCTTCGACCCGGCCGCTCGGCGGTTCGGTGGTCGCGATGATGAAGTCGCAGTCGCTGTGGAGGTCACCGGCGCCGAGCGCGAAGGAGCCCTGGACGTACGCGCCGACGTAGGTGTCGCCGAGGATCTCGCGGGCTGAAGCGACCAGGCCGGTGAGGACCTGGTCGAGTTCGGCGTAGGGCGTGTACACCGGCCGGACGCTACCGGGCCTTGTGAGCGGTGACCGTCCTGACCGGTCCGATCACGACCGACCGTGTGGATTTCTGGTCATCTAACGCCACAAAATCCACACAGTCGGCGGCACTACCAGTGTTCCCATGCCTCATCCGCCGACCTCGCCCAAACGAGTGAGAAGTTGTTGTGCCGCAAGGACAGAACGCTCGTCCCCCGCGTCGAGGAGGTCCGCCGCGACAGCCGCCGGGATCGCCAGGCCGCCCGCCCCCGGCGGACGCAGAACGCCGGATAGGGCGGGAACACGAATCACCGCGTTGGGTTCCGCGCTGTCCAGGCGGAACCGCCGTGAGCGCGCGAGTTCGTCGAACCGCGCCCCCTCCACGTAGAACTCTTCATCGGCGCTGCCCGCCATCAGGTCGGCGCCGTGGCGCCCTGCGGCGACAGGGCCGCTGACGATGGCGTGCGGATCTTCCCGCAGCCGCGCGAGCGGTCCGGGCAGCATTCGCACACGGTGCACACGCGCACGAGCGGAGAGCAGGCGTGGCCACTGGGCGGGCACGCGTTCCCGCGCGTAGCGCTTGAGCCTGACCCGCTCCGACGGCGAGATCCACGACGGCTGGTAGCCGCTCAACGACCACAGGAAACCCCACGCCATCCGGGCGGAGAGCGGCCGGCCGGCCGCGGGCTTCACCACGCTCTTCCGATGCTCGACCGATCGGGCGTCGACCAGCAGCTCACGGCCTATCCGGACGGCGTCGAGCCTGCCGCCGTGCACGAGTTCACGGACACGCTCTCGCGAGACATCCAGAGCTCGGGCCGCCTGCGCGACCGGGAGCAACTGGGCCGAGTCGACCATGTCCGCCCCCTTCGCTCGCCGACCGGTTCTCCACCAGTTTACACAAACATTCGTAAACAAGAGGGTTTGTGTAAATCAAGATTTACTAGACCGGTCGTCATAGTTTGAGCTACAGTCGGCCGCATGGTCCGCCGCACCGACACCCGGCAGCGCATGCTCGACTCCGCCGCCGACCTCTTCCACCAGCAGGGTTACCACGCCACCGGGCTCAACCAGCTCGTCGCCGCCGTCGGCGCGCCCAAGGGCTCGCTCTACTTCCACTTCCCCGGCGGCAAGGAGCAGCTGGCCGCCGAGGCCATCCGCCAGTCCGCCGACCGGCTCTGCGACCAGCTGCGCACGATCGCCGCGAACGCGCCCGACATCGTCACCGGCATCGAGAACGTGGTCGACGCGCTGGCGACCTCGCTGGAGGAGTCCGATTTCCAGCGCGGCTGCCCGCTCGCGACGGTCGCGCTCGACGCGTCGGGTGACAGCGAGGCGATCCGCCAGGCCTGCGCCGACGGCTACAAGTCCTGGCACACCGTCATCGCCGACGCGCTGGACACCGCCAAGGCGGACCACCTTGCGACGGTCGTCCTCGCCGCCATCGAGGGCGGCTTGCTGCTGGCCAAGACGTTGCACGACACCGCGCCACTGCGCGCGATCGCCCCCCACCTCCGCGCCACACTCGAACGGGAGCTCTCCTGATGCGTGTCCATCACCTGAACTGCGGAACCATGCGGCCGATCGGCGGCAAACTCGTCGACGGCAAGCCCGGGCTCTTCCGCCGCGCCGAGCTGATCTGTCACTGCCTTCTGCTGGAGACCGACAACGGGCTCGTGCTCATCGAAACCGGCGTCGGCACGCCCACCGTCTCCCGGCCGGTCGAATGGCTCGGCGCCGGTTTCGTCCGGCTGGTGCACCCCGACAGCGACGACGACCTCAGCGCCACCACCCAGATCCGCGAACTCGGCTTCGACCCGGCCGACGTGCGCGACATCGTGCTCACCCACCTCGACCTCGACCACGCGGGCGGGCTCGTCGACTTCCCCCAGGCGCGGGTCCACGTCCACGCCCGCGAGCTCCAGGCACTGGAGAAGCCGATCGACCGCAAGGAGGCGAGCCGCTACCGCAAGGTCCAGTTCGCCCACGGGCCGATCTGGCGCTCGTACCGCGCCGACGGCGAGCCGTGGTTCGGTTTCGACGCGGTCCGCGAGCTCGAAGGCGTCCCGGACGTCCTGCTCATCCCCCTCGCCGGGCACACCCGCGGCCACGCCGGGATCGCGATCGACACGGGTGACGGCTGGCTCCTCAACGCGGGCGACGCCGTCTTCCACGGCGGCGAGCTGGAGCGAAAGCCGCACATCCCCGCCGCTTTGGGCTTCTTCGAGTCGTACATGCAGACGGAGAAGACGGCACGACTGGACAACCAGCGCCGGCTGCGCGAACTTGTCAGTAACAACGGTGCCGAAGTGACGGTCTTCGCCGCACACGACGCCACCGCATTCGAACGGCTCAGCCAGAGGAGCAGGCTATGAAGGTGCACCACCTGAACTGCGGCACGATGCGCGCACCGGGAGGCAAGCTGCTCGACGGCCAGCCCGGGCTGCTGCGCCGCTCGGAGCTGGTGGCGCACTGCCTGCTCATCGAGACCGGCGACGGCCTCGTGCTGGTGGACACCGGCTTCGGCCGCAAGGGCGTCGCGAACCCCGGCGCCTGGCTCGGCACGCCGTTCACGATCATGGTCGGCGCGAAGCCCGTCGAGACGGAGACGGCGGCCCACCACGTCGAGGCACTCGGCCACAAGCTCGAAGACGTCCGGCACATCATCTGCACCCATCTCGACGTCGACCACGCGGGCGGGCTCGCGGACTTCCCGAACGCCGTCGTGCACGTCCGCACCGCGGAGCACGACGCGGCGACGGCGCCGTCCAACCAGAGCGAGAAGCTCCGCTTCCGCGCCAACCAGTTCGCCCACCGTCCACTGTGGAGCATGTACGACGAGGCCGGCGACGAGTGGTTCGGCTTCCAGGCCGTCCGCGAGCTGAAGGGCCTGCCGCCGGAAATCCTGCTGGTGCCGCTCGCGGGACACACCAAGGGCCACACCGGCGTCGCGGTCGACACCGGCGACGGCTGGCTGCTGCACGCGGGCGACGCGTATTTCTTCCACGGGCAGATGGATCCGGTGAAACCGCATTGCCCGCCGGGGATGACCGCGTTCCAGAACATGGTGCAGACGCTGCGCAAGCCGCGGCTGGAGAACGTCGAGCGGCTGCGCGAGCTGAGCCGAGAACACGCCGACGACGTCACCGTGTTCTCGGCTCACAGCCCGGTGGAGTACCAGGCGCTCAGTCGCGGCTAGCCGACCGGCGGCTCGATGGGCCGCCGGTCTTCTTCACTGTGCGTGGCCCGCATGACGAGCCAGTTGATCCCCCACAGCAGGACACCGACGCCGAGCAGGATCGCGGCGACCTTGTAGTCGCGCGCGGGCCTTCCGGACAACGGCGTCACCAGGTAGACGCAGAAGATCGCGGCCAGCACCGGGACGATCGTCGGCGCGCGGAAATGCTTGTGCGAAACCTTTTCCTTGCGCAGCACCAGCACCGCGACGTTGACGATGGCGAACACCGCCAGCAGCAGCAACGCCGTGGTGCCGCCGAGCACGCCGATGTCCACAAAGGACACCAGGGCGATCGCGATCAGGCTGGTGAACACGATCGCCACCCACGGGCTGCGGCGGAACGGGTGCACGGTGCCCAGCTGCTTCGGGATGATCCGCTGGTTCGCCATGCCGTAGAGCAGACGGCTGGCCATCAGCATGTTGATCAGCGCCGAGTTGATGACCGCGAAGAGACCGATCGCGGAGAACACCTCGCGCGGGAAGCCGGGCGCCCCGACGTCGAGCACCTTCAGCAGCGCGCTGCTCTTGGCCGCCGCCAGCTCGTCCGCGGGCACCAGCAGCGAAGAGGTCACCGACACCATGATGTAGATGGTCGCGGCGATGACCATGCCCCACAGCATCGCCTTCGGGAAGATCCGGATCGGATCCTTGCACTCCTCGGCCATGTTCACCGAGTCCTCGAAACCGACCATCGCGAAGAACGCGAGCGACGTCGCCGAGGTGATCGCCACCAGCATCGTCTGGTTCTCGGTGTCGAACTCGACCAGCCGCGAGGCGTCCCCGTTGCCGTTCAGCACCGCCCACACGCCGACCCCGATGATGATCAGCAGACCGCCGATCTCGATGCAGGTCAGCACCACGTTGGTCTTCACCGATTCGGAGACCCCACGGAAGTTGATCAGCGCGAGACCGATCACGAACAGGATCGCCACCAGCGGCATCGGCGCGGTGATGAACTCCTTGAGATACGTGTCCCCGAACGCCTTCGCCGCCGACGAGGCCGACGTGATCCCGGAGCACATCACCGCGAACGCCACCATGAAGGTGAGGAAGCGGATCTTGAACGCCTTGTGCGTGTAGAGCGCGGCCCCCGCCGCCTGCGGGTACTTCCCGACCAGTTCCAGATAGCTGAACGCGGTCATGAACGCGACCACGAACGCGATCAGGAACGGCAACCAGAGCGCGCCGCCCACCCGGCCCGCCACCTGCCCGGTGAGCGCGTAGACGCCCGTCCCGATGATGTCCCCCACCACGAAGAACAGCAGGAGCTTGGAACCCATGACCCGTTTGAGGCTCGGCTGACCGGCCGGACCGGTCTGTTCTGTTGTCGTCGTGTCCGCCATGCGGCAAGAGTGTGCCGCATCACGTCTGTGGCCGACAGTCCGATTTGGTCAGTTCTTCGTCACGGGTTGACGAAGGCCGCTTCTGGGTAAATCGCTCAGTTGGCGTCGACCGCGGTCTTCACCAACGGGGTCATCATGTCCTGCGTCATCTTGGCCGGACCGGTGTAGTTGACCAGCACCGGGACGTTGTCCACGAGTTCGGCGGCCGCCAGCGTCGCGGTCTTGTTCTCGTCGGTGTAGTAGATGGCGCCCTCGCCGACACCGGCGACGTCCTTCGCGTTCTGCTTCGCCTTCTTCAGCGCCGCGACCATCTCGGCGGGCTTGATCTTGTTGCCTTCGAAGCGGGTGACGGCGAGCGCGCCGATCTGCTTGCCGGCGGCCGAGTAGACGCAGCTCTTGGCCTTGCCCCCGTTGGCGGCGTTGTCCTGCACCGGGCCCGGCGCCGACGTCACGCCCTGAATGGAGACGGCCTTGCCGACGGCCTCGGCGGGCAGCAGCGCGCACGGCTCCTTCGCACCGGCGCCACCGGTGGGAGCGGACGAGGAACTCGGCGCGGCCGAGGGGGCCTGGCTCGACGGCTTGGCCGCGTTGTCCGTCTTTTCGCCGCCGGACGAGCAGGCGGAAAGGGTCGCGATGACAGCGGCGAACAGGACGATCGCCCGTGAAATACGCATGGGCCCGACGATAGACCGAACGGCTCAGTCCACCGGGGCCCGGTACCGCCAGAAGGACGGGATCAGCAGCGCCGCGCCGACGACCAGCACGATGACCAGGACCCCGCCGCCGGAGGCCGCGGCCGCCGTGCCGACACCGGCCGCGGCCCAGCCGTGGGTGAGGTCGGCGATCCGCGGGCCGCCCGCGACGACGACGGTGAACACGCCCTGGAGCCGTCCGCGCATCTCGTCGGTGGTGGCGACCTGCAGGATCGACATCCGGTAGATCGCGCTGACCATGTCGGCCGCGCCGGCGAGCGCCATGAAGAACACCGCGAGCCACAGCGAGTTGGCGAGCCCGAAACCGGCGACCGCGGCGCCCCAGACGCAGACCGAGACGATCACGCCCGCGCCCTGGTTGCGAATCCTGGTCAGCCAGCCGGAGAAGAGGCCGATCAGCATCGCGCCCGCGGGGAGCGCGGCGTACAGCCAGCCCAGCGCCGGACCGCCGCCGGGCGGGTCGCCGAAGGTGCGCTCCGCCATCTCCGGGATCAGCGCGCGCGGCATCCCCGCGACCATCGCGATGATGTCGACGAGGAACGAGGCCAGCAGGATCTTCTGGGTGGCCAGGTATTTGAAGCCGTCGATGATGTCGCGGATCCCGGCCCGGCGCGCGATCTCGCCGAGCGGCGGGATCGGGGGAAGCTTGTAGACCGCGACAAGGGTCAGAGTCAGCGCGATGACGTCGATCAGGTAGAGCGTCGAGAGGCCGAGGATCGGGATCAGCGATCCGGCGAGCAGCGGGCCGAAGACCGCGCCGAAGGTGGCCATCGTGCTGCTCAGCGCGGTCGCGGGCGCGATCAGGTTGTCCGGGACCAGCCGGGCGACGACGGCGCTGCGGGTCGGCATGTTGACCGCGAAGAACGCCTGGTTGACCGCGAGCAGGCCCAGCACGAGCCAGACGGAGCCGACGTTCAGGAAAGCTTGGAGCCACAGGACCACCGACGTGAGCGTGACCCCGACGTTGGTGACGAGGAGCAGCTTGCGGCGGTCGACGGCGTCCGCGATGGCGCCGCCCCAGAGCCCGAAGACGAGCAGCGGGATCAGGGCGACCAGGCCGGTCAGGCCGACGTACGCGGACGATCCGGTGAGGTCGAAGACCTGTTTGGGGACCGCGACGGCGGTGAGCTGGCTGCCGATCGCGGTGACCGCGGTCGAGAGCCAGAGGCGGCGGAACGCGGGGATCTTGAGCGGCCGGGTGTCGACGACGATCGAGCCGAACAGCTTGCGGACACCTTTGCGCTGCTCAACCCCCACGTCGTCACTCACAACCAGACAGCTTAGCCGCGCTAACTAACCATCCGCGCGCGATTTAGGTCACCCGGCGCCGCCGGGATCACCCTTCCCCTCGGCCAGCCGCGGCCTCGGTGACCCAACGGTCTCCCGGGAGCGCGCCAGCGCGACGGGGAGACTTCACCGCCGCGCGCCCTCTTTTGGGCCGAAGGCCCCCGGAAACGCGATGAAGGGGCGCCTCTCCGCTCAACGTGACGTTGAAGCGGAACGACGCCCCTTCGGCGCGTTTGCGGAAGCGCGCTGGCAAAAATTACGGCGCGACGCGCTCGATCTGCCAGCCGTCGTCGGTCCGCACGTAGCGGAGCCTGTCGTGCATGCGGTCCTCGCGGCCCTGCCAGAACTCGACGACGTCAGGCCGGATGCGCCACCCGCCCCAGTGCGGCGGGAACGGGATGTTCTCGACGTCGGCGAAGCGGCGCTCGATGCCGTGCAGCGCGGTCTCGAGGGCGCGGCGGCCGTCGACGACGCGGGATTGCGGCGAGGCCCAGGCCCCGAGCTGCGAGCCCCGCGGGCGGGACGCCCAGTACTCGGCGGTCTCGGCGACGTTGACCTTCTCCACCTCGCCGCGCACGTGGACCTGCCGCTGCAGGGGGTACCACGGGAAGGTGACCGACGCGTAGCGCGTCGCGGTGAGGTCGTGGCTCTTGGTGGAGGTGTAGTTCGTGTAGAACACGACCCCACGCTCGTCGAGGCCCTTGCACAGGACGGTCCGGGAGGACGGCCTGCCCTCCGGGTCCGCTGTGGCGAGCACCATCGCGTTCGGTTCGGCGATCCCGGCGGAGACGGCCTGGTTCAGCCAGTCCTGCAGCTGATCGGTCCAGGTCTCCGCCAGCGCGGATTCGTCGAAGGCCGCGCCTTCGTAGGCCACCCGCATCCCGGGCAGGCGCACGACGGCGTCGCCGTTCCCGGCAGCGCCTTCCTTGATCTCCGGCATCATCCGCCAAACCTCCGTACCCGGTCGGGGCATCTGTGACTTCGGCTTTGCCGCCGACGGTATTGCCTCCGACGCGGCGGCGAAACCCACTGAACGGTGACACCCGCCACCCCTGCTGGATCATCTGTGTGTAGCCGCCGGACCGCAAGCCGTCACCTCCCCGTTACCTGGGCGGACCTGATCGATCAAGGTCGAACGTCGGTCCCGCGAAATCGCGTCCGTCTCCGCAAACGGCGGAAATGCCCTGGACAGACCGGGTCCGCGCGGATCGGCGCGGAATTCTTTCCACTTTTGTTTCACCGGTATTTCGGCACTCCGCGAACAATTCTTCCGGATTTCACGAAGGCGCCCGCGTCGCCCGGAGTCAATTCTGTCGATTGACAGAAATTACCGCCCGGAACATCTCCCCCGGATGTGTCAGCGAAGGCCGGCTCCGGGACGGCAATTCGCGTCCCGAAACCGGCCTCGCTTCTGTCAGTTCGTGACAGTGAACTCCGCGCGGACGATCCAGCCCCAGCAGTCGTAAGCCGCCGTGTAGCGCCCCGGCACCGTCCCCACCGGACCGTCGCCGCGCAACGCGACACCGATGCCGCCGGTGCCGCCGTCGCCCACCACCCGCAACGGGATCGGGGCGGCGAGACCGTCCGCGACGAGGGACGTCGCGAGCTCGCCCGCACCGGACGGGCGCAGGCAGTAGATATCCGCGGTAACCGTCCCACCTGCGGCAACGGCGCTCGGGCTGATGACCAGACTGGACGGTCTGGTCGCGTTCGCCGGTCCCGCGCCGATCAAAGTGGACAAGATCGCCGCCCCCGCGACACCCAACGCGGCCCAACGAATTTTCATCCTCTGCTCCCTCCCGAAGGGCGGGCGGAGATTCACCCGCCACCCGATGCACGTACGACGTCCGGGGCTGGGTTGTCCATCCACCGAGACTCCGCCCATTGGGGCGAACGGCCGGATTTAGCAGAATGTGACAGCGAATCGTGCAAGAGCCGACGATCACACTAGGTAGACCTTGCGCCACTCGATAGGATCGCCGCCGAGAGCAACGGGGTGATCACCTCTATCCGGATATACCCAGGGTTCAGAGGTTAGGACGGGACGGCCGGGTGTGCGGCCGCACCGGTCGATCAGTCCTGCGCTCGAACAGCCGGAACTTTCCACGCCCGAGTTACTCCCCTTCCCCAGGAGTGCGTTGTGATTTCCCGTTCCCGCCGTCTGATGACGGCGTTGTTGTGCGCCCTTTCGCTGGCGGGCGTGACCGCCCTTTCGGCTTGTTCCGACAGCACGGCCGCCTCCGGCACCAAGGTCACGATCGGTTACAGCGCCTGGCCGGGGTGGTTCCCGTGGGCGGTCGCTCAGGAGAAGGGCCTCTTCGAGAAGAACGGCGTGAACGTCGACCTGAAGTGGTTCGACAGCTACACCGAGAGCATCAACGCCCTCTCCTCGGGCGCGATCGACGCCAACAGCCAGACCCTGAACGACACCCTCGCCTCGGTCAGCGGTGGCGCGAAGCTGTCGGTGGTGCTGGTCAACGACAACTCGACCGGCAACGACAAGATCATCGCCCGCCAGGGCATCACCGGCGTCGCCGACCTCAAGGGCAAGAAGATCGCCGTCGAGCAGGGCACCGTCGACCACTACCTGCTGCTGCTCGCGCTGCAGGAGGCCAAGCTGACCGAGAAGGACGTCGAAATCGTCCCGCTGCTGACCGACGCCGCCGCGGCCGCGTTCGTCGGCGAGCAGGTCGACGCCGTCGCCGCCTTCGCCCCCTTCACCTCGAAGGCGCTCGAACGGCCCGGCAGCCGCGCGATCGCGACGTCGGCCGAGTTCCCCGGCGCCATCCCGGACCACCTGGTCGTCTCCGAGCAGATGTCGAAGGAGCGCAAGAAGGAGGTCCAGGCGCTGGTGAACACCTGGTTCGAGACGATCGACTGGATCAAGCAGAACCGCGAAGAGGCCGTGAAGATCATGGCGAAACGCGGCGCGGTGTCGATCGACGAGTACAAGTCCTACGACGCGGGCACCACGATCTTCACCAAACAGCAGAACCTCGACGCGTTCACCCCCGGCGTCACCCCGGCCCACCTGAACTTCCAGGCGGGCAAGATCGCCGACTTCATCGTCTCCAACGGGCTCGCCCAGAGCCGCCCGAACTTCGACGGGCTGTTCGACGACCAGTACGTCAAGGCGGTGAAGTGAGCGCCACCGACGCGACGGGCCGCGCCGCTCAGCGGACGGACGCCGCTGACGAGGCCGAAGCGCGCCGTATCGAAGACGAGCAGCGGCTCGCCGAGGCGCAGGAAGAGCGGCGCGGCGCGCGACCGGACTGGTCGCCGCTGCCCCGCCGGGCGGGCCTCAAGCCGAACGCCTCCCCGCTGCTCTCACTCCGGACGCCGATCCCCGCCCGGTGGCGATGGACGCTGGCGGCGGCCTCGTTCGTCATCCCGTTGCTCATCTGGGTGACGCTGAACGCGCTGGGCACGATCAAGCCGATGTTCCTGCCGACGCCGGTCGCGGTGTTCGACGCGCTGGTGAAGATGATCGAGTCGGGTGAGCTGTTCAGCGACCTCTGGGCCACCACCCAGCGCGTGCTGCTCGGCTTCGGGCTCGCGATCCTCGTGTCGGTCCCGCTCGGCATCGTGATGGGGACGTTCGACGCGGGGCTGGCGCTGTTCGAGCCGGTCATCGCGATGCTGCGTTATCTGCCGGCGAGCGCGTTCATCCCGCTGCTGATGATCTGGCTCGGCCTCGGCGAACCGTCGAAGGTCGCGGTCCTGTTCCTCGGCACGGTCTTCTTCAACACGCTGATGATCGCCGACGCCGTCCGCGGGGTGCCGCGATCCCTGATCGACGTGTCCTACACGCTCGGCGCGCGGCGCGGCGAAGTGCTGCGGAAGGTGATCGTCCCGCACGCGCTGCCCGGGATGATCGACGCGACCCGCGTCAACGCGGCGGCCGCGTGGAACTTCGTGGTGGTCGCCGAACTGATCAACGCCACCGCCGGGCTCGGCCTGCGGATCATGCGGGCGCAGCGGTTCACCCAGACCGACCGGATCTTCGCGCTGCTGATCGTGATCGGCCTGCTCGGACTGGTGATCGACATCGCGCTGCGGCTCCTGCGGGCCAGGGTCGGGAAGTGGGCGGCATGACCCTTCAGCTGAAAGCGGTCGCCAAGGACTACACGGTCCGCGGCGAGACCACCCGCGCGCTCGACGGGATCGACCTCGACATCGCGCGCGGCGATTTCGTCTGCGTCGTCGGCGCGAGCGGATCCGGCAAGTCGACCCTGCTGTCGCTGATCGCCGGGCTGACCGAACCGACCGAGGGTCTGATCACCCTCGACGGCGACGCCGTGACCGGGCCGGGCCCGGAGCGCGGGCTGGTGTTCCAGCACGGCGCGCTGTACCCGTGGCGCACGGTGGAGAGCAATGTCGCATTCGGACTCGAACTGCTGAGCCTCGACAAGGCCGAGCGGGCGCGCCGGATCGACTGGTATCTCGACGAGACCGGGCTCGGCCACCTGCGGAAGTCGTTGCCCAAACAGCTTTCCGGCGGGCAGAAGCAGCGGGTCGCGATCGCGCGGGCGCTGGTGTGCGAGCCCGACGTGCTGCTGCTGGACGAACCTTTCGGCGCGCTGGACGTCCAGACCAAAGAGGACATGCAGGTCCTGATCCGCCGGATCTGGACGGACACGCACACCACCGTGCTGATGGTGACCCACGACGTCGAGGAGGCCGTGTTCCTCGGCGGGCGCGTCGTGGTGCTGGCCTCGGACCCGGGCCGGGTGGCCGCGGACATCACGGTCGACCTGCCCGCCGAACGCGACCTCGCGGTCAAACGCGCGCCCGGGTTCGTCTCGTTGCGCGCGTCCATCGAAGACCTCGTCCGGGAGCAGCACCGCGGACACCTCGGGCGGAGCCGGGGAGAAAGGTGACCATGAGGCACGGGAAGTCCCGGCCGGAACGCACGGCACGGTCCGGGTTGCTCGGCAGACTCGGCATCCGGGGCAAGCTCAACCTGCTCCTGATGCTGCCGCTGACCGCCGTGGTCCTGGTGTCGGTGCCTTACGTCGCCGGGGAAGTCGACGACGCCCGGTCCGCCCGCACCACCGCCGACGTCGCGTCGCAGGCCCGCGCGCTCGGCACGCTCGCCTGGGAACTGCAGCGCGAGCGCCTGCTGACGGCGCACTACATCGCGTCCACGTCGGCGAGCAGTTCGGCGATGCTGAAGCAGCAGGGCGTGGTCGCGGAAACGGTGAACCAGGTGCGGTCGGGGCTGAGCGCCGACGCGCCGGAAGAACTCGCGGCGGCGCTGGTGCGCATCGGGTCGCTGAACGAGATCCGGGAGAACGCGCTCCGGCGCGGTGCCTCACTCGACAGCGTGGCGCGGACGTATCACGCGGTGATCGACGCGGTCATCAACGCGCTCCGCCTCGTCCCGCAGCAGACCAGTGACGCGGCGGGCACCCAGCAGCTGACGGCGCTCGACGCGCTGCTGCGCGCGAACGAGGAGAACTCGTTGCGCGGCATGGCGTTGATCATCGTGCTGGTCACCCCCGAATCGGGCGCCCCGGTGCTGGCCGACGCGAAGCAGCAGTCGTCGCTGTTCCTCGAACGGTTCGTGCAGCAGGCCGACGTCACCCAGGCCACGCAGGTCGTCGCGGTCGAGCAGGGTGAGACGGGCCGCCGGGTCGACGCGCTGGAAGCCAGGCTCTCCGACGCCAAGGGCCCGCAGGCCGTGCAGAATCTGCTGCCCGACATCCTCGGCGCCGTCGACGCCCAGTCGAACCAGCGGCGGATCACCCAGGACGCGGTCACCACCGGCATCACCGACGCGGCGACCGCGCGAGCGGACGCGGCGCAGAACCTGGCGTGGACGATCGGTGTCGGCGCCGGTGTGCTGTTCCTGCTGGTCGGCGGGCTCGCGATCGCGGTCAGCCGGTCGATCGCGGATCCGCTGCGGAAGCTGACCACGGCGGCGACGTCGGTCGCGGACCTCGCGAGCACCGAACTCGTCCGCGTCACCGACACCGAGCAGGCCGAAGAGCTCGCGCCGCGGCTGGCCACCATCGACGTGTCCTCGCAGGACGAACTCGGCAAGCTGGCCGAAGCGTTCAACCGGGTGCAGGCCACCGCGGCCGAACTGGTGGAACGGCAGGCCGTCACGCGGCGCAACGTCGGCCTCATGTTCGCCAACGTCGCGAAGCGCACGCAGAACCTGGTGGGCAGGCAGCTGGCGCTGGTCGACGAACTGGAGCGCAACGAGCAGGACGTCGCCCTGCTGGCGAGCCTCTACCGGCTCGACCATCTCTCCACCCGTCTGCGCCGGAACGCGGACAATCTGCTCGTCGTCTCGGGAAACCGGGACGAGGCGAGGATTTCCGGCCCGATCGAACTCTCGACGGCGTTGCGTTCGGCGCTCGCGGAGATCGAGGACTACCAGCGCGTGCGGCTCGGCTCGATGGGCGACGTCCTGCTGTCGTCGCCGTTCGGCTCCGATCTGGTGCTGATCTTCGCCGAGCTGCTGGAGAACGCGACGTCGTTCTCCCCGCCGGAGTCCTTTGTGGACGTCGGCACGAAGATCCTGCCCGACGGCTCCTGCCTGATCGTGATCGTGGACCAGGGCATCGGCATGACCGCGGAACGGCTCGCCGAGGAGAACCGGCGGCTGGTCGAACGCGAACGGCTCGAACTGGCGCCGACCAGTGTGCTCGGGCTGTTCGTGGTCGGACGGCTCGCGCGGCGGCACGGGCTCAAGGTCGAACTGACCGAGACCGAGCCGGGAGCGGGCATCACCGCACGGCTCACCGTCCCGCCGAATCTGCTGACCTACCGGCCGCCCGCGCCGAAATCCGTCCCGGCGCCGCCGGTGTGGCCGACGGCGGAACCGGGTGACGAGCCCGCACCGCCGTCGCTGCCCGAGCCGCGGCAGAAGACCGCTCCGAGCGAACCGCCGACGCTGGCGATCGCCGGGATGATCCCGCGCGACGGCAGGCAGCCCAAGGACTTCCGGTGGTTCCGCAAGACCGACGGAGAGATCTTGGAACCACCGCCCCTGCCTACGCCGGTGCCCGAGCCCGTGTACCAGGCCCCCGCGCCGACGCTCACCGCCGCCGACTCCGGAGAGACCCGCGGCGGGCTGCGGCGGCGGGTCAAGGGCGCGCAGCTTCCCGGTGCCCCCGAAGCGCCGGCGCGGCAGAAGTCCAGGCATGATCCAGAAGCCGCCAAAGCGGCCTTCGACGGGTTCGAGGCCGGACTCGCGAAGGCCACCGCACCACCAGCACCACCGGCCGCCGCCCCGGCGCCGATGCCGACCCCGACACCGGTGCCCGCCGCCTCCCGCGGTGGTCTCACCCGGCGGGTCCCCGGCGCGCAACTGGCGCCGGGACTGGCGAAAGGTCCGGCCGCGCGACACCAGACCGCGCGGGCGGCGCTGAACACCACCAAGCCCAAGGGCATGCGTGACCCCGAGGCCGAGCGTGCCGCGTTCGACGCCTTCAGTGACGGGTTGGAGAAAGCCGTCAACCCGGAGATGCAACAGAGAGAGAAGAGCAAGAGATGACGACCGGAGTCAGCGTCGAAGCCCGGAACTTCAACTGGTTGGTGACGCGCTTCGCGCAGAACACGGCGAGCGCGATGGGCGCGATCGCCGTCTCGGCCGACGGCCTGCTGATCGCGATGTCGTCCGAGCTGGAACGCGCCAACGCCGACCGGCTGGCCGCGATCTGCTCGGCGATGCTCGGCCTCGCGCACGGTGTCTCCGAGAGCCACCCGCTCGGTTCGCCCGACAAGATCATCATCGAGCTGGAGCAGGGCTACCTGCTGGTCTGCACGATCAGCATCGGCTGTTCGCTCGGCGTGCTCGCCACCAAGCAGGCCAGTCTCGGCACGATCGCCTACGAGATGGCGATGTTCGCCAACCGCGCCACCGAGGTGCTCACCCCCGCGCTGATCGAGGAACTCAAGAAGAGCGTCGGCAGCTGAACTGACGAGGGGACAAGGGAATGAGCGACGATCAGGTACCCCAGCCGCGAGGCGCCGAACAGGGCATCTCGCCGCTACGCCCGTATCTGCTCACCGCCGGCCGCGCGCAGCCGGTGGACGGCACGCTCGAAATCGAGGCTCAGGTGCTCACGAGCAGGCTCGGCGCGGCGTCGCACGCGAGGCTGACCTTCGAACGACGGGAGATCGTTTCCCTTTGCCGGGAAACGAAATCCGTCGCCGAAGTGGCGGCGATGCTCGGCCTGCACATCGGCGTGGCCAGGGTGCTCGTGGCGGATCTCGCCGCACTCGGCTACGTCGTGCTCCGTCGCCCGGCGGGAGCCTTCACCCAGGACCTCGGCATGATCGAAAGGGTCATTCGTGGACTCGAAGCAATTCGCTGAACCGGTGCCGGCCAAACCGCCGACACCGGTCAAGATCGTCATCGCCGGTGGGTTCGGGGTCGGCAAGACGACCACCGTCGGCGCGATCTCCGAGATCAAACCGCTGACCACCGAGGCGGCCATGACCTCGGCGGGCGCGGCCGTCGACGGCTCCGGCGGGGAGGTGCCGTCGAAGACCACCACCACGGTGGCGCTGGACTTCGGCTGCATCACCATCGACGAAGAGGTGAAGCTGTACCTCTTCGGCACGCCGGGGCAGGACCGGTTCGGGTTCATGTGGCACGACCTCGTGCTGGGCGCCCTCGGCGCGCTCGTCATCGTCGACACCCGGCGGCTCGACGACTGCTACCCGGCCGTCGACTACTTCGAGAAGGCCGGGTTGCCGTTCGTGGTCGGGGTGAACGTCTTCGACGGCTCGCTCAAACACGACCTCGAAGACGTGCGGTGGGCGCTCGCGGTGAGCGAGGACGTCCCGCTGATCACCTTCGACGCGCGGCAACGCCTTTCGGTGCGGGACGCGCTGTTGGCCGTTCTGCACAACACCTTCCGGCGCGCCTCCGCCGCCTCCTGACGCGTTTCGTCCTCTGAATGCGGTACTTGCGTGTGCAAGGATCGCATTCAGAGGACGAAACGCCGGGGGTGGTCAGACGGGCCGGGTGATCGCGGCCAGCATCAGGGCCCGGAGTTCGGCGGCGACGTCGGCGACCGGCAGCGGCGGGGTGTGCGCCTGCCACTCGCGCAGCAGACCGGTCGCCGCGCCGACGAGCGCGATCGCCGTCAGGTGGTAGTCGCGATCGGGCGCCACGCCGTGGGCAGCGGCGTGCCGGGCCTCGGTCTCGATGAACGCGGCCCACCGGTCGACCCATTCCTGGTGCTGTGCCTCCAAAGCGGCGCTGACCCCGACGGCCTCGACGTAGTTCAGCCGCGGCATCCGGGGATCCGAGGTGACCGTGCTGACGAAGACGTCCAGCAGCGTCCCGATCCGGGTGACCGCGTCGGCGTCCTCCAGCCGTTCCAGGGTGCCGGTGACCTGCTCCAGCGCGAGCGCGTTGATCCGCTCGTGCAGGGTGAGCAGCACCTTCTCCTTGCTCTCGAACTCCTCGTAGAAGTTCCGCGTGGAGACACCCGCACGGGTGCACAACTCGGTGATCTTCGCCTGCTGGTAGCCCGTCGAGGTGAACAGGTCCAGGGCCGCCAGGAGCAGGCGTTCACGCCGTTCGGCGCGCCGTTGCTCGGGCGCGACCCCGCCATAGGTGCGGGCCACTCGTCCTCCCCCGATTCGGTAACAGGGATTGCCAGATGCTAGCAACAGCGCCTACATTGCGAAAATCTCGATTACCAAACTGGAGGCAACGGTGCTTCGGACAGTTCTGGTCTCGGCCCTCGCAGCCACCCTGATCGGCGCGCCCGCCGCGCAAGCCGCGCCGAGCGCGCCCGGGGACCTGGTCGACTACAAACCGGTCGTCGCCACCGCCCCGGCGAAGGCCTGGAAACTCCACTACCGCTCCACGTCGGCGACAGGGCAGCCGAACACGGTGTCGGGCATCCTGCTGGTCCCGCACACGCCGTGGACGAAAGGCGCGCGGCCGCTGGTCAGCTACGCCGTCGGCACCCACGGCCTCGGCGACCGCTGCGCACCGTCGACCCGGCTGACGAACGGGTCCGAGAACGAAGTCCTCCTGATGAGCCAAGCACTTTCGCGCGGCTGGGCGGTCGTCGTGACCGACTACGAAGGCCTCGGCACCCCTGGCACGCACACCTACGCCGTCGGCCAGTCCGAAGGCCGGGCCGTCCTCGACGCCGCCCGCGCCGCGTCGAACGTCCCCGAAGCGGGCCTGTCCAAGACCGGACCGGTCGGCGTTTTCGGTTACTCGCAAGGAGGGCAGGCCGCGGCGTTCGCCGGCGAACTGCAACCGTCCTACGCGCCCGACGTCAACCTGGTCGGCGTCGCGGAAGGCGGGGTCCCGGCGGATCTGAACGCGGTCCTGAAGTTCAACGACGGCGGCCCGGCCTTCGGGCTGGTGCTCGGCGCCGCCGTCGGTTACGCGACCGCGTATCCGGAACTGCCGTTCACCGACGTGCTCAACGCGAAGGGCGAGAAGGCCGTCGCGAAGGTCAAGGAAGCGTGCACCGTCGAACTCGGCGCGGCGGCGCCTTTCGCCCGGCTGAACGATTTCACGACCATTCCGAACGTTTCGTCGGACCCGCGCTGGCAGGCCCGGCTCGGCGAGAACCTCGCGGGCAAGACCAAACCGGGCGCGCCGGTCTTCCTGTACCACGCGTCGCTGGACGAACTGATCCCGCTCGCGGTCGGCAAGGGCCTGCGCGACCGCTACCGCGCCCTCGGCGCCGACGTCACCTGGCAGGAATTCCCACTGCTGGAACACATCGGTGGCGTCTCGGCGGGCGGACCGATCGCGATGACCTGGCTGGGCACGAAGTTCTGACGGGGAGTCGGTCCGTGAAGGCCTCCTTCACTACCCTCAGGGTAGGCAAGGGGGCCTTCACGGATTTTCGAACACCCGGAGCGCGGTCACGGCGTCCGGCGCCAAGGAAGTCGTGAGCGTCCCACCGGCGGCGAGCGACGTACGCGACCACCACTCGCCGGATGCCTCGGGCACCACGGGACCACCGACGACCAGATCGGTCGCCAGCACCCGCCGCCCGGCCAGATGCGCGAGACTGGCGTCCAAAGTGGAGTCACCGATCTCCAACGTCTGCCGCAAGACCGGTACGGCACCCCGAGTCACCTGCTGCGTCGTCACGAGGGAGCCAGGCCGTTCCCCCGCCCGGCCCAGGACCAGCACCTCTCGCGTGTGCAAAAAAGCACCAGACGCCAAAGCGGCCCGGAACACGGCGGTGTGCCGAGCGCGCGCGGTCACCACCGTCGGCTCCGGCAGGTACTCCAATGACCCACCATCATCCACGGCGATGTCCACAAGGGACGAACTACCTTCACCGTGCAACCCGGGCAGCGCGATCGTCGCCGCCACCCCGGAAAGCCGCAGCGAAGCACCGGCACCGACCCGGATGGTCAGCTTCAGCTCATCGCCGCCCAAAGGCGAGGTCGCCGAATTGACCAGGTGCACCACCGCCGTCGAACCCGCGCCTCGCTTGGGAAGGAGCGTGAGCGGCGCCATCGAGCGCAGCTCACGCAGTACGGTCCGGCCGCCCTCGAAACAGGCGGTCAGCCGCGCGTGCGCCTTCACCCCGCGCGGACCGGGAGCAGCGAGCGGACCCAGTCCGCGACGGCCGGCGCGTTCGGAGTGTCCACAAGGGACTGGGTGATCACCGGCAATTCGCCCCGCATCCGGTGCGCGTCCGAGGTCATCACGTCCATGTCCGCCCCGACCAGATGCGCGATGTCGATCTTGTTGATCACCAGCAGATCCGCCGTCGTCACGCCCGGCCCGCCCTTGCGCGGCACCTTGTCGCCACCGGCGACGTCGACCACGAACACCTGGCTGTCGGCGAGCCCCCGGCTGAACACCGCGGTGAGGTTGTCCCCGCCGCTTTCGATGATCACCAGATCCAGCCCGGGGAACCGCTCCTCCAGCCGTTCGACCGCGTCGAGGTTCGCGGTGATGTCGTCACGGATCGCGGTGTGCGGGCACGCGCCGGTCTGCACGGCCTCGATCCGCTCCGGGTCGAGCACCCCGGCCTTGCGCAGGAAGTCGGCGTCCTCGGTGGTGTAGATGTCGTTGGTGACGACGGCGAGGTTCACCTCGTCGCCCAGCGCCCGGCACAGCGCCGCGGTGAGCGCGGTCTTCCCGCTCCCCACCGGCCCGCCGATCCCGATCCGGTACGCGCGCCCGGCGGTCGGCGCCTGCTCGTAGTGGTCGGGTTCCGCGGCGGTCGGGTCGAAGTTGACCGGGTGCACATGTCCGTGACCGTGACCATGCTCAGCTGGCAAAGAGACGCACCTCTTCCTGGTGATGCCGGGCGTGTGCCTCGGCGAACAGATCGAGCGCCGGTGAACCCGGCGCCGGGAGATCGGCCGGATCGTCGCCCGCGACGTCGGCGGCCCGCCGGGAAACCTCCCGGACCTCATCCGCGAGGCGGGCCACGACGGCGTTGACGGCGAACGGGTCGAGACCGAGCAGCCGCACGGCCGCGCTCGCGGGACCGCTGATCGCGAGGTAGGCCACCGCCATCGCGGCGTCGAAAGGCACCCCGACCAGCGCGCCGACGATCACCGGATGATGTGGTCGCGGCGTTTCCTTCAGCAGCTGGGAAAGCACCGGCGACGGCCAGGCCGCCTTTCCCGCCCGCGCCGTTCCCCGCCCTTGCGCGCGAGACGCCTCCCGCTGCGCGAGCGAAGGCGTTCTGGCGTCGAGTTCGAAATCGAGCCGCCGCCAGTGTCCACTTCGGACTTCCCGCGCCGCCGCGTGCGCCGACGCCGCGGCGAACACCGCGGCCAGCGAACCGGCCGTGCGCAAGCGCCCGGAGAGGAAACCCGGCAGATCGCGCTCATGCGTGATCAGCTTCCGGGTGACGGCTTCTTCGAGTCCGCCGGAGTGGACGTGACCGCCCCCGGGGAACCTGGAATCGGCCAAGATGACCGCTGAAAGTTCCATCAGAACAGGAAATATCGTTGCGCCATGGGCAGTTCGGTCACCGGCCGCGGCTCGATCAACTCCCCGTCGACGTGCACGGCGAAACTGTCCGGCTCCACCCGGATGTCCGGCGTCGCGTCGTTGAGCACCATGTCGGCCTTGCCCCGGGATCGGGTGTTCGCGACCGGCACGAGCTTCCGCGCGATGCCGAACTGCTCCGCCACCCCGTTTTCCAGCGCTTCCGGGGCCACGAAATGGAAGCTGCTCGCGGCGGCGATCGCCGGTGCCGCGCCGAACATCGGCCGCGCGAGCACCGGCTGCGGCGTCGGGATGGAAGCGTTCGCGTCGCCCATCGCCGCCCACGCCGGGAATCCGCCCTTCAGCACCACATGCGGCCGCACTCCGAAGAACTTCGGCTCCCACAGCACGAGATCGGCGAGTTTCCCGATCTCCACCGAGCCGATCTCGCGCTCCATACCGTGCGCGATCGCGGGGTTGATCGTGTATTTGGCGACATAGCGACGGGCCCGCAGGTTGTCGGCCGCGCCGTCGCCAGGAAGCGCGCCACGCCGTCGTTTCATGACGTGCGCGGTCTGCCAGGTCCGGATGATCACCTCGCCGATGCGGCCCATCGCCTGCGAGTCCGAGCTCATCATCGAGATCGCGCCGAGGTCGTGCAGGACGTCCTCGGCGGCGATGGTCGTCGGCCGGATCCGGCTTTCGGCGAACGCCAGATCCTCGGGTACGGACGGGTTCAGGTGATGGCAGACGACGAGCATGTCGAGGTGTTCGTCGAGGGTGTTCGCGGTGTGCGGGCGCGTCGGGTTCGTCGACGACGGCAGGATGTTGGGCAGCCCGGCGACCTGGATGATGTCCGGCGCGTGCCCGCCGCCCGCGCCTTCGGTGTGGTACGCGTTGATCGACCGGCCGCCGATGGCGTCCACAGTGGACTCCAGGAAGCCCGCTTCGTTCAGCGTGTCGGTGTGGATCGCGACCTGGACACCGGATTCGCCCGCCACGGTCAGGCAGGCGTCGATCGCCGCCGGGGTGCTGCCCCAGTCCTCGTGCAGTTTGAACCCGCCCGCGCCGGCGGCGAGCTGTTCGCGCAGCGCCTCGTGCCGGACGGTGTTCCCCTTGCCCAGCAACAGGACGTTGACCGGCTGACCGTCCATCGCCCGCAGCATCCGGCCGAGGTTCCACGCGCCGGGCGTGACGGTGGTGGCCTTGCTTCCCTCGACCGGCCCGGTCCCGCCGCCGACGAGCGTGGTGAGCCCGGACGCCAGCGCGGTGTCGGTCAGCTGCGGGCAGATGAAGTGGACGTGGCAGTCGATGCCGCCCGCGGTGAGGATCTTCCCGTTGCCGGACAGCACCTCCGTGGACGGTCCGACGACCAGCGCGGGGTCGACGCCGTCCATCGTGTCCGGGTTGCCCGCCTTGCCGATGCCGACGATCCGGCCGTCGCGGACGCCGACATCGGCCTTGACGATCCCCCAGTGGTCCAGGATCACCGCGCCGGTGATGATCAGATCGGGCGCGCCTTCGGCCCGGGTCGCCATCCCCTGGCCCATGGATTCGCGGATCACCTTGCCGCCGCCGAACAGCACTTCGTCACCGCTGCCCGACGGCCCCATGCTGCGGTCTTCGGTGACTTCGATCAGCAGATCGGTGTCGGCGAGGCGGATCCGGTCGCCGGTGGTCGGGCCGAACAGTTCGGCGTAGCGCTCGCGATCGATCGACGGCATCAGGTCGCCTTCCGCAGTCCGGGCACCGAGCGATTCCCGGCCAGCGGGACGAGGTCGACTTCGCGTTCGACCCCCGGCTCGAAACGCACCGACGTTCCCGCGGGCACGTCGAGCCGATGTCCACTGGCGGCTTCGCGATCGAATTCGAGCCCCGGATTGACCGCCGCGAAATGGTAGTGCGAACCGACCTGGACGGGCCGGTCGCCGAGGTTCCGCACGAGCAGCCGCACCCGCGGCCTGCCCGGGTTCAGCTCGACCGGCACGTCGCCGGTGATGATCTCTCCTGGTCGCACTCGCGGCCCTTTCTAGACGATCGGGTCGTGCACGGTGACGAGCTTCGTGCCGTCCGGGAAAGTGGCTTCGACCTGCACGGAATCGACCATCTCCGGCACTCCGTCCAGCACCTGCGCCCGGCCGAGGACCGACCGGCCGCTCGCGACGAGTTCGCTCACCGTCCGGCCGTCGCGAGCGCCTTCGAGGACGTGATCGGTGATCAGGGCGACCGCCTCGGGGTAGTTCAGCAGGACCCCGCGCTCCAGGCGTTTGCGAGCTACGTCCGCCGCGACGTGGATGAGCAGTTTGTCCCGCTCCTGGGGGCTCAGGTGCATGGGAAAGGTCTATCACCGGAAACGGCCGGCCGCCGGTTCTCGAAACACAGGATTTACCTCGGCGCCCGGTACACGCAAAGTGAACGTCGCCGTAACTCTTCGCGTACGAACGAGCTTTTCACTGAATCGTTCTCGTAATCGTGACCGAAAGCACCACATCTTTCGATTGCCCCAGGCCGCGACGTGGAGCAAAGTTTGTCCATCCGTGCGATGAGGCGCGCCTTCGCTGCGTGTATCCCGTCCACGCATGAACACAAAGCCGGGGAATGCGCATCGAAAGGTTTCACCACAGTGAGTACCTCCACGATCAGCACCAATCAGCCGTCCGAGCAGGTCGACGACGGTTTCCGACCGGGTCTCGAAGGCGTGGTCGCCTTCAAGACCGAAATCGCCGAGCCCGACCGTGACGGCGGCGCGCTGCGTTATCGCGGTGTCGACATCGAGGATCTCGCCGGCAAGGTGACGTTCGGTGACGTCTGGGGTCTTCTCGTCGACAGCCGCTTCGGCCATGGGCTACCGCCCGCCGAGCCGTTCCCGCTGCCGGTCCACACCGGCGACGTCCGCGTCGACGTCCAGGCCGCGCTGGCCATGCTCGCCCCCATTTGGGGCTACCGGCCGCTGCTGGACATCACCGACGACGAGGCGCGCGACCAGCTGGCCCGCGCCTCGGTGATGGCGCTTTCGTACGTCGCCCAGTCCGCCCGCGGCATCGGGCAGCCCGCCGTCCCCCAGACCCGGGTCGACGAGGCGAAGTCGATCACCGAACGCTTCATGGTCCGCTGGCGCGGCGAGCCCGACCCGGCCCACGTCAAGGCCATCGACGCCTACTGGGTCTCGGCCGCCGAGCACGGTCTCAACGCCTCGACCTTCACCGCCCGGGTCATCGCCTCGACCGGTGCCGACGTCGCCGCGGCGCTGTCCGGCGCGATCGGCGCGATGTCCGGCCCGCTGCACGGCGGCGCGCCGGCGCGGGTGCTGCCGATGATCGAAGAGGTCGAGAAGACCGGTGACGCGGTCGGCCTGGTCAAGGGCATCCTGGACCGCAAGGAACGGATGATGGGCTTCGGGCACCGCGTGTACCGCGCGGAGGACCCGCGGGCGCGTGTGCTGCGCCGGACCTGCCAGGAGCTCGGCGCGTCGCGCTACGAGGCGGCCGCGGAGCTGGAGCAGGTGGCGCTGAAGGAGCTGCGCGAGCGGCGTCCGGACCACCCGATCGAGACCAACGTCGAGTTCTGGGCGGCCGTGATCCTGGACTTCGCCCAGGTACCGCCGCACATGATGCCCGCGATGTTCAGCTCGGCGCGTACCGCCGGCTGGGCCGCGCACATCCTGGAGCAGAAGAAGACCGGCCGTCTCGTGCGCCCGTCGGCCAAGTACGTCGGGCCGGAGCCGCGGAAGCCGGAAGACGTCGAAGGCTGGGACCTGGTCGCGAAGCAGTCCTGACCGTCACGTGTCATGAAAGGGCCGTTCCTGACGTTTTTCGTCCTGAACGGCCCTTTCATGACATCTGCGGGACGGAAGAATCATGCACCGCGGTCGCCGAGAGCATGGCGGTCAGCTGATCGACCAGCCACCCGTCGAGCGCCTCACGCGGCACGGAACGCTCCTGCAGCCAGCTCAGCAGTGCGCCCTCCACCACCGCGGTCCAGCACCGCAAGGTCAGCAGGAGCATAGGTGAGGGCTCCGACACTCCCAGCGCGCCGAGGATGAGCTCGACGGCGCGGTTGCGGACCTCGTCGATCGCCGCGTCCGTCTCCGACGTCGCGATCACCGAACCGCTGCGCAACAGCGCGACATACCCCGCCCGGTAGTGGTCGGCGACGTCGATCAGCCCGCGGACGGCGGCCCGCAGCCGGGTTTCGGGCGGGCCTTCCTCGAGTCCCGCCAGGCCGTCGATGAGCCCTTCGGTGACCGTTTTCAGCGCCTCGACCTGCAGTTCCCGCAAGTTCGAGAAGTACCGGTAGAACAGCGGCCGGGAGACCTCGGCGCGGGCGATGATGTCGTCGACCGTGACGAGTTCGGGCGCGCGTGAGCCGAACAGGTCCAGCGCGGCGCGGATGAGGTCCTCGCGGCGCGCTTCCGGCGACATCCGGCGTGGGCGTCCGGTCACGGGGTGACGTCCAGTTTGGCCGCGGCCCGCAGCAGTCCGGGGGTGAGCCGGGAGAGGACGAGCGCGGCCTTGGCCTCCGGCGTCGACGGCTGGATGGCCTTGTCCTTCTCGACGGCCCGCAGGATGTCGCGGGCGACCTTCTCCGGGCCGAAGCCGCGTTTCGCGTACAGCTTGCTGCTCGACTTCTGGCGCCGCTTCTGCTCGATGTCGTCGACACCGACGAATCGGGTGGTGCTGGTGATGTTGGTGTTCACGATGCCGGGGCAGATCGCGGTGACGCCGATGTTCTCGGCTGCCAGCTCCGCCCGCAGGCAGACGCTCAAGGTCAGCACGGCGGATTTCGTGGTGGCGTACGCGGAAAGGATTTTCGACGGCAGGTACGCGGCGGCCGAGGCGACGTTGACGATCTGGCCGCCTTCGGCCCGTTCGCGCATCTGCTCGGCGAAGACGCGGCAGCCGTGGATGACGCCCCACAGGTTCACGTCGATGAGACGTTCCCAGTCCTTGACCGTCGTGTCGAGGAACGGGCCGGACAGGCCGATCCCCGCGTTGTTGACGACGATGTCCGGGACGCCGAACTCCTCCTTGACCCGCTGGGCGAACTTCTCGACCGCTTCGGCGTCGGAAGAGTCCACTGTGTACTCGCCGACGGTCGCGCCCTTGTCCCGCAGCAGTTTCGCGGTGTCGGCGGCGGAGCCGTTGATGTCGGTGATGACGACGTCCGCGCCCTTGTCCGCGAACGCGAGCGCCGTCGCGCGGCCGATCCCGCTGCCGGCGCCGGTGATCACCACCAGCTTGTGCGCGAAGCCTTTCGTCCTGGCATGTTTGAGCGCGCGGCTCTCCTCGCCGCCTTCGACGTGGTCGATCAGCTCGGCGGTGGCGTCGGCGATCACCTGCGGCTTCTCGCGGACCACCCAGTGCGTGCCGACGATCCGGCGGATCCGGAGGTCCGGTGCCCAGCGTTCGATCTCGGTCTGCAGCGGCGTGGTGACGAACTTGTCGCCGGTGGGGGCGAGCACCTGCACCGGGATCTCGGCGGGCCGCGGCTTCGGCCGGGAAAGGCGCGTGAACATGTTGGCGCGATACAGGTTGAGGCCGTACAAGCCGTCCGAAGTGGACGGCGCACCGGCCGCCGGATCCATCCGGCCGATCAGCGCGCCCATCGCGCCGGTGCGCCAGAGCACCTGCGGGATCAGGGGGATCTGGAAGCCGAGGATGTACATCGAATGCGCCCACTGGACGAGCGCGTTCTTGAGCCTTTTCGGGCTCGGGCGCAGTTGCGCGCGGAACCACGCTCCCGCGTGGTCGAGGCTCGGCCCGGAGATCGACGTGAACGACGCGAGCCGTCCGCGCAGCCGGTCGCCGGTGACCGAATGCCAGGTCTGGATGGAACCCCAGTCGTGCGCGAGCAGGTGGACCTTGCCCTCGGGCTGGACCTCGTCGACGATCGCGGCGAGGTCATCGGACAGCTGGTCCAATTTGTAGGACGTACGTCCCGAAGGCTTGTCCGAGCGGCCCGCGCCGCGGACGTCGTAGACGACCACCCGGTAGCGGCGTTCCAGCAGGGCGGCGATGCCGTCCCACATGGAGCCGTTGTCCGGGTAGCCGTGGACGAGCACCACCGTGGGCGCGTCGTCGACGCCGGTCACCCGGACCGAAAGGCGGACACCGTCGCTGGCCGTCACCCACTTGTGAGACATCCTGTCATGTTAGACAACTTGTCAATAAGGCCGCCTCTTGAGGAGTTGGCGGCCGAAGGTCCACACGGTGTCGATCACGAGAACGAAGGTCCAGATGCGGCCGAGGTTCAACAGCCAGTGACCACTGGAGTTCCAGTACCAGCCGGCTTCGTGCACTTCGCCGAACAAGGCTTCGACGGGCCAGCTGTAACCGGCGACCGCCAGAGCCGCCTGCGCGACGACGTAGACCCCGGCATGGATCGCCCAGTTGCGGAGCGGGTTCGCGCGCTTGTTCGCCTCCTCCGTCACCGATTCGGCCGCTTGTGGACTGTCCTCGATCGTGCGGGGTGCCCGCTTTCCCTTTTGTGACACCGTTTTTCGTGGTTCCACGGGAAACTCCGCAACTCCGACACGCCGTACGGCGCCACGAACCACGAACGATCCGAAGAGCAGAAGCCCCGCCGCGCCGAAGCAGGCGACACTCCATCCTGCGTCCGAGCCGTAGAGCTGCCCCGCCACGAAGGTTCCGATCGTCGCTCCCAGTAGCGTCGCACTCTCGTAGATCCCCATCGCCCGACCGAGGCTCAGCCCGGCCGCCTCGGCGACCACCGCCTGCTCGACCGGGATGGCCGCCGCGAACGCCGCCGCGGACAGGACCCACATGACCGCGAGCACCGGCGGGCTCGGCGCGAAGGACAGTCCGGCGGCGAAGATCGCGCTCGCCACCATCGCCAGCGCGAGCACCCGCGTCCGGCCGACCTTGCGGACGAAGCCGTGGAGGTAGTCCGGCAGCAGGCTGTAGACGATGAAGCCGGGAATGAAAACCGCCGCGATCTCGCCGAGCTGGAGCAGATGCCCGCGTTGCAGGTGCATGAGGAGCAACAGCGCGACGCCGGCCTCGGCCATCGCGGTCAACGCGACGAGCGCGAGCATCGGCCGCATCCTCTTGCCCAGTTGCAGCAGCCGCGGCGCGTCCACCTCGCGCATCTGCGCGGCCTTCGCGTTCAGCAGGACCACCGCGGCCACCGCGCAGGCCGCGGCGCCGAGCCAGAACACACCCCGGTAGTCGATCCAGGCGATCGCGGTCAGCGCGACCACGAAGGCGATCCAAGTGCCGCCGCCCTCGGCCGCGAACAGCTTGCTGAACGCGCCGTCGTCCGCCTCGAGCCCCTCTCCGACCCGGGCCCGCAACGCGACCCAGAACAGCGCGCCACCCGCGCCGCCGAGAACCGCGGCCAGGTAGGCGACCCCGATGCCCGGCGTCACCGCGTAGACCACAAAGGACAGTCCATAGAGGACAGCGCCGATCGCGGCGATCCGGCCCCGGTCGAACCGATCGGCGAGCGAGCCCGCGATCGGCCGGACCACGAACGACACCAACGTCTCCAACGCGGTCAGCGCCCCGACCTCGGCGGCCGACGCGCCGAGCTGGCTCCCCACCCACAGTGGCAGGAGGAAATCGAGCACCTCCGCCGGTCCTTTGGTCAGCGCGGCGGCGAGCTGGTTCTCCTCGGCGCGTTTCTTGTGTGCTACCTCGTCCACCCCGGTACCCCCTGTTCGGATACGACTGTATTCTAAAAAGTGGCGGCCGGGCAAGGCGGCGCCGGAGCCGAGTCGGTCCAGGTGGTCGTGAGTGGCGTTTCGGGTTCTAACCCGAAACGCCACTCACGACCCACCCGGCCCATCCGACGCACAGAGGGGAGGATGTGCCCGTGCCGAAGATCGTGGACCGCGCCGAACGCCGCCGGGAGATCGCCGGCGCCCTCCTGCGCATCGTCGCGCGTGAAGGCGTCGAGGCCGTCAGCGTGCGCTCGGTCGCCGTCGAGGCCGGGGTGTCCGCGGGCGCGGTGCAGAAGTACTTCTCCACCAAGGAAGACCTGTTCCGGTTCGCCCTCGACATGACGAGCGAGTTCCTGGAACAGCGCTGGAACACCCTCGACCAGTCCGGCGACCTGCTGGACCTGCTGCTGCGCCTGCTCTTCGAGGCGATGCCGCTCGACGAGCAGCGCCGCGCGGAGGTGATCGTCATCAACGCCTTCACCGCCCGCGCCGCCGTCCGGCCGTCCTGGGCCGAGTTCATCCGAACCGGCTACGACGAGCTCGCGGAGATCACGACGCAATACATCTCGAAAGCTCAGTCCGAGGGCCACGTCCGGGACGACCTCGCGGCGAGCGACCTGGCCGATGCCGTCCTCGCCCTGTCGGACGGCTTCGCGAACCGGATGCTCACCTCCGCCGACCCGGCCGCGCTCCTCCCGTCCCTCGAAACCTCCGTCCGCACGCTCCTGACTCCCCGCATTTAGTCCTCTGGATGCGGTAGTTGCACGCGCAAGGACCGCATCCAGAGGACTAAATGCGGGAGGCGATGGTGGCCTTGACCCGGCGGACCATCGCCCGCGGGTCGGCATAGAGCTCTTCCTTGGTGATGACGACGAACTCCCAGCCCTCGGCCTCGATCATCGCTCGCCGACGCGCGTCCAAACGCGGTTGCTCACCTTCGAGATGCCAGGCCCCGTCGTACTCGACGGCCACCTTGGCCTCACGGATCGCGAGGTCGAGCCGGCCGAGGAACCGGGTGCCACGGTAGACCTCGACCTGGGGCTCCGCTTCGATCTCGTGAAGCCTCAGCCACACTCTGACCTCCGACTCCGGAATGGACTCCGCGCGCTCGTCCGAGAAGGCCAAAGCCTGACGAGCCCGGACGATCCCGTTGTCGTGCCGGTGTTCCAGGTACACCTTGAGCGCTTCGCGGTCGATGAAGCCGGCCCGGAGCAACGTGTCCAGCAAGCCGACGACACGGGGAAAGGACCGGCGAAGACGGGTGTCGGTCAAAATGTCCATGGTGATCCGCAATGGCGTCGCGATGAGGCCGTCCCGCCATGGCACGAAGTCCCGCCCGAGCAGCCTGGTCCGGCGGAAGTGTGTTCCTCGCAGGCTGTGAAAACCCCTCGCCTCAGGCACCACGAACTCGACCGGATCGTTCTCGAGCGAGAACGGGAACCCTCGGACCGTCGCGGCCGAGCACCCGGTCAGCACCGCACCGTCGGGTACGACGAGGATCGCGGCCTTGCACCGCAGCTCGTGATCCAGAGGTATGCCGATGGGGGCATAGACATCTTGGAAGAGCCGGTTGTACGGCCCCGAGCGGAGCTGGGAGCGGGTCAAGTCTCCTTCGCTGACGACACGGCTTCCGACGAAGGGGCCGAAGAACTCGGTCGTCGCGTAACTATTACTGGGCACGACCGAACGATGACATCCGCTCACGGGCGAACCCCGGCTTCAAGATCATCTTCACGCGAGTTGTCCACAACGCCCCCGCGCCTGTGGACGCCCTGCATTTAGTCCTCTGGATGCGGTAGTTGCACGCGCAAGGACCGCATCCAGAGGACTAAATGCGGGACGGGGTGACACCGGTGTCCATCGATCGGTGGACAGCCGGGTTCAGTCCAGCGGTCGTCCCGGGGCAGCGGCCCACTGAAGCACGATCGACGTATGAACAAAGCGGTGAAAGTGCGTGGCCTGCGCAAGGAGTACCCGGGTCACACGGCGGTCGGGGGGATCGACCTCGACATCGAGCAGGGCGAGGTGTTCGCGCTGCTCGGCCCCAACGGCGCGGGCAAGACGACGACGGTCGAGATCCTGGAGGGCCATCGCCAAAGGACCAAAGGCGAGGTCGAAGTCCTCGGCGAGGATCCCGGCACGGCGGGCCGCGCCTGGCGGGCCAGGCTCGGGATCGTGTTGCAGACGGCCAACGACGCCGCCGAGCTCACCGTCGCCGAGACCGTCCGGCACTTCGCCCGCTACTACCCGAATCCTCGTGACACCGACGAAGTGATCGAGAAGGTCGGCCTGACCGAGAAGGCAGGCGCCCGCGTCAAAAGCCTGTCCGGCGGGCAACGGCGTCGGGTGGACGTCGCGCTCGGGATCATCGGGCGGCCCGAGCTGGTGTTCCTCGACGAGCCCACGACCGGGTTCGATCCGGCTGCCCGGCGCCAGTTCTGGGACCTGATCAGGAGTCTCGCCCGCGAGGGCACCACGATCCTGCTCACCACGCACTATCTGGACGAGGCCGAGGCGCTGGCCGACCGGGTCGCGGTCATCACCCGCGGTGCGATCGTCGCCGAGGGGACGCCGCAGACGCTCGGCGGCCGCGCCACCGCGGAGGCCACCGTCCGCTGGGCCGACGAGCACGGCGCCCACCTGGAGCGCACCCATTTCCCGGCCAAGCTGATCCGCGAGCTCTCCGCCGACGGCCGCGAGCCGTCGGAGCTGACCGTCCACCGCCCCACCCTCGAAGAGACCTATCTCGACCTGATCGGAGAAGCCCGATGAGCACGCTGACCCTCCCGGGCACCTTCTCGCTCGGCCTCGTCCGCGGCGCCGCGGAGATCAAGCAGTTCTTCCGTCTGCGGGAGCAGGTGATCTTCACCTTCGCCTTCCCGTCCCTGCTGATGGTCCTGCTCGGCTCGATGCTGAACTCCTCGATGCCCGGCATGGCGATCACCACCGGCCAGGTGCTGGCCGCGGGCATGATCGGCTCCGGCATCGTCTCGACGTCGTTCAACAGCGTCGGTATCGGCTTGGCAGCAGACCGTGAAGCCGGTGCGCTGAAACGCCTTCGCGGTACGCCGATGCCCGCGGCGTCCTACTTCATCGGCAAGATCGTCCTGGTCGGCGCGACGAGTATCGCCCAGGTCGTGCTGATGTCGGTCGTCGGTGTCCTGCTGTTCGACCTGAGCCTGCCCACCGATCCGGTGAAACTGCTGACCGCCCTGTGGGTCTTCCTGCTCGGCGTCACCAGCTGCACCCTGCTGGGCATCGCGCTCGGCTCGGTGACCAAATCGGTCAGCGGCGCGGTCGCCGTGGCCAATCTGATCTACATCGCGTTGCAGTTCATCTCCGGGGTGTTCGTCACACCGATCACCAACCTGCCGAAGGTTATGGTCGACATCGCTTCGTTCTTCCCGGTGAAGTGGATCTGCCAGGGCTTCCGCTCGGTGTTCCTGCCGGCCGAGGCCGCGAGTCAGGAAATGGCGGGGACATGGGAACTTCCGATGGTGGCACTGGTGCTGACGGCGTGGTGCGTCGCGGGGCTGCTGCTGGCGAAGCTGACGTTCCGCTGGTCGAACGAAGGCAAGTGAACGCCTGGGAGCGGTTCTACTGGCTGTGGGAGGTCCTCTTCGGGATCACCTTCGCCGCGACGATCGTTCTGGTGGTCTTCGACGACGGGACGACCACGGACAAGACGGTCGCGATCCTGTGCTTGACCGGTATCGCGGTGGCGTACCTGGTCCGGGGCCGCCGGCTCATCAAGGGCCCGGGCCACGAAGACACACCGTGGCTGCACACCGGGGTGGTGATGCTTTTCCTGGCGGGCGCCAACTTCGCCAGCACCACGTCGAGTTTCATCCTGTTCTTCGTGTGCCCGGTGCTCTACATGACGCTGTCGACGAAGACGGCGTCGGTCTTCACCACGATCGGGGTGCTGCTAGGACCGGCGTCGTCGATCGCGCGGGGTGGCTTCGACCAGCCGTCCCTGCGCATCCTGCTGCCGATGACGGCGATCCTGATCGTCTTCAGCATCCTCGCCGGCCGCTACACCAGCCAGATCATCGATCAGAGCAAGAGCAGGGCCGCGTTGATCGAGCAACTGCAAGCCAGCCAGGCGGAAGTCGCCCGCCTCTCGCGGGAGGCGGGGACGGCCGCCGAACGCGAGCGCATGGCCCGCGAGATCCACGACACGCTCGCGCAGGGCTTCACCAGCATCGTCACGCTCACCCAGGCCATCGAGTCCGAAATGGACACCGATCCGAAGGCGGCCCGCCGTCATCTGGAGCTCGCGGCACGGACGGCGCGGGAGAACCTGGCCGAGGCGCGGGCGATGGTCGCGGCGCAGGGACCGTCGGCACTCGCCGCCGCTTCGCTGGAGGAAGCCTTGCGCCGCCAGGGGGAACGGCTGACCGAGGAGACCGGGATCGAGGCGTCGATCGAGATCGGCGGCCCGCTGCCCGCGCTCCCGATGTCCACGGAGGTCGTCCTTCTGCGCGCGGCGCAGGAGGCGCTGAGCAACATCCGCAAGCACTCCCGCGCCACCCGCGTCTCGCTTCGGCTGTCCGTTGTGGACGGACGTGTCCGGCTCGACGTCACGGACGACGGCATCGGATTCGACCCCGCCGCACCCACCGGAGGCTTCGGTCTGGCGGGGATGCGCACGCGTACCGATCAGGTCGGTGGCATCGTGACGCTGAAGAGCGAACCCGGTGCGGGGACGACACTGGAACTGGAGGTGCCCGCGTGATCACGATCATGCTGGTCGACGACCACCCCGTGGTGCGGGAAGGCCTGCGCGGCATGCTGGAGGCCGAGCCGGACCTGAGCGTCATCGGGGAAGCGGGCTCCGGTGACGAGGCCGTCGCGCTGAGCCGGGTCAAGCAGCCGGACGTGATCCTGATGGACCTGCGGATGCCCGGTCTCGACGGCGTCGGCGCGACGCGGAAGATCCTCGCCGACCGGCCGGGCCAGCGGGTCGTCGTGCTCACCACCTACGAGACGGACGCGGACATCCTGCGCGCGGTCGAAGCGGGCGCCTCCGGCTACCTGTTGAAAGACGCTTCGCGCGCGGAGCTCGCTGGTGCGATTCGTGCCGCGTCGCGCGGCGAGACGGTCTTGGCGCCTTCGGTCGCCGGGAAACTGGTGAACCGGGTGCGCAACCCGACGGCGTCGCCCTTGTCGGCACGCGAGATCGAGGTACTCCGGCTGGTGGCGCGGGGAAGCACGAACGCCGACATCGGCCGGACGCTCCACATCAGCGAGGCGACGGTCAAGACGCATCTGCTGCGCGTGTTCGGGAAACTGGACGTTTCGGACCGTACGGCCGCTGTGACCACCGCTATGCGACTGGGGCTGCTCGGGTAGGCAGAATGCGACCCATGCTTGCCACGACCGAAATGGCGCTGCTTCGCCGCCTCGCGCACGAGCAATCCTCGTGCCGCACCCCGTCCATCGTCGCCGCCGTCGTCCGCGACGGGGAAATCGCCTGGTCCGGAGGGCGCGGACGCGTCGACGGCGAGACACCGGGCGCCGACACGCAGTACCGGCTCGGGTCGATCACCAAGACACTCGTCGCGACGGCCGTCATGCGGCTGCGCGACGAAGGCAAGCTCGACCTGAACGACCCGCTGGAGCAGCACCTGCCCGGCACCTCGTTCGGCTCGGCCACCATCGCGCAGCTGCTGTCGCACACCTCGGGGCTGACCGCGGAATCGCCCGGTTCCTGGTGGGAGCGCACCGTGGGCGCGGACTGGGACGCGCTCGTCGAGAGCCTCAAGGACGGCGCGACGCGGCTGCGGCCGGGCAGCCGGTTCCACTACAGCAACGTCGGTTACGGCGTGCTCGGCGAACTGGTCGCGCGGCACCGCGGGCAGTCGTGGCTCGACGTCGTCCGCGCCGAGATCCTCGGCCCGCTCGGCATGAACCGGACCTCGCCGCATCCGGAAGGCGCGCACGCGGACGGGTTCGCCGTGCATCCGTTCGCCGATCTCCTCATGCCGGAACCGTCGCCGGACGCGGGCGCGATGGCCCCCGCCGGCCAGCTGTGGTCGACGGCCACCGATCTCGCCCGCTGGACGGCGTTCCTCGGCGGGCACACCGGCGGCGTCCTGAGCGAGCAGACCGTCGCGGAGATGCGCGAAATGGTCACCGTGGACGACGGCGACACCTGGACCACCGGATTCGGCCTCGGCGTCATGCTGGTCCGCACGGAGGGCAGGCGGCTGGCCGGGCACACCGGATCGATGCCGGGCTTCCTCGCCTGCTCGCTGGTGGACGCGAACGCCGGTATCGGCGCGCTGGTGCTGACGAACTCGACGGCGGGCGTCGGCATCACGCAGCTGTGCCTCGACCTGATGAACCTGACCGAACAGCACGAGCCGTCCATGCCCGCCGAGTGGCAACCGTCCACTGTGGACCCGAAGTTGCTGGAGCTGACCGGGTTGTGGCACTGGGGCCCGACGCCGTACCACCTGCGGCTGCTCCCGGGCGGCCTGTTCTCCCTCGCGCCGACCGACGGACCAGGCCGCGCGTCGCGGTTCGCGCCGGTGGGCGACGACACCTGGGTCGGTCTCGACGCCTACTACGCGGGCGAGACGCTGCGGGTCGGACGGGATTCGGCGGGCAAGCCGAACCACCTCGACCTCGCGACGTTCATCTTCTCGCGCACCCCGTTCGACCCGGCCGCGCCCATCCCGGGCGGCGTCGACCCCGAGGGCTGGCGCTAGCGGAAGCGGACGGCGGCGGTCGTGAACTCGCGGCCGCCGTCCGCGCACACCGGGACGTCGCCGTAGTGAGCGTCGCCGACGACCCACATCCGGCGCGGACCGCGCAGTGACTCGGCGAGTTCGTCAGGACAGTCCTCGATGACGAACTTCGCCGGGGCGCCTTCGAGCACCACCCACCCGCGCGTGGTCCCGGCGTCCGGATCCAGCGTGGCGGTGGCCAGCGTCCAAGGGCCGAACACGACGTCGAGGACACCTGCCCGGCGCCGGATCGTGAACCGCAGCGCCGCCCACCTTCGACGGAGCGGCAGGCCGGGAACGAACACGAGCACGAGCGTCGCCACGAAACCGAGCGGTGCGCCGATCGCCGCCGTCTCGTCCCACTCGGCGAAGACCGCGTGAACGACGAAGACGAGGAAGTACAGGAACAGGAAACCCCATCGGGGTCTCCACGGTTCGGGCATCAGACCGCCGGGGTGTGCCCGACCGCCGCGCCGACGGCCGCGATGAACTTGCGGGCGATGCGCTTGCCCTCACCCCAATCGACGAAGCCGAACTTCAGGCTCGTCTGGATCGCCAGCCCGGAGCCTTCGGAGGTCCGCTCGACCTTCACGGTGACCGTCTGCCCGTAGCTGAAGAGGCCCATGCTGGTGGAGAAGGTGACGTAGCCCGCGGCCGCGTCGTAGAAAGGGTTCTTCCCCTTGACCGCCGTGACCCCGTTCGGAAGGGCCTGCCACAACGCCTCGGGGGCCAGGGGGAATCGCTCGTGCACTGTCGCCATGAGGCGAGAAGCTACCCGGACGAGGGGCACCCGCGGGAGCGAGTTCTCCGATCCCACATACCGGACACGCGACACCGACTTTCAGCAGGGTCATCCCGACCTGAGAGACTGGGCACATGACCGACGCACCTGAGTTGACCCTCCCCGCGGACCTGAAGCCTGCCGATGGCCGCTTCGGCTGCGGACCGTCCAAGGTCCGTGACGAGCAGCTCGCCAACCTGGCGAAATCCGGTGCCACCTACCTCGGCACCTCGCACCGTCAGAAGCCGGTGAAGTCCCTCGTCGGCCGCGTGCGTGCGGGTCTGTCCGAATTGTTCTCCCTGCCCGAAGGCTACGAAGTGGTCCTCGGCAACGGCGGGACGACCGCATTCTGGGACGCCGCCGCGTTCGGACTCGTGCGGGAACGTGCGCAGCATTTCACCTACGGCGAGTTCTCCTCGAAGTTCGCCACGGTGACCAAGGGCGCCCCGTTCCTCGCCGACCCGATCGTCGTGAAGGCCGACCCGGGCAGCGCGCCCGAGATCGCCTACGAAGCCGGCGCCGACCTGGTCGGCTGGGCGCACAACGAGACGTCGACCGGTGTCGCGGTGCCGGTCCGTCGCCCTGAAGGCAGCGAAGGCGCCCTCGTCGCCATCGACGCCACCTCCGGCGCGGGCGGTCTGCCGGTCAAGGCCGAGGACTTCGACGTCTACTACTTCGCACCCCAGAAGTCCTTCGCCTCCGACGGTGGCCTCTGGATCGCGCTGGCTTCGCCCGCGGCCGTCGAACGCATCGGCGAGATCGGCGCGAGCGACCGCTGGATCCCCGAGTTCCTGTCGCTGACCACGGCTCTCGACAACTCCCGCAAGGACCAGACGTACAACACCCCGGCGGTGTCGACGCTGTTCCTGCTGGCCGACCAGATCGAGTGGATGAACTCGAACGGCGGTCTGGAGTGGACGACCTCGCGGACCCGCGACTCGTCGACCCGGCTGTACGAGTGGGCCGAGAAGACCGGCTACACGACGCCGTTCGTCAGCGACCCGTCGCTGCGCTCGCAGGTCGTCGGCACCATCGACTTCGCCGACGAGGTGGACGCCGCCGCGGTGGCGAAGGTGCTGCGCGCCAACGGGATCGTCGACACCGAGCCGTACCGGAAGCTGGGCCGCAACCAGCTGCGCGTCGGCCTGTTCCCGGCCATCGACCCGGACGACATCACGAAGCTGACCCAGAGCATCGAGTACGTCGTCGAGCGCCTGGGCTAGGACTCTTTTCGCGCGTGAAGGCCCCCTTCCCTCGGCTCAGCCGAGGGAAGGGGGCCTTCACGCGCTATCAGGGCGAAATACAGCAGGAGCACCAGGCCGTACAGCACGTAGGACTCCGTCGCCAGCCACCAGCCGAAGCTCCCGGCGGGCCGCGGCGCGAGCCACATCGGCGCGATCACGAACAACGCCACCGTCACGACGGCGAGCACGTACGAAACGACCGAACGCGCCCGGATCAGCAACACCAGGATCGGCACGCACCAGATCCAGTGGTGCGTCCACGAAACCGGCGACACCAGCAGCCCGCCGACGGCACACGCGGTCAGCGCGACCACCGGCTCCGCGACACGCACGATCACGAACGCGGTCAGCGCGACCACGGCGATCGAGGCCAGCACCCAGACGACGTCTTCCGCCGAGCCGAACCCGAACCGCGCGAGCATCCCGCGCAGCGACTGGTTGCCGACGTAGCCGCGATCGCCGATGCGGCTGGTGTCGAACAGGATGTCCGTCCAGAACCTCGCCGACGCGCCCGGCGCAGTCAGGAACATCAGCGCGCCCGCGCCGAGGAAACCGGCCACCACCCGGCCCGCGGACCGGAAGTCCTTGCGGAACAAGAAGAACAGGATGAAGAAGGCGGGCGTCAGCTTGATCGCCGCGGCGACGCCGATCAGCAGACCCTTCGTGCGGGCGCGGCCCGGCAGCAGGGCGTCGAGGACGACGAGCAGCATCAGCAGGGTGTTCACCTGACCGAAACCGAGCGTCGAGCGGACCGGTTCCATGATCCCGCCGACGGCCTGTGCCCCGATCGCCGCCAGGACGGCGATGGCTCGGCCCCGGACGGCGGAACGATCGGTGAGCGAACCGTTGAGCGTCGCGACGAAGACGTAGACGACGACCCCGCCCGCGATGATCGACGCGAGCCCGACCAGTCGCGTCGCCAGCGCGGCCGACAGGAGCGTGCCGGGCAGGAACACCGCCGCCGCGAACGGCGTGTAGGTGAAGGGCAGCCAGCCGCCGTGCGTCTGCACCCACGCGCCGTACGGGTCGCCGGAGTCGACGAGCAGCCGTGCGCCGCCGATGTAGACCTCGAGGTCCTGGCCGTCGAACACCTTGAGCGTGAACAGCACGCCGACCACGACGGCTTCGAGCGCGATCAACGCCCCCGCGAGTTTCCGCCCCGACAATCCCACCAGCACCCGGCGAGATTACCCACCGTCGCCCCGCGTTCAGTCCTCTGGATGCGGTGAACCACCGCATCCAGAGGACGAAATGCGAGCTAGGCGAGCGCCTGGGTCGGAGGCAGGCGCGCCGCGCGCATCGCCGGGTAGGCACCGGCGACGGCACCGACCAATGCCGAGATCCCGACCCCGCCGAGCAAGGCGCCGACGGGCAGCACCGCCGGCCAGCCCTGGCTCAGCGCGTAGCCGGACGTCACCAGCACCCCGACCAGGACCCCGGCGATCCCGCCGAGCCCGGACAGCAGCACCGACTCGGCCAGGAACTGGCCTCTCACCTGCCGTTTCGTCGCACCGAGCGCGCGGCGGAGGCCGATCTCCCGCCGCCGTTCCAGCACCGAGATCACCATCGTGTTGGCCACCCCGACGCCGCCGACCAGCAATGCCACCCCGCCGAGCCCGAGGAACAGCGCGCTGTACGTGTTCTCCGTCAGCTTTTGTGCCTCCAGCGCCTCCGACGGACGACGGACCTCGACCTCGTTCGGCGCCTCCGGGTTCATCGTCTGCGCGAGCACCGAGCGCACGTTCTCGACCTGCGAATCCTTCGCCCGCACGTACACGGTCGTCGGGTGGCCCTCGAAGTCGAGGAGCCGTTTGGCCGCGTCCCAGCCGACCAGCACCGAACGCTCGATCTCGGGCGCCAGCGGCGTCGGCCCGAGGATCCCGCCCACGGTGAACCACTTCCCGTCGATGTACACCTGAGGCGGTTTCGCCGGGTCGATGTGGTCGATCCCGAGCCGCGCGGCCGCGACCGAACCCAGTACGACGACCGGATAGTCGCGTGTGGCGTCCCGAAGGAACTGCCCGTCGCGGACGGCGCCGCCGATGACGTCGAGGAGATCCGGCGTCGCCGCGTAGACGCCGAGGCCGGACGTCTCGTCCTTGTCGATCTTGTCCGTACGCCGCACGGTGCCGCCGGTGGTCCCGGTCGCGGACGCCGCCGTGACCGGGGCGATCCGTTTCGCCATCGGCACCGCGCTGTCCGGCAGGGTCGCGTCGCCGCCGAACATCGTCTTGCCCGGCCCCGCCGTGAGCAGGTTGGTGCCCAGCGCGGCCAGCTGGTCTTGCAACGCCTTCGCGCCCGACGCCGGGATCGCGAGCACCGCCACCATCGCGGCGATCCCGATCCCGATGCCGAGCGCGGACAACACCGCCCGCATCGGCCGCGTCCGCATCCCGTGCGCACCGAGGTTCAGTACGTCACGCGGGCCGAGCCGGGCCGGATCCGGCGTCTTGTCGAGGACGGGCGCGCTCACACCAGCACCCCCGTCCCGGTGTCGAGCCGGATCCGGCCGTCCCGCAATTCGATCCGCCGCGGGATGCCCGCCGCGATCTCCCGGTCGTGCGTGATGATCACGACCGTCGTCCCCTGCGAGCTCAACGTGGCCAGCAGGTTGAGGATCGCCGCGCCGTTGCCCGTGTCGAGGTTCCCGGTCGGCTCGTCGGCCAGCAGGATCGACGGCGAGTTGACGACCGCCCGCGCGATCGCCACCCGCTGCCGTTCCCCGCCGGAGAGCTCGTTCGGGAAATGCCCCGCCCGATGCGCGAGCCCGACGCGGTCGAGCGCGGCCAGCGCCCGCTCGCGCCGTTTCCGCCGCGGCACCCCCGCGTACAGCAGGCCTGTCGCGACGTTGTCGACCGCGCTCACCCCCTCGCTGAGGAAGAACTGCTGGAACACGAAACCGATCCACCGCGACCGCAACGCCGAAAGCTTGCGGTCGGGCAGTTTCGCCACGTCGTGCCCGCGCAGTTCGATGACGCCGCCGGTCGGCCGGTCGAGCGTGCCCATCAGCTGCAGCAGCGTCGACTTGCCGGAGCCGGACGGGCCGAGGATGGCGACCATCTCCCTGTCCTCAATGGACAGTGTCACCTCGTGCAGGGCGCGCACGCCGCCGGGATAGGTGCGCGAGGCGTTGCGCACGGCCAGCACCGGGGTCATGACGTCGTCACCACCCGCATCCCGGCGGCGAGACCGGTGCCGGTGACTTCGACGCGTCCGCCGGAGAACAAGCCGGTCTTCACCGCGATGAGACGACGCTTGCCGCCTTCGTCGACCTCGACGGCGTATCCGCCCTCGGCGAGCGCGAGCAGCGCCCCGACCGGGACCGCCAACACTCCACTGTGGACTTCCTTGGTGAACCGCACGGACACCGGTGTCGAATCGAGCGAGCCCGCCGCGGCCGGATCGTCCAGCTTGATCTTCACCTTGATCTTCGGCTTGCCGTCGTCCTGCCCGGTGCCGTCCTTGCCGTTCTCCGCGACCTTGCCGACGTCGGTGATCACGCCGGTCGTGGTCTTGCCGCCGGTGATGTCGACCCCGACCTTGTCCCCCGCCTTGGCGATGGCCTGTTTGGCGGCGTCGAGTTTGACCTCGACGAGACGCTCGGTGCCGGTGTACTTCAGCAGTTCGCCACCGCCGGGGCCGCCGAGTTGCGCGGCGAGCTGCGAAACCCGGATCTCACCGGGCGCGAGGACGACGTCGCCCTGGCCGAACGCGCCGGTCTGCTCCAGGCCCAGCGACTTCTGCCATTTCTTGATCGCGGCGGCGGTGGCGGAGGTGAACTTCTTGTCGGGCGTGCCGAAACCGCCGAACCCGAGCGCCTTCAGGTTCTCTTCCAGCTGTTTGACGTCCGGACCGTCCGCGGCCCCGTCGGCGAGGTCGCGGAAGAACGGCAGCGTGCCGTAGAACAACGGGACAGGCTTGGCGTCGACGCCGTACACGGCCTTGCCGCGAGTGAGCACCGCGCCCGCTTCCGGCAGGGAGGTGATCGTGCCCTGTTTCCGGCCGCCGAGCGAGCTTTCCTCGCCGTAGCCCAGTTTTCCGTTCGCTTCCTCTTCCTCCTGCAGGTCGGTCTTCTCGACCTTCGCGGTCTCGACCGGCGGCGGCGCCTGTCCGACCTGCTGGGCCTCGGAGGTGACCCTGGTCAGCACGACCACGGACATCGTCCCGACCACGACGACGAGGACCGCCGCGATGATGAACCAGCGCGCCCGGCGCGACCGCCGTGCGCCGCCGGGTCCTTCGTGTTCGCTCATTTCGCCGGGGCCGCCCTCATGGTCATGCCGAGACCGCAGGCCTTCGCCGCTTCTTCGAACTTCTTGGGGTCGCCGCCGGCGTCCATCGCGATGGCCGCGCCCTTGCCGCCGGGCTCGGGGTCGGGGAAGTCGATGCCGTGCTCGCGCATGCACTTCGCTTCCTTGCGCATCTTGTCGAGCTCTTCGGGCGTGGGCGGCTTGATCTCGCCACCGTTCGGCAGCAGCTTCTTGCACGCATCGCTCGCGGCGTTCATCTTCTTCTCGTCCGGCATGTCGCGCGCTTCGAAGGTGACGGTGTCCTGCCCGTTGGCGCCGGGTTTGGGCTCCGGCATGTCGACCCCGTGCTCGCGCATGCATTTCCGGTAGTCGCGGATCTTGTCCTCGTCGGACACGTTGTCCGCCTGCTTCCCGTCGCCCGCGCCGGCGGCGGGCGGGGAAGAGATCGAGGCGACCTTGTCGCCGCCGTCCCCGCCACCACCGCAACCGGCCACGAGCGCGAAGACCGCTCCGGCGATCAGTACCGCCATGGGTCGTTTCCGCATCGCTGCTCCTTCGGTCGTCCTGGCGCCCCGATTTCTACGGAGACGGCGATTCCGGGGCGGTAAGCGATGTTGCTTATGCCGCGCTTACCGTCCCGATCAGCGGAACAGAGATCCGACCTTTCTGCCGTCTTTCCGGGTGAACTAGCTCCCCGATGGACCTTTCGGAGGTTCACATCCGACCTCTGGCTTCTTACAGTCCCCGGACGTCCACACCTCAGCGAGGAGGAGTGCATGAATCGCCGCAAGCCACTCCGGGCCCTGGCGGCCCTCGTCATCGCGACCACCGCACTGGGCGTCGCGCCCGCCGCGGAAGCCGCGCCACTCCCGTCCGACCACGCCTACGACGACCCGTTCACCGCCGACCGGACGCGCTGGTGGCGCGACGACCGCTTCGGCCAGTTCATCCACTTCGGCGCGTACTCGCAGCTGCAGGGGAAGTACACCCGCCCTGATGGAAGCGTTTGCCAGGACGCCGAATGGATCCAACGGAACTGCCAGATCCCGCGCGCCGAATACGAGCAGATCGCCGCGAAGTTCAACCCCGCCGGTTTCGACGCGAACGCCATCGCGCAGTCGGCGAAGGACGCCGGGCAGAAGTACGTGGTGATCACGTCGAAGCACCACGAGGGCTACGCGATGTGGCCGACGAAGGTCAACAAGTTCAACCTCCGCGACCACTCGGCGTTCGACAAGAAGCGCGACATCCTCGCCGAACTGAAACGCGCGACGGCCGCGCGCGACGTCAAACTCGGCTTCTATTACTCGATCTGGGATTGGCACGACCCGGATTTCCCGGACCCCGCGACGTTCCCGAAGTACAAGGAGCGGATGTACGCCCAGCTCAAGGAACTCGTCGACAACTACCACCCGGCGGTGCTGTGGTTCGACGGCGAATGGAGCACCGACCGGCCCAACAACCCTTGGACGGAACGGGACGGCGAGGAACTGGAGGCTTACGTCCGCAGCCTCGATCCGTCCATTGTGGTCAACAACCGCGTCGGCAAACGACGGGTGGTCGACGGCGACACGGGCACGCCGGAACAGGAGATCCCGGACAAGCCGGTCGACGGGCAGCTGTGGGAATCGTGCATGACCCTCAACGGCAGCTGGGGTTACACCGATTGGGACCACAACTGGAAGTCCTCGGCGGATCTGACCAGGAAACTGCTCTCGATCGCCGGCCGTAGCGGGAATTTCCTGCTCAACGTCGGCCCGGATCGCAACGGCCGGGTACCGCGGGAATCCATCGACAGGCTGAAGCAGATGGGACAGTGGCTGCGGACGAACGGCCACTCCGCGGCCGTCTACGGGGCGGGCGCGCCAGGTCTGGTCGCGGAACCGGGCTGGGGTGTCGTCAGCCGTCGCGGCGACAAGCTGTACGCGTCGGTGTTCGATTGGCCCGCTTCGGGCGGTTCGCTGACGCTCGACGCGTTGGCGCCTTTCCGCGTCCGCGACGCGCGGGTGCTCGGCAGCCGTCAGCGCGTGCGGGTCGAGCAGTCACCCGGCAGCGTGAAGCTCACGCCGTCGGGCAGCCGGACGAACGACATCGCGACCGTCATCGAGCTGAGTGTCGACCCGCTGCCGCAGGCGCCTGCCGGGCGCGGGACCGGGCTGACCGCCGAATACTGGCCGAACGCGGACTTCACCGGGACGCCGACGGTGCGGCGGGTCGAACCGGGGGTGAACCACAACTGGAAGTTCACCGGCTCACCGGACGCGAAGATCCCGGCGGAGACCTTCTCGTCGCGCTGGACCGGGCAGGTCACCGCGCGCGACACCGGGAAGTACACGTTCACCACGGTCTCGGACGACACCGTGCGACTGTGGGTCGACGGGAAACTCCTGATCGACAACACCACGCCCCACGGACCGAGTGTCGACAAAGCGACTCTCGACCTGGTCGCCGGGCGGTCCTACGCGATCCGGCTGGAACACACCGAACGCGGTGGGGAGGCGTCGATGAAGCTGCTGTGGTCCAGCCCGAACACTCCGCAGCAGGTGATCCCGGCCCGGCAGTTGCACCCGGCCGGCTGAGCGTTCGGTACAGCTGGTCGTGAGTGGCGTTTCGGGTTCTAACCCGAAACGCCACTCACGACCCACGCGACCCGGCGCTTATCCCCCGCTTACCCCCTCCCGGGGCAGACTGACCAGGTGAGAGTGCTGGTGGTGGAAGACGAGCGGCTCCTGGCGGACACGATCGCCGAGGGCCTGCGACGGTTCTCCATGGCCGTCGACGTCTGCTACGACGGCGCGCAGGCCCTGGACCGGGTGGGGGTGCACGGTTACGACGTCGTCGTGCTCGACCGGGACCTCCCCGTCGTGCACGGCGACGAAGTCTGCGCCGCGGTGATCGGGACCGGCGGCGAGGCGCGGGTCCTCATGCTGACGGCCGCGGCCGACGTCAACGACCGGGTCGCCGGGCTGGGCCTCGGCGCCGACGACTACCTGACGAAACCGTTCGCGTTCGCCGAACTCGTCGCCAGGGTGCAGGCGCTCTCGCGGCGCGCGCGGCCGGCGTTGCCGCCGGTGCTGGAACGCGGCGGCGTCGTCCTCGACCTGCCCCGGCACCAGGCGTCCCGCGACGGCCGGTTCCTTCCCTTGTCCCCCAAGGAATTCGCGGTCTTGGAGGTGCTCATGCGCGCCGAAGGGACCGTGGTCAGCGCGGAAGAACTCCTGGAGAAGGCGTGGGACGAACACGCCGACCCGTTCACGAACGCCGTCCGGGTGGCGATGATGACGTTGCGGCGCAAACTCGGCGAACCGCCGCTGATCGAGACCGTGCCCGGCGCGGGTTACCGGTTCGGGTCGTGAAACCGCTCCGGCTCTCCGTCCGCACCAAGCTGACGGCGCTCTACGGCGGCGCGTTCCTGATCGTCGGGCTCGCCCTGCTCATCGTCAACTACCTCCTGGTGAGCTCGACCCTGCCGGATACGGCCACCTTCGCGAACGGGGCGATCGCCGGGGCCCAATTCGAGGTCGCCAGGGCGTATCCGCTGGACACGACGACCATTCTCCCGGTCGAGCGCGCCCAGGCCACGCAATTGGTCGCGACGTCGATCACCGAATACCGCTCGGACGTCCTTTCCACCCTGCTCTGGCAATCACTGGTGGCGCTGGCGATCGCCGGCGGGCTCGCGGTGCTGCTCGGCTGGCTGATGGCGAGCCGGGTGCTGCGGCCGTTGCACGCGATCACTTCGACGGCACGGAAACTCGAGGTCGAGAACCTCGACCGGCGCATCGACCTCGACGGCCCCGACGACGAACTCAAGGAACTCGCGGACACCTTCGACGGCATGCTCGACCGGCTCGCCGTGTCGTTCGACAGCCAGAAACGCTTCGTCGCCAACGCTTCCCACGAACTGCGGACCCCGCTCGCGGTGCAGCGGACCCTGGTCGAGGTCGCGATGGCCGACCCCGACGCGAGCCCCGAGGTCCGGAAACTCGGCGAACATCTGATCTACACCAACGAACGCAGCGAACGGATGATCGAAGGCCTGCTCGTACTCGCCCGCAGCGACCGCGGCCTGGCCGCGCGGGCCCCCGTGCGCCTGGACGAAGTCGCGGCGACGGTGATCCGGTCGGCGTCGGCCATGGCCGAGGAGGCGGGGGTGACGGTGGAGTCGCGGCTGCGGCCGCGGACGGTGTCCGGGGACCCCGTACTGCTGGAACGGCTGGTCACGAACCTCGTGCACAACGCCATCACCTACAACCGCCAGGGCGGCTGGATCCACGTCGACATCGGCGGCGATCCGGCGCTGGTGGTGCGCAACACCGGCCCGCAGGTGCCGCTGGACGCCGTACCCACCCTGTTCGAGCCGTTCCGGAGGCTTTCGGGCGACCGCACCGGCGACTCCCGCAACGCCGGACTCGGCCTGTCGATCGTCCGGTCCATCGCGAAGGCGCACGGCGGGACCGCGGGCGCGGAACCGGGTGGCCGCGGCGGCGGACTGGTCGTCCGGGTGCGGCTGCCGTAGATTCCCCCGATCGTGACTGTGCGTGTCCGGCGCGTCACGCGGCAAGCCGGCCCTCGCTCCCGCAGAATTCCCCTTGCCGTCATGAACAAAATAGTGAGCAGGACACATGACATCGGCGCGCCTCACACGTCAAGGCGACGCGCCGTTTTAACGTGGACACCCACAAAGGTGAAGAATCGGGGAGGCGAGAATGCGAGCGCTACGGGTGGTCGGGCTGCACGAGGACGGTAAGTCCATCGTGTGCGAGGACCCGGCGAGCCGCACGCGCTTCCTGCTCCCCGCGGATGAGAGGCTGCGAGCGGCGGCGAGGGGTGACATCACCCGCCTCGGCCAGATCGAAATCGAGTTGGAGAGCCAAATGCGGCCACGCGAGATCCAGGCACGAATCCGGGCCGGTGAGTCCGTGGAGCAGGTCGCGAGCAGCGCCGGCGTCACCGTGCAGCGCGTCGAGCGGTTCGCGTACCCCGTCCTGCTCGAACGATCCCGCACCGCCGAACTGGCCCAGCGGGCGCATCCGGTCCGCGAGGACGGCCCCGACGTCCAGACCCTCGGCGAGGTCGTCGCGCACTCCTTCGGGCAGCGCGGTCACGACTACAGCCAGGCGACCTGGGACTCCTGGCGAGGCGACGACGGCAAGTGGGTCGTCGTGCTGAGCTGGAAGGCCGGCCGTTCGGACAACCGCGCGCACTGGGCGTTCGCACCCGGCGCGCACGGCGGCACCGTGCAGGCCCTCGACGAGAACGCCGAAGTCCTGCTCAACCCCAACGCCTACCGTGCCCCGCGCACGGTACGGGCACTCGAGCCCGGCAGGGACGCGGTCGTCCAGCCGACTCTCGATTCGGTCCCGGACGAGCCGGTCGCGAAGGTGATCGACGCGCCGATAGCCGAGCCCGAAGAAGATGCCGAGCCACCACTTCCGGCTGACGAGCCGGAGGAAGTGGCCGAAACCGCTCCACGGGCGAAGGGGAAGAAGAACCACCCCATCGTTCCATCCTGGGAAGACGTCCTCCTGGGCGTCCGATCGCAACGAGGTTGAATCCGCACGTAGTGGCCCCTTCCGGTGGAGGGGCCATTACGTGCGTCCGGGGACCTGCGCGATCAGGGATTTCGGCGCCACGAGGCAATACGCGTCGGTGACGATCTGTTCGATCTCGGCCCAGTCGACGTCGGTGTCCAGCCGTACCCCGAGCCATCCCCGATGGCCGACATACGGCGGCCGGAAGAACCGCTCCGGCTCGGCGCCCACCAGTTCCTCCTGCGCCCCGGGCGGCGCCGGGCACCAGAAGGCGACCTTGTCGTCGTGATGACGGTCCGCGTACATGACGAACGTCTTCTTGCCGCGTACGAACCAGGTCGGCTCGCCGTGACTGAGCCGCTCGGAGGCTTCCGGCAGCGCGAGACAGAGCCGTCTGAGTGAATCGAGCGGATCTCCGGCCATGGATCTCAGTATCCTCGGGCCGGGGGGATTTCATGCAGGATTGGTACGTACGCACTGTCCGATTGCGTTTCCAGGTCTTCACCGGGACGCCGTACACACATGTTTCGCCGATGGAATGGCGGATCGACCCGGAGGCACTCCGCGGCATCGCGCGGAGCCGCGGCTACCTGGAGATCGCGCCGATGTTCCAGGGCTGTCTGAGTTTCCAGTACGCGCCTCAGTACGTCCCGCCGGCGCCGGTCTTCGACGGGCCGGACCGGCCGGACAAGGATCGGGAACGCTGGCTGCTGAACCAGCTCACCGGCTCCGACCAGGTCTGGATCAGCCTCAAGCACGCGAACCTCTCCGCCCGGCGTGTCGCGGAGGTAGCCGAGGCCGAAGGCCTGCGTGTCGCGGCGGATTTCGGCGACCCCGCCGACCGGGTTCTCCTGCTCAGCCGGGATCCGTCGCCGCCGAGGCTTCCCCTGCCCGCGCCCACGGGACTCAGGTTCCGCTATGCCTGGTTGAACCACATCGCCCCCGTCACCGTCCTCGTCCTCCTCGGCGCGGCGGCGGTGATCTCCGGAATTCCGTCGGGCTTCGAAGCGCCGGTCACCAATCTCCTGTTCTTGGCGGCCTTCACCGGCATGGTCCCGGCCGCGTTCACCACCGGCCTGTTCCCGCGCACCACCCGGGTCGGCTGGCTGGCCCGGGAATTCGACGGCAGCCCCGAGGTCGGATTCCCGATGCGGTCCTATCGAATTCCCGCCGACCTGGTCGTCCAGATCGCCGCCTATCACGGTTATGAGCTTTACGGGCAGTCGGCGACACAGGCGGGCGGGCCGGGTCTCAAGTTCCGCAAACGCTAGAACACGACGATCAGCACGCCGATCCACGCGATCACGATCCCCGCGGCCGCGCCGAACGACGCCCACCGCACGATCGGCACCCGCCGCGCGAGCCACAGCGACGGCGTGATCCCGGCGGTCACGACGGCGGACGCGAGCAGCGCTAGCCAGCCGTTGGTCTCGCGCGCGAGGGTGTTCGCCAGTGCCAACATCGCCACGACGACCACGGCCGCGACGAACGCCGAAACCGTCAGCCCGGTCAGCCAGGGTGTCGGTTCCCCGGCCGGATCCGGCGTGCCGAAAAGGCGCCGCGCGAGTTCGCTGCGGGGTGCGGGGGCGGGCGGGTCGATGACGACGCCGTCGCCGGACACGGGGTCGACGAATCGCACCGACGTGCCCATCGTGGCGGCGACCCGCTGGGCGAGCTGGCGGCCTCGCTGGGAGACCACGGAAGCGGCTTCGGTGCCGGAGGAACCGACGGCGGAGGCGACCCTGGCCCATTCGTGCAACGCCTGGGCGAGATCCGAACCGATCGCGAGCGAATGCGGGTCCACCTCGCGCGCGCTTTCGCCACCCGGCCCGGCCAGCACCGCGCGTCCCTCACGGATCCGCAATTCCATGGGTTCTCCTCGTGATCGCTCGGGTGCTCACGATAGCGGTGGACGCGTCTCGTAGAACGCGATCGCGCCCGCCGTGGCGACATTCAGCGAATCGACGCCTTCCGGCATCGGGATCCGCACCGCGACGTCGGCGGCGGCGATGGCCTCGTCGGTCAGGCCGGGGCCCTCCGCACCAAGCATCAACGCGACCTTCCCCGGTGTCTGGTCCCGTAACTGGCGCAGCGAAACGGAATCCGCACGAGGAGTCAGGGCCGCGATGCGGAAACCGCGGTCCCGCAGCGATTCCAGGTCCCCGGGCCAAGACCCGAAGGTGGCGAACGGGACGCGCAGGACATGCCCCATCGAGACGCGGACACTGCGCCGGTACAGCGGGTCCGAGCAGCCGGCGCCGAGCAGGATCCCGTCGACGCCGAGTGCGGCCGCGTTGCGGAACAGCGAACCGAGGTTCTCGTGGTCACCGACGCCTTCGAGGATCGCGAGCACCCGTGCGCCGTCGACGACCTCTTCCACCGACGGCGGCGGAACCGGCCGGTCGGCGACGGCCAGGATCCCGCGGTTCAGGTGGAACCCGACCACGTCGGCCATCGTCTCGGCCGAAGTCACGTAACCGGGGACGTCGACCGCGTCCAGGGTTTCGCCCAATTCGTGGAATCGCCGCTCCACCCCGAGGAGGGAGCGGACCGGATAACGGGAGTTGAGCAGCCGCTCGACCACGACGGTGCCTTCGGCGATCACGAAGCCACGCCCACCCGGCCTATCAGGACGCCGATCGGCTGTGGACAAGTCGCGGAAATCGTCGAGCCGCGGGTCGTCACGGTCGTCGATGGTGATCAGTTCAGCCACCCGGAGAGTGTGTCATCCGCTCCCTGCGCCGTGTTTGCGTCCGAACGTCGAAGGGTAGGTGGTATGAATGGAGGTATTTTGCTGTCAGTTAACCCCTAGTGACAGAGAGCACCAGTTTGGCCGCTAGCCGGGCGACAGCGATGCGTGAAACCGTTGGGCCGCCTGGCAGTCCCGCCTGGATCCCGCGGAGCGTGGCCAATGAGGAGCTCGACGAACATGGGTAAGAATCTTTCGGCGGACCCCTCCGAGCCGCAGGATCGCGGCCGCTATCGCCGGAAGGTCCAGCGCTGCCTCGACACCTTGGCCCGCATGCTCACCGACGGAAGTTTTTCCTTCCCGCGCAAGAACATCGGGCTCGAGGTCGAGCTGAACCTCGTCGACGCGGAGATGCGCCCGTCGATGACGAACACCACGGTGCTCGAGGCACTGAACGACCCGTCGTTCACCACCGAGCTCGGCCAGCACAACCTGGAGCTCAACGTGCCGCCGCGGCCGCTGGCCGGCGAATCCGCGCTGCAGCTGGAGGACGACCTCAACGCGTATCTGGGCGCCGCGTCGCGCAAGGCCGAGGAATCCGGCGCCTCGCTGGCGATGATCGGCATCCTCCCGACGCTGCGGCACGAGCACTTCGACCAGAAGTGGCTCACCAACAACGCCCGTTATTCGTTGCTCAATGACCGGATCTTCGCCGCTCGTGGTGAGCGTACGGTCCTCTCGATGGAGGGCGCGCCGCTGCCAGGAAGGCAGCCCGAGCGGCTGCGCAGCTACTCCGAATCGATCCTCCCCGAGGCCGCGTGCACCTCCGTCCAGCTGCATCTGCAGGTCGCGCCCGAGGAGTTCGCGGCGCATTGGAACGCGGCGCAGGCGCTCGCGGGCGTCCAGGTCGCCGTCGGCGCGAATTCGCCGTTCCTGCTCGGCAAGGCGCTCTGGCACGAGACCCGGATCCCGCTGTTCCTACAGGCCACGGACACCCGGCCCGAAGAACTGAAGAACCAGGGCGTGCGGCCGAGGGTGTGGTTCGGCGAGCGGTGGATCACGTCGATCTTCGACCTGTTCGAGGAGAATGTCCGGTACTTCCCCGGCCTCCTGCCCGAGACCGATCGCGAGGATCCGATCGAGGCGCTCGACTCCGGGCAGGCGCCGAAGCTCACCGAGCTGCGGATGCACAACGGCACCGTCTGGCGCTGGAACCGGCCGGTGTACGACGTCGTCGACGGCCTGCCGCATCTCCGGGTGGAGAACCGGGTGCTGCCCGCCGGCCCGACCGTCGTCGACATGGTCGCGAACGCCGCCTTCTTCTACGGCGCGCAGCGGGCGCTCGCCGAGGCCGACCGTCCAGTGTGGACACAGATGTCGTTCCAGGCCGCCGAGGAGAACATGTACGCGGGCGCGCGCCGGGGTTTCGACGCGCAGCTGTACTGGCCGGGTATCGGCTGGATCCCGCCGGACGAGCTCGTGCTGCGGGTCCTGCTGCCGCTGGCGCACGAGGGACTGCGCCGCTCGGACGTTTCGGACGAGGCGAGAGAGCGCTATCTCGGCATCATCGAGCAGCGGTGTCTCACCAGGCGGACCGGCGCGGCGTGGCAGCGGGAGTACGTCCTGCGCGCGGAGGAGCGCGGCGCCGAACGGGAGACCGCGCTGAACCGGATGCTGGGCCGGTATCTGGAGCTGTCCGCCACGGAGACGCCGGTGCACACCTGGCCACTGGAGGCTTAGGGGGTGCCTCTCAAACCGAGGCTCGGCTGGGCCGTGAGGACACGCGCGCGCTTCTTTTCGGCCGGAGGCCTCGGATTTGCGGAGGTGGGCCGCTGTCACGGCCGGGTGAGTGACCAGCTGACGCCGCGGCCCGGCTACGGAAATCCGAAAGCGCGCTTTGAGACACCGGGTTTAGAGTTTCCTCCCAGGGAGGTGGCTCGTGCCCAAGATCATCGGCCGCTCGCTGGAGGAGCACCGGCGCGAGGTCCGCAGCAGGGTGTTCGACGTCCTGCGCGGCCAGCTGTACGAGCGCGGGTTCGACGCGATCACGCTCGCCGGTGTCGCCGCCGAAGCGGGCCTCGGCCGGACGGCGATGTACAACCACTTCCCCGACAAGGAAAGCCTGCTGGTGGCCTTCGTCGAGGACGAGGCGACGCGGTACGTCGAACGACTGACGGCGGCCGTCGCGAAGGCCGACACCCCGGTCGAGAAGCTTTCGACGTTCGTCCGGCTCCAGCTGCGGGTGCTCGCCGAGTACCACCTGCCGCCGGGGACGGCGCTCGCGTCGGCGCTGGCCCCCGCCGCGTACCGGCGGATCAGCGCGCACGCCGACCCGATCACCGGCCAGCTGCGGGAGATCCTCGCGGAGGGAGTACCGGACGAGGATCCCGATCTCCTGATCCCGATGATCACCGCCGCGCTCGGCAGCCGTCAGGTGGTCGACGTGCCACCCGAACGGCTGGACGACGCGATCGAGGGAGCGGTCCGTTTCGTGCTCAGAGCGGTCGGGATGGCGGAAAACCGGTAAAATTAGGGTAGCCTAACCCGCAATCGTGCCTTACGCTCTTTCTGACAGCATGTCAGATCGATGCTTGGAGGCTCTGTCCATGCCGGTGACCACCGACGTCGAATCCGGGCCGTTCTCCGCGGCCCTGCGCGCCTCCACCCTGCCTGCCCACGAGCGGGCCAACCACTCCGAGTACATGAACGCGCTGCTCGGCGGCGAGCTCACGCGCGACGGGTACACGCGGCTGGCGATCCAGTACTACTTCATCTACCAGGCGATCGAGCAGGCCGCCGACAAGCTGGCGAAAGACCCGGTGGCGGGCAAATTCGTCTTCGAGGAGCTCCGGCGGCTGCCCAGCCTCGAACGCGACCTCGAACACCTCGTCGGCCCGGACTGGCGCGAGACCGTCCGGCCGCTGCCCTCGACGGAGCGTTACGCGCGGCGCGTGGCCGAGGCGTCGGACTGGTCCGGCGGGTTCGTCGCCCACCACTACACGCGCTACCTCGGCGACATCGCCGGCGGCCAGGTCATCCGGCGGCTGCTGGAGCGCAAGTACGAGCTCACCGAGGCGGGCTCGCTGTTCTACCACTTCGACCAGCTGGGCAGCGCTCCGAAGTTCCGGGACAACTACCGCGAACAGCTGAACGCCGCGCCGTGGAGCGAGGACGAGCGCGCGCGGCTGATCGACGAGGCCATCGTGGCCTTCGAGTGCAACATCGCGGTGTTCGACGAGCTGGCGAGCGAACTGGACGAGTACCGGGCCGCCTGACCTCGTGCGTCCGGTCGCGGGGTAGGGCCGGCCCCACCCCGCGATCGGCGGTCCGCCGGATCCCCTCACCCCGGGGAAATCCCTAACTTTCCAGGTATGTTCCGAATCGCGGCCACCGCCGCCCTGCTGACCGTCGCGACGGTCCTGACCGCTCCCGCCGCCCGAGCCGCGACACCCGCCGGCGTCTTCGACGAAATCCTCCCGCGAAGCCTTGCCGAGCACCACATTCCCGGTGCCGCCGTGGTGGTCGTCGAGGGCGGGAAGACCGTGTTCTCGAAGGGTTACGGCGTGTCCTCAGTGGACACTCAGGCCAAGGTGGACCCCGAGCGCACCGGGTTCCTGATCAACTCCGTCGGCAAGTCGATCGCCGCGACGGCCGCGATGCAGCTCGTCGAACAGGGCAAGCTCGCACTGGACGCCGACGTCAACACGTACCTGAAAGCGTTCAAGATCCCCGAAACCTTCCCCGGCCGCCCGGTCACCCTGTACTCCCTGCTCACCCACACCGCGGGCTTCGAAGACCGCGTGTACCGGATGTTCACGCCACGGGAAGAGAATCTGCCGACGCTCGCGGAGCACCTCGCGGCCGAGATGCCCACCCGCGTCCGCCCGCCCGGCGAGGTCGCCCTCTACTCGAACTACGGTTACGCGCTGGCCGGGCACCTCGTCGAGCTCGCGTCAGGACAGTCCTATTCGGACTACGTGCGGCAACACATCTTCGAACCGTTGGGAATGAAGGACAGCAGCGTCGCCCAGCCCACGCCTGATGTCCCACTGGCGACCGGCTACCGCTGGGACGGCTCCGCGCAGGTCGTCCCGCCCGCCAACTTCGGCCCCGAACCGCCCGCGGGCGACGGGAACGTCGCCACTCCCGCCGACATGGGCCGCTACCTGTCCGCGAACCTCGTCCCCGGCACGTTCAGCCGTCCCCTGCTCGACCAGCTGCACGGCGCGCGGTTCCGCAACGACCCGCGCCTGCCCGCGATGGGTTTCGGCTTCTCCGAGCGATATCTGAACGGTCTGCGCCTGGTGGAGAAGACCGGTGACTCACCGGGGTTCTTCAGCGTGCTGGAACTCGTGCCGGAGAAGAACACCGGCGTGTACCTGGCGTTCAACGGCGGCGCGTTCTCCGGCGACGCCGCCGCGGTGACCGCCGAGGTGCTGAAAGCCTTCGTCGAACGGCTGCGGCCCGCCACGTCCGTCCCCGCTCCTGTGAAGCTCGCGGGTGACGTCTCAAGGTTCGAGGGGAGCTACAACAACACCCGGCTGGACTACGACAGCTTCACGAAGGTCCGCGCGCTCGCGGGCGGTGTCACGGTGACCTCGGACGGCGACGGCGTGCTGAGGACTTCCGGCCTCGGCGAGGGGACCCGGCGCTGGACGCAGACCGAGCCGGGGCTGTTCACCGACGCCGCCGGTGAACGGATCGCGTTCCGTGAGTCCGGTGGGGAGGTCCTGCTCTTCGCGGGCGACGACCCGAACTCCTCCTACGAACGGGTGTCCTGGCTCGGCTCGCCCTCCACGCACCTGCTGATCCTCGGTGTCGCGCTGCTGCTCCTGCTGGGCGCGCTGGTGTGGTGGCCGATCCGCGCGCTCGTCCGGCGCGGCCGGGAGCGGAACCCGCCGGGAGCCCGGTTCGCGACCGTCGCCGCCTGGTCCGCGGCGCTGGCCGTCCTGCTGTTCACGACCGGTTTCGCCCTGCTCATGAGCGATCTGAGCGCCGCCGCCGTGGCGCTGACGTCCGGGCACTCGCCGTTGCTGAGTGTCACCTTGCTCCTGCCGAACGCTGTGCTGCTCCTGACCTGCGCGGCCGTAGTCTGCGCGGTGCTCGCCTGGGTCCGCGGCTGGTGGACCACGCCCGCCAGGATCACCTACACGGTGGTTTCCGTGGCCTTGCTCGCCTTTCTCGGGGTCATCGCCTCTTATCACCTGGTGGGACTGCCCTATCTGGCTTGATGACCGCCGTCACATCGCCTTGACCTCCAGCTAACTGGAGCTAGCAGGGTGGGTTTCAGGCGGTGGCCCCACCGGGTACAGCCGCTACGAACGGGTCGTTCCACCTGGGGAGAAACGCGGCGCCCCCGGTCGCCGCAAACGGGTGAAGACGACTAAGTTCGTCCTTGGAAACTTGTGTCGAAGACAGAAGGAGGGCCGATGGCCCGCTACGTGCTCCCCGATCTCGACTATGACTACAGCGCTCTGGCGCCGCACATCTCGGGCGAGATCAACGAGCTGCACCACAGCAAGCACCACGCGACCTACGTCAAGGGCGCGAACGACACGCTCGACAAGATCGCCGAGGCCCGCGAGGCCGGCAACTTCGGTGACATCGTCGGCCTGCAGACCACGCTGGCGTTCCACCTCGCCGGGCACGCCAACCACGTCGTGTGGTGGAAGATCCTCTCCCCGGAAGGCGGCGACAAGCCGACCGGCGAGCTGGCCTCCGCGATCGACGAGGCGTTCGGCTCCTTCGACAAGTTCAAGGCGCAGTTCACCGCGGTCGCCACCACGATCCAGGGCAACGGCTGGGCCGCGCTCTCCTGGGACCCGATCGGCAAGACGCTGATCACCCAGCAGCTGCGCGACCACCACAACAACCTGGTCCTCCCGACCACGCCGATCCTGCTGGTCGACGTCTGGGAGCACGCGTTCTACCTGGACTACAAGAACGTGAAGCCGGACTACGTCAAGGCGCTCTGGAACATCTTCAACTGGGCCGAGATCTCCAAGCGGTTCGACAACGCCGTCGCCGGTGGCAACGGCCTGCTGCTCGGCTGACTTCTCGCCACGAAACGGGGCTCTCCTTCGGAGGAGGGCCCCGTTCTTCGTTTCTTGACCTCCAGCGAAGTCGAGGTGTCAAGGTGGTCGCATGGACGTCGCCGCATACCTCGACCGGCTCGGTCTCGACCGCCCCGCCACCGCGGACGTCGCCGCGTTGCGGACGCTGCAGGAGCGCCATCTCGCGGTGGTGCCGTTCGAGAATCTGAGCATCCACCTCGGCGAACCGATCGTCCTGGACGCCGAAGCACTGTTCGACAAGATCGTGCGGCGGCGCCGCGGCGGCTTCTGTTACGAGCTGAACGGGCTCTTCGCCGCCTTGCTGGGCGAGCTGGGCTTCGACGTCACTCTGCAGGCGGCGAAGGTCTTCCGGCCGGACGGCACCGTCGGGCCGCCGTTCGACCACGCGGTCGTCCGTGTCGAGCTGGAGGAGCCGTGGCTGGCGGACGTCGGCTTCGGCCGGTTCAGCCGGTTCCCGCTGCGGCTGTCCGCCACCGAGGCGCAGGCCGACCCGGACGGCGAGTTCCTGTTGCTCGACGCGCCATACGGCGACATCGACGTCCTCCAGGACGGCAAGCCCCAGTACCGGATCGAGCGGCGGCCGCGGGCACTGGACGAGTTCGTCCCGACGGCGTTCTGGCAGGCGACCTCGCCGGACTCGCATTTCACGCGAGGGCCGACCTGCTCGCTGCCGGCCGAGCACGGCCGCGTCACCCTGGCGGGTGACAAGCTGATCGTCACCACCCACGGCGTCCGCACGGAGACCAGGCTTTCGGGTGACCAGGAGATCCTGGACGCGTATCGGAAGGAGTTCGGGATCGAACTCGACCGGGTGCCTTGACCCGAGCGGCGCGGTCATCGACCATGAATCCTCCGGAATGAACGAAGCCCCGCCTCCGGGGGTGACCCGGTTGCGGGGCTTCGTCCGTTCCCGAACTGACTGCCGCTCCCACCACGAAGCGGACGTGTATGAGGTTAGCCTAACCTCATCTTCCCCGGCAAGGGGTTCCGTCGAGAGACGCCGATCTCACCCTTATGAGTGACATGAGTCTTCTTAGCGGCAAGGCCGTGGTGATCACCGGCGCCGGACAGGGCCTGGGCAGGGCTTTCGCGCACGATGCGGCTTCGCAGGGCGCGGCGGTCGTGGTGAACGACGTCGAAGCGGGGATCGCGAACGAGGTCGCGCGGGAGATCCGCGGCCTGGGCGGGCGGGCCGTCTCCCATGAGGGTTCGGTCGCCGACGCCGAGCAGGCCGCCGGACTGATCGACCGGTACGTCGCCGAATTCGGACGGCTCGACGGCCTGGTCAACAACGCCGGCGTCAACTACCGGGCCGAGCCGTGGGCGGCCGACCCGGTGCGGATGCGTGAAGTGGTCGAGGTCAACGTGCTCGGCCCGCTGTTCTGCGGGACCGCGGCGGCGAAGGTGCTGCGCGCCCAGGGCGGTGGCGTGATCGTGAACGTCGGCTCCGGCTCGATGATCGGCCAGCGGCGCGCGGCCGCGTACTCGGCGTCGAAGGGCGCCGTCGCCTCCATGACCGCCTCGTGGGCGGTGGACCTGGCCGAACACGGCATCCGGGTCAACGCCGTCGCGCCGGTGGCCTGGACGCGGATGGCCTGGAACGATTTGAGCGTCGTCCAGACCCCGGAGCACGCCCCGGAACGGGTGGCGCCGCTGGTCACGTACCTGCTCAGCGATCTGTCGGCGGGGGTCACCGGGCAGATCCTTCGGTTCCGCGGCGACATCCTGTGCGTGCTGCGGCAGACCGCGATCAAGGACCCCGTGCTGGACCGGGACGGCTGGACCGTCGAAGACATCGCGGACGCGTTGGACGGCGAGCTGCGGGAGGCGCTGGAACCGCCTCCGTCGGCGAGGTGGTCGTGAGTGGCCGCGCCTGGTCGAAAGTCCGTGAAGGCCTCCTTGAGGGACTCTGGGTCCCTCAAGGAGGGGCTAACTTCAGGACAGGGTCCTGACCA
>NZ_JPLW01000011.1:0-127634 GCF_000754115.1 Amycolatopsis sp. MJM2582
GGGTCGAGAACCCCAACAGGTTCTCCCCGGTCAGGGCCCTGTCTCTTTTCATGTCCAGGCACGGACTAGAATGGTCCGTTGGCCCGCCTCGTGGTGGGCGTATGTCGAAACTTTTCAATAGTGGCAGGAGGCCAGGTGTCCGAGTTCGGTCGACGTGACTCAGATGATGGCGCGTCCGGCCGGTCGGGTCGCCGGGACGACAGTCCCCGCGGAGGCCGGTCTGACGCGCAGCGAGGTGACCGGCGCGGTTCCGCCGGCGGCAGGCAGGACCGGGGCGGCCGCGACGGCGGCTACCAGGGCCGCCCTCGTCGTGACGACCGCGGTGCCCGCGGTTCCGGCAGCTACCCCGCGCGCAGCGGCGACGGCTCCCGTGACCAGCGCTCCGGCGGCCGGTTCGGCGGCCAGGGCCGCGACGACAACCGCCCGCGCTACAACAACGACGACCGTCGTGGCCCCGGTGGCGGCGACCGTCGTGACGACCGGTCGGGTGGCCGGGACAACCGCGGCGGCTACCGCGGCGGTGACAACCGTGGCGGCTACCGCTCGGACAGCCGTGGTGGCAGTGACCGCGGTGGCTACCGATCCGACAGCCGGGACAACCGCGACAGCCGGGACAACCGCGGCGGCGACCGTGGTGGGTACCGGGGCGGCAGCGACCGCGGCGGGTACCGCTCGGACAACCGGGGCGGCGACGATCGCGGCGGCTACCGGTCCGACAACCGGGGTGGCGACCGCGGCGGGTACCGCTCGTCCGACAGCCGTCCCGAGCGTCGCTACGACAACCGTTCGGACAGCCGCTCGGACAACCGTTCCGAGGGCCGCTACGAGAAGCGCTCCGACAGCCGCCCGGCCCGTTCCGGCTACGGCTCGGACAACCGCGGCCGGTCCGACGACCGCCCCTCCGGCAACCGCTACGAAGGACGCCCCCAGGGCAAGTCCTATGGCGACCGCGACAGCCGTGACAGCCGCGGCGACGACCGGCGTCCGTCCTACCGCGACCGTGACGATCGCGGCGGTTCCCGTTCCGGCGGGTACAACGGCGACCGGCGCGGCTCGGGCTCATCCTCGGGCGACCGTCGTCCCAGCGGTGGTGGCTACGAGCGCAAGTCCTACGGCGACCGCGACAACCGCGGAGACCGTCGCCCTTCTGGCGACCGTCCGGAGAAGCGGTACGACGACCGGCGCGGCGACCGTCCCCAGCGTGACCGTTCCGAGGGCCGCAAGGACTTCCGCTCCTCGCCGCGCACCGACGACAGGCCGGTCGACGACGAGACCTTGGCGCGTGAGCTGCTCGAGGCTCCGGAACTGCCCGAGGGCATCGAGTTCTCCGATCTCGACGAAGACGTCCGCCGGGAGCTCCGCACTCTGCCCAAGGCGCTCGCGGAAACCGTCGGCAAGCACCTCGTAGCGGCCGGCGGCCTCGTCGACGAAGACCCCGAAGCCGCCATGGAGCACGCCAAGTACGCGAAGGCCAAGGCGTCGCGGGTCCCGATCGTCCGTGAGGCGCTCGGCCTGGTCGCCTACCACGCGGGCAACTGGTCCGAGGCGCTGTCGGAGCTGCGGGCCGTCCGCCGGATGACCCGGACCGACGACCACATCGCGATCATCGCCGACGCCGAGCGCGCCATCGGCCGCCCGGAGCGGGCGCTCGACCTCGCGAAGGAGGTCGACAAGGAGCGTCTGTCCAAGGCGACCCAGATCGAGCTCGCGATCGTCGCCGCGGGCGCCCGGCGCGACCTCGGTCAGCTGGACGCGGCCGTCGTCTCCCTGCAGAGCGACGACCTCAAGGCGGAGAAGCGCGACCCGTGGAGCGCCCGGCTGTTCTACGCCTACGCCGACAACCTCGCCGCGGCCGACCGCAAGGACGAGGCGATCCGCTGGTTCCTGAACGCGGCGGAGGCCGACGAGGAGGACGAGACCGACGCCGCCGAGCGCGCCGCGGAGCTCACGAATGGCTGACGCCCTGTCGGCCGGGTACGACGCGGTCCTGTTCGACCTCGACGGCACGGTCTATCACGGCAGCAAGGTGGTCCCGGGCGCACCGGAAGCGCTTCGGGCGCTCCGGGACCACGGCACGGCCGTCCGGTGGGTGACCAACAACGCCTCCAAGGCGCCCGCGGAGGTCTCCGCGCACCTGGAGGCACTCGGACTGCCCGCCACCCCCGAAGAGGTCCACACGAGCTCTCAGGCCGCCGCCGCCCTGCTGGGTGAGCGACTGCCTCAGGGCGCGGTGGTCCTCGTCGTGGGCACGGACTCGCTGGCCGCCCAGGTCGAGTCCGTCGGCTTCGAGACGGTCCGGGAAGCCGGTCCGGACGTGGCCGCCGTGGTCCAGGGGCATTCCCCGGAGAACACCTGGGCCGCTCTCGCGGAGGCGTGCCTCGCCATCCGCGCGGGCGCGCTCTGGGTGGCGACCAACGTCGACGCGACCCTGCCGAGCGAACGCGGTCTGCTGCCGGGCAACGGGTCGATGGTGGCCGCGTTGCGCCATGCCACCGGCGCCGAACCGCTGGTGGCGGGCAAGCCGGCACCGGGACTGTTCACGACGGCGGCACGGGACGCGGGCGCGGAACGTGCCCTTGTCGTTGGCGACCGGCTGGACACGGACATCGAGGGCGCGGTCGCGGCCGGGATCGACGCGCTCTGCGTCCTGACCGGCGTCGCCGACGCGGCGTCCCTGATCGCGGCGAGGCCCGAGGAGCGTCCGCGCTACCTCGCGGCGGACCTGTCCGGGCTGAGCAGCCGGGCGGAACTGCTCGAGATCGGGCCCAAGGACGGCTGGCGTGTCACCGCACAGGGTGACGTGCTCGAAGCCGATGGTGAAGGCGACTCCCTCGACCTGTTGCGCGCGCTGTGCGCGGCGGCCTGGGAGTCGGGGATCACCGAGGTCCGTGGTGTGGGCGACACCGCCCGCGCCGCGCTCGGCGAGCTGCGCCTCGGCTGACCAGCGCTGCTAACTTGGTGGGGTGCAAGACCACTTCCACCCCGTTCCGCGACCCCCGGTTCCCGGCCCGCCGCCGGTGCCGGGACCGCCGCCGGACCAGTTCGCGCAGCAGGACACGGATCCCCGGGCCGGGATCGACGAAGCCGTGGCGGGTCTCGACGACCTCGCGGCGCTTCTGCTTTCGGAGCACGTCGACCGTTTCGAGGCCGTGCACACCGAGCTGACGGTGGCGCTGTCCACCATCGACAAGGTCTGACCGCGTGCCCAAACGCGCCCGCCTGGACGCGGAGCTCGTCCGGCGGGGTCTCGCCCGGTCCCGGGAGCAGGCGTCGGCGCTGATCGCCGAGGGCAAGGTCACCGTGCGCGGGATGGTGGCCACCAAACCCGCGACCGGGGTCGAGTCCGGCGCGCCGATCGTGGTGCGCGACAACGACGACCCCGGCTGGGCCTCCCGCGGCGCGCACAAACTGCTCGGTGCGCTCGAAGCCTTCACCCCGCAAGGTCTTTCCACCGAAGGTAAGCGCTGCCTCGACGCGGGCGCGTCGACCGGTGGCTTCACCGACGTCCTGCTGCGCAACGGCGCCGCCACCGTGATCGCGGCTGACGTCGGCCGCGGCCTGCTGGACTGGCGGCTGCGCACCGACGACCGCGTGGTCGTCCTCGACAAGACGAACGTCCGCAACCTAACTCCGGAGGACCTCGGCGGACAGGTCGACCTGGTGGTCGGGGACCTCTCGTTCATCTCGCTCAAACTCGTGTTGCCCGCGCTGGCCGCCTGCGCGCGGGACGGCGCGGATCTGGTGCCGATGGTGAAACCGCAGTTCGAGGTCGGCAAGGACCGGCTCGGCAGCGGCGGCGTCGTCCGTGACCCGGAGCTGCGGGCCGAATCCGTGCTCGGCGTGCTCGCCGAGGCCGAGAAGCTGGACCTGAGCCTGCGCGGCGTCGTCGCGAGCCCGCTTCCCGGGCCGTCGGGGAACGTCGAATACTTCGTCTGGCTTACCCGCGGGGCGGGAGAGACCGCCGGCACCGACGCCGAGCGGCTCGTCCGGACCGCAGTCCTGGAGGGACCCCAATGAGCGATCGCGAGGTGCTGCTCGTCGTGCACCCGGACCGGGACGCGACCCGGGACGCGGCACGCGAGGTGTCGGCCCGGTTCGCCAAGGCCGGTGTGCGGCTGCGGGTACTCGACGAGGACGTCCGCGAGATGCTGGAGGCGGACGGCGGGATCGGCGCGCCCTGCACGGTCATGGCGCCGGAACAGGATCCGGCCGCCGGCACCGAGCTGGTGTTCGTGCTCGGCGGGGACGGCACGCTGCTGCGGGCCGCGGAACTCGCCAGGCCGAACGGCGTCCCGGTGCTCGGCGTGAACCTCGGCCGCGTCGGTTTCCTGGCCGAGGCCGATTCGGACAAGCTCGCCGACACCGTCCAGCGGGCCGTCGACGGCGATTACCAGGTCGAAGAGCGGATGACCGTCGATGTCGTCGTCACCGTCGACGGTGAAGAGACCGTCAACACGTGGGCGCTCAACGAGGCCAGCGTCGAGAAGAGCTCGCGTGAGCGGGTGCTGGACGCGCTCATCGAGGTCGACGGAAGGCCCGTGTCCTCCTTCGGCTGCGACGGCGTCCTGTGCGCCACTCCGACCGGCTCGACGGCGTACGCGTTCTCCGCGGGCGGGCCGATCATCTGGCCGGACGTCCAGGCCCTGCTGGTGGTCCCGAGCAACGCGCACGCGATGTTCTCGCGGCCGCTGGTCGTCTCGCGGGACTCGGAGATCACCGTCGCCATCGATCCCGACGGTTCGCCCGCGGTCCTGACCTGCGACGGATCGCGGACCTTCGATCTTCCCGCCGGCGCGGCCGTGCGGGTCACCTGCGGCCGGGTGCCGGTGCGGTTGATCCGGTTGTGGGAAGGCCCGTTCACCGACCGGCTGGTGCACAAGTTCTCGTTGCCGATCAAGGGCTGGCGGGAGCGACACGCCCGCTGACGGATGTCATGAAAGGGCCGTTCAGGACAATTTCTGTCTTGAACGGCCCTTTCATGACGTGCCGGGTGCGGGAATGGTCGGGGTGGGCCGCTACGGTGGGCGTCGTGCTGGCCGAGATGCGCATCCAGGGCCTCGGAGTCATCGAGGACGCCCTGCTGGAACTGCACGCGGGCTTCACCGTGGTCACCGGTGAGACGGGTGCGGGCAAGACGATGGTCGTCAGCGGGTTGCACCTGCTCTCCGGCGGCCGAGCCGAAGTGTCCAAGGTGCGGACGGGAATGCTGAAGGCCTTCGTGGAAGGCCGATTCGAGCTGGGCGGTGCCGAGGGCGCCACCCGGATCGTCACCGACGCCGGGGCGGAGGTCGACGAGGACGGCAGCGTCATCGCGCTGCGCGCGGTCTCGGTCGACGGCCGGTCCCGTGCCCACCTCGGCGGCCGTTCGGTGCCGGTCGGTGTGCTGGCCGACCTGTCCGAGCAGCTGATCGCCGTCCACGGGCAGAACGATCAGCTGCGGCTGCTGCGGCCCGCCGAGCAGCGCGCGGTGATCGACCGGTTCGCCGGTGAGGCCGTCACCGAGCCGCTCGAGCAGTACCGCGCGGTCCGGGACGAATGGCTCGCCGTCGTCGCCGAACTGACCGAGCGCTCCACCCGCTCCCGCGAGATGGCCCAGCAGGCCGACCTGTTGCGCCACGGGCTCGCCGAGATCGACGCCGTCGCGCCGGAACCCGGCGAGGACACCGAACTCACCGAGCAGATCAAGCGGCTCGCCGCGGTCGACGAACTGCGGTCCGCGGCGAGTGCCGCGCAGGCCGCCGTCTCGGGTTCGCCCGACGGCGACCCGGACGCGCCCGGCGCGGTCGGGCTGATCGGTGAGGCGAGCCGCCACCTGACCGGTTCCGAGGACGCCGTCCTGCGTGAGCTCGGTCCCCGGCTGGACGAGGCCTCGGTGCTGTTGTCCGAAGTGGGCGCCGAGCTGGGCAGCTACCTCGAAACGCTCGACGCCGATCCCGCGTTGCTGGAGAAGGTGCTCGCGCGCCAGGCCGATCTGAAGCGGCTCACCCGCAAATACGCGGCGGACGTGGACGGTGTGCTCGCCTGGGCCGACGACGCCCGTCGCCGGATGTCCACGATGGACACCTCCGAGGAGGCGCTGGCCGAGCTGGCCAAGCGCCGCGACGAACTCGCCGTCACGCTGGCCGAACACGCCCTCACACTGTCGGAGGCGCGGGTCGAGGCCGCCGCCGAGCTCGCCGAGGCGATCACCGCCGAGATGTCCGGGCTCGCCATGGGACAGGCCGAGATCGAGATCACCGTCGAGCGGCGCACCGTCGACGAGAGCGACGCGCACGCCGTGAAGGTCGGCGGCAGGCTCGTGCACGCCGGGCCCGACGGCGTCGACGACGTCGAGTTGCTGCTGCGGGCGCACAACGGTGCCCCGCCGCTCCCGGTGCACAAGGCCGCTTCCGGCGGTGAGCTTTCCCGCGTGATGCTGGCGATCGAGGTCGTCCTCGCCCATGCGGACACCGTGCAGACACTGGTGTTCGACGAGGTCGACGCCGGGGTCGGCGGCCGCGCGGCGGTCGAGATCGGCAGGCGGCTCGCGCGGCTGGCACGCAGTCACCAGGTCCTGGTGGTCACGCACCTGCCGCAGGTGGCCGCGTTCGCCGATCAGCATCTGGTGGTGGACAAGGGCACCAGTGGCGGGGTGACCCGCAGCGGGGTGCGCGTACTCGAACAGTCGGAGCGCGTCGTCGAGCTCGCGCGCATGCTCGCCGGGATGGAAAGCACCGAAACCGGCCGGGCGCACGCGGAGGAACTGCTCGCCGTCGCCGAGGCCGACAAGAGCGCGCCGGACAAGCCCAAAGCCCGTCGCGGTGGGAAGCGGAAGAAGGCGAAGTAGTCCCTGTCACGACCGGGTGGCCCGATCCGGTGTGGGTTAATCGGCGTGTTTCCATCGGCGTGGCGGACACGGAAGCCCGCGCGGATTTGTCACTATCGGTCGCATGAAGCTCACCGGCTTGCTCTCGCGTAACCAAGAGACCCTCCCCGGGATCACCGGCGTCGCCAGGGTCGACAGGCGTACGCGTGAGCTGCTCCGCCGGCTGAGCCCTGGCGACATCGTCGTCCTCGACCAGCTCGACCTCGACCGGTCGACGGCCGATGCCTTGGTGGAGGCCGAAGTCGCGGCGGTGGTGAACGCCTCGCCGTCGATCTCCGGCCGGTTCCCCAACCTGGGCCCGGAGATCCTGCTCGAGGCCGGGATCCCGCTGGTCGATTCGGTCGGCGGCGAACTGCTGCGCAAGGTCAAGGACGGCACGAAACTCCGCCTGCACGAGGGCGTCGTCTACATCGGAGAGCGGCAGCTCGGCTCGGGTGTCCAGCAGACGCGGGAAAGCGTCGCGGACCAGATGATCGAGGCCAAGGCCGGGATGTCCACCCAGCTGGAGGCGTTCTCCGCGAACACGATCGAATTCCTCCGCCGGGAACGCAGTCTCATCCTCGACGGCGTCGGCGTCCCGGAGATCCGTGTCCCGCTGCGGGATCGGCACGCCCTGGTGGTCGCGGGCGGCAACGGGCACGCCGAAGACCTCAAGAAGCTGAAGAAGTACATCTCCGAGCACCGGCCGGTGCTGATCGGGGTCGACGCCGGGGCGGACACCTTGCGCGCGCAGGGTTATCAGCCGGACGTCATCGTCGGCGACCCGCACGGCATCGGCGCCGAGACGCTGCGCAGCGGTGGCGAGGTCGTGGTCCCGGCGCAGCCGGACGGGCACGCGCCCGGTGTCGAGCGCATCCAGGACCTCGGAATCGGCGCGGTCACCTTCCCCGCGACGGGCAACGCCGAGGATCTGGCGCTGCTGCTGGCCGACGCGCACGAGGCGAGCCTGGTGGTCACCGTCGGATTCCAGGCGACACTGCGGGAATTCCTCGACCACGGCCGGTCCGGGTCGAACCCGTCGACATTCCTCACCAGGCTCAAGCTCGGCACGAAACTGGTCGACGGCAAGGCGGTCGCGACCCTGCACCGCAGCCGGGTGTCCATCGGCGCCATCGTCCTGCTGGTCGTCGCGACCTTGGTGGCCGTCGCGGCCGCGCTGCTGGTGTCCGACGTGGGTTCGGTGTACCTCGACTGGATCCGCGACACCTGGAACTCGTTCATCGCCTGGGGCAAGGGACTCTTCACGTGATTTCACTGCGGTACCACATCGTTTCCATCGCCGCCTGCTTCCTGGCGCTCGCCATCGGCGTGGTGCTCGGGTCGACGGCGCTGAACGGTTCCCTGCTTTCGGGTCTCGCCAGCCAGAAGGAGGATCTGGGTTCCCAGGTCGCGGATCTGGAGGCACAGCGCAATTCGCTCAACGCCAGGCTCGGCGACGCGGACGCGTTCGCCGGTGCGATGGGGCCGAAGGTCGTCGCGGGTCAGCTGGACAAGCGTTCGGTGGTGCTGGTGACCACCGAGGACGCGAAGCCCGCGGACCGCGACGCGCTCAAGCAGCTCGTCGGTCAGGCCGGTGCCTCGGTCACCGGTGAGATCCAGCTGACCGAGGCGTTCTCCGACCCGATGCGGTCGGATCAGCTGCGTGACGTGGTGTCGCGTCTGCAGCCGGCCGGTGTCCAGTTCCCGACCGCGGGCGACCCGGGCACCCTCGCGGGCGCGCTGATCGGCTCCGTGGCGTTGCTGAACAAGGACAACGCGCAGCCGCAGTCCACCCCGGTGGAGCTGGCGGCCGCGCTCGGCGGGCTCACCGACGGCGGTTTCCTCAAGACCGGCGGGGACGTGAAGCCCGCGCAGCTCGCGATCGTGCTCACCGGTTCCAAGTACACCGGTGACGGCGCCGGTGACCGCGCCTCGACCGTCGCGCGGTTCGCCGCGCAGCTCGACCGTTCCGGTGCGGGCACCGTCCTGGCGGGCGACGCGGGATCCGCCGACGGCACCGGCGCGATCGGCGTCGTCCGCGCCGACACCTCGTCGACGTCCATCCTGTCCACTGTGGACAACGCGGAGACCGCGGCGGGCCGGGTCACCACGATCATGGCGCTGCGGGAGCAGCTCGAAGGCGGTGCCGGGCGCTACGGCATCGCGGGCAACGCCCAGGCTCCCGCCCCCGGGATCGCCGCCGCCGGCAACTGACCCCCTTCCGCATTTAGTCCTCTGAATGCGGTACTTGCGTGTGCAAGGACCGCATTCAGAGGACTAAATGCGGGGCCAGAGGCGGGTTTTCGGGAGTGGGCGGGCGTAGGAGCCGGCTCGGCTGGTCTTGAGATTCAGGGCCACGAGGGATTCGGCGAGGCGGACGGCGGCGGCGACGCCGTCGATCACCGGGATGTCCAGCATCGCCGAGATGCGACGATCAAGGCCGGTCATCCCGGCGCAGCCGAGGACGAGGACCTCCGCGCCCGCGTCCCTGGCGCGCCGTCCGGCGGTCAGCAGGGCCGATTCCGTCCGGCGCTCGTCGGTCAGTTCGAGGACGCCGAGCCCCGCACCGAGGACGCCGACACAGTTCTGCGCGACGCCCGCGGCGTGCAGGCTGTCCTCGATGAGCCCGCACGTCCGGTCCAATGTGGTCACGACGCCGTAGCGCCTGCCCAGCAGACAGGCCAGATGCGCGGCGGCCTCGGTGATGTCGACGACCGGGACGTCGAGCAGTTCCCTGGCGCCTTCCCGTCCGTGCTCGCCGAAACCGGCCATCACGAGCGCGTCGAAGGGCTCGTCCAGCCCGTTGAGAAGGTCGAGGACGGCCGCGGCGCTCAGGAAGCTGTCCAGCCAGCCCTCGGCGGATTCCGGACCCCACAGCGGTGTTCTGGCCAGGATCTCGGTGCCGGGGCTCGCGGCGGCGCGGGCGCCCGCCTCGATCTCCTTGGTCATCGCCTCGGTGGTGTTGCAGTTGGTGACCAGGATCCGCATCACGCGACTCGCTGCTTGCGTGACACCACGAAATAGAGCGCCGCGGCGGAAGCGGTGCCGATGAACCACGAGTACGGCGCGGCGGGGGCGAAGAACGGCACCAGCGCGATGATCGCGGACAGCGCCGCCGTGGGCAGGAAGGTGACCATCGCCCGCGGGTTGAACCCGCGTTTGTAGTGGTACGGCGAATCGGGTCCGGCCACGAACAGTTTGTCGACGTCGATCCGGCCGCGTTTCACCAGGTAGTAGTCCACGATCATGATGCCGAACAGCGGGCCGAGGAAGGCCCCGAGGCCGCCGAGGAAGTAGTTGACCACCGCGGGCGAGGAGTACAGCTTCCACGGCAGCACGCACAACGCCGCGACCGCGCTGATCATCCCGCCGACGGTGAAGGTGATCCGTTTCGGCCAGATGTTGGCCAGGTCGTAGGCCGGGGAGACGAAGTTCGCGACGATGTTCACGCCCATGGTGGCGATCGCGAAGGTCAGCGCGCCGATGATCAGCACGGGCGTGTTGTCGATACGGGCCAGCAGTTCGGCGGGGTCGGTGATGGCCTCACCGAACACCTGGAGGCTGCCCGCGGTCACCAGCACCGACAGCAGGGCGAACGCCGTCGAGTTGATCGGCAGACCCCAGAAGTTGCCGCGCCGCACCGTTTTCTGGTTCGGGGTGAACCGGGAGAAGTCGCAGAAGTTGAGCATCAGGGTGCCGTAGATGGACAGGATCAGGCCCACGGCGCCGAACCATTGCCGTACTTGCTCCCCTGTGGACAGTGCCTTCGGGTTGCTGGTCAAGGAAATGTTCCAGTCGGCGGCGGCCAGGATCCACACGGCGAGCGCGATCATCACCACCCAGATACCCGGACCGCACCAGTCCTGGAACTTGCGCACGGCCTCCATGCCGCGGGTGAGCACAAGCGCCTGCGCGAGCCACAGCGCGATGAAGCAGATCCAGCCGAGCGCGTGCAGACCGAGGAAACCGACCTCTGTCAACGGTTTCAGTCCCGGATCGATCGCGAGCACGAGCAGTGTGATGGCCACGGAAGCGAGATAGGTCTGGATGCCGTACCAGATGATCGCGATGATCGCGCGGATCAGCGCGGGCAGGTTCGCGCCGAAGGTCCCGAAGCTGATGCGGGCGACGACGGGGAAGGGGACGCCCGTCTTCTGGCCGATCCGGCCCATCAGGTTCATGCCGAAGTAGATGAGCACGAAACCGGTCAGCAGGGCGGTGAACACCTGCCACGCCGAAAGCCCGAGGACGAACAGGCCCGCCGCGAAGGTGTAGTTGCCGAGGTTGTGCACGTCCGACATCCACAGCGCGAAGATGTCGTAGACCTTCCAGCGGCGTTCTTTCGCCGGCGCGAGATCTTCGTTCCAGAGCCGGGGATCGGCGTTCTCGGTGGTAGGCGCTTCGGACCGGGTTGCTGGGGCGGCGGTCATGCGGGCCTCCGATCGACGGGGAGTCCGGTCGATTTGGTATCCCAAAATTTGGCATCCCAAATATCACCCCGCGGTGGCCCGTCGTCAAGGTTTCTGCCGATAAACTCGGGTTACGAGCTGTTACGGCGGTCTTGAAAAGGGGGTCAGGTGGCCGAGGAAGGACAGCGTCAGCCGCTGGCCGCGACCCGGCAGCGGGTCCGCGACGAGCTGCGTGAACGTATCCTCGCCGGACGGCTGAAGCCGGGGGACAGGCTGGTCGAACGCGAACTCGCCGAGGATCTCGGCGTCTCGCGCGTGCCGGTGCGCGAAGCCATCCGCAGCCTGGAGGCCGAAGGATTCCTCGCCGTCCAGTCGCCCCGCCGGATCGTCGTGCGCCAGCTGGCCAGAGCCGACGTCGAGGAGCTCTTCGACGTCCGTGAGGCGCTCGAAGGGCTCGCCGCCGGGCTGGCCGCCGAACGGGCGGGCAAGGCCGAACTCCGCGCGCTCGAACGGCTGCTCACCGACGCCGCCCGCGCGACCGAGAGCGGCGACCCGGCCCGGATCACCCAGCTCAACACCCGCTTCCACGACCAGATCGTCGCGCTCGCGGGCAACGGTCTCCTGCACGAGATCCTCCGCCCGCTCGAGGGCAGGCTGCGCTGGCTGACCAGCCAGAACGAGCACTGGGGCGAACTGCTCGACGAGCACCGCCGCCTCTACGACGCGATCGCTTCGGGTGATTCCGACCGCGCGCGGGCCCATGCTGTCGAGCATGTGCGGGTCAATCGTGAAGTGACGTTGAAGACGCTGTTCCCCGAGGACGACGGAGAACGCTCCGCGGGCTGAAACGGACATGTCAGACTCGCGGACATGATCACCGACGAACAACGGGCCGCCCGCACCGCGCGGGCGGTGGCCGCCGCGGTCTCCGCGGGACGCGACCTGGGTATCACCGTCACCGAACCCGAGGTCCTGTACGACGTTTTCTCCGTCATCGTGCGGCTGGCGCCTTCGCCGGTCGTCGTGCGGGTGCCGACCGTGCTGCCGCGCACGACGACACCGGAGACGCAGCTGACCGATCAGCGGCGCGAACTCGCCGTCGCCACCTGGCTTGGCGAGAAGGGGCTTCCGGTCGTCAAGCCGAGCCCGCTGGTGCCGGCGGAACCGGTTCAGCGCGACGGTTTCTCGATGACCTTCTGGGAGCTGATCGAGTTCGTCGAGGACGCGAACCTCGCCGTGGAGTACTCGGCCAAGCTCGTCGCGAAGCTGCACGCCACGCTCCGCGACTACCCCGGCGAGCTGGCGTTCCTGAACGGCCTCGACCCGTTCATCCCCGACGGTCTCGCCCAGCTCGAAGGCAGGCCGGACCTGCTCGACGCGGGCGACCTCGTCCGCGCCCGCCGCGAATGGGAGGTCCTCCGGCCGCTGCTGGAGTCGGAGGAGGCATTCACCAAGGCGTTCCCGAACGCCACCGTGCAGCCCGTGCACGGTGACGCGCCGGGCTACAACCTGATCGTCACCGCCGAAGGCGAGCTGTACTCCGACTTCGAACTGGTCAACCGCGGCCCGATCGAACGCGATCTCGCCTTCAACGGCCCCGAAGGCATCGCGGCCTACAACGCCGCCGCCGAGGAACTGGGCCTGCGCGAGGTCGACGAAACCGTGCTGAAGACGATCGAGGCCGCGGGACGGCTGCAGATGGTCGCGTGCCTCGCGATGGCGCCCGAGCTGCCGATGCTCGTGGAAGGAATGAAGCCGATGATCGATCTGTGGCGCGCTTCGCCGTTCGAGGGTTAGCCGAGCATCGAGGTCCAGGCCTCGGCGAATCCGGGGAAGGTCTTCCCGACCGTCCCCGGGTTCTCCACCTCGACGCCCTCGACCTTCAGCCCGAGCACCGCGGCCGCCATCACCAGCCGGTGATCGTCGTAGGTGTGGAACTTCCCGCCGTGCAGCGGCGCCGGCGTGATCCGCAGGCCGTCCTCGGTCTCGCGCACGTCGGCGCCGAGCGACGACAGTTCGGTGGCGAGCGCGGTCAGCCGGTCGGTCTCGTGGCCGCGCAGATGCGCCACCCCGGAGATGACCGACGGCCCTTCGGCGAGGCACAGCAGCGCCGCGATCACCGGCGTCAGCTCGCCGACGTCGTGCAGATCCAGTTCGACGCCGGGGATCGTGCCGCCGCCGGTGACCGTCAGGCCGCCCGCGTCGAGCTCGGCGGTGGCGCCCAGAACGGGCGCCAGGCTCCGCAGCCAGTCCCCGGGCTGGGTCGTCCGCTGCGGCCAGCCCGCGATCCGCACCGTGCCGCCGGTCGCGATCGCGGCGGCGACGAACGGCGCCGCCGTCGAAAGGTCCGGCTCGACGATGTACTCGGGGCAGGAGAGCCGTGTCGGCGCGACGTGGAACTCGGTGCCCTCACGGTCCACAGTGGCCCCGAAGCGGCGCAGCATCTCGACCGTCATCGCGATATGCGGTTCGCTCGGCACCTGGCCGCCCACCAGGCGCACGGTGACACCCTGCTGGAACGACGGCCCGGCGAGCAGCAGCGCGGACAGGAACTGGCTCGACGCCGAGGAGTCCAGATCGACCCTGCCGCCCCGCAGGCCGCCTTCGCCGTGCACGGTGAAGGGCGGCGCCTCGCGGCGGTCGTCGTCGATACGGGCGCCGAGGTCGCGCAGCGCCTTCAGCAGCGGCCCGATCGGACGGCGGCGGATGGCCTCGTCGCCGTCGAACAGCGCCGGGCCGGTGCCCAGCGCGGCGAGCGCGGGGGTGAACCGGGCGACCGTGCCCGCGTTGCCGAGTTCCACCCGGACGGTCTCGTCGGGATGGACGCGGCCGGGGCCGAGCGGGTGCACGAGGTAGCCGCCGATGCTGCCCTGCGAGTGGGCGCCGAGGGCGTAGATGGCGCCGAGCATGAGGCGCGCGTCCCGGGAGTCGAGCGGGGTCCGCACCCGCGTCGGCGCGCTGGCGAGCGCGGCGAGGACGTAGGCCCGGTTGGTGATCGACTTCGAACCGGGGACGCGGATGTCCGCGTCGAGCGGGCCTTCCGCGACCGGTGCGGTCCAGGTGTCGTGCGCGTCTGTCACGCCGCGAGGGTAGCGGTTTTCCACTCCATCGGACGCTTGCGGCGTGGCCGATGAGCGCTACGGCGGGCGTGCGATAAGGTGGAAGCCCGTGGGACTTCAGTCGCGGGCTACCAAGTATGTCTTTGTCACCGGAGGCGTTGCCTCCTCTCTGGGTAAGGGACTCACGGCTTCCAGCCTGGGTCAGCTCCTTACCGCACGTGGGCTCCGGGTCACGATGCAGAAGCTGGATCCGTACCTCAACGTCGATCCGGGCACGATGAACCCGTTCCAGCACGGTGAGGTGTTCGTCACCGACGACGGCGCCGAAACCGATCTGGACATCGGGCACTACGAGCGTTTTCTCGACCGGGCTCTCGACGGCAAGGCGAACGTCACCACCGGGCAGGTGTACTCCGAGGTCATCGCCAAGGAGCGCCGCGGTGAGTACCTCGGCGACACCGTGCAGGTCATCCCGCACATCACCGACGAGATCAAGGCGAGGATCACCGCCGCGGCGGGCGCCGACGAGGACGGGAACAGCCCGGACGTCGTGATCACCGAGGTCGGCGGCACCGTGGGCGACATCGAGTCGCTGCCGTTCCTGGAGGCCTGCCGTCAGGTCCGCCACGACGTCGGCCGCGACCAGTGCTTCTTCCTCCACGTCTCGCTGGTCCCGTACCTCGCCCCGTCGGGCGAGCTCAAGACCAAGCCGACCCAGCACTCGGTCGCCGCGCTGCGCAACATCGGCATCCAGCCCGACGCGCTCGTCTGCCGCGCCGACCGCGAGCTGCCGGAGGACCTCAAGCGCAAGATCGGCCTGATGTGCGACGTCGACACCGAGGCCGTCATCGCCTGCCCCGACGCGCCGTCGATCTACGACATCCCGAAGGTGCTCCACCGTGAGGCGCTCGACGCCTACGTGGTGCGCCGCCTCGGGCTGCCGTTCCGCGACGTCGACTGGACCGTGTGGGGCGACCTGCTCGACCGCGTGCACAACCCGTCGGAGACGGTGCGGGTCGCGGTCGTCGGCAAGTACATCGACCTGCCGGACGCGTACCTGTCGGTGACCGAGGCGCTGCGCGCGGGCGGGTTCGCCCACCGCGCCAAGGTCCAGATCGCCTGGGTCCCGTCGGACTCCTGCGAGACCCCGGCCGGTGCCGCGGCCGCGCTGTCCGATGTGGACGGTGTGCTGATCCCCGGCGGGTTCGGCATCCGCGGTATCGAGGGCAAGGTCGGCGCGATCGCCTACGCCCGCACCCACGGGCTGCCGCTGCTGGGCCTGTGTCTCGGCCTGCAGTGCATGGTGATCGACGCGGCGCGGAACCTCGCCGGGATCAAGGACGCGAACTCGGCCGAGTTCGAGGACGGACCGAACCCGGTCATCTCCACGATGGCCGACCAGCGTGACGTCGTCGCGGGTGAGCGCGACATGGGCGGCACGATGCGTCTGGGCGCCTACGTCGCGAAGCTCAAGCCGGGGTCGCAGGTCGCGAAGGCGTACGGCAGCACCGAGGTCTCCGAGCGGCACCGCCACCGCTACGAGGTCAACAACGCCTACCGCAAGCGCCTTTCCGACGCCGGTCTGGTGTTCTCGGGCACCTCGCCCGACGACCACCTGGTCGAGTTCGTGGAGCTGCCCGCCGACAAGCACCCGTTCTTCGTCGGCACCCAGGCGCACCCGGAGCTCAAGAGCCGGCCGACCCGGCCGCACCCGCTGTTCAGCGCGTTCGTGAAGGCCGTCGTGGACCGCAAGGTCGCCGAGCGGCTGCCGGTCGAGCTGCCCGAGGCCCCGCAGACGGTGGCCCGGTGACCGAGCCCGGCAAACACGAGTTCACCGTCGCGTCCACAAGGGACGTCCACATCGGACGCGTCGTGGGGCTGCGGGTCGACGAGGTCGTGATGCCCGGTGGCGGCACGGCCCGCCGTGAGGTCGTCGAGCACCTCGGCGCGGTCGCCGTCGTCGCGCTGGACGCGGACGGCATGGTGACGCTGATCCACCAGTACCGCCACCCGATCGGGCGGCGGCTGTGGGAACTGCCCGCCGGGCTGATCGACAAGGCGGGGGAGGACCCCGTCGGCGCGGCCAAACGCGAACTGGTCGAGGAGGTCGGGCTCAGCGCCGAACGCTGGGAGACCCTGGTCGACGTCGCGGCGTCGCCCGGCTTCACCGACGAGGTCGTCCGCGTCTACCTCGCCCGCGAACTGTCCGAAGTGGACAGGGAGATGCTCGGCGAGGAGGAGGCCGACCTCGTCATGCGGAAGTTCCCGCTCGCCGAGGCGGTCCGGATGGCGCTGGCGGGTGAGCTGGTGAACGGGGCGACCGTCGGTGGCGTGCTCGCCGCGCACGCGGTGCTTTCGGGGGCGGCTTCGTCGCGGCCTTCGGACGCTCCTTGGGAGGACAGGCCGACGAAGTTCGCTTCGCGCGGCCTCTGACGCTCGTGAGTGGCCCTTGTAGTACATGAAGGCCCCCTTCCTTGCGCTAGACGCAAGGAAGGGGGCCTTCATGTACTTGGGAAGGTGTGAAGGTCGAGTTTCCTCGGCTGAGCCGAGGGAAGGGGGCCTTCACGCGCGCTCCTGTGACTGCTGGGACTGGTGGTGTCGCGGGTGGCGATCGCCTAGTCCGTGAAGGCCTCCTTGAGGGACCCAGAGTCCCTCAAGGAGGCCTTCACGGACTAGGCAAGGGGTCAGTCGCGGAGTCGGCGGCCCTGCGCGTCCGTGCCGCCGTTCGCCAGCAGCACGATCCCGTCGACCATCGGCCAGACCACCCCGACGCCGCAGGTGACCAGCACGACCGCCAGCTGGCCGAGGGCGAGACCGATGTGGCCGGTGTAGAACCGCCCGATCCCGAACGGCAGCACGATCTGCAGCACCCCGGCGGCGATCTTCGACTTCGGCGAGTAGGGCAGGACCGCGGCGGGCCGCTGATACACGGGGACGAACGGCGGCGGGTCGAACCGCGGCGCCAGGTACGTCGGGTGCGGCGCGGGCAGGTCCTGGAACAGAGGCCGGAGCTCGCCGAGCGTCACGGCCTCGTACGCGGCGAGGACGCGGCCCTCGTACTCGTCCGGGGTGAGCCTGCCCTGGCTGTAATGGTCGCCGAGCAGCCGCGCGGCCTCTTCGCGCTCGGCCGTGCCGACGCGCATCTCCTCCGGGTCCGGTTGCTGCGACATGCTCCCAAGGTAGCCCGTTTCACACCCGCGGCGCGGCACGCGCGGCGAACCCCCGATCGGGTCGCGAGTGGTCCTAGAGTGTCCGTGTGTCACGGGCCGGCGGTAGCGGAGTCGCCCAGGTGGTCGCCGCGTACCTCGACCATCTGGTGGTCGAGCGCGGAACCGCGAGGAACACCCTCGACAGCTACTCCCGTGACCTGCGCCGGTACACCGCGTACCTCGGCGACGCGGACGTCGAGCGCTTCGCCGACGTCACCTCCGCGCACATCACCTCGTTCGGCGCGGCGCTGCGCGAGGGCGACGAAGAGCATCGCCCGTTGGCCGCGTCCTCGGCGGCCCGCGCGTTGGTCGCGGTGCGGGGGCTGCACAAGTTCGCGCACGCCGACGGCATCACCGAGAACGACCCGGCCCGCGAGGTCCGGCCACCCGCCGCGGCCAAACGGCTGCCCAAGGCGCTGCCGGTCGGCGACGTGCTGAAACTGCTGGAAACCCCACCGCCCGAGGGCGAACGGCCGCTGCGGGACCGGGCGCTGCTGGAACTGCTCTACTCCACCGGCGCGCGGATCTCCGAGGCCGTCGGACTCGACGTCGACGACATCGACGACGCCGAACGGACCGTGCTGCTCGACGGGAAGGGCGGCAAACAGCGCATCGTGCCGATCGGCCGTCCCGCGCTGGAAGCGGTGCACGCCTATCTCGTTCGCGCGCGGCCGGCCCTCGCCACCCACGGCCGGGGGACGCCGGCGATGTTCCTGAACGCCCGCGGCTCCAGGCTTTCCCGGCAGAGCGCGTGGCAGGTTCTCAAGGACACCGCGGAATCCGCCGGGATCACGGCGGGCGTTTCGCCGCACACGTTGCGCCATTCCTTCGCCACGCATCTGCTCGAAGGCGGCGCCGACGTCCGCGTCGTGCAGGAACTGCTCGGCCACGCTTCCGTGACCACCACCCAGGTGTACACGCTGGTCACGGTCAACACGCTCCGCGAGGTTTACGCGACAGCACATCCCCGCGCGCTCGGCTAATCGACCCGGTCAGTCCCGGCGTGCCTCGTTGGCTCGACTCCCGGATCGCGCATAGGCTGCCGAGGATCCTGCCGAAGAGGAGCTTTCGCGTTATGTCGACACCGAACGAGCCGGCGAAGCCGTCCGCGTCCGCCGGTTCGGCTGCCGCGAGCCTCAGCCAGGTGACCATCGCAACCCCCGCCGAACACGACGGCGACGAACCGTCGGAGGACACGATCTCTTCCCGCGGCCGCAAGGCCAAGCGCGCCAAAGAAGCCAAAGAAGCCAAGCAGCAAGAACGCGACAACGACGGCATCGGGCCCACCGGCCGTCCGTATCGCGAGATCCCCGACCCGCCGCCGCTGGACCGGCACGGCCCCGCACTGGTGATGGCCATGTGCAACCAGAAGGGCGGCGTCGGCAAGACCACCTCGACCATCAACCTCGGCGCGGCGCTGGCCGAATGCGGCCGCCGGGTGCTGCTGGTCGACTTCGATCCGCAGGGCGCGCTCTCGGTCGGCCTCGGCATTCAGCCGCACGAGCTGGACCAGACGGTCTACAACGTCATCATGGAGCGCTCGGTCAGCATCACCGACGTCATCCGGAAGACCCGGGTGGACGGCGTCGACCTGCTGCCGAGCAACATCGACCTGTCCGCGGCCGAGGTCCAGTTGGTCGCAGAGGTAGGACGCGAACACACTTTGTTACGGGTCCTTCGTCCGGTCATGAACGACTACGACTATGTTCTTGTCGACTGCCAGCCCTCGCTAGGCCTGCTGACGGTGAACGCACTGACCGCCGCGGACGGTGTGATCATCCCGCTGGAGTGCGAGTTCTTCAGTCTGCGAGGCGTAGCGCTCCTGATCGACACCATCGAGAAGGTGCAGGAACGCCTCAACCCCAAACTGGACATCACCGGGATTCTCGCCACCATGTACGACCCGAGAACCCTGCACTCGAAGGAGGTCATGGCGAGAGTGGTGGAGGCATTCGGCGACACCGTGTTCGACACGGTGATCAACCGCACCGTGCGGTTCCCCGAGACGACGGTCGCGGGCGAGCCGATCACGACCTGGGCTCCCAAATCAGCGGGCGCGGCGGCTTATCGCGCGCTGGCACGCGAGGTGATCGCTCGGTGAGCAGGCGAGCTTCCCTGCCCGGAGCGTCCGAACTCTTCAGGATCACCTCCAGCCCCGCCCTCGATCTCCCGCCCGCGCCCGAACAGCCCGCCCCCGCGAAGGGGAACGGCAACGGGAACGGATCCGGGACCGAGCCGGGGCGCGCGCACAAGGATCAGCTGACCCGTGCCGCGCGCAGCGGTTCCGGGCGGACCAAGCACGACGCGAAGATCACCGTCTACGTCTCCGGCGACGAACTGCTGGCGATGGAGCAGGCCAGGCTGAACCTCCGGGCGAAGCACGGTCTCGTGCTCGATCGCGGCAGGCTGGTCCGCGAGGCGGTGGCCGTGCTGCTGGCCGACTTCGACGCGGCGGGCGAGGACTCGGTCCTCGTCCAACGCCTGCGGGCGGGCAGCGAGGACGGGAAAGAGACCGAGAACTGATGGACGACCCGGCCGCGGCTGCTCCCAGCGGCTCAGAGCCGGTCGAGCGGACAGAGGCAGACGAGACCCCCGTCGTGCACGAGACCGTGCACGGCGGGATGGTCCCCGAAGGACTGGCCAGTGAAGAGCTGAGCACGTCCAAGTTCAAGGTGCACCTGGAGAACTTCGAGGGCCCCTTCGATCTGCTGCTCCAGCTGATCTCGCAGCACCAGCTCGACGTCACCGAAGTCGCGTTGCACCGGGTCACGGACGATTTCATCGCCTACACCCGTGCGCTCGGCACGGAGTGGAACCTCGACGAGACGACCGAGTTCCTGGTCATCGCGGCGACCCTGCTCGACCTCAAAGCGGCGCGCCTGCTGCCCGCCGCCGAGGTGGAGAGCGAAGACGACCTCGCCCTGCTCGAAGCACGGGACCTGCTGTTCGCGCGTGTGCTGCAGTACCGGGCGTACAAGCAGGTCGCGGCGCTGTTCGGCGAGCTGGAGGCCGGCGCGCTGCGGCGGTATCCGCGCTCGGTCGCGCTCGAAGACCGGTTCATGGGGCTGCTGCCCGAGGTGATGCTCGGCGTCGACGTCGGGAAGTTCTCCGAGATCGCGGTCGCGGTCTTCAAACCGAAGCCGCCGCCGACGGTGTCGATCGCGCATATCCACATGGGCCGGGTCTCGGTGCGCGAGCACGCCGCGCTGCTGCGGCTCAAGCTCGCGGAACGAGGCGAAGCGACCTTCGGCGAACTGGTCGAGGACTGCGAGCACACCGTCGAGATCGTGGCGCGGTTCCTCGCGCTGCTGGAGCTGTACCGGGAGTCCTCGGTCCAGTTCGAGCAGCTGGAGGCGCTCGCCGAACTGCACGTGCGCTGGACCGGCGGGTCCGTGGAGGAGGCGTCGGTGGCGGCCGAGCAGGACCGCGCCGCCGTCGAGGACGAGGAGTACGGGTGACCCCGGAGAACACCGAAGAGACAGAGACGACCGAAGACACCCAGGCGGAGACTCCTGCCGCCGAGGAGGAGCCGCCCGCCGACGAAGGTCTCGTCGCGGCCGGCGACGGCGACTATCCCGACGTCACCTCGGACGAGGCGCTCGAAGCGGCGCTGGAGGCGTTGCTCCTGGTCGTCGACTCGCCGATCAGCGAGGAATCGCTCGCCGAGACGGTCGGGCAGCCGGTGTCGCGGGTGACCGTGGCGCTGCGCACGATGGCGCAGAAGTTCACCGAGCGGACCAGCGGAATCGACCTGCGCCGAGTCGGCGAAGGGTGGCGGTTCTACACTAGGGACGTCTATGCCCCGTTCGTGGAGAAGCTTCTGCTCGACGGCCAGCGTTCCAAGCTGACGCGAGCCGCACTGGAGAGCCTCGCCGTGATCGCCTATCGGCAGCCGGTGACCAGGGCCAGGGTCGCCGCCGTCCGAGGGGTGAACGTGGACGGGGTGATCAGGACGCTGCTGGCGCGCGGCCTGATCGAGGAGATGGGGACCGACCCCGAAACCACTGGCACGCTGTACGTGACGACCGAGCTGTTCCTGGAGCGACTGGGCCTGTCGTCCCTGGCCGACCTTCCGCCCATCGCTCCGTTGCTACCCGAAGTGGACACCATCGATGACATCTGACCCGCATCCCGACGGCATTCGGCTGCAGAAGGTCCTTTCGCAGGCGGGCGTGGCCTCGCGGCGCGCGGCCGAGGACCTGATCGTGCGCGGTCGCGTGAGCGTGGACGGCAAGGTGGTCACCGAACTCGGCCGCCGGGTCGATCCGGACAACTCCGTGATCCACGTCGACGGCACCCGCGTCCAGGTCCGCGAGGACCTCGTGTACCTCCTGCTGAACAAGCCCAAGGGCGTGCACAGCACGATGAACGACGACCGCGGCCGTCCGTGCGTCGGCGACTACCTGCGCGGCCGGTACGAGGAGACGCCCGGCATCGTGCACGTCGGCAGGCTCGACGAGAACACCGAAGGCCTGCTGCTCCTCACGAACGACGGCGACCTCGGGCACCGGCTGATGCACCCGTCGTTCCGGGTGCTGAAGACCTACTTCGCCGAGGTCGAGGGCATCGTCCCGCGCGGGCTCGGCAAGGAACTGCGCGCCGGTTTCGAGCTGCCGGACGGCATCGTCAAGGTCGACCAGTTCCGCGTCAAGGACATGCTGGCCGGGCGCACCCAGATCGAGCTGGTCATCCACGAGGGGCGCAAGCACATCGTGCGGCGGCTGATGGCGGCCACCGGGCACCCGGTGCGCAAACTGGTCCGGACCGCGCTGGGCGACGTCCAGCTCGGCGCCCAGCGGTCGGGTTCGATCCGGCGGCTGAACCGCGGCGAGGTCGGTTCGCTGTACCGCGCCGTCGATCTCTAAGACTTTCCGCTCTACTGCACGCGTGATCATCGCGTTTAGCTCTCTCTGACGGGCTTTCAGCCGACGGGGAAGGGCTCAACCGTGAAAACAGTTGTGCTGGCAGGGATCTTGGCGGTGGCCGCGGCCGTGGTCGCGGCACCGCAGGCCGCGGCGAAACCGCGGGCGAGTGAACCGGTCTACGACTTCGCCCAGGCCGTCCGCGAGACGGCTTGGGTGGACATCGGGCTCGACGGGGACGGCGACGGCCGTTCCGACCGGGTCGCCGCCGACATCATCCGCCCGAAGGAACCGGCGGCGCAGGGCAAGAAGGTTCCGGTCATCATGGACGCGAGCCCGTACTACTCGTGCTGCGGACGCGGCAACGAGAGCGAGCTCAAGACCTACGATTCGGCGGGCAGGCCGGTCGGGTTCCCGCTCTACTACGACAACTTCTTCGTCCCTCGCGGGTACGCCGTGGTCCTGGTGGATCTGGCCGGTACCAACAAATCCCGCGGGTGCACCGACATCGGCGGCCCCTCGGACATCGAATCGGCGCGCAAGGTGGTCGACTGGCTGAACGGCCGGGCGAACGGCTACACGACGGCGACCGGTCCGGCGAGGACGAACGCGACGTGGTCGACGGGCGCGGTCGGCATGATCGGGAAGTCCTACGACGGCACGGTGGCCAACGGCGTCGCCGCGACCGGTGTCGAGGGGCTCAAGACCATCGTGCCGATCGGCGCGATCAGTTCCTGGTACGACTACTACCGTTCCGACGGCGCGAACCTGCGCCAGGGCAGCCCGGCCGGGCTCGCGCAGACCGTTTCTCAGCGCAACGGCGGACAGAACTGCAGCGCGGCCAACCGCAAACTCACCGCGGGCGCGACTGCGAACGGTGACTACAACGCGTTCTGGCTCGACCGGGACTACGTGCAGAGCGCATCGAAGGTGAAGGCGAGCGTGCTCGCTTCGCACGGTCTCGGTGACCTCAACGTCAAGACCATCAACTTCGGGCAGTGGTGGGAAGCGCTGAACGTCGAGCGCAAGATCTGGCTGACGCAGGCCGGTCACGTCGACCCGTTCGACTACCGGCGCTCGGCTTGGGTCGACACGCTGCACAAGTGGTTCGACCACTACCTGCTCGGCGTGGACAACGGCATCGAGAAGACCCCGGGCGCGAGTGTGGAACGCGAGCCCGATGTCTGGGTGGATCAGCCGGCGTGGCCCGCGGGCAGCGCCGTCACCCTGCGCCCCGCGTCCGGAAGCACTCCGGGGGTCGGCACGCTCGGCAGCTCTCCTGGCACGGCCACGGTGTCGTTCACGGACTCCTCCGGTCAGTCCTCGAACAGCTGGGCCGCGAAGCCGACGGAGACTTCGAACGGGCGAGTGCTGTTCAGCACGGGCGCGCTGGCGAAGGACCTTCACGTGTCCGGAACCGCGAAGGTGACGGTGACCGCGACGCCGTCGACGTCCACTGCGCGTCTTTCGGCGATCCTGGTGGACTACGGTCCGGCGACCATCCGGAACTACACCGGACCGAAGGAAGGCATCAAGAACGAGCTGACCCAGTCGTGCTGGGGCTCGAGCGCTTCGGGCAACGACGCGTGCTACCTGAACACGAGCACCGACGCGGTTTCCGTGGGACTGAACATCATCAGCCGCGGCTGGGCGGATCTGGCCAACCACAGTTCGCTGAGCCAGGAGTCGCCGCTGACGCCGGGGCAGCCGTACACGATGACGTTCCGGCTGGCGAGCACGGATCACGTCGTCCCGCAGGGACATCAGCTCGCGCTGATCATCGGCGGGACGGACGGCTCGTTCATCTCGGGGCCGGCGCAGTACCCGAAGATCACGGTGGATCTGGGCAAGACGTCGCTGGCGTTGCCCGTCGCGGGTGCGGGCCCGTCGGCGGTGCCGGCGGCGCTTCCGGTGGCTCCGGCGCAGATCGCTCCTGCCACTGTTTCGGGGCTTGAGCGCGGCTAGGCCACTGTCATGAAAGGGCCGTTCAGGACAAGATATGTCCTGAACGGCCCTTTCATGACACTCAGAGCGGGGCGGGGTCAGCCGGTTTGCGAGGCCGGGCTCTTCGAACCGAAGGGCTTCCGCTGCAGAGCGCGGGCGACCGGTTCGACGATCCGCGCGGCCGTCGGGCCGAGGATCGCCATCAGCAGCACGTACGCCGTCGCGAGGGCGGCGAGTTCGCCGGTCACCGCGCCCGCCGCCACCGCCAGCCCGGCGATGACGATCGAGAACTCGCCTCGCGCGACCAGCGCGGCTCCGGCGCGAGCGCGGCCCATCTTCCCGATGCCCTGCCGCCGCGCGGCCCACCAGCCGGTGCCGACCTTCGTGAGCGTGGTCGCGACCGCCAGCACCACCGCCCAGCCGAGCACCGGCGGGATCGAAGCGGGGTTGGTGTTGAGCCCGAACACCACGAAGAACACGGCGGCGAAGAGGTCCCGCAGCGGTTCGAGCATGTGCGTCGCGTTCTCCGCCGTCGAACCCGAGATCGCGATGCCGAGCAGGAACGCGCCGACCGCGGCCGAAACCTGCATCGCCGAAGCGACACCGGCGACCAGCAGCGCCGCGCCGAGGACCTTGAGGAGGAACACCTCGCGATCCGGGCTGTCCACCGCCGCGGAGACGTACCGGCCGAATTTCAGCGCGATCACCAGGACCACGGTGATGACCATCAGGGAGATCCCGACGGCCTTCATCCCGCCGAGGAAGCTGACCCCGCCGAGCACCGCGGTGAGGATCGGCAGGTACAGCGCCATCACCAGGTCCTCGAACACCAGGATCGACAGCACCACCGGGGTTTCCCGGTTACCGAGCCGCCCGAGATCGCCGAGCACCTTCGCGATGATCCCGGACGACGAGATGTAGGTGACGCCTGCCATCACGATCGCGCCGATCGGCCCCCAGCCGAGGATGAGCGCGACGATCGCCCCGGGCGCGGCGTTGAGCACGATGTCCACGAGGCCCGCCACCCACGAGCGTTTCAGCCCGGTGAACAGCTCGGCCGCCGAATACTCCAAGCCCAGCAGGAGCAGCAGCAGGACGACACCGATCTCGCTGGCGAGATGGGTGAAGTCGCCGATGTCGCCGAGCGGGATCAGCCCGCCCTGCCCGAAGCACAGGCCACCGATCAGGTACAGCGGGATCGGGGACATCCCGATCTTCCCGGCGAGGCGTCCCAACGCGCCCAGCCCGAAGAAGACCGCCCCGAGTTCGATCAAGGACAGTGCGGTGTGATCCATCCGCGATCAGCCGTACTTCAAGATCTTGACGGCGGCCTCGAGACCCTCGGAGGTGCCGACCGCGACGAGCACGTCGCCCGCGGTGAGGTTGAAGTCCGGGTTGGGGGAGGGGTGGACCTGACCGGCCCGCATCACCGCGACCACCGAGACGCTCGTCCGCGTGCGCATGGCGGTGTCGCCCAGCGTCCGCCCGTCGAACGGCGACGACGACTTGATCGGCAGCTGCTTGGTGTTGATACCGGGCAGGTCCCGGTGCTCTTCGGTGAGCTGGGCGACCAGCTGGGGCGCGCCGAGCAGGTTCGCCAGCGCGCCCGCCTCGTCGGTGGTGAGCGGAAGCGACGCCAGGCAGGCGTCGGGATCGTCCGTTTTGGACACGATCAGCTCGACGTGTCCATCGCGGTGGGTCACCACCCCGACACGGCGGCCGTTGCGGGTGGCGAAGTCCTTGCGGACGCCTATTCCGGGGAGCGGGGTCACTTCGACGTTCACGTGAACAACAGTAACTCACTGTCCGTTTTGCGCGGGACGGATCAGGAACAACGCCGAGATTACGACCATGAGGGCGCACGTCGCGCCGTGGATGCCGAGCGCGGCGCCCACGGAACCGTTGTGGGTCAACACGATCAGCATGTCGCCGAACGGGATGAACGCCAGCGCGAGCATCGCCCAGCCCAGCGCGCGGGCGTTCCGGAACAGGATCAGCGCTAGCACCACGAGCGCGGTGCCGATGTCACGGACGCCCTTGACCGCGAGGATCGGATCGCCCTCGGACGGCATCACCGGCAGCCCGAAGCCACCCGTCTGGGTCGCCGGGAAGAACACGTAACCACTCCCGAAGTAGAGGACGAAGAGCACGAGGGCGGCGGACAGGACGTAGGCGATCTTGATACGGGTCATGGTCTCCGACTCCAAAAAGCTAGCAACGCTAGGAACGACGCCGACACTAGCGCTAGCAGTGCTAGCTTGTCTAGCGGTGCTAGCATGCCCGTATGGTCACGAACCCCCGGCGTGAGCGGGATCGCTCGCAACGCGAACAGCTGATCGTCACCACCGCCCGCGAGATCGCCGAGGAAGAGGGCTGGGACGCGGTCACCACGCGGCGGCTGGCGGCGAAGATCGAGTACAGCCAGCCCGTGCTCTACAGCCATTTCTCCGGCAAGGGGGCGATCATGGCGGCCGCGGCGCTCGAAGGGTGCACCGAAATGGCCGCCGACATGCGCAGAGGGGCCGGGGCGGCGGAGGGTTCCCGGGACGCGCTGATGCGGCTGGCCGCCAACTACTTCGACTTCGCCGACCGCAAACCGGCGCTCTACGACGCGATCTTCACCCTCGCCAGCGAACTGAGCTTCGCCAGCCCGGACAGCCCGGAGCCGTTGAAGGACGCGTTCGGCGCCTTGCTCGAAGTCGTCGGCCCGGTCGCCGGTGGAGACGACCCCGCCCTCTACACGGAGACCTTCTGGGCCGCCCTGCACGGCCTGGTCACCCTCGAACGCAGCAGGCGGCTCCCGGCGGACGCGCGCGCGGAACGCATCCGCATGCTCGTCGACCGGTTCGCCGTGGGCGGCTGAGGCGTGTCGCGTACCACCAGGCAGAATGAACGTCGATCAGATGAGCGACGGATGAGCTGAGGAGTGTTTCGGTGGCGGGAGCCCTGCGTGGTGTGGTCGCGATGGACGGCCCGTCCGGAACCGGGAAATCCACGGTTTCGCGGAAGCTCGCGACGAAGCTCGGCGCCGGTTACCTCGACACCGGCGCGATGTACCGCATGGTCACCCTCGCCGTCCTGCGCGCCGGGACCGATCTGACCGACCCGGACGCGATCGCCGACGTCGCCCGGAAGGCCGATTTCGGCATCGGGACCAGCCCGGACGAAGCGACCGTGACCCTGGCGGGTGAAGACGTCGCCGCCGAGATCCGCGGCGCGGACGTCACCACCGCGGTGTCGCCGGTTTCGGCCGTTCCCGCCGTCCGCGAACTGCTGGTCGCCCGGCAGCGCGAGATCATCGCCGAGGTGCTCGGCCGCGTCGGCGGCATCGTGGTCGAAGGCCGGGACATCGGCACCGTCGTCTCGCCGGACGCCCCGCTCAAGATCTTCCTCACCGCGTCGGCCGAGGTCCGCGCCGCACGCCGCAGCGCGCAGGACTCCGCCGCCGGCCGGGAGTCCACGGTGGATGTCGCCAAAGCGGCGGTGGAACGGCGCGACCGCCTCGACTCGACGCGGGCGGCTTCGCCCTTGCGCGCGGCCGACGACGCCGTCGAGGTGGACACGTCGGCGCTCAACATCGACCAGGTGATCGTGGCGCTGGCGGAACTCGCGCTGCACCGCGGTCTGCTCGAAGGCTGCCCCGCCGAGGCGTCGAGGTGAGCGCGAAGGGACTTCCCGAAGGCGCGAGCGGCCCGATCCACACGTTCGGCCGGGGGATCTCGAAATTCCTCGTCCGGCCCGCGTTCCGGGTCCGGGTGCACGGTGCCGAGCGGGTACCGGCGTCCGGGCCGGTGGTGTTCATGGCGAACCACAGTTCGATGACGGAACCGGCGCTGCTGTTCGGAATGTTGTCGCGGCGCACGGCGTTCCTGGTCAAGGCGGAGCTCTTCAAGGGCTTCGTCGGCTGGTTCTTCCCGAAACTGGGTCAGATCCCGGTGAAACGGGGCGCGGTGGACCGCAAACCGCTGATGATGGCGGTCAAGGTGCTCGAGGAAGGTGGCGCCGTCGGGATCTTCCCCGAAGGCACCCGCGGCCTCGGTGACGCCGAAAACTTCGAGCGCGGCGTGGCCTTCCTGGTCCGCGCCGGGAACGCGACCGTGGTTCCGGTCGCCACTCGGGGGACGTACAAACCCGCCGGCGCCAAACGGCGTTGGCGGCCACGCGTCGACATCATGGTCGGCGAACCTTTCACTCCCGAGATCGGGAAGGGAAGGACAGGGCTGGAGGAGGGAACCGAGCGGCTTCGCATCGCGCTCGCGGACCTCGTGAAGGCACTGGACGAATGGCGCTTGGAGCACGGGCTCCAAGACACGCGACAGGATTGAGAAAATGACAGAGCTTGACGGAGTCGGCGAGATCGACGGCTCCTGGTCCGACGAGTCCGAATTCACCGCGCTCGACGCGCAGATCGCCGCGGGCGAGGCCGAGGAGGAGGCGCAGCTTGCGCAGCCGGTCCTCGCCGTCGTCGGCAGGCCGAACGTCGGCAAGTCGACCCTGGTCAACCGCATCCTCGGCCGCCGGGAGGCGGTCGTGCAGGACGTGCCCGGCGTGACCAGGGACCGCGTCGCCTACGACGCGTTCTGGGCGGGCCGCCGGTTCACGCTGGTGGACACGGGCGGCTGGGAGCCGGACGCGACCGGGCTGCAGGCCTCTGTCGCCGCACAGGCCGAGATGGCGATGGCCACCGCCGACGCGGTCCTGCTGGTCATCGACGCCAGTGTCGGCGCGACGGCCACCGACGAGGCCGTCTCCAAGGTGCTGCGCCGCTCGAAGAAGCCGGTGCTGCTCGCCGCCAACAAGGTCGACGACGACCGCCTGCTCGCCGACACCGCGTCACTGTGGTCGCTCGGCCTCGGCGAGCCGTACCCGGTCAGCGCGCTGCACGGGCGCAGCTCCGGCGACCTGCTCGACGCCATCGTCAAGGCGCTGCCGTCGATGCCGCGTGACGGCGACCGCGCCACCACCGGCCCGCGCCGGGTCGCGCTGGTCGGCAAGCCGAACGTGGGCAAGTCCAGCCTGCTGAACAAGCTCTCCGGCGAGGAGCGGTCCGTCGTGGACTCGGTCGCCGGTACCACCGTCGACCCGGTCGACTCGCTGGTCGAGCTCGACGGCGAGACCTGGCGGTTCGTCGACACGGCCGGTCTGCGCAAGCGGGTCAACTCGGCCAACGGGGCGGAGTACTACGCGTCGCTGCGGACCAAGACCGCGATCGACGCGGCCGAGGTCGCGATCGTGCTCTTGGACGCGGCCGAGCCGCTTTCGGAGCAGGACCTGCGGGTGCTGACCATGGTCGTCGAGGCGGGCCGGGCCTGCGTGCTCGCCTTCAACAAGTGGGACCTCGTCGACGAGGACCGCCGTCACGCCATGGTCCGTGAGCTGGACCGCGGCCTGGTGCGAGTGCCGTGGGCGGACAAGGTCAACATCTCCGCGCTCACGGGCCGGTCGGTGCGCAAGCTCGCGCCCGCGCTGCGGACCGCGTTGAAGTCCTGGGACCAGCGGGTGCCAACGGGTCAGCTGAACGGCTGGCTGGCCGACCTCATCGCCGCGACCCCGCCGCCGGTGCGCGGCGGCAAGCAGCCGAAGGTGCTGTTCGCGACCCAGGCGGGTATCCGGCCGCCGACGCTGGTCCTGTTCACCACCGGCTTCCTCGAGGCGGGCTACCGGCGGTTCATCGAACGGAAGTTCCGTGAGCGTTTCGGTTTCGAAGGCAGCCCCGTTCGGGTGAATGTCCGGGTGCGGGAAAAGAAGCAAAAGCCCAAGGCCGGTGGTAAAGCGGCGGGAAAACCGAAGACCCGCTGATTTTCTCACGATGTAGGTGAATATTTCACTGGGTGGACACGCCGATGACCTCGGGTTTCGGCGTGTCCACCGGTGAGTTTCGACACTCTGCCGAGACCCTCCCGAGATATGTCGTTCACCTGCGGTAAAGTCGATGGTCTGCTAGCGGGCGCCTCATTCGGAGAGCGAGCCCGAATGACGCACTTCGCGAAAGGTGTGTGATGGGCTTGCGCGCCCATGGTTCTGCCGTGCCCGTGGTGATCTCCCGATGACCCTGACCGCTGACTCACGACCGATCGCCTGCGTCGCGGACGTCACCGTCGCGCCGTCGCCCGCCCCGGTCGCCGACCGCGCCCTGTTCTGGTCGGGTCTCGGCGCGGGCGAGCGCACCCTGATCGACATCCTCGCCGAGACCGCCGCCCGCCACCCCAACGCGGGCGCGATCGACGACGGCGAGACCACCCTGTCCTACCGCAAGCTCGTCGAGGAGATCGACGCCTACGGCCGCAAGCTGACCGCCAACGGCGTCGGCGTCGGTGACCGGGTCGGCGTCCGGATCTCCTCCGGCACCGCTGAGCTCTACGTCGCCATCCTCGCGATCCTGTCCGTCGGCGCCGCCTATGTGCCGGTCGACGCGGACGACCCCGAGGAGCGCGCCGAACTGGTCTTCGGCGAGGCCGACGTCGCCGCGGTGGTCACCGATGGCGGCGCGATCACCGTCCTCGGCTCGCCGAGCGGCGTCGAGGGCTCGCCCGCGCCGACCGACGACGCCTGGATCATCTTCACCTCCGGTTCGACCGGGAAGCCGAAGGGCGTCGCGGTCTCGCACGCCTCGGCCGCCGCGTTCGTGGACGCCGAAGCGCAGCTGTTCCTCACCGAGGAGCCGATCGGTCCCGGAGACCGCGTGCTCGCCGGGCTGTCCGTCGCGTTCGACGCGTCCTGCGAAGAGATGTGGCTCGCCTGGCGCCACGGCGCCTGCCTGGTCCCGGCGCCGCGTTCCCTCGTGCGCACCGGCGTCGACCTCGGCCCGTGGCTGGTCGCGCAGGGCATCACCGTCGTCTCCACCGTGCCGACGCTGGCCGCGCTGTGGCCCGCCGACGCGCTCGAAGACGTCCGCCTGCTGATCTTCGGTGGCGAAGCGTGCCCGCCGGAGCTGGCCGAACGCGTCGCCGTCGAAGGCCGCGAAGTCTGGAACACCTACGGACCGACCGAGGCCACCGTCGTCGCCTGCGCCGCGCAGATGACCGGCGAAGGTCCGGTCCGCATCGGCCTGCCGCTTGTGGGCTGGCAGCTCGCCGTCGTCAACGAGGCGGGCGAACCGGTCGCGATGGGGGAGACCGGCGAACTGGTCATCGGCGGCGTCGGCCTGGCCCGCTACCTGGACCCCGAGAAGGACGCCGAGAAGTTCGCGCCGCTGCCTTCGCTGGGCTGGCGCCGCGCGTACCGCAGCGGCGACATGGTCCGCGCGGAGGCCGAGGGCCTGCTGTTCCTCGGGCGCCTCGACGAGCAGGTGAAACTCGGCGGCCGCCGGATCGAACTCGGCGAGGTCGACGCCGCACTGCAGGCGCTGCCCGGCGTGCAGGGTGCCGCCGCCGCGGTCCGCCGCACCAAGGCGGGCAACCAGGTGCTCGTCGGATACGTCGTGCCGGCCGAGGGGGTCGAGTTCGACCACGACGAGGCCGCGACCCGGTTGCGCGAGCAGTTGCCCGCCGCGCTTGTCCCGCTGCTTGCCCTGATCGAAGACCTGCCCACGCGCACTTCCGGCAAGGTCGACCGCAACGCGCTGCCCTGGCCGCTGTCCACTGTGGACGCGGCGAAATCCGGTCTGTCGCCGACGGAGAGCTGGCTCGCCGAAGGCTGGGCGGAGATCCTGGGTGTCTCGGTCGACAACCCGAAGGCCGACTTCTTCACCAACGGCGGTGGCAGCCTGACGGCCGCGCAGCTGATCGCGCGGATCCGCACCCGTCACCCGCAGGTGTCGGTGAGTGACATCTACGCGAACCCGAAGCTCGGCGCGCTCGCGTCGATGCTGGACGCGTTGAGCGGCGAGAAGACCGAACGCCGCGACATCGCGCCCACTCCGCGCAAGGCCGGGATCATCCAGTCGCTGCTGATGATCCCGCTGATGGGTCTCGTCGGCCTGCGCTGGACGACGATCGCCGCGACGCTGTCGAACGTGCTTTCGCTGGCCGGGTTCGCCTGGGCGCCGACGCTGAACTGGGTGTGGATCGCCGTCGCGTGGATCGCGCTGTTCAGCCCGGCCGGGCGGATCGCGATCTCCGCGACCGGCTCGCGGTTGCTGCTGCGCGGGGTCCGTCCCGGCAGCTACCCGCGCGGCGGGAGTGTCCACCTGCGACTGTGGACCGCCGAGAAACTCGCCGAGTTCAGCGGCGCGGACAGCGTCGCGGGCGCTTCCTGGATGACGACGTACGCCAAGGCCCTCGGCGCGCGGATCGCCAAGGACGTCGACCTGCACTCCCCGCCGCCGGTCACCGGCATGCTGAAACTCGGCCGCGGTGCCGCCGTCGAACCCGAGGTCGACCTGTCCGGGCACTGGGTGGACGGCGATCTCGTGCACATCGGCAAGATCCGCATCGGTGCCGACGCGCGGATCGGCGCGCGCAGCACGCTGTTCCCCGGCGCCCGGATCGGCAAGGGCGCGGAGATCGCGGCCGGGTCCACCGTCCGTGGCAATGTGCCCGCCGGGCAGCGTTGGGCCGGTGCGCCCGCCGCGCGTGCCAGCAAGGACGCGCTGAAGTGGCCGTCGAGCCGCCCGCCGCGCTCGCGGTTCTGGGCTTCGGTCTACGGCGCGACTTCGGTCGCCTTGGGCCTGCTGCCCGCCGTCGCCGCCCTGCCCGCTGTCGCGGTGCTGGGTTACGCGATCGCAGGCGCGCCGTCGCTGGGCGCCGCGCTCGGCCAGGCGCTGCTGTTCACGCCGCTCGCGACCGTCGCGTATTTCCTGACGTACGCGCTGCTGGTGCTCGTCGGCGTCCGTTCGCTGAGCATCGGCATGGTCGAGGGCTATCACCCGGTGCACGGGCGCGTCGCGTGGCAGGTCTGGGCGACCGAGCGGCTGATGGGCATGGCGCGTGAAGGGCTGTTCCCGTTGTACGCCAGCCTGTTCACCCCGGTGTGGCTCCGGATGCTCGGCGCGAAGGTCGGCCGCAACGTCGAGGCGTCCACCGTGCTCGCGCTGCCGAAGATGACCCAGGTGGACAGTGGCGCGTTCCTCGCGGACGACACCATGGTCGCCACCTACGAACTCGGCCACGGTTGGCTGCACGTCGCCCCGGCGCGGATCGGCAAGCAGGCGTTCCTCGGCAACTCGGGGATGGCGGCGCCGGGACGTTCGGTGCCGAAACGCGGTCTGGTCGGGGTGCTGTCGTCGGCCCCGCTCAAGGCGAAGAAGGGCTCGTCGTACCTCGGGATGCCGCCGCTGCCGGTCCGCCGGTCGGTCGGCGAGGCCGACACGAGCCGTACCTTCACGCCGCCGCTGCGGCTGAAGGCGGCCCGCGCGCTCGTCGAACTCTGCCGCATCGTGCCGGTGATGTGCGGTGTCGCGCTGACCGTGCTGGTGGCCGCCGGGATCTTCGCGCTCGCGTCGTCGTTCGGCTTCCTGGTCGCGGTGCTGCTCGGCGGGCCGCTGCTGCTCGCCGCCGGCGCCGTCGCCGCGCTGACCGCCACCGCGATGAAGTGGCTGCTGGTCGGCCGGTTCCGCGCGGTCGACCATCCCTTGTGGAGCTCGTTCGTCTGGCGCAACGAGCTCGCCGACACCTTCGTCGAGGCGCTCGCCGTGCCGTGGCTGATCGGTTCGCTCGGCGGCACGCCGCTGCTGCCGGCGTGGCTGCGGACCATGGGCGTCAAGATCGGGCGCGGCGTGTGGCTGGAGACGTACTGGCTGCCCGAGTCGGACCTGGTGAGCCTCGGCGACGGCGCGACGATCAACCGCGGCTGTGTCGTGCAGACGCACCTGTTCCACGACCGGATCATGACGATGTCGCCGGTGACCCTGGACGAGGGAGCGACGCTCGGGCCGCACGGTATCGTGCTGCCTGGCGCGAGCATCGGCGCGCGGACGACCGTCGGACCTGGCTCCCTGGTGACCCGGGGCGACGCGGTTCCCGCCGACTCGCGCTGGCTGGGTAATCCCATCTCGGCCTGGACGAAGTAGGAACGGCTGGCGGAGCTGAGGTGCGTTCGGGAATGGTGACCACGGGGGTGAACCCGCCCTGGCCGAAGGCCCCGCTATCGCGGTGGCAGGGCGCCGTGTCCACGCACCGTGACGGTCTTCTGTCAACCAGCGCCCTGCCGACGTCGATCGCGGCCGCGGGTTCACAGACAGACACAATGGAAAGCGGGGTCTTTCGCGGGTGATTTCGAAGGCCTCCGCGCAGCCCTCGCCCGGCGCGGAAACCTCCGGCGACTCCTATCTGCCCCGTCACGGTAACGGTGGTTACCGGGTCCGGCACTACGATCTGGAGCTGGACTACAAGATCGGTCCCAACCGGTTGTCGGCCGCCGCGGCCATCACCGCGGAGGCGACGCAGGCGCTGTCACGGTTCACGCTCGACTTCGGCGAGTTCCGGATCAACCGGGTGCTGGTCAACGGGAAACCGGCCAAGTACACGCGCCGCGCGCACAAACTGCAGGTGAAGCCGGCGAAGTCGTTGGCGCTCGGCAGTGAGTTCTTGGTGGAGGTCCACTACGTCGGGAATCCGCGGCCGCTTCCGGGGCTGTGGGGCGACATCGGCTGGGACGAACTGACCGACGGCTCGCTCGTCGCGAGTCAGCCGGTCGGGGCGCCGTCGTGGTTCCCGTGCAACGACCATCCGGCGGACAAGGCGACGTACCGTGTCGCACTCACGACTTCGTCGCCGTATCTCGTGGCCGTGACCGGGAATCTCGTCTCCCGGTACACGCGCGCGAGCACCACTCAGTGGGTCTTCGAACGGCCCGAGCCGACGCCGACGTATCTGATGAGCGTCCAAATCGGACGGTACGACGACATCGTGCTGGCCTCCGGTGGTGTCCCGCAGCGGGCTGCCGTTCCGCCGCGCCTGCGCCGGGCCTTCTCGCGTGATTTCGGGCGGCAGGGCCAGATCATGGAGTCGCTGCAGCGGCTGTTCGGGCCGTACCCCTTCGGCGAGTACGTCATCGTCGTCACCGACGACGACCTCGACGACCCGATCGAAGCGCAGGGTATGTCGATCTTCGGCGCCAACCATGTGGACGGACGGCGCACGCACGAACGGCTCGTCGTCCACGAGCTGGCGCATCAGTGGTTCGGCAACAGCCTGACCGTCGCCGACTGGCGGCACATCTGGCTGAACGAAGGCTTCGCGACGTACGCGGAATGGCTCTGGTCCGAGGAATCCGGCGGACAGAGCGCGCACGCGTGGGCGAAGACGTGGCACGCGCGGGTGAAGGCGAAGCCCGCGGACCTGCGTCTCGCCGACCCCGGGGTGGCGCGGATGTTCGACGAGCGGGTGTACAAACGCGGCGGGCTTTTGTTGCACGCCTTGCGTTGTACCGTCGGCGACGAGGTCTTCTTCCCGCTGGTGAAGGCTTGGGCGGTGGAGAACCGGCACGGTCTGGTGACCACCGACGGTTTCGTGGCGCTCGCCGAACGCTTTGCCGGGCGTTCGCTTGCTTCTTTCTTCGATGCTTGGCTGGATGGGTTGGCGTTGCCTCCGCTTCCTTCTGCCTGACGCGCCGCGGTGCGCCCAATGTGGCATTGGGGACGTTGAGTGTCCCCAATGCCACATTGGGCGCTTGGCTGAGTTATCCACAGTGGGGCTGATGTGGCGAGTTGTCCACAGCGGGCGGGTTCGGTGCTGGCGAGGTCGGCCTACGTCGGCTGATGATCTCGGTGTGCGATCAGCTGAGTGGGCTCGGGATCACGAAGCCCTTTACAAACAGAGCCGTGGTGGGGTGATCACCGTCGGGCGGCTCGTGGCGTTCGGTGTCTCGAAGAGGACTTGTCACCGGCGTTGCGTGCCGGGCGGGCCATGGCAGAGGTTGCTCCCCGGGGTGGTGCTGCTCGGTTCAGGGCGGCCCACTCCTCGGCAAGCGATCGAAGGGGCACTGCTCTATGGCGGGCCGGAGGCGATCCTCACCGGGCTTCAGGCTTGTCGCCTGCACGGGATCAGGGGGCTGAAAGGTGACACTGATCGAGTCCACCTGCTGGTGCCCTCGTCTCGTCAGGTCAGCAGCTCCGGGTTCGTGATCGTGGAGCGGACGACGCGGATGCCTCGACCAGTCGCCGTGAACGGCATACTCGTGGCGCCGCTCGTACGTGCGGTCCTCGATGAATGCAGGAGATCCACTACGCGAGACCCGGTCCGGGCCTTGCTGACGGAGGCTGTTCAGCGGGCGCGGTTGAAACCAGACCTCCTCATCCGTGAGCTCGAAGCCGGCAGTGATCGTGGTAGCGCTTTGCCACGCCAGGTGCTGCGCGACGTCCTCAAAGGGGCCCGGTCGGTCGCCGAAATCGACGCGATGCGCGTCTGGCGGCTCTCCGGTCTGCCCGAACCGCTCTGGAACCACCAGCTCCGAGACGAAAACGGCGAGTACATCGCGACACCCGACGGCTACTTCAAGGAAGCCGCGCTCGCTTGGGAGATCGACTCCTACGACTTCCACTTCGCGAAGAAGGACTACGCGAAGACCTTGGACCGGAACGCCAGATACGCCGCGGCGGGGATCGCCGTCCTGCAAACCCTGCCCAGCCGTCTCAGGTCGGAGCCCGAGGCTGTCGCTCGAGAGCTTCGCCAGGCGTATGAGGCTCGATGCCGCTAGAACCGCACCGGAGCACCCGCGCAGTGCAGAGCCCCGACCTGCGTCCGGAAACGCAACAGCGCGTCACCTCCCCGCCGGATGCTGGAGAGCACCGCCACCTTCCCGTCGCCCGCGTTCTCCCGCAGCGCGTGCGCGAGCAGCGGATGGGGCGAGATCTCGACGAACGCGCGGTGTCCGTCGTCGAGGGCCGCCCGGACGGCGGCGCTGAAGCGGACCGGGCGGCGCAGGTTCGCGGTCCAGTAGGCGGCGTCGAAAGCGGCCGGGGCTTTCGGATCGGGGAGCACGGTCGTGTAGACGGGGACGCGGGCGCGTCCGGGGCGCAGTCCGGACAGCTCGGCACCGAGCTCGGCCAGGATGGGTTCGACCTGCGGCGAATGCGACGCGACCTCGACGGGGACCAGTTTGGCCATCAGCTCTCTCGCGGCCCAGCGGTCCACCAAGGATCGCACCCGGTCGCGCCCACCGGCGACGACCGTCGACGTCGGGCCCGAGTGCGCGGCGACGGTCACCTCGGGCACGTCGGCGAGTTCCGTTTCGACGGTGTCCCACGGCAGGGCGACCATCGCCATCGCACCGGTGCCCGCGACGCGCCGCATCAACCGGGACCGGCGGCAGATCACGGCGACACCGTCCGCTGTGGACAGTGCGCCCGCGACCACCGCCGCGGCCGTCTCGCCCATGGAGTGCCCGATCACGGCGGCCGGTTCGGCGCCGTGTGCCCGCCAGGCCGCCGCCAGGCCCAGCTGCATGGCGAACAGCGACGGCTGGACCTGCTCGATGCCGTCCGCCGTCCCGGAAAGCGCGTCGTACAGGGAAAATCCGGCTTCGGCGCTGATCAGCGGTGCCAGGTGGTCGATCTCTTCGGCGAAAGCGCGCTCGCCGTCGAGCAGCGCCTTGCCCATCCCCGGCCACTGCGAACCGTGGCCGGAGAACACCCAGACCGCGTTCCCGGCCGAGACCGCCTCGCCGACGGCGGTACCGCTGGAGGATTCCCCGGCGGCGACCGCGCGGAGGCGGCCGGTCACCGAGTCCCGGTCCTCGCCGACGACGACGGCACGCCACGGGCCGTGCCGCCGTCCGGTGAGTTCGGCGGCGAGGGCAGGCAGACGGTCGGGCCGGCCCGCGAGTACGGCGGCCTCGGCCGCCAGCTGCTCGGACGACTCGGCCGAGAACGGGAAGAACATCGTTTCCTCCTACCGGGATCAGCCGAGGTACCGGCGGGCGAGTGCCTTCTTGTCGATCTTGCCGACCGCGGTCGACGGCAGTTCTTCCACCACCGCGACCCGGTCCGGCACCTTGTAGGCGGCGACGCCGCGGTCTCGGAAGAAGGTCTGGAGCGTGCTCGTGGACGGCGGCTCGCCCGAGCAGACCAGGAACGCCACCGATCGTTCGCCGAGTACGGTGTCCGCTTCGGGCAGCAGGGCGGCGGAGAGCACGCCCGGGCAGGCGAGGAGATGCCCTTCGACCTCGGTCGCGTCGATCTTCTGACCGCCGCGGTTGATCTGGTCCTTCGCCCGGCCGACCACGTTGAGATGACCCGTCGGGAGCTGCTGGACCAGGTCTCCGGTGCGGTAGAACCCGTCGGCCGTGAAGGCCCGCGCGTTGTGTTCGGCCGCGCGGAAGTAGCCGCGCAGGGTGTACGGCCCGCGGGTGAGGAGTTCGCCGGTCTCACCGGGAGCGACCTCGACGTCGTCCGGACCGACCACCCGGACCTCGTCGTCCGCGGAGATCGGCCTGCCCTGCGTGGTGTGCACGAGCTCGTCCGGATCGTCGAGCCTGGTCAGGCACAGCAGTCCCTCGGCCATGCCGAACACCTGCTGCAGACGGCAAGCGAAGGTCTTGGTGACCGCCGCCGCCAGGTCGTCGGCGAGCCGGGCGCTGCCGACCTGCAGGACGCGAAGGCTCGAAAGGTCCGTGTCGCCCTGTTCGAATTCGGCGAGCCAGTGCGGCACCAGCGGCGGGTTGATGGCCGCGATGGTGACACCCTCGCGTTCGATCAGGTCGAACGCCGTCCGTGCCCCGGGGGACGGGGCGAGCACGACCCGTCCGCCCGCCTGCAGGACGCCGAGCAGGCCAGGACAGCTCATCGTGTAGTTGAAGGCGATGGGCAGCACGGCGAGGTACACCGAGTCCTCGGTCAGCTCGCAGAGTTCCGCCGCCCGCCGGGAGTTGTAGGCGAAGTCGTCGTGCGTCCGCGGCACCAGTTTCGGCATGCCGGTGGTACCGCCGGAAAGCAGCAGCAGGGCGAGATCACCCGCCTGCGGCGGATCGGCGGGATCGGGCGCGGGTTCGTTGTCGAGCAGATCCGCCATCGCGAGGAAGCCGTCGTGCCCGCCGGGATCGCCGGCGACGATCACGTGGCGGATCCCGGCTTCGGCGCGCACGCGGGCGGCGAGTTCGCGATAGTCGAACCGCGCGTGCCTGTCCGGGATGACGTACGCGACGGCCTCGGCCATCGCCGTGAGGTGGGCGATCTCGTTGCGCCGGTGGGCGGGCATCGCGTGGATCGGCACGATCCCGAGCCGCGTGAGCGCGAACCACAGCAGCACGAACTCCGCGCGGTTCGGCAGTTGCACGATCACCTTGTCGCCGCGTTTCATCCCGAGCCCGATGAGTCCGGTCATGAGGCGCCGGACGGCGGTGTCGAGCGCGGCGTAGGTCCACCGGCGGTCGCCGTCCACGAGCGCGACGCGGTGGGCGTACCGGACGGCCCAGCCGGAGAGCTGTTCGCCGAAGGTCGTTCCCTGCCAGTGGCCGACGGCCCGGTATCGGCGGGCGGCCTCGTCCGGCCAGCCGGGCCAGTCGGGCCGGTCGATGTCCTGCGTCATCCCCGGTCAGCCCTTCTGCCCGGCGAGGACCAGCTGATGGATCTCGTCGAGCGTCTCCACCTCGCTGATCGCCGCGTCGCCGACCCGGATGCCGTAGCGCTGCAGGATCCGCGCCGCTACTTCGAGCAGCAGCAGCGAGTCGACACCGAGGTCTTCGACGAGGTTCGCCTCGTCGGTCACCTCCGCGGCTTCGACCTCCAGCACGCGGGCCACCAGGGTCCGCAGGTCTTCCAGCTCCGGCTCGATCAGCTTGTTCCCGGTCATGAAGGCCCCTTCCTTCGTCGTTGTCCCCGATTTCGGTCGTTCACGTCTGTCCGGCGCCCGGCCCGGCGAACGCCATCGCGGCCGCCGCCGCACCCGGGAGGCCGCAGGACACGGCGAGGGCGGTGCCTGCGCCGCCGTCGATCCGTGCGCTCGCGGCGGCGCACTGCAGGACGCCGAGCGCCCCAGACTGACGTCCCGCCCAAGCCGAAAGGTCGAGTACGTCGCCTGGCCGGACTCCTGGTTCGGCCAAGGTCGCCGCGGCTTCGTCCGGGACGGCGGAGGCCGCCGCCCGCGCACTGGCCGCCCGCCGGTACCCGCCGAGCACGAGCCGGACACGGGCGCCTCGGCGCCGGGCCACGTCAGCGGATTCGAGGACGACCGACGCGGCGGCGTCGGGCCAGTGCGTCTCACCGTTGTCGTCGAGAAGCTTGCGCACATAGCGGTTGTCGGGCTCGACCCCGGTGACGACGACGGCGTCCGCCCGGCCGTACCGGATCAGCCGCCGCGCCCAGTGCAAGGCGTCGAGACCGCTGGTCGGACCGTTCGAGAGGGTCAGGTTGGGCGCCCGCAGGCCGTGATCGATGGCGACCCAGCCCGCCGACACGTTGCTGGAGGTGTTGGGCAGCCCGGTCGGCGGCAGCAGGCTCGCGGACTCTTCGGCGATCGTGTCCAGGAACGAGCAGATGCTGTCCAGGTTCCCGGTGTTCGTGCTGACCACGGTCGCCGTCCGGAGTGAGTCGCCGCGGTAGGAACCGTCCTCGGCGAGCAGGCCCGCGTCACGCAGTGCCGCGGTGGCCGCGTGGGAAGCCAGCCGCGATGCCCGGTCACGGTGCCGGAGCCACCTGCCGCGCAATCCGGTCTCCGGGTCGAAGCCGTCCTCGCGGCGCCGGTACGGCTCCAGCAGGTCGGCCGGTCCGCGCAGCCCGTCGACGGTGATCCCCGCCCCGGTCACGACGACGGCGGTCACGACGCCGCCTCCAGGATCGCCACGGCGTTGATACCGCTGAGCCCGAAGGCGTCCACCTGGGCGATCCGGAACTCGCCGTCCCGCGGTTCGTCGCGGACGAGATCCAGCCCTTCCGCCTCGTCCATCGGTTCGGCGAGGCCGAGGATCGGTGGTGCCAGCCGTTCGCGGAGCGAGATCGCGGCGACGATCAGGCTCAGCAGACCGGAGCCGCCGAGCGTGTGCCCGGTCGACGCCTTGATCGCGGTGAGCGCCGGTTTCGCGCCGGCGAACACGTCGTGCAGCATCCCGGTCTCCACCAGGTCGTTGCGGACGGTTCCGGTGCCGTGCAACACGATCAGGTCGATCTGCCCGGCGTCGATCCCGGCGCGGTCGTGCGCCTGCCGCACCACTCGGGCGACACTGCCCGGCTCCGGCACCGTCGGATGGTCGGCATCGCAGTTGAGCGCGACGGACCGGAGCCTGGCCGCGACCGGCCCGCCGTGTCCGGGCCGGCGGAGTACGACCGCCGAAGCGCCTTCGCCCATCATCATCCCGTGCCGCTCCTTCGCGAAGGGGCGCACTTCGCCCGGCACACCGCTCTGGACCCGGTCGAAGATGCCGAAGGTGGCTTCGGTCAGGCCGTCGGTCCCGGCCACGACGACGGTGTCGCATTCGCCGTCCGCGATCAGGTCGGCGGCCAGGCCGAGCACGGTCAACGATGCCGCGCAGGCGTTCGCGAAGGTGTGCGTCTCCACTGTGCCGAACCGGTCGCGGATCGCCGTGCCGAAATGCAGATCGGCGAAATCCGCCGCCGCTTCACCGCGCCACCACAGTTCCATCGAGCGCTGCTCGCGGTGGGTCGTGCCGACCAGCACCGGGCAGTTCTCCGGCAACTCGGCGAGTCCGGCGTCACCGATCGCCTGCGCGATCGCGTCGATCAGCCATTTCGTCGATCGGCCGGGTTCGTCCTTGCCCGGGGCCGCCCGGTCGTCGATCTCGTAGGCCGTGCCCGATCGGAACTTTGTCGTGTCATAGACGCGCAGTGGTCCGAGACCGCTTTTCCCGGCGCACAACGCGTCGTGGATCGTTTCGGGGTCACCGCCGATACTCGAGACGGCGCCGAGCCCGCAGATGTCGAGGTCCACGGCTTTCCCTCCAGAAGATGCTCACGTCAACGGAAGCGCTTGACGTCCATGAACGAGAAATCGATCCGCGGTTCGCGGCCGGTGGCCAGATCCGCGAGCAGTTCGCCGATCCCGGTGGCGTGTTTGAACCCGTGCGCGTTGTCGCCACCCGCGACGATGACGTTCGGCGCTTCGGGCAGCGAGCCGAGCACGAACTGCCCGTCCGGCGTGAGCGTGAGCATGCAGACCGCCACCCGCGAGGGTTCCGGACGCAGGCCGGGCAGATGCTCGGCGAGCACTTCGCGCAACGGTGCCCAGTCGGCCGGGGTCACCGAACGGTCGGTGTCGAGCGGATCGAACGGGATCGCGGTGGCGCCGAACTGCTCCAGGCCGAGTTTGACGTCGTGGGGCGGATCCGCACCGCAGCCCCACAGCACCGTGCCGCCGTCGAGTTCCCGCATGAACACCGGGAAATCCGCCAGCCGGAAGCGATCCGTGCCGTCTTCGGGCTCGAACCAGGTGACCGGCATCCGCACCACCCGGAGCCCGGGCAGCGGTGTCAGCGTCGGCATCGACGGGAGCCACGACCCGGTCGCCACCACCACGCGCCGCGCTTGCCAGGTTCTCGCCGGGCTGTGCACGAGGACACCGTCGTCGGTCGGCTGGATCCCGGTGACCTCGGTGCCGGTGAAGATCCGCGCCCCCGCGGTCTCCGCCGCGCCGAGCGCGGCCCGGATCGACGCCTCGGGCCGGAGCAGCCCGGCCGACGGTTCCCAGACGCCGATGTCGTCCGGGGCCAGCGCGGTGTGCTGGGGGAACCGTTCGGCGAGCCGGGCGCGGCCGAGCGGTTCGACGTCGATGCCGTGCTCCCTGGCCGCGGCCAGCGTTCCGCCCGCGACCGCGGAATCCGGCGCGCCGATCAGGAGACCGCCGTACCGGTGCAGCAACGGTTTCCCGGTCAGGCGGCCGAGCAGATCCCACAGCTCGGCGGATCTGCGCGCCAGCGGTACCAGGCCGGGATGTTCCAGGCAGGTGACCCGGAACATCCGGCTGCCGCCGTGCGACGCGCCGAGCGAGTGGCCGCGGCCGTGGCGTTCGACACCGATCACCCGAACACCACGGGCCGCGAGCTGCCACAGGGCCATCGAGCCCCAGGCGCCCAGCCCGACCACGACGACGTCGGTGTCCGGCTCAGGCATCGAAGCGGGGCACCACGTCGGTGGCGAACAGCTCGAGTGCGCGGACGGCGTGCTCGTGGTCGAGATAGCCGGGGCTCAACTGGACACTGACCGAGAGGTCACTGCCGAAGTTCTCGGCGATCCAGCCGATCTGCCCGGCGACGTCGTCGGGCGTCCCGGCGAGAACCTTGTTCTGTGTCAACGACTTCTCGAAGTCGTACGCGCGGACCTTCTCGATGAGCTTCTCGTAGCCCTGGTACGCGCCCGACGTGGTCGACGCCCACGAGGCGATCGCGCCGCTCATCTGCTCGATGTAGTTGTTCTCGAATTTCTCGCCCCAGGCCAGCGCCGTCGCCCGGTCCTCGGCGAGATAACAGGTGTACTTGATCTGGATGCGGCCGTCCTCGGGCCGTCGTCCCGAGGACGCCCACGCCGTGCGGTAGCCCTGGATCATGTCGGTCAGCGTTTCCTGACTGACGATCGACGGGACCACCTGGAGATGATGGCCGGCGGCGCCCGCGGCGGCGCACGACTCGGGATTCGAGGCCGAAGCGACGAAGAACGGCGGGTACGGCCGCTGCACCGGCCGGGGCAACAGCGTCACCGGGCCGAAACTGTGGAACTCGCCCTCGATCTTCACGTCCACTTCGGACAGAAGACGACGGCAGGCATCGACGCCTTCGTCGAAGCGACGCCGGCTTTCGTCCATCGGGACGCCGAACCAGTCGAACTCGTCCGGGAGGAAGCCGCGGCCGAAACCGGCGTCCAGCCGTCCGCCGGAAAGGTTGTCCAGCATGGCGAGTTTGCCCGCCAGTTTGAGCGGATGGGTGAAGGCGGGGATCACCGCGCCGGTCGTGATCCGGATCCGCTCGGTCCTGGCGGCGATCGCGGCGAGCAGGGTCACCGGGTCGGGACTGTAGCCACCGTAAGGAGATCCGTAGTGTTCGACGGTCTGGACGTGTTCGAGTCCCGCGCGATCGGCCCGCTCGGCCAGATCGATGACTTCGCGGTAGTAGTCGCCCGCCGTTTTGCGGTCGGGGGAGAAGACGGGGAAGAAGTTCAAGCCGAATTTCACCAGTACTCCCAGCTGTTCGGAAGGGTGCCGGTCAGGAAGGCCGGGGTGCGACGGGTTTTCCGCCGAGCCCCCAGCGGTGCGCGGGTACCGGGTCCAGTACCACCCACACGTGTTCACGGATTTCTTCGCCGTAGGTGCCGACCACCGCGTCGGTGATCGCGGCGATCAGTTTCGGCTCGGTTTCTTCGGTGATCCGGTTTTCCAGGATCTGGACATGGATATAGGGCATGACGGAGCACGCTCCGATCTTTCGCGCGGGATCAGGTCAGCTGTGGCTCAGAACGGCCCGCCTGCCGAAGACCTCGTTGAGGCTGCTTCGGAGCGCGGAGCACAGGAGCGCGACCTGGGTGTCGGTCAGACTCGGGTGGCACGGGAGGTTCATATGCTCGGAGAACCAGATTCGTTCCGCCACAGGACATTCTCCGGGACCGTGCCCGCGGGACTGCCATTCCGGCGTGAGGTGCAAGGGAAAATAGCGCAACTGGATCTCGACGCCGCGACGATCGAGCGCCCGGACGAGCGCGTGCCGGGCTTCGTCGCCTCCGGTGACGAAGAAAGTGTAGAGATGGTACGAATGTTCGTTGCCGGGATCGACGAGCGGCAGCCGGATCTGCGGATGCCCGCCGAGTACCTCGTCGAGTTTGGCCGCGATCTCTTGCCGTCGCCGGACCAGTGCCGGCAGCTTCCGCATCTGCACGGTGCCGACGGCGCAGGCGGCCTCGGACAGGGTCGCGTTCGTCCCGGCGCCGTGGATCCCGGTGACCGATTCCCGGTACACCGCTTCGGAGAACTTCATCCAGGGCAGTGTTTCCGGTGGTGAGCCGAGGATCCCGCTGACCGGTCCGGCGACCATGTCGACCTCGTTCGACCGGATCCGGTCCACCCGGACGGCCCAGTCGTCGCGGTCGAAGGTGATCATGCCGCCCTCGCCGAGGGTGGTGATGTTCTTCGAGGAATGGAAACTGAACGTGCCGATGTCGCCGAGGGAACCGGGCCGCCGTCCGCGATAGCCCGAGCCCAGTGCGTGGGCGCAGTCTTCGAGCACCAGCACGTCGTGCCGGGCCGCGATGGCGCAGATTTCCGCCATGTCGGCCGGATTCCCGCCGTAGTGCACCAGGATGATCGCCCTGGTCCGCGACGTCATCAGCGCTTCGAGCTTACGTGGGTCGAGATTGAGCGTTTCGGGATCCACGTCACAGAATCGGACGCTCGCCGGGGAGTCCAGCAGCGGCTGGATCGATGCTTGGAACGTTTGCGTGGTCGCGATCACTTCGTCGCCGGGCCGGAGGTCGAGCAGCCGGATGGCGATTTCCAGCGCGACGGTGCCGCTGGTGACGGACAACGCGTACCGGGAACCGGTGTAGGCGGCGAACTGGGCTTCGAACCGGTCCCGCCACGGACCCGCCGTCAACGCGAGATCGTTCTGCAGAACCGTTCTGAGCACGGCGAAATCCTCGTCGTCGACGACGGATCCGCGTCGAGCGGAAGGAATCTGATAGCGGGGCTTGGTACTTTCGGCGGCCTCGTTCACTTGCACCCCCAAGTGCGTGGATGACGAACGTCGAAAACATGCAGCCGCCGAAGCCCGGAACCCGACCGTCGCTGCATCGGCTCGAACAGTGAGCCTTTCGCAAGGGAAGCACGCCCGATTGCGGGCAGGATTCAACCTAACAGCAGACGTATGACTGGCGCAACAACCGATGTTTTGGCAGCCTTACCTAAGTAGGTCGCGCCTGCCGTCACCTCGATGTCGCGCCGGGGTGATCCGGGAGCACCTCCGTTTCCGTGTCCGACTTCGTGGAGTGCGTAGATGCAGCAGATGGACCTACCCGGCCGACCGAGCCGGCGTGCCTTCCTGGTGGGAACGGCGGGTTTCGCGCTCGCCGGTTGTGCGCCCGGAAAGACGGACGACTCCGCCCCATCGGGCGGGTTTTCGGTGCAGCTGGAAGGAAAACTCGGATCCACGACGTTGGATCGCTTGCCGGCCAGGGTGATCGCGCTCGGCTTCGGACAGGACGCCGACGCCGCCGTCGCGCTCGGCGTCATCCCGGTGGCCATGCAGGAGGGAACGTCGACCCCGGAGCGGATCCAGCCGTGGGTCGCGCCGTTGCTCGGAGCCGCCCGTCCCGAGCTGATCCGCGCGGGACCGGACCGTCCACTGGAACGCTTCGCCGCCCTGCGGCCGGATCTGTTCCTCGCCGTCGGCGACTACTACCTCGAAACCGGGTACCAGCGGCTCACCGGGATCGCGCCCGTGCTGGGCTACGTCACCGGCCCGAACCTCGATCCGTGGCAGGACACCACCCGGCGGATCGGCCGGGCGCTCGGAAAAGAGTCCCGAGCCGAACAGCTGATCACCGGAACGCTCGCCAAGATCGCCGCGGCCAGGGACACCGCCGGACTCACCGGGAAGACGTTCAGCTGCAGTTCGGTGAGTAGCGGGGGACAGGTGTACACCAAGAACACACCCGAGGACGTGCTCGCGGTTTCGTTGGCGCAGTTCGGTTTGCGTCTTTCGGAGAAGGTCACCCGGCTGCGGTCCACGACGACGAAGGGGGTCGCGGCGGTCGGCCCCGAGCGGCTCGACCTGCTCGACGCGGACATCGTGCTGATCAGTTACGAATCGGTTCAGCAGAGGCGGGCCTTCGAGGCCGAACCGTTGTTCACGCGGCTCCCGGCCGTGCGCCGGGGTGCCTACCTCGCGATCGACAAGGCCGAGGCACAGGCGCTCGCGTTCCCTTCCGCCCTCGCGCTCGCCCACACCGCGGAGCGGATCGTGCCGCGGCTCGCGGAGGCCGCACGATGACGCGCGGCTCACGACCCCGCCTGCCCGACGACGACGTCGTGCCGCACGGGCGTGTCGTCGGCCATGATCCGCCCGACGGACGGCTGGTGGCTGGGCGCGGTGCAGATGACCAGATGGGGCCCCGGTGCGGTCGGGGCCGCGTGGTACCAGCCGGTCTCGTCGGTGACCGTGCGGACGACGCGGCCGCCGTCCGGATTCACCAGCAGTACCACCGCGCCGGGCACGGGATCGCCGTCGAGTCCGCGGACCCGTCCGGTGGCGGCCGCGAGCCGTTCCGCGGTCCGCGGTGGCAGGACGACCACGCCGACCGCGGCGGCGGCCGCCACGCAGACCGCCGAGACGGCGAACGCGACGGCGTATCCGTGCGCGAGTCCTGGCGCCGCCGGAGAACGGCCGGCGGCCGCGGCGGCGATCGTGGTCAGCACGGCCAGCCCGATGGCGCCGCTGGTCTGCCGCACCGTGTTGAGCACGGCCGCGGCCACCCCGCCCGAGGTGGTGGGCACGCCGCTGGTCGCCGCCACCGTCAGCGGGGTGAACGCCGAGGCGGTCCCGAAACCGAACACCACGCTCGGCAGCACGATCATCGCCGCGGACGAACCGCCGGTGGCGAGTGAAGCGGCCACCCCGGCGAGCCCGGCCGCCCCGAGCGCGCACCCCAGCGCCGCCGCGCGCCGGGCGCCGAGGCGGATGGTGAGCGGGCCTGCCGCCTTGGCACCGGCGAACATCGCCAGCCCCGCGGGCAGGAAGCCGAGTCCGGCGCCGAGCGGGCCCGCGCCGTGCACGTACTGGAGAGCGAACGAGATCAGCACCGGCGCACCGAAGAAACCCAGGCCCAGCAGGAACATCACCAGATTCGCGCCGCGGACCGCGCGGTGCCGGAACAGGCTGAGCGGGACCAGCGGGGCCGCCGCCCAGTGTGCCTGGTGCAGCAGGAACAGCCCGCACAGCAGGATTCCCGCGATCAGCGGGCCGATCACCTCCGACGAGCCCCAGCCCACGGCTTCCGACTCCATGACCGCGTACACCACGCCGGTCAGCCCGGTCGTCGCCAGTACCGCGCCGACGACGTCCAGCCGGTGCGCCGGTCCGGACCGGGATCGGCCGGGCAGCAGGACCACCGTGCCGGCGACGGCGACCAGCCCCAGCGGCACGTTGACGAAGAACACCCAGCGCCAGCCCAGGAACTGGGTCAGCAGACCACCCGCCAGCGGACCGGACGCGGCACCGACGGCACCGATCGCGCTCCACGTGCTCAACGCGCGGGCGCGCCTCGGCCCGGCCGGAAAGGTGTCGGTCAGCAGGGACAACGTCGCCGGCATCAGCAGCGCGCCGCCGACCCCCTGCCCGGCCCGTGCCGCCAGCAGGAGCGCCGGATCCGCGGCCAGTCCGGCGAGGAGGCTCGCCCCCGCGAACAGGCCCATCCCGGCCAGCAGTATCCGGCGTCGTCCGAAGACGTCCGCACACCGGCCGCCGAGCAGCAGGCAGCCCGCGAAAGCGAGGGTGTACGCGTTCACCACCCACGGCAGCGTCGCGGCGGAGAACCCGAGATCGGCGCGGATCCGGGGCAGGGCGACGGAAACGATCGTGGCGTCCAGCACCACCACGAACGAGCCGAGACAGGCCAGCGCGAGCACCAGATGGTCGCGGCGGCGGGCGGGGGAGGACGTGCTCATGAAACCTTTCCTGTTCCTACTGCGTCTTCTTCGCCCGTCCGGAAACCGAGGACGGGTAGCGCGTGGCGGGCCGCGGGGACGTCGTACAGCGCGTCGATCGCCGCCCGCTGCCACGAATAGCGTGCGGCCAGCCCGGCGATCTCGGGTTCGGTGGCGGGCAGGGTCGCGGCCCCGAGCAGGACGCGGATCTCCGGTTCGCTCATGACGGCTCCGGCGGGGTCATGAGATGCCAGCCGGTGGCCGTTTGGAAGGCGTCGCCCGCCTCCAGCAGTTCCGGTTCGCCGTGCACCGGCCCGGCCAGCTGCAGCGAGAGCGGCAGTCCGTCGGCGGTGAACCCCATGGGCAGCGCCAGCACCGGATTGGCGAGCCCGTTCCAGTACGGGGTGTTGATCACGCCGAAGAGTTCCTCGTTCTCAGGTAGCCCGGCGGGGGACAGCAGTGACGCGAACGGGGGCGCGCCGACGGACGCCGTCGGGCAGACGACGAGATCCACCTCGGTGAACAGTGCGCCGACCGCTCGCTGCGCGACCTGTCGCACGCGCTGGGCCTGGACGTAGTCGGCGCCGGTGACCAGCGCGCCGGTGGCCAGGAGCCCGCGGGTACCCCGGCCGAAGTCGAGCCATCGGTGGCAGAGGTCCGCGCGGTGGTGGGCGAGCGCTTCGCTGGCCACGGTCACCAGGACGGCGGTCACCAGTTCCGCCTGATACGGCAGCGTGATCGAGCTCAGCCGCGCGCCGAGCCCGGCGAGGACCGCGAGCGCCTCGGCGAAGACACCGTCCAGCGCGGGATCGCGGCCGGGAGGGAAATGGCGGTCGCGGACGACCCCGACTCTCAGCCCGGTGAGGTCGCCGCGGAATTCGGGACGGGGCATCGGCCCGGCCGCGGAATCGGGGTCGGCCGGATCCGGTCCGGCGAGGACCTCCAGCACGGCCGCGCAGTCCCGGACGGACCGGGCCAGCGGGCCGATCCGGTCGAGGCTGTAGCCCAGCGGAACGCAGCCGGTCCTCGGCACCCGGCCGTAGCCGGGCATGAGACCGGTGACGCCGCAGAACGCCGCGGGCACCCGGATGCTGCCCGCGGTGTCCGACCCGATCCCGGCGAGGAACATGCCGGTCGCGACGCCGATCCCGGCGCCCGAACTCGATCCGCCCGCCCAGCGTCCGGTCCGCCAGGGATTGCGGGGGATCGGGAAGGGATGCTCCTGTTCCGGCATCCCGCAGGCGAACTCCATGGTGGTCGTCTTGCCGGTCAGTACCGCTCCCGCCGCTCTGAGCCGGGCGGCGACCGTCGCGTCCGTCCCCGCCAGCCAGCCGCGGTCGTGCACGAGACTCTGCGCCGTCGTCGCCGCTTCGGCGGTGGCGATGATGTCCTTGACGCCGATCGGGATCCCGTGCAGCGGCCCGCGGTCCAGCCCGGCCGCGAGTTCCGTGTCCGCCCGTCTCGCCGCGGCGAGGGCGGTCTCGTCGAGACGGGTCAGGTAGGCGCCGTAGACCGCGTCACCGCGATCCGCGGCGGCCATCGCCGCCTCGGTCAGGCCGACGCTCGTGACCGTGCCGTCCCGCAGGGCCGCCGCCGTGGCGGTGAGGGTGCGCGGGCGCAAGGACGTGGTGCCGATGTCCGCCTCCGATCCATCAGGTGTGGTTAGCCTAACCTTGGACCCTCAACCCGGGTTGAGGTCAACTCGGGCGGACCGGACCACCCGATCGTGCTGTCCATCGGGCAAGCGGATGACTGAACGTCTGATGTTCGACAGAGCAGGTGTTTACTTGCTAGCCTGAACCCGGTTCCGCGCGCGGCCCTGCCCCCGCGGACCACCGGTACGAGCGTTTTCCGCCACCGGAGAATCCGGATCCGCCGAGGGGATCCACACCCGAACACCACGCCGCGCTGATCGTCGCGCTGCTCTAGTGGCGCCTGGGGAAGGACTCGCATGACCGACACCGTTCAGCCAGAGATCGCTCTCACCGTGGAGCAACCGCTCGCCGAGGCACCGGATCAGGCGATCGCACTGGACCGGCATCCCGGGCTGCGGGAGTTCGCCGGGAGGCTCGGCGACACCCCGCTGGTCGAGGTTCCCGGCCCGCCGGACGGGGCGAAAGTGCTGGCGAAGTACGAATTCGCCAATCCGTTCGGTTCGGTGAAGGACCGGACCGCGTTCGCGCTGGTCTGCCGGGCGATCGCCGCGCACACCGGCCCGGAACCGCTGAAACTGCTCGACGCGTCGGCCGGGAACATGGCCCGCGCGCTGGCCGGACTCGGCGAACTGGCGGGGATCCCGACCCGGCTCGTGATCCCGTCCGTCATCCCGCCGAGCCTGCTGACCGCGATGGAGAAGACGGGTGCCGAGATCGAACTCGCCGACGCGGCGGGTGGTCTGCTCGGGATGATCAAGGTGTGCGAGAAGATCGCCGCCGACGATCCCGGGCTCACCCCGCTCGTGCAGCACCGGAACATGGCCAACGTAGCGGCCCACGAATTCGGTACCGGCAAAGAGATCCTGGAGCAGCTCGGGGAGCATCGGCCCGCCGCCTGGGTCAGCGCGATCGGGACCGGCGGCACCCTGGCCGGCGTCCACCGGGCACTGCGCACGCGGTGGCCGGATCTGGTGGTCGCCGGGGTCACGCCGTCGGAAATGCCGTACGGCACCGAGCGGGCTCCGCATTCCGAGCCCCGGTTCGCCGGTGCCGGCGGATTCGGCAACGGACTGCGTCAGCCGTTCATCGACACCCAGCTTCCGGGCGCGGAACAGCTGCACGTCACCTACGCCGAATCGCTGCGGGGAATGGTGGAGTACCGGAAGCTCACCGGTACGTCGATCGGCGCCTCCGCCGCGGCCGCGTGGCTCAGCGCGAAGAAGGTCGCCGAACGGTTCGGCCCCGGCGAGGTCGTCGTGACCCTGTTCGCCGACGCCGGCCCCGAGGAGGATTGGGTCAAGGCCGAGCAGACGGCGGGCTGACATGCGACGGCCCTTCAACCGGTTGCGTGAAGATCTCGTGACCACAATGGACAAAGATCCGTCGGTGACCTCCTTGCTGGAGGCGCTCTGTCATCCCGCGTTGCCCGCGGTCTGGAGCCACCGGATCGCGCACCGGCTGCATCGCGGCGGCCATCGGATCCTCGCCCGTCTGCTGTCGAACGTGGCGAAGATCCTGACCGGGGTGGAAATCCATCCCGGGGCCCGGATCGGCAGGCGGTTCTTCATCGACCACGGGCACGGCGTCGTGATCGGTGAGACCGCCGTCATCGGCGACGACGTGACCCTCTATCAGCAGGTGACGCTGGGCGCCATCGGCTTCTGGCGGGACAACGCCAGGGCCGAAGGCGAGGCCCGGCATCCGCGTATCGGCGACCGGGTGGTCGTCGGCGCCAAGGCGACGGTGCTCGGCCCCGTGACCATCGGGGACGGCGTCGTGGTTCCCGCACACAGCCTCGTGCTCACCACCATCGAATCCGGCGGCAACGGGAAGACCCCAGTGAAGATCGGAGACGGGAATGTCCAACGACCTCATGGCCAGTATCCGGTTCAGCGAGAATGACCTTCGTACCAGGGTCGCCAGGTTCACCGACCTGGTCGGAACGGACGGCGGTGCCCCGGACACGGTGCTCGCGGGCTGCGCGCGGGTGATGTTCAACGTCATCGGCTTCCGCCCGCCGGAGCGGAACGGCGCCGCGGACGACCAGGTGATCTCCCCGATCGGCGCTAAGAGCTCGGGCAACGCGCCGATCGACATCGCCGAGGGCTTCAACCTCGCCTACATCAAGGCCACGCCGGGGAACGGCACGATCCTGCACAACCACGACACGAACGAGACGTTCATCCCGCTGAGCGGCACGTGGCGTTTCCGCTGCAACGACGACGACGATCTGTACGTCGACCTCGGCCCGTTCGACGTGATCTCCCTCCCCGCCGGGCTCCAGCGCCGGTTCACGAACCTGGAGGCCGCTCCCGGCACGGAGGAGAGCCTGATGATCGTCATCGTGGCGGGGGACCGCCCGAAATCGGTCATCTACCCGGAAGTGCTCCAGGCCGCGCGTACCGAAGGCGCGTACACGCCGGCTTCCTTCGCCTGAGTGCCACCAGAAACGAGGACAACGATGACCGAGACCACCGTCCGCGCCGACCTGTGGTTCGACCCGATCTGCCCGTGGGCGTGGCAGACCTCGCGTTGGCTGCTCGAGGCCGCCGAAGTGCGCGAGATCGACCTGCGTTTCCACCTGATGAGCCTCGCCGTGCTGAACGAAGGCCATCAACTGCCCGAAAAGTACGAAGTGATGATGCGTGAGGGCTGGTATCTCTCGCGGGTCGTCGCGGCCGCCGCCCGTGACCACGGCGAGAAGATCGTCGAACCGTTGTACACGGAGATGGGCACGCGCATCCATCCCGGCGGGAACGAGGACTACCGCGAGGTCACCGGTCTCGCTCTCGAAGCGGCCGGACTGCCGTCCGAACTGGCCGGCGCGGGAACGGACACGACACTCGACGCCACGATCCGCGCGAGCCACGACGAGGCGATCGCCGCGGTCGGTCCCGACCTCGGAACGCCGGTCGTGCGCATCGACGGCAGTGCCTGCTTCGGGCCGGTACTCGCCCAGGTGCCGCGTGGCGAGGCGGCGGGCCGGGTCTTCGACGGCGTCCGGGCGCTCACCGGGTTCGAGTATTTCTTCGAGCTGAAGCGGACGCGGACCGCGGAACCCGTTTTCGGCTGACACCACAGGTACTGGGAGGCGAAATGTGCGGAATCACCGGTTGGGTGTCGTTCGAGGACGACCTGCGGAACCGGCGGCCGGTCCTCGACGCGATGACGGCCACGATGTCCTGCCGCGGTCCGGACGCCGGGGGTGCCTGGCTCGACCGGCACGCCGCGCTCGGGCATCGCAGGCTCGCGGTGATCGACCTGCCCGGCGGTGTGCAGCCGATGTCGGCGGCGACCCCGGCCGGTGAGGTGGCGCTGGTCTACAGCGGCGAGGTCTACAACTACACCGAGCTCCGCGAGGAGCTGCGGGGCAAGGGACACCGGTTCCACACCGACAGTGACACCGAGGTGGTGCTGCGCGGTTATCTGGAATGGGAGGCGGGAGTCGCGGAACGGCTGAACGGTATGTACGCCTTCGCCGTCTGGGACTCCCGCACCGCGAAACTGGTGCTGATCCGGGATCGCATGGGCGTGAAACCCCTTTACTACCAGGCGACCTCCGACGGTGTGCTGTTCGGTTCCGAGCCGAAGGCGATCCTGGCGAACCCGCGCGCGCCACGTGTCGTCGACGCGGACGGTCTGCGGGAACTGGTCGCGTTCACCAAGAAACCCGGCTGGTCGCTGTGGAAGGACATGCACGAGGTCGAGCCGGGGTCGATCGTCACCGTCGACGACAGGGGGATCCGTTCGCGCACCTACTGGCGCCTGCGGACCGCTCCGCACACCGACGACCAGGACACGACGGTCGCCAGGGTCGGCGAGCTGATGACCGACATCGTGCACCGCCAGCTGGTCTCGGACGTGCCGAGGTGCGTGCTGCTCTCGGGTGGGCTGGATTCGAGCGCGGTCACCGGGATAGCGGCGGCGCGGCTCGCGGAGACGGGGGAGCCGCTGCGCACGTTTTCGGTCGACTACGCGGGGCAGGAAGAGAACTTCCGCCCGGACGAGATGCGGGATGCCCCGGATTCGCCGTTCATCCGGGACGTCGTCGATCTCGTCGGCTCGGTGCACGAGAACGTGGTGCTGGACCCCGCCGAACTCACGGATCCCGACGTGCGCCGGGCGTGCGTCGCCGCGCGGGACATGCCGTCCGGGCTCGGCGACGTCGACCTCTCGCTCTATCTGCTGTTCAAGGCCATCCGGCGGCAGTCCACAGTGGCCTTGTCGGGCGAGGCCGCGGACGAGGTGTTCGGCGGCTACCGCTGGTTCTTCGAAGAGGAGTCCCGTACCACCGACATGTTCCCGTGGCTGGTGTTCCGCAACGCGGTCACCAGCGACCGGGAGAACCTGCTCCGCCGTGACGTCCGCGAGGCGCTCGACGTGCCGGCCTACGCCGCCGACGAATACGCCTCGGCGGTCGCGGAGGTCGAGCAGGTGCCCGGTGACGACGCCTTCGAGCAGCGGATGCGCGTGATCTGTCACCAGAACCTCACCCGCTGGGTCCGGGTGCTGCTCGACCGCAAGGACCGGATGTCGATGGCGGTGGGGCTCGAAGTACGGGTCCCGTTCTGCGACCACCGGCTCGTCGAGTACGTCTACAACACCCCGTGGGCGTTCAAGAACTTCGACGGCCGGGAGAAGAGCCTGTTGCGGCAGGCGACGAAGCATCTTCTGCCTGCCTCGGTCACCGAACGGCTCAAGAGCCCGTATCCGTCCACACAGGACATCGGATACGCGGTCGCGCTTCAGTCACAGGCGAAGGAGGTGCTGGCGGACATCGATTCACCGATTTTCGAGCTGGTGAACCGGGATTGGGTGTACGACGCCGTCCAAGCCGACGCGGCGACGTTGACCGGCCAGACGCGGCACGGGCTCGACCGGGTACTGGACCTGCATCATTGGTTCGACCTCTACCGGCCGTCCGTACGCCTCGGCTGAGCACCGCTCTCAACGGCGTTTCGGCGTGCTTTTCCTTTTACGCGGCGCGGATTTCTTCTGCGACTTGGTCAGCACCGCGACGGCGGCGTCGATGATGACCGCGACGGCCCGTTCGGCCCGATCGGCGTCGCCGTCGGTGATGGCCTCGGCGAGGGTGTCGTGATCCGGGAAGTCGATGTGCTCACGGCGCAGCTCGGCCATCACCGTCGCCACCCCGCTGCTGAGCGCGTAGCTGAGGCCTTCCCACAGCTCGATCAGTACCGCGTTGTGGGTGGCGGCGATGATCGCGGCGTGGAATTCGTTGTCGGCGGCGAGGAAAGCGTCCTCGTCACCGGCGTCGCGTGCTTCGTGCTGGGCGGCGAGTGCCTCGGTGATCCTGGTGACGTCCTCGGGGCTTCGCCGTTCGGCCGCCGTCCTGGCGGCTTGGCGCTCTATGCTGTTGCGGACTTCCAGTACTTCGAGCACGTTCGCGGCGCGGGTGCGCCGCAGCAGGGCCGCGGACAGGCCGTGCCGCGCCCGCACGTAGGTTCCGTCGCCACGGCGCGGCTCCAGCAGACCGGCGTGTTCAAGGGCGCGGACGGCTTCGCGGACCGTGCTGCGCCCGACCCCGAGCTGCTCGACCAGCTCCTGTTCCGGCGGGATGCGGGAGCCGACCGGCCATTCGCCGGTCTCGATCAGTTCCTCGAACTGTTCGACCACAGTGGACGAGAGTCTCGCTGTGCTGGCCGCTCGAAGTGGCATGGCGGTCTCCCTCCTTCGTCCCCCGGATACGGACATCAGATCGGCAGATCATATGACATCTTACTGCCTGGCCAGGACAAGACGGGCGCGCCCGGTCGAAAAACGATATGTGGCGCGCGAAAGAGCGATCTCAGCGACCGGCCACGCACCGGGTGCGGGTGTTCACGGCGGAATTCGCCGTGGCGGCGTCACAGACGATCATCATGGACGCCTGGCGCCGCTCGAGGAGCACGGTCGCCGTCGCCGTACGTGCTTCGAACCGCCGCCCGTCGGCGGGAACGAGCGTCATTCGCGCACCGGGGGTGAGGCCCGCGGTCAGAAGCGTTTCGAGGAACGTGGAATCCTCCTGGAGGCGCTCGCTGATCCGGTGCAGCCGGACCTCCTGCCGCCCGGCGTGCGTGGCAGGGCGCATCCCCGGCGGGGCCGGCACCGGGGAAAGCCCCGGCAGGCCGAGGAAGGCGAGCCCGGGGATCGGCGCGCCGTAGGGGCTGAAGCGCGGGGCGCCGCACAGTTCGAAGATCCGGCGCGCGGCGGCGTCGGACATCACGTGCTCCCAGCGGCAGGCCTCCTCGTGCAGCCGGGCCCAGTCGAGGCCGATCACCCGGTAGAGAAGTGTTTCCGCGAGCCGGTGCTTGCCCATGACCCGCACCGCGATCCGCCGTCCCTCCGGCGAAAGCTCCAGTCGCCGGTCTTCGGCGACCAGGAGGAGGCCGTCACGCTGGAGCCGGGCCACGGTCTGGCTGACCGTCGGGGCGCTCTGGTCGAGCCGGTCCGCGATCCTGGCGCGCAACGGAACGACACCGTCCTCTTCCAGCTCGTAGGCTGCTTTGAGGTACATCTCGGTGGTGTCGATCAGGCCACGGGCGGTCATGCTCCGGTAGCCTGCCCCCTCAACCCGGCTTGAGGTCAAGCGCCCGGAAGCTCCACTGTGGACCGGAACTCCGGACAGCGTTCCAGCGTGTTTTCGGGACAGCGGAGCAGATGCCGCAGATAGGTCCGCGCGGTGGCGAGTTTTTCGAGCTGCGACTCCAAGGCTTCGATCCGGGCGGAGACGGTGTCCCGCCAGTCGTGCGTGGCGGTGCGCCCGGCGAGCACGGTCGCGATCTCATCGAGGCTGAGCTGGCCGGTGTCCCGCCACAGCCGGATCAGTGCGATCCGGTAGAGCTGATCGGTGTCGTAGTAGCGCCAGCCGGACCGGCGGTGCGGCTTGATCAGCCCGCGGCGTTCCCAGTAGTGCAGGGTCGAGACGGGCAGATCGAACCGGTCGGCGACTTCCCTGATCGATGCGGATTCCATGAACGTATTTGAACTCAACCCAGGTTGAGGATGCAAGCTTAGGCTAAGCAAACACCCCCTGGGAGGTAACGAAAGTGATTCTCGAGCTCGCCGAAGCGGGAGGCTGCCCGCGCGACCTCGTCGGTGGCAAGGCGGCGAATCTCGCGGAAATGACTTCGGCGGGTTTCCCCGTGCCGGAGGGCTTCTGCGTCACGACCGCCGCGTACCGGCGGGTGCTCGCCGGTGGTGACGGGCCGCGGCTGCTCGACGAGCTGACCAGGGTGCCGCCCGGTGACGGGCGGGCGCTGGCCGATCTGGCGGACCGGCTGCGGGCCCACGTGCTGACCGTGCCGATCCCGGCCCGGCTCGAAACCGGGATCGTCCAGGCGTACGAACGGCTTTCGGCGGACGGGCCGGTGTCGGTGGCGGTGCGGTCCTCGTCGACGGCCGAGGATCTGCCGGACGCCAGTTTCGCCGGGCAGTACGACACCTTCCTCGACGTCCAGGGTGCGGGCGAGGTGCTGGCGGCGGTGCGCCGGTGCTGGGCCTCGCTGTGGTCCGACCGGGCGACCAGGTACCGGGCGGCGCACGACACCGATCGCGCCCCCGCCATCGCGGTGATCGTGCAGCGTCTGGTCGACGCGGAATGCGCCGGCGTGCTGTACACGGCGAATCCGGTTTCGGGCAAACGGTCCGAAATCGTCGTCGACGCCGCGCCCGGATTGGGTGAAGCGGTGGTTTCCGGTGCGGTGACTCCGGACCACTACCGGCTGAGCGTCGAAGGCGAAACCGTCGAAGGGCCGGGCTACGGCTGCCTGACGCCGTCACGATTGGGTGAACTCGCGGCGGTCGGCAGGAGTCTGGAGAAGCACTTCGGCGCACCGCAGGACGTCGAGTGGGCGTTCAACGGTGAGGGCGAGTTGTGGTTGACCCAGTCGCGGCACATCACCACGCTCTTCCCGGTCCCGGAGAGTGAAGGGGCGCCGCGCGCGTACTGGTCGGTCAACGTCTATCAGGGGATCAGCCGCCCCTTCACGCCGATGGGCGCGTCCATGATCAGGGAGCGCCAGCGCGGCATGGCGGTGTACATGAGCGCGCTCGGCTTTTCCGACGAGATCACCGATGTGGACGGGTGGCTGTTCTGGGACATCACCGACGGCGTGCGGAGTCCGGCGAAGCGGCCGAAGATGGCCGCGTTCGTGGACAGTCTCGCGGCGCCGTCGGGCAGGCTCGTCGAACAGCTCGGCCGCGACCAGCGATTCCCTCCGGTGTCGCCCGGTTCTGGAGAGGACGTCCCACCGAAGAAACGGCGCCGCCGCTGGGAACGGATGATCCCCGCGTGGCTGTGGCCGGATCAGGCCCGCGCCAAGGTCGTCCGCGACGCCGAACGGCGGATCGCCGCTTTCGCGGGCCCGGCCGAGGCGACGGCGGAGGAGCGACTGTCCTTTGTGGAATCCGTTCGGCGAGATGTCTGTCAGATCGAAGCGAACCTCCCGCGTGACGCCAACACCGCGGGCGGGACCGGTGGGCAGCTGGCCGGGCAGTTGCTGCGCGGTTACGTGGACGAGGCGGAGATCGCCACCGTTTTCCGTGGTGTCCCGCACAATCCGACCACCGAGATGGATCTCGCGTTGTGGCGCGCGGGTGAGGCGATCCGGCGTGACGACGAAGCCTTCCGGCTGCTGCTGGACACCGCCCCCGACGAACTGGCCGCGAAACAGCTCGCGGGGACCCTGCCGGACGTGATCCAGCACGGTGTCGCCGCGTTCCTGGCGGAATACGGCTGCCGTGCCACCTCGGAAATCGACTTCGGCGTTCCCCGCTGGACCGACGATCCCGAGCCGGTCTTCGCGATGCTGGTGAATCTGCTGCGTGCGGAGGGCGAGGAGCAGAACGCGGAAACCCGCTTCGAACACGCGGCCGCGGCGGCCGAGGCGCGGATCGTCGAACTCACCCGGCGGCTTCCGGCGACCAAGGCGCACCGGGCGATCTTGGCGCGTTTCCTGCTTCGCAGGTCGAGGCGATTGCGTGGGCTGCGCGAGTTCCCGAAGTTCTGCCTGATGCGCGGTTTCGCCGCGCTTCGGAAGCAGCTGCTCCTCGTCGGCGAGGAGATCGTCCGGGCGGAGCGGCTGGACCGGGCCGATGACGTGATGTTCCTCGACCTCGCCGAAGTCCGCGAAGCCTTGGACAGCAGGGACTTCCGCGCGACCGTGGCGCGGCGGCGCGAGATCTGGGAGCGGGAGGCGCGCAGGCCGCGGGTGCCGTCGGTCCTGCTTTCCGACGGCACCGCACCTGCCGTCGAAGCCGTCGCGGGCGAAGGTGATCTCACCGGACTTGCCGCGGCGGCCGGGGTGGCGACCGGCCGGGCGCGGGTGATCCACGATCCCGACGGGGCGCGGATCGAACCGGGTGAGATCCTGGTCGCCGCGACGACGGACCCCGGCTGGACCCCGCTGTTCCTGACCGCGGCCGCGCTGGTGACCGAAACCGGCGGGATGATCTCCCACGGCACCACCGTGGCGAGGGAACACGGGATCCCGGCCGTGGTCGGCGTTCCCGGCGCGACCACGCTCGTCACCACCGGCCAGATGATCACCGTCGACGGCTCGGCGGGGACGATCACCCTCGGCGAGGAGCCCCGGTGACCGCGGTCGCTTCCGCGCTCACCGGCGCGTTCAACTTCCGCGACGCCGGCGGCGGGCCGATCCGGCGGGGACGGCTGTTCCGCAGTGACACCTTGCAGGCCCTGACCGGGACGGACAAAGAACTCCTGCTCGACCGGTTCGGTATCGAAGGCGTTCTCGACCTCCGCTCCAGCGCCGAGACGTTCAGCGAGGGCAGGGCGGAACTGCCCGGCGTCCGCTACGTCAACGTGCCGCTGCGTACCGTCCAAAGCGGACGGTCGAGCGCGCTGGAGGAGATCTACGTCGACCATCTCCGGCACGACGACGATCTCCCGGTCGCCATCGAGATCCTGGCGGTCCTGCTGGCCCGGCCCGTCGTCGTGCACTGCGCGTCGGGCAAGGACCGGACCGGGGTCGTCACGGCCCTCGCGCTCGGTCTCGCCGGGGCGTCGCGGGAAATGATCGTCCAGGACTACCTGCGCAGCGCGTACAGCCTTCCCCGGGTGATCGAGCGCTTCCGCGCGCTCCGGTTGCCGGAGGAACTGTTCCGGTGCACCGAGAGCACGATCAACGCTCTGCTGGACAGCGTCGAGGACGATTTCGGTGGCTTCGCCGGCTGGGCGCGGCAGCGTGGTGTGCCCGATGCGGCGGTCAGGACGTTGAAGGCGCGGTTACTCAACGCTGGATGATCTGCGGAAGCCCCGGTAAATCGGTGGTCGGCGGCTCGGACGTCTCGTTATCGTCCTTCCGCCGACCTCGGGGGGAGACAGTATGGGACGGAAGAGTCCGCAGGAGAAGAAGCGGCTGAGCTACGCCAAGGACCGTCGCAACGATTACGGTGCGAACGACAAGTCTTCGCGCAAGAACCTCCCGCGGCACAAACGCCGGGTGAACCAGGCGAACCGGCACCGCGATCACCAGATGCTGACCTCGGCCCGCGGACCGGTGGATCTCGAACATGCGGCGACCGCCGAGGAGGACCTGTCGAAGGTCCGGCCTCTGCAGTGGCGGAAGTGGCCCGACACCCCGCTGGGCGGGGTAGTGCGGGGAAAGCTGGACCGGATCGAGGTGCGCCGGTCGTTCGAGGCGGCAACGCTGTCCCCGCTGGCCGACGGCGAACTGGACGAGATGCTCGCCGCGGCGGCGCATCTTTTGTCGACCAAGGACGTGGCGGTCCTGCACTTCCTGGCGCGTACCGGTGTTCGGGTCACCGAACTGTCCGCGCTGGATCTGCGGGACGTGTCGGCCTGCTCGGTCATCGTGCGCGGCGGGCGACGGCGGACGATTCCGCTGCCACCCGAGCTCCGGCCGCCGCTCGACGCCTATCTTCGGGTCCGTGCCGAGCGGCCGGGTGCCGACGAGGCGACTGCGTATTTCCTCAACGCTTTCGGCTGCCGAGTGTCTCCAGGTTCGGTCAACGACGTCGTGGCGACATTCGGGACCTTGATCGGCATGCCGGGGCTGTCCGCGCGAACGCTGCGCAAGACCTTCGCCGTCAACCTGCTCCGCGCGGGGGCCGACCTCGGCACCACCTCCGAGATGCTCGGTCACGCCTCGCCCGAGGCAACTCGTGCCTACCTTGCTCGCTGACCGATAGGTCGGATGTATCTGCCGCTTTCCGGGTGAGCGCTCTGGTCAAAGCCTGCTCATTTCTGGAAACATGCCGGTCGCCAGGACTTGATCTGCGGTAAACATAGTATGAATCTGGAGGCGACCCATGGCCGAGCTGTCCAGGCGATCGATGCTGAGGGTCGCGGCGGGGGCGGCGGCGCTCGGTGGCCTCTGGGCTCAGGGTGCGCCACCGGCGCTCGCCGGACAAGACGTCCACCGCCGGATCGTCGACGACGCGCGCATGGTCTGGAAGCGGATGCCGACGGGCTGGCAAGAGGGCCCGTTCCTCGCCAACGGCTTCCTCGGCGTCCAGTTCTACGCGGGAGCGCAGCCGAACGTCCTCAAGGTGATGCTCGGCCATTCGCGTGTCCAGGACCAGCGCGGGCAATGGGAAGCGGGCATCGGGTACTCGCGGCTCCCGATCGGCTACCTCACCCTCACCTTCGAGGGCGCGATCACGGCGGTGGACTGGCACCTCGACCTGTACAACGCCGAACTCGGCGGCACGATCACCACCACCCGCGGCTCCGTGCGCTTCTCCGCGCTGGTCCACAACGACCAGGACCTCCTCCTCGTCTCGCTCACCGGGGAGGCGGCGGCGGACTGGGGGTTCACGCCGCTCACGTCGGCCACCACCCGGACGATCCGCAAACCGCCCGAGTACACGGCCAATCCCGATCCGAAGCTCGGCGGCGCGGGCGCCGTCCGGTACTGCGAGCAGCCGCTGCACGCGGGCGGCGGGTACACGACGGCATGGCGTGAGCGGACCATCGGCACGCGACGGCTCCTGGCGGCGACGGTCGCGTACGGGTTCCCCGAGCCGACGCACACCGCGGAAGCGATCACGAGGGTCGATCGGGCGTCGGCGGCGGACCCGGATCTGCTGGTCGCCGGGCACCGGCGCTGGTGGAACGCCTTCTACCGGCGCAGTTTCGTGTCCATTCCGGACAAACGGATCCAGCGGTTCTACTGGATCCAGCTGTACAAGACCGCGTGCGCCACCCGCGCGAACGGTCCGGTGGTCGCAGAATGGGGGCCGTGGTTCCCGGAGGTCGGCAACAGCTGGACGGCGGTGTGGTGGAACCTGAACGTCCAGGTCACGTATCCGATCGTCAACAGCAGCAACCATCCCGAACTCGACGCCGTCACCGCGACCTTCCGCCGTGACCACGCCAACCTCGAACTCTCGGTGCCTCCCGCCTACCGGGACGGCGAAACGTACGCGCTTTCGCATCCGGGCGACTGGCGGCTGCGGCCCGGCGGCACCCGCGCGGTCGGGATCCCCGGGCCCGCCACCAAGAACGACCAGACCGGAAACCTGATCTGGGGCCTGCACAACGTCTGGCTCGCGTACCGGCACAGCATGGACCACCGGGTCCTGCGCGACGTCCTGTATCCGACGCTCGCCAAGGCGCTCAACTACTACCGGCATTTCCTCGCGACGGGCCCGGACGGGGCCCTGCACCTGCCGATGACGAGGTCGCCCGAGTACGCCGACGCGGCCGACTGCACCTACGACCTGTCGTTGATCCGCTGGGCCGCGCGCACGCTCGTCGAATCGGCGGCCAAGTTGCGGATCGACGATCCCCGGGTGCCGGCGTGGCGGGAGATCGGCGAGAAACTGGTTCCGTACCACCAGGATCCCGCTCAAGGCGTGCTGATCGGCGACGGCGTCCCGCTGGCCGAATCACATCGGCACTTCTCGCATCTGCTCTGGCTCTATCCGCTGCGCGAGAAACTCTGGGACCGTCCCGGCGACCGGGACATCATGCGCCGGACCTTCGCGCATTGGTCGAGCGCGCAGGACAAATGGCACGGTTACAGCTTCGCGGCGGCGTCGTCGATGAGTTCCGTGATGGACGAGCCCGAGGAGGCCTTGCGCTATCTGAAGATCTTCCTCGACGGAACCGTCGTCGCGAACACCCAGCTGACGCCGAACACGATGTACCGCGAAGGGGCGAACCTCGCGATCGAGAGCCCCATCACTGCCGCACAGTCCGTTGTGGACATGCTTCTGCAGGGTGATCACGGCGTGCTCAAGATCTTCCCGTCGGTCTCGTCGACGTGGCCGGACGCGTCCTTCGAAAGCCTGCGCGCGGAGGGGGCGTTCCTCGTGGACGCGTCGCGGCGGAACGGCGCGACCGAATGGGTCCGCGTCCACAGCGAGGCGGGGGAGCCGCTCGTCCTGCGGCACGGGATCCCCGGAGACATCGAGGTCCGCGACGCGCGCGGAAGGCGGCTTCCTTGGCGTCGAACGGATCTCGGCACGATCTCGATTCCGCTCCGCCGTGGCGGGACGGCCGTCGTCTCGCGGCGCGGCACACATCCGGAACTGGAGGCGCGGGACGTGCCCGGCGACCGTGGAACTCCGGCTTGGGGGATCTGAGCATGGACATCACTCGCAGGACGGTGCTCGGCGGGGCGTTGGCGGGTGTGGCCGCGGCCGGCCTCACGCCGTCCGCGTCGGCGGTGGAGAACGACTTCGCGCTCGGCGGCCTCGACTGGCCCGGTTTCCTCGGCACGGCCGACCTGATCTGGCGCCGGATGCCGAAGACCTGGTACGAAGGCCCATTCCTGGGCAACGGGTTCCTCGGGTCGGGCATCTACGCCGAACCCGGCCGGAACGCCGTCCGGTTCAACGTCCAGCACAGCGAGGTGCAGGACCACCGGCCGGAGTTCGGCTCCCTCTTCGGGCTCGCGCGGCTGCCGATCGGGTATTTCACCCTCGAACCGGTCGGCGCCATCACCGGGATCGACTGGCGGATGGACCTGTGGAACGCCGAACTCAGGGGCACGATCACCACGGCCGCGGGCAGCCTTTCGCTGCGGGCGATCGTCCACACCGGACAGTCACTGCTGGCCGTCGAGGTCGAACCGACCGAGGGGGAGCGCGGTTTCGCGTGGGTCTTCCATCCGGCCGAGGCGGTGAGCCCGCGAACGGATCCGAAGTTCGGCAAGCCGCCGCCCGCCGGGTATGTCGCCAACCCGCCCGCGAGTCTGGAAAGCAGCGGTGACAGCAGGCTTTCCGTGCAGAGCCTGCTGGCGGGCGGCGAGCATGTCACGGCGTGGCGCGAGGTCGCCCAAGGCTCGAAGCGGACGTTGTACACGTCCGTGGCCTGGTCGTATCCGAAGCGGACCGCCGCACGGGAGGCGTTGAAGACGATCCGCCGGGCCGAGCCGTTCTCGGCGTTGGCGGCCGGACACCGCCGCTGGTGGCACGACTACTACCGGCACGGCTTCCTGTCCATTCCGGACACCCGGCTCCAGAGCTTCTACTGGATCCAGCTGTACAAGATCGCTTCCGCCGCGCGCCGGGAAGCTCCGGTGATGGCGACCTGCGGGCCGTGGCTGGAGCCGACCCCGTGGCCCGCGACGTGGTGGAACCTCAACGTCCAGCTCGAGTACTGGCTCATCCACGGCTCCAACCATCTCGAACTGGACGCCGTCGGCCACGCGCTCGGCGAGTACCGGGCGAACCTGACGAGTCAGGTCGCCGAGCCGTACCAGCACGATTCGGCGGGCATCCCGCGGACGACGGACATGAACCTGCTCAACGGCGCGGTCGGGACGAACGCCGGGTTCCCGGTCGGTATCCCCGGCAAGGAGACGCCGACGCCGGAGGTCGGGAACCTCACCTGGGCGCTGCACAACGTCTGGCTGTCCTACCGGCACACGATGGACCGGCGGCTGCTGCGGGAGGCCCTGTTCCCGTTGCTGCGCAAGGCGATCAACTACTACCTCCATTTCCTGACGCCCGGGGCGGACGGGAAGCTGCACCTTCCGGCGACGTTCTCCCCGGAGTACGGCGTCAACGCGCCCGACTGCAACTACGACCTCGCGCTGATCCGCTGGGGTTGCAAGACCCTGCTGGAGGCGGCGGCGGAACTGCGCATCGACGATCCGCTCGCGCGACGGTGGCGGGAGGTCCTGGCCACGCTCGTCCCGTATCCGGCCGATGCCAACGGCTACATGATCGGCGCGGGTGTGCCGTTCGCGAAGTCGCATCGGCACTATTCGCATCTGCTGCAGATCTACCCGCTGTACGAGATCACCTGGGAACGACCGGAGCACCGGCGGATCATCGAGACCTCGCTCGATCACTGGGTGGGCTTCGAGGGGGCGTTGCAGGGCTACACGTTCACCGGCGCCGCGTCGATGTCGGCGCAGATGCTGCGCGGCGAGAAGGCGGAGTTCTACCTCGGCGAACTCCAGCGGCGCTACCTCCAGCCGAACACGATGTACAAGGAATCCGGTCCGGTGATCGAGACGCCGCTTTCGGCCGCGCAGTCGCTGCACGACATGCTCGTGCAGAGCTGGGGCGGCGTGATCCGGCTCTTCCCTGCGGTGCCCGCGAAATGGGCGGACGCCGCGCTGCGCGACTTCCGCACGGAGGGGGCGTTCCTGGTCAGCGCCTCGCGGCAGGGCGGGAAGACGCGGTGGGTCAAGATCACCAGCGAGGCCGGGGCGCCGTGCGTGCTGCGGGCGGATCTCGATGGCGAGCTGACCGTCCGTGACCGGTGGGGAAGGCCGAAACGCTGGCGGCGGCTGCCGAACGGGGACGTCCGGATCGATCTGCGGCGCGGTGAAGAGGCCGTCGTGCACCGTGCGGGCGACCGGCCGGATTTCGAGATCCGGCCCGTCCCGGCGAACGGGGACGGCACACCGTGGGGGATGCCGTGACCTGCTGAACGGAGATACGCAAGAGTGTTCCCGTACTTCCTCCGGACGACAGGAGCACAGATGTCCCAGCCGCCGCAGCCGGGCGAGCCCGAAGGCCAGGCGCCCGACCCAGGCCCTCAGCCGGGGCAGCCTTATCCGCAGCAGCCTTATCCGCAGCAGCCGTACCAGCAACAAGGCTGGTACGGCGCGCCGCAGCAGCCGCCGCCGTCTTCGAACAAGACGGCGCTGTGGGTCGGGCTCGGGGTGCTGGGACTCGTCGTGGTGGTCGCCGTCGTGGCGATCCTCGGGTTCGTGGCGCCTGGGTTCTTCCTGTCGGACAAGAAGGGCGAGAGCGCGGTCGCGTCGTCCTCGTCGGCTCCGGCGTCCAGCACCCAGGACACGGCGACGCCGAGCCCGGTGGACATCCCGTCCGCCCGCACCGAACTGCCGAAACGCACGACGCCGCTCGCGGATCCGACGGAGTGCGCCTACCCGGCGGACACCTCCAAGGAGCCGGCGAAGAAGGTGAACCCGCCGGCGGCGGGGCCGACTCCGGCGTCCGGCACGTCGGCGGTCACGGTCAAGACGACCGCGGGTGACATCGGACTGACGCTGGACCGAGGTCTAGCGCCGTGCACCGTGGCGAACTTCCTTTCGCTGGCGCAACAGGGCTACTACGACGGCTCCTCGTGCCACCGGCTCGGCGTTTCGGGGCTGCAGATGCTCCAGTGCGGCGACCCGGAGGGCACCGGGATGGGCGGACCGGGTTACACGATCCCGGACGAGATCTTCCCCCAGCTCAAGTACGGCCGCGGGCTCATCGCCATGGCGAAGACGCAGAACCCGGACTCGGGTGGCAGCCAGTTCTTCATGGTCTTCGGTGAAGCGCCGCTGCCGCCGGAGTACACGGTGTTCGGGAGCATCTCCGACGAGGGCCTCCAGACACTCGACAAGGTCGCGCGCGGTGGCGTGGACGCGGAGAAGGGTTCCGGAGACGGGACGGGCCCGCCCCGGATCGAGGTGAAGTTCCAGTCCATCACGGTGGGCTGAACCCGCGGTTGCCAGGAAAGGACCTTTCCTGGCAACCGTCGTCTCACCCGGCGGTTCGCGGTTCTTCGCGCACGATCCGCCAGCACAGATAGAGGCAGACACCCGCCGCGGGCGCGCCACCCAGCAGGGTGGCGGCGATGCCGAGCGGAATCACCGTCCCCGCCAGGTACAGCGGCACCAGCGCCGCCGTGGCGATCGCGAACTTCGCCAGGAATACCGTCGTGCACAAGTAATAGCGTCGCCGCCGAAGCCGATCACGCCGCCGACCGTGATCAGCGCCGACGTCAGCACCTGCCCGGTCGCCAGGTACGCGACGAGGAACACCACCCGTGACGCGACACCTTCGGCTACCGTGCGCCAGCCGCCCACCTTCGCGAAACCGTTGCGGAGAGCAAGCAGCGGATCCTGCGCGTCGCTCGTGAGCTGTTCCACGAGCACGGTTACGGCGGCACGACCGTGCGCATGATCGCCACCACCGCCGAGGTCGACCCGGCGATGGTCTTTTACTTCTTCGGCACGAAACAAGGCCTGTTCAGCGCCGCGATCGAGATCTCCGGCGAGCGTCTCGTCCGGACGCTGGTGGAGAACCTCGACAAATCCGACCGCACGCCGCTGATGATGCTGACACGGTCGGCTCCCACCGACTCTCGGGCCGAAGCGCTGCTGCGCGAGTTCATCGACCGGGAGATCACCGGCAGGCTCGCGGCGCTGCTCGACACGCCGGACGCCGCGCTGCGGGCGGGCATGGTCAACGTGCAGATCCTGGGGCTCGCGGTCGCCCGGTACATCATGCGCATCGAGCCGATCGCGTCGTCGTCCGTCGACGAGCTGGTCGCCACGTTCGGCCCGCTCGTGCAGCACTGTCTGACGGGGCCCGCGCCGCGCGCGTGATCGCACTTGTATCTCCCCCGAGGGGAGGTGCGAGGGTAGGCGAATGGACGATCCCCGGTACTCGATCGGCGAGCTCTCCCGGCGGACCGGGCTGACCGTCAAGACCATCCGCTTCTACTCCGACCGAGGCATCTTGGCCCCGTCCGGGCGCACCGCGTCCGGGCACCGCCGCTACGGCGTCGACGCGCTCGCGCGCCTGGAGCTCGTGCGCACCCTGCGCGAGCTGGGACTCGACCTGGCCACGATCCGGAAGGTCCTCGAAAGCGAAGCCGCTCTTCCCGACGTCGCCGAGGCGCACCTGCGGGCGCTGGAAGCGCAGATCCACGTGCTGCGCCTCCGCCACGCGGTGCTGAAAGCCGTGACCCGGCGCGGAACCACTCCCGAGGAGATCACTCTCATGCACGACCTCGCCAAGCTGACCGAGGAAGAACGCCGCCGTCTGATCGACGACTTCCTCGACGCCGTCTTCGGCGGTCTCGAGCATCCCGGGTTCGCCGGGATCGCCCGCTCGATGACACCCGAACTACCCGAAAGTCCCGCGGTCGAACAGGTCGACGCCTGGGTGGAACTCGCCGGGCTGGCCAGGGATCCGGATTTCCGGGCCCTCATGCGACGTCTCGCCGAAGGGTACGACGCCGCCCCGCGGCGAGATCTGCCCTGGCTGGACGTCGCCGACGATCCCCGGCGGGAGCGGTATCTCGAGCTGCTCGCCGTGATCAACGGGTGGGCGGCTCCGGATCAGCGCCGCGTTCCCTGATCGGGGGAGAGGATCTCGGCCAGCCGAAGGGTGTCTTCGAGGTAGCGCTCGTAGGGGAAGCCCGCCGCGATGAGCCCGGCGCGGAACTCGTCGTAAAGCGGTTTTCCGGCGGCGTGGAAGGCTTTCCGGCCGACCTCGGTGAGCCGGACAAGCCGTCGGCGCGCGTGCTCGGGGTCGACGGTGATCTGCACCAGGCCGTCCGCCTCGAGTGGTCGTAGCGCCCGGCTGATCGCCGGGTCGGACACCGAAAGCGCCTGCGCGAGCCGATGCTGCGTCGCCGGCTCGATCTCCTCGAGGGTGCCCAAAAGCCGTATCTGGCTGTAGGTCAAGCCGTCGGTGTCCTCGGTGCGCCGCCGGGCGTTCTCGCCCAGCAGCATGACCACGCGGTGCAACAGGTCTGCGAGTCCGTCATCCACGGGGATCACTATACCTGATTGTTGACGAGTTAATATTAACTAGGTAAGACTGAAGGCATGGACAACTTCTCTTACCTGGCCCAATCCGCCTTCCCGCTGGTCTGGATGCTGGTCCCGGCTGTCGGCGCGTTCTTGCGGGCCCGCCACGCCCCGACGACTCGGGAACGGCTGGAGATCTGGCAGCGCTGGTGGGCGATCGGCGCTTTGGGCTTCGGCAGCCTGTGGATGACGGTCGCGTTCCTCGCGTTCCCGGACGTCATGGCCACCGCCATCGGCTTCGAGCGGACGCCCTTCCTGTTCGAGATCGCCTTCGCGAACCTCGGACTGGCCGTCATGGGATTCCGCGCCGCCTCGGCGTCCGCGCGCGAACGGGTCACCATCGGGCTCGGCGCCGGGATGTTCCTCTGGGGAGCCCTGGTCGGCCACGTCTACCAGTGGTTCGCCAACGGCGTCCACAGTCCTGGCAACACCGGCGGCGTTCTCGCCAACGACCTGCTCATCCCCGCCGTGATGATCATCCTGGCCGTGTGGTCCCGGAAGCTCCGCGCGGCGACCGTCGCCTGACGCAGAGGGAGATTTCCGCATCATGGCGACTCAAGCCCCTCCCGAGCGGCTCACCATGTTCATCGACGCGGTGATCGCGATCGCGCTCACCCTGCTGGCGCTAGAACTCCCCGTTCCGGCCGGCGACACCACCGAGGCGATGCTGAGTTCGGTGGCGGACCACGGCAAGGAGTATCTGGCGTTCGGCGTCAGCTTCGTGGTGATCGCCGCCCATTGGCGTGCCCACCACGAGATCTTCGGCCATGTCCGCTCGCTGAACAGCCGTCTGATCAGCCTCACGCTGGCCTGGCTGTTCATGCAGGTGCTGACGCCGTTCGCCACCCGGGTGATCACCGCGGACGGCGCCTTCCCGCCCCGGTTCAGCCTGTACGCGATCGTGCAGGTGCTGGCGTCCGCGTCGTTCGCGCTGGTCATCCGGGAGATCCGGCGCGAACACCTCTACCGCCCGGACACGCCGCCGTGGGCGTTCCGGCAGAACCTGGTGCGGAGTGTGTGCCTGGCGGCGGTGTTCGGGGTTTCGGTTCCTGTTTCGTTCGTTACTTCGGGTACTTGGGCTTACTTGTGCTGGCTGGCGGCGCCGCTCGTGTTGGCGGTGGCCGGGTGGGTTCAGGGGCGAGCGCGGTGAGGTGCTCGCCGGGCCGGGACTGTGTGGATTTTGGGGCGTTAGATGACCAGAAATCCACACAGTCCCGTCGAAGCGGCCGCATCCCAACAGCTCCGCGTCACCGGCTGCTGAAACCTCAGAGCGGGTTGTGCGCCCCCAGCGGCGCGGTGCAGAACGGCCCACCGACGTACTCCGCCGCCACCCCGGTCGGCGCGGGCATGTCCGCCAGCTGCTCGGCGTAGGTCTCCGCGTTGTCGAGCGATTTGTAGCCCAGTTCCTCGGCTTCGGCGAGCGAGTAGATCCGGCGCGTGTTGTCGGAGACGCCCCAGATCAGCCGGTAGCCGGGGGAGGGGTAGCTCAGGCAGGCCTCGAACAGCCGGGCGCCGTCGTCGGGGGAGAGCCACGTCGTGAGTCCGCGCGGGCCGAGGACGAGCGGGCTTTCGAAGCAGGAGCCGATCCGGATGACGATCACATCCATGCCGAACCGCGAGTGGTACAGGCTGCCGAGTGCTTCGATGGCCGCCTTGCTGACGCCGTAGTAGGTGTCGGGGCGGGGCGTCGAGTCGGCGGGGAGGCCGTCGGGGCCTGCCTCGTCGTTGCGGCGGAAACCGACGGAATGGTTGCTGGAAGCCAAGATCACGCGCGGCACACCGGCGGCGCGGGCGGCTTCGAGGACGGTGTGGGTGCCGTTGATGTTCACGTCGAGCGTGGCTTCCCACGAGTTCTCGCGGCTGTGCCCGCCGAGGTGGATCACCGCGTCGACGCCGGCGCAGGCCTTCGCCATCGCTTCCGGGTCGGTCACCGAAGCGGTGATCAGCTCGACGTCCTCGCCGCCCGAGGCTTCGGGCTGCGCGGCCAGGTCGAGCAGGCGCAGCACCCGGCCCGAACGGCGCAGCCGCGGGCGCATCAGGGTGCCGACGATACCCGCCGAGCCGGTGATCAGGACGCGCTGGTCTGCCATGGGAACCCCTTGTCAGTGAAGGAAAGGACGAATCAGGTCAGCGGATGCCGGCGCGGCGCAGTTGCTGGCCGAGTTCCGCGGTGATTTCGGCGAGGAGTTCGCCGACGCGCTGGGCGTCGGCGTCGGTGACTTCGGTGACCGGCATGGAGCAGCTGATCGCGTCGGTGCCGGGGATGCGGTACGGGATCACGGCCGCGACGCAGCGGACGCCGAGGCTGCCTTCCTCGATTTCCGAGGCATAGCCGCGTTCGCGGGTCTTCGCGCATTCGGCGTGCAGCGCGTCCGCCGTGGTGATGGTGTTCGGGGTGAGCGCCGACAGCTCTCCGGTCAGGAGGCCGTCGATCTCGTCGTGCGTCAGTTCGGCCAGCAACGCCTTCCCCAGCGCGGTCGCGTGGGTGGGCAGCGTGCGGCCGACGCGGGACACGAGATGCGTCGAGTGCCGGGACTCGCGCGTCTCCAGATAGACGACGTCGGTGCCCTCGCGGCGCGCGAAATGCGCCGTGTAGCCGGTCTTCTCCCGGATCCGCTCCAGCGCTTCGGTCGCGTACGGGACGACCGGGTCGCGGTCCAGATAAGCCGTGCCGCAGATCAGCGCGCGGACGCCGAGGCGGTAGCGGGCGGTGTTGGTGTCCACTTCCAGCCAGCCGGCTTCGAGCAGGGTGCGGAGCAGGCCGTGCAGGCTCGACCTGGGGAAACCGGTCCGCGCGTGGAGATCGGACAGCGAAAGCCACACGTCGTTCGCGGCGAAGGTCTCGATGAGGTCGATCGCCCGCCTGGCGGACTTCACCCCGGCGGGTTCAGGCGCGCCGTTCGCCACCGTGACAGCGGCTTCCTGCTGCGGCATCCGCGCTCCTCCATCCGGCCGTTGACTTGTGACTCCGGCCATATTAGCGTCCCGAACAGCGTTCTTATGGATGAACATAATCACTATAACAGACTCCGTTCATGGATGTGAACAGGTCGGGCTGGGCCTTCGTGAACGCGGAAAGGAGTCAGCGGTGCATTTACTGGACTGGATCATGGTGTCCGCGTACTTCGTCCTGATGGTGGTGATCGGCTTGTGGTCGCACAGCCGGGTCAACACGGTCAGTGACTTCTTCACGGCCGGCGGCAAGATGCCGTGGTGGCTGGCCGGCATCTCCCACCACATGTCCGGCTACAGCGCCGTGCTGTTCGTCGCGTACGCGGGCGTTGCGTACACGGACGGCATCACCGTCTACTTCTGGGGAATGGCCAGTATCGGCATCGGTGTCGGCATCGGCAGCTGGCTGTTCGCCTCGCGGTGGAACCGCCTGCGGTCGAAGCTCGGTGTCGCCTCGCCGCTCGAGTACCTGGCGAAGCGCTTCAACGTGCCCACTCAGCAGGCGCTCGCCTGGAGCGGCAGCCTCCTGAAGATCTTCGACATCGCGGCCAAGTGGTTCGCGGTCGCGACGATCCTCAACGTCTTCGCGGGCGTGCCCTACACCTGGGGCATCATCATCACCGGCACGATCACGCTGATCTACTGCACCGTCGGCGGTCTCTGGGCCGACGCGCTCACCGACTTCGGCCAGTTCGTCATCCAGGCCATCGCGGCGATCGTGATGCTGTGGGTCGTGCTGGACAAGCTCGGCGGCGTTTCCGGGCTGTGGACCGTGTGGGGGGACCTCCCGCCCGCCCACCTGAACCCGACCACTTCGAAGTTCACCACCATCGTGTTGCTCGTCTACGTGCTGGTGAAGACGCTGGAGTACAACGGCGGTATGTGGAACCTGGCGCAGCGCTACATGGCCGCGCCGAACACCTACGAGGCCCGTCGCGGCGCGCGGCTCTCCTCGATCCTGTACCTGGTGTGGCCGCTGGTGATGATGTTCCCGATGTTCGCCGCCCCGCTGCTGATCCCGAACATCTCGAACCCCAACAACGCCTACGCGATCATGACCACGACGTTCCTCCCGCCGGGTCTGGTCGGGCTGGTGCTGGCCGGGATCTTCTCGCACACCATGGCGATGGTCTCCTCGGACGCCAACGCGATCTCCGCGGTCATCACCCGCGACATGATGCCGGTGCTGTGGAAGAAGGCCCGCAACTTCACCGAATCGCAGGGGTTGCTCGCCGCGCGGATCTCGACGGTGATCTTCGTCGTGCTCACCATGGCGGTGGCCACGCAGGCCGAGAAACTCGGCGGTGTGCTCGGTATCGTGGTGCTGTGGGTCGCGGCCCTGATGGGCCCGATCTCGGTGCCGCTGCTGCTCGGCATGCTCCCCGCGTTCCGCCGCTCCGGCTCCCGCGCGGCCCTGATCTCGTGGGCGGGTGGTCTCATCGCCTACGCGATCGCTTACTACGGCTACAACGCCACCCTCGCGGTCACCGTGTCCACCCCGATCCTGGTCTCGCTGGCGCTGTTCATCGGGCTCGGCTACCTCATGCCCGAGCGCAAGGCCTCCACCGACGAGATCATCGACACGATCGACCGCGACGACGACGTCTTACCCCGCAAGTCGCAGGACGGCACCACCGTGCCCGCCTGACCGGGCCCGTACCCGGGACCATCCACAAAGAACGAAAGAGAAATCCATGGCACAGCCCAAGATCGAACTCGACGGCCTACTGGCGTTCCCCCTGACCCCCTTCACCGAGGGGCTGGAACTCAACCTCGACGCGTTCGCGGAAACCGTCGAGAGCCACGTGGCCGCCGGAGCCGGTGCGCTGTTCGTCGCCTGCGGTACGGGCGAATTCAGCTCGCTGTCCCCGGACGAGCACGCAGCGATCCTGCGTAAGGCTCGTGAGGTCGTGGCCGGGCGTGTGCCCGTCTGGGTCGGCGCCGGCGGCGGTGCGGCCTCGGCCCGTGCCGGGATCGCGGCGGCGGAGGCGGGCGGCGCGGACGGCGTCCTCCTCCTGCCGCCGTACCTGGTCACCGGCCCGCCGTCCGGGCTGGTCGACCACGTCCGGTACGCCGTCGGGGATTCCTCGATCCCGGTGATCGTGTACCACCGTTCCACCGGCGTGTTCACCCCGGGCTCGGCGGTGGAACTGCTCGACATCCCGTCGGTGGTGGGCATCAAGGACGGCTTCGGCGACGTCGAACTCATGAGCCGGATCATCACCACGATCCGCTCCGTCGGCACCGACCGGGCCAAGGATTTCCTGTTCTTCAACGGTCTTCCGACGGCGGAGGTCTCCGCGCGCGCCTACGCCGCGATCGGCGTGGCGCGGTACTCCTCGGCCGTGCACTGCTTCGCGCCCGAGATCGCGGCCCGGTTCCACCGCGCGCTCGCGGAGAACGACGACGCCGTCATGGAGGCGCTGCTCGCCGGCTTCTACCTCCCGCTGGTCGCGTTGCGGGACGAGGGGCAGGGCTTCGCCGTGTCGCTGGTCAAGGCCGCCGCGCGGCTGCGCGGGGACAAGGTCGGCTCGGTGCGCCCGCCGCTGGTCGAGCCCACCGCGGACCAGATCACCCGGCTGGAGAAGATCGTCGACGACGGATTCTCCGTCCTCAAGTCCGTCGAGGCCGGTGCCTGAAGATGAAGGTTCTCGACGTCGTCCTGACCCCGGTCGCCTTCGCCGACCCTCCGCTGCTCAACGCGATGGGCGTGCACGAGCCGTTCGCGCTGCGCGGGGTCGTCCAGCTGATCTGTGAGGACGGGGTGGTCGGCCTGGGCGAGTCCTACGGTGACCTCGCGTTCCTCGACCAGGTCCGGAAGGTGCTGCCGGAGCTCAAGGGACACGACGTGTTCGACCTGCCCGGTCTCCGCCGGAAGGTCGCGACCACGCTGGGCGAGGTCGTCTTCGCCGACGCGCACGGGCTCACCGGCGGTTTCTCCGTCAGCAAGACCGTGGCCAGCGTGTACTCGCTGTTCGAGGTGGCCGCGCTCGACGCGCAGGGCCACTACCTCGGCAGGCCGGTCGTGGACCTGCTCGGCGGCAAGGCGCGCGACGCCGTCGACTTCTCCGCCTACCTGTTCTACAAGTTCGGCGCCCACATCGGCGCCGAGGAGGACTCCTGGGGCGAGGTGACCACGCCGGACGCGCTCGTCGGCGAGGCACGCCGCATGGTGGAGGAGTACGGCTTCGGCTCCATCAAGCTCAAGGGCGGAGCGTTCGACCCCGACGAGGAGATGGACGGGATCCGCGCGCTCGCGGACGCCTTCCCGGACCACCCGCTCCGCATCGACCCGAACGCGGCGTGGACGGTCGAGACGGGGATCCGGGTCGCCGAAGAACTCGACGGCGTCCTGGAGTACCTCGAAGACCCGACGCCGGGTATCGAGGGCATGGCGCGGGTCGCGGAGAGGTCGAACATGCCGCTGGCCACGAACATGTGCGTGGTGCGCTTCGCGGACATCGAGCCCGCCTTCCGGCAGCGAGCGGTCGGGGTCATACTTTCGGACCATCATTACTGGGGTGGTCTGCGGGACACCCAGGCCCTCTCCACCACGGCGGAATGCTTCGACGTGGGCCTTTCCATGCATTCGAACAGTCATCTCGGGATCAGTCTGGCCGCTATGGTGCACGTGGCCGCGGCGACGCCGCACCTGACCTACGCCTGCGACACCCACTGGCCGTGGAAGACGGCCGACGTCATCGCCCCGGGTGCGCTGGAGTTCGTCGACGGTGCGGTCGCGGTGCCCGACAAGCCGGGGCTGGGGGTCGAACTCGACCCCGACGCGCTGGCGCGGGCCCATGAAGACTATGTCCGAAGTGGACAGACCAAACGGGATGACGTGACCTATATGCGGAAGTTCGTGGGAAGCTTCGAACCGAACACGGCACGGTGGTGACGAGGTGAAGGTCACCGGATACGCCTACCCCTGGGACGTCGTCGACGATCCCGGCTTCGTCGAGCGCGTACGGGAACTCGGCGTCGACGAGGTCGCCGTCGCCGTGTCGTACCACAGCGCCCGTGCGGCGACGCCCTGGTCGCCCGAGCGCACCTCGGTCGTCGCGCGCCACGCGGCGCTGTACCGGCCGGTGCGCGACGAGGCGTGGGGTGAGCTGAAGCCCGCCGAGCCGGACTGGGTGGAAAGCCGCGACAGTGCGGGCGACGCCGTCCGGGCGCTGAACGAGGCGGGCATCCCGGCCGCGGCGTGGATCGTGCTGACGCACAACTCCCAGCTGGGCACGGAATTCCCGGATTTCACCGTGCGCAACTGTTTCGGCGAGCGGTATCCGTGGGCCCTGTGTCCCGGCGTACCCGCGGTCCGCGAGTACGCGGCCAACGTGACGGCGGAGAGCCTCGCCGGGCTCGACTTCGCCACGGTCATCCTCGAAGCCTGCGGTCCGCTCGGCGCCGTGCACCAGCACCAGCACGAGAAGACCGACGGTGTCTGGTCGCCGGCGGTGGCGCGGCTGCTGTCGATCTGCTGCTGCGACGACTGTCTCGACGCCTGGGCCGCGGCCGGTCAGGATCCGGCGAAGGCGTTGGGCAAGCTGCGGGCCGAGGTCCGGCGGCTGATCGACAGCGGTGACCTGCGTGCCACCGAGGACAAGATCCTGCCCACGTTGCGGCAGGTCCTGCTCGACACTCGCCAGAACGCGACCGACGCCCTGCGGCGCGCGGTGCTCGAGAAGATCCCGTCCGGGCCCCGGATCGTGCTGCACGGCGCGATGGACCCGTGGGTCACCGGCGCGCTGCCGGGGTTGACGCCGTCGGCCCCGGACGACGTCGACGCGGTGGTGCTGCAGAACTGGGCACCCGGTCACCCCAGCGTGAACGCGGTCGCGGCGGCGCGGGCGAAACTGCCGGAGAAGGTCGCCGTCGGCAGCTACATCACCGCGGTGGCGGCGAGCCCGGTGCCCGACATCGAGGCCTACACCACCGAACTCGGCAAGGCAGGCGCCACCGAGCTGCACCTGTACCACCTCGGCCTCGCCGGCCCGGGGCGCTGGGCGGATCTCATCGCCGCCGTCAGCGCCGCGCAAGAACTCTAGGAGACGCAAGAAAATGAGCCAGGCAACGGATCCCGCCACGCTCGAACAGATCCTCGCGGCCGCCGCCGATGCGGCAGGCACGACGGCGGCCGCGACCCCAGCCCAGCGCGCCGGATGGCTGAACGCGGCCGCGGACGCCCTCGACGCGGCGGCCGAAGAGCTGATCGCGCTGGCCAACCAGGAGACGCACCTCCCGGCCTCCCCGCGGCTGCAGGGTGAGCTGAAGCGCACGACGTTCCAGCTGCGCCTGTTCGGCGAGGTGCTGGCGGACGGCGAGTTCCTCGGCGCCACCGTGGACCACGCGGACGCCGCGTGGCCGATGGGGCCGCGGCCGGACATCCGCCGTCTGCTCACCCCGATCGGGCCGGTGCTGGTGTTCGCCGCCAGCAACTTCCCGTTCGCGTTCAGCGTCGCGGGCGGTGACACCGCGTCGGCGCTGGCCGCGGGCTGCCCGGTCGTGCTCAAGGCGCACTCCGGGCACCCGGAGCTGTCCGCCCGCACCGGCGAGGTCCTGCGCGACGCGCTGGTCGAAGCCGGTGCGCCGGAAGGCATCTTCGCGGTCATCTACGGCCAGCAGAACGGGGTCACGGCGCTGAAGGACCCGCGGATCCAGGCGGCGTCGTTCACCGGTTCCGTGCTGGGCGGGCGCGCGCTGTTCGACATCGCGACCTCGCGGCCGTCACCGATCCCGTTCTACGGCGAACTCGGCAGCGTCAACCCGGTCGTCGTCACCCAGGGCGCGATCGACGCGCGCGGTGAGGCGATCGCCAAGGGGTACGCGGGTTCGTTCACCCTCGGTGCCGGGCAGTTCTGCACCAAGCCGGGGCTGCTGTTCCTGCCCGAGGGTCATGGCCTCGAGGACACGCTGCGCGAGGCGGTCGCGGCGATCCCGGCGCAGCCGATGCTCAACGAGCGTATCGCGGCGGGCTTCGCCGACGGACTCGCGAAGCTCAGCGACGTCGACGGCGTCGAGGTGCTGTCGGAATCCGGTGGTGGGGAAGGGATCTCGCACGGCGCGACGCTGCTCGCCACCACCGCCAAGGCGTTCCTCGCCGACGCCGACACGGTCCGCGAGGAGTGCTTCGGACCGGCGTCGCTGATCGTCACCTACACCGACCAGGCCGAGCTGATCAGCCTGCTGGGGGTGATGGAACCGGGGCTCACCGCGACCATCCAGGGTGAAGAGTCCGATGTGGACTGGATTCGTCCGGTCCTCCCGTCGCTGACCAGGGTCGCCGGCCGTCTGCTGTGGAACGACTGGCCGACCGGAGTCACCGTCACCTGGGCACAGGAACACGGTGGTCCCTACCCGGCGACCACCGCGCCGACCAGTACCTCGGTCGGCACCGCCGCGATCGAGCGGTTCCTGCGACCGATCGCCTGGCAGGGCTTCCCCGACGCGCTGCTGCCGGAACCGTTGCAGGAGAACAACCCGTGGGACCTGCCCCGCAGGACCGACGGGAAGCGCCAGTAAACCTCGTGAGTGGCAAGGACGCTTAGAACCGTCCTTGCCACTCACGAGCCGCAGCACCCGCCGCCGCCCTTGATCGCCGTCTTACGACCCTTTGGGAGGCACTGTCATGCCCGGATTCGGTAACTTCGACAGGAGGACGGCCTTGCGGGGAGGCGCGGCAGCGGCCGCTTCGGTGGCGCTCACCTCGGCACTCGCGGGCACTTCGTCCGCGCAGCCCGTCGCTTCGGGCTCGTCGTCCATCGTGACCGGCTATCGCGAACTGCAGACCGGTATCAACCGGCCGTCGGCGGAACGCACGGCCGCGCTGGCGAACCTCGACAGGGTCGCGAAGGCCTACCACGACAGCATGACGGTCGGCGACGGTCCACTGTGGAAAGACCTCCCGCTCGGCCCCGGCAGCGACTTCACGACATCGATGTACGCACGGCTCCGCGCGATCGTGGTCAACTGGGGCACTCCCGGCGGTGCGCTCGCGGGTGACCCCGCCGTGCTCGCCCGGATCAAGGGCGCGCTGGAACTGTTGTACACCAGCGATCAGTACAGCGAGAAGACCGCCGAGATCGGCAACTGGTACACCTACGAGATCGGCATCCCGCTCTACCTGCTGCACATCCTCGCCACGGTCGCCGACGAGCTCACCCAGGACGAGCTCGCCAAGTATCTGAAGCCGGTGCTGAAATTCTCCGGCAATCCGAACCTCCGCACGAACAATCCGAGCGTCGTCGAGACCGGCGCCAACCGCGCGGACAAGTCGACGATCTCCGTCGTCTCCGGCGCGATGCTGGGAGACGCCGAGCGGATCAAGCGCGGTGTCGGCGCGTTCACCGACGTCGAAGGCGGGGGAGCGGCGAGCGTCATCGCCAAGCTCCACCGCTCCGGCGGCGACGGTTTCCACACCGACGGTTCGTTCCTGCAACACGATTCGGTGCCTTATCCCGGGCACTACGGGATCATCCTGCTCACCGCGGTCGCGTCCGCCATCCACGTCACCAAGGGCACGGAGTTCGAACTGCCCGCCGACGTCCGCGACGAGGCGTACGCGCTGGTCGCCGACACGTTCGCGCCGTTCGTGTACGCGGGCGCGCTGATGGAGTCGGTCCGCGGCCGGTTCCTTTCCCGGCAAGGGGAATCCGCGCACGACATCGGGCACCAGCTCACCGGCGCGGTGGTCCTGCTGGCCCGGTCGGCGAGCGGGAAGCGCAAGGAGGAGCTCGGCGGTCTCGCCGCGAAGTGGATCACCGAGGACACTTTCGCGCCGTATCTCAAGATCCCCGACCCCGAGCGGTTCGCGCCTGGGCCGGACCTCGTCGGCATCCCCGGTATCGAGTTCGCACAGGAGCTGCTGGCGACCAACGTGCGGGCGACGCCGACGGTCGCGACGCACCGCGTGTTCGGCCAGCAGGACCGGATGGTGCACATCACCGAAGGCTGGTCGGCCTCGCTCGGCGTCGCCTCGACGCGGATCGCGCGGTACGAGTCGATCAACTCGATGAACCTGCACGGCTGGTACGTCGGTGACGGCTCGCTGTACCTGTTCCTGCCCAAGGCGAAGGGGCACTTCACCGACGCCTACTGGCCGACGGTCGATCCGCAGCTGCTGCCGGGGACGACCACCAAGAGCGGTCCGACCCCCAAACTGGAGTCGGTGCCGCTGACCGGCAAGGACCACTGTGGCGGCGTCCGCTGGGACGCGCGGCACGGCGCGCACGCCCTCGACTTCGTCTCGCAGGACGGCACGCTGACCGCGAAGAAGTCGTGGTTCTTCACGCCATCGGGTGTGGTGTGCCTCGGTGCCGGGATCACCGACTCCTCCGGCGAGCGGATCCGGACCACGATCGAGAACCGCAATCTCGGCGAGAACGGCATCGGTGTCCTGCTGGCCGACGGGCATCTCGTCGGGGGCTCGGAGTCTTTGCGGCGCAAGCGATGGCTGCATCTCGAACGGGTCGGTGGCTACGTCCTGCTCGACGACGCCGAGGTCACCGCGCTGCGCGAGGACCGGACGGGGACCTGGCGCGACATCGACAAGGGCGCCAACACCAAGGGCACCACGGTGCCTTACACGCGGCGCTACCAGAAGCTGGTCATCGAGCACGGCGAGAAGCCCTCGAACGCGACCTACGCGTACGCCGTCCTGCCGACCGCGTCTGTGGTGCAGACGATCGCCTCGGCCTGGTCGTGGCGCGTGCGGTCCAACACGGCGACCGTGCAGGCGGTCCGGCTGTGGGACGCGACCCTGCTGGCGAACTTCTTCGCCGCCGGCTCGGTCGACGAGGTGTCGGTGTCCGGTCCGGCGTCGGTGGCGCTCGGCCGGACCGGGAACGGTTGGCAGCTGGCGGTTTCGGATCCGACGCAGCGGCAGGAAGTCGTGCGCGTGACCGTGCGGCGGAAGACCTTCGAGGTGCCGGTGAAGGACACCTTCGGCGCCACACAGACCGTCCGCATTTAGTCGACTAAACGCAGCGATCACCCAGTCCGTGAAGGCCTCCTTGAGGGACTCTGGGTCCCTCAAGGAGGCCTTCACGGACGAATGCGGCGATCGCCACGGTGGGCCAAAGACAGTGTTGCGAAGGGGACTTTCGTCGCATCGGATGCAGGGAAAGCTCCCTTCGCCCTCCGCGATCGCCAGGGACGGCGGCGGCCTCGTCGTGAAGGGCCCCTTCACTACTTTCAGGGTAGGGAAGGAGGCCTTCACGGACGGACGCGAACATGCTCGCATTTAGTCGACTAAATGCGAGGGGGATTTAGGTCAGGATCTGGCCTGAATGGCTCTTACGGTCACCCCATGACCGACATCGAGCAGTTCCGCATCGACATCCCGCAGTCCGATCTGGACGACCTGACCGACCGGCTGGCCCGCACCCGCTGGCCGTCGGCGCTGCCCGGTGCCGAGTGGAGCCGGGGCGTCCCGGTCGCGTACCTCAAGGATCTGGCCGAATACTGGCGAGACGGCTACGACTGGCGCGCGTGGGAGAAGCAGCTCAACGAATTCCCGCAGTACGTCACCGAGATCGACGGCCAGCGCGTGCACTTCCTGCACGTCCGGTCGCCGGAACCGGACGCGATCCCGCTGATCATGACGCACAGCTGGCCCAATTCGATCGCCGAGTTCCTGAACGTGATCGGCCCGCTCACCGACCCGCGAGCCCACGGTCTCGACCCCTCGCGCGCCTTCCACGTCGTCGCGCCGTCCTTGCCGGGCTTCGGTTTCTCGCCGTTCCCGGAGCCTGCCGACGAACGTCCGTGGGACATCGCGCGGGTGGCGCGGACCTGGGCCGAGCTGATGAGCCGCCTCGGTTACGAACGTTATGGCGCGCACGGGAACGACGCAGGCGCGCTGGTGACGCCCTGTCTCGCGGCCCACGCGCCCGAGCACGTCATCGGCTCGCACATCACGTCCGGGCTCGGTGTGCCGATGGGCGATCCGGCCGATTTCGAGGGGCTCACCGAACGGGAGCAGGCCGAGCTGGCAGGCCTGATGGAGCGTTTCGCCGGCGGCAGCGGATACGCGCCGTACCTGACGAACAGGCCGCAGACGCTGAGTTTCGGCTTCCTCGATTCGCCGGTCGCGCAGCTGGCGTACCTGGTGGAACGGTTCAAGGAGTTCGACGGCTGGCCCGGCGGCGCGGCGCCCGCCGAGCCGATCGACCGCGACCTGCTCCTCACCAACGCGACGCTGTACTGGCTGACCGGGACCGGCGGCACCTCGCTGTGGCCGTACTACGAGGGGCAGGCCACGATGCCGATGGACCAGACGGTGGTGCCGACCGGCGTCTCCCACGGCGGGCCGTCCGCGTTGCGCACGATCGCCTCCCGCAAGAACGACGTCGTGCGCTGGGCCGATCACGACAGCCCCAGCCACATGGTCGCGATGGCCGTGCCGGGTGACGTGGTGGCCGAACTCCGCGAATTCTTCGGAAATCTCCGGAAGTGATGTCGAACGGTGGTCGTCGGCTCCGACCCAGTGCCGAAGCTAGAGTGAAGCGACCCTGCGGAGGACCTGATGACCACCTCGTTCGAGACCGTGACTTCGGCCGACGGCACCCCGATCGCCTTCGACCGCACCGGGGAGGGCACGCCGGTGATCCTGGTCGGCGGTGCGTTCAACGACCGGACGACCGTCGCCGGCCTGGCCGCGACGTTGGCGCCGGAGCACACCGTGATCGCCTATGACCGGCGTGGCCGGGGCGACAGCGGCGCCGGTGCGGTCTATTCGGTGGAGCGCGAGGTCGAGGACCTCGCCGCGCTGATCGAGCACGTGGGTGGTTCGGCGGCCGTGTTCGGGCATTCGTCGGGTGCGGTACTGGGGCTGGAGGCGGCCGCCAGAGGCGTCGCCATGACCAAGCTCGCCGTGTACGAGCCGCCGTACGTCGTCGACAACAGCCGGGAGAGGCCCGCGGCCGACCTCTTCGACCGGGTCCGCGCCCTGATCGCCGACGGCGACCGCGACGGCGCGGCGGAGCTGTTCCTGGTCGAGGGGACGGCGACGCCCGAAGAGGTCGTCAAGGGCATGCGGGACGACCCGTTCTGGGCGTGGTTCACCGGCCTCGCCCACACGCTGCCCTATGACCTCGCGCTCTGCGGTCCCGGAAACGTGCTGCCCGCGGACCGGCTGGCCAAGATCTCGGTGCCCACGCTGGTCATCGACGGCGGGGAGAGCGACGCCTGGATGCGGGCGGGCACCCGCGCGGTCGCCGACACGATCCCCGGCGCGCGGTACGCCACCGTCGCAGGGCAGGACCACGGCGTCCTGCACCAGCCGGACAGCTTGCGCGAGCTGCTCACCGGGTTTCTCGGCTGACGGGCTCGGCCTGTTCGAGCAGTTCGGCCAGCGCGGTCAGCGAGGGGCTGACGTGGCCCGTCCGCCAGACGAGACCGAGCTGGCTGGACTCTTCCAGGCCGCGAACCGGGACATAACGCAGATCGGTGCGGGTGTGCTGTTCCGTCAACGGACGGCACACCAGCATCGCGTGCGTCCCGGACGCCGCCAGCGCCATGCCCTGCTGGACGGTCGTGATCCCCGCCGTCGAAGGAATCGGCGTGCCCGACGGAGTGGCGGGCGGAGTGCGCGCGGCCTTCCAGTAGCCGGGGCCGTCACCGGCACGGTGGAGCAGGTCGAGTTTCGCGAGATCTTCCGCATCGATCGACGCGCGCTCCGCGACGGGGTGGTCGGCTCCGACCATCACGTACTGGTCTTGCGGCGGGAACCGGAAGCCGACCGTGAGCTCGCTTTCGTGGACCGGGAGTTCGGCGATGACGGCGTCGATCTCGCCGTCCAGTACGGCGGTGAACGGTGAGCCGAGCGGGACGTCGTGGGTGTGCACGGCCACGCCGTGCCGCTCGCGCAGCGCGCGGAAGATCGAAGTGACCTCCTCGTAGACCATGCCGGTGAACCCGACCCGCAGTTCTTCGACGGCGCCGCGCATCGCCCGTTCACGCGCGCGTTCGAAGGTGCGGAGCAGCGTGCGATAGGCGGGCCGGATCTCTTTGACGAACTGCGCGCCGGCGCGGGTGAGCCCGACCTTGCGGCTGGTGCGCTCGACCAGCCGCGCGCCGACCTTCGTCTCCAACGTGGCGATGAGCTGGCTCACTCGCGATTGCGAGTAGCCGAGCCGTTCCGCCGTACGCCCGAAATGCAGCTCCTCCGCCAGCGTGAGCAGGCATTCGATCTGCTGCAGATGCGCCTGGTGCATCCTCGGAAGATAACACCGGATCGATGAGCTTTCCTCATCGATCGATGAGGAAGACGTCGTTGTTCGCGGGTGCCGCGCGGTGATGGGCTGGACGGCATGAGTTCCTCTGCCTCTCACCCGCATCCGGTCCTGTCGCGATGGGCCGCCGTCGGCGTGCTGACGCTGAGCACGTTCCTGGTGGTGACCGCCGAGATGCTGCCGGTCGGGATGCTCACCCCGATGGCGGACGGTCTCGGCATCTCCGCGGGGGCGACCGGGCTCAGCCTGACCGTCACGGGTCTGGTTTCGGCGGTCACCGCTCCCGTGGTGCCGCGGCTGCTCGGGGATCTCGACCGTCGCAGGGTGCTGGCCGCGGCCGTGGCGGTACTGGCCGTCGGCAACGGGCTGACCGCGATCGCCGTCGATTTCGGGCTGCTCATGGTCGCGCGGATCGTGCTCGGTGTCGGCATGGGCGCCGTTTGGGGAATGGCTTCGGCCGTGGCCATCAGGCTGGTCGCGGCTCGCGACAGCGCGCTCGCGGTTTCGTTCACCGTCGGAGGCGTCGCCGCCGCCTCGGTGCTCGGAGTGCCGTTGGGCACGTTCGTGGGCAACGCTTTCGGCTGGCGAACGGCCTTCTGGTCGCTCGCGGTGTGCGCGTCGCTGCTCGTTCCCGCCTTACTGCTGGCCTTGCCCGAGCTTCGCCGTCCCGCGGTCGTCGAAGAAACCGGAGCCGGACAGCGCCGCTCGTTGTTGCGCCCCACCGTGGTCACCGGTCTCGCCGTGGTGGTTCTGCTGGTGACCGCGCATTTCGCCGCGTACACCTACGTGCGTCCGGTCCTCGAAGAACTGCCGCGGATGCCGGCGGGCGCGATCGCGTCGCTGTTGCTCGTCTACGGCGTCTTCGGGCTGATCGGCAACTTCGTGGCCGGAGCCGCGACCGGGCGCAAGCCGCGGGCGACCGTGCTGCTGCTGGCGGCCGGAATCGCCGTCGCGCTCGGTCTTCTGGCACTTTTCGGTGCCTCCGCGCTCGTCGCCGGGGTCGCGATCGCCCTGTGGGGGATGGCCTACGGCGGACTGTCGGTCGGCGGGCAACTGTGGATGACCGCCCTCGCGCCGGATCGCGTCGAGCACGTCACCGGTCTCTACGTCGGCGTGTTCACCGGTTCGATAGCCCTCGGCGCTTTCGTCGGCGGCTTGGTCGTCGAGGGCGCGGGTGTCGTGCTGTTGCTGTGGAGTGCGGCGGCGCTCGCCGTGGTCTCCCTGCTGGTGGGTTCCGTGGGCAGGCCCATCGCGGCGTAGTGCTCCCGCGCGGCTGCGGCCTGCCCCAATCCGGCCAGCGCGCGGGCTTCCTGCAACCGGTAGCCGATCCGCTTCGCCGTTTCGAGCGCGAGCCGATGCCGCCTGAGGCCCGTCTCCGTCTCGCCGAGCGCGAGGCAGGCGGTGCCCAGGCTGTTGGCCGCCATCGCCAGCAGCAACGGATGATTGAGCCGCGTGAGGATCGCGCACGCGCGTTCGGCCTGGTCGCGCGCGTCGCCAGGGCGATCGGCGAGCAACAGGGCGTCGGCGAGGTCGATCCGGCTCCACGCCTCGCCGAACAGGTAGCCGAGATCCCGCGAGGCGGTGATCGACCGTTCGATGACCTCGAAGGCCTCGCCGAAACGGCCGAGCCGGGACAGGACGAGGCCGAGCTGGGCCGAACTCAGGATCACGCCGCGCTCGTCCTCGCGCAGGTCCACCGCCCGCCGGGCGGAGGCCAGCGCGTCGTCCAGCCTGCCGAGGACTTCCTGGGCGTTGCTGAGATTGGTCCACAGTGTGGCGGCGCCGGTCTCGCCGACGACGGCCAGGCCGTCCCGGTAGAACCGGATCGCCTCGGGGTAGCGGCCGAGCATGCCGTGCAGCGCGCCCGCCCTGGACAGCGCGATCGCCTCGGCCCCGCGATCACCGGACGCGCGGACCACGTCCAGCCGTTCGAGCGCGCAGTCCATTCCCTCGGTGAGCCGCCCGTTCTCCCAGAACGCCAGGGTGAGGCTCGCCAGGCTCAGCTGGATCGCTCGCGGGTCACCGATCCGGCGGGCGGCGGTGATCCCCGTCCGTGCCACGGCGAGCAGTTCGTCGAGATGCCCGCTTTCCCGGAGGTGGTCCGCGGTGTCCACGGCGATCCGCCAGGCGTACTCGTCCAGACCGGTGTCGAGCGCGTGCCGGGTCACCGCGACGAGGTTCGCCCGCTCTGTCCGGTACCAGTCGGGGCCGCCACCGTCGCGGTAGTGATCGAGGAGCCGGCGCACGGCTGGGCCGGATTCCTCGTCGCGGGCGGCGTTGCGGGCGTGCTCGGCGATCAGGTCGTGGAACGCGTAGCGGCCCAGCGCGGGCTGCCTGACCAGGTGGGCGTCGAGCAGGTCTTCCAGCAGGCGTTCCGCCTCGCGCTCCCCGATGCCGGCCAGCGCGGCGGCCGCGGGCACGCCGATGTCGGCACCGGGATTGCGCCCCAGCAAGCGGAACATGCGCTGTTGCGCGGTATCGAGTTCCCGATAGGACAGTGCGAAGGCCGCGGCCACGTCGCGTCCGGCGACCTTCAGTTCGGCCAGCCGGTCGTGTTCGGAGCCCAGCCGCTCGGCCAACGTCTGCACGGTCCATTGTGGACGATTCTGCAGCCGGGCGGCGGCGATGCGGATCGCCAGCGGAAGGTTGCCGCACAACGCGGCCACCCCCGTGTCCGGTCGCCCGGACGCCGCCGCGAACAGGGCACCCGCCTCCTCGTCCGGCAGCACTTCGAGACTGATCGACGCGGCGCCGTCGACCGCGGCGAGGCGGCGCCTCCCGGTGACCAGGAGGGCGACCGTCGCCGAACCCGGCACCAGCGGTCGCAGCTGTTCCGCGCTCGCGGCGTTGTCGAGCACCACGAGCAGCGACCGGCCCGCCGTCCTGGTCCGCCACAGCTCGGCCCTCCGGTCGACACCGCCGGGAAGCCGTGAAGCCGGGACGTCCAGCTGCCCGAGCAGGGCTTCGAGCGCGGCCTCGGGCGGAAGCGGTTCGCGCGCGGGGGAGTGGCCGTGCAGATCCACGAACAGCTGCCCGTCGGGGAAATCGGCGGCGAGCCGATGCGCGGCGTGGACGGCGAGCGACGTCTTGCCGACACCGGCCATCCCGTCGACGACGACCGGGCGGCCGAGCCGGACGGCGTCGAGCAGACGGCGGATCTCGGCCTCGCGTCCGGTGAAATCCGGGACGTCGTAGGGGAGGAAGCAGCGGGTCTTGCCGTATTCCGGCTCGTCGCGCAGGATCCGTTCGTAGAGCTCGCGCAGCTTCGGGCCCGGATCGATCCCGAGCTCCTCCACGAGTCGCGTTCGCGCCTGCCGGTAGACGTTCAGCGCGTCGGCCTGTCGGCCCTGCTGGTGCAGCGCGCGCATGAGCAAGCCGGCGAACGGTTCCCGGAGCGGGTGTTCGGCGACCAAGGCCGTCAGCTCCGCGACGGAGTCTTCCCCGGCGGAGATCTCTTCGTCGAGGCAACGTTCCACAACGGACAGACGACGCTCGTCGAGTTCCTCGGCTTCGCCTCGCAAAGCCGCACTGTCCACACCAGACAGAGCTGGTCCGCTCCAGCACGCGAGCGCTTCACGGAACTCCCCGCGCGAGACGTGCTCCTCGAACGAGCGCAGATCGAAGGAGCTCGGACGCAGGACGAAGCCGGGCCCTTCGGCGGTCAAGACGTCGTCGGCGGCACCCTCGGCGACGAGCGTGCGCTTCAACGCGGTGGTGAGGTTGCGGATCTGGCGGGTGGCGGTGGCGGGCGGATCCTCGTCCCAGACGACGTCCACCAGCCGCGAGACCGAGACGACGCGATCGGCGCCGAGCAGCAGCGCGGCGAGGATCCGCTCCTGCCGCGGGCCGGCCAGTTTCACCGGCCGTGCCCCGTTCCGGCACTGCACCGGCCCCAAGATCCGGAACTCCATCGCACCCCCTTCCGCGAGGTTAACCGGCCACGCGCCCGGGCCGGTGCGGAAGTGATGCACCTGTGATGCGCCGTCCGGCGAGCCTTCTCTTGGACGGATTACGGGACGTGATGAGGAGAATCCCATGCGCAAGCGCTATTACGCGGCGTTGGCCGGGCTGGTCGTGGCCGCGGCGGGAATCGGTGTGCCCGCCGCGGCGGCGGCGGGAGAGCAGCAGGCCGAGTCGGAGCGGCAGGCGTGCCAGCGCTCGTTCGACCGCGCGGTCTGGGAGGACATGGACAGCTACAACAAACGCGACGAGGCCCGCTACCGGGCGATCATCCACCAGAACATGGTGACCGTCGGGCGCAAGGGGCAGCTGTTCATCGGCTACGAGGCCAACGTGGAGCCGGTGGTCGACGTGCAGTTCAAGCTCCCGTACGAGTGGAGCATGCCGTGGACGGTGACCCACACGGTCGTCGAGGACTGCAAGATGGGCTACGCGATCCTCGACGCGTACTACAAGGTGCCGTCGCAGAACATCAACCGGCACTACACGATCAGCCTGACGCTGGTGCGCGAGCACGGTAAGTGGCAGGTCATCAAGGACACCGTGACCGACGTGCTGCCCTGAGCCGGGGGAGGCGAGGGGAAACGTCAGGAAAGGGTCGTTCAGGACGAAATATGTCCTGAACGACTCTTTCCTGACATCCTGGGCTCAGGGTTTCCGGCCGACCCCGGCATACGGCAGCGAGTTGATCTCCGGGTCTTCGGACATGTCGCCGGCGCCCTGGGGGTTCCACATCGCGCATCCGACGACACCGGGCTCGATGACGTCGAACCCCTCGAAGAACGAAAGCACCTGGTCGTGGGTCCGGGGGATGGGGTCGTTCTGGGTGCTCTTGTACGCCTCGATGGCCTCGTCGAGGCCGCTCGAGTTCGCGTCGGCGGCGACGTGCGAGATCGCCAGGAAGCTGCCGGAGGCCATCCGCTCCCGATAGCGGGCCAGGATGGCGTGCGGCTCCCACGAATCCGGCACGAAATGCAGCAGCAGCAACATGAACAGGCCGATCGGCTGGTCGAGGTCGAGCAGTTCCCTGGTCTCGGGCGCGTCGAGGATGTCGTTGGCGTCGCGGAGGTCGGCCTGGATCGCCGCGCACCGGTCGTTGCCGCGCAGCAGCAGTTTGGCGTGTGCCACGGCGACCGACTCACGGTCGACGTAGACCACCCGGCAGGACGGGTCGATCCCCTGGACGATCTCGTGGAGGTTGCCGACGGTCGGGATACCGGAGCCGATGTCGAGGAACTGCCGCACCCCCGCCTCCACCATGTGCAGCGCGGCACGCCGCAGGAAGGCGCGGTTGAGCCGGGCCGCGTCGCGGATACCCGGCATGATCTTGAGGATCTGTTCGCCCAGCTCACGGTCGGCCTGGAAGTTGTGGTCGCCGTTGAGCCAGTAGTCGTAGACCCGGGCGGGATTCGGCACGGTCGTGTCGACCTCGGGAGGCACCCAGCTCAGGTTCGAAGTCACCGTCGTCGCCGCCGTTCGGTTGGGATCCGTTGGGGCACAGGAGTCTAGCGGTCTGGCGGGACCGGGCTGCCATCGTCCGATCGTGTGGATGTGCGGCGGCGGAAGCCTCACCGCGGCCTCGCGGCCCTAAGGTGGCCGGGTTCACCGTCCAGGCACCGGGAGACGAGCACGATGGCAGCACCTCCGGACGTCGCCGTCGCACCGGGCCGGTGGCCGGTACTGGGGCATACCGTGCCGATGCTCCGTGACCCGCTGAAACTGTTGTCCTCACTGAGTTCGCACGGCGACGTCGTGCGGCTCGACTTCGGCCCGATGCCGGTCTATCTGGTCACGACGCCGGAGCTGGCGTGGCGGCTGCTCGCCGTCGACGCGGGGAAGTTCGACAAAGGCATCGTGTTCGACAAGATGCGGCCGTTGTTCGGCGACGGCCTCGCGACTTCCAACGGTGCCTTCAACCAGCGGCAACGACGGATGATGCTGCCCGCTTTCCAACGGAGCCGGATCGCGCTCTACGCCGAGACGACGATGACGAAGCTCGCCGTAGACCTTGCCGACTCGTGGAAACCGGGCGAGGTCGTCGAATTCGACCGGCGTATGCAGGATCTCGCGCTGACCATCTCCGGGCGCACGCTGTTCTCCACCGAACTCGGCGACGACGCGCTCATCGAGATCCAGCGGTCGATCCCGATCATGTTGAAGTACGTGATGGTCCGGGCGTTCTCGCCGAAGTTCGTGGAACGCCTGCCGATCCCGGCGAACCGCGAGTTCGACGCGGCGGCCGCACGGCTGCGGCGGGTCATCGGCGACGCCGTCATCGAAGCGCGCGAGAAGGGCGGCGATCAGGGCGATCTGCTGTCGATGCTGTTGCTGGCCGAGGACGACGAGACCGGCGAGAAGATGACCGACCGGCAGGTGGAGGACGAGGTCATCACGATCCTCACCACCGGCGCCGAGACCACGGCCGTCGCGCTCGCGTGGTTCTTCCACGAGATCGGGGCGAGGCCGGATATCGAGCGCCGCTTCCACGCCGAGGTCGACGAGGTGCTGGCGGGCGGGCCCGCGCGGTTCGAACACCTGCCGCGGCTGGTCTACACGCAGCGGATCATCAACGAGGTCGTCCGCCGGACGCCGCCGGTGATCCTGATGCGGCGGGCGCGGGAGGACGTCGAACTCGGCGGCGTGCGCCTCCCCGCCGGTACCGAGGTCGCGGTCAGTCAGCACACGGTGCATCGCGATCCGCGCTGGTTCCCCGATCCCGAACGGTTCGACCCGGATCGCTGGGAACCCGAGCGTGCCGCCGAGGTGCCGAAGGGCGCGTTCATCCCGTTCGGTGCCGGTGCCCGGCTGTGCCCCGGACATCAGTTCGCTCCCACGGAGATCGCGTTGGTGGCGGCGACGATCGGCGCGCGATGGCGGCTGGAACCGGTGCCGGGGGTGAAGGTGTTCCCCAAGATCAAAGCGACGATGCAGCCGAACCGGTTGCCGATGATCGCGCGTCCGCGAACCCGAGGCTGACGGTGAACGTTCGATCACCAGGTGTAGGGTTCATGCTCCTTCCGAGCGTCCCGATTCCGGAGAGGGTTCTGTGAGAATGCCGCTCAAACTGGCCACGGCGGTGGCCACCTGCTGCGTGCTCCTCGGCGGTTTCCTGGTCGCGGCCCCGGCCGAGGCCGTCGACGTCCGCTGTTCCGATCTGGATCTGCCGGTCACCGGCCCGCTTGGCGAACCCGCCACGGTGCACGGCCGGTTCTGCCTGCCCGAGGGGCCGGCGCCCGAAGCTGTCCAGTTGCTGGTGCACGGCGGCACCTACAACAGCGCCTACTGGGACCTGCCCTACGACCCGGATCGCTATTCCTACCAGCGGGACATGGCCAAACACGGCTACGCGACGTTCGCCGCGGACCAGCTCGGTTCGGGCGGGAGCAGCAAACCGTTGAGCCTTCCGCTCCTGCTGCCGGTGCTGGCGCGGTCGATGCACGAGGTGGTCGGTCACCTCCGCGCGGGACGGGTCGGTGGTACGCCGTTCGAGAAGGTCGTCATCGTCGGGCATTCGGTCGGTTCGGGGATCGTCGCGGCCGAGGCCTCGACGTATCAGGACGTCGACGGCGTGATCCTCACCGGGATGACGCATCTGCCGTCGGTTCCCGCGCTGACACTCGGGGTGCTTTTCGGCCTTCAGCCCGCGTTCACCGATGGACGACTCGGTTCGCTGGGCAGCGATCCGCTCTATTTCACGACGAAACCGGGAGCGCGTGCCGGACTGTTCTACGCGACGGAAAATACCGACCCCCAGGTCGTCGAGGCGGACGAGGCGACCAAGGATCAGGTTTCGGTCCCGGGAATGGGGACGGTCGCCGTGTTCGGCATCGTGTTGCCCGCGACGAAAGCGATCCGGGTTCCCGTTCTCCAGGCCGTCGGGTCGGAGGACATCCTGTTCTGCGGCCTTTTCTCGCTGCGCGACTGTTCGAGCGCAGAGTCGTTGCGTCCGGCGGAAGCGCCGTTCTACCGGCCCGAGGCCGAGCTTTCCACGTATGTTCTGTCCGGTGCCGGACATTCGCTGGCGTTACATCGCAACGCGTCCCAGTATCGGGACGCCACCCGCGATTGGCTGAGGGAAAAGGTCGGTGTTGCAGTACCGTAGGGTCACCACCCGATTGGGTGACCGTCAAACCGTGAGTACGGCTTCAGAATCGTGGAGGATGTTCCTCCACCACGGAATACGAAAGCGACCCCAGGACCGGCGGACGTGACTGCCCCACTTCCGGACGGCGATGAGTTCCCCGTATCGCCGGACGCCCCGAAGCCAACTTCATCCTCCGCGGCACCGAAGCGGAAGAACGCCGCGCCGACCCGCGCCACGCTGGCCCGCAAGTGGGCCTACCTGGTCACCGGTACGGCGTATCTTCCGTATACCCACGCCCAGATCGAAGAGCATTTCGCCGCTCTGCTGGACGAGGTCTTCGACGCGGTGCTGAGCGGCGACGCCGAGCCCGCGCAGGCCACCGAGGCCGGCGCGCGGCTCGTCGCGCTCAGGTGCGTCGGGCCGGACAGCCTGCGTCGCACGATGGACGTACTCGGCAAGGGGCTGTTGCACGAACCGGAGTTGCGGGGCGTGAAGTCGCTCCCCGAACGGGTGTTGCAGGTGCTCGGCGCGCTCGCGTCCGGCTACGGCGAGGCGTTGCGCGAGAGCATCCAGACGCAGCAAGAAGATCTGAGCCGCACGTTGGTCACGCTCGAACGCGAGACGCGGCGTGAGCTGGTACTGACCCAGGCGCGTTTCGAGCAGCTGTTCACCGGCTCCGCGACCGGCGTGGCCGTCACCAGGGTCGACGGCCGCGTCCAGCGGGTGAACCCGGCGTTCGCCGAAATGCTGAACCGGCCCGTCGCGGATCTGAACGGGCTCAACCTCTACGACCTCGTGCACCCGGACGACGCCGACGGCCTGCGTGAGGGCTACCGGAAGCTGCTCGAAGGCGAGAGCCAGCGGCTGGAGATGTCGCGAAGACTCGTGACCGAGGACGAGGAACCACCGTGGGCCGCGTTCACCGGCGCCGTCATCCGTGACCCGGCCGGTGAGGCCCAGCAGCTGATCACCCTGGTCGACGGCGACACGGACGTCTCGCTGCTGCAGCGGCAGCTCAGCCGTCAGGCGTTGCACGATCCACTCACCGGCCTGCCGAACCGGCAGTGCTTCGGCACCCGCCTGGAGAAGGCGTTGCGGCACGCCGACCCGTCCTTCGGCGTCACGGTGTACCACCTCGATCTGGACGGGTTCTCGCTGATCGCGGGCGGGCTCGGCCAGAAACAGAGCGACGACCTGCTGAAGAACGTCGCCGCGAAGCTGCGGGCCGTCGTCGGCGGCGAGGACGCGCTCGTCGCCAGGATCGGCGGCGACGAATTCGGCATCCTCATCCAGAACACCGCGACCAGCCCGGACGTCGCCACCGTCATCGGCATGATCAACCAGGAGCTGTCCGAACCGGTCTACCTCGAGAGCGGAAGCGGCGTCGCGGTTTCGGCCTGTGTCGGCGTCGTGCACCGGCCGCCGAGGGACATCGCGCCGAACGAACTGCTGCGCGTGTCGGACATGACGCTGCGCCGGGCGCAGGCCAACGGTTACCGGCAATGGGCGCTGTCCGATTCCGTGCTCGACAGCCGGGAGCGGCACGAGTTCGGCCTCGCCGTCTCCATGGCGGGCGCCTGGGAGACCGGTGAGATCGAGGTCGGCTTCCGGCCGCTGACGTGGCTCGCGGACAGCACGCCGGCGGGTATCGAGGCGAGGCTCGCGTGGAACCATCCGCGTCACGGCCGGATCGGGCACGACACCTGCGTCCGCTTCGCCGACGAGACCGGCCTGATCGTGCCGCTCGGCGAATGGCTCATCCGCACCGCCTGCGAGGAATCGGACGACAGGCTCCCGATGGTCGTGGGGCTGACCCCGCATCAGGCCGCCGATCCGGATCTCGTCGGGTCGGTGCGGACCATCCTGGCCGCGACCGGCCTCGGGCCGTCACGGCTCCGGCTGGGCTTTCCCACCGAGGCCGTGCTCTCGGATGTGGGCGAGACGGTCGACAATCTGCACCTCCTCGCCGAGATCGGCGTGGACGCGGAACTGCAGGGCTTCGGCGCGGGCGGCGACGTCGTCTGCCTGGTCGACGTGCCCGTGCGGACGGTCCGGATCGCTCCCCGGCTGGTGGAGCGGCGGACGGAACCACTCGCGGAACGCACGCTGCGGAACCTCATCGACACCGCGAGCATGGCGGGCGTGACGGTGATCGCGGACGGCATCGATTCGACCGGCGACGCGGGCTGGTGGCAGTCCGTCGGAGCCCACATCGGCGCCGGACGGTATTTCGGTTAGGCCGTTTGCCGCAACGGGAGGCGCTAAGTTACCCGAGGGTTGACGTTCGCGGGCGGATTGGGCAACATCCCAGGTCCTCACCCCGCACCTCGGAGGCACGCACATGCAGGACGGCCCGAGGCGTGCCGGGCGTTTCAACGCGCCCGTCGTCGTCTTGAGCCTGTTGCTGGTGATCGCGCTCGGCGCCTGGTGGGGCGTCGACTACCTGCGGGCCCGGTTGGCGGGCAACGGATGTGACGCGCTGACGCCGGTCGAGATCACCGCGGCGCCCGACGTGGCGCCGGTGCTCACGCGGCTCGCGAAGACCGTGCCGCAGGAAGAATGCTTCAGTGTCAACGTGACCGCGAGCGAGTCGGCCAAGACCGCCGATCTGCTCGGCACCACCGCCTCCGGCGGGCCCGACGTCTGGATTCCCGAGTCGAGCACGATGTTGTCGCAGGCCAGGGACGCCGGTGCGTGGAACCTGCCGGAATCCGGTCAGTCGGTGGCGAATTCCCCGGTGGTACTGGGACTTCCCGACGAAACCGCGCGGCGGTTCGGCTGGCCGGGGAAAACCCCCTCGTGGCAGGAGATCCTCGACGGCGCACCGATCGGCATCCCGGATCCGGCGCGCGATCCGCTCGGCGTCGGCACGTTGCTCGCCTTGCGGAAGCTGACCGAGAAGGAGCCCGACCCGGCCGCCGCGTTCACCGCCACCATGCGGAAACTGAACCCGGCGCCGGACCGGTTCCCGGCCGCCTTCCCCGCGACCGAACAATCCGTCCTCGCGCGGAACCTGGTGGCGGCGTACCCGGGCGTCCCGGTGCAGGGGTTCGACTACCCGTATGTCGTGCTGCCCAAGGCGTCCGAAGCGTCGAGGACCGCGGCGGAACGCTTCCTGCGGCTGCTGCTCGACCCGCTCGCCGGCGGTATCTTCGCCGACGCGGGATTCCGGGCGCCCAATGGTCAGTTCGCCGTGCCGCGGGCGCGGGACAGCCGGACCGATCCGGCACCGCTCCCACCGGGAGCCCCGCCGGTCGCGGAGCTGTACGCCGTCCTGCAGGCCTGGGCGGGGACGAATCTGAGCGCCCGGGTCCAGGTGCTGCTCGACGTCTCCGGTTCGATGGCCGCCGCCGTGCCGGGCACGGGGAAGAGCCGGATGGACCTCACCCTGCAGGCCGCGACGCAGGGGCTCGGCCTGTTCAAACCCACGACAGAACTGGGTTTGTGGCTGTTCTCGACCAAATTGGACGGTGACAAGGACCACCGTGTCCTGTTGCCGATGAAGACGATCGCCGAGCAGAAGGCCTCGGGTGGTGTCGCACGACTCCAAGCCGTGCGGCCGAAAGCCGGTGGCGCGACCGGGCTCTACGATTCGATCCTCGCCGCGTATCAGAACGCCAGGCAGAACTGGAAACTCGGCCGCATCAACCTGGTCGTCGTGCTCACCGACGGGCGCAACGAGGACAGCGAGACGATCGGGCTGCCCCGGTTGCTGGAGGAACTGGGGAAACTGCAGGATCCGCGGAAACCGTTGCCAGTCATCGGGATCGGTATCGGGCCGGATATCGACGCGTCCGAACTGCGGCAGGTTTCCACCGCCACCGGCGGGGAATCGTTCACCACTCCCGATCCGAGGAAGATCTCGGACGTCTTCTACCAGGCGCTGAGCAAGATCATGTGCCAGCCGCCGACCTGCAAGAATTGAGGCGATCCGTGGCTCTCCGGGGGAAAAGACCTTCGCCGGTCGCGCTCGCCGCGTTCGCGGCCGGCGTGATCCCGTTCGTCCTGCACGTGTGGGCCGCTCTGCGCGGCAGCCTCGCCCAAGACGACTTCGTCATCACTTATCACGCTGCGAAGGCGGGCCCGTTCGACTTCGGCTACTTTTTCCAGGACTATCACGGCCATCTCGCGCCCGGCGGCTTCCTCCTCGCCGATGTGCTGACCGCGTGGGCCCCGCTGAACTTCGCCGTGCTGATGGCACCGGTCCTCCTGATGCAAGCGGTGGCGTCGGTGCTGCTGTGGGCGGTACTGGTGCGCTGTTTCGGGCGCCGGTGGGGGATTCTCGTCCCGTTCACGATGTTCACGACGTCGACCCTGCTGCTCGTCCCGACGCTGTGGTGGGCGTACGCCATCCAGATCGCGCCCGTGCTGCTGGCCGCCACCGCCGCGCTGCACGCGCACGTGCGGTATCTCGCCGACGGCGGCCGCTGGGCGATCGCCACCGTGGCGTGGACCGTGTTCGGGCTCGCCTTCTACGAAAAGGCGGTGTTCATCCCGGTGCTGATCGCCGGGATCACCGTGCTGCTCGGGATTTCCTTACGCCGCCACCTCGTCCTGATGGGTGTCCTCGCCGCCGTCCTCGCGGGCTACGCCGCAGTGTTCCTGACCTTGACCACGAGCCAGGTCGGGCAAGGTGGCGGCCCGGTCACCGTCGGCACGGTCGCGGACATGACGGGCCGGATGCTCGGCGACGCCCTGATCCCCGGGATGGTCGGCGGGCCCTGGTCGGGGCCGGGCCCCGGCGCGACGTTCGCCGCTTCCCCCGTGGTGGTGCGGATCGTGCTGCTGCTCTTGGCCGTCGCGACGCTGGCCATCGGGATCCGCATCGGCGGGCTCCGGGCCCGGAAGGCGTGGATCCTGCTGGGCCTGGTGTTCGTGGCGGACATCGGGCTTTCGGCGGCCACAAGGCTCACCGAGGTCGGCCCGGAACTGGGCAGCGATCCCCGCTACGTCGCCGATCTGGCACTCGTCGTCGCGCTGTGTCTCGCTTTCGCCTTCCTGGAACCCAAACCGCTCGACCGGCCTTCGGATCCCGTGCCGTCCTCGGCGAAACGCCCGGTCGCCCTGGCGCTGTGTCTCGCTTTGATCGCGAGTTCCGCCGTGGGTTTCTCCCGGCTGGCGCCCGGACTACGGTTCGAACATTCCCGGGATTTCCTCGCCAACGCGCGCGCTTCGATCGAACGCGACCCCGACCTCGTCCTGTTCGACACGGCCGTACCGAACGACGTCCTGCACGGCTGGTTCGGCGAGAACGCCCGCGCCTCCCGGGTGGTCGGCCTGATCCCCGGATTCCAGTTCGATCAGCCGACCAGCCGGATGTCCCTTTTGGACGATTCGGGTACCGCGAGGACGATCATCGGCGTGGAACCGGTTTCCCGTGGCCTGCCCGGTCCGGTGGCGGGCTGTGGCTACACCGTCGGCGAGCAGCTGGTCCGGGTTCCCTTGGACACGCCCGTTCTCGGCCGGTACCTGCTCCGGATCGACTACTTCACCTCGGACGGCGGCGAAGGGTTCGTGGATCGGGACGGAGCCCGCGTGCCGGTGTGGTTCCAACCCGGCCTGCACACGATGTATCTGCCGATCGAGGGCCTGTTCGACAAGGTCGGCTTCCAGTTGTCCGCCAAGGGTGCTCCGGTCTGCCTCGCCAAGGTCGACGTCGGCAGACCGCTCACTCAGTAGGGGTCGTACGGGCTGTCGTGGCCGAAGATCTTCGCGACGGGAGCCAGGCGCAGCCGCAGCAGGATCTTGATCCCGACGTTGCGTGCGAACCAGGGCAGCTGCGCGAGCACGCGCAGCCGGTCCTTCGCGGACGGCGGGGTGAGCCGGAACCGGGCCAGTGACGTCGCGCGGTCGAGGTAGGTGTACCGCCGTCCGAAGAGGACTTTCACGATCGTGCCCAGCGTGACGCCGATCGAGGAAAAGCAGTCGTGGACCAGGATTTCCCCACCGTCGGCCAGGTTCGCCGACCAGCGCAGGTCGTCGGTGTAGGTCCAGTAGTCGTGTTTGCCGTCGATGTAGAGCAGCTGGATCGGGCGGTCCCAGCGTGGGCGGAGCTTCGTGCTGTACTCCGCCACGAGCTCGACGACGTCCTCGACGCCTGCCTTTCTCAGGTTCGCCTCGAACCGTTGGCGTGTCGGCGATCCGCCGAACAACCGGCCGTCGACGAACGGGTCGACCGCGACCACCCGCGCCCCGACCGTGCGGGCGGCGCTCGCGAGCACGATCGTCGAACGGCCCTGGTGGCTGCCGATCTCCACGATGAGATCGCCCTTGTCCAGCCGGCACGCGGCGTTCCACAGGGCGAGGCCTTGATCCCGCGTCATCCAGCCCTTGACGGGTTCGGCGAGCGACCACGCTTCTTCGAAACCGTCTGTCATAGGGCGCATAGTAGCCACGTTTCCGCCTAGTATCTACCGGATGGTAACCCCCGGCGCGCTCGTGAAGAGGCCGAGCACGTGGATCGTGCTGGCACTCACCGTGCTGTCCTTTGTGCAGCGTCCCGGCAGGACGACCTTCGACACGAAACTCGACCTCGCCGTGGATCCGCTGGCCTTCCTCGGCCGGGCGCTGCACCTGTGGAATCCCCAGGCGACGGCGGGGGAGCTGCAGAACCAGGCCTATGGCTACCTGTTCCCGATGGGGCCGTTCTTCGCGGTGTGCCAAGCCGTCGGGATACCGGTGTGGATCGCGCAGCGGCTGTGGTGCGCGATCCTGCTCTCGGTCGCGTTCGGCGGCGCCCTGCTCGTGGCCCGCGCGCTGAAAATAGGGAACGAACGGACTCGGCTGATCGGAGCAGTGGGTTACGCCCTCGCGCCGAGGATGGTCACCGAAATCGGTTCGCTGTCCTCGGAAATGCTGCCCGCCGTCCTGCTGCCGTGGGTGCTGCTGCCGTTGATCCTCGCCGATCGCATCGGCTCGCCGCGCCGTGCCGCCGGGCTGTCCGCGCTCGCCGTGTTGTGCATGGGCGGGATCAACGGCGCGATGGTCGTGATGGCGCTCGTGCTCCCGGGATTGTGGCTGCTGACCCGGAAATGGCGCAGTACGCACGTCGCGCTGGTCATCTGGTGGTTCGTCTTCGTCGTCGGCGTGGTGCTGTGGTGGTTCCTGCCGCTGGTGCTGCTCGGCCAGTACAGCCTGCCGTTCCTCGACTACATCGAGTCCGCGACGAACACCACGGCGCCGATGTCGTTGTTCGAGGTGCTGCGCGGCACGAACCAGTGGGTCGCCTACGTCGTGCAGGGCACGCCGTGGTGGCCTTCGGGCTGGGCGCTGATCGACAATCCGGTGCTGATGGCGGCGACCGGACTGGTGGCCGCGGTCGGGCTGTTCGGCCTCGCGCGGCGTGGGCTGCCCGAACGGCGGTTCCTGGTGCTCGGCGTGCTGACCGGGCTGACATTGCTGACCGTCGGCTACGTCGGGACGCTCGACAGCCCGCTGGCGGAACCCGTGCGGCATCTGCTCGACGGCCCGCTCGCGCCGCTGCGGAACGTGCACAAGTTCGAACCGGTGCTGCGGCTGCCGTTGATGCTGGCGTTCGTCCACGGCATCACGAGCGCCGCGCCCGCGATGCGGCGAAATCTGCGGCCGGCGCTGGGCGCCTTGCTGGTCGTGGCGATGGCCGCGCCGGTGTGGCTGCTGACCTTGCGGCCGGGGCCGGGTTGGGACGAAGTACCGGGATATTGGTACGACGCGATGGGCTACGTCGCCAAGACCGACGCGACGGCGCGCACGCTGCTGCTTCCCGCGACCGGGTTCGGCGAGTACGACTGGGGCCGCACGGTGGACGAACCGGCGCAGGCCATCGCGGACAGCCCGTGGGCGGTGCGCAACCAGGTGCCGTTGGGCTCGGAGGGCAACACCCGCCTGATGGACTCGGTCGACGCGGCCTTGGCCGACGGCAGAGGTGATCCCGGGCTCGCGGCGTTGCTCGCGCGGTCGGGCTACCGGTTCCTGCTGCTGCGCGGCGACGTCGACCGCGCCAAGGTGGGCGCGCCCGACTTCACGACGTTGCGCGCCGGGCTGGCGGGATCGCCGGGGATCGAGAAGTCGGCCCAGTTCGGGCCACTGGAAATCTTCGAGGTGAAACGTCCGGTGCCGCTCGTCACTGCGACGTCCACGAAGGACGTTCCGACGGTGAGCGGCGGGCCGGAGAACCTGTTGCCGCTGATGAACTCCGGGCAGCTCGAACCCGGCACGCCGACGGTGCTGACCGGGGACGGCGGTTCGCCGACCGGGCCGAGGCTGGTCACCGACGGGCTGCGCCGCGCCGAACGCAATGTCGGCGGCGTGCGGGACAACCTGAGCCAGACCCTGACCGCCGGGGAATCCCCGCGCCAGCAACGAGCCGCGCTGGACGTCCTGCCGTTCCCTGGTGAGCAGCACCAGACCGTGGCCGCGTACCGGGGCATCCGCTCGGTCACCGCGTCGACGGCGGCTTCGTTCGCGGACGCCTTCGGCGGCTCGGATCCGAGCCACCAGCCGTTCGCCGCGCTGGACGGGGATCCGCGTACCGCCTGGCATTCGTCGAGTTTCACCGGCCCGATCGGGGAGTGGCTCGAAGTCGAACTCGACACCCCGCGGCTGGTGAACTCGGTTGATCTCGCGATGGTCGACGACATCCGCGTCGGCTGGCCGCCGACCAGGATCCGGATCACCACCGACAACGGTTCCGTCGATCACCAGGTCGTCCGGGGTGCGGGGGCGCACACCTATCCGGTTCCGGCGGGGGTGACGCGCAAGGTGCGGATCACGTTGCTGTCGCTCGTGGTCGGCAGGCAGGACGGGAACGTCGGGATCTCGGACCTGAAAATCCCCGACGTGGAACCGCAACGCGCGCTGGAAGTTCCCGCCGACCTCGGGGCGGGAACGCCGCCGGGGTTCGCGTTCACGCGTGGGCAGCAGCCGAGGTACGCGTGCGTGCCCGGCCGCTGCGACCCCAACGCGGGCCGCGACGGTGAGGAACCGGACGGAATCCGGCGGCTGTTCTCGACGACGTCGCAGAGTGCCTACGAGTTCGGTGGTACCGTGTTGCCGGCGGGCGGTGGCCGGGTGCCGGTGGAGCTTCCGGGCTTGCGGGTTTCGGCGACGTCGCAACTGGGCGGGGATCCGTCCTCGAGCGCGTTCGCCGCGGTGGACGGGAATCCCGCGACCGCCTGGCAGCCCGACATCACGGACCTGCGGCCGACGATGACGCTGGACTGGGCGAAACCTCAGACGATCTCCGGAATCCACGTCGCCGCCGACTCGCGTGCTCCCGCGCGCTTGGAACTGACCACGCCCACGTCGAGCCGTTCCGTCGAACTCGACGCTTCCGGCGCGGCGACCTTCCCGCCCCTGGAGACGTCGCAGCTGAAGATCGCGTTCGCGGGCCTCGACGACGACCAGCGGACCCGGAACTCGCTCGGGATCGGGAGTCTTTCCCTGACCGGGGCGGAACTTCCCGCTCCGGCCGCGGAATTCGCGCTGCCCTGCGGATCGGGTCCGAACGTCCGCCTGGACGGCTTCGACTACGACACCTCGGTGCGTGGCACACTCGCCGACTTCGTCGCGCACCGGCCGCTGACGCTGTCCGCGTGCCCCGATTCGGCGGGCGGTGTGGACCTCGCGGCGGGCGGGCACGAACTGCGGACCGACCGTTCCGACTCCTTCGTGGTCCAAGACCTCTGGCTCAAACCCGCCGGCCGGGCCCTTACGCCCGCCGCGCATCGCGCCGTCACCGTGGACTCGTGGGACGCGACCTCCCGATCGGTCACCGTCGCGGGCGGCGACGAGTCCGTTTTGGCCGTTCCGGAGAACGCGAACGCGGGCTGGACCGCCTCGCTGAACGGGACTCCGCTGGTGAAGACGCGCGTCGACGGCTGGCAGCAGGCGTGGATCCTGCCCGCGGGTTCCGGGGGTGTGGTGCGACTGGAGTTCACGCCGGACTGGAAGTACCGGTCGGGTCTGCTGATCGGGGCGGTCGCGATCCTGCTGGTGCTGATCGGTGCGCTGTGGCCGGTCCGCCGTCGTCGTATTTCGGTGGCAGCCGGTTCCGGGCCGGTGGTGCCGGTGGTCCTGATCGGACTGCTGGCCGTACTGGGCGGGATGCTGCCGATCGTGCTGCTGATCGCCGTCCTGCTGGCCCGCCAGTTCAGCGAACGCGCGCCGCGATACCTCGCTTTCGGCGGGATGGTCGTGGGAACGCTCGTCGCGGTGGTGGGGCGGCTGCTGGGGCATGGGCAGGAATGGGCCTATGGGCCGGTGACGCAGGCTTCGCTGCTGCTGGCCGCGGCGGCGATGGTGGCGATGTGTGTGCCTTGGTTCGCGGGCCGCTCAGCCGAGCCGGACGTCGGGCCGCGGTCGTAGGCGAGCGCTGTCCAGCGCCGCTCGGAGCTCGGCCACGACTCTGCCGGGCTCCGAACGCAGTCGTGACGGCAGCGTCTGGACGACGATGATCCCGGCCGCGGCATATCGGGCGTTGCGGGCGAGAGTGTCGCGAAAGCCGGTGTCTCCCGTGTGATGCTCGAGGGAATCGATTTCCCAGGCGAAGCCCAGTTCGTCGCACCAGCCGTCGGGCTGCGCGATGTAGGTGCCGTCCGCGCCGAAGATCTTGACGTTCCACCGGCACTCGGGCAGATCCGACCGCTGCCAGAGACGCCAGGCATCGGCCTCGGCGACCGATCGGGCGCCGCCCAGGATCGGGAGAAGCGCGCTTCGCAGAAGTTCCTTGCCTGTCCGGTGGCCTTCGTCGAGCTCGTCGGCGAGGGATCGCGGCAGGCAGAAACCGCGCTGGACGGACTCGGCCATCATCGCCGTGATCTGGTCCTTGTGCGGTGTCCTTCGCGCCGCGTCGATCACCGCGCGGGACACCGGAGCCGTCGGGATTCCGGATCGCGGTCTGGGATGGGGGAGACGTCGTGACCGTTCGATGTGGACGAACCCGCGGTTCGCGACCGAGCGGTTCGCGGGGACGAGCACGTGGACCTCGTCGGTGTCCGGGAGGTAGCGCAGTCCGTAACGCTCCAACGCCCGAACGCCGGTCAGGATCGAGCCGGGGCCGGAATGCAGGAGCGCGGCGTGAATCCTGTGCTCGTCGGTGGCCTCGCCGTTCTGGAGCAGCACGACGCCGGGCAGCAGCATTCGCCACTGCCCTCCCTGACGACAGCGTCGCGAAATCGTGCTTCGCGATACTCCGATGGCCTCGAGTTGTTTCGCCGTGATCACCGAAGGACTTTCGACGATCAGTGGGTGGCGAGCCCAATCTCCTCTTCGCACGGACTCAGCATGGAGTCGATCACCGACAGAATGCGCCGGCCGGACGTCGTGACCGGACCTTTCAGGCCTGACCGTGTGGATTTTGGTGCGTTAGATGACCCGAAATCCACACGGTCCCTCACCGCCTCCGCGACCGCAGTTCCAACACCGCCCCAGAAAGCGCCAACCCCCCAGCGCAGCAAGCGGCGACAGTCACCACCTGAGCGGCCGAAGCGTGCAGCCAAGTCGTCACCAGCACCGTCTCCACCACCACGGTCGTCCACATCAGCACGGTCACCCGCCGGTCACCGGCGGCGAGGCGCGAGAACAGCAGGATCTGCACCAGCGCGAGCATCGAGCCGGCGAGGGCGAACGGCCAGACCGGCATGGTGCTGGCGGCGTAGCCGGAGCCGCCGATGAACGAGAGCAGACGCGACCCGAATGCGAAAGAAACCAACAGCACGAAGGCGTCCAGGGCAGCGCAGACGGCCAGGGCGGCGGGCAGGATGCGGCGCCGGTCGTCGCCGTTCGCGAAGCGGGGCAGCACCAGGACACCGACGGCTTGGGGAAGCCAGTACGCGATCTTCGTGACGATCGCGCCGAGCGCGTATTCGCCTGCTTCGGCAGCGGGGAGGGTGTGGCGCGCCAGCACGAGGTCGAGGTTCACCAGCAGGACCAGCGCCAGCATCGCCTGCGCCGCGTGCAGGACCTCGCCCGCGTGCCAGCCCGCCTTGCGGGGCCGCGGCCGTCCACAGAGGACCCAGCCGCAGAAGATCACCAGGTACGAGCCGATCGCGGTGCCTGCCAGCGCGCCGGTGGCGTCACCGCCGATCAGCAGGCCGATCAGCGAGCCGCCGACCTTTCCCGCGCCTTCGAGCGACATGAGCCCGGCCAGCAGCGCGAACCGGCCGCTGCCCTGCAGCAGACCGTGGAAGAGGCCGAGCAGCGTGAGCGGTCCGAGTGTGACGGTGAGCAGCAGCGCGGGCACCACCGAATCCAGGTGCAGCACGAAGACCAGCACCGGCGCCAGGATCAGCCCGATGGTCGCGACGACTGCGCTCGTCGCGAGGCCGAGCGCGAACAGCGTCCCGCTGTCCTGCGACTCCTTTGACGAACGCAGCCGGGCCACCCGCAGCGCGACCACGGTTTGCAGCCCCATCGCGGGCACGACGCCGATCACCAGCACCGCCAGCAGCGAACTCAGCTCACCGAACGCGCTCGGCGCGAGCAGCCGGGCGGCGACGATGCTCAGCGCGTAGGCGCCGGCGTTGTTCGCGGCCAGCGCGAGCGAGACGAGGATCGCCGCGACACGCTTGTCGGTCCTGGTCTGGTCGACCTCGGCGTCTACGCTCAACAGAGCTCCCATTACCGGCGAGTAATCTCCGCGACCATAACCGCGATCGAGGCGGAAAGGGAAGGGCACTTGGACGCACGGCGCGAACGTCTCGTCCTCGCCGCGGTGTCGGCGGGGCTGGCGCTGCTGGTGTTCCTGCCGGTGCTCGGACGCGGCTTCGTCCTGAGCTACGACATGGTGTTCGCCCAGCGTCAGTCGCTGATCCCGGACGCGCTCGGGCTCGGTTCCGCACTGCCGCGATCGGTCCCCGCCGACGCCGTGATCGCGCTCGCGACCGCACTCGTTCCCGGCGACATCGTCCAGAAAATCGTCTTGTTCCTGGCGCTCTTCGGAGCGGCATACGGCGCAGCGCGGCTGGTCCCGACGGAGCAACTCGGTACGCGCGTCGTCGCCGCCACCGGTTACGCGTGGACGGCCTATTTCGCGGAGCGGTTGTTCATCGGGCATTGGCCGCTCCTGCTCACCTACGCGTGCCTCCCGTGGATCGTGCGCGCCGCGCTTTCCCTGCGCCGGAACGAACCGAGGGCGCTCGCCCGGCTGATCCTCGCCTGCGCCCCCGCCATGCTCACCCCACCCGGCGGAGTGCTGGCCGCGCTCACCGCGATCGTGCTGGCCGGGCCGCGAAAACTGGGCCACACCCTCGGTCTCGCCGTCGTGCTCAACCTGCCGTGGCTCGTCCCGACGCTCCTGCACGACGGCGGAACGCTGTCCGATCCCGCCGGGGTGGCCGCGTTCAGTGCCCGCGCGGAAAGCTGGGGCCCGGCCATCCTGAGCGTGCTCGGACTCGGCGGGATCTGGAACGGCGACGTCGTTCCCGGCAGCCGGGGCGCGCCGGTGGCGCCGGTGCTGATCCTCGTCACGGTCGCCGTGGCCTTGGCCGGGTTCCGCCCGCTGGCGCGGAAGTGGGGCACCCCGTCGGCGAGGGCGTTGTGCCTGCTGGGGGTTCTCAGTGTCGTGCTCGCCGCGCTGGCGACCTTGCCGTTCGGCGAGCCGGTGCTGTCCTGGGCGATGGGGCACGTGCCCGGCGCGGGGCTGCTGCGGGACGCGCAGAAATGGGTGGCGTGGTGGGCGCTTCCGGTCGCGCTCGGCTTCGCGCTCGCGGTCGAGGCCGCCACCGCACGTCTGCGGACCGGGGCGGCGCGTGGGGCGCTCGTCGTGGCCGCCGCGCTCTTTCCCTTGCTCACCATGCCCGATCTCGCGTGGGGCGGCTGGGGAAGACTCGAAGCGGTGCGCTACCCGGACGACTGGAACGCCGTCCACCGGGTGCTCGCCGAAGACGACCGGCCCGGCGACGTCGTCGCGCTGCCGCTGTCCACGTTCCGGAGTTTCGCCTGGAACGACCACCGGACCCAGCTGGACCCGGCGCCACGCGCACTCCCCGAGACCGTGCTCGTCGACGACACGCTGCGGGTCGGCGGCGAGGAGATCGCCGGCGAGGATTCCAGAATGGACCGTGTCCGCGCGGCGAAGTCGCCGGAAGACCTGTCGGCGGCCGGAATCGGCTGGATCCTCGTCGAACACGGGACGCCGGGGCGGGTCGATCCTCGGTTGCTGACCGGCGCGGAACCGGTGTGGTCCGGTGACTGGCTCACGCTTTACCGCACTCCCGGTGAACCCGCCGTGACCGGGACGCGATCACCGCTTCCTGTGCTGCTGGCAAACGGAGTAGCGCTGGTGACGATCGCGGCCGCACTGTTGTGCCTCAAGTTACCGGTGCGTACATTGAGCCGACGCAGGAATTCCCTGTCGCGGAAGGAGTAGGTCTTGGGCACCCTCATCGGCGCGGCCGCCGCCGTCATCATCGGGCTCGCAACGGCCGCAGGGGGGAGTTACGCGCTGACGAACTCCGCCGATCCGGACGCCGCACCCCAGGTGCAGGCGAAGATCAAGGAGCAGTTCAACCCGAACTCGAGCCCCGAGCACGTCATTTACGGCAACCGCTGAGCCGGTGTCCGAGCTCGCTTCCGACCACGCCGGCCGGGTCGTCGGGCTCTACGGCGACCCCACCGTTTCCTGGAGCATCCTCCTGGAAGCGCGGCTGTCTTCGTTTCTGGCGCCGGAAAAGGCGCGGATGCGGCTGGCGGTCGCGGTCGGGGAACGACCGTGGCTGGGGGCCGCTCCGGACGTCGAAGCCGTTCGGGGCGAAGAACTTCCGGCGGTCCGCGATCGGTTCGCCGAGGCGGCGTACGAACGCGGCGCCCCGCTGCTCCGGGTCGCCGTCGGCACCGACGAACCGGTCGTGCTGATCGCCGCACACCACGGCGCGCTCGACGGTCTCGGCCTGCTCGCCGTCCTCGGTCTGGCCCTCGACGTCCCGATTTCGTCCGCCGCCAAGGGGATCGGCGCCCGCACGGCGGACCGATCCTTTCTCGTGTCCGCCTTCCAGCGGCTCGCTGAAGCGCTTTTCGCGCCCCCTGCGAGAATCACTCCAGAGAGGTCTGAAAGCGGCCCTGGGGACGTGTTCAGCGCCAGGATCCTCCCGCGCTCACGGTTCGGGTCCTCCGCGTTCGCCGCGGCCGCCGCGGATTTGACCGAGACGTGGAATGCCCGGCATGGCGAGGAAGCCGCCCGCGTCGTGGCCGCGGTCGGCGCGTCGTGGCGAGGCGGCGCCGCCCCGGAACCCTTGCACGACAGCGCGTTCTTCCGGTTGCGGCTCGGCGGGAAACCCACGGTCGCCGAAGTCGGCGCGCTGCTGGCCACACAGCCGCCGGAGCCCGATTTCCCCGCCCGCAGCAGCCGGATCGCCCGGCTGGGCACCCGGCTGCTGGCAGGCAGGCTCGGTTCGACCTACCTCGTTTCCAACCTCGGCGTCGTTTCGGCGGCGGACGCGGTCACCTCGATCGCGTTCTATCCCGCCGCCAGCGGCCGCTCAGGCGTGGCGTTCGGCGCGGTGACCGTCGGCGAGACGAGCACCGTCACCGTGCGCGCACGCCGCAAGGACTTCGACGACGCCGCCACGGCCGATCTGGCCGACGGGATCGTGGAAGCCTTGCGGCGTCAGGACCCGAGGATGGGGGATGGCCACCCCGGCCACGTCGCGCACGAGTGATTCGAAGCGGTTCACGCTGTGCTCCCAGTCGAACAGACCGGCCCACGTGACGCCGGCCCGGCCCATCTCGCTCCGCCGTACCCGGTCGGCGAGCAGCCCGTCGACCTGCGCGGTGAAGTCGGCGAAGTCGTCGGCCAGCAGACCCGTCTTGCCCTCCACAATGGACTCTGCCACGCCGCCCGCCGCCCGGTAGGCCACCGACGGAACGCCGTGCGCGGCGGCCTCCATGATGACGATGCCCCAGCCTTCCTTGACCGACGGGCACAGGTGCAGCCAGGAGCGTTCCAGGATCTCGTGTTTCTCGTCCTCGTCCACCCACCCGTGCAGCCGCACACGGTCCTCGACGCCCCTGTCGCGGGCGTGTTTGCGCAAGACCTCTTCCCACGGGCCCTGGCCCACGACCTCCAGCTTCAGCGTCGGCCAGCGCCGGGACAGTTCCGCGACGACGTCGATTGCGTGCTCGATCCGCTTGTGCGGCACCAGCCTGCTGACCGCGACCAGCGTCGGCTCGGTCTCCCGGACGGCCTTGCCGCGCGGGGGAGTGTCCAAACCGTTGGGTACCACCGTGATGCGTGAGCCTTCGATGCCGAGGCCCGCCAGTTCGCCCTTGGTGATCTCGGAAACCGTGACGTAGCGGCAGTGGCGGAACAGCCACGGCGCCAGCCTCGACTCGATCCACCAGCCGATGCGGCCCAGTGTCTCGCCGAGTGCGCTGATCCACTGTTCCTTGTGGACGTGGTGCACCAGCACGAGGACCGGGCAGCCCGCGACGAGCCTGGCGAAGAACGGCATCCCGTTCTGCACGTCGACGACGAGGTCGGCGTGCGCCTTCCGGATCGCCCGGAGTGCGTGGAGGTAGACACCGAACTTGTTGCCACGGCGGCGATAGCGGACACCGTCGCGCCATTCCCCGGCGTTCGCTCCCGGGTACGCCGCGCACTGGATCTCCACCCGGTATCCGGCCTTGGCGAGCCCTTCGGCCATCCGCTCGACGTACCGCTCGGAGCCGCCGCCCTCCGGATGCCCGGTGTCGCGCCAGTTGACGAGCAGCACACGTGGCCTTTCCATCGTGGTTCTCCCAACCTGTTAGCGACAATGCTAGGTTACCGGTGCGTACACGGTAGATGAATCATTCTCGGAAAGCGATGGTTCGATGGTCGGTAATCGGTCGGTGACCCCAGCAACGATGCCTCATCGCGCCACTTTGCGCAGATCGGTGACGTTGTTCCGGGCTTTTCTCACCGAACAGACGGATCCGGACGGTTTCTACTCGGTGCTCGCCGAGGACTCGGTCCGGCAATTGGCGCAGCACACTCCGTTGAACGGCCGAACCATCGTCGACGTCGGCGGCGGTCCCGGCTATTTCTCCGACGCGTTCCGTGCCGCCGGAGCCACGTATCTCGGCATAGATCCCGACGTCGGAGAGCTGACGGCGCGCGGAGAGGCCGGGGAGAACATGGTGCGCGGCAGCGGGACGAAACTGCCCGTGCGCACCGCTTCCGTCGACGTCTGCTATTCGTCGAACGTCCTCGAACACGTTTCCGAACCCGAGGTCATGCTGGCCGAGATGTGCCGGGTGACCAAACCCGGCGGAACGATTTTCGCCTCGTTCACGCCGTGGTATTCGCCGTGGGGTGGGCACGAGACGGCACCTTGGCATTTCCTCGGTGGCCACTACGCCCGGCGGCGTTATGCCGAAAAGAACGGAAAGGAGCCGAAGAACAAATTCGGCGAGAGCCTTTTCGCCTTTTCGGCCGGCGCGGCCATCCGGTGGGGGAAGGCCGCGCCGCTCGCCGATCTCCAGGAGGTCTACCCGCGCTACCACCCCTCCTGGGCCCAGTGGATCGCGTATGTCCCGGGTGTCCGGGAGATCGCGTCGTGGAATCTGGTGATGGTGCTGCGCAAGCGTTAGTGGCGCGAGGGGGCGCGGCGCTTCGCCAGCAGGAAGACCCCAAGGGCGAGGAACGCCGCGCCGGTGACGCCGAGCACGATCGGCCCGGTGCTCCCGATGAAGTCCAGTTTGCCCTTGTTCTCGTCGACCTGCTTGACCATCGCGTCGACGGTCGCGTCGGTGAACTCCAGCTTGCCGTCGAAGACCACCGTGGGGGTGGGGTTGGCGGCCGACCGCAGTTCCTGGTGCGACTGCTGTTCCTGCTTGACCTGGATACCCGTCACCGGCTCGATCCAGCTGGTGATGGTGCCCTTGTAGAACTGGCCGGCTTCGACGGAATCGCCGGTGGCCCCGATGAGCGAGCCCGGCACCTTCTTCGTCGAGATCTTCGTGTCGGGGATCTCCTGGACGAACTTGTAGACCTCGACACCCTTGATCTCGTCGACGCCCTTGAACCGGGCCTGGACGGGACGGCCGGTGTTGTCGTCGTAGACCTGGTAGTCCTTCTGCTCGGTGTCGAAGGGGAACTTGAAGTTCAGGCCGGGCTGCGGCTTGTACTCCTGGACCTCGTCGGGCTTTTCGTTCTCCTTCTCGGCCTTCTCCTTGAGTTTGGTGACGAAGCTGCTATTGGCCGAGCACTTCGCCTCTTGGTCGCCGCCCGGCGGCACGTAGCCTTCCGCGGTGCGACGGTCGAAACACACCTGGCGTTTGCTCGCGCTGACAACGGTTTGGTCGCTGGTGTCGACGACCGACACGGCCATCAGCCACACCGCGACGTCCGTGCCCTCTTGCATCTCCGGCGGCGCGAAGTTCGCCACCACGTGGGCGGTCGCCTTCAGTTTGGCGTCGTCACGGATCTCCGTGACGGTCTTGTCGCCCACCTTCTTCACCGCGAGCACCTTCGACGCGGTGCCTTCGAGGACCGACGTCGATTCCTGGTTCAGCGGCACCTTGGCGAGTTCGGGTTTCACGTAGGTCGGCAGCAACACCGCGCCGGCGACGGAGAACACCCCTAGGGCCAAGAAGATCAGGCTCAACGCTCGACGCAACGGTCCTCCTGGTGAGACCACGGAAACATCCACATTACCCATCGGTAATCAGTCGCCAGATACTGGCCCGCGCGCCGGTCGGCGTCAAAGGTGTGACCGACGGTCACAGGCACGCCGTGCGACCGGAAGGTGGTACCGGCGCCGCCATTCGGCCCAGTCAGCCAAACATGTTTGTTCCCCGGAACAACGTGATGGGGACCACCATCGGACGACTTCCGGTGCGTGGAAAGGAACTCTGTGCCGCAGGACCCGAACGATCGCCGCGCGCTGGACATCGGCGCGTACTCGGATTCCATCACCGACGTCGAGCTCCGCGACGCCGTCGCCGACGTCGCCGCGCTGCTTTCGTTGCACGGCAACGTGATCCGTGATCTCGACGCCAGGAGATCACGGTGGCGTCCCGGACGGCGGTCGCCGCATCCCGACATCGTCCTGTCCGCGGCCGGACGCCGTCCACAGTGGACGAGATCCGCGAATCCCGAAGTGACCCTGCCGGTCGCCACGACCGCGCGCGGCCGGACGCTCGCGGTGCGGCTCACCGCGCGGCCCGGTCTCGGGCACACGCTGCTGGACCTCGCGAGGATCATCGACGCAGACATGGCGCCGGAAAGAACGGTCTAGGAGTCCGTCAGCCGGACCGCTTCCAGTGCGACGTAGAGCTCGCCGACGTCGACCGGGTCGGACAGGTCGCGCCGGGTCAGTTCCTGCACCCGGCGCAGCCGGTAGCGGACCGTGTTCGGGTGGACGATCAGCCGGTCCGCGGCCTCCTTTGCCGAACCGTGCCCGGCGAACCACGCGTTCAGCGTGTCGAGCAGGACCTGCCGCTCGGCTTGGGGCAGCACCAGCAGCCCGGCCAGCACCGAACGCAGCACGTCCCGCGACATCTCCGGCGCGCTCGCGACCAGCGTGGTGACCGGGGAGTCGCCGAACACGGCGACACCGGCGGCGCCGGTGGCCAGCGAGCGGCGGGCGATCCGGGCCCGGTGGACGGCGTCCGGTACCTCGAGGAATCCGTTGAACGGCCTGCTCATCCCCGCCGCCAGCGGCAGGGTGCCCAGCAGGTCGCGCAGCCGACGGACGTCTTCGACGCGGTCGATCACCACGAGGCCGACCTCGGCGCCCGGCCGCCAGGCCGACTTCCAGCGCCGTGCTCGCAGCAGCGCCTCGACGCCGGGCCGCTCCTCCGGCTCGACGGCTTCCGTCACGACGGCGACGAACGTGCCCGCGGCCGGGAGGTCGAGCTCCTTCGCGGCGTTCTCGAGTTCCGGCTGGGTGGCGAACCGGCCCTGCAGTAGACCGTCGAGCAGGGCGAGCTTCTCCTGCGAGAGCTCGGCGGCGACCTCGCTGTACGCGGTGGTCAGCGCGTCGGAATAGAGATCGATGGTCTTCCAGACGTTGGAGTTGATCTCCACCGTGCGCGCCGGGTTGATGAAGCCGGGGCCCGCCAGTTCCAGCAGGCGTTCGTAGACGAAGATCCCGCCGATCCGGAACGCGCGGAGCACGGACGGCAGCGGGATACCCTGCCTGGCCTGGGCCAGCCCGGTCTTGCGGGCCGCGTCGAGCGGCAGCCCCCGTCCCTCGACGAGCGCCGTCAGCGCCCGTTCGAGATTCGCCCGGCAGACCTTGCGCAATTCGTCCGGCGCGGTGCTGTCCACCTGGTGGTAGAACTCGTCCTCGTCGCTGAGCAGCTGGGCGAGGCGATCACTGAACTCGGGCAGCCGGGTGAGCATCGCCTGCATGAGCACACGCTGCTCCCGGGGTGCGGGAGTAGCGAGAGCTTCGGTGCCCATCCGTCAACTCTAACCCGATGGAGCGGCCGCTTTTTATCACGATGCGACGAAAGGGCGGTTTCACGAGCTGAGCGCGGTTGACAACCTGCGCAGGGTTTCGCGGGCCCGCCGCAGGTCATCGAGGGTGACACCGCTGTCGTCGAGCACGTCCCCGCGCCGGGTTTCGCTCGCGTCCCAGAGCCGCTGCAGCAGTCGCTCGCCCTCGGGGGTGATGGCGTACAAGGCGGAGCGGCGATGGGCGGGATTGGGTCGTGCGCACAGTTCGCCGGCTTCGGTGAGGTCGTCCACGACGCGCTGGACGGCTTGGCGGACCTGGCCGAGCCGTCGCGCGATGGCGGGGACGGCCAGTGGTTCTTCGGACACCGCGCTCAGCACGTGCCAGCGGGCGACGGTCGTGCCCTGCCCGGCGGCCTCCCGTTCGCTGATCCGGCGGCTCACTCCCGCCAGCTCGTAGACGTCGGCGATCAGCAACCGGTAGTCGTGGACGAGCTCGCTCATAGTTGACAGTATACTGTCAAAGTGCCCATCCTGACCGCATGGATGTCGCCGAGCAGATCGCCGCCGTGTTCACCGCCGCCGGACCGCGTCCCGAACTCGCCGCACGGTTGAGCGTGTTCGAGCCGCTGATCGGCAGCTGGGACCTGGTGGTGCACAACCACGCCGAGGACGGGAGCGTCCGGACCGTCGACGGCGAATGGCATTTCGGCTGGGCGCTCGACGGCCGTGCGCTGGCCGATGTGTGGATCAGTCCCGCGCGGGCGAGCAGGACCGGCGGCGTGGACGGCGAGTGGGGGATGAGTCTGCGCTTCTACGACGAGAAGATCGACGCGTTCCGGTCGACCTGGCTCGGTCCCGGCAACGGCTGGGTGATCCCGTTCCTCGGCAAGCCGACGGAGGACGGCTTCGAGATCGAGGCGGACACCGACGGCGTCCGGCGCCGGTGGATCTTCTCCGGGCTGACCGCCGCGAGCTTCTCCTGGCGGGCGGAGGAAACGCTGCCGGGCGGGGCCCCCTTCGTCCGGCAGCGTTTCGAGGCCACTCGTGCGGTCAGTGGTTGATCTTGAACCACGGCTGCGACCAGCCGAGATAGGTGTAGTTCCAGGCGTTCTTGATCTCCGAGATGGTGGTCTCGGTGAAGCTGCCGGGACCGTGGATGTCGTTCGACAGGAACTTGCCGCCGCCGATCGAGATCATGGTGTGTCCCGTGCCGCCGTTGCTGAAGAACGCGAGCCCGCCCGCGGGGACCTGGGTGTCGCCGGGGTGCTTGTACGAGCCCGGGATCTGGGTCCAGTGCACGTAGGCCGTTTCCGAACCGCTCGCGGTCCAGCCGTAGGCCCACGAGTTGATCCGGTCGCACCAGCGGTAGTAGTTCGGGTCGTTGTTCGTGTGCACGTGCGCCTTCGCCCACGCGACGGCTTCGGCGCAGGTCCTCGGGTTGCCGGTGCCCGCGGTGGAGCAGGACAGGGTGCTGCCGGCGCAGTCCGGGGCGACCCGGCCGTCCGAACCGGTGTAGACGTAGGCGTCGCTGATGTAGCCGCCCTTCGACGGCACGTAGTCCCAGATATCGGTGGTGCCGTACTTCCCGGTCACCGTCGTGCCGTTCGTCTGGCAGTCGATCGTGACGGCGGTGCCGCTCGCGACGGTGCCGACCGAACTCGCGCTCGTGCTCGGGCTGGACCGCACGGTCACCGCCACCCCGGAGTCGGTGTTCACCGTGCCCGTCGCCGCGAGCGCCTCGCCCGCGCCGCCGAGCATGATCGCCCCGGCCAGCGCGATCGTGCCCACGGCGCCTCTGGCGATCCTCGATCGGATCTTCATCTGTGTCCTCCAGTGGTTTCCCCGAATAGAGGGCCAGGATGGAGGAACGTCGTACAAGCGCCGTACAAGAAAACGATCGTCCTAAGTGGACTTTTCTATACCGGGACGAGCTCCGGTTCGGGGATTTGCCCGATGATCGGGACATCGTTCGCGTATCGGGCGTTCCGCTCGGTGAGCAGGACCCGCAGCCGGGCGAGCGCCCGGAACTGGGCCGCGCGGACCGCCCCCGCGCTCGGCAGGCCGAGTCGTTCCGCCGTCTCCTCGGCCGAAAGCCCGAACACGAACCGCAGCGCGAGCACCTGCCGGTGCGGCATCGGCAACCGAGCCAGCAGGACCCCGGCCTGCAGCCGGTGCTCCAGCCGTTCGATCTCGTCCGGATCGCGGCGCGCCCACGCCGTCAGCCCGTCGCCGATCTCCGGCACGGAGGCGACCGGTTCGCGGGAACGGCGCCGGTGCTGGTCGGCCACCTTGTGCCCGGCGATCCCGAGGACGAACGCGAGGAACCGGTCCGGGCGGTACCGGTAGCGGGGCAAGGCGATCAGCATCGCCTGCAACACCTCCTGCGCGCAGTCCTGTGCGTCGCAGGCCCCCGTTCCGGCGCTCCCGAGCCTGCTCGCGCAGTAGCGGAACACGTGCGGGGAAAGGAAACGGGTCAACTCCCGGAGCGCGTCCGGGTCACCGGCCACGGCCGCGCGGACCAATCTGCTGTCCGGGTTGGGCAACCGCCCCGCCGTGGCGGCGGCACGGGAGTCCGCGGGTACCGTCGAGGGCGCTACCTCGTCCAAGTCTGCACTCCTGGTTCGGGGGAACTGGCCGCCAAGGTGCGCCCGTCATCGGGGGCCGGGACTTCGTGCGCGGTTGTCCAGCTTGCCGTTCCGTGCAGGGGATGTCCATACGACGGGCCGGAAGTCATCCGAACCGCGCAATGTCTACTATGGACTGTTATCCGGCGATACCTTGAGACAGGACAGCACCGGGGGATAGGCGGTGGTGTCGGTGCTGAGCAGATCCGACGTCCAGACCACGCAGTGCGCGAGCACGCGGATCCGCTGGTCGAGATCCGCGTTCTCGCAGGCTTGCCCGATCTGGTCGGCGCAGGTGTCCCGGTCGTCGCGGACACTGGCGGCGATCGCGCGGACGATCGCCGCCACTCCCGGCTCGAGGCGGTCGGGCCGGACCGTCATGCCCGCGTGATCACGCAGGCGCAGCGTGAACGGTTCGCCGATCCGCAGTGAACGGCGGCGATCCTTGGCCGCCAAGGAGAAAGTGTCGACCAGTCGTCCGACGACGTCGTCGAGCGCCGGTCCTCTCCGGGTGGTGGAGGCGATGGACATCAGTGCGGTGGCGAGCCGGTCGGCTTCACCTGATCTGGTGAGCGACAGGAGATCGCGTGCGGCGGTGTGCGCGCGTTTGGTGGTGGGTGTCATGTCGGGCCCCTCGTTCGGTGTGCCGACTCCCGATACCCCGCAGGTCGCGGGCTAAACCTGAGGGATCGTCGGATTGGCGCGAGCGGGGGCGCGGGTTGCGCCGTTCGGCTCACTTCCGTGAAGGCCTCCTTGAGGGACCCTGGGTCCCTCAAGGAGGCCTTCACGGACCGGGAAGACAAGGCACGTGAGTGCGGTGCTTCTAACGCGTGAGCAGGTCTCGAAGCGCCTTCGCCACCTCCGCGGGCGACTCTTCGGCCATGAAGTGACCCGACGTGACCGTCCGGTGGTCCAGGTCGGTCGCCCACGCTTGCCAGAGCGCGACGGCGTCGTACCCGAGCACGGCGCCCCAGTCCTGCTGAAGCACGGTGAGCGGCATCGTGAGCCGGTTGCCGGCCGCGCGGTCCGCCTCGTCGTGCTCGATGTCGATGCCCGCCGACGCGCGGTAGTCGGCGACGATGGAGGGCACCGCGTTCCGTGACGCCTCCAGGTACGCGGCACGGACGTCGGCGGGGATCGCGTCGCCGTCGCGCGTCCACGCGTCGAGGAAGTGACCGAAGAACGCGTCCGGCGCGCCCGCGATCAGCTGTTCCGGCAGTCCGGGCGGCTGGGCCATCAGGTAGAGGTGGAAGCCGACCGCGGCGCCGGCGCCGTGCAGCACGTCCCACATGTCCAGCGTCGGCAGCACGTCGAGGATCGCGAGGTGGCTGACCTTGTCCGCGTGGTCGAGCCCGGCCCGCAGGGCCACCAGCGCGCCCCGGTCGTGCCCGGCGAGGGCGAACCGGTCGTGGCCGAAGGCCTTCGCGACGGCGACGACGTCGGCCGCCATCGATCGCTTCGAGTAGGTCTCGCCGGTGTCGGCGGGCTTGTCGCTTTCGCCGTATCCTCGCAGGTCAGGGCAGAGGACGGTGTGGTCGGCCGCCAGATCCGCCGCGACGTGCCGCCACATGAGGTGGGTCTGGGGGAAGCCGTGGAGCAGCACGATCGGGCTGCCCGTCCCGGCGACGGCGACGTCCAGTGCCACGCCGTCCGCGACGGGCACACGCTGGTAGTCGAATCCGGTGATGCGCATGGGTACCTTCCTGGTCGTTCCGTGACGACCGCCAGCGTTCCCGGCCCGGATCAGCACCCGGTCAGCGACGACCGAGCGGCCGGGGCACGATGATCACCGTCGGTGAAGGAGGTGACGATGCGGTTCGGGGTGCTCGGCCCGCTCGTGGCCGAGGACGCGCGCGGCGAGGTCGGGCTCAAGGGGCCGCGACACCGCGCGGTGCTGGCCAGGCTGCTGATCGCCCGCGGCCGGGTCGTGCCGGTGGAACGGCTGGTCGACGATCTGTGGGAACGGCCGCCCGAGGGCGCGGTCGGCGCGGTGCAGACCTTCGTCGGTGCCCTGCGCCGCGCGCTGGAACCGGATCGCGCGCCTCGTGAGCCGGCACGGCTGCTCGTCACGGTCGCCCGCGGCTACGCCCTGCGTGCCGATTCCGTCGACGCGTGGGACTTCGAGGCCGCCGTCGCCACGGCCCGTGAGCTTCTCGACGCCCGCCGGGCCGACGCGGCACTGTCTCAAGTGGACACCGCGCTCGCGTTGTGGCGCGGCCCCGCGTATGCCGAGTTCGCCGAGGAAGGCTGGGCGCTCGGCGAGGTCTCCCGGCTGACCGAACTCCGGTTGCTGGCGAGTGAGCTTCGTGCCGAAGCCCTTCTCGCGCTCGGCCGGGCCGCCGAGGTGGTCCCCGAGCTGGAACCCCGGGTCCACGAGTATCCCTTGCGGGAGAACGGTTCCCGATTGCTGGCGCTGGCGCTCTACCGCTCCGGACGGCAAGGTGACGCCTTGGCGGTGCTGCGCGCGACGCGGGAACGGCTCGCCGACGAACTCGGCATCGATCCCGGCGCCGGCCTGCGAGACCTGGAAGCCGACATCCTCGCGCAAGCGCCCCGGCTGGAGCAGTCCGTGCCCGAGATCCCCGAGCGGCCCCTGATCGGGCGGGACGCGGAATTGGCCAGGCTCGAAGAAGCCTCGGCGGGGTCGGGGCTGGTACTCGTGTCGGGCGAGGCGGGAGTGGGGAAGACCGCGCTCGCCGAGGCGTTCTCCGCCCGTCTCGCCGCGCGCGGCTGGACCACGGCCTGGGGAAGCAACCCCGACGACGAGGGCACGCCGCCCGCCTACGCCTGGAGCCGGATCCTCGCGACGCTCGCCGAGGCCGGGTACGGCGCGCCACCGACCGCGGATCCGGCGACCGAGGATCCCCTGGCCGCGCGCTGGCGATGGCACCGGGCGGTCGCCGCCTACCTCTCCGGTGCCGCGCCCTTGCTGCTCGTCCTCGACGACCTGCACTGGGCGGGCGAAGAGACGTTGGCGCTGCTGGCCTCGGTGCTGAGCGAGCCGGTGCTGATCGTCGCGACCTATCGCGGCACCGACCCGCCCGCGCGGTTGACGGACTTCCTCGGCCGGGCCGCACGTCACGAGCCGGCGCGGATCTATCTCGGCGGGCTGCCCGAGACCGAGATCGCCGCGCTGGTCGGAGCCACGACCGGGGAAGAGATCGAGCCGGAGACCGCCGCGGTTCTCCATCGACGCAGTGGCGGGAACGCGTTCTTCGTCCGCGAACTCGCCCGCCTGCTGGCCGCCGAAGGGCCTGCCGCCTTGGCCGCGGTGCCGCCCGGAGTCCGCGACGTCGTCCGGCACCGGGTGGACGCGTTGCCGGACGAGGTCCGCGGTGTGGTGCGGCGCGCGGCGGTGCTCGGTACGGACGTCGATCTGGACGTACTAGAGGCCCTGGTGGGGGAAACCGCGCTCGACGCGGTGGAAGTCGCGGCTAGGCAAGGGATCCTGACCGAGCGGGCGCCGAACCGGTTCCGATTCGCGCACGCGCTCGTGCGGGACACGCTCTACCACGACCTCTCCCGTTCGCGACGGGCTCGCGAGCACGGCGGGATCGCCGAGGCGCTGGAACGTCTTCGCCCGGACGACGTCGACGCGCTGGCGCATCATTTCCTCCTGTCGGAGGAGCACGGCGACCGGGCCGCACGCTACGCGCGGGCAGCCGCGGAACGGGCCGAAAGCCGTTTCGCCCCAACGGAAGCGGCTCGGCTCTGGGAGGCGGCGCTCACCGCGTACGACCGATCCGGCGGCTCCGACCCGGAGAAGCGGCTGGAGCTGATCATGGGCATGGCCCGTGCCTCGGCCGTCGCCGGCGGCCTCGGCCGGTCACGGCGGCATCGGGCCGAAGCGCTGGAACTGGCGGAAAAGCTGGACGATCCGCTGTTGACCGCGCGGGTGATCGGCGCCTTCGACGTTCCCGCCATCTGGACCGAAAGCGACGACAGGGAGCTCGCGTCCCGGATCGCGGGTGCCGTCGAGCGGACTCTCGCCGCGTTACCGGAGGAGCGGCGGGCGGAGCGGTGCCGCCTGCTGGCCACGCTCGCCGTCGAACTGCGCAACGCGGGCGGACGGCGGGCTCGCGACGCAGCCAGGGAAGCCGAGACGCTCGCCCGGGAGCTCGAAGACCCGGCGCTGCTCGCGTTCGCGCTCAACGCCCGGTTCCTGCAGTCCTTCGACCGCGCGGGGCTCGCGCCCGAGCGGGCGGCGATCGGCGCCGAACTGGTCGATCTCGCGTCGCGGCACGGGCTGGTGACGTTCGAGGTGCTCGGGCATCTCGTGCTCCTGCAGGCGAAGAGCGCGCTCGCGGAGTTCGCCGCCGCGGACCAGCACGCCGCGTCGGCCGCCGAGCTCGGCGAGAAGTACGGCCTGCCGCTCGTGGGCGTGTTCACCCGGTGGTACCGCGCGATGCGGACCGCGATGACCGGCCCGGGCGGGGCGGCCGCCTATCGTGCCGCGGCGGCGGGACTCGCCGGGACGGCCATGTCCGGAGTGGACAACGGGATCCTCGCGCTCGCCCTGTTCTGCGACCGGCTCCAGCGCGGCCTTCCACCGCAAGCGCTCGAAGAGAGCTACGGCGCCTATGAAAGCTGGTGCCGTCCGGTACTCCCGATCCCGGACTCGCCCCGGGATCTGCTGTTCGAGGCCCGCACCTGTCTGCACGCCGTGGTCGCGATCGAACTCGGCGACCGGGCGGCGATGGAACGCCTGTACGCCGAGCTTCTGCCCGCCGAGGGCGAGATCGCCGGTGCCGGGAGCGGGATGCTCACCCTCCGCCCGGTCGCCCATTACCTCGGCGACCTGGCGACGGCACTCGGTCTGCCGGAAGCGGCCGGGCACTACCGGAAGGCGCGGGCCATCGCGGTGAAAGCCGGTTCACCGCACTGGGGTTAGCTCACTGCTCCCGCATCGCGCGGCGGATCTCGGCCAGCTTGTCCTTCGCGGCCTTGTCACGGTCGGCGATCTTCTTGTCCAGCGAAGCGACGTCTTCCTTGCCGCCGAGGCCGGCGAGCTCGGTCGAGCCCAGCGAGGTCGTGTACCGCTGCTCGATCCGGTCCCGCACGTGATCGAACGACGGCACGCCGCCTTCGCTGTAATCCGGCTCCGGGACCTCGACAGGGGCTGTCGGGGACTCTTCGACGATCTCGGCGTCGAGGATCTCCTTGTCCGGGTCTTTCTCGGTCATCGTCCACTCCGTCCTGCGTGCCACGGCACGGCTTCGGTCATCAACCCGAGCATGCCCGAAACCAGCCGCATCTGGTCGACCGTGCGGATGTCGGCCTCGACCAGCCGCGGCGAGCAGACCATGACCGCGAGCGCCTGCGCCCGCGAAAGCGCGACGTTGAGCCGGTTCCGGGAGAGCAGGAAGTCCAGGCCACGCGGCAGATCGACCGCCGAGGACGAGGTCATCGTGGTGATCACCACCGGCGCCTCCTGGCCTTGGAACCGGTCCACCGTGCCCACCCGCACACCGGGATGCCCGGCCTCGTCCAGCGCGCGGGCGACGACCCTGGCCTGCAGGTTGTACGGCGCCACGACCAGGATGTCCTCGTCGCCGAGCGGCCGGGACTCGCCGTGGTCGGTCCAGGCTCGGCCGTGGAGTTCGGCGACGAGGGCGGTGACCGCCTCGGCCTCCTCGACCGACCGCGTCGTGTTGCCGTGGTGGTCGACCTCGGCGAGGTACAGGCCCGCTTCGACGCCGTCGATCGCGCGCTCGGCGGCCGATGGATGCGAGTGCAGACGGCCCGCGTAGGACAGCCGTGACACCGGCGCGCAGACGGCGGGATGCATCCGCCGGGTCTCGTCGAGGAAGTACCCGAGTTCGGCGGGGATGATGTCCGCCTCGCCGATCAGATGCCCGAGCGCGGACGCCTCGGCACCGGCGGGATGCGTGCCCTGCACGACCTGCGGCAGCTGCTGCGGATCGCCCAGCAGCAGGAGATTCTTGGCGCACATCGACACCGCGAGCGCGTCGGCGAGGGCGAACTGGCCAGCCTCGTCGATGATCAGCAGGTCGAACGGCTCTTCCCGGATCGCCGCGTTCGCGAACGTCCAGGCGGTGCCGCCGACCAGATGGCCGGTGTCGTGCTCCTCGCGCCATTTCACCAGCGCGGGATTGGTCTTCGGCTGCTCCCACGGCGCGGCCGGATCCGGGGTGCGCTTGGCGCGTTTCGCGCACGGCAGGTCCGGAGCGTTCTTCAGCGCGGCGGACAGCACGTTCTCCACGGCCTTGTGGCTGGTCGAGGTGACGGCGATCGTCTTGCCCGCGCGCACGAGTTTCGCGATCAGCCTGCCTGCCAGATAGGTCTTGCCCGCGCCCGGCGGGCCTTGGACGGCGAGCGTGGACCCATCGAGCGCTTCGACGGCCTCGATCACCGTGTTCACCAGGTCGGTCCCGGGTTCGGGCAAGGGCTTGTCGTCGTGAAGCCGGGGTGTCGTGCGCCGGAGCAGGTCGACACCTGGATGGGCTGGCAGCGTCGGCAGGCCGTCGACGACCAGACGGGCGAGATCCGCGACGGCGTCGTCCTTGGGGGAAGGACGGACCGGGCTCCCGGGCAGCACCGCGACCGGCCGGTCGGCGGTGGTCTCGTCCGGCGGGCAGCTCTCTTCGAGGGTCAGTTCGACGGCGGTGGCCGAGACGACCTTGGCGTCGCGCGCGGCCGCGCCGTACCGCAGGCGGACGTCGTCGCCGGGGGCGAAGGGATGCGGGCGGTCCGGGTCGCAGCGGAGCACGAGCGAACGTTTCGCCTTGCGGACCCGGCCCGACGGCGGGACCCATTCCCCGGCTTCCAGCGAGATCGGGACGGTGCAGGCGTTGTCGGTCTCCAGATCGCCGAGCGGGGCGGCCAGCTGGCGGAAGTACTCCCACCACGCCGGATTCGTCTCGCGGCGGTGGTAGCCGACCGACGCGGCCAGCAGTGCTCGGGCGCGGTCCTCGCCGGTGAACTCGGCCGGATCGTCGGGCAGCCCGTCCAGCAGCGGATCGACCAGCGCGGCCAGCTGCGCCGCGCGTTCGGCGCGTTTCTGGGCGGCGACGTCCTCTTCGGTCTGGCGGAGCAGAGCGTCCACATCGGACTCTTCGGGCGGCTCGGCGAGCGCGATCCCTTCGTCCACGCGGATCTTGTGGAGGAACTCGAACAACCGCAGCGTGGAGACGCAGTCGTATTCGTTGTAGTCGCCGATCCCGCGCAGCACCTCGTCCGCGTGCTCGGTCTCGCCGGAGGCGGTGAGTGTCAGGTACTCCTCGTAGGCCTCGATGCTCGACACCGCCGTCTTGACGTCGCCGTCGCGGGCTTCGGGCATGTAGAGCGGTTCGAGGTACTTGATCGAGTACGACCGCTGCGAGACCCGGAGTGCCTTGCGCACCACGGAATACAGATCCACCAGGCCGCCGCTGCGCAGCAGATGGTCGACGGCGTCCTCACGGGTTCCGTGCACGGCGGCGAGCCGTTTGATCGCGGTGACCTCGTACGGCGCGTAGTGGTAGACGTGCGAGCCGGGATGCTCGGCGAGCCGCGCGGTGGCGAAGTCGATGAACTCTTCGAAAGCCCGCTTCTCCTGCGACCGGTTGTGCGCCCAGAACGGGGTGAACTGCGTGCCGTCGTCGGCTGTCACGGCGCCGAAGAGGTATTCCAGTCCTTCGCCCGCCAGCGCGTACGGGTCGCCTTCCATGTCGAAGAAGACGTCACCGGGCGCGGGTGGCGGCAGTTCGGCCAGCGCGTCCGGATCGATGATCTCGTAGGCGATCTGCCCGGTTTCGTCCTGCCGGACCTGGATCGCGGCCTGGGCGCGCAGCGTGGTGAACGACGTCGTCGAGATGTCGCGCGGACGGTCTTCCGGCGCGGCGGCCGCGAGCGCGTCGATGGTGCCGAGTCCAGCGGCGACGAGTTTGCGCCGCTGATCGCCGCGCATCCCCGCGACCAGCGAAAGGTCACGGTCGGCTTCGCGGGCGCTCGCGCAGTGCGCGGCGTAGGAGCAGCCGCCGCACGCGGGCCGCTCGTCGGCCCAGAGCTGGACCGGCAGGGTCGGCGGCCGGTTCCGCAGCCGGGCGCGGAGCCGGTCCACCAGCGGGAGGAAGTCGTCGACGCGGAACGAGCGCGTGCTGTGATCGCCGAGCAGCAGGTGCATCCGCGGACCGGCGGGCCAGCCCGCCCGGCGCAGGGCGTCGGCGTACGCGGTCAGCTGGACGACCGCGGCGGGCTTCGCGTGCCTGGCCAGCTTCGTGTCGTAGACCTCGTAGCGGCCTTCGTCGTCCCGCATCAGGAAGTCGGCCCGGCCGGAGAACTCGCCGTCGTGGAAGACCGCCTGGTAGATCACCGGAGCACCGGCCCGAAGCGCTTCCTCGGTGGCTTTCGCGGCGACGACCGGGTCTCGTTCGTCGATCTCGACGACGGCGCTCCGCTCGCCGCGCAGCTTGTCCAGCGTCGCGGCCTCGTGCGCGCGGCCGTGCGTGACCGCGAGCTGATCCGGCCCGGAACCCGGCCGCGGCGCGCCCGGCAGGCCGGCGGCCAGCGCCTGGTTGAGGAGGCTGCGGTGCTCGCATTCGAGCAGGTCGGCGAGATCGGACGGGGTGTACATCGCCCGGGAGTCTTACATGGACTCCGGCCGCGATCGTCCCGGCGCGCCGGAGTCAGCCCGAGGTGTGGTCGAACGTCAGGTGCGAGGTGATCCGGTAGCGGTCGCCGCGGTAGATCGAGCGGGTGTACTCGATCACGCGGCCGCCGTCGTCGCGGGTGGTGCGTTCGAACAGCAGCGCGGGAGAGTGCTGTGGGACGCCGAGCAGGCCGGATTCGTCGGGGTCGGTGACGGTCGGCTCGATGATCTGTACGGCCGTCGCCGGCACGACCTCGTACCGCGTGCGGAGCAGTTCGTAGAACGAGCCGGATTCGAAACCCGCGGCCGTGATGTCGGGCACGAGATCGCGCGGGACCAGGATCCGCTCGATCGCCATCGGTGCTTCTTCTACGACGCGGACGCGGGTGACGGCCACCAGTGTGTGGCCGGGGGAGACCTCGAGTCGTTTCCCGAGCCGGGCACCGGCGGGTGTGGTGGCGAAGTCGATCACGCGGCTGGTCCAGTGGCCCTCGGCGGGCGGGGCGAACTGCTCGCCGCCGGTGGCGGGCAGGAGGTCCTGGGAGATCTTGCGCGGCGCGGTGAACGTGCCGCGGCCGTGCTCGCGGACCACGAGGCCGTCGCGTTCCAATTCGTCGATCGCGGCCCGCAAGGTGGGGCGCGAGACGCCGATTTCGGTGCTCAGCGCGCGTTCGGAAGGCAGGACCTCACCCGGCTGCCGCCGCTCGATGAGCTGGCGTAGTCGATCCTTGACCTCTGTTCGCCGCATGACCACAGCCTACCCAGTGGTCACGGAGAATTGGCTGGTGGACAAGTTGTCTAGACCTATTGACTTTACCACTTCACCGGGCGACGGTGGAAAGAAACTGACCAGTGGTAAAGGAGACGAGATGTCGACCTCAGGGAAGTTCCGCGCCGCCGCCGTCGCGGTGTTGTCGGTCGCCGCACTGGGTCTGGCGCCGGGCGCCGCTTCGGGAGCGGCCGGTTGCGGCGCGCTGTTCGACGACTTCCACTACGGCTCGCATACCGACGGTCTCCTCGCCGAGCACGGCTGGCAGGTGCGATCAGGTGCGGGCGGCCCCGGTGTCGGCGGTGCGCGCTGGGCGCCCGAGGGCATCACGTTCCCGACGTCGGACGGGGACAAGGTGCTGCAACTCGCCTCCACCACCGACGGCACGCCCGCGGGGACGACGCAGACCGAGATCATGCAGCCCGATCGCCGGTTCTTCGAAGGGACCTACGCGGCGCGGATCCGTTTCTCCGACGCGCCGGCGTCCGGACCCGACGGCGACCGGATCAATCAGACGTTCTTCACGATCAGCCCGCTCCGCTACGACAACGACCCGATCTACAGCGAGCTGGACTTCTCGGAGTACCTGCCCAACGGCGGATGGGGCGAGGCGGGGCCGGTGAACTTCCAGACCAGCTGGCACACCTACACGCCGGATCCCTGGTACGCCGAGAACAAGAGCGACAGCCAGCGCCGCAGCATCGACGGCTGGCACTCCGTCGTCGCGACGGTGTCCGACGGCCATGTGCGGTACTACATCGACGGTGCCCTGGTGGCCGATCACGACCGCAGTGGGCCGTTCGATGTGTACCCGCGGCAGAACATGTCGCTCAACGTGAACCAGTGGTTCATCGATCTCACGCAGCACAGCGGCGGGACGAGCACCTACCTCGAACAGGTGGACTGGGTCTACTACGCGAAGAACGAGGTGCTGACGCCGCAGGCCGCCGCCGACCGGGCCGCGTCGTACCGGTCTTCGGGCGTGCGGTTCAGTGACGATCTCGATGGCTGTTAGATATGAACGGTGGATCGGCTGACTGAACGCTTCGAGGAACACCGGACCAGGCTGCGGGCGGTCGCCTACCGGATGCTGGGCTCGGCCAGCGAGGCCGAAGACGCCGTCCAGGACACGTGGCTGCGACTGAACCGCACCGACGCGGCGGAGATCGAGAACCTTGGCGGCTGGCTGACCACCGTGGTGGCGAGGGTGTGCCTGAACGTGTTGCGCTCACGCGACCACCGGCGGGAGGAACCGCTCGACGCCGCGTTCTCCGAGCCCGCCGACTCCACGGTCGATCCCGCCGCCGACGCGGTGCTCGCCGACTCGGTGGGCCTGGCGATGCTGGTGGTCCTGGACACGCTGGCCCCCGCCGAACGGCTCGCGTTCGTCCTGCACGACATGTTCGCGGTGCCGTTTGACGAGATCGCCCCGCTGATCGACCGCACCCCGGCCGCCGCGAGGCAACTCGCGAGTCGCGCCCGGCGCCGTGTCCAGGGGCGTCCCATCGCCACGGAACCGGACGTCGCGCGACGGCGCCAGGTCGTCGACGCCTACCTGACCGCGGCTCGCGGCGGCGACTTCGCCGCGCTCCTCGAACTCCTGCACCCCGACGTCGTCCTCCGCGCGGACAAGGCGGCAGGCCCCTCGCGCGAGCCGATCTTCCTGCGCGGCGCCAGTGTGGTGGCCCGCGGCGCGGCGGCCGCTTCGGTGCGGGCGGCGGTCACCCAGCTCGCGCTGGTGAACGGCGGTATCGGCCTCGTGATGGCCGACGAAGGACGGCCCTCGGTGGTGCTCGCGTTCGCTTTCGTGGACGGGAAGATCAGCGAAATCGACGTCATCGCGGACCGGGAACGGGTGCGGGGGCTGGATTTGGTGATGGTGGACTGATCGGGGTTGCGGTTCGGTCGCGAACGAATACCGATGGCCCGGGCTTTCGCTTGAGTCGTTAACGGTCGTGTGGTGCCGGCCGCCTTCTTTCGGCGACCGGCTGGAAGGTTTCGAAGGTAACGCCCAGTTCTTCCGTGTGGTGACGAAACTCGCCCGACGGAAGGAGGAACACAGGGGACTCAACCTGACCCGCGCGACGCTGAGCGCGGTCCTCAAGTATCCGCGTCAAGCATGGTCACCGTCGGCTGAAGAAGGACGTCGGCTTCAACGAATACCGCTTTCGGGAGCAGATCGACGCGATCGACAGGCCTCCGTTGGCCGTTCAACAGGAAGGCCGGCGATCGGTTGTTCATGTGCCTGGAGAAGTCGCCGAACAGTCCGAAGGAGGCGAAGGGGACTTTCAAGGGCAACAGGGAGGCTCGGTGTGCCAGAGCTGTCACCGACTACATCTGTCTGCTCACCGAAGCGCAAGCGGTCGATCTTGGCGAGCGATTGGCAGGCAGGTCACAGAGTTCGATGTTCGGAACCTGGTTCAACTGAACGAGCGCATGCCGAGGGGCCCGTCGCCATGTGGTCGGCGGGCTCCCTCGGTGTCAGCGGTGGTTGCGGCGGGGTGTTTGGAGTGGGTCGAGGTATTGCGGTGGGATGAATTCGGGTCGTCCGTTGGTGATGTGGACTTTCCAGCCGGATTGGCCGTGGATGACCATGTGGTGGTCTGGCCGATGGCCGCTGGCACGCCA
>NZ_JPLW01000012.1:0-79955 GCF_000754115.1 Amycolatopsis sp. MJM2582
TCGCCAGCAAGCGTGCGACCTCAGCGGCGCGATCAGTGCCATCGGCGGATCCATGGTGACCGATGACCCCATCCATGGCACCAGGCACCCACCGAAGCCGATCGGACATCACCTTGGCGTCATCCGGCAACCCCACCTCTGCCGGCAGCCGCCCGGACAGATCTAGATTCCGGCGAATGTGCTCGTAGAGCGCAACCCCGGCCATCACCACCGGCAGGTCAACCGACACAGACGTCACTCCCCGCATATCCACGACAACACGCCATGGACGATACAAGTATCGAACCTTGACCTTAAACCAAATACCCCAGCCCGCAGCGTTACCGACGTCATCCTCAACTCGGCACATGCGCGCCTCGCGACAGCGCGGTCAGCGGCATGAGCGGATGTTCACGAGCGCTGGCTGTGGCACTGAACGTCCGCTCGTCGGCATGAGGGCGCACTCGGCGGGGCGCGTGTCGTACGGAAGGATGATCCAATGCTGGTTCAGGTGGAGCGGTTCTTCCGGAATCCCGGCGATGCCGTGTTGGTCACCGTGAGGACCCCGGTCGGGACCGTGGCGGCGTCTTGGGGCGGAAACCTGGAGTCCGCAGCAGGCGAGCACCACGTCGAGTGGGACCTCGACGAGGAGTTCCGGTGGAGGTTCAACTGCTCGCTGGCCACAGTCGAGGAAGCGCGCCTCTACCAGGACGAACGCGAAGTCTTCTGCCGAGGACGGCTTGGCCTCACCGAGGTTGAGGCGGCGCCGCCGTTAGCGCACCTGGAGCTGGCCGGAGCGATAATCGACCTCGGCCATGTCGACAGCCTGCCTCAAGGGATGGCCGGCGCATGGGTCGAGATCAACCTAAGACCTGAGAAGATCAAGATCTATCCCTACGAGATATGACCTGCCAGTCGCTCATCGGCATGAGCGGACGTTGGTGGTTCCGTTGCGCGACGGCGACTAACGACGCAGCACATAGCGAACGCCCTGGGAACGGCCCAGTGGGCGCGGAAGAACTGTCATTCCTATTTTTTCGTTGCACTAGTGCCATTACGGTGCCAAGATCGTTGGGAAGCAGTCATCAATTCTGAGACCCAACAGAATCGCCTGACGAGCGTCCGCTATCGGAAGTCGCGTGATGTCCCGGCGAGGCCGAGTGGTTCGAAGTGGTCGGCCGAGAGCTTGTTGACGCCGTGGCGGGATTGGACGGCTCCATGGACCAGCAGCGCGGGTGAGCTGCGCACGATCCTGTGCTCGCGGTCCCACACCGTTGACTGGCCGAAGGACTGACACGCCGATGGATCGCCGTTCGCCCCTGGAGCTGCGTCGAGACTGCGTGCAGCCCGAGTTTGGAGGCCGCTCGGGGGCTATCGGGACAAGTGACCTCTCCGTCGCCCCGACCTGAAGGAACCCGGGCGTCAGCAAGGCGATCGAAGGATGTGTTTGGCAAGCAACTCGGTTCACCTTATCGAGCCGAGAGGTCCGGATTCTGGGTGAAGATCCCGGCAGATGGTCGTCGTCGACGCCGTCGTAACCGGGACACCGACCGGCCCGGCGAACTCGTCCTGACATGCCCCGACAGCACCGGTCAGCGCCGCGAGATCGGACTATCCCAGCCGGTCACCACGGAGATGTCCTCCGAGGCCGCAGGCAAGGTGAGACTGACCGGGGAACCGCTGCTGAAGGTGTCGTCGGACGTGTTCGGCCGCGGCCAGACACAGTTCTGGCCGGTGAAGCCGGATGCAGTGGAGGCCCGGCGCGATGCCTCCGTTGCGACGTTCGCAAGCCGCCTACGGCCGAAGGTGCGCCGGATCCGACCCGACCTCACCGTGCACGACCTGGAGATATGAGTCCGCAAATTGTGCGCGGATCTCGGCGGCCCCACCGCAGCTGTGGCCCGCGCAGGGGACGAGATACGGCCTCAGGGAACATCGATACAGCGGTTATCGGTGAGAACGCTCGTGGTCAGGGCGCGAGTGCGCCGACCCGGTTCTCGTCCTCGCGCGGGCCTTGCGCTGAGCTGGCGCTGAGGGGAAGTCCCGTCGGCGAGGACTCGCATGCACTGCGGGCCCGGCTCGACGTGTGCCAGGGGCGCCGCACAGACCATTTACGCTCCGCTAGTTGCGTAAATGACAGGAACCTGCCTACTCTGAATAACGAAACTGCAGTATCGAAATGTGGGGTGCGCCCCCTGGCCACAAGGAAGGAGCGGTCCCCGTGACCACCCCCACGCGCAGAGGTCGTCCCCGCAGCGAGGGCGCCGACGGACGGATCCTGCGGGCCGCCCATGACCTGCTGACCGAGCGGGGGTACGACAAGTTCGCCATCGACGAAGTGGCCGCCCGCGCCAGCGTGGCCAAGACGACGCTGTACCGCAGATGGCCCACCAAGGACCACCTGCTCGTCGCGCTCGTCGCCCGGATCCAGAACGAGGTGGAGGTCGCCGACACCGGCGACATCCGGAATGACCTGACCGTCTACCTCACCGAGGTAGCGACTGGCCTCGACCGGATGCGCCGCCTCGGGCGGGACGCCGCCGGGGAGGCCGACCGGTCGGCCGGAGTCGTCGCCGAACTGGTGGCGGCCGCAGCCCGGCACCCGGACGTGGGCGACGCCGTTCGCGGGATGTTCGCCCAGCGCAACGCCCTGCCGCTCCGCCTGCTCGACCACGCCCGCGAACGCGGCGCGCTGTCTCCCGGCACCTCCTCCGAAGTGGTTTTCGACCAGCTGGCCGGCGCCCTCTACTACCGGCTCCTGATCACCGGGGCGCCGATCGGCGCCGACTACGTCAAGGAACTCGTCGATCAGTTACTGAACGGGGCCACCACCACATCCGCCCCAGAGGGGACCTGACCGTGCCCGCCGGCTCTGCCGCCTCCGCCCACACACCCGCCGCGTCCGGACCGCACGCCAGGAGTGAACACATGACATCCCCGACACGCCGTTCGACTAACCGGAGTTCAGTCTCGCGCCTGGTCCGCGGGGCCTGGGCACTACTCGCCGTGTTTCTGCTGGCTTGGACCGTGCTCGAGATGGTCAACCACGGTGGCGGAACGATTCCGCTGGGCATAGTGGGCTTCATCGCTCCTGGCCTGACGCTGTTCGTCGGGGTGGCGGCGTGGCACGAAGCCGGGCAGCTCCCGCCCCTGAAGGCGGCCGCCTACAACCTCGTCCACCGGCCGATCGGCCCAGTCCTGGCACTCGTCGTCGTCCCCTTCCTGCCGGGCGACGGACCAGATGCCAACGTGGGGCTATTCACCCTCGCACTCGGCTGGCTACTGCACATCGTTTCTGGCCGAGCGCTCGGCACCAGTGCCGGTTCGCACCGGTCGCCGGAAGTCCCGGGAGGGGCCGGTGGTCGTGGACAGGTCGAGGCGTTCGAGTTTGTCCGCGACGAGGGTGACCACGCCCTCGGCAGCCTGGACCTGCCCACGGATCAGCAGCGCGGCGCTGGATCGGGCGATGACCTTGTGCCGGTCCCACACCGTTGACCGGACCGAGAACCGACACGCCACTTGGTAGAGGCTCGCTCTCGGGATCGGCACCGAGATTGCGAGCAGCCGAGCTCGGAAGGCCGCACGGCCATGGCGGTGTGGTCCGCGTCGGGAGCGCTCGGCGCGGCCGCCGGGCCGATCGTCGGTGGCTGGATCATCGAGATCTTCACCTGGCACGCGATCTTCCTGATGAACATCCCGGTCATGGTGCTCCTGCTGGTCGAGCGCTCTACGCCTGTCGGTTGCCGGGCTACCAGGTGCGCTTCAGCGACCAGAGTGGTCGATCACGTTCCCGTTCGAGCAGTTGTTGACGTGGTTTCCCACCCAGTCACCCAGGACCGGCACGACCGCGACCTCTTGCAGACATACAGCCGCGGCGGTGAAGTTCCAGTTGTTGGCAGCGTTGACTCCGCCACCGAAGACTTTGTCGACTGCGTCGAGCGTGGCATCCACAGGCCCCTCGGCCATAGCAGGTGCCGCAGCGCTCAAGGAGACTCCAAAAGTAAGGAGCAAGGGCGTGACGAACTTGGCGGTTTTACGCATGGATTCCTTCCGAAACGTGCCGACTACCCTCAAGACATCGGCGAAGCGGGCACGAAAGTGGAGCGCTCTCCGCCGCTAACGCCTGATCGTGTTATCCACGAGCCGTTCCGGCTCATCTGGGACAACGCGCCTCACGCTTGGACCAGACCGATTAGCACACGTCTGGTTCGCGAGAAGAGAGTACGGACTACGATCAGATGCAACCCGGGGTGCAGCTCACCACCACTTCGTCCACCGCGACTCGGCGGGAACCGCCTTCGCCTCAACCTGGTGCGTGCACGGATGCGGGCTCGCCGGGCCGACCGCTCCGACGCGGGCCCAGAACGCGACAGTGACCGGGTCACGCCCAATGGGCAGCATCGACCACTGGAACTTGGCCCCTCGCGTCATGGCGGCGTTCACCAGCACGCGGCCCGCGCCACGACGGCGGTGCTTCTCTTCGACCTCGATATGGACGAGGATCGCGCGCCGGTCGACCGGGCACAGCGACAAGCGCACTTCGCCGAAGACGGTGTGTCCTAAGCGAAGTTGGATGGCGCCGATCCCGGCGGTAACCGGCGGTGGCAGGACAACCAGGCGCAGGCCGTACTCGTCCACGCCGGTTTCCATGACCTGCCGCTCGACGGCGGTGTCAATCATGGCCCAGACTCCGCCGACACCGGTCAGTGCATGGCATCGGTTTCGAGAACCCGGCGCAACGGCTCGCCGAGACGATAGGTGAACTTCAACTCGCGCGGTCCGTAGGGCTCCAGGATCTCCCTGCCGCAACCAGCACAGGCCACCGGCGGCGGTATGGCGATCATCGGCAGCCAAGCCGGGCCCCGCACGCATGGCAGCGAACGTCAGCACCTCGTACAAGCAGCCGCCGCCTCTCTGCCCACGACAACCAGTGCCGGGCAGCTGGTTCAGTGCCCAGCACCGCACGAAACCTGTCGAACGCGTACGCCCGCCCTTCTCCTGGTGATGCGACGCCTGGATCGTCGCGGCCGAGGAGAGTTGCCGCGTTCTCCCGCGTGCCAGGATCGGAGCCAGCCTCGCGGAGTTGCTGGAGGGTGTCAGTCCAGCGTTTCTTCCACCAGGCCATCCCGCTCCGCTCCGCCAACTCGTAGATAAGAGCGATCAGCCCATGGTGGGAAAGCCACCAGATGTGGTTCGTGTCGCCGAGCGCCCGGATCAAGGTCGCGGTGGCAAGACCAGGTTGCGATTGCCCGGACATCAAGCCCTCGCGTCTGCGCAACGGCTGCGAGACACGCCCATGACGACGGCCAAACCACTTCCACGGTCTCCCGCCGGTTCAGCTGCGACGGTGAAACCTGGGCAACACCCGCCTGGGAACGCCCCCAGAGATCGGTTCCGCGCATGGTCGCGTCGGCGGGAAACCGGCTGTTGACAACCATCACGTCGAGCACGAGAAGAACCGGCCGCAAGCTGTCGGCAGTGTGGCGGAGAACCTCGCGATCGGAGTCGGAAAACGGCACCAGGCGAGTGCGGCCCTCCTGCCAAGTGCCGAGATGACTGCGCGGACGCCCCGGCGCAGGGCCGCGAGTCAAGATGTCTTCATAGGCAACCGTGCGAGCGCGCGCTGAGAGAGCCACCAGTTCGCGCAGACGGCTGACGCGCGGAGTAGCTGACGAGATGGATTCGTCCGCCTCCCAACCCGAACATCGTCGCTTGGCCCGGCGCATGGAGAAACTGGAGGGCTTCTCTCGTGACTTCTTCGACGGGCAGCCCAATCGGCAACACCCGGCGATCGCCATGCGCCGCACGCAAGTTCCATAACAACGCCATGTCTTCGACCGAGTCCTTTGAGACCACGACGACGAGATTCGGTCCCGCCGAGCGCTTCGTGAGCCCTTCTGGCCTTCTCCGAGGAACGAAGCATCCGGATTCAGTCCGGAGCTCAAGAACATATTGGCCAGCTGTCGCGGAGTGATCGCCTCACGATTTTTCGCTCGAGCAGCAAGATCGTCCAGTGAACTTGTGACCTGGACTCGCCGCACGGGAACCACGTCGTCGAACTGCAGATCTTCTCGAAGATTCGCAGCTTCGCCCAGCTCCCGACCAGGAACCTCGGGCAACGTCCCGAAGACCACCGCGTAGATCGGTGCCCAGGGATCGGCACAGTCGAGATCGCAGATCTCAATCGGCCGCCACTGATCCCGCGGCTCGTTCGCTGCGACCATCAGGACGGGATAGTCCCCAAGATGCCTGGCCTCGACTCGAAAAGGCAGTTCCACAGCCGCGTCCTGCAAACCGCCAACGCCGTCGATCTGCTCGACTTCAAGCATCCGCTGGTAGGGCGACGGCATCTTCCCGTCGTACACCGGAAGCAGAGGCTGCCCGGCACCACCCCAGGTTTGACACAACCGGGTGATCTCCGTCAGGAGAGCCTCAGAGTCACCGACGTCCACAGGACGCGCCAATCGCTCCGGCCGCAGCACGGTCGTCATCTCGTGCTGGCCTTCAAGCAGATCATCGCTCAGCATCCCCGATATCGCACCCGAACCACCCGTCGATGACTCACTCATGCAGATCACAATAGGTCTGCGGTCGACGGCGAACCAGGTCCAACGCATTCGCACGCAGACCGGTGATAACCGCCGCCGAGCTCAGGATCGCCGATCCTGATGCCTTCCCGGTGGAAGCCGCCACCGTTCGGGCAACCACCGCCGGAGCCGAACCGGCACCACTTCCTCTCTGACTACCCGCGTCAAAATTCGGGAGCGTTTTGGCTTGAGCCCCAATGCCTTCCGCATCACCTCCGCCGAGACCTGACGCTGATGCCGTGCACGATGCTCTGTGCCGATCTGTCGTGCCCGCTCAATCAGGCTGGGATCAAGTCCAGCCGTCCACTCACCAACGTCCTCCGACGAGGACCCGCAGTGGTCGGCCCACTGGCCCTCAACCGCAACACCAACACGCCTGGGACACCGTCCGCTTGCGCAACCGGCCACACAGCACCTGGCGTTCGCGATCAGACAACTCCAGCGACAACGGCTTCGGACCAGGCACCACCCCATCCTATGACCGCCCTCGAACTTAGGACTCATGCCGCTGGCGCGCGGGGGTGCCGAGGATCTTCCTGAGCGTGATGGCCACGTCGAAGTCCCGATCCCATGTGAGTGCGACGAGATCGTCGAACTCTGCCTCAGGCCGGAGCAGGTCGAGGACGTCGGCTTCGAATACTGAGCCCGGTTCTGCGAGGTCGAGTGCCTCGTCGTGGAAGCAGCGGTACATGTTGCGTGACCGGAACATGACCGAGTACCCACCGTCTACGAGCTCTCCCACGGAGACATCCCACTTCGCTTCAAGCTCCTGCAGTGTGTTGGCGATGTCGTCGGTGTTGAGCGGATCGATTAACAGATCCGCTCCTGCCTCTTCTCGGGCCGAATCCAACGGAAGCGTCTCGTCCCAGCGCACCGAGAGGTGGCGCTCGAAACCGATGTCCTCGCGAACTGTTTTGTCGAACCCCAGGTAGTCGGTGTCCAGATTCGTACGCATCCAGCGGACAATCCAGAAGATCGGGGCACTGATCAGATTCGCCCGCAACGAGAGGTTGCCTTCACCATAGACCGATTCGCGGATGCTCGTCAACAGCTCTTCGCAGTGGTAGTCCTTGCAGAATCGGAACAAGTGAGCCGACCGCCGTGGCAGACCTCCCCAGCGCGAAGACTCAGGGAGGGGGAAATCAGCCAGAATCGTCTCCAGCTCGCGTTGGAGTCCCGGCTTGGCGGCCGACAACACAAGAGCGTCGTCATTCTCGTCCCACCGCCCGGCGCTCTCATAGTTGAACTTCGCCTTGCATGAGGCATATATAACGGCTTGAGCACATGTATTGAACAGCTCCGCGCTCACCCGATATGCGACTTCGCAGTGATAGTTGAGGTTGAATCGGTCGAGCTCGCCGTCGGCGACCCGTTCGAAGACATGCTTCGCCGACAGCACGTCCTTGGTGGCACGGCCGAGGATCCGCTCGACCTCGCTGGATGAGCTTTCGGCGAACGCTTCGTCGGGGCGCAGATGATCGGAGATCTCCTCGATTGCCGAGTCGAGCCGCTCAAGGGTTACCCGAAGCATGCCGCGTACGGTGTCGATGGGGAGACGCTTCGCGTCGTCTTGGAGCAGCATATGCTCAATGATCAAGTCGAGGCCGGCCAGGAAGGGGTAGCGGTCGCGCACAAGCGCGTGCCGCCGCCCTCGGGCGTTCTGCTTCGTGAACATCTCGGTAATGACGAGCCCGAGTGCAAAGATGTCCGCCGGCTTGCCGATGCCGATAGCGTTGTTCCTCACCATCTGCTCGGGAGCGAGGTAGTTCCGGTTCGCTAAGAGGTCCCCGCGCTTCGTGAGCGAGGAGTCCTTGAAATGCGCGATTCCGAAGTCGGCCAGGACGAGACGACAAGCATCCGAGTCGACGAGGACATTCTCAGGTTTAATGTCGCGATGCACTATGCCATCGCCGTGCACGTGCGCGAGAGCATCGCAGAGCTGGCGCGCGTAGTCGAGAAGCACGTCAGCGTCGGTTTCGTCGTCGATCACGTTTCGCAGCGTCATAGGGTAGAAATCCATGATGTAGTAGAAGAAGTTCGAGTCCTCTGAGCGGGCGTGGATACTCACGACGTTCGGGTGGCTCGATGTCTGTCCATACTCGATCTCCTGCTTGAAACGCTTGTTGCGAGCGGAGTCCGCGTCGCGGTCCTTCTTAATCCGTTTGACTGCGAGCACCTGACCGTCGGGCTTGCGGCGGACCTTCCACACCACGGCTGATCCGCCCTCTCCCAGAGCTGAATCGCGCTCGTAAGTGACTCCGTCAATGATGAACGGTTCGTTCTTCGACATGAACCCACCTTACTGACCCTCAAGTCCGGCGACCTGATCCTGCTCTCTGTGAGCAGGGGCGGTCTAGCGTCCATTTCGACGGTCGTCCAAGCGGTCGGTCATAGGGCCGCGTTGGCCGCTGTCGATCCCGGCGTGCTCGACTCCGTTGTGAGTCGGGGTCCGTCAAGGCGTGGGGAGTCGACTGGGCGCCGGCATGAGGGTCAGAGGCTGAAGTCGTCCACCAGCGAGGTGACCGCCTTACGGTCCGGGCCGCGAGCACTGGCTGCCCGGAGACAGCAGGTATGCCGTCGATGTACCGAGGATCGATGCCGCGGCCGATGCATTCGGTGCGCAGGAAGTCCGTGTCGCCTTGCAGCAGCGCCAGCGGGAAGTAGTCCGGAAACACGACGACAGACCGCGACACCAGTCGACACCGCCCGAAACCCCAACCAAACGACTCTAAGCCAGCGGGTTCGGGCCGAGCGCAACTGCGCAGTCTCCACCGAGGGCCCCCTCCCCGACTCCGCGCCAGGAAGTCCTCTGTAATCGTCCAGGAACTACCAATCGGTGCCAGTATCGATACGCGTGGTCAACCGGGCAGTTGCAAGCGTGTGGCTAGTGAGCAACTCGCCCCTCGGACACCTGCATTACTCACATGCAAAGAGGTCGTCGCGGAGACATCAACTTTCGTTGCCGTACCGCAGATCAAGCCTCAGATCCCGGTAGAGCCTTGCCCACTCCTCTCCCGCCGCCAATGTCGGCAGCGCCGGGTTCCATCGATCTCTACCGCTCCATGACCTGCTTCGGACACCCGCGGCGGCGGAGTGGATGTGGTCAGGAACGTGTGGGAGTACCGACCGGGGTGATCATCACGAGCGCGACCGCCAGGACCAGGTCCGCCTTGTGCGTGATCGACACCTGAACCTCCACGACCCCCAGCGCGGCGGCGCGCGCGGCCGCCGCGTCGGTGAGCGTCACCAGGGCCGCGCCGGAATCGGCTCGTTCGACGGCGATCTGGCGCGGCGCGACGCCGTCGGCGAAACCGGTGCCGAGAGCCTTCGCGACGGCTTCCTTCGCCGCGAAGCGGCCCGCCAGGAATTCGCGGCATCGATCGGGGCCGAACCCGGCCGCGGTGGCGAGTTCGGACTCGGCGTAGACGTAGGCACGGAACCACGGCCGTGCCAGCAGCCGGTCCAGTTCGCCGACGTACAGCAGGTCGGCCCCGATCCGCATCGGGCTACCCCGCCGGGAAGGTGAAGACCGCGGCGTGACTGCGACCACTCACCGGATCGGTGTCGCAGAGCACGACCTTCCGGTACGTCTCCTGCCACGCCGGCCAGTTTCCCGCCAGGGCGAGCCACACGCTGGTGCAGTACGAGCCTGGGGCGACCCGGTGGACGTCCTCCGCTTCGACGGTTTCCGTCACCCACGGGCCGAGGACCACGAGCGTGCCGGGCTCCCGATGAGGGTCGAGCAGCTCCCCCACCGTTCCGCTGGACGACACCGACGCCAGCCGTGGTCCTGGACCGGTGCCCAGGACCAGGGCGGCACCCGAGTCGACCAGCCCGCCGTCGTCGACCAGCGGATGCGGGGTCGGGAGCGTTGTCTGCTCCAGTATCGCGACGACCGCCTCCTCGCACCGTCCCGACCGCTGATACGCCGCGACGATGCGCAGGGCCGTGAAAGGCGCGGCCAAACCCTGCTGTGCCACGGAGAACGTGGTCGCCGTGACGTCGAGCCGGTGGGCGAGATACGGTGCCACGGCGGTGAACGGCAGGACGTCGGGCAGGGCGTGGGTCACGATGATCAGCTGCGGGCGACTCGTGCGCACGCCCTCGGCTTCCAGCAACCGGTCGGTCAGCGCCTTGTGCGAGACGTGCGCGCCGCGTTGCCAGCGTTCCTCGTCCACTTTGGACCCGAACGGTTCGACGAGATCCGCGAGGAACCTCGAGACCGCCGCGTCCTCCTGGTAGCCGGGCCCGGGCGGTGAGATCACCGCGCTCGTGCCGCGCAGGGTCGGTTCACCGCTCATGACACTCCTTCCCCGATGGCCTGCCTGGATTCGACGTAGTCGGCGAACGAACGGACAGTACGAAGGCGATCGATGTCGAGATCGTCCGGATCCACCGTGATGTCGACGGCCATCTCCACCAGCATCAGCAGTTCCAGGACCTTCGACGAGTCCAGCCGCAGGTCGTCGAACAGCCGCGTGTCCTCGGTCAGCCCGGTGATCTCCCGTTCCAGGACGTCCCCGAGCGCGTCCGCGATCGCCGAGACCACTTCGTCGCGGGCCGTCACGTCCCGCTCCCCCGCGTCCGATGGGTGATCACCATGGCGCCGAACGTCGCACCGAGACCGACCGTCACGAGCACGTAGCGGGCACCGTCGACGAGCCTGCCGCTCTCCCGCAGGGTCGTGTAGTTCAGGAACACGTCCGACGAGAAGCAATGGCTGAGCTTGGGGATGTTCTCGAGGAAGAACTTCTCCGACGGCGCCTCCAGCGCCTTCACCGTCTGCCGCCAGGCGAGGGCGTTGACGTTGTGCGGGATCACCAGATCGATGTCGTCGAACCCGCATCCCGCCTCGGCCACCGCCGCCAGGATCACCTCGGCCAGCCGCGGCCCGTAGAGCTCGCCGAATTCGGTGTTCTGCTCCGGGGTCAGCGCCAGCCATTCCGCGTACTGCCCCAGAGTCTTCGTGACGAAGGAATGCACGACGTCGCCATCGCCGTCCACCGTCAGCAGGCACGCCGAGGCCGCGTCCGCCATGATCGCGGTGTTGGGGATCAGCTGCACGATCGGCGAGAACGCCCGCTCGCCGGTCACCATCAGCGCGTAACCGCCGGTCCCGCCCTCGGCCCGCAGCAGTTCGGCCGCGACGTCGATGGCACCCAGGCTGCTCACACAAGCCTGGTGGGACAACGCGAACGCCTCGACGTCCACCAGTCCCAGCCGCCGCACGAGCTCTTGGGCGATGTCGACGTCGGCCGGCGCGAGCGCCTGGGTCGTATGCGCGAACACCAGCCTGTCGATCCTCCGGCCGGCGGGCAGCGCCGCCAGCGCCCGCTTCGCGGCGGGCAACAGCAGGTCGAACAGGTCCATCCCGGGATCGAACCGGAGGGTGTCGAGGCCGTAGAACTTCCGGAACACGCCGAGTTCCGCCCGGCGCAGCCCGAGGTGCTCGCCGAGCTCCTCGATGCGGACGCTGCGCTCGGGCACGAACGATTCGACGCGTTCCAGGGTGGTCGCGCCCATCAGCCCTCCAGGTATTCGGCCTGCAACAGCCAGAGCCGGTTGGCGCCGCGGCGTTCCGGCGGCTGTACCTCGTAGGGCCAGCGGCCCTCCCCCGCGCCGGGCTGGCCGGGCTCCTTGATCTCGTCGACCTTCCAGCCGTGGGCCAGCAGGAACTCCTCGGGCTCGTCGGTGCCGAAGATCCACGGTGTCCCGTCGTCGGCCAGCCGGTCGAGGAACGGCTTCGAGAACGGGCTGCGCAGCAGGGCACGGCCGAGGATGTCCAGCGCCAGCCTGCTTCCCGGCGCCGACACCGAGCCCAGTGTCTCCAGCAGACCACCCGCCTGCTCCTCGGTCAGGAAGAAGGTCAGCGCCTCGGCCACCCACAACGTCGGGCGGGCCGGGTCGAAGCCCGCCTTCTCCAGTTCGGGCAGCCATTCACGGGTCAGGTCGGCGGGTACGACCCGGCGATCGACACGCGGCTCGGCGCCCAGTTCGGTCAGCCGCCGCTGCTTCTCCACCAGCAGCGGCTCGTGGTCGACCTCGAAGACGACGGTGTCCTCGGGCCAGTCAAGCCGGAACGCCCTGGTGTCCATCCCCGCGGCGATCAGCACGACCTGGCGGATGGAGGGATCCGACCGCAGCTCGCCGATCGCGTCGTCGAGGAACCTGGTCCGGATGCTGATGAACGGCAGCAGCCCGCCACCGGCGTAGCGTTCGATCAGCCGGAAACCGTCCGGCGCGGCGAGGGCGCTCGCCAGCGGGTCGACGTACAGCGCGTCCTCGCGTTCGGACTCGAGCGAACGAGCCGCCGCCATCCACTGCGCGGTATAGGAAACGGCGTGCATCAGCTGACTCCCGCTCCGGCGAAGAACGCCTTCTCGATGGCCGACAGGGTTTTGAAGTCCGCGATGTCGATGTTGTCGAAGTCGACCTCGACCCCGCTCGCGTCCTCGATCACGTAGACCAGCTCGACGAACGACAGCGAGTCGACCAAGCGGCTTTCGATCAGGTCCTCTTCGAACGCCAGCTCGGTGCGTTCGGGGTGCCTGCCGAGAATCCAGTCACTGACCTTTTCGATACCAGGGGCGGGCATGTCTTCTCCTTCGAGGTTGTTTCCTTCTCAGTCCGCGGCGGACACCGCGACCGCGATGGCGTACGCGTCGTCGTGGGTGATGCTGATTTCGATCTCGCCGAGCCCGGCTTCCCGGGCCAGCCGCGCGGCGCGTCCGGTGAGCCGGACCACCGGCCAGCCGCCGTCGCTCTTGAGCACTTCGGTCGAGAGCCAGGGCACGGGCTGCCCGCCGACGTGGAAGAGTTTGAACACCGCTTCCTTGGCGGCGAGGCGTCCCGCGATACCGGCCAGGTCCGGACCGTCCGGAGTGAACGAACTCAGCAGTTCGGCGGAAGAGAGCATGCGCCGCAGCGCGGGTTCCGCCTCCTGGGCGACGAGCTCGCGCACCCGGCTGAGCGGGACGACGTCGATGCCGATGCGTCTCGCGGGCATGGTCACCCGGCCCGGTCCGCCGCCGCTCGCACGGCCGCCAGCGCCGCGGGGAGATCGCCGTGATGGACCTCGGTGAGCACGGCGAGCCAGCGCTCCAGGCCGAACGCCACACAACTGGTGTAGGCGAACTCCTTGCCGTCTCCGAAGCGGATGTCGCACCGTTCGCCGAAGAAGTTCCGATGGGTGTTGACCGAGGCGATCGCGAGGGTGCCGTGCTGGAACTCGTATTTGACCGGGCTCAGCTTCTGCAGGAGGGCGCGGGCGCCGTCGTTCTGGAAGAAGGGATCGATCGCGGCCTCCTTCTCCAGGCCGAGGCCGAGTTCGCCGGAGAACGCCAGGATCCGTTCGGTGAAGCGGGAAACGACTTCCTGCGTGTGCTCGAACGAGCCGAGGGCGACGATCTCACGCATCTGGAAGCTCGCCAGCCGCCGCAACCCGCTGTAGTGGTCTTCGCTGCGGAAACAGCGGTTGACGAGCGTCACGATCTCCGTCTCGGACACCTTCGTGCCCTCGTAGAAAAGGTAAGCCCCATAACAGGTCGCGTGCGGCAGACCGTAACGGCCGTCCTGCAGGTCGCCGCCGGCGAACCGGCCGTCGACCGGCTTTCCCTCCCGGCCGGCCAGATCCAGTGGACCGGCCACGAACGCCAGATGCGGGAAGTTCGCGTAGACGTCGAACTTTTCCAGGTCGGTGACCGGGTACAGCGGCGGCGGGCTGATCTCCCGCGCCCCGGCGGTGCCGGCCCAGCCGAGGAAGGTCCGGTCGAGTTCCTGGACGAGGGCGGTCTCGTCGGGACCAAGGATCGCCAGCGCTTCGGCGCCGTCCACTCCGGTGGTTCGGGTCATCGGAGGATCCCCGTTCGCTCCAGGTACTTCAAGGTCTTGCGGAACACCTGTTGCTCGGTGGCCGGCCGGGTGGGCGCGTCGAGCAGCGCTCGCCGGAGCTCCAGCGGGTTCTCGATGCCGGCGTCGCGGTAGACCTGCGGGTTGTACAGCGACTCGAAACTGTAGGTGAGATAGCGGCGGAGATAGGCCGAAACCTCGACGAGTTCCTCTTCGGTCGCAGTCTTCTTGAGGTCGCCGTAGAGATGCTCCACCAGCTCCCGGCCGAACGCGATATGCCGTGATTCGTCCTGATGGTGGATGCGGTTGATCGCGCGGATCGTCTCGTGCAGGCGTTCGTCCCGCGCCATCAGCGAGTTGTAGTGGTCCACCAGTTCCTCGAAGATCAGGATCCTCGCGAACACCAGCAGACTCTCCACTTTGGACGAAGAGGCGGGCGGGATGGTGACGCCGGCACCCGGTGCACGGTAGATCTTCCCGCCGTAGCGCAGGCAGAATTCGGCGAAGAACCACATGTGTTCGTTCTCTTCGCCGATGAAGTGGTGGAAGAACTCCGACGGAGTCTCGAAACCCGCCGTGTGGATACGCGCGACGACCTCGATGAGCAGCTCGCGGATCCCGTGCACGTTGAGGCTGTAGAAGTTGATGCTTTCGTACCGCGACAAGGCGAAGAGCTGGTCCTCGCTCAGTGTCGTGGCGAACTCGGTGCCGTGGGTGGTGGTGAGCTCGGGGCTCATCCACCACATCCGTTCGGGCAGGCTGTCCGGCCACTCGAACATCTGATAGGGGTTGTAGTAGTCGTCGATCGACTTCGACGAGAGGCGATCGAGCAGGCCGCGAAACCGTTCGTCCGCGTCGATGATGTCGCTGATGTCACTGGCCACGAAGGTCTCCTCCGTTCTTCCGGACTCGATTCGACGCTACGGCAAGGAATCCACGCGATTCAACGTCCGCAAGCGGTCTGGCCGACACCGGCCAGCACCCTGGTTTCCCGGTGTGGTGGCGATCTAGGGTGGCCGCATGGCGAGGACGCAGGGCGTCAGGCGTGAAGGGACCGGGAACGTATGACCACGCTCGTCGGAGTGGACGCGCTGCGCGTGGCCGAACTCGATCTGCTCGCGCGGCGCGGCTGGTTCCTGAAGTTCCTGTTCTCCCCAGAGGAAATCGACGAACTCGCGACGGCGGGCAGCGTCTGCCTCGCTTGCCGGTTCGCCGCGAAGGAGGCGGTGCTGAAAATGCTCAGGACCTGCCTGTCCGGTTCCGTCCCGCCGGCCCAGATCGTGATCCGGCGGTCCGGAGCGGGCGCGACGTCGGTGGAGTTGCGCGGTGCGGCGTCCGAACGTGCTCGCACACTGGGTATCGCGCGGGTCGATGTCTCCATTTCCTGTGAGCGGGGGCTCGTGATCGCGGTCGCGCTGGGGACGGCCTGACCCTCAGGTCGCGAGCAGGTCCGCCACCCGGAATCGTTCCACCGAACCGCAGTCGGCGAGGATGTCGTGCGCCTTCCGCAGAAGTCCCTGCCCGGCACCGGGATCCCGTTTCGCGGTGACTTCGCCGAGGACGGCGAGCGCGTGCCCCTCGCCGATCCGGTTGCCGGTGCGGCGATGCAGGCTCAGCGCGCGCTCGGCGCATTCGGCCGCCTGTTTCCGGTCGCCGCGGTCGCGGCGGGTGGTGGCCAGCACCATCTGTGCCCGGGCCGCGAGGAGCAGGAAGTCCCGCCGGGTGGCCAGTTCCGCGGCCGCGTCCGCATGCGTGACGGCGTCGTCGAGCCGCCCGCCGCGACGACACACCTCGGCCAGCGCCAGCAGGCCGACGATCTCCGCTCGCGTGTAATGGATCTTGTGGGCGAGTTCGACCGCCTGTCCGGCCAAGATCTCGGGAGCCACGGGCAACTCGGTCCGGCCGGCGAGTTCGGCCAGCGCCGCGAGCGCGTTCGCCTCCGCCCGGCGATCGCCGGTTTCCCGGGCCAGTTCCAGCATCGCCTCGGCGTGCTCGGCCGCTTCGGCGAATTCCCCGGTTTCGGCGCACAAGGCCGCCAGGGAGCAGAGCGCGGTCGTCTCGCCGTAACGAGCGCCGTTCTCCCGGTGCAGGGAAACACTTTTCGACAGCGACTCGCGCGCTTCGGTCAGTCTGCCGAGGTCGAGATAGACCTCGCCGAGCGTGGTGTACACATGCGCGGCGCCGTCGCGATTGCCGGCGCGTTCGATGAGTGAAAGGGCCTGGGCCAGCCGCTGGATGGCTTCCTGTGGCTTGCCCAGCTCCCGCAGCAGTGTCCCGATGTTGTGCAGGTTGGCCGAAAGTCCCGCTTCCCAGCCCATCCGGCTGTTCAGTTCGATCGCGCGGTCGAGTTCCGCGACCGCCTCGTCGAGCGCGCCGAGCTCCCAGTGGACTCCGGCGAGATTGCCGCGCGCGGCGGCTTCCGCCTCCGGCCACCGTTCGGCGGTGGCCAGCTCCAGCGCCTTGGTGTAATGCGTGATGGCGGACGCGTAATCGCCCAGCCCGCGATACACCTGCGCGAGACTTTGCCGGGCGGCGATCCGGCCGCGCGGCTCACCGTCCACGACCGCCGCGGCGAGCCCGGCCTTCGCGACGGCGACCCAGTCCACGGAATGCCTTCTGAGCCAGAAGAAGCCGCGCAGGGCGTCCGCCAGTAACCAGACGACCCGGTGCGGGCCCTGCGCGGCGGCGTCGTGGATGATGGCCATGAGGTCGGCACGTTCCGCTTCGAGCCATTCCAATGCCTCGGTGTCGTCATCGAAGACGACGTCGGTCTCGCCGAATTCGGCTCCTTCACGAAGCCGGAGGATCTGCGGCGTGATCCGCGTGACCGCGACGGTCACCGTCGCGAGATACCAGCCGAACAGCCGGAGCCTGGCCGCGTCGCGGTCGGCCGCGTCGTCCTCGGCCCGCGCGCGTTCGGTCGCGTACAGCCGAAGGAGATCGTGGCACTGGTACCGGCCGTCGGTGCCCCGGGCGACGAGATGCGCACGCTCCAGTTCGGCGAGAGCCTGGGACACGCTCTCGGGGTCCTGCCCGGCGAGCGCGGCTATCGACCGCGCGGTGAAATCCGGCACCTGGACCACGCCGAGCAACCGGAACAAGCCCTGCGCGGCCGGGCCGAGCCGCCGGTACGAGAGCGCGAACGCGGCGCGGACCGCGGCCGACGGGTCTCCGTCGATCCCGAGCCGGTCCAGCCGGTCGGCCCGCAGCAGCCCGTCGACCACGGCACCGATCGGCCGGTCCCGGCCGATGCCGATGTCCGCGGCCGCGATCCGCAACGCGAGCGGCAGCCCGGCGCACAAGCGGACCAGTTTCGCCGCCGCCCGGCGTTCCTCCTTGACCCGCTGCGCGCCGACGAGCCTGGCGAGCAGCTTCAGCCCTTCCTCTTCGGTCAGCAGGTCGAGCCGGACGGCACCGGCGTCGTGCAGGACGACGAGTCCGGGCAGTTCCTGCCTGCCGGTCACCACGACGAGGCTGCCGGGACGACCGGGCAACAGCGGCCGCACCTGATCGGCCGTGCCGGCGTTGTCGAGCACCACGAGCATCCGTTTGCCCGCGAGCTCGGAGCGGTAGAGCGCGGCCAGTTCGTCGGGGTCCACCGGTATCCGGTCGGGCGGGACACCCAGCGAGCGCACGAGCCGGACCAGTGCTTCGGCCGCGGTCACCGTGGCCGACCGCGCGCAGCCGTGCAGATTCAGGTAGAGCTGGCCGTCGGGGAACCGGTCGAGCGCGCCGTGTGCCCATTGCAGTGCCAGCGCGGTCTTGCCCACCCCCGCGGTGCCGCTGACGACCACCACCGGTGCGCCGCCGGCGACCAGTGCGTCGATCCTGCGCAGCTGCGCGGTGCGGCCGGTGAACGTCGGCACCGCGGCGGGCAGCTGCCTCGGCCCGGCGGAAACCGGCTGTTCGGCGGCGGGCAGGTCCAGAGCCGGATCGGTGCGCAGGATGGCCTGGGCGAGGTCGGTCAGCTCCGCACCCGGTTCGAGCCCGAGCTCGCCGGTGAGCAGGGCACGTGCCCGGCGATAGACCCCGAGCGCCTCGGCTTGGCGCCCCGATCGGTAGAGCGCGAGCATGAGCTGCGCCTGGAAATGTTCCCGCAACGGATGTTCCCAGACGAGCTCGGTGAGTTCGGCGACGACGTCCGCGTGCCTGCCGAGCGCCAGATCCGCGTCGATGCGCTGCCCCAGCAGGACCAGCCGTCGTTCCTGCAGCCGGTCCGCCTCGACCTGGAGCGCGGCACTGCTGTCGGCCAGCCCGCCGAAGGGAGGACCCTGCCAGACCGCGAGTGCCTGCCGCGCCAGGCTTCCGGCGACGACCGCGTTCCGCCGCTCGTGTGCCGTACGCGCTTGGTCGGCGAGATCCTCGAACCGCCGGACGTCCAGTTCGCCGGGATTCACCACCAGCAGATAGCCGGGTCTGCGGTGCACCACGCGATCCGGGTCCATCAGCGCGCGACGGAGCTGGAGGACGTAGAGCTGGAGGTTCTTCGCCGCGGTGCGTGGCGGGCGGCCCGCCCACAGGCCCTCGACCAGCGCGCTCACCGGGACCACCTCGCCCGCGCGATGGAGCAGCAGTGCCAGCAGACGGCGGACTTTCGGTGCGCCCAGCTCGAGTTCGGTATTTCCGTCGCGGACACCGAGCGGCCCGAGAATCGTGAACTCCATATGCCCCCACTCACCTCGCCGGAATAATCGCGAAGCACTCGCGACCTTTGCGATTAGTGGTCCATACCAAATTTATACCGGCTCTCCGCATGCTTCGGAACAAGAATTCAGCTGGCGGGAAAACAAAGTGCGATCGTGTAGGACGAACACGCCTGGGGGCAAGGTCAGTGTCTGCGTCATCCGCTCCGAACCCGACCGACGGAACGAGCCTGTCGACTGTACTCGATCTGGTTTCCACCGCAAGACGGGAAGTGCTGACCACCGCGACGGGCGGTTCGCCGTGGTTCGGCGGGACCGTCACCGCGGCCGCGCGCCGCGGCGCCTTCCCGCCGCACGTCCGGGTGCGGCTGCTGTGCACGACACCGGCGGAACACGCGCGCGGCGAGATCACCGAGGCGGTGCGGCACGGGCTCCGGGTCAAGGTCACCGATCGGGCGATCGAAGAATCCCTTTTGATAGACCGCAGACTGGCGCTGGTCCCTTCGGGTGGCGACGACGCCAAAAGCTTGCTCATGGTGACCACGCCGACGTTGATCAGCGCTCTCGCCGAGGCCTTCGACCCTCGCTGGGAGGAGGCGACGCCCTGGGAGATGACGTCCGCTCGGCCGGACGAGTTCGAACAGGCGATCCTGCGCTGCCTGGTCGACGGACTGACCGATGAAGCGGTCGCGAACCGGCTGGGGGTATCCGCGAGGACCGTTCGGCGGTACGTCAACGTCCTCATGGCCCGCGTCGGCGCGAGGAGCCGGTTCGAACTCGGGTTCCGGGCGGCGGAATGCGGGTGGCTGCCCGACGGCACGGCCGACTGAAGTGCTTGTCCGGTAGCGGCCGCATTCTCCGTCCATTGTGGATTGATCATTACCCGAGTCGCCGATCGAGATCGCTTTCTCCGGTCGCCGAGTCCGGTTTCGGCCAAATTCTGGTGGCCCCCGCGGGGACCGACCTAGATTCCGTTCCGGATCGTCTCGAATTCACGTCCTGATTGGACCAGCCACGTGACCACTCCGCCCCTCTGCCACGACATAGTGCTCACCGGTGCCGTCATGACCCATCCGCGGCGGCCGGGACTCACCGGCCGCCTGCTGGCCGCCGCGCCCGCCGGGGCGCTGCGACCGGTCGCCGATCCGGAGCCCGGCGGACCGCCGACCGCCCTGCGTACCGCGATCCGGGCCTGGTCCGCGATCGCCGAAGGCGCGACCCACCACCTGGTCCTCCAGGACGACGCCGTTCCCGTCGACGGCTTCTTCGACCACGCCCGGGCGGCCGTCGCGGCCGCCCCCGATGCCGCGATCGCCTTCTACACCAACTGGAACTCCCGCAACGGCGCCGCCGTGCGGATCGCCGCGCTGGCCGGGGCGAGATGGGTCACCGCGACCCACGAGTACACCCCGACGGTCGCGCTGGCGCTGCCCGCCCGGATCGCGGCCGGTTTCGCGGATTTCGCCGAAGCGCACGGCTCGACCTGGCCCGACGACGTCGTCATGTCCCGGTACCTGCGCGCGGCCGGGGTCCCGGTGCTCCTCGTCGCGCCGAATCTCGTCGAGCACGCGGACGAACCCAGCGTCCTCCGCAACGACTCGCACGGCTCACGGCGGTCGGCGTGCTTCGCCGCCCCGCCCGGCGACGACTGGTCACTCGGCGCGGGTCCGCTCGATCCCGACGTCATCCCGTTCTTCAAACACGGGATCGCCCAGTGCGTCGTGCGTGAGGACGGAAGACGGACGACCATCGACGCCGAACGGTACTTCGGCCGGGCGGGCTGGGATTTCGACGCCTGCCAGAAGCAACGGCTCGAAGTCACCGGGTCGGTGTTCGGCGCTCTCGCCGATCTGGAACGGCATCTCGACGAAGAAGCCATCGAAGGACTCTGGACCACGGCCTACCTCCTCGGCGCCCTCGGGACCCGCGGCCGGCTCGACCGGGTCGGCTCCCTCGCGCTGGGCACGATCGGCGCGGGCGGGGTGTGCACCACCGTCGGCGCTTCCACGCTCCGGACGCTGCGGCCCGCCATGTCGGAGTTGGCCCGTCTCGGCCACGAAGCCGGTGCCCGGGCACGACTTTCGCCCGCGCCCCGGCGGGAACGCGTCCTCGTCACCACCACCCACCGCCCGCTCGGCCGGGAGATCGCACGCCATCTGGCCGATCGCGGGTACGAGGTCCTGGCCGGGAACGACGGGCCGGACGTCGACGCCGTGGTCCACGTCGCCGAACCCGGTTCCACGCTCCCGTCCGTGACGGCGCGGCACGTGGTCCAGGTCTGCCCTCCCGGCGCACCCGTCCCCGCCGCCGCGCCGGGCACCAGCGTCCTGCGGACCGGTTCGCCGTACGGGCCCGGTATCGAGGGCTATTCCGTCCTGGAGACGTTCACCCGGCAAGCCCTGCTGGCACAACCGATCCAGGCCGATGTCCCGGCACTGGCGACCCACCGGCCCGCCTACATCCGGGACATCGCGCTCGCCGTGCACCACCTCCTGCACCAGCCGGCGCCGCGGCGGACCGTCGCGACTCCGTCCCCGCTGACCAGCCGGGAACTGGCCGACGCGGTCGCCCGCACCGTCCGGCGGGTTCCGGTCAGCTGGCCGTCGTCGCCGCACGGCCCTTCCGCCCCTCGTCTCGTCGCCGACGAACCGGCGACGGAACTCGATCAAGGCATCCGCGCACTCGCCCAATGGCTCGCCTACGAAAAGGACGAAGCATGAAAGTCGATCGTCTCTCCCAGCCGGGTGACGGCCTGGTCAACGAGGATCTGGTGCTCTCAGGCCGGTATCACGCACTGGTCATCGACGGCGCGACGGCGGAACCGGGCGCGGAGACCGGCTGCGTGCACGACGTCCGCTGGCTGGTGGCGAGACTCGGCACCGCGCTGGACCGGCTCCTCGTCGAACGTCCCGCCGAGGACCTGCGTGCCGTCCTCCGCGCGGCCATCGAGTCGGTCCGCGACGCCCACTCCGGAACCTGCGATCTCGGCAATCCCTGCGGCCCGACGGCGACCGTGGCGATCCTGCGCGAACGGGACGGCTTCGCCGACTACCTGGTGCTCAGCGATTCGGCGGTGGTGCTCGAACGGCTCGACGGCACCGTCGAGGCCGTCATCGACGACCGGATCGACCGGCTGCTGCACCTGTCCTGGCAGGAGGTCCGGCCCCTGCGCAACGCGCCCGGCGGGTTCTGGGTCGCGGGCAGTGATCCGGCCGCCGCCGCCCAGGCCCGCACCGGCACCGTGGAACTCTCGCGACTGCGGCGCGCCGCGCTCCTCACCGACGGCGCGTACCGGCTCGTCGAACGGTACGGCTGGACCTGGCACCAGCTGCTCGACGTCGCCGAGCTCGACGGCCCGGCCGCCGTCGTCCACGAGACCCGCCGCGCCGAACTTCGTACCGCGCCGGGCCATTTCGCCGGGAAACACCACGACGACGCGACAGTCGCCTTCTGCCGATTCGAGACCAGCGCCGCTCCCCTGACCCGCCCGACCCATGAGGTGACGAAATGACCCGGTTCCAGGTCCGTTTCACCGGCAAGACGGCTCGCTCCGGTCCGCTGGCGTTCGGCCACGCGAACATCGTCCGCGCCATCACCCTCGACGACGATCCGACGCGGCTCAACCTCGCGATGGTGTTCGACGTGCCCGGCGCGCCGGTGGATCAGGTCGCCGCCTGGATCCGGGTGCTGCTCGAACGCCACGAGTCGCTGCGGACGACGTACTCGTTCGGCGATCGGACCCTCCAGCACGTGCTCGCGGAAGGCGAGCTGGACGTCGAGGTCGTCGAGAGCGACGGCGACGTCCTCCGGACGGCCGAGAGCACCGCGCGGGCCCTGCGATCCCGGGTCTTCGATCTGACCGCGGAGCTGCCACTGCGTCTCGCCGTGGTGACCGAGAACGCCGTCCCGCGCCGGCTCGTCTGGGTGGTGAGCCACGCCGCGATGGACGTCGCCACCTGCGAACTCCTCCTCGGCGAATGGACCGAGCTGGCCGCCGGGCACGAGCTGCCCGTGGACGACTCGCCACAGCCGCTCGACGTCGTCGAACTCGAGAAGACCCCCGCGGTGCAGCGGCTGGGACAAGCGGCGACGCGGTACTGGGAAAGCAAGCTGCGTACCGTTCCGCAGGCGATGTTCCCCGTGCCCGCCACCGGAACCGGCTTCCTCCGGCCCGGGCTGCGGGTCCGTTCACGGGCCGCGATGGGCCATATCGCGGCGATCGCCGAGCGGACCAGCGCGAGCCCCTCCGCCATCGCCCTCGCCGCGCTCAACGCGCTGATCGCGCACTGGACCGCGCAATCCTCCTGCGTGACGACGTCCTTGTCCGGCAACCGGGTGCTCAAGCAGTTGCGCCGCTTCTTCGGTTCGATGGCGCAGGACGCGCTGCTCCCGGTCACCATCCCGGAGACGTTCGACGAACTGGTCCACGCCGTCCGCGCCGCTTCCGTGCCCGCGTACCGGCACAGCTGGTTCGAAGCCGACGCCATCTGGGAGGTGATCACCCGTGTCACCCACGAACGGGGCTTCTCCTTCGCCAGGGATCTCGTGTTCAACGACATGAGCGCGCTGGGCGACGCGGCGGTCGGCGAGCCGCCTCGCGCCGCGTACGGCAGGCTGCCATCGGTGTGGTTGCCGGGCGGGCCGGACGTCGAAGACGACCCCGAAATCGGTGGCACGCTGGAACTGCTGCCGCAGGAGGACATCCCGACCCGCTTCTTCGGCTGCCTGTACCGCCTCGACACGGAACTGGATCTGACGCTGTGGGTCGACCCCGGCTGTCTCGACACCTCCGAGGTGACCGAGTTCGGCCGCGGTCTCCTGGCGTTGTTGCGTGCGGCGGCCGAGGCGGATCTTCCGGTGAAGGAACTGCATTCGCTCACCACGCTCGCCCCTATCGAACGCGGGGAGGGTTGGCATCTCTCGGACTCGTGCTGGGTCGAGCTGGACGCCGTCCGGGCACTGGTCTCCGACGTCCTAGGTGACCGGCCGCATCTGGTGACCGCGGAGCCCGACGACGTCCTGGGGCACCGGCTGGTGTGCCACCTGACCGGCCCGGCGACGCCCGCGGACCTGCACGCCCGCGTACTGGCCGCGCTGCCGGGACGGCCGACCGCGCTGGCGCCGCACCACTACGTGATCTGCGCCGAGCCACCCGCCGATCCGCTGGATCCGGTCGCCTGGACGGCCACGGCCATCGACTCCTCGAGCGGGCGGGAGCTGCCGGTATGAGTCACGACACCGAAACCCTGACCGGTGAAGGAAAACCGGCCGCCGGACGGCTCTGGTCCGGCAACTTCAAGCTCTACCTCACCGCGCGCAGCGGGTCGATGCTGGGCGACGCGATGCTGCCCGTCGCACTCTCGATCGCCGTGCTGGCGGCGGGTCACGGGATCGACGGCGTCGGCTACGCCCTCGGCGCGTGGATGGGCGCGCTCGCGTTGTTCATGCTGTTCGGCGGCGTGCTCGCGGACCGGTTCACGCCGCGCCGGATGATGATCATCGCGGACCTCGTCCGGCTGGTCGTCCAGGGCGGGATGGCGGTCGCCTTCGCCGTCGGAACGCCGTCGCTGCCGGCGATCGTCGTCCTGCAGTTCCTCAGCGGTGCCGCCACCGCGTTGTTCCAGCCCGGTGTGGCGAGCATGGTCCCGCAGGTCGCGGAGGACGTCCAGGGCGCGAACGGCATCCTGCGGATCTCCGAGGCGATCTCGGGCGTGCTCGGCCCGGCGCTCGCCGGTGTGCTGGTCGCCGTCGCCGGAGCCGGGACCGTGTTCGGGATCTATGCCGCGACGTACGGGATCAGCGCCCTCTGCCTGTTCGCCCTGCGGCTCACGCCGGTCAAGTCCACTGAGGACAGTGAACCGTCGTTCTGGCGTCAGCTGGTCGAAGGCTGGCGGGAGTTCGCCGCTCGCGGCTGGCTCTGGGGCGTGATCGCGATCCACCTGGTGTACGGCTGTTTCGTGGCGGGTGTGTCGCTGCCGGTCGGCGCGGACCTGGTCGTCTCGGACTACGGTTCGACCGCGCTGGGCATCGGGATGGCCGCCTTCGGCGCGGGCGGGGTCGCGGGCGGCGCGGTGGCCATGCGCGTCCGCCCGAGCCGTCCGCTGCTGTCCGGGGCGATCGGCTGGGCGTTGTTCGCGCTGTACCCGATCACGCCCGCGGTGGGGCTTCCGGTCGCCTTGCTCGTCGCCGGCTGGACGCTGGCCGGTTTCGGCCTCGCCTACTGGGGTGTCCTCTGGTCCACCACGGTCCAGACCCAGATCCCCGCGGAACTCCTGAACCGGGTCTACGCCTACGACGTCTCGGGATCGCTGCTCGCGTTGGTGCTGGGCAGGTCGCTCGCCGGGCCGATGGCGAGCCTTTTCGGCGCACGGCCACTGATGATCCTCGCGACCGTGCTCGGGCTCGCCTGTACCGTGCTGCTGCTCGCGGTCCGCTCGATCAGGGACCTGCGAAGTGCTCAGTGACCGCCACCGCCACTCGTACCCATTCCCACTAGGAAGGATCTTCCATGCGACCGAAGAATCTGGCGTTGCGGCTCGGGCTGTGCCTCGCCGCGGTCCTGGCACTGCTCCCCGCCTCCCCCGCTTCCGGGACACCGGACATCGAGGCCGCCCCGCCACCGGATCGGCCGATCCTGGAGGCGTTCTGGGGTGGCACACCGCCCGCCGACCAGGTCCCCTGGGAAATGCTGAACACCATCAGCTACTGGTTCGCCTCGCCGGCGGGCGGCCGGTGCAGCACCCCGGACGCCAAGCAGCGCAAGGACATCGAAAGCCTCGCGGCGGTGAAACGTGAGCACCCCGGCCTGACCGTGCTGATCATCGGCGGCTGGGCCGCGCCGGGATTCGGCGCCGGCGCCGCGACCGCCGAATCCCGGCGCGCCTTCGTGAAGTCCTGTGTGGACAAATGGCTGAGCGCGTTCCCGGCCGGGCTGGTCGACGGATTCGACGTCGACTGGGAGTTCCCGGTCTCGGGAGGGCTGCCCAGTATCGGCAACTCGCCGGCCGACCGCGCGAACTTCACCTTGCTGCTCAAGGAGTTCAGGTCCCAGTTGCAACGCTATGCCCGCGACCACGGCAGGCCTGGCCGCGCCATGAAGCTGTCCGCGGACATCCCCGCGGGCCGTGTCCAGGACGACGGCACCGGAACCGGGGGCGCGCCCTACGACGCGTCCAACAGTTTCGACCTGCGTGAAGTCGGCAGGCTCGTCGACATCTTCAACCTGATGACCTACGACTTCTGCACGGGCTACTCGAAGTTCTCCTGCTTCAACGACCCGCTGGTCAAGCGGCCCGGTGATCCGAACGACGAGTACAACAACAACGTCGGCGCGCTGAAGTACATGACCGACCACGGTGTCCCGCGCGAGAAGATCGTCCTCGGCGTTCCCTTCTACGGCCGGGCGTTCACCGTCACTTCGACCGCCAACGACGGCCTCTACCAGCCGTACACGGCCATGCAGTTCCTCGACTACAAGGTCCTCATGGGCCCGGAGTGGGCCGGTGACCCCGGATTCCGCAAGGGCTGGGACCCGATCGTGCGCTCGCCGTACCTCTGGAATCCGGAGAAGAAGATCTGGGTGAGCTACGAGAACCCACGGTCCATTCAGGACCGCTCGCTGTTCGCGAAACGCCACCGCCTGGCGGGCATGATGATGTGGGAGCTGGGCGCCGACGATCCGCAGCACAGCCTGCTCGCCGCGATGACCGGGCCCTGGCTCCGGCCCTGATGGAACGGCCGGCGGTCGCCCGACGTGGGAACCGCCGGCCTCCGCGGTCCCGGGCAAGGGGGCTCTCGCGGTACCTGTATCGCCAGGAACTCCCCGACGTCCAGCACGCCTGTCAGCCTGTTCGAGTCGGCTTCACACGACAGAACGGACGAAGACTCATGGCGGGCGACCGGTTCACCACTCACTCAGGACTTTTCGATCTGAGTGGGAAACACGCACTTGTCACTGGCGGAACCAGGGGCATCGGGATGATGATCGCGCGCGGCCTTCTGCAGGCGGGCGCCCGCGTCATCGTCAGCTCACGCAAGGCGGACGCGTGCGCGGAGGCGCAGCGTCTGCTCTCCGAATTCGGCGACGTTCGAGCGATCCCGGCCGACCTGTCCAGATACGACGAGTGCCAGCGCCTCGCTGATCTCGTCAAGGCCGACTGGGAACGTCTGGACATCCTCGTCAACAACGCCGGAGCGATGTGGCGCGAGCCGCTGGAGACGTTCCCCGCCGAGGCCTGGGACGCGGTGATCGACCTCAACCTCAAATCGCCGTTCTGGCTGGTGCAGGCGCTGCTGCCCGCGCTGCGCGCGGCGGGTACCGCCGATGATCCCGCGCGGATCATCAACATCGGCAGTATCGCCGCCATCCACGTCGCCGAGGCGCCCAACTACTCGTACGCAGGCAGCAAAGCGGCACTCCATCAGCTCACCAGGGTGCTCGCCAGGGAACTGGGCCCACAGCACGTCACGGTGAACGCGATAGCCCCAGGAGTGTTCCCGTCGCGGATGATGGCGGCCACGATCGACGCCATCGGCGACACGATCGCGGCGAAGACACCTCTGCGCCGCATCGGCCGTGACGACGACATGGCAGGCACCGCCGTGTTCCTCGCCGGCCGGGCGGGGTCCTACTTGACGGGCGCGATCGTGCCGGTCGACGGCGGCATCGCGACGACCGCGTCAGGTACTTAGGGGGTACCAGCAGTGCCTCCCTTCGCCTGTGGACACCGGCCTACAGTGAAAAGGTGGCCACGATCGACCTGCGCACCGAGATCAAGGAATTCCTGAGTTCGCGGCGCGCGCGGATCACGCCGGAGCGGGCCGGACTGTCCGCTTACGGCGGCAACCGCCGGGTCAAAGGTCTGCGTCGCGAAGAGGTAGCCCTCCTGGCCGGGGTATCGGTCGACTACTACGTGCGGATGGAGCGCGGCAGCCTCGCCGGCGCCTCCGACGGGGTGCTCGGCGCGTTGGCCTCCGCCTTGCACCTCGACGAGGCCGAGCGCGATCACCTGTTCCACCTGGCACGGCGCTCCAAGGCGCCCGCTCGCCGACGCCGGCCCGCCGTGACGGTGCGTCCCGCGCTTCAGCAGGTTCTCGACGCCATCACCGACGCGCCGGCGTGGATCTGCAACGGCCGTTATGACGTGCTGGCCATGAATCACCTTGCCCGCGCGCTGTATTCGCCCGTGCTGGCCGACCCGCGACGACCGGCGAACACCGCGCGGTTCGTGTATCTGGATCCCGAGGCGGCGAAAACGTTCTTTGTCGACTATGACCGGATCGTCCGCGACGTGGCCGCGAAGCTACGCATGGAAGCCGGCCGCGATCCGCACGACGAGGAGCTGATCGCCCTGGTCGGTGAGTTGTCGACGCGCAGTCAGCGGTTTCGGCGGCGGTGGGCGTCTCAGGACGTCCAGCTCCACCGGTCCGGACGCAAACGTCTGCACCATCCCGTGGTGGGCAGGCTCGACCTGGACGTCGAGTCGATGGAGCTGCCCGCCGAACCCGGCCTGCTCCTGACCGTCTACACCGCACCCGCCGGGACGGCGACCGCGGACGGCCTGGCCCTCTTGGCGTCGTGGGCGGCCGGCCAGGAGAACCCGGCGACCGAGATCACCGCCCGGGCTCATCGAAGGTCCGCTTGATGACCTCCAAACCGCGCGACATCGCCTCGGCCATCGGCGCGGCCAAGGCGTCGGGGAGGACGTCGCGGGCCCACACCAGCCGGCACCGCCGTTCGCCGTCGGCGAAGACCTGCATGGAGGCGTTGTCGTGGTCCGGTCGAACGGTGCCGCCGATCACCGCGTAGACGATCCGGCGCGTGTCGTGGTCGACGGTGACGCATCGCTCCCGGACCACCGTGCCGTCGGCGAAGGTGACGACCCGGCAGCCGTCCTCGATCCGGGTGTCCACCACGAACCCCGGTGCCATCCGCGAAGGACCCGTGCTGAAGTCGCCGATCACCTCCCACACCGCTTCGGCGCTGGACTCGACCATGATTTCTTTGCTGAGGGAAGCCATATCCCCAACCTGCCCCGAACCCGTCCCCCACGTCTTGAAGATCTTTGCGGAACTGTCGGACCCTCCACATAGCCTCCGTGGGTGCTTTCCTTCCTCGGGCTAGCGGCCCGCCCGGAGTTCGCCATCGCGGACGTGGACTGCCGGGACGACCATCGCGGCTGGTCGGCCGAGCGACCACGCGAGGACGTGCGGCTCGTGCTCGTGCGCCGCGGCGGGTTCCGCCGCCGGGTCCGTGGCGTCCCCGTGGACCTCGACCGCACCGTCGGCTACCTCGGAATGCCCGGTGAGGAGGAGTACTTCGCCCATCCGGCCGGCGGCGACAGGTGCACCTCGATCAGCCTGACCCCCGCGTTCTGGCGCGCGATGGCCGGCGACGCACCACGGCTGCAACGCACGTCGCTGTACGTCGACGGCCGGCTCGACCTCGCCCACCGGCGGCTCCTGGCCGCCTCCCGCGCCGCCGACACGGACTACGCGGCGACCGAAGGACTGGTCAGCCTGGTGACCGAGGCCGTCCGGCAGGTCGTGACCACGACTGTCCCGGAGAGCGATCCGGCGGGCGCCGGTGACCGGACCCTGGTAGCCCGAGCCCGAAGTCTGATCGGCGAGGGTCATCCCGCCGCGGCGGGCCTGGTCCCGCTCGCCACCCTGCTGGGTGTCTCGCCGTACCGGCTCAGCCGGGCCTTCACCCGAGAACTGGGGGTTTCCCTGACCCGCTACCGCAACCGCGTACGCGTCGCCCGAGCGCTGGACCGGCTGGAAGCGGGTGAGCCCAGCCTGGCCACCCTCGCCGCCGATCTCCGGTTCTCCGACCAGGCGCACTTGTGCCGGACCGTGCGCGAACATCTGGGGCACACCCCCACCGCGCTACGCAGGCTGCTCACCACGGTCGAACGACAGCACCGATAGGCCGTACGGATGCATCGAGCGGCAGTTTCCGCGCTTTCTGTCCCGTTGGCGAGTGAGGTCACATAGTTTGCAACCGGCGCACTTGTCCGTCCACAAGTAACCGGGGAGAGGAGCCGGCCACCCCGGCGAATCTCACCCGGCATCGCGGCCGCAAGGCTTCCCACCCCGACCGTGGGTGGCCGGGTGCGCCTCTTGACCGACATCACTCTTCTTGCCCAGTAAGGGATTCAGCATGCGCAAGTGGATGACCAGATTACTCGTGGCCGGCGTGCTCGCCACGACCGCCACGGCCACCGTCACGGCGGTCGGCACGGCAGGCGCGGCCGACGGTGTCTCGACCGCGGCCGCCGAGTCGACGTTCCCCCTAGCCGACCCGGACACCGTCCAGGCGAAGGACGGCTCGTACGTCACCTACGGCACCACGGTCGGCGCCGGTGTCGGCGAGCGGTGCGGCGTGACCGGGAAACTGTTCGTGCCGGTGCTCGTGCACGGCTCCGGCAACACCGTCGGCGTGGGCACGTGCGCGTCGGCCGACGCACTGCCCAACGGGCCGGGCAGCTGGGCGGAGGGCAACGTCTGGGCGCCCGGCGTCGTCCGCTTCGGCGACACCTACTTCATGTACTACACCGCGTCCAAGCGGGGCTCCGGCCAGAAATGCCTCGGCCGCGCCGTCTCGGGCAGTGCGCGAGGACCGTTCACCAACCCCGTCGAGTGGGCCTGCCCGGGCAACGGCCGCTGGGCCATCGACGCGAACCCGTTCGTCTCGGGCGGCTCCATGTACGTCGCCTACCGGGACGACGCGATCACCTCGTACCCGGAGACCGGTATCTCGGTCGTGCGCACCCAGTCCAACGGCATGGCGGACTGGGACACCCGCCGGGACGCGTTGAAGAGCACCGACATCGGCTGGGAGACCATCCGGATGAGCGGCGGCACGCACGTGATCGAGAACCCGTCGATGTTCAAATCCGCCGACGGCTATTGGTACCTGGCCTACTCCGGCAACAACTGGGACAGCGCACGCTACGCGACCGGCATCGCCCGGTGCGGCACCGGCCCGATCCCGTCGACGCGCTGCACACCGCGGCAGAACGGGGCCGAGCGGCCCTACTTCGGGTACACCGGCACCGGCGGCCTCAACCCCTACCGCGGCCTGCCCGGCAACCACCCCGGCCCGGGCGGGATGGACTTCTTCCAGGCGGCCAACGGCCAGTACCACGCCGTTTACCACTGGTGGAACGGCACTCGCCGGTTCCCGATCGTCGCGACGGTCCTCCGCAACGACGGCGGCTTCTACCTCAGTTAAAGGCCCGACTGTCCACAAGGGACACTCGACCGCTCCCCACGGACCACCCGGACCCCTGCCCGGCCCGGCCGACATCGGTCTTCACCACCTTTGTCGGCCGGGCCGCGGCAGTCAGGTGAAGATGACGTCCGAGCAGGAGTAGAAGGCCTCGCCGGAATCGGGCCAGTGGCGTTGCCAAATCGAGTAGATCAAATGCCTGCCGGTCCGCCCGCCGGGCAGGTTCGCCTTCAACTGGTAGGCGTTGCCGGCGATCGGCGGGTTGTTCTGCTTGTAGAACGGGGTGTCTTCCAGGTCGGACCACTTGAGCGGTTTCGTCGGGTCGTAACCCGGCTTGGTGACATACAGCTCGAAGGTGCCCGGGTGCGCGGCGGTCAGCTGATACCGCAAGGTGTACGGACCACTGGCCGGCATCGTGGTCGCCGGCCAGTCGGCACGGGCCAGATCGAGCCCCTTGTACTTGTCCCGGCCGGCACTGCACAGCTTGCCGTCCGGGATGATCTCGCGGCTACGGCCACTGGCGTCACCGATGTTGACCTCGTCCCAGTCGTAAATCGGCCAGCTGTCGCCCACCGCGATGGCGGCCTTGCACGCGGCGGACCGCGGATTCTCCGGACCTTCCTGGAAACAGCGCATGATCCGGCTGATCGGAGTGCCCATCGAGCCATGCGCGAGCGCGGGAACGGCGGTGAACACCGAAACCGCGCCGAACACCGCGGTCAATACCGCGACTTTCACCACAGAGCGGGAAAACTTCATCGCACGAGTCCTCTCATGAGAGGTCTAGACCATGCCACGGTAGGCGCCCGGCACACCGCCGAGTAGGCCCGAAAGTCGGGTTCGGGCTCCGGTCACGTCGATTTCCCGGAAGGCGAGGGCCCAGTTCACGGGCGGGCTCGGCAAATCGGTTGATCGCCGGGCAGAGACCATGACACGCTGCCACCGCCGACCGCAGGAGCCGCTCTTGACCGTGAAAACCACCCCGGTGATCGACATCGCGTTGGCGAGGCGTCTGATCGACACGCAGTTCCCGCAATGGGCCGGGTTGCCGCTGCTTCCGTACGCCCCGGCGGGCTCGGATCATGTGATCTACCGGCTGGGCGAGAACCTGTCCGTGCGGCTACCTCGCCACGACGGCGCGATCGAGCAGGCGCCGAAGGAAGCCGAGTGGTTGCCCCGGCTGGCCCCGCACCTGCCGCTGGCCGTACCCACACTGGTGGGAGTGGGAACGGCGGACTTCGGCTATCCGTGGCCATGGGCGGTGTCGCGATGGCTGGACGGCGAGGTGGCGACCGTGGACGCCCTGTCCGGCTCGCACGAAGCCGCAGTGGCGTTGGCCGGGTTCCTGACCGCGCTCCACCGGATCGACGCCGGAACGACCGAGGATCTCACCGGTCGTCCGCTCGCCACTCGGGATAGAGCGACGCGGCTCGCCATCGCGAAAGTCGGCGATGCCTTCGACACCGCGGCGATGACCGACCTGTGGGACAACGCCCTCGCCGCCCCCGGCTGGGGCGGTCCGCCGGTCTGGTTCCACGGCGATTTCCACACCGGCAACCTGTTGACGACCAACGGCCGCCTCAGCGCCGTCCTCGACTTCGGCGAGCTCGGCGTCGGCGATCCGGCTCGCGATCTGATCATCGCCTTCACCCTCATGTCGGCCGAAACGCGAGCCACCTTCCGCACCGCGCTCGATGTGGACGACGCGACCTGGACCCGCGGTCGTGGTTGGGCCTTGGCCACCGGTTTGAACGCCTATGTCTCCTACGCCGCCGTAAACCCCCGCGTCGCCGCGCAGACCACCCGCCAGATCACCCAGGCACTCCTCGGTTGAAAGACGGCGGTGGCTCGGGCAGCACGGCGGTCATCGCGCCGTCCACGGTGACGGTCTCGCCGGAGACGAACCTGGCCCGATCGCCGAGAAGGAAGGCGACCACGCTCGCGACGTCGTCCGGTCCGGCGAGCTCGCCGGACGGCTGAAGCACGGACAAGGCTTCGCGGGTACCCGCGTCCCGCCAGCGATGCGCGTTCCGCGGCACCATGACGAACCCCGGCCGGACGGTGTTGCACCGCAACCCGCGCGGTCCGAGTTCCACGGCGGCCGCGCGGCCCAGCGCCTCCAACGCGGCCTTGGCCATCGCGTACGGGGCCTGTCCGCCCCAGGCCAGACAGGCGTGGATCGAACTGACGAGCACGGCGGCGCACCGCCTTCCCCCGGCACGGGCGACCAACTGCTGCAACGGTTCCAGCGCCGATACCGCGCCGATGTCCAACACTTTGCGCAGCGCGTCCGCCGTCTGTTCGGTGAAGGGGGCGCGATACTCGCTCAGCAGGCAATGCACCAGCCCGGTCACCTCGCCGAGTGCGTCGAACGCGGCACCGATCACGGCCGGATCGCTGGCGTCACCACGGATCCACGGCACGCCGGTGTGTTCCGGTGGCGGTGGCGCGACGTCCACCACCGCCACCGGCCGCCCCTCCGCCTGCAACGCGCGGACCGCGGCCGAGCCGATACCGCCCGCGCCGCCGAGTACCACCACACCGCTCATGACCACTCCCCACTGGTGAAGAAGGCACGCACGACGAGCCCCGCCGCCGCGACGACCAACGGATTGCCCCGTGCCAGTGGCCGGACCAGCGCGTGCGGCGGGGCCGTCTCGACGCGAGCGCGCACCGCGTCGAGCCATCGGTCCGACGGCGCGCCGCTGCCGCCGAGGACGATCAGGTCCGGCCGCATCAGGTCGTACACCGTGTCGGCCACCAAAGCCACCTGCGCGCTGCGTGCATCGAGCAGCCCCGCCGCGGCCGGATCCGTGTCCGCCAAGCGGATCAGCTCCGCCAGCGAGGTCGCCGCTACCCCGGCGGACCGGGCGGCGGCGAGCAACGCCACGTCCGTCCCGCATTCGCCGAAGCGCCGATGACCGCCGCCGTCGAGCTCGGGTACGAGGAGGCGGCCGAAGTCGCCTTGGACGATGCCGTTCGGGCAGGTACCCGCCGGACGGCTGAGGAACCCCGTCTCCGTGACGTTGCCGATGAACAGATACGACACGTCGTGCCCGCCGAGCCCCGCGCCGAAGGTGAGTTCGGCACCCAGCAGGGCGGCCACGTTGCCGTCCACCACGACGTCGAGCCCGGTCCGCTCGCGTAACACGTCGGAGACCCGGACGTCGGTCCAGCCCAGTACGTCGTTGCGCACGACCCGGCCGGTCGCCCGGTCCACTTCACCGCCGGCGGTGACACCGATGCCCAGCACCGGTCCCGGCGCGGCGTCCGCCACCCCCGCCGCCAGTTCCGCGGCATGCCGCAGAGTGCCGGCGACGTCCGCCGGATCGCGCTTCTCGGAGTGTGTCTTGACGCAGTGCCCGGACAGGTCGATCAGCCCGAGCGTGGTCCGTTCGAGACCCAAGTGCACACCGACCGCGTACCGGCTGGACGAATCGATCTCCACCGGCACCCGGGGCCTGCCGACCCGGGCGCCGGTGGAGCGCTCGGCGAGTTCGCGGACGACACCTGCGGACAGCAAGGGCTCGATGATCCGGCTGACGCTGCCGTGGTTGAGGGACAGTTCCTTCGCGATGTCGCCGCGCGCCAGCGGACCGCTCCGGACGAGCAACTGGAGCACGGCGGCCGTGTTGGCCTGCCGGGCTTGACGCGGCCGGCTTCCGGTGTGACCGGGGTGGCTCATCGCGACTCCGGTTTCCCGGACTCGACACCGTTGGTCTCCTCCAGTTCGACACCGGTGGTGGCCAGCCACGGCGACAGCAGCACGATCACCGCGCTCACCAGGAACGCGCAGGCGTACCACGCGACGACCGTGACGCCGTGCTTCTGCGCCAGCATGGGTGCCAGGAACACGTTGAGCGCGATCGCGAGCCGGGTCACGCACTGCGCGATACCGGAACCCAGGCCCCGCAAGGAGGTGGGGAACGCCTCGGTGCTCCACACCCAGGACAGCACGCCCGGACCGAACCAGGTCAGCATGGCGTACACGACCCAGAAGCCCACCAGGCCGACACCGGCGCGCTCGCCGGTGAACGCGATTCCCAGCCCGGCGCCGAACACCCCGAGACACGTCCACACGCCCAGCCAGCGCCGGTTGACGCGGTCGATGATCGCGGCGCCCGCGACCACGGCGATCAGCCCCACCACGAAACCCAGCAGGGAGAAGTACAGGGTGTTGGAGACCCCGATGCCGGTGCTGCTGATGATCAACGGCCCGGCGACCGTCGCCACCGCGCCACCGAATGCCTGGATGGCGAAGAAGGCCGTGACCGTCGCCAGCCGCCGCCACGCACCGCCGGACACCAGCATCCGGTAGCTCCGCCGCTCCGGGACCTCGTGTTTCGGCGGTTCCAACCCGAGCGCGTCGTAGATCCGCCGCGCCTCCTCCACGCGACCACGCGCGCTCAGCCAACGGGGTGACTCCGGCAGGAACTGCCTCGCCACCAGAACGGCGGCCGCGGGCAGCGCGGCCAGCCCGAACAGCCACCGCCAGGTTTCGTCGCCGAACAACGGCTGGAGCGCGAGCGCGAGCAACACCGACGTGACGGCGCCACCCAGCCACATCATGTTCGGCAAGCTGCCCGCGATCCGTCCTCGGCGGGATTTGGGCGCGATCTCGGTGAGGAAGGCGTGGGAGGTCGGGATGTCCATCCCCACCGCGACACCGAGCACGAACCTGGCCGCGACCAGTTGCCACACGTCCTGGACGAACGCCGCGGCGAGGGAGGCCACCACGAAGACCGCCAGGTTGATCATGAAGATCAGCCTGCGGCCGAAGCGGTCGGACAGATCACCGAAGACCACCAGGCCGAGCGCCGTGCCCACGAACGCCGCCGCGGTCACGAGGCCGACCTGGGAGGCGGTGAGGTGGAACGACGGCTTGAGGAACAGGACCGCGGCGCCGATGACGAGCAGGTCGTAGCCATCGATGAACTCGCCGAACGCGACGAGCCTGCCGGTCCAGTTCCGCACGAACCGCGCCCGTCTCGGCGACATCGTCGACCGGCTCGCCATTCCCGACACCATCCGGATTCCTCCCCGCCCCGACTTTTGTGCGACGAGCACTAAATTAGGAGCGGGCCTGGCGCCTCCGCCCCGATCCGGCGGCTTCCGGGACGATCGGTCCGCCGAGTCGGGCCGATCGGGCAAGCGGTCCGCCGATCTGCCGTTCCCGGATCCGCCCGGTCCGGTATGGTTCCGACAATTCGCCCTCGAGCGAAGACATCTGACTGGGGAGTCAAAAGTGAAGAAGATCGGAGCGGCCGCGATCGTGGCCGGAACCGTGCTGGGCACCGCGATCACCGGAGCGGGCGTGGCCGACGCCGCCGGCGGCGCGGGACCGAAAGACTGCTACACGACCACGAGTTGCTCACTGGCGTCGGGATTCTTCCCCGGCGGCACCATCCACGTCGACATCGACGCGATCGGGGCGCCCGGCTCGCCCGACCACTGGTTCAAGTGGACGATCGGCAACTGCTCGGGCGGCGGCTACATCCACGCGCCGGCCAAGACGGAATCCTGCGTTCTGCCCGCGAGTTTCTACACGCTGACGACCGGCCCGCTGCAGTACCCGGTGAACTGGCGGATCGGCATCCGCTGGGACCACTGACCCGCCGGGTAGGTCCGGCCACTTGCGCGATGCCTCGACCAGCAACGCACGCTGGTCGAGGCATCGGCGGCCGCCCTCGGTGAGCGCGATCCGGTCACCGCAGCAGTGATCGGATCGCCCGGACGCCCGACCGAGCTATCCGTCATTCGTGGGGCGCCAGACGCCGAACCACTGCTCGGCGTCGTACTCTTCGAACCGCTCCACCTCGATGAATCCCAGCTTCACCGCGAGCCGCATCGAGGGATCGTTCGCAGTCTGCGTGCAGAGCACCACCGGTTCACCGGGAAGCGCGCCGGCGAACCACTCGAGCGCTGCCGCGCACGCCTCCGCGGCATACCCGCGTCCCCATGCCCGCGGCAGGAACAGGTAGCCGAGTTCGGTCTCCCCGGCGTCCGGGCGAACGTGCCCCGGACGCTCGGCATCGCGCTGATCGAGCGTGATCATGCCGATCATCGATCTGTCCAGCTCGACGACGAACAGTCCGAAGCGCCGGCCCGGCACCTCAGGACTTGTGCGTTCGAGCTCTTCGCGGGATCGAGGGCCACCGACGTAGGTACCCACCTCCGGCGACGCGAACAGCTCGATGAACGCCGCTCGGTCGCGCGCCTCGGACTCACGGAGCAGGAGCCGCTCGGTCTTGATCGGGGCCGGTGGCCAGACGACGGATCCGCGCTCGGTCATAGCGGGCAAGCTAGCGCACGCCCATGCGGTCAGACGCTCCACCGCCAGGCGCGGGCCGCGAGATTTCGTGTCGCCAAGCCGATTCCGGTCTTCGGCACGAGCATGGCCGCGGTCATCTTGGCAGTACGCCGCGCGGGCCCGACCCGGGCGCGGTGCTCGGCCTCGTACTGGCCGAAACCGGCGGACGACGCCGACGTCAGAGCGGTGGCGAGGGTGTACGCGCCGGCGATCGCGAGGCTGGAGCCTTCACCGAGCAGGGAAACACAGGAGGCCGCGTCACCCACCAAGGCGATCCGGCCGTGTGACCATGAAGGGAGGTCGACGACACTGACCGCGTCGAAGAAGACGTCGTCGGCCTCCCGAAGGCGTTCGAGCAGCTCGGGGACCCGCCAACCCGCATCGCCGTACACCGCGGTGACGATCAGCTTGTGCCGGGCCGTGTCCCGGTGGTCCACATTCTCGGCCTGGGCACGGAAGATGAACGCGACGCCGCCGTCGTCCCGTGACGGGTGAACAGCGACCAGCCTGCCCGGGGTGTTGTGGAGGAGGACTTCCTCGGGGTGGTCGACCGGGCCGCCGAACGACGTGGTGGCGACAAAGATCCCTGTGGGGCGCACGAAAGAACGCTCGGCCCCGAAGATGAGCCGCCGGACCGCGGAGTGCAGGCCGTCCGCGCCGATCACGAAGCCGAAGCGCCGGGGTGAGGCCCGGTCGAAGGTGACGTCGACGCCGTGCTCGTCTTGGCGCAACCCGACGATCGTGTCGTCGAACAGGAACTCGGCGTCGCCACGGGCCGCCTCGTGCAGCACGGTGACGAGATCCGATCGAGGGACTTCGAACTCCTCCCCCTTGCCCGCGGACAGGCCGACAGTGGCGATCCGACGGCCGTCTCCGCCGAGCAGACACACCCTTTTCGCACTCGTCGCGACGTCGCGTAGACGGCCTACGACGCCCATGGCCTGGACAACCGGCAGCGCGGGCCCACGAACGTCGACCGGGTTACCGCTGGAGCGCATGCCCGGGGCCCGCTCGACGACAGTGACCTTGAAACCGTTACGTGCCAACCAATAGGCGAGCGTCGAACCGGCGACTCCGGCGCCGCAGATCAACACGGTCTCCATGCCGGACGACGATATCAGCAGTGAGTGCAAATCGGCAATGACTGCATGTTTGCACTCACTGCTGCCGCGCGTATGCTCCCCGCATGTCCCTCCGTGATCGAAAGCGAGCCCGTACACGCCAAGCGCTCATCGACGCGGCGACGGAACTCTTCGAGCGCAAGGGCTACGACGAGACGACGATCGCCGACATCACGGCGGCCGCGGAGATCGGCGCGCGCACGTTCTTCAGCTACTTCGCCAGCAAGGAAGAGTTGCTGTTCCCGGACGCCGACGAGCGCGTACAGGCCGCCATCGACGCCATCGCCACTCGCGGACCGGCCGAAGGCCCGGCCGAGGTCCTGCTGCGAGCCCTGAGCCAGGTCACCGCGACCAGTGACGAACTGGTCAGCCCCCTGGCGGCGTTGCGGCTCCGGATGATCCAGACCGTGCCCGCCGTCCGCGGCCGTGCGCTTCAGGAACAGCTGGCCGCGCAACGAGAAATCGCGAAACATCTGGCGGCCGCGTTCCCGGACCGGATCGACCCGGTGGGTGCGGCGGCGCTGACGGGGGCGTTCGTCGGCGCGGTCACCGGCGCGCTTCAGGCCCTGCTCGACGACACCGACGGAACGGACCCCGCCACACTGCAGGCCGCGATGAGGACCGCGACCGAAGTCGCGCTCGCGCCCTGGCGACGATCGCCATGACCGGACACAGTCGCCCCAGTGTCGTGCGCCTGACACGGGTGAAGGGCGCTTTACCCGCATCGCATGCGGTGAAAGTCCCCTTCACCCGCCCCGAGTCCGCTCAGGCGACGGTCCTCGCCTCGACGTCCACGTTCGTCTTCTCGTGCAGGTCGACACCCCGCGTTTCCGGGAGGGTGAACACGACCAAGGCGCTGATGACCATCAGCACCATGCCGTAGACGACGAACAGCGACGGGTGGCCGTTCTTGGCGAGGAGCGTCTGCAGGTACGGCGCGGTACCACCGAAGGCCGCGACCGCGATCGAGTACGGCACGCCGACGCCGATCGTGCGGATCCGGGTCGGGAAGATCTCCGCGTAGACCGCCGGGCCGATGGACGAGAACCCGGCCATGAAGACCAGGGCGATCGACATCGCCGAGAACAACTGCCAGGCCTGGTCGCCGACCATCGCGTTCAGTGGGAAGCTCAGCACCAGCAGACCCACGATCGCGATGAACAGCACCGGCTTCCTGCCGATGCGGTCGGACAGCCTTCCCCACAACGGCAAGGCGATCAGGAAGATCACGTTCGCGAAAACGCCCGCCCACAGCGCGCCGGTCGGGTCGACGCCGCGCACGGTGATCGCGTACGACGGCGCGGCGACGGCCCACATGTAGTAGATGACCGTGGCCCCGACGGTCAGGCCGACGACCTGCACGAGCAGTTTCGGGTTCTGCTTGATCGTCTGCCAGATCCGGCCCTTCTCGGCCTTCTTCCCGGCGGCTTCGTCCTTGGCCGACTCGGCGAGGAAGACGCCGGTCTCCCGCATGCGCAGCCGCATGTAAAGCGAGTAGAGCCCGAAGATGCCACCGATCACGAACGGGATCCGCCAGCCGAAGGAGAGCATCTGATCGTGGCTCAGCACCCCGGAGAGGACCGCGCCCAGCAGCGTGCCGGCGAGCACACCGCAAGTTCCGGAGAAATAGATCAGGCTCGACCACAACCCGCGACGGCCGGCCGGGGCGACCTCGGCGATGTAGGTCTGCGCCGAAGGCAGTTCACCGCCGTGCGCGAGGCCTTGACCCAGCCGTGCCACCACGAGGATCACCGACGCCCACACGCCGATTTGGCCGTACGTGGGGGAAAAGCCGATGACGAGGCTGCCACCGGCGGCGATCGCGACCGTCAGCGTCATCGACAGCTGACGGCCCTTGCGGTCGGCGATCCAGCCGAAGACCAAGCCGCCGAGGGGCCGGGCGGCGAAGCCGACCGCGAAGACCGCCAAGGTGCTCAGCAGCGCCGAAACCTCGTCGTGCGCGTTGAAGAACTGCGCGGCGAAGAACGAGGCGAAGGTCGCGTAGATGTTCCAGTCGAACCATTCCATCGCGTTGCCCGCGCCGAGGCCGAACAGGGTACGGCGGCGGTCCGGGATGGTGGCCGTGCCCGCGGTCGCGCTCATCGGGTGGCTCCTTCGGCGAAGCGGTCGAGACGGCGGACGGCGAGTTCGGCGTAGACGGTGGCGGCCCTGGCCAGCACGGACGGGTCGAAGTCGGCGTACGGACTGTGGTTGTTGGGCGCGGTGTCCGGTTCGAGGCCGGGCATCAGCGCACCGAGACCGAGGAACGTGCCCGGCACTTCGGCCAGGACCCGGGAGAAGTCCTCGGATCCGGCCACCGGATTGGGCAGTTCGGTGTAGTACTGCTCCCCGATCGTTTCGCGGACGACCTCGGCGCCGAACGCGGTCTCGTCGACGTCGGTGACGGTGACCGGGTACTCGCTTTCGAACACGACGTCGGCGGTGACGCCGTGCGCCCGCGCGACGCCGTCGATCGTCTCGCGGATCGCCGTGTCGAGCAGCGCGCCGGCGGCGTCCGAGAAACAGCGGACGGTGGCCTCGAAATCGGCGGTGGCGGGGATGACGTTGCGTTTGGTGCCGCCGCGGATGACGCCGACCGTGATCACCGCCGGGTCGAAGATGTCCAGCCGCCGGGTGACCATCGTCTGCAGCGCGGTGATCATGGCCGCGGTGGCGGAGATCGGATCCTTGGCGCGGTGCGGCATCGACCCGTGGCCGCCTTCGCCGTGCACGGTGACGAGCAGCCGGTACGACGCGGACATCAGCGTCCCGGGACGGCTGGCGAACTGCCCGCTGGGCAGCATCGACGAGAAAACGTGCAATCCGTATGCCGCGTCGGCGCGCCTGCCCGCGGCGTCGAGCACGCCTTCCCGGAGCATCACGCCGGCGCCGTCCCAGCCCTCCTCGCCGGGCTGGAACATCAGGACGACGTCGCCGTTGAGGCGGTCGCGGTGGGTGTGCAGCAGCCGCGCCGCGCCGACCAGCGACGTGGTGTGCAGATCGTGGCCGCAGGCGTGCATCGAGCCGTTCGTGGCGGCGAAGTCCAGGCCGGTCGCTTCGGCCACCGGGAGTGCGTCCATGTCCGCGCGCAGCAGGACCGTCCGCGGCCGGGCCGAATCCCTGGCCGCACCCTCGCCGCGCAGCACCGCGGTCACCGAGGTCGTGTCGGTCCCGGTGGAGACCTCCAGGCCGAGCCCGTCGAGTTCACGCAGGACCCGCTCCTGCGTGCGGGGCAGGTCGAGACCGATCTCGGGCTCGCGGTGCAGGTCGCGCCGCAACCGGACCAGCTCGTCCTGCAGGCTTCGAGCGTCGTCGTGAAGGTCCACCGGTCGATCTCCTCTGCGTCGGACGTCGGCGTCTTGGTCGTCGAGTGTGCGAATCCACGTCCGATATCGGGCTAGAATCGTCGGAATCGCTCAACGATCGACCCCTGGAAGCGCAAATGGTGATCGGTTCGCTGGATGAGGAGGACTTTTCGCTCATTCACGCTCTGCAACTGCGGCCCCGCGCCTCCTGGGCGCAGCTGGGCGAAGCCCTCGGCTCGTCACCGGCGACGCTGACGCGGCGGTGGGAGCGGCTGCGCGACGGCGGCGGAGCCTGGGTGACGGCCTATCCGCGCGTGCCGGGACGGTCGCGGATCCAGGCCGCGTACGTCGAGATCCGCTGCGCGAGCGGCCAGGTGCGGGCACTGATCCGCGAGCTCTCCACCTGGCCGTCGGTGGTCAGCATCGAGGAGGCTTCGCGCGAGTACAGCCTGGTGCTGACGGTCTTCGGCCTCGGCATGCATGACCTGTCGACGCTGCTGCTCGACGCGATCCCCGGGCTTCCCGGTGTGCTCAACATCCGTTCGCATCTGGTGTCGCGCTTGCACGTCGAAGGCAGCTCGTGGCGGGTGGGCGCACTGGACCGGGGACGCGTGCAAGCGTTGTCCCAGCTGCCGCCGTCCGGCGGCGCGGGCGGACGGCAGACGGCGATGCGGCCGTGGCAGGAGCCGTACGCCTCGCTGACCGCCGCGCTGGGCGAGGACGGCCGCCGCACCGCCGCCGACCTGGCCCGGCTCACCGGCCGTCCGGTGTCGACCGTCCGGCGGCAGCTCGGCCACCTGATCGCCGCCGACGCGCTGACGTTCCGGTGCGAGATCGCGCAGGGGCTCACCCCGTCGCCGATCGTCGTCAACTGGTGGTGCCAGGTGCCCGTCGCGCATGTGCCCACGTGCGTGGACCGGCTGCGGGCGAACCCGGCCATCCGCCAGATCGCGAGCCTGCCCGGCCCGGCGAATCTGCTGGTGACCACGTGGATGCGCTCGATCGAGGAATCGATGCGGATGCAGGAACATCTGGAGCAGGACCTGGCGCCGCTGTCGATCGTCGACTCGGCGCTGATCCTGCGGACGGCCAAACGGATGGGCTGGCTGCTGGACGATCTGGGGCGCAGCACGGGTTTCGTCGTCACCATGCCCGCGCGCCGGGAATGAAGCTATTGCGAGATAAGGGAAAGAGGCGTGTCGCGAAAGCCACTTTCGCAACGTTGAAGGTTGGGAAAGTGGCTTTCGCAACCTCAGTGGCCAAGGCGAGAGAATCTTCCACGGGGGTCGTGAGTGATAAAGAGGGTTAGAACGATCATTACCACTCACGACCCCGCGCAAAGCGCCCAGACCGGGCACCCTGACGAGGACTAGCGTCCCTTGTGGACAGTTGCCGACTGTCCCGAAAGTGGCTTTCGCAACGTTGATGGCCAAGGCGTGTGTCGCGGCCGCCGCAAGGTCAGGTCATCGCGACCAGAGTCCGCCGCTTACCCGTGAACGGCTCCCGACCGTGCGCCATCAGCATGTTGTTGATCACCATGATGTCACCCGGCTGCCAAGGGAACGCGTAGCTGACCTCGTCGTAGGCCGCCTTGATCGCGTCCAGGTCCGCCTGCGGGATCGGCGAGCCGTCGGCGAAGAAAGCGTTGCGGGGCAGGTCTTCCACGGGGTACAGCTCCAGCAGCGCCTCGCTGACCTCCTCCCCCAGGCTCGAAACGTGGAACAGGTTGGCCTGGTTGAACCACACCGTCCCGCCGGTGTGCGGCTCCTCGACGAACGACGGGCGCACGTGCCGCGTGCGCAAGCCTTCATCGGTCCATTCGAACGTCTGGCCGTTGGCGGTGCAGTAGTCCTCCACCGCCTGCCGGTCTTCGGTCTGGAACGCTTCCTGCCAGCTCAGCCCGAGACCTTCGCGGAACGCCCGCGTGTAGGTGACGCCGCCCGCGAAGCGCTCGCGCAGGTCTTCCGGCAGAAGCCGGTACATCGCGCGGCTGTCGGCGATCGGCGTCGCGCCACCGGTTTCGGCCGCGATGTCGCACAGGAAGAACAGGCGGTCCGGCCAATGCGCCGAATACGAGCTCTCGTTGTGCATCGGGATCGACTCGGCGGGCGGGTACTCCGTCGAGGTGTAGATGTTGCCGGAAACCGCCGAGCGCGGCGTCGACCGTTCCGTGTAGGTCAGCAGCGAGCCGCCGATCTCCTCGGTGACCTGGTTGAACACCGTCAGGTCGGCGGGCATCCCCCGCAGCAGGATCGCGCCGTGCTCGCGCAGCCGGTCCTGCAGCGTTTCACGGTGCGCGCGCACCCAGTCCAGGCCCGTGGCCGCGTACACGGTGAGCTTCGTGTGGTCGTTGCCCTCGATGTGCCCGAGGTTCGCCGTGAGTTCGGCGGTCATGACTCCTCCAGTTCGAATCGGATCAGCTTGGCGGCCTCGGCGTACAGCGCGGCGAGGTCTTCGGTGTCGGCGAACCCCGCGGCGAGCACGTTCACCGCGTAGATCTCCTGGTCGTCGGTGAGCAGCTGGCCGGGACGCACGATCGTGACCACCTCCAGGACCTCGGGCAGATCGGCGACCTCGTCGGTGCCCTCGACGCGGACCAGCCGCCCGGTGCCCTCGGCGTAGAAGATGAGGTAGCCCACCGGCACCGGCAGTCCCACGCCTCGCTTGGGCGCCGGCGTGCCCAGGGCCAGCGACACGGCTTCGGCGATGACGTCGATGCCGGTCGCGAGCTTCAGGAGCACCGGTTGGGCGCCGCCTGCCGGGCGGCCCGCGTTCACCTCGACGATCGTCGGGCCGAGTTCGGCGTCGTCGATCAGCTCCAGATGAGCGCAGGTGTTGTCCAGGCCCAGCGCGAGCGCGGCGGCCGTCGCGGCCGCGAACACTCGTTCGGTGTCCTTTTCGGACAGTTCGAGCGGTGGGCAGACCATGCCCAGCTCGAACTTGCGCTCGTCGATCAGCGGTTTCTCCACCACGGCCACCGGTTCCGCGACGCCGTCGCGCACCAGGACGTCGACCGCGTATTCCGGCCCTCGCAGCAGGCCTTCCACGAGGAACACCTTCAGCGGGTCGATCGGCTCCGGTCCACCACTGACGAGCCGGTGGTACCGGGCGTCCTCCGACAGCGGCAACCGCTCGGCCAGCAGCCGGTACGCCGCCGCCAGCTCGTCCACTGTGGACACCGTGCGGACGAGGTTGCTCGCCGCGCCGTTCACCGGTTTGACGATCGCCGGGAGTCCGACCGCCTCGGCCACCGACGCCGCCTCCGACTCGGTTGAGATCAGCGCACAGCGGGGCCCCGGCAGCCCGGCCGCGGCCAGCGCCTGCCGGACGGCGAACTTGTTGTGCGTCAAGGTGAACACCGACGCCGGGCAGCGCGCGACGCCGAGCAGTTCGGCCGCGCGGGCGACGCTCGCGACGATCCCTTCGGCGGCGGTCACTAACCCGGCGGGAAGCGGGGTCCGTGCCCGGATCGCCGCGGCCACGGATTCCGCGTCACGGACGTCGCCGACGACGATGAAGCCGTCCACGAGTTCGGCCAGCTGCGCGAGTTCCGCCGGTTCCAGGGGCTCGGTGACCAACTCGGCCCGCAGGCCGGTCGCCCGCACGGCGGCCACGACGTCGGTGATCCACTGTCCGGCGGTTTCCCGGACCACGAACGCGGTGTTCACACATCCTCCAGTTCCAGCTGGACGAGCTTGCTCGCCTCCGCGTGCAGGGCGGCGAGATCGTCGTGATCGGCGAACCCGGCCACGACGAGGTTGACCGCGTAGGTCTCCTGTTCGTCGGTGAGCACCTGCCCCGGCGAGACGGTGGTGACGACGTCGATCACCTCGGGCAGGTCGGCGATCTCGTCGAGTCCGCCGATCTTCGTCAACCGGCCCGAACCGGCGGCGTAGAGGATCAGCATGCCCAGCGGGATCGGCAGTTTCGCGGGTTCTCGCGCCGGCGGCGGAGCGCCGACCGCGAGCGCGGCCAGCTCGGCGAACACGTCGATGCCGGTGCGCAGCTTCGCCAGCAGCGGCATGATCGAACCGGCGGGCCTGCCCGCGTTGACCTCGACGATCGTCGGGCCGCGGTCGGCGTCGTCGATCAGCTCGACGTGGGCGCAGGTGTTGTCGAGCCCCAGCGCGCGGACGGCGGCGACGGCCGCCGCGGTGACCAGTCCGGCCCGGTCGTCGGCGAGCCCGGCCGGCGGGCACGACAGCGCCAGCTCGAACTTTCGCTCGTCGATCAGCGGTTTGTCGAGGATTTCGACCGGCTCGGCCACTCCGTCACGGACGAGCACGTCCACCGCGTACTCCGGGCCGCTCAGGAACCCTTCCACGAGGAACGTCTTCGCGGGATCAAGTGTCCCAAGTGGACGGTGATAGCGCGGATCCGCGGACTCGGGCAACCGCGCGGCCAGTAGCTCGTACGCGGCCGCCAGCTCGTCCACAGTGGACACGGTGCGGACAAGGTTGCTGCCCGCCCCGTTGACCGGTTTGACGATCGCCGGGAACCCGACCACCGCGGCGACCGACGCCGCCTCGGCGGCCGAGGAGATCAGCGCGTACGCAGGGCCGGGCAGCCCGGCCGCGGCGAGGGCTTCCCGGACGGCGAACTTGTTCGCGCACAAGGCGAACACCGACGCCGGGCAGCGCGCCACCCCGAGCAGTTCCGCGGCGTGGGCGGTGCTCGCGATGGCGCCGTCCGAGCCGGTGAAGATCCCGGCCAGCGCGCCGCCGTCGATCTCCCGGACCTTCGCCGCGACGGCTTCCGGGTCGTGGACGTCGTCGAGCGCGACGACGCCGTCCACCACGTCTGCCAAAGCGGCACGCTCGGCCGCGTCCATCGGCGGGGCGAGCAGCACCACACGGTGCCCGGCCGCCCGCATCGACGGCGCGACCTCGCCGACCCAGTGCCCGCGGGCCTCCCTGACCAGCACTGCCGTACTCATGCGGCTTCCTTCCCGGCGAGCTTGCGCTCCCGTTCCTGTGCCCCCACCAGGTCGTCGGGCAGCGAATCGGGTACCTCGGTGTCGAACCGGCGCAGCCGCCGCAGCGAGAACCCGCCCAGGTTGATCAGCAGCAGGATCAGCGCGAAGACGACGTAGGCGAGCCCGATCCCCCGCGTCTCGCCGGTGCCGAGCACGGCGCCGACCGACCCGGTCAGCGCACCGCCCGGCGCCAGCAGCGGCGAGAACCAGCCGACCGCCAACGGTGCCAGCACGGCGAACCCGATAGGCAGCGTCGACCAGGTGATCGTCTGGTTGATCGCGAACACCCGGCCGTGGAACCGCTGCGGCACCTTGACCTGCACGAGCGTCGCGTAGATGCCCTGTGACACGGCCATCGCGGCGGCCAGGAGGAACACCCCGGCCGCGACGACGATCAGCGACGGGCGGAGGCCCATCACCAGGCTGCCGAGCGCGATCCCGACGTTGCCGGCGAGCACGCCGACCATCCGCCGCTGCCGCGGACCGCCCCACAGCGCCATGCCGATGCCGCCCGCCACCGCGCCGAGAGCCTCGGCGAGCGCCACCTGCGCGACGTCGGTGACCGAACCGAACGACAGCACGAGCGGCGAGACGAGCACCAGCGCCGGGGCGAGGAAGACGTTCGCCAGCGCGAAGTACAGCAGCATCGTGCGGAAACCGCGGTGGTTCCACGAGTACCGCAGCCCGCCCGCGATCGCCGTCAGCAGCGGCTCGCGCGGGCGCCAGCCCATCATGTCCGGGAACCGCACCAGCAGCAGGCCCACGATCGCGAACACGTAGCTCGCCATGTCCAGGATCAGGATGCCGGACAGTTCGATCGCCGCCAGCAGCCCGGCGGCGAGCACCGGCATCAGCAGCTGGGCGAACCCGTTGGACAGCTGCGCGAGGCCCATCGCGTGTCCGAGGTACTGCTTCGGCACCAGCTGCGCCACCGACGACTGATAGGCGATGCGCTGGAACGAGGAGGCCACCGACCCGAGCGGGATAAGCACGTAGAACAACCACAGCTGAACATGCCCGGTGACCAGCAGCAACGCCAGTATCAGCTGGATCCCGCCCGCGAGACCGCTGGCCGCGATCATGATCCGCCGACGGTCACCACGGTCGACCAGCGCGCCCGCCACCGGCAGGACGAGCACGCCGAACAGCAGCGCGAGCGCCCACAGCAGACCGAGGTCGGCGACCGAGCCCGTGCGGGTGTAGAGCCAGATCGGCACCGCGAACGACGTCAGCGCCGAGCCGGTCGAGGACACCAGCTGCCCGATCGTGATCGTGACGAACCGGCCCATACTCGGCCGCACCTCGGGTTTGTCGTCCACGACCGCCCGATGCGTCTCGTGCACCGCCCAGGCCGCGTCTTCGCCGCGGACCCGGACGTCGAGCTCGCCGGGATCGTCCAGCGTCGGATGCACGCGCGTGACGATCTCCGCGAGTTCTTCGGCCCGGTAACGCAGGAAGAAGTGCCCGGCCTGATCGAGCACCACGAGCGCGGTGGTGTCGGTGAGGAACTCCCATTCCCGGTACCGCTCGGCGTAGTAGTCGGTGACCGGATCCTCGGAGCCGACGACCGACACGATCGGCGCGCGCAGTTTGGCCACGCGGGCGTCGAGCAGGCCGCTGAAGTACTCCTCGGCGGCGCGGCTGTCGGCGCGCATGTTCGTGATGATCCGGTCGGCCTGCGCCGGGTCGAGGTCGTCGGTGTCGACGCCCATACCCTTGAGCCAGTTCGAGTAGTACCGGTTGCTGCGCAACTTCTCCAGCCGGGTGCGCAGCGTGCCCACCGCGCCCTTCATCCGGGCGAACGGGAAGATCGCGCCGATGTAGACGACCTCCAGCTCGCGGCCGCGCTCTTCGAGCAGCCGGGCGACGGCGACGGCGAGCGCGTTGCCGACACCGCAGTGACCGTAGATGGCCAGCGGGCCGTCGATGCGGTCGAGGATCTCGCCCGCCAGCCGCTCGACCAGGTCGTCGAAGGGCAGAGCCTCTTCGGACAGCCCGACGTCGTGGCCGGGGATGGCGACCGAGTAGAGCGAGTAGCCCTCCGGGAGCGCGTCGGCCAAGGGCTGGTAAACGATCGCGCTGCCGCCGCCGTACGGGAAGCAGACGTAGGTCAGCGTCCGCTGCTTGGCCGGTTTGGTCAGCTCGTACAGCAGGTGCCGCGGCCGGTCGGCGTCGTCACCGTCCATGAAGGACGCCAGCTCGCGGATGGTGCGGTGCTGGAACAGGTCCATGACACCGACCTGCCCGGCCCCCGCCTTGCCGATCCGCGCCACCACCTGGGTGGCCAGCATCGAATGGCCGCCGAGGTCGAAGAAGTCGTCGTCGACACCCAGCTCGTCCACCTTGAGCACGTCCCGCCAGATTTCGGCCAGCAGGGTCTCGATCGGCGTCGACGGCGCGACCAGTTCCTTCGTCGCGTCCCGGGACGCGACCGGCGCGGGCAGCGCCTTGCGGTCGAGTTTGCCGTTCGGGGTGAGCGGCAGCTCGTCGAGCGCGACGAACGACGGCGGGACCATGTAGTCCGGCAGGCTCTGCTTGAGCGCCGTCCGCAGCGTGCCGGGCTCGGCGTCGCCGACGACGTACCCGACCAGCCGCTTGTCCCCCGGCGTGTCCTCTCGGACGATCACCGCGGCGTCGCGCACGCCCGGCTGGGCGCGCAAGGTCGTCTCGATCTCCCCCAGCTCGATGCGGAGACCGCGCAGTTTGACCTGGTGGTCGATCCGGCCGAGGAACGCGATCGTCCCGTCCGGGCGCCAATGCGCGAGGTCGCCCGTGCGGTACATCCGTCCACTGTGGAACGGGTCGGGCACGAACCGCTCGGCCGTCAGCTCCGGGCGATTGTGGTAGCCCAGGGCTAAGCCGACGCCGGCGATGTGCAGCTCGCCGGGGACACCGACCGGGCAGGGCCGCCCGGCCCGGTCGAGCACGTAGATCCGGATGTTCTGGATCGGCGCCCCGATCGGCACCGACGCGACGTCGGCGAGCGCGGCGGGCGTGCAGTGCCAGGAGGTGACGTCGATGGCGGCTTCGGTCGGGCCGTAGAGGTTGTGCAGCTCGCAGCCCGGTAGTCGCCGGGTGAACTCGCGGGCGGCGTCGAGCGGCAGTTCCTCGCCGCTGCACACGACCCGCCGCAACGCCGTGCAGTTCTCGACGCCTTGTTCGGCCAGGAAGAGCGTGAGCATCGACGGCACGAAGTGCGCGGTGGTGACGCTTTCCGACGCGAGCAGCTCTCGCAGGTACGCGGCGTCCTTGTGGCCGCCGGGTTCGGCGAGCACGAGCCGCGCGCCGGTGATCAGCGGCCAGAAGAACTCCCAGACCGACACGTCGAACCCGGCCGGGGTCTTCTGCAGCACCGAATCGGTGCCGTCGAGGCGGTACGCGCGCTGCATCCAGTCGAGCCGGTTGACGATGCCGCGGTGACCATTGGGCACGCCTTTCGGCTGACCGGTCGAGCCCGAGGTGTAGATGACGTACGCCGGGTCTTCCGGTCCGGCGAGAGCTTCGGGCGGAGTGCCCGGTTGCTCCGCTGTCTCGGACGGGTCGTCCAGGACGACGACGGTCGCATCCCCCGGCGGCAGCGTTTCGCGCAACGACGCCTGCGTCAGCACGACGGGCGCGGCCGCGTCCCGCAGCATGAACGCCAGCCGGTCTGCCGGATACTCCGGGTCGAGCGGGACGTACGCGCCACCGGCTTTCAGCACGCCGAGAAGCGCGACGACCAGCTCGAACGACCGTTCCGCGAACACACCGGTGAGCACGCCCGGTCCGACCCCGAGCCCGCGCAGCCGGTGCGCGAGCCGGTTGGCCCGCTCGTCCAGCTCGCGGTAGGTCAGCGACGCGCCGCGGAAGGTCACGGCGGGTGCGTCCGGCGTCCGGGCGGCCTGCTCCTCGACGAGCGCGTGCAGCGTGGTCTGCGGGAACTCGGTGGTGGTGTCGTTCCAGCGCTCCAGGACGAGTTCACGCTGCACGTCGTCGAGGATGTCCACTTCGGACAGCCGTCGGGCCGGGTCGGCGACGATCGACCGCAGCAGCGTGACCAGCCGCCCGGCCATCCCCTCGACCGTGTCGGCGGTGAACAGCGCGGTGTTATACACGAGCTTGCCGATCAGCCCGCGTTCGAGCTCGATCGCGTGGAATTCGAAGTCGAACCGGGTCGCGGGCAGATCCATCGGCAGCCAGCGAAAGTCCACTTCGGACTCGCCCGCCTCGCCCATCCGGCCCATTTCGTAGTTCTGCAGCACGAACATCGCCTGGAACACCGGCGAGCGACTGACGTCGCGGGGCACCCCGAGCGCGTTCACCAGCCGCTCGAACGGGACGTCGGCGTGCTCGAACGCGTCCAGCACGTGCCGGCGGGTGCGTTCGAGCAGTTCGGCGAACGTCGGGTCGTCCGCCAGCTGGGCACGCAGCGGCAGCATGTTGATGAACATGCCCGCCACGCCCTCCAGCTCGGGCAGGCCACGCCCGGCCGAAGACGAGCCGATCGCGAAGTCCTCCTGGCCGGAGTACCGCGAAAGCAGCACTTGGTAGGCGGCCAGCAGGGTCATGAAGAGGGTGACCCCGTGCTCGCGGCTGAGGTCGCCGAGGGCGCGGGTGAGCTCGCGCTCGACGAAGAACTCGTGGATCGCGCCGTCGAAGCTCTGCTTGGCGGGCCGGGGCCGGTCGGTGGGCAGCTCCAGTGGCTCGACCCCGGCGAGCTGCGCCTTCCAGTGCTCCAGCTGCCGGTCGAGTTCGCCGCCGGTGAGCGTGCGGCGCTGCCAGTGCGCGAAATCGCCGTACCCGATGCTCAGCGCGGGCAGCTCGGCCGTGCCGCCCGTGCTCAGGGCGTGGTACTGCGCGGCGAGGTCGCGCAGCAGCAGGTCGACCGACCAGCCGTCGCCCACGATGTGGTGCGTGCACAGGACCAGCAGGTGGTCCTCGTCGGACACCCGGGCCAATGTCGCTCGCAGCAGCGGCCCCGTGGCCAGGTCGAACGTCTCGGCCGCGGCGGCGTCGACGGCCGCGCGGGCGGCTTCTTCACTGCCAGCATCCACAATGGACAGCTTGACGGTGACCGAGGGTTCGATGTGGACGGTCGGCTGTCCGTCGTCCCCTTCCGGGAATCGCATTCGCAGCGCCTCGTGCCGCGCGGGCAGCGTGTCCAAAGCGGACTGGAGCGCGGTGACGTCGAGCCTGCCGGTCAGCCGGATCGGCACCGGGATGTGGTACGACCCGGTGCCCGGCGCGAACTGCTCCATGAACCAGACGCGTTCCTGCTGATACGACAGCGGGACGACGGCATCGGCGGGACGCGGCGTGATGGTCGCGGCCGGTTCCGCTCGCCGCCGCAGCCGCCGTTCGAGCAAAGCGCGGCGCGCGGCCGCGCTGGTTTCGTCGATCGCGGTCATGAGTTCCCGCCTTCGGCCAGCTGACGCTGGACCTCTTCGTCACTGAGCTGGTCGAGGTCTTCCTCGAGGCGCCGCTCGATCTCGGCGGCGAGCGCGGCGACGGTGGTGAGGGTGAACAGCCCCCGCACCGGGATGTCGACCTCGATCTGCTTGCGAAGCCGGGCCATCGCGCGGATCGCCAGCAGCGAATTACCGCCACGGGCGAAGAAATCGTCGTGCGCGCCGAGATCGTCGATGCCGAGCAGCTCTCCGAGCACCTCGGCGACGAGTTCTTCGGCCGCGGTCCGGGGCGCGACGTACGTCGGCGCCTCATCGGGTTCGGGATCCGGCAGCGCCGCCCGGTCGAGTTTGCCGCTGGCCGCCATCGGCAGCGCGTCGAGTGCCACGAACCGGGTCGGCACCAGGTACTCGGGCAGCGTCTTCCGTAGTGCTTCGGCCGCGCCGTCGGTGCTGCCGACGACGTAGCCGACGAGCGTGTCGCCGCGGACCGCCACGGCCGCGTCCCGCACCTCCGGCAGCTCGCGCAGCGCCGCTTCGACCTCGCCGGGCTCGATCCGGTAGCCGCGCAGCTTCACCTGCTCGTCGGCGCGGCCGAGGTAGTCGAGCGTGCCGTCGCGACGCCAGCGGACGAGGTCACCGGTCGCGTACATCCGGCCGGACGGTCCCTCGACGAACCTTTCGGCGGTCAGGTCCGGCAGACCGAGGTAGCCGCGGGCGAGTTGCCGCCCGGCGACGTACAGCTCGCCCGGGACGCCCGGCGGCACCGGCTGCCCCCGCTCGTCGAGCACGTACGCGCGGGTGCCGGGCACCGGACGGCCGATCGAAACGGGTCCGGACGGCAGCGCGTCCCCGGGTTCGATCCGGTGCACGACGCAGCCGACCGTGGCCTCGGTCGGGCCGTACTCGTTGACGACGAGCGTGCCCGGGTGGCGCTCCCGCCACGGCTGGACGGTCTCGGCGGTCAGCGCTTCGCCACCGAGCACCAGCTCACCCGTAGGGAACAGCTCCTCGGCGAGGATGGCGAGGTGGGTCGGGGTCGCTTTGACGAACGTCGGGCGGCCGCCGTCGACGACCGCGCCCCCGGCGGTGAGGGTGCCGAGCAGCGTCGTCACCGTGAGATCGAACGACGGCGACGTGTGCAACAACGCCCGTCCGGCCAGACCGGGGTACGCCTCACGCGCCCATGCCAGGTACGTGTCGACGGCCCGGTGCTCGACCTCGACGCCCTTGGGCCGCCCGGTCGAACCCGACGTGTAGATCACGTAGGCGACGTCGCCCGGCCCGGCCGCCGGCTCCGGGTCTTCGGTGGCCGCGGCGGACCATTCGGCCGGGTCGTCCAGGGCCAGGGTCTTGGTGTCCAAAGTGGACTCGTCGGTGACCAGCACGAACGGGACACCCGCGTCGGCGAGGATCAGCGCCTGCCGGGGAGCCGGGTTGGCCGGGTCGAGCGGGACGTAGGCCGCGCCGCTCTTCAGCACGCCGAGCACGCCGGTCAGCAGATCCGCCGAGTTCGGCACGCAGACGCCGACGACGCTGCCGGGACCGGCGCCCAGCTCACGCAGCCGGTGCGCGACGCGGTTGGCCCGCGTGTTCAGCTCGGCATACGTCAGGCGGACCCCGCCGAAGTCGACGGCGAGCGCGTCCGGACTCCGCCGCACCTGGTCCTCGAACCGGGCGTGCACCGTCTTGGTGTCCGGAGTGGACAGTTCCGTCGGGTTCCACCCGGTCAGGACCAGCTCGCGCTCGGCGTCCGACAGCAGCGGCAGATCCGCGACCGACCCGGCCGGATCGGCCAGCGCCGCGGTGAGCAACCGCACGTACCGCTCGGCGATGGCTTCGGCGGTCTCGCGGTCGAACAGGTCGGTGCGGTAGACGAGCCTGCCGTCCACCGAGGTCAGGTCGATCGCGATGTCGTCCTTCGCGGTGGCCGAACGGATCGGCTCCAGCCCCGAGTCGGGCAGGAAGTTGAAACCGAGCTGGTACAGCGCCTGCACGCCGGGATCGCGTTCCGCCCCGACCGCCTCGGCGACCGCCTGGAACGGCACCTGGCTGTGGTCGATCGCCTCCAGCAGCGTCGTCCGGACCCGGCCGACCAGCTCGGTGAACGCGGGCCCGCCCGAGCAGTCGATCCGCACGGCCATCTGGTTGACGAACATGCCGATCAGGTCGGCCAGCTCCGGCAGGTCGCGGCCGGCGACCGGGACGCCGACGACGATGTCGTCCACTCTGGACAGTCGCGCAAGGAGGGCCGCGTAGCCGGCCAGCAGCACCATGAACGGCGACGCCGACAGCTCCCGGCTCAGCTCGCCGACCCGGTCGATCAGGCCGTCCGGGAGGTCGAAGTGCACCTGGTCACCGGCGAACGTCAGCTCCGACGGCCGCGGCCGGTCGGTGGGCAGGCCGTGCACCGGCGGCAGCCCGGCGAGCTGCTTGCGCCAGTAGTCCAGCTGTTCGCTGGACGTTTCGAGCTGCCCGCGCTGCCAGGCCGAGTAGTCCGGGTACTGGATGGCCAGCTCGGGGAGCTTCGGCTCACGACCCTCGAACACGGCGTCACACGCCTCGCCCAGCTCCGTGCCCAGGACCAGCACCGAACCGGCGTCGAACACGGTGTGGTGCACGACGAACGTGAGCACCCACTCGTCGTCGGCCGTCCGGCACACCTGGGCCCGCCACGGCGGCGGCGAGTCGAGCGGGATGGCCCCGCGCGAAACCTCGCCGACGAGTTCGGCGAGCCGGGCTTCGCGGGCGTCGGCGGGCAGGTCCCGCAGGTCGTGCACCTCGGGCTCGATCGGCACCTCGGCGTGCACCACCTGCATGAGCGCGCCGCCCTCCATGCGGAACGACGTACGCAGCGCCTCGTGCCGCCCGACGATGACGCCGAGCGCGGCACGCCACTGCTCCGCCGTCAGCGGCCGGTCGAGCCGGGCCTGGCAGTGCAGGTTGTACACCGGGGACGCCGGGTCGAGCTGGCCGGACAGCCAGATCCGCTCCTGCCCGAACGAGGCCGGGAACGTCCATTCCTTCGTGTCGCTCATGATTTCCTGTTCTCAATGTCTGTTGGTGAACCCGCTGGTCCGCACTCGAACCTTCGTCGCGTTCCGAACCGGCCGACGGGCCGGCGGGAGTATCCACAAGGGACACTTCCCGGCAGTAATATGCCCGCTTCGCGAACTTCGCACGGTTCCGCCAGGGGGTCGTGAGTGGCAAAGAGGGTTAGAACGACCATTGCCACTCACGACCCCCGAGCAAAGCGCCCAAAACGGTCACAATGGCTCGACTGAAGTCCCTTGTGGACAGTCGGGGGCACACCGGACCGGCGGGCCGGTCCCCGGCTCGTGTCAGAAGATCCTGCCTGCGGAGTCACGGTGCTCAGCGCTCGAGCTTGGGGATGGTGGTCCGGGCGGGTTCGGCGGGCGCCTCGGCCTTGCCGGCGCGCAGTTCCTCGATGCGCTCGGCGAGAGTGGCCACTGTGGACGCTTCGAACAGCGTCTTCATCGCCAGCCGCGTACCGGTGGCCTTGCGCACCTGGGCGATGAGCTGGATGGCGACCAGCGAGTTGCCGCCCAGGGCGAAGAAGTCGTCGTGCACGCCGATCTTCTCCACGCCGAGCAGTTCGGTCCACTGCCGGGCGATCTCGGCCTCCAGCTCGGTACGCGGGGCGACGTAGTCGTCCTCGGACACCACCACCGCCGTCTCGCCGGGTTCCTCCAGTTCCTCGGCACTGACCTGACGCTCGATCAGCTCCCGCACCGGCAGCGTGGTGATCACCACGTGCCCGCCGAGGCCGGGGGCCAGCGCCCGGACGAACGCCTCGGCACCGTCCACCGGCCGGATCCCGGTCGACGTCCCCGCAGTGTCCACAGTGGACGCAGAAGTCAGGCCACCGCCGACGGCTTCCTGATCCACCTGGCGCAGCACGAAATCCTCGATCGTGACGAGCACTCGGCCGGTCTCGTCGCACAACGAGAGGTCGGCCGCCACCACCTGGTCGCCGCCCGAGTCGCGGTAGCGCAGATGACTCCGGAAACTCGCCGGGAGCGAGTCGTGCACGACGATCCGGCCGTAACTCATCGGCAGATAGGTACCGCTCCCCCGGCCGCGGCCGAACGCGGTCGCGACGTCCAGCAGCGCAGGGTGCAGCCCCCACGCGCCGACATCACCCGACGCCGCCTCGGGCGCCGTGATCGTGGCCAGCTCCTCCTGGGCGCCGATGCGGTGTTCGCGCAACGCCGCCCAGCGCGGACCGAAGGTGACCATGCTGGTGCGGCCGGTACCGAAGCCGTGCCCGTCGTCGATCGGCTCGGTCCGGCCGGTCACCGCCGCGATGTCCACAGTGGACGTCGGCTCGGCGGCGACCCATCCGGCGGATCCGCGCACGTGGGTCCGGCTCGCGCCGGCGACGTGGCTGGTCACGGTGAAGTCGTCGCCGTCGAACTCCACGCGGTACTCCGCGGTGAAGCCGTCCGGGACGCCGAACGGCTCCAGGAACGCGACGTCCCGCAGCTCGACGACGTAGCCGTCACCGGGCTTCGGCAGCGCCGCGGCCACCGCCGCGCGGGCGGTCTCCAGGTGTCCCGTACCCGGGACCACCGGCACCCCGGCGATCCGGTGCTCGTCGAGCAGCCAGTGCGTGGCCGCCGAGACGAGCCCGTGCGCGCCGCCCTCGGTACGCGTGGTGAGCACGGGGTGCTCGACCGGGCCGAGCGCCCGCGATCGGGTGGTGCGGATCGTCGTCGGCGCGGCCACTTCCGCGGCCATGCCGACCTCGTCCCAGCCACCCCAGGCGTGCGACACCAGCCGCGCCTGCCAGCCGTGGCCTCCCCGCGCGTAGGCGTCGAGGAAGTTGTTGGCGGCGCAGTAGTCGACCTGCCCGATGCCGCCCACCGCCGCGGTGATCGACGAGCACAGCGCGACGAAGTCCATCGGCAGGTCGGCGAACGCCTCGGCCAGCGCCAGTGTCCCGGCGATCTTCGGGGCCAGCACGGCTTCGGCCGCCGCCCGCTCCTTCACCTCGGCGACGCCGCCGCCGGGCAACCCGGCGGCGTGCACGATCCCGTCGAGACCGCCGAACTCGCGCTCGGCCAGCTCCCGCACCTCGCGCAGCCGCGCCGCGTCGGTGACATCGGCGGCGACGACGTGCACCACCGCGCCCGCGGCCTCCATCCGCCGCACGGCGAGCATCGCGCGCCCGGCGCGGTCGGTGCCGCCGTGCGCGGCGAGGTGCGCGTCCCACTCCGCCCGCGGCGGCAACCCGGCGCGGGTGAGCAGCACGAGCTTCGCCCGCACCCGGCGGGCGAGGTCCTCGGCGAGCGTGATGCCGATACCGCCGGTCCCGCCCGTGATCAGGTACCGGCCGCCGTCGCGCAGCACCGGTTCGGCGGTCTCGGGCAGGGCGAGCTGGGTGTAGTCCAGCACCCAGCGACGGCCGGCCCGCAGCGCGACCTCGGCCGCCGCGTCGGCCGGGCGGAACAGCTCGGCGATGGCGTCCTGCACACGATCGGTGTCGATCCGGCGCACCACCGTGCCCGGCACCTCCAGCGGCACCACCCGCGCGATCCCGGCGAGGGTCGCGTGCTCGGGCCGGGTCAGATCGGTGCCGTTGACGTCGGCGGTGCCAGTGCTCAGCACGTCGATCCGCACCGGCTCGCCCCACGCCTGGACGAGATTGAGCACGCTGAAGAAACCGCGGTCCTGGGCGGCCATACCGCGCTCGTCGCCGGCCAGCGTCCAAGCGTGGACGACCCGCTCGGGCCGGGCGGGCAGCGCGGCCACGAGCGCGTCGTAGTCCTCGCGCACCCCGGACCGCACGGTGAATCCGGTCTCCGTCGCGGCGAAGCCGTCGCCGGGGCGCACCTCGGTGACCGTCACCCCCGCGTCGCGCAGCAGACCGGGCAGGACGTCGTCGGCGGCGAAGACGAGCGCGCTCGCGAAGGGCTCGCGTCTCAGCTCCGGTTCCGCCTGCCGCCACGCCGGGACCGCGAACCACTCGGACAACGGCAGCGGACCGGTCGACCGCACGGGCTGGGTCGCCGTGACCGGGTCCGGGTCGACCCAGTACCGCTTGCGCGCGTACGGGTAGCCGGGCAGCGGGACCCGGTTCCCCGGAGCACCGAACGTCCGTGGTTCCAGGGAAACCCCGTTCGTCCACAAGAGACCGGCCGCGCCGTACAGCGTTTCGACATCGCCGATGCGCTCGGTACGGCCCGGCAGGCTCGGCTGCGGCGCGGGCATGCCCTTCGGCACCTGGCCGCGGGACAAGCCGGACAGCTGATGCCCCGGGCCGCATTCGACGAGCGCCCAGCGCCCACCGCGCGCGAACAGGTTCTTGACGCAGTCGCCGAACCGGACGGCCTGACGCAGGTGCGAGGCCCAGTAGGCGGGGTCGGTGGCCTGGGCGTCGGTGATCCAGTCACCGGTGACGTTCGACAGGAACGGCAGCGCGGGCGCGGTGCGGGTGACGGCGGTGACGGCCGCGGTGAACTCGGCGAGGATCGGGTCCATCATCGGCGAGTGGAACGCGTGCGAGGTCACCAGCTCGCGGCACTGCACGCCGCTGGCCTTGAGCGTCGCCGCGAACTCCGCGACCGCGTCCGACGGCCCGGCCACGACACACGTACCGGGTCCGTTCACGCCGGCGATCGCGAGCGTGTCCGGCAGCCGAGAGGCGACGCTCTCCTCGTCGAGCTGGACGGCCAGCATCGCCCCGGCGGGCATCGACTGCATCAGGCGGCCGCGCGCGGCGACCAGGTTCAGCGCGTCCGGCAGGGTGAAGACCCCGGCGACGGTGGCGGCGACGTACTCGCCGACCGAGTGGCCGATCATCGCCGCGGGCCGCACTCCCCAGCTCTGCCACAGTTTCGCCAGCGCGTACTCGACGACGAACAGCGCGGGCTGGGTCACGCGGGTTTCCCGCAGCGCCTGCTCACCACCGGGCCGGAAGATCAGGTCGCGCAGCTCCGGCAGCTCGGTTTCGAGCAGCCGCAGGCATTCGTCGACGGCCGCGGCGAACACCGGCTCGGCGTCGTACAGTTCGGCACCCATCCCGGCGTACTGGGACCCCTGCCCGGGGAAGAGGAACGCGACGTTCGTTTCCCCCGCCTGTGCGGACACGAGGCGCCGGGAGTCGCGGAGCCCGTCGACCGCGTCCTCCGGATCACGGGCGACGACGACCGCGCGGTGCGGGTACTCGGTGCGCCCGGCGGCCAGGGTGTACGCCACATCGGCGAGGTCGAGGTCGACGTCCCCGGCAAGCCGGTCGGCGAGCTGGTCGACCGCGGCCGAGAGCGCTTCCGTGGTGTTGGCCGAAATCCGCAGCAGATGCGCGGGATGCGGTGTCCGGGACCGCTGCGGGCGCGGCGCCTCCTCCAGCACGACGTGCGCGTTGGTCCCGCCGACGCCGAACGAGCTGACGCCCGCCCGCCGCGGCACCCGGTCCGCCTCCCACTTCGTCACCTCGCGGGCCGGATAGAACGGGCTCGCCGGGAAGTCGATACCGGGGTTGGGTTCGCGGTAGTTGATGGTCGGCGGGATCAGCCCGTGCTCCATGACGAGCACGGCCTTGATCAGCGAAACCACGCCCGCCGCCTGAGAAAGGTGGCCGATGTTGGACTTCACCGAGCCGATCGCGCACCAGCCGGTGTCCTCGACCCCGTTTCCGTACACAGTGGACAGTGCGGTGACCTCGATCGGGTCGCCCAGCGCGGTGCCGGTGCCGTGCGCCTCGACGTAGCCGATGGTGCGCGGATCGACCCCGGCCATGCCGACCGCCTGCGCGACCGCTTCGGTCTGCCCGGACACGCTGGGCGCGGAGAAACCGACCTTGGTGGCGCCGTCGTTGTTGATCGCGTTGCCCAGCACGACACCCCGGATGTGGTCGCCGTCCTCGATCGCCTGCGACAGCCGCTTCACCAGCACGACCCCGACGCCGCTGCTCCAGACCGTGCCGTTGGCGTCCGCGTCGAACGCGCGCACGTGGCCGTCCGGTGAGGTGAAACCATCGACACCCATGTAGCCGATGCCGTGCGGCATCTCCACGTTGACCCCGCCTGCCAGCGCCATGTCGCACTCGCCGTTGCGTAGCGCCTCGCAGGCGAGGTGCACCGCGACCAGCGACGTCGAGCAGGCGGTGAACACCGCGAGGCTCGGGCCGCGCAGGTTGAGCTTGTACGACACCGAAGTCGTCAGATAGCTCGGCTGGTTGCCGGTCGAAATGCCGATCCCGCCGTGCTGCGAGGCGAGGAGCCGCTCGTTGCGCAGCAGGTTCTCCGTCAGGTAGCCGGTGCCCCCGGACCCGCCGTAGACGCCGATCGCGCCGTCGAAGCGGGCCGGGTCGTAGCCCGCGTCGGTCAGCGCGGCGTGGCACGACTGGAGGAACAGCCGATGCTGCGGGTCGGTGATCTCGGCTTCACGGCTGGTCATGCCGAACAGTTCCGCGTCGAACTCGTCGAAGCCGTCGACCACGGCGGTGGCGTTCACCCAGCTCGGATCGTCCACTGTGTCCGGTGCGGCGCCGCGGGCGATCATCTCCTCGCGGGTGGCGGGCACGATCGACTCGACGCCGTCGACGAGGTTGCGCCAGAACTGCCGCGCGTCACGCGCGCCGGGCACGCGCACGTCGAGTCCGACGATCGCGATGGGTTCGGCTCCGGGATCGCCGGTGCCGGTTTCGGGGAGGTGGGTCACGGTGGTGCTCCTATCAGGGGCCGGCGTGGCCGGTGGTGCGGCGGGGTCTTCTGGTCTGGGTGCGGCCGCGGCGGGCGGCGACGCGTTCGGCGGCGCGAGCCAGCTCCGGGCCGGCGGCGCCATCGGAGTGCAGGTGCGCGGCGAGGGCGCGGACGGTGGGGTGGGTGAACAGGTCGACCATCGGGATCCGGCGGGCGAGCCGGGCGGTGACCTGGGCGTGCACCTTGGCGAGGGCGAGCGAATGCCCGCCCACGTCGAAGAAGTTGTCGGTGTGCCCCACTTCCGCGACGCCGAGGACATCGCACCAGGCACGCGCGATCACGGCCTCGGTCGCCGCGAGCGCCACCGGGTCCGCCGCGACCGGCACCGGCCGCGCCCTGGCGCGGGTCGCCGCGGCCGGAGCGGCGGTGCGGACACCCGCCCTCGGCAGCTCCGGCGCACTCGTCCCGACCGGCGCGTCCGGCGCCGCGGCGAGCGCGCCGAGCAGGGCGACGTAGTCCTCGGCGAGCCCCGCCATCCTGGTGTGGTCGAACAGGTCCGGGTTGTACAGCAGTTCGACGCCGTCGTCGTGGACGTACACCGTGAGGTCGAACGGCGATCCCGGCTTGTCGACCGGCAGCCACGCCGAAGCCACGCCGGGCAGGTCGAGTCGCGGCTCGGCGAAGTTCAGGACGTTGAACATCACCTGCACGAGCGGGGCGTGGGCGGGATCGCGAGGCACGCCGAGCACCTCGACGAGCCGCTCGACGGGCGCGGCCGGATGCGCGGTCGCGGCGAGGAGTTCCGCGCCGCCGTCGCGGACGTGCGTGGTGAAGTCCGCGGCGTCGTCGGCCCGCAGCCGCACCGGCACGATGTCCACGAAGAACCCCGCGACGTCCTGGCTTTCGGCGAGTTGCCGGTCCGCGACGACCGTGGCGACCAGATGGTCGCTCGCCCCGGTGAGCCGCCGCAGCAGCTGGCCGAACGCGGCGAGCAGCACCCCGGCGCGGGTCGTGCCGGTGCGGGCGGCCAGCGTCCGGACCGAGTCGGCGACACCGTCCGAAAAGGACTGACGCAGGCTCGTGCCCCGGTAGGTCTGCACGGCCGGGCGCGGCCGGTCCCGCGGAAGGTCCACTGTGGTCGGTGCACCGGCCAGATGTTCGGTCCACCACGCGACATCCACGGCCTCTCGCCGTTCGTCGCGTCCGGCCCGCCACACCGCGTAGTCCGCGTAGGACGCCACCGGCGGCGGCAGCGGCTCGCCCCGGTAAGCCGCCGACAGGTCGGCGCACAGGAGATCCTGCGACCAGCCGTCGAACACCGCGTGATGCAGTGTGAAGCCGAGTACGTGCTCCGTCTCGCCGAGCCGGTAGAGCCGCACACGCCAGGGAGCCTCACGGTCGAGGTGCACCGGCGTCGCGGCGTCGGCGGCCAGCCGGGCCCGCAGACCGTCCTCGGTCACCGGCGCCACCGGCAGCGGAACGTCCGACGGCGGCAGGCGATCCGCCACCGGCGCGCCGTCGACGGCGCGGATCCGCCAGCGGAGCACGTCGTGCCGCTCGGCGACCGCGCGCAAGGCCTGGCGCAGCGCGTCGACGTCCAGCGCGCCGGTCAGCCGGAACGCCATCGCGATGTTGTACGGCGCGGCGTCCGGGGCGAGCTGGTCGAGGAACCACATCCGCCGCTGCTGCGGGGACAACGTGGGCTCGTGCCCGGTGGTCAGTCCCGGCCCGGTCAGCGGCGCCGCGGCCGCCACCCGCCGGGTGAGCCCGTCGAGCGTGCCCCCGGACAGGACGTCCTCCGTGGCGACGTCGGCGGCCAGCTCCGTCCGCAGCGCCGCGACCAGGCGCATCGCGGCGATCGAGTTCCCGCCCGAGGCCAGGAAATCCGTCCCCGCGCCATCGCCGAGCACCCGCCGCCAGATGGCCGCGACCGCGCGTTCGGCCGGGGTGCCGAGCGGGCCGAGGTCCGCCCGCTCTTCCGCCAGCGCCGCTTCGGCCAGGTCGCGCAGCGCGGGCCGGTCGATCTTGCCGGTCACCGGGTTGACCGGCAGGCGGTCGAGCACCCGGACCGCGGCCGGGCGCATCGCCGCGGTGAGCCGGTCCCGCCCGACTTCGTCCACATCGGACGGTGCGGAAGCCGGTGCCAGGAAGGCCACCAGCCGCGTGCCCGCCGGTCCGGGGACGGCCGTCACGGCGGCGGCTTCGACGTCCGGGTGGGTCGTGAGCGCGGCCTCCACCTCGCCCAGCTCGATCCGCTGGCCGCGGACCTTCACCTGGCGGTCGGCGCGCCCGGCGAACTCGAGCCGCCCGTCGGGCAGAACGCGGGCCAGGTCTCCGGTGCGGTAGAGCCGCTCCCCCGGCGTGATCGGGTCGTCGACGAACTTCTCGGCGGTCAGCTCCGGGCTGCCGAGGTAGCCGAGCGCGAGGCCCGGGCCACCGATGAGCAGCTCGCCGATCTCGCCGGGCGCGACCGGCCGCAGCTCGGCGTCCACGACGTACGCCCGGTGGTTCGGCGTGGGGCGGCCGAGCGGCAACGGGTCGGCGGGGATGCCGGTGACCTCGTCGGTGACGACCACGACCGTGGTCTCGGTCGGCCCGTAGGCGTTGAAGAACCGCCGCCCCGGCAGCCAGCGCGCGGCGAGCTCTGCGGGCACCGGCTCACCACCACAGGCGATGACACGCCAGCCGGGGACGGCCGCGGGGTCCACCATGGACAGCAGTGTCGGCGTGACGAAGCCCCACTCGACGTCGTGTTCGACGAGGAACCGCCGCAGCCGTTCGGGGTCCGCCCGGTCGGCGACCCCGGTGAGCTGCACCGATCCGCCGTTCGTCAGCGGCACGAACACGTCCATGGTGAAGGCGTCGAAGGCGAGCGAGGAGATGCCGAGCGCGCGGGCGCCGGGCCGGATCCCGAGGGCGGCGGCGAACCCGGTCACGAACGCGACCACGTTGCGGTGACTGGTCAGCACGCCCTTGGGACGGCCGGTGGAGCCGGAGGTGTAGAGGAGGTGGACGAGGTCGTCCGGCCCGGCGGGGCACTCGACGGGTTCTTCCGCGGGCGGGGGCACGTCGAGCGCCTCGATGCCCGCCGTGGCACCGAATTCGGCCCGCGCGCGCTCGCCGACGACGAGGGAGACCTCGGCGTCCGCGGCGATTTCGGCCAGCCGCGCCTTCGGGCCGCCGGGTTCGAGCGGCACGTAGGCGGCCCCGGACAGCAGCACCCCCACGACGGTCGAGATCAGCTCCGGCCGCCGGTCGGCGCAGACGCCGACGCGGGTGCCGGGCCCGGCGCCCCGGGACCACAGCAGCCGCGCGACGCCGGTCGCCGACGCGACCAGTTCGCGGTAGGTCAGCCGGGCGTCTCCTTGCCGGACGGCGACGGCGTCGGGGGTGCGCGCGGCCTGGGCGAGGATCAGCCCGGTGAGCGTGGTGTCCGGATAGGACAGTGGCGGGCCGTGGCCACCCACGACGGGCAAGGTGTCGGTCACCGAGGGGTCTCCTGGTCGGTTGTGTGCTGACGCGGTGGGTCGATCCAGTGCCGCTCCCGCTGGAACGGATAGCCCGGCAAGGGGACGCGGCCGGGATCGCCGTCCGACGCCCACTCGACGTCGCCGCCCCCGGCCCACTGCACGGCCAGATCCCGCTCCGCCCCGGCGGGGCCCTCGACGTCGGTTCCGTTCGCCAGCACCGCGTCGAGCGCGGCGACAGCCGACTCGACCGAATCCGCCACCACGGCGGCCCGGCACGCGAACGCCCGGCGGACCGAAAGCGTGTACGCCGTGTCCCCGAGGTCCGGCGCGTCCGTGGCGAGCCGGTCGCGCAGCCGGGAAACCGCCTCGCGCAACGCCTTCGCGTCACGCGCGGACACCGGCAGAATGAACGGACCGCTCGCCTCCGCCCGTGGTTGCCCGGCGGGGGCCTCCTCCACGATCACGTGCACGTTCGTGCCGCCCATGCCGAACGAGCTGACCCCGGCCACCCGGCGCTCACGGTCGGGCCAGTCGGTGGCCTTCGCGGGGACATACCAGGGGCCGCCCGCCAGGTCGACCTCCGGATGCGGGGCCGTGAAGTGCAGGTTCGGCGGGATGACACCGTGCCGCACGGACAACACGGCCTTGATCAGCCCGGCGATACCGGACGCCGCGTCGAGGTGCCCGATGTTCGTCTTCACCGAGCCCAGCGCACACGTTTCCGGCGGCGTGTCCCGGTAGACGCGGTTGAGCGCGGCCACCTCGATCGCGTCACCCAGCGGGGTGCCACTGCCGTGGGCTTCGAGCAGCGCGACCTCCTCCGGGGCGACGTCCGCGAGCGCCAGCGCCTCGGCCACCGCGGCCGCCTGCCCGGCCGGTCCCGGGACGGCGTAACCCGCACGGTCCGGGCCGTCGTTCGTGATCGCCCAGCCGGGCAGCACGGCGTAGATGTGGTCGCGGTCGGCGACCGCGTCCGCCAGCCGCCGAAGCACGACTGCCCCGGCACCCGAGCCGAATCCGGCACCCGCCGCGGCGACGTCGAACGCGCGGCACCGGCCGTCCGGCGAGACGAGCCCACCACTGCGATAGCGCGGCCACGTCACGCTCGCTCCGCCGGCCAGCGCGACGTCACACCGGTAGTCCAGGAGGCTCTGCGCGGCCAGCGCCACCGCCGCGAGCGAACTGGAGCACGCGCTCTGCACGGCCACCGCCGGCCCGGTCAGCCCGAGCCGGTAGGCGACCTGGCCCGGCAGGTGGTCGGTGAGCTGGCGGCCGGGCAGCCGCCCCTCCCAGTCGTCCGGGTCGACGTCGCCGGTCACCGCGGGGTTGCCGAACAGGTGGAACAGGAAGTAGCGGTTCACCGAGGTGCTCGTGAACACCCCGACCGGCCCGGTCTCGGCGGCGGGGTCGCGGCCAGCGTCCTCCAGCGCCTGCCAGGCCGTTTCGAGGAACAGGCGGTGCTGCGGGTCGGTCCGCGCGGCTTCGTCGGCGGTGAATCCGAAGAAACCGGCGTCGAAGTCTTCGACACCCTCGATCCGGCCGCCGGCCCGCACGTACGCCGGGTCGGCACGCAGGCCCGGTCCGATGCCCAGCACCGCCAGCTCGTCGTCGGTGTAGTCGTGGATCGAGTCGACGCCCTCGCAGAGGTTCCACCAGAACGAGGCGGCGTCCGGCGCGCCCGGGAACCGGCAGGCCAGCCCGACGACGGCGATGAGATCCCCGGTCTGCTCCTCCGCGCTGACCGGCGGCGGAGTGTCCGAAGTGGACTCCGTGAACCAGGCGGCCTGTCCGGCGATCGTCGTCCGCTCGAACAGGACGAGGAGCGGGACGTCCACGCCGAATTCGTCGGCCAGCCCCGCCTGCACGCGGCCGAGCCGCAGCGAGTCGCCACCGGCGTCGAAGAACGCCTCGGCGCGCCCGACCCGGTCGCGGCCCAGGACGGCGCACCAGATCCGGTGCACGCGTTCCTCGTCCGGGGTCAGCCGCTCGTCCGGGACGGTCGCGGCCGCCCGCGGATCCGGCAGTGCCAGTTCGTCGAGTTTCCCGGTGACGGTCAGCGGAAAAGCGTCCAGCACCGCGACGGCGGCGGGGATCGAGTAGCCGGGCAGGACGTCCGCCAGCGCGGCTCGCAAGGTCCGGCCGTCCGGACGCGGGCCGTCCGCGGTCACGTAGGCGAGCAGGTCGCCGTCGCGCACGATCGCGCGGGCCTCGGCCACGCCGGGCTGTTCGGCGAGACGGGCCTCGATCTCGGTCAGCTCCACCCGGAAACCGCGGATCTTGACCTGCCGGTCGAGCCTGCCGAGGCAGACGAGGTTCCCGTCCGGCAGCAGCTGCCCGAGGTCACCGGTCCGGTAGCGGCGGGCGCCGTCGGCCGTCACCCCGAACGCCGGGCTCGGCTGGTCGAGGTAGCCGTCGACCAGGTGCCGCCCGCTCACTTCGAGTTCGCCGCTGTCCAGCACGGTGAGCGTGAACCCGGGCAGCGCGCGCCCGATCGGCAGCGGCCCGTCCGCGTCCGGGCCCAGGTCGGCGGCGGTCGTCCGGTAGTGCGCCGCGAAAGTCACCTCGGTGGCGCCGTAGCCGTTGACGAACACGCAGTCCGGCGCGAACCGGCCGCGGCGGACGTCGGCGTGGGTCGCCTGCTCGCCGCCGAGCAGCACGGTCCGCACGGACGGGAGGCCGGTCTCGCCGAGGACGTCGAGCAGGTGCCGGTAGACCGTGGGCGTCGAGTGGTAGACGGTCACCTCATGCCTGGCCAGCTCGCGCGCGGCGTGGGCGAGACCGTGCGCGCGCAGGTCGACCGGCACGAGCGCGGCGCCGGTGAGCAGGGCGGGGTACAGGTCCGGGATCGCCGCGTCGAAGCCGAACGACGCGAGCAGGCTGAGCCGGTCGGCCGCGGTGATACCGAGCGCGGCGATCTGGTTGTCGACGACGTGCAGGAGATTGCGGTGGGTCTGCGCGACGGCCTTCGGCCTGCCGGTGGACCCGGAGGTGAACAGCACGTACGCCGGAGCGTCCGGATCGGTTTCGGGAACCGGGAGCGGCGCGGTCTCCGTACCCGAGCGTACGAGCCGCGCGGATCCGGTACGGCACAAGGACTCCGCGAGCTCGATGTACTCGGGATCCGCGAGTACGGCGGTCACCCGCGCGGCCGCGAGCTGGTACTCGAGACGTTCCCGGGGGAAGGTCGGGTCCAGCGGGACGTAGGTGCAGCCCGCGGCGAGGGTGCCGAGGATCGCCGCGATCGTGGCGCTGCCGTGCCCGGTGACGAGCCCGACCCGCTCCCCCTGCCGGACACCGGCGTCGCGCAATCGCAGCGCGCGGCCGCCCGCGAGCCCGGCCAGCCGGGCGTAGGTGAGCCCGGCGCCGTGCTCGAAAACCGCGATCCGATCGGGCGATTTCCGGGCGTGCACATCGAATCGGCTGACGCAGCCGGCTTCTCTCATCGGGCGTCGAGCAGTCGCTCCGAGGCTTTTCGGGCGCACGACAACAACGGCGTGGACTTCATCTTGCTCCCCAGTGACCATGCAGGTGAAGAATTACGCAAGGTTAAGACGATCCGCCGCGACGAGGAATACGATTTCCGCCGATTTGGGCCGAATGGCGCACTGATCTTGGACCACAAGACGCAGCTAGCCGCGTCTTCCAGCTCAATCGGCGATCTTGACGATCTTCTTAGTCCACCCTTCGGCCACCATCGACACTCGGTCGACTACTTTCGGTAATGTGTCGGATATTAACCGACACCGTGTCGCGGAATGCATTCACCAAAACAAAGTGGACAATTTTCCACAATCGATTCAGAAATATTCCGGACACGGGAACCACCCGCGCCTCCCCCGAGTCCCAGTTGAGAACTGGACGCCCAACGACTACAAGGGACTGAATGAAGACGCTACTCAAGAAGGCGACGATCACCGCCGCGGCGAGCACCCTGCTGCTCGGCCTCACCGTGGTGGGCACCGCCTCCGCTGAGGCCGCGGCCATCACCTGTGACTCGAAGTCCAGCGGTAAGGACGGGCCCTTCTATCATGGGGAATCCGCCTCCTACGCCTACGACAACCGCTTCAGCAAGAGTCATCCCGTCCCCGCGCTGGCGACCAACATCCCGCAGGGCACGGCGACCTGGTCGAACTGGGACGGGTCGAACGACCTGATCCTGGTCACCTCGTACGAGTCGGGTCACCGCAGCGCGATCATCATCGGCATCGACGCCAAGACCGGCAAGCAGGTCGGCCAGGCGCTGCTCGCGTACTCGCACGTCGGCGGGATCGCCGTGTTCGAGAAGCAGGGCTGGGCGTTCGTGTCGGGCAAGGGCGACACGATCCGCAAGTACTCGCTGGCGAAGCTCAAGAACGCGATCAAGAAGTCGCTGCCCATCGAGCAGGAGGGGAAGGCGCAGATCGTCTACGCCTCCTCGTTCCTCACCAGCCACGGCCCGACCAACACCTTGTGGGCAGGCAAGTTCGAGGACGCCAAGCGCGGTTTGATGCACTCCTACACCGTCGGCGCCGACGGCAAACTGGGCTACCGGCCGGGGTCATGGGAGGTGCCGACGAAGACGCAGGGTCTGATCGTCACGAAGGACCTGTTCATCTACAGCACTTCGCACGGCAGGAACAACCGCAGCAACATCTACGTCGTCCGGCGCGGCGCCGGCGACAAGGACCTGGACACGGCCAAGAAGCACTGCTTCCGCGCGCCGAGCATGTCCGAGGGGCTGACCGTCTACGGCAGCAACGTCTACCTGGCGTTCGAGTCCGGCGCGCACTACTACAGCAAGGCCGCGGACAAGCCGAGGAACATCATCTCGAACCTGCACAAGGCGCCACTGTCCTCTTTGGAGGCACTCGCGCCCCGGTGACGGATCACGGCGAACGGGCGAGGACGGTCTCATCACCGTCCTCGCCCGTTCGTCACGCCACGCTGCTCGCCTGCTGCTCGGCGATCCAGTCCCGGTACACCGTCACGTCGGTCCAGATGCCCAGACCGCTGGCGCATTTCGGGTCCGCGTCACCGTCGCGGCTGGTGGCACCGACCAGTTCCCACTCACCCGGCCTGCCCTTGATCTGCGGTCCGCCCGAGTCGCCGTAGCAGCCCATCGCGTCCGGCGTGTCGGAACCGGTGCAGATCTCCTTGCCCGTGGCCAGATTTCGGCAATCCTCCCCCGGCCTGATCTTGGTGTCCAGCTCCTGGAGGATCTCCGGCGCCCCGCAGGTCTGATCGGCGCAGTGCTCACCCCAGCCGAGGATCCGGGTCGCCGTCCCCGCGCCGCCCGCCGCCGCGGCGATCTTGATCGGCTTCTCGGTCACCGGTTTGTCCAACCGCACCAACGCGATGTCCCCGCCCGGCGGGTTCTGCCCGACGAAGTCCGGATGCACGATGATCCGGCTGACGCCGGTCTCGGTGCCCCCGCTGTTGTGCTGCCGCGCCCCGATCCTGGTCCTGATCTCCCCCGGCTGTGCTCCCTTCACACAGTGCGCCGCGGTGACCACCCAGTTCTCGCTGATCAGCGAACCGCCGCAGAAATGGTTGCCGCCCTGCTGCAGCGACACCATGAACGAGTAGTCCTCAGTGGCGTCGTGCCCGCCGATGACGAAAGGCGTCGGCCCGCCAGCCGCCGAGGCCACCCCCGGGATCAGCATCGCTCCCGCCGCGGCCAGCCCGGCCGTCAGTACCCCTGTTTTGCGAAGCATTATCGTGATCTCCCCGTAGACGACGAATTACTTACCGTCGTCACGCTATGGGGTGAAGATCATGACTGGATCGGCTCATCGGTCGGGTCTACATCGGCCGAATGGCCGACCCAGCGTGACCGTGCCGCACGATAGGCGTCCCGGGTCGGAGTCGGTACGGTGCTGGTGACAAAAGGGTTTCCAGCTGTCGACACGTTGTGAGGTGCGGGGTGTCCGTGCAGGGTGAACGGGTTCCAGAGGGCGTCGACGTCCGATTGCCCAGCGCGGCCCGGGTCTACGACTGGCTGCTCGGCGGCAGCCACAACTTCGACGCCGACCGCGCCGTCGGGGAGAAGGTCGTGGCCGTCCTGCCGTCCGGACGCCGGGTCGCCGCGTCCAACCGGGCGTTCCTCCGCCGTGCCGTGCGGTACATGGTCGACCAGGGCATCACCCAGTTCCTGGATCTGGGTTCGGGGATTCCGACCGTCGGCAACGTGCACGAGATCGCGCAGGACATGGACCCCGGCTGCAAGGTGGTCTACGTCGACTACGACAAGGTCGCCGTCGCCCACAGCCGCCTCATCCTCGACGGGAACCCGAACGCCGCCGTCGTCGAGGCGGACCTCTGCCGGCCGGCGGACGTACTGAACTCCGCCGTGACGCAAGGGATGCTGGACTTCGACCGCCCGATCGGGCTGCTCATGGTGGCCGTCTTCCATTTCATCCCGGACAGTCTGCGCCCCGCCGAGATCGTCGCCCGGTACCGCGAAACGCTGCCGGGTGGCAGCCTGGTCGCGCTGTCGCATCTGACCGCCGACCACGCGCCCGAGGCGATGGCGGCGGTCACCGAGGCGATGAAGAACAGCCGAGACCCCATGTATTTCCGCCCCTACGCCGAGGTCACCGCCCTCTTCGACGGGCTGGACCTGGTCGAGCCCGGTGTCGTCAGCGCGCCGCTGTGGCATGCGGAACCGGGCCTCCGCGACGTCGAGCCGGACGACGTCTACGCCGGCGTCGGACGCAAAGCCTGAGCGTCCGACCCCGCCGCTCCTCCGGGCTCAGCCGACGGCGACCTCCACGAGTGGCACCGAGGTGTCGGCGAGCCGGTCGGGGTTCACCGGCCGTCCGCCGCGGATCAGGGCCTTGATCGGGTCGCCGACGTCCCAGACGTTGACGTTCATCCCCGCCAGCACCCGGTCTTCCTTGAGCCAGAACGCGATGAACTCCCGGGCTTCGACGTCGCCACGGAAGACGACACGGTCGTGACCGGCGTTGTGGCCGAGATACTCCATCCCGAGGTCGTACTGGTCGGTGAAGAAATAAGGGAGTTCGTCGTAGGTTTCGTCCTTGCCGAGCATCCCGGCGGCCGCGACGGCGGGCTGCTTGAGCGCGTTCGCCCAGTGTTCCACCCGGACCGGACGGCCGAGGAACGGATGATCGGCGTTGGCGACGTCCCCCGCGGCGAAGATGTCCGGGTCGCCGGTGCACAGGTGCGCGTCGACGCGGACGCCGTTGTCCACCTTCAGTCCGGCGGCTTCGGCCAGCGCGGTGTTCGGGACCGCGCCGATCCCGACGAGGACGGCGTCGGCGTCGACGCGGGTGCCGTCGGCGAGACTGACGTGTTTCGCGCCCGTCCCGGCCACTTTGGCCCCGAGCCGCAGGTCGACGCCGTGCGCGGTGTGCAGGTCCGCGAACACCTTGGCCGCGTCGGGCCCCAGCACGGGCAGCAGCGGCAACTCGAGTGCTTCCAGCACCGTCACGTCGAGGCCGGCCTGCCTGGCCGCCGCCGCGACCTCGAGACCGATCCACCCAGCGCCGACCACGGCGAGCCGGGACCCCGTCGCCAGCACCTGCCGCAACCGCTCGGAGTCGCCGAGGCGGCGCAGCGTGAGCGCGCCCTCCATACCCGGCAGAACGCGAGGTTCGGCACCTGTCGCCAGGAGCAGTTTGGTGTAGCCGACCCGGGTGCCGTCGGCGAGCTCGACCTCATGGGCCGCCCGGTGGATCGCGGTCACGCGGGCGCCGAGCCGCAGGTCGACCTCGTGACCGGAGTACCGGTCCTCGTCGTGCACGAAGGCGCTGTCGGCTTTTCCGGTGAGCATGTCCTTCGAGAGCGGCGGCCGCTCGTACGGACGCTGCCCTTCATCGCCGAGCAGCACGATCCGCCCGTCGAATCCCTTGTCACGTAAAGCTTCCGCGGCCTTCGCACCGGCAAGGCCGGCACCGATGATCACAAACGTCGGCGATTCCACTTGTCAACTCCTCAGGGGTCGGGTCACCGGGTACGGGGTCAGCCGGCGCCGACGCCCAGGGCCGCGAGCAGCACTTCTTTTCGCCAATGAAGTTTGGTCTTATTATCGTCGGCGGTCAAGTCCGCGCGGGCACTGTGTGGATTTCTGGTCATCCAACGCCCCAAAATCCACACGGTCGATGTCGGGACGAGTGTGGAACGACCTGTCGAGTTACCGTCGACCCGTTCGTCATCCTCTTCGACATATCGACACCGGCGAGTGGAGGACACGTGCTGTACATGCTGCTGATCTACAACTGCGATCGCCCGGAGCCGCAGGACCCGCGCTTCCCCGAGGCGCTGGCCCGGGTGAACGCCTTCGCCGACGAGTGCCGCCGTCGCGGCGCCTTCGTGTCCGGGCATCCGCTGCAGGGCGAGCACACCGCGACCACGGTCAGGGTCCGCGAGGGCAAGACGCTCGTCACCGACGGCCCATTCCCCGAAACCCACGAACACCTCGGCGGCACCTACGTGCTCGACTGTCCCGGTCTCGATGTGGCGCTGGAGCTGGCGGCGCTGTGCCCGATGGCCGAAGACGGCACGATCGAGGTGCGCCCGATCGCCGGGGTGCCTGCTCTCGACCACCGGGCGGCGACCGGCGTATGACGTCGGCGCCGGTCTTGTCGGAGACGTATCGCGAGCATCGATCCCGGATGCTCGCCGCGCTGGTCCGGGTGCTCGGCGACTTCGAGCTCGCCGAGGACGCCTTGCAGGACGCGTGCGCGCTCGCCCTGCGCAAATGGGGTGATGCGGCTCCGGACGATCCGGTGGCCTGGCTGCTGACCGCGGCGCGCAACAGCGCGATCGACCGGCTGCGCCGAGCGCGCCGCGGTCAGGAAAAACTCGCCGAGCTGGGGATTCCGCCGGAGGTGACACGAATGGACATCGGAGAGGAAAGCCTGCTCGGCGCCGGGGACGAGCGGCTCAGTCTCATCTTCACCTGCTGCCATCCCGCGCTGGCCGAGGAAGCGCGGGTCGCGTTGACCTTGCAGGCCGTGGCCGGAATGACCGCGGGGCAGATCGCGCGCACGTTCCTGGTCGGTGAGGCGACGTTGGCACAACGACTCGTGCGGGCGAAACGCAAGATCCGCGACGCCGGGATCAGCCTCGACGTCCCCGCCGACCATCTCCTGCCGGAGCGGCTCTCCGGAGTCCTCGCGGTGGTCTACGTGATCTTCACCCAGGGCTACACCACCGACGGCGACCAGCCGGAGTTCCGGGAGCTTCAACGGGAGGCGATCCGGCTCGCCGAACTCGTCGCGGCGCTCATGCCCGACGAGCCGGAGGCGCTCGGCCTGGCCGCGTTGCTCTTGCTGCAGGATTCGCGCGCCGCGGCACGCTACGGGCCGGACGGGGACGTCGTCCTGCTCGCCGACCAGGACCGGTCGCGATGGGATCAGTCCGAGATCGCCGAAGCCGTCGGGCTGCTCGACCGGGCGCTGCGCCACGGAAACCCCGGTCCGTATCAGCTGCAGGCCGCCATCGCCGTGCTGCACGCCCAAGCTCCGACGGCCGACGAGACGGACTGGGCGGGGATCGCCGGTCTCTACGAACGCCTGCTGGGTTTGAGCCCCTCCCCCGTCGTCGCGCTGAACCACGCGGTCGCGGTCGCCATGGCCACCACCCCGGCGGACGGCCTCGCGCTCATAGACGGCATCGAGGGCCTCGACCGGTACCACCTCCTGCACGCCGCCCGCGCCGACCTCCTGCGGCGCCTCGGCAGGAACGCCGACGCCGCGGCCGCGTACCGACGCGCGCACGCACTCGCCGTCAAAACCGCCGACCGGCGCTATCTCACCAAGCGGCTGGCCGAACTCGACACCGTGGAGTCCCGATGAGACTGTCCATTCTCGACCACGGCCATCGTCGGCGCGCGAAGTTGTTCCTGGGACTCACTTCCCGGCGGTCCGGGGTGCCCAGTCCCGACATCGTGAAGATGCTTTTGTACCGTCCCGGTTTCTTCGCCCGTCCTCTGCTGGAGCTCACGGCGGACGCGATGCGCGGGCCGTCCCACTGGACCGCCGGCGAACGCGAGTACCTCGCCATGTCCACCGCGCGACTGCACGAATGCCCGTTCTGCGTCGTCACCCACGCCGAACTCACCCGTATCGCGGGCACCGGCGAGATCGACCCGGACGACGCGGGGTCGGCGCGTCCCGAACTCGCGGCCGTCCGCACGTTTCTGGAGGCCGTCAGCCGCGATCCCGGCTCGATCGACGCCACCCTCGTGACCGGACTGCCGCGGCACGCCGTCGCCGAAGCACTCCGCGTGAACCTGGTCTGGAACATCGTCAACCGGCTCGCCAACGCCTTCGGCTTCGTCCTGCGGGACGGCCAGTTGGAGACCGGGACCAGGTCGCTGCACCGGTTCGGCTACCGGTTCCCCGGCTTCCTTCTCAGTGAGGGACGGAAAACCGACCACGGAGACGTGGCGAGAAACCTGCGTCACGCCGTGCTGGAAAGCCCCGCCGCGACGGACAAGAGCGTCCGAACGGCCGCCTTGACCGGTGAACGACTGCCTGGGCCGCTGGACTCCTATGCCGCGAACGTCCGCGACGCGTCCCACCGGATCACCGACGCCGACGTGGAGCAACTCAAAGCCGCCGGATACAGCGAGGACGCGATCTTCGAGGTGACGGTGGCCGCGACTGTCGGAGCCGCCCTGCGCGGCTTCGACGCCGGGAACCGCGCGGCCGGGATCTGAGTCACCGTGCCGAAGGCTCCCTTCGCCGCGTCCGATGCGGCGAAGGGAGCCTTCGGCCCGAGTGGTGTCACAAGACGGCGGGCGCCCTAGTCGGGACGGCCGACCTGCGTGTTCGACAGGTCGAGACCGATGGCGAAGTCCGCCGTGTAGCCGGTTCCGGACTGCTGTGGACGCAACAGCATCTGGGATCCGCCGTTGCGGTAGATCGAGTCCCGGCTGTTGGTCGTGTCGGCCGGGCCTTTCCTCCGGTACGGATCGGTCCGCAGATAGGCCGCGCCGAACTCGGGCGTGAAGTAAAGCTGCGAGGTGAACTCGTACGGGCGGCCGTTGGTTCCGATGGTGCGAATTTTGACGTGGATATGCAGTGTGCGTCCGGTGTACCAGCCGGGAAGAATGGTGGTGAACCGGGCCGTGCCCGCCTGGTCGGTGTTCTGATAACCGCGCAGGAAACGGCGGCCGCGGCTGCCCTGGGACGGAATATCGGAGTACAGACCGAAAGCGTCGCACTGCCAGAGGTCGATCATCGCCCCCGACAGCGCGGTGCACTGCTGCTGGCGAACCTGCTGAACGGTGAAATTGATTACCAGCGGGGTACCGGGAACCAGTTGTCCGGTGGACGGCTCACTGCGGATATCGGAGCGATTGAGCCGCTCGTCTACGAAATACGGGCCCTCCATTTGCTCTGGCTTGACCACACAATCCAGCGTGCAGACCTCGGGGCTGCCTTCGGTGGAGGTGGTGCTCGCCGTGGCGGAGCCCGCGGCGGCGAGTGTCGCACCGGCGGCGCCGAGCAGAATCAACGCCTGCCGCCTGCCGAGCACCCGGCCTACTGGTTCGTCATCGTCATGCATAGGGTTCCTTTTCGCCAAATGATGGGAGCAGGGAACTGAGCGCAACAGAAGGATTCGCTCGCAGGGTGCCGCGCGGAACCGATTGTCCGTGATGGCCCGTCCACTGTCGAGAAAGTTCACTCGCGCGCATCATACTTCGAAGCGAGCACCATCATTTTATGACCCAAATTCTCGAACCCCTATTACGGCATTTCGCCGCCGCATCAGTCGCGACCGCCGAGGCAGGCATCCGCATCGGCTCCAAACCGTTACCTGAACTCGCGGCAGGCGGGGAAACGCCGGGAGCGGGTTCCGCGACTAGTACAGCGAGTGATCAGAACGCTACGCACCACCGAGCCGCGCCACCGCCCGACGGGGGAGAACATGCGCCGGACATTCGTCGTCACCGACGTCGTTCATCCTGCCGGGTACGAGGACCGGCTCCGGACGGTGCTCAGCGACCTCCACGACGGCGTCGGGCCGACACTCGCCGTGGCCGTGCTCGGGCTGCGCGCGGCCCGCGACCTGCTCGTCCGTGACCGAGCCGGGGCCGAGCGCCTCCTCTCCCGGCTGGAGGAGGAGCTCTACGGCGCCATCACCGAACTGCGCCGCATCGTGACCGACGCCCGCCCGCCCGCGCTCGACGACGCGGGCCTCGTCACGGCCGTGCGCCGGTATGCCGGAATGCTCGCCGACCGGGTCCCCGCCGAGCACGGCCCGCTCGCGGTGACGGTCGAGGTCCGCGGTGAGCTGCCGCCGCTTTCGGCCGCGGTGGAGGTCGCCGCGTACCGGATCATCCGCGAGGCGCTCGTGAACATCGCCCGCCACTCCGGTGCCCGGCAGTGCGCGGTGCGCCTCTGGCCGCTGGACGGCGACCTGCGCGTGGAGATCGTCGACGACGGGGTCGGCACGGGCGGGGAGGCGTTGCCCGTGGCAGGCGGGACCGGGCTGCGTTCGATGCGGGAACGCGCCGTCGGCCTCGGCGGCGGCTGCGTCGTCGAGCCGGTGTCCTCGGGCGGCACCCGGATCGCCGCCTGGCTGCCGCTCGCCACCAAGGAGTGAGCGCGATGTTCCCGCCCCTGCGCGTCCTCGTGGTGGACGATCATCCCGCCTTCCGGACGACCATCTGCGCGATGCTCGACGGTACCCAGGGCATCGACGTCGTCGGGCAGGCCGCCGACGGTCTCACCGCGGTCGCGGAAGCGGGCAGGCTGGAACCCGACGTCATCCTCATGGACCTGAACCTGCCGGATCTCGACGGCGTCGAGGCGACCCGCCGCATCGTGAAGGCCTGCCCGCACACCGGTGTGCTCATGCTGACCATGTTCGAGAACGAAGCCGCGGTGTTCGCCGCCATGCGGGCGGGTGCGCGCGGCTACCTGCTCAAAGGGGCGCGCAACGAGCAGGTCGTCCGCGCGGTGCGGGTGATCGGCGACGGCGAGGCGATCTTCAGCCCGGCGATCGCGACCCAGGTACTTTCCCTGCTGGGCACGGAATCCCCGCGCGACGAGTCCTTCCCGAAGCTGACCGCGCGCGAACGGGAGATCATGCGGCTCATCGCTCAGGGCATGGGCAACGCCTCCATCGCCGACCAGCTGGTGCTCAGCCCGAAAACCGTGCGGAACCACGTGTCCCATATCTTCCGCAAGCTCCAGGTCACCGACCGGGCCCAGGCGATCGCCAAGATCAGGAAGGCGGGCGTCGCTCGATCGGAGTAGCAAAGCGGGACATATCGGGACTCCGGATCCCTGTTCGCGACACCCCGTCCGCACGATCCTTGGGAATGACGAAACGCCGTTCGCGGGAGGGGTTCATCGATGCTCGTCGACCAGATCCCGGTGCTGCTCCATGCCACCGACACCATCACGCACGCGGGTGTCACCGCCGCGCTGCGCGCACGCCCTGAGATCCGCTTCGCCGACGACACCGACGAGCCGGCCGTCGTACTGGTCATCGTCGAGCGGCTGAACGAGGAGGCGCAGCAGTTGCTCCGCAGCCTCCACTGCGCCGCCTGCGCCGGGGTCGTCCTGGTCGCCGGGGAGGTGGACGACTCGGAACTGCTGGACGTCGTGGGCAACGGTGTCTCCGCGATCATCCGGCGCGCCGACGCCACCCCCGACACCCTGGTGCGGCTGGTCAAGGCCGCGGCCGCCGGGGAAGGCGCGCTGCCGCCGGATCTGCTCGGCCGCCTGCTGTCCAGGGTGTCCCGGTTGCAGCGGGACGTGCTGCAACCGAACGGCTGGGATCTGGCCGGGATGTCCCAACGCGAGACCAAGGTGCTGCGGATGGTCGCCGACGGCTTCGAGACGAAGGAGATCGCCGACCAGCTGAGCTATTCCGAGCGGACGGTGAAATCGATCCTGCACGACATCACCAACCGTTTCCAGCTCCGCAACCGCGCGCACGCCGTCGCGTTCGCCTTGCGCGAGGGATTGATCTGATCCGGACTATTCGATGCGGCCCGAGAAGGACACCGACGGGGTGCACCGGCTGCCGCCTCCCGGCGTCTGGCAGCTGACCGCGAGCACGATCTTCTCCCCGGGCGCGAACCGCCATGCCTGCAACCAGTGGTGGTCGAGGTCGCGGAAGTTCGCGAGGCCGACTTCCAGCAGAACGGTCTTCGTGCCGCCGGAATCCCGCAACAGCCGCAGGGTTCCGTTGTCACCACGCGGGTTCTGCAGGATGAGATCGGTGACGACCAGCGTCTTCGCCGCGTCCGGCACGGCGTAGGGGAATTCGGCGAAGCGGTTGACGTTCGAGTCGACCGCCGCGTCCGCCGCCACGCGGAAGTCGGTCGGTGTGCCGTTGGCGTTGCCCGCCGGGTTCGGGACCCCGTTCGACGCCCTGGGGCCGGGCGGCGCGCCGTCCGGAGGCGGGGTCAGCCCGACGGCCTTCATCGCGTCTTCGGAGTTCTGTTTGGCCTGAACGGCGTCCTTCTTCGCCTCCCCCGCGGCGCCACCGGCGTCCTGCGCGGCCTTGATCACCTCCTGGTTCTGCTCCTGCGCGGCTTCGCGGGCGGCGGACTTCACCGCGGGCCTCAGCACGGTGAACCACAGCGTCACCAAGGCCAGTAGCAACACCAGGAGCGCGGCCAGTGCCGGCAGCAACCACTTCGGCAGCAACTGCCGCTGCACCATGGTGCCTTCGGTTTTGAGCGGTTCGGCGTTGTCCGCGACGACGAACACCTGGAAGCGGTGCCGTACGGGTTGCCCGCGCAGGAACCGTTTCCGCGGCCGGGCCCGCAGGCGGACGAACGCGGCCGTGCCCGGCGCGAGGTCGGCCCGGTTCCGTTCGAGCTGGAAGTCGAGCTCGTCCTCGGGGTCGAGCGCGCTCAGTTCGACGGCGACCGGATGGTTGCCGCGGTTGTCGACGGCGACTTCGAAATCGGCCTTGGAACCGGCCTCCACTTTCGCCGGAACGACTTCGGCGGTCACCTCGGTGAACGCGCCGAGCTGGATGCTGCCTTCCTCGACCACCGACCCCGCCGGGTCCTCGCTCGAGAAAACCCTGACACCGAAAGGGATCAGGCCCGCCCGGACGTCGGACGACCGCGGCGGCGCGAACCGCACGACGACCGTGCCCGCCTCCCCCGGCATCAGGTTCACCGTCGCCGGTTCCGCCGTGGCCCAGGCACCCGGATCGCCGACCACCTCGATCGCGAACTGATCGACGACCCGGCCGGCATTGCGAACGGTCACCGAGCAGCTGATCTCCTGGCCCGGTTCCGCGACCAGACCCGCCTCGGACAGCGTCGCCGTTGCTCCCATACCCGGAAGTCTGCGCGTCCGGCGCGACGAGGGGCACCAGCGGACGGGTGTGCGGCCGTGCGCCGGTCGTTGCCCATAGGGGCAGTGGCCGGCGCTTCGGAAGTCCGTGAAGGCCTCCTTGAGGGACTCTGAGTCCCTCAAGGAGGGGATTAGTGGCGAACGGGTGAGTAAC
>NZ_JPLW01000013.1:1597-5032 GCF_000754115.1 Amycolatopsis sp. MJM2582
CTGTTGGGTCCTGAGGCAACACGCCGAGGGGCTTACGCCCTGGGACGTTTGTTTCTGGTGTGGTGTTTGAGAACTGTAGAGTGGATGCGAGCATCTTTGTGGTCAAGTTGTTAAGGGCACATGGTGGATGTCTTGGCTTCAGGAGCCGATGAAGGACGTGGGAGGCTGCGATATGCCTCGGGGAGCTGTCAACCGAGCTGTGATCCGAGGATTTCCGAATGGGGAAACCCAGCACCAGTTATGTGGTGTTACCCGCATCTGAATATATAGGGTGTGTGGAGGGAACGCGGGGAAGTGAAACATCTCAGTACCCGTAGGAAGAGAAAACAACCGTGATTCCGTGAGTAGTGGCGAGCGAAAGCGGAAGAGGCTAAACCTTGCACATGTCAAGCTGTCAGGCGTTGTGTGTGTGGTGTTGTGGGACCCGCCTTGAGAATTCTGACAGGTTCTCGGGTTGATGTGCTGGTTAGTGGAACGCCTTGGGATGGGCGACCGGAGTGGGTGAGAGTCCCGTACGCGAAAACCAGTTTCTGAGACCTTGGTGGTGTTCCCGAGTAGCAGCGAGCTCGTGGAATTTGCTGTGAATCTGCCGGGACCACCCGGTAAGCCTAAATACTTCCTGAAGACCGATAGCGGACTAGTACCGTGAGGGAAAGATGAAAAGTACCCCGGGAGGGGAGTGAAAGAGTACCTGAAACCGTGTGCCTACAAGCCGTCAGAGCCCGAGCACATCTTTGTGATGTTGAGGTGATGGCGTGCCTTTTGAAGAATGAGCCTGCGAGTTAGTGCTGCGTGGCGAGGTTAACCCGTGTGGGGTAGCCGTAGCGAAAGCGAGTCTGAATAGGGCGATTGAGTCGCGTGGTCTAGACCCGAAGCGGAGTGATCTACCCATGGCCAGGCTGAAGCGTCGGTAAGACGACGTGGAGGGCCGAACCCACTTAGGTTGAAAACTGAGGGGATGAGCTGTGGGTAGGGGTGAAAGGCCAATCAAACTCCGTGATAGCTGGTTCTCCCCGAAATGCATTTAGGTGCAGCGTCACATGTTTCTCCACGGGGGTAGAGCTACTGGATGGTCTAGGGGCCTTACCGGGTTACCGAAATCAACCAAACTCCGAATACCGTGGTGTGAGAGTGTGGCAGTGAGACGGCGGGGGATAAGCTTCGTCGTCGAGAGGGAAACAGCCCAGAACACCAGCTAAGGCCCCTAAGTGTGTGCTCAGTGGGAAAGGATGTGGGATTGCCCAGACAACCAGGAGGTTGGCTTAGAAGCAGCCACCCTTGAAAGAGTGCGTAATAGCTCACTGGTCAAGTGGTCCTGCGCCGACAATGTAGCGGGGCTTAAGCACACCGCCGAAGCTGTGTCATTCACACATGTAGATCGGCATTCTCCTTGCGGGAGTGTCTAGTCGTGTGGATGGGTAGGGGAGCGTCCTGCATCCAGGGAAGCGGCGGCGGAAGCCAGTCGTGGAGGGTGTGGGAGTGAGAATGCAGGCATGAGTAGCGAATGCAGAGTGAGAAACTCTGCCGCCGGATGACCAAGGGTTCCTGGGCCAGGCTAATCCGCCCAGGGTAAGTCGGGACCTAAGGCGAGGCCGACAGGCGTAGTCGATGGATAACGGGTTGATATTCCCGTACCCGAGCACGTGCGCCCAGGATGAGGCGGTTGATACTAACCACCCAAAGCCAGTTACCGAAGTCTTCGGATGGAGGTTTCTGTGTGGAGCGTGGGATCTGATTCCGTAGTAGTCGAGTGATGGGGTGACGCAGGAAGGTAGCTCCGCCAGTGAGTGGTAGTACTGGTGTAAGCGTGTAGACCGAATGGTAGGCAAATCCGCCATTCATATAGGTTGAGACGTGATGCGTAGCCGATTGAGGTGAAGTAGAGTGATCCTATGCTGCCGAGAAAAGCCTCTAGCGAGTGCGTGCACGGCCCGTACCCCAAACCAACACAGGTGGTCAGGTAGAGAATACTAAGGCGATCGGGTGAACTGTGGTTAAGGAACTCGGCAAAATGCCCCCGTAACTTCGGGAGAAGGGGGGCCAAACACTCTGAAGTCCCTTGCGGACTAGGGGTGGGTGGCCGCAGAGACCAGCGGAAAGCGACTGTTTACTAAAAACACAGGTCCATGCGAAGTCGCAAGACGATGTATATGGACTGACGCCTGCCCGGTGCTGGAACGTTAAGAGGACCGGTTAACCCCTTTGGGGGTGAAGCTGAGAATTTAAGCGCCAGTAAACGGCGGTGGTAACTATAACCATCCTAAGGTAGCGAAATTCCTTGTCGGGTAAGTTCCGACCTGCACGAATGGCGTAACGACTTTCCGGCTGTCTCAACCACAGGCCCGGCGAAATTGCACTACGAGTAAAGATGCTCGTTACGCGCGGCAGGACGGAAAGACCCCGGGACCTTTACTATAGTTTGGTATTGGTTTTCGGTTCGGCTTGTGTAGGATAGGTGGGAGACTGTGAAGCCGGCACGCTAGTGTTGGTGGAGTCGTTGTTGAAATACCACTCTGGTCGGATTGGGAATCTGAACCTCGGACCATGATCTGGTTCAGGGACAGTGCCTGATGGGTAGTTTAACTGGGGCGGTTGCCTCCTAAAGAGTAACGGAGGCGCCCAAAGGTTCCCTCAGCCTGGTTGGCAATCAGGTGTTGAGTGCAAGTGCACAAGGGAGCTTGACTGTGAGACAGACATGTCGAGCAGGGACGAAAGTCGGGACTAGTGATCCGGCACCACCTGGTGGAAGGGGTGTCGCTCAACGGATAAAAGGTACCCCGGGGATAACAGGCTGATCTTGCCCAAGAGTCCATATCGACGGCATGGTTTGGCACCTCGATGTCGGCTCGTCGCATCCTGGGGCCGGAGTAGGTCCCAAGGGTTGGGCTGTTCGCCCATTAAAGCGGCACGCGAGCTGGGTTTAGAACGTCGTGAGACAGTTCGGTCCCTATCCGCCGCGCGCGTAGGATACTTGAGGAAGGCTGTCCCTAGTACGAGAGGACCGGGACGGACGAACCTCTGGTATGCCAGTTGTCACGCCAGTGGCATGGCTGGTTGGCCACGTTCGGAAGGGATAACCGCTGAAGGCATCTAAGCGGGAAGCCTGTTCCAAGATGAGGTATCCCACCCCTTGTGGGTTAAGGCCCCCAACAGACCATTGGGTTGATAGGCCAGAAATGGAAGCACAGTAATGTGTTGTCGAGTTGACTGGTACTAATAGGCCGAGGACTTGCCCACAAAGATGTTACGCATCCACTCTACAGCTCTGAAACACCACACAACCACCAGCAAGATCGGTGGAGAGTGTGTTTCATAGTGTTTCGGTGGTTATAGCGTCAGGGAAACGCCCGGTCCCATTCCGAACCCGGAAGCTAAGCCTGACAGCGCCGATGGTACTGCAACCGAAGGGTTGTGGGAGAGTAGGACACCGCCGGA